>JBAXIO010000005.1:0-207028 GCA_037138335.1 Bacteroidota bacterium
CCTTAACCAGGGCAAGAAACTCACTGCTGACCTGAAGGTTAATGTTCATCAGCCTTTCAAAGTAATCATAAAAGGCATATTCCCGGGGTAATAGTCCTCGTAACATGATAAATTTTGTTAGTAAATATATATTTAAAAGCTGGCTGGCTGTGTGTGCATCCAACCGAATCAAAAGTAAGCAATTAGGCGCAATTGCAGAGTAATTGTTAACATTTTCTTTTAATTTTCTTACTTTTGGCGCAGGTTCATATCATGGCGACTTTCAAACATTTTCTCGATCATCATATTTTTCATGCAGTTTCCGAATCTGCGGATGAACTGCACCTGATGGCCTGCGTTGTGGGCGGTTTTGTGAGGGATTGTTTTTTGGGCCGTGATGCCAAGAATGACATCGACATAGCTGTGGTGGGAAGCGGGATAGATTTTGCCTATGCTGTTGCCTTGAAGCTGAAGCCATCACCTGAAGTTAAATTCTTCAGGAACTTCGGTACTGCCATGATCCAGTACAGGGATTGGAAGATAGAATTCGTAGGGGCAAGAAAAGAATCGTACCGCAGCGATTCCCGTAAACCCCTGGTGGAGGATGGCAGCCTCGAAGATGACCAGAACCGAAGGGATTTTACCATCAATGCAATGGCTTTTGACCTGAGAAAAGCACACTTCGGGGAGCTGATAGATCCCTTTAACGGGATGCGGGACCTTGGGGAAAAAATAATCCGCACCCCATTAGATCCTGATATAACGTTTTCTGACGATCCTCTGCGGATGATGAGGGCCATCCGCTTCGCCACCCAGCTTGATTTTACTATTGAAGCAGGGTGTTATGAAGCGATAGCAAGGAATGCATTCAGGATGGGAATCGTTTCCATGGAAAGGGTGGTTGATGAACTGAATCTGATCATCCAGGCGGAGAAGCCGTCAAGGGGATTCAGAATGCTTGATGAAACGGGTCTCTTAACGCTTATATTCCCTGAGCTCATCGAGCTTAAAGGGGTTGAGACAATTGACGGGAAAGGGCATAAGGACAATTTTTACCATACCCTCGCAGTACTGGACAATGTTGCTTTAACTTCAGGCAACCTCTGGCTCAGATGGTCGGCCCTGCTGCATGATATAGCCAAACCGGCTACAAAGAAATTCGTCCAGGGCACGGGCTGGACCTTCCATGCCCATGACTTCAAAGGTTCGAAAATGGTTTCAAAAATTTTCCGCAGGATGAAACTTCCTCTGAATGAGAAAATGAAATTCGTGGAAAAGATGGTCCTCCTGCACCTCAGGCCGATCGTCCTTGCCGAAGATTCGGTAACCGATTCGGCTGTTAGAAGGCTGCTCTTCGATGCAGGGAACGATGTGGATGAACTGATGCTGCTTTGCGAGGCCGATATCACTTCGAAAAACCAGGTCAAAGTGAAAAATTTTCTTGAGAACTTTGAGACCGTAAGAAGAAAACTGGTTGAAATCGAAGAGAAGGACAGGTTGAGGAACTGGCAGCCTCCCATCTCGGGGGAACTCATTATGAGGACTTTCGGGATACCGCCATCGAGGCTGATCGGTGAGATCAAGGAAGTGATAACAGAGGCAATACTTGAAGGCCGTATACCCAATGATTACGAAGCTGCATTTCAGTTGATGCTGGATGAGGGTAAAAAACACGGATTGATACCTCTTGATACCTAAGATTTTTATATTTTTACCCCGAAAAAGAATACCACAATGTTAATTTACCGTTTCCGCGTCGTTGCCAATGAACATGATGATTTTCTTAGGGAGATAGAAATCCAGCCAAACCAGACTTTTATGGATTTCCACCATCTCCTGGTTGAAACGGCGGAGCTCAGGAACCAAAGTGGTGCTGTCTTTTTTATGACTGATAAAAAAAATAAGATCAGGCATGAGATTACGCTTAAAACAACAAAAAAGCAGGTAAGGCGGTTTGATGACGATCTTGGGGAAGTCGTGATTGAAACAGTGACCATGCCTCTCATGAAGGATTCAAAAATTAAGAATTACGTCGAGGATCCTCACCAGACGATGAATTACGAATTCCATGGTAAAGAAATTATTACCATGCATATTGAATTGTTTAAGATCCTGCAATCCGAAACCCTGGTCTCGTACCCGAGGGTTACAAGAAAGACAGGTGAACTGAGAAAGATAGCCGAACTGCCTGTTATGCCGGTCGTCCCTGAACCCACTGATATCCCGCCCCCGGTCAGGCCTGTTAAAGTGAAACCCAGCCCTGCCATTCCAAATGTTGCTGAAATCTCAAAGCTGGATGGTATTGAAGAAGATCTCGATGAGATAAAAAGCATAGATGCCGAGCTGGCCGATATCCTTGAGGAGGAAGCTCCTGAAAAATTCGAAATCGACAGCCAGGTTGCCACTACTGAAGACGGGGAGGACTCGGGTTATGGTGCCGATGATCAGGTGGAGCATTTGGAAGACTTCGGCGATATGGACCAGATCGATGAAAGGTATTCCAATTACCGGGAAGGCTCGGATGACTATTGAAAAAAAATTGCTGGTTGTTGTTTGCGGCCCTACCGCTTCGGGGAAAACAGCGCTTGCCATAGAGCTTGCTAAAGCCCTGAAGACCGAGATCATTTCAGCAGATTCACGACAGTTTTACGAGGATATGAAGATAGGTACAGCCTATCCCACTGAAGACCAGCTTGCCGTAGTTCAACATCATTTCGTTGGTCATTTGCTGGTAACCGACACCTATAATGTTTCGAAGTTTGAGAAAGATGCCCTCGATCGTCTCGACGTCCTTTTCAACACTTACCCTGTAGTAATAATGACCGGAGGTTCGGGCTTGTATATTCATGCTGTTTGCCATGGCATCGATGTTCTTCCCGACCCGGAGCCCCAGCTCAGGACCGAACTGAAGGAGATGCTTGCTCAGCAAGGTATTGCTGCATTACAGGAAAAGCTCCTGGCATTGGATCCTATCTACCATGGGACGGTCGACCTGAACAATGCTTCACGGCTGATCAGGGCCCTTGAAGTTTGTATAACAACCGGATTACCCTATTCATCCCTCCGTAACCAGAAATCACATGAACGTCCTTTTAACGTTCTGAAAATCGGGCTGGAACTTCCCCGCGAAGAATTAAATAAACGAATTGACGCAAGGGTTGACCAGATGCTGGCCGGGGGCTGGCTTGACGAAGCCAGGGACCTGTATAAGTTCCGCGATTGCAATGCCCTGAATACCTTGGGATATAAGGAAATATTCGAGCATTTTGCCGAAAAGATGAGGTACAGCGAGGCTGTTGAAAAAATAAAAACAAACACCCGCAGGTATGCCAAGCGGCAGATGACCTGGTTCAGGAAAGACAAGGAAATTCACTGGTTCAGGCCCGATGATGTGCAGGCCATGCTCGACATGATAGTCAGGGAAATGCCCGATCAGGACGAATGATATTTCAGCAACCCTTCCATCGGCGCCTTAATAATGGTCCCGATATGGATCCCTTCCTGCGAGGCTGCTTCTTCAAGGATCTTACTGTAATAATATGCAATTGAACCCGTAAAACTTACGGGCAGGTTCCTGTAGCCTTCATAATGCTTTACCTGGGCGTCAAAGAACGCAAGAAACGAATCCCTGACCAGTTTGTTTACATAAGGATGTTCCTGCCTCGGAGCCAGAAAGGCGCTGAAAGATGCAAGAAAACGGTTAGGATAGGGGAGGTTGTAAAGGGAATTCAGGATGTCTTCAAGAGATAAGCGGTAAATACTGTCGAATTCATTTCTGAGGTCTTCCGGCAACTTCTTCCTGAGATAATCGGCCATCAGGGTTTTTCCGAGGAATGAACCTGCCCCTTCATCGCCAAACAAATATCCCAGGGAATCAACTTTGGAATAAATTTCTTTCCCGTCGTAATAACAGCAGTTGCAACCTGTTCCAAGGATACAGGATATCCCGGCTGTATTGCCGAACAGGGCCCTCGCAGCCCCGAGGATGTCGTGGTAAACGAAAATCACGGCATGATGAAAAAAACCTGACAGGGCCCCCCTGATCAGTTCGTCATTCTTTTCAGTACTGCATCCCGCCCCGTAAAAATCTATTTCCTTAACATGGTCTGTTACTATGAAGGGGAGAAGTTCCGCTTTCAGGATTGCATTAACACTATCGGAAGTATGGAAATAAGGGTTAAGCCCCGAAGTGTGAATGGCCGATCTGTATTCCTTCCCTTCTAGCAGGCTCCAACTGGTTTTAGTGGAGCCGCTGTCGACGATCAATTTCATAACAATGATTTAAACGGGTTTCGTAAGCCTTTTGCTTCCTTCAGATATGCCTTTATCGTACCAACCAGGATCTTTGCTTCTATATATATTGGAATATGGTTTTCATCATCGGTAATCCATACCAGCACATCCTCGTCTCCTTTAAAAATAGTCCCTTCAACCATCTTTGCCGAAAGTTTTATGCAATGGTACCTTTTCCCGTCATTATTCTCAACAACTTCTTTGGCAAGGGGCCTGATAAAAATATTGTAAACCTGGTCGTCGATGACAACCGAAACCTGCTTTTTCTGGTACATGGGTATATGGCCCATATCGAGGGTCCTTGTGAAATACACGGCTGCAAGCATGTCAAATGCGCAGGGCTGGATTGCAACGGTATCAAACCTTACCGGGTTATTATTGCTTTTGGTGGAGGAGTAGATTTTATTCTTTTCATGATCGAAATTCAGGGTGTTGACCAGGGTGTATCCTCCTTCATAAATATACCTTTTAAAATTAATGGTGTGAAATGTTTCAGGATCGACCCATGTTTCATAATAGTCCCTCACCTTGAACAATACATCATATGAAGGATAAGTTTTCCCTGAACTCGTGAGGTGCCATACCTGCTTTTCCCCCTTCTTCTCAAGTTTTGCCTTAAATGTGACAAGGCCTGCATCAACCCAGATAGGCCCCCAGTTATAATGAACGGTATAACTGATATCCTCCCCGTCGCCGAATACCGTGTTCCCCTGGTAGCACTGTGATCTCGTGAGCGCCGGCAGTAAAATTAAAATGAGGGCGCCGAGCGTTATAAGCATTTTATGAACCATAGTAATATCGCTTAGACCGGCTTTTTTTTCCAGAGGAAATACACCGGTATCCCAAGAAGAACGATGACAAGGCCCGGCCACGTATATTCACGTTTATAAATAAGAAGGATCAGCATGATACTTGTTGCCAGTATAATATATAAGGCGGGGATTATGGGGTACCCAAAGGCCTTGTACGGCCTTTCAGCATCAGGCATTGTTTTTCGGAGGACGAATATTCCTGCAATCGTAAGTACATAAAAGATGAGAACGGCAAAGACCACGTAATCGAGCAGCTGCGAGTAGGTCCCTGAGATACAAAGCAGGGATGCCCATACGGCCTGGAAGATCAGCCCGTTAGCAGGCACTCCTTTTGAATTAAGGGTTCCGACTTTTTTGAAGAATACCCCGTCGGCAGCCATGGCATAATATACACGGGCTCCCGAGAGTATCAGGCCGTTATTGCATCCGAAAGTGGAGATCATGATGAATAAGGCCATTACCGATGCTGCATAAATCCCGAATACATGGTGTACCGCAGCCGTTGCGAGCCGGTCCTGGAGAGCATATTGTATCCCTTTGTCCATCACTGTTGCGCCCGTTGGATCCCCTCTTAGCGGCAGCACAACAATATAAACCACGTTGACAAGGATGAAGAGTACTGTTACAATAAAAGTGCCCAGGAACAGGCTCATCGGGATGTTTTTCTTCGGATTGATCACCTCGGCCGCTGTGAAAGTGACGTTGTTCCAGGCATCGGAGGAAAACAGGCTTCCGACCTGGGCCATTCCGAGGGCGGCAATAAGCGCCATGCCCGTAAGGGGGATCCATTGTCCGCTTGCATTCTTGACAGCCGGGTTCCAGAAGACAGCCATATTTTTCGAGATGGAATCGGAATTGGCTGCAAATAAAAAACCTATTAAAATAAAACCGACTACAAGCAGGAACTTACCTGAAGTAAACACATTCTGAACTTTTTTCCCCTCTTTTATGCCTTGTAAATTAATCCAGGTGAGGATGCAGATCGACAGGATAGCAACGATCTGGACAGGCCCGAATTTAAAGTGGTACCTTAAAAATTCGGCATGGTACCATATGACATTTTCTGAAACCCACGGAAAAAGCACCCCGGTGAATTTTGCAAAAGCCATTCCCACCGCGGCAATGGTCCCGGTTTGAATGACCAGGAATAACGTCCATCCATAAAGGAAGCCGGTGAGCGGATTATAAGCTTTGCGAAGGTATACGTATTGTCCGCCGGCATGCGGGAACATCCCGGCAAGTTCACCATAGCTCAGGGCTGCAAAAACAGTAAGGAAGCCGGTGATGACCCAGGTCATGATAAGCCAGCCCGGCGATCCGACCTGCCTGGCGATATCGGCACCTACAATAAATACCCCGGAGCCAATCATAGACCCCATGACAATGGCAGTGGAGTCAAATAAGTTCAGGCTCTTTCGAAATGAGGATTCCTCTTTCATACACATCGTTTTCGATTATGCAAGATTAATGAAATTTCTCTACATTTGAAACCATCATACTCCAAATATGCCAAGGGTTGTACACATGATCCGGAACTTCCTGCCCCCGATGACATCCTTCGTCAGGAACCAGGTCATGCAGCATATAAGATATGAACCCACTGTGATTTTTACCGGGAAAAATGAAAGCCCCCTGTATCACGAGATATCCTCGAAATATCCTGCCTGGTCGCCGATCGGCTCTGAAAAAGGACAATGGTTGTGTGATCACCTTTTATTGTTTACTGCGGATGACCGTAAGCGGCTGATAAACCGGCTAAGGGAAACCAAGCCCGCCCTGGCCCATATTCATTATGGGGTGGAAGCCGTTCTTTTTGCGCCTGTGCTTAAAGCGGCCGGCATCCCCGCTCTTGTCTCATTTTACGGCCATGACTGTACAGCCTTCCCCTCACGTGGCTTTGGCATGGGAAAGTACCTTCTCAGGAGGAATGTGTTCAATAACCCGGCTGTAAAGATAGTCACAGCCATGTCGCCCGACATGGTGAAAGACCTTCTTGCCCTGGGATGCCCCCCCGGGAAAATAAGGGTGCATTATCATGGTATTGATACCAGCCGCTTCGGCCGGCCTGGGGAGTACAGGGAGGAGGGAGAGGTCACCTTTTTGATGATCAGCATGCTTGACCCTAAGAAAGGCCATGACGTGCTCATTAAGGCCTTTTCCCGGGCTGTTGCTAAGACTTCCGTGCCCATAAGGCTTCTTATCTATGGAAAAGGCGAGCTCGAGGATGAAATACTGAAGCAGATATCGGAAACCGGCTCCGACAGGATAAGGTTTATGGGGCCTCTTCAGTTCGGTTCAGGGGAACAGATGTCTGCTTTGTCTTCTGCGGATGTCTTTGTCCATCCAAGCCGGCAGTCGGCAAGCGGTGAGAAGGAAGGCATACCCGGGGCAATCGTTGAAGCCATGGCCTCGGGGCTCCCCGTGATAAGCACTCTTCATGCAGGCATCCCCTATGTCATTGAGGATCATAAAACCGGATTGCTGGTCAGGGAAAACAATGTGGAAGAACTGACCCGGGCTATCGTTCTTCTTGCCGGGGACAGCGCATTAAGAAAACAACTCGGAAAGGCTGCCCGCCAGTTTGCTTCTGAATCCCTTGATCTCAGGAAAAAGGAAGCCGAACTGGAAAATTTATATGATGAAGTTTCAAGGCAGTAAAAAAAAAGCCGCCCAGCTTAAAGGCGGCCTTTGATGTAGCGGGATCGAGAATTGAACTCGAGACCTCCGGGTTATGAATCCGACGCTCTAACCATCTGAGCTACCCCGCCATTTTTGAGGGTGCAAAGGTATAAATTTCAGGTAAAATCCCAAAGAAAATTTTAAGCTATCCAGATTGTTTTGATATTGACAAACTCTTTTATGCCGTAAGAAGCAAGTTCCCTGCCGTATCCTGATTTCTTTACTCCCCCGAACGGCAGGCGGGGATCCGATTTAACCATACCATTAACAAACATGGCCCCGGTTTCCACTTCCCTGGCGATGCGTTCGCCTTTCTCAGGGTCTTTGGTCCATACCGCCCCGGCAAGCCCGAACCGGGTATCGTTTGCAATGGACACCGCTTCTTCTTCAGTCGCGAACGGGAGGATGGTGAATACTGGTCCGAAGGTCTCTTCCTTGTAAACCGGCATGCAGGGGGTGACATTGGAAAGTACGGCAGGTTCATAATAGAAACCCTGAAGGGAAGGCCTGTTACCGCCGCAAAGCAGACTGGCTCCCTGTGCCACCGATCTTTTTACCTGGCTTTCAATATCGTCAACCAGGTCGGGACGGGCCAGGGGGGCAACCTGGGTGGAGGGATCCAGCGGATCACCCATCCTGAGTTCGCTTACCAGCCTGACAAGCTTTTTTGTGAATTCAGCCAGGATCTTTTCCGATACGATGAAACGTTTAGCCGAGATGCAGGTCTGTCCCTGGTTGACCATACGTGATGAAATGGCAGTGGCGACCGCTTTGTCAAGATCGGCATCTTCAAGGACAATGAACGGATCGCTTCCTCCAAGTTCAAGCACGGTCTTTTTGAGATTACGGCCCGCTGCAGATGCCACTTTGCTTCCTGCATCCTCGCTTCCGGTGAGGGTTGCGGCTTTGACCAGAGGATTGTTTATAACAGCTTCCACCGAGGAAGCAGGGATCATCAGGGTACGGAATATATCTTCGGGGAAGCCCGCTGTCACGAATAATTCCTCAATTGCCAGGGCGCATCCGGGCACATTCGAGGCATGTTTGAGTACTGCAGCATTCCCTGCCATCAGCGAGGGGGCGGCAAAGCGGAAAACCTGCCAGAACGGGAAATTCCAGGGCATGACGGCAAGGACCACACCTATGGGCTGAAAGCAAACAAGACTCCGTCCTGCATCAGATACAATGAGTTCATCCGCCAGCATCTTTTCGGCATTGGCCGCATAATATTCACAAACCGCGGCGCACTTCTCAATCTCGGCCACTGACTCTCTCAGGAGCTTACCCATCTCGGATGTCATCAGCCTTGCAAGCCGGTCTTTGTCAGACCTGATCACCCCGGCCATCCGCAGAAAAAGACCTGCCCTGTAAGAAAAGGATTGTTCCTTCCAGGATTTCCAGCTCTCATGAACCCTGCTTATGATCGCAGAAAATTCTTCGGGAGAATGTTCCCTGTATTCAGTAAGGACTTCTCCCGTAACGGGACTAATGCTTTTCATCGGAATTGATTTTGCTTTTAAGATATGATCCTGTATAAGATTCCTTACAGGCAGCAAGCCCTTCGGGAGTCCCCTCGTAAACGATATATCCGCCGGGGTCTCCACCCTCTTTCCCGAGATCGATCACCCAGTCGGCAAATTTGACAACCTCCTGGTTGTGTTCAATCACCAGTACCGAATGCCCTTGCTGTATCAGGGATTCAAAGGATATCAGCAGCTTGTGGATGTCATGAAAGTGGAGGCCTGTTGTGGGTTCGTCAAAAATAAACAGGGTCGGCTTTTCATTGCTGCCCTTCGACAGGAAGAATGCCAGTTTAATGCGCTGGGCCTCGCCCCCCGATAAGGTCGAAGAAGACTGCCCCAGGTGAAGGTATCCCAGCCCCACATCCTGGAGGGCCTTTAGCCTGGAAGCAATGCGCTTCTCAACGGCATGCCGGTTCTCCTGGCTAAAGAAATCAATAGCTTCGTCGACGGTCATATTAAGGATGTCGACAATGTTCTTTTCCCTCAGTTTAACATCCAGTACTTCCTCCCTGAACCGCTTTCCCTTGCAACTTTCACAGGGAAGATAGATATCGGCCATGAATTGCATTTCTATCTTGACAACCCCTTCTCCCTCGCATTCCTCGCATCTTCCGCCTTCAATATTAAATGAGAAATAACCCGGTTTATAACCCCTTGCTTTCGCCAGTGGCAGGTCGGCAAACAAACTCCGTATGTCATCGAAAGCTTTTATGTACGTGGCCGGATTGGAACGTGAGGACCTGCCAATAGGATTCTGATCAACAAGTTCAACGGCACCTATGCGGCTTATGTCGCCGTCGAGCCTGTCGAATTTGCCGGTCTTCTCCCCGTAGCCCCCAAAGATCTTTTTAAGGCTTGGATAGAGTACCCGTTTGACGAGGGAGGTCTTGCCGCTTCCGCTGACCCCGGTGATAGCGGTGATCACATGGAGGGGGATTTTTACATCAATGTTTTTAAGATTGTTTTCTCGGGCACCTTTGATAAGGATATATTCTTTCCATTTTCTTCTTCCCAGAGGCACCTCTATATGCAGATCCTTGCTCAGGTAGCGGCCGGTAAGGCTTTTTTTATCCTTCATCAGGGACTTGAAATTTCCCTGGAAAACAACCTCTCCACCGTTCCTTCCTGCCAGGGGGCCAATGTCGATGATCTCATCGGCACTCCTTATGATCTCTTCGTCATGCTCAACCACTATAACCGTATTACCAAGATCCCTCAGCCGTATAAGGACCTTGATAAGCCTCTGCGTATCCCTTGGATGCAGGCCTATACTGGGTTCGTCGAGGATATACATTGACCCCACCAGGCTGCTGCCAAGGGCTGTCGACAGGTTTATCCTCTGGGATTCGCCCCCCGAGAGGGAAGAAGAAAGACGGTTCAGGGTAAGGTATCCCAGTCCAACGTCGTTGAGTACCTCCAGGCGGTTGTTTATTTCTATCAGCAGGCGGTTGGAGATGGTTTTTTCATGTTCATCCAGTCTGAGCCTGCCGAAGAACCCTGTAAGACCGGTGACCGGCATCAAAACCAGGTCAAGGACCGATTGCCCGTTGATCTTCACATATGCGGCATCTTTTCTGAGCCTTGTGCCCCTGCAGTCGGGGCAAACAGTTTTGCCGCGGTACCTCGACATCATCACACGGTACTGGACTTTGTAGTTCTGGCTTTCGATGAAAGCAAAGAATTCCCTCAGACCGTGGAAATATTCATTGCCGCTCCAGAGCAGGGCCTTTTGATCAGATGTAAGTTCATGAAACGGCTTATGAACAGGGAAGTCGAATTTGTAAGCATTCATAACAAGTTCGTTCTTCCATTCGCTCATTTTCTCGCCTCTCCAGCAGGCGATGGCTTCCTGGAATACCGAAAGATTTTTGTTCGGTACGACAAGGTCTTCGTCAATGCCGATGATACTCCCGAACCCTTCACATGTTTTACAGGCTCCATAAGGGTTGTTGAAACTGAAAAGATTAACCGAAGGTTCTTCAAACACTATGCCGTCGGCTTCAAACTTGTTGGAAAATGAACGGTTTGAGCCTGATTCATTGATCCATTCGAGGTCACAGTATCCATGGCTTTCAAAATATGAAGTCTGCACTGAATCGGCCAGGCGGCCCGCCAGGTCCTGGTCCTCATGCTTTACAATGATGCGGTCAATCAGGACCGAAAGGGAAGAAAAGGGCTTTTTGCTCATTTCCATGGCATCTTCAATCCTGATGATTTCACCATCGATCATAACCCTTGTAAATCCTTGCTGCAGGAGGACATTGCATTTATTCTTAAAGTCTCCGTTCACCCTGTCAACCGAAACCGGGGCGTATATGCTTACTTTGGTTTGTTCGGGAAGGGATAAAATAAAGTCCACCACGTCTGACACTGTGTCTCTTTTGACCATTTCGCCTGAAAGAGGTGAATATGTTATCCCGATCCGGGCAAAAAGCAGCTTTATATATTCATAGATTTCCGTAGATGTACCCACAGTGGATCTTGGGTTCAGGGTGCTCACTTTTTGTTCGATGGCAATGGCAGGCGCAATACCTTTGATATAGTCCACATCGGGTTTGCTCATCCTGCCGAGGAACTGCCTTGCATATGCGCTGAGGCTTTCAACATACCTTCTCTGCCCGTCGGCATACAATGTGTCAAAAGCCAGGGAGGACTTCCCGGAACCGGAGAGCCCGGTGATCACAACAAGTTTATTCCTTGGAATGGCAAGGCTGATATTTTTGAGATTATTGACCCTGGCGCCTTTTATTATTATAAAATCTTTGGGATCGAGTGCATCAGGGTTAAATGTTTTCATCTCTGGAGTTCAACGGGTTTGCAAAATTATGAATAAAACTTGCTTTTTACATTTTTTGCTTATATTTGCGAAACCTTTCGGGGTAATAAACGTAATAAAATATAAACCGGCACCATTAAACGGTGCACAACCATAGGAGGGACTTTATCGGCCACACGTCTACGCTTTGAAACCTAAACCGAAGCGACATGATTTCACAAGTCAGTGACCATGAGCTGATTAATGCTTATATAGCAGGTCAGCAGTCTGCCCTCGAAAAGCTAATCCACCGTCATAAAAGCAGAGTATTTGCTTATATCCTTATGGTAGTTAAGGATAAGGAACTTGCCGAGGATCTGTTCCAGGATACCTTTATCAAGGTTATCAATACTATCCGTTCGGGACAGTATAAGGAAGAAGGCAAATTTATTCAATGGGTCATGCGCATAGCGCATAACCTGATCATAGACCATTTCAGGAAATCAAACCGCCTCCCTCTCATCGAAAACAGCAACGATTACGATATCTTTGAAAAAGTGCGTATCCCTGTTGAATCAGTTGAGGAGATGCTTATTACAGAACAGATCCATAAGGATGTAAAAAAGCTTATCGAATATCTTCCAAGGGAGCAAAAGGAAGTTCTGGTACTGAGGCATTATTCAGATATGAGTTTCAAGGACATTGCGGAACTCACGAATGTCAGTATAAATACGGCACTCGGCCGTATGCGTTATGCCCTGATCAACCTGCGTAAACTGGTGAAGGAGAATGAAGTCATACTGTCGGTGTGAACAGTAACTAGTCAGCAGTCGGCAGTCACCATTCACCATTTACCAGCCATGAGCCATGAGCCATGTGGCATGTGACACGTGGCATGAGGTACCAGTCATCAATAAAAAAATATTTTTCAATTCGCAAAATAAGCCCCCGGGCATCTCCGTTTAATAGACATGAACGTCATTAAAAATCAACGGTATGCCTATGAAGAGACACGCTACGCTTTTTTCTTTGAATTCCAGAAATCCAAAGGAGAACGGTTTTTCCGCAGAATCCAGGATTAACCAGAAGACAGTTTCTCCCAGTGATTCGGTGATCCGAAATATCCTGAACTACTCTCAGGCACTAGCAATACTGAAAACACAAGACTCCGGAACAATCCGACTGGTGATGAACTAAATAAAAAAGGCCGCTCAACGAGACGGCCTTTTTTATTGTATAATTTCAGGATTTACATCCTTTCTTCCTTGATACGGGCTTTCTTACCCCTGAGTTCCCTCATGTAGAAAATCCTTGCCCTGCGAACCACTCCGCGTTTGTTTACATCGATCTTGTCAATGAAAGGGGAGGAGAGGGGGAAAATTCTTTCAACGCCGATGTTACCGGAGATCTTGCGCACCGTGAAAGTGGCGTTTATGCCTTTGCCTGAACGTTGCAGAACAACTCCCTGGAAATTCTGGATACGTTCCTTGTTGCCTTCCTTGATTTTATAGTGAACGGTAATGGTATCACCGGCTTTAAACCTGGGATATTCCTTCTTCTCGATAACGGTATCTTCTACAAATTTAATGATCTCAGCTCTATTCATGACGTCGATAAAATTAATGGGGTTCTGTACAAAAAGTTTGCAAATATAGGACTTTTTTTTGATTTGCAAATGAAAACTGTTTGGTTTTATTTTTGGATGACGGAAAGCTGGATAGTTGGAAAGCTGGATAACTGGAAGACTGGAAAAGGGCTCATGGATTACTACTCGGATAGCAACCCCGGCCTGCGTTTTTTTGTCCGTTCGATGCTCTGTTCATGCCTCCATTTCACTATTTCCTTATCATTCCCCGACAACAGGACCGGGGGGACCTTCCATCCCCTGAAGTCTGAAGGACGGGTATATACGGGAGGGGAGAGAAGATTATCCTGGAATGAATCGGAGAGGGCAGAGGTCTCATCATTCAGCACACCGGGAAGCAACCGCACCACGGCATCCGAGAGAACAGCCGCTGCAAGTTCGCCGCCAGAGAGAACATAGTCCCCGATCGAGATCTCAAGTGTTATAAAATGCTCCCTTATCCTTTCGTCAATGCCTTTGTAATGCCCGCAAAGGACCAGGAGATTCTTACTAAGTGAAAGCCGGTTGGCCAGTTTCTGATCCAGGAGATTGCCGTCGGGACTGAGATAAATCACTTCATCGTACACAGTTTTTGAGCTTAAATCCTCAATGCAGAGTGCAATGGGCTCTATCATCATGACCATGCCTGCGGTTCCCCCGAACGGATAATCATCAACGGTTTTATGCTTGCCTGCCGACCAGTCGCGGATGTTGAACAGATTGATTTCAGCCAGGCCCTTCTCCTTAGCCCTTTTGATGATAGAATGCGAGAACACGCCATCAAACATTTCGGGAAACAGTGTCAGGATGTCGATTTTCATTTCAGATGGCCAGTTTTAATCCGTCGTACGCTAATCTTACAAAGTCGGGAAGCTTGCTGTTGACCTCTTCATGCAAGCCAACAAAATGGCTCAGGTGGGTCAGGTAAGCTGCTTCAGGCTGGAGCCTGGTAAGTAATTCCACGGCTTCTCCCACCGAAAAATGGGAAACATGTTTGGAATTCCTGAGGGCATTTAAAACTATCACCCTTGAACCTTTAATTTTCTCAATTTCCTTTTCCGAAATATAGGATGCATCGGTGATATATGTGAAATCGCCGATACGGTAACCTGTAACGGGAAGTTTGTCATGCAGGACATTGATCGGCAGGAAACCTACATCCCTGATGGAAAACGGGGTATCGTCAATGTTGTGGATCGTCAACTGCGGGGCGCCGAAATACCTGGCTTCCGAGAAAATATAAGGAAACTCGGTCTGAATGGCTTCCATTACCTGCCGGCTGCCGTAAATATCTATCTTTTTATTCAATACATAATTAAAAGCCCTGATATCATCCAGACCTGCAATATGATCACGGTGCTCATGGGTAAAAATAACCGCATCCAGGTTGTTGACATTTTCCCTCAGCATCTGCAAGCGGAAATCCGGTCCGCAATCAATCACAAAAGTGGAGCCATTAACTTCCACCATCACCGAAGTGCGCAACCTTTTATCATGCAGGTCGGGCGACAGGCATACCGGGCAATCGCAGGTAATGACCGGGACTCCTATCGAAGTGCCTGTACCCAGGAAGGTTACTCTAATTTGTTTGTCGATGGTGGTTTTCATCAGAATAGAAGTTCGTCGATCTGGGATTTGTCGATAATCAGTTGTTTCCTTAAGTCTTCGATCGAGGACATTGTTTTCTCCTCCCTGAGACGTTTGTGAAAATACAGGGAGAGGACTTTGTTGTCAAGCTGCTCGTTACTGTCGGTGAGATGAACCTCCACCAGGGTATCTATAGGCGATTCATGGTTTTTCTTAACGAAACACATGCCTTTCTGGGTCGTTGTGCCGCCCTTTACCGAAACGGCATACACCCCGTTGGGAGGGACCAGTTTGCAGTCTTCTTCCACCTGTAAGGTATAACTTGGAAATCCGATCTCGGCCAGCATGATATTACTTGGCCTGGCAGGCCCCATTATAATATAAAAGTGGTCGAGATAGGCATTGGCTTTTTGCATGTTCCCGTCAAGAAGCGCTTTGCGGATCTTGGTCGAACTTACTGATTCGTTGTGAATGTCCTGTTCGGGGATTTCCTCTACTTCAAACCCGTTTTCTGACCCCAGTTTGCGCAGTGCATCGTAATCCCCTTCACGGTTGTGCCCGAAGTGGTGGTTGAAACCTATGATGATCTTCCTTGCGTGGAGTTTGTTTAAAAGGATGCTCCTTACAAATTCCACCGAGGTGATCCTCGAGAATTCAACGGTAAAATCAACAATTATAAGATTGTCGAGCCCGGCTTTCTCAAGGAGATAGATCTTCTCACGCTGTGAATTGATGAGATACAGGTCCTTCCCCGCAGTTTCAGGGTAAAGAACCTTCCTGGGGTGGGGATGAAAAGTAATCAGGACCGTCTCTCCGCCAATATCATCGGCATGGTTCCTTAAATGCTGTAAAATTACTTTATGGCCAATGTGCACCCCGTCAAAGGAACCGGTGGTCACAACAGCATTCCGGATTTCCCCGACTTCGTCAAAATTTTTATAAATCCTCACGTTTGATTTTACTTAAACCGTTCGTCGTTTTTCTTGGCGAAGAACGCTACCTTTTCAAGGGATGTTATCATATCGTATTCTTCGAGGTATACATAGGCAGGAACATTGAGGGGTTTTGGGGTATAATTCAATATTCCCTTTATCCCTGACAGCACAAGCGATTCGGCAATCTCAGGGGCCTGTTCAGAAGGTACTGTAATAATCCCTATGGATATGTTGTTCAGTTTAATGATCTCAGGCATCTGGTTGATGTGGTAACAAGGAACTCCATCAAAAACCCTGTTGATCTTTTCGGGGTTGATGTCAAAAGCCGCAATCATGCTGAGCTTCGAGCGTTTTCCCTTGAAGTAGCTGATAAAAGCCTTGCCCAGGTTGCCCAGGCCGACTACCGCGACCCGCTGCCCTCTTTCCGAATCTATTATTTTACCAATGAGTTCGATCAGCTCCTTGATGTCATAGCCTTTTCTCAGGTTTCCTGAATACCCGATCAACATAAGGTCACGCCTCACCTGGACCGGAGTTATATGCAGCATCTGCGCGATTTCATGAGAAAAAACATGGGTCTTTTCTTTCGATAATATCATCAAAAGTGCACGGCGATACTGGCTTAGGCGTTCGACGGTTTTGTGAGGTAGATTTTTTATGAACATGGTTTTTCAATTGGAAGTTTGACTTTAAATTTACTGCCTATATCCGGCTGGCTGGTAACCTCAATAGTTCCCTTATAAGTGTCGATCAGCTTTTTGACAATGGCAAGCCCAAGCCCGCTGCCGGTTATATTTCTGGTTTTTTCGCTTTTAATTCTTACAAAATCGTCGAAGATCTTATTCAGGTCCTCGGGATTGATCCCTATACCCGTATCTTCCACAAGGATCTCAACACAGGTTCCGTCCTCACCTATGGTGCAGTCTACAGTTCCGCCTTCCCTGTTATATTTAATAGCATTGCTTATCAGGTTGTTGAAGATGATCTCCATTTCCTCGTTGTCGGCCATGACTTTTACGACATCATTCCCGTGAAGGTTAAGCTTAACATCCTTTTGGATGGAATATGGCCTCATCGTATCAATCGCAGTATGCGCAATATCCACGAGATTAATTTCCCTGATGTCCCTTGTCCCTTTCCCCGATGTGACTTTTGTAAGATCCAGCAAATCAAGAATCAGTGTCCTCATGCCTTTGATTCTCTCAAGCATCCGGTCAACCATGTAATCATAACTCTCCAGTTGAGGGCCCGCCTGCCTTTCCCTGATCATTTGCAAGTACCCTTCAATCGAATTGAGGGGTGCCTTCAGCTCATGGGAGAGGACCGAGAGAAACTGGAACCTGATCTGCTTTCCGGTCTCCTGAAGTTTGTTGGTCATTTTCTTCAGGAAAACCCTTTTCGTGATGTTTTCGATCGAAGACTTCAGTTCCTGAGGGGTAAACGGTTTGGGGATGAAATCATATGCCCCGTCACTTGTAGCCTTTACTGCAAGTTCCAGCGATGCATACGAGGTGATCATCACAACGATGATGTTCATTTGTTTTTTGCGGATGTATTCCAGGACTTCAACTCCCTGGATGCCGGGCAATTTATTATCAAGCAGCAGAATGTCGGGTTTGTCGGTTTCAATGAGTTCAATACCGGCTTCACCCGTTGAAGCTTCCTGGACCACAAAGTCAAAAGCTTCTTCCATGAACGGGTAATCCACCCTGAAATTTCGCAAAATACGGCTTATGCCGCTCCTGATGCCAGGTTCATCATCAATTACAAGAATCTTTAAAGTCGACATGTTAATAAAATCACATCAAAAATAAGTGAAAAAAACTGTATTTCAACATCAGCTGTTCATTTTGATCAGCAGATTATCAATTTCCTCCTTGAGCTTTTCCTTCCTTATCCCTTTTTCAAGGAAAAGATCGGCTTTGATCCATTTCCTGTTGTTCTCGTCGTTGATGTCAAACGAGATGCCTGTTTCAGCTGCGACACCGGTTGCAATAATGATAGGGACTTCCGGGTATTTTTTCTTCATTTTATAACAGAGGATGAACCCGCTGTCCTCGTTTTCCATCATCAGGTCAAGAATGGCAAGATCAGGTTTTGTTTTTAAAATAAGTTCTTCCGCTTCTTTCTGGCTTTCGGCAAGAAGCGTCTGAAATCCGAAGGATTCAACCCTGGCTTTCAGCTGGTAAAGGTAATCCTGGTCATCGTCAACGATCAGGATAGTTTTTTTTGTGGTCATACTGCAATTATTTAGTGTAGTGTGAAATCATATTCTCGGCAATGTTATCGTAAACGTCGTTCCTGTAGGCCCTTCCCCGGGATCATCATTTGACTCCACGTTAATCTTCCCTTTATGCATTTTCACAATTCCATATATCAGGGCAAGGCCAAGCCCGGTGCCCTTGCCCATTTCCTTTGTAGTAAAGAAAGGAGTGAATATTTTATCCATATGTTTTTTTGATATGCCGGTGCCGGTATCTCCGATCATAAACCGGATTTCGTCGTTATCTCCTTCGACACCAACAGTTAGTCTGCCGCCTTTCGGCATTGCTTCAACAGCATTCTTTTCAAGGTTGGTCAGGACCTGCATCATCTGGTCAATATCCAGCCTGGCCTGGGGATTGGTGATGTTGCTTTCAAAAACAACTTCAATGTTCGCAGGTTTAATTATGGAATCGATACTATGCCTGGTGAATTTGATCACATCTGTTTCACTCAGGGTCACCTGGTTTTTACGGGCAAAGTTCAGCAGGCCGCTTACGATCTTTTTGCAACGTTCGGCCTGTTCTGCAATAAGCTTCAGGTCTTCACGTGCCGGATCGTTTTCGGGGGATTCATCGATCAGGATATTGGAATACATGGTGATCACACCGAGAGGGTTGTTCAGCTCATGGGCTATGCCTGCCGACAGCTGCCCCATATGGGCGAGCTTCTCCGACTGCTTCAGCGCCTGCTTTGCTTTGGCCAGTTTGTCGTTGGAAACATTAAGATTATTGATTGAATCGTGCAATTTCTCAATTGTAAACGGTAGGCACATTTCCGGTTCAGCCAGGCCTTTCACTATCGCAATTGCATGTTCAACACAGGTATCATACCCGCAGGTGCCGCAGTTAAGATGATCTTCGGGTTTAAATTTCCCCATGGCATGCAGGGCTTCAAGTATTTTATCTTCGGATGGGATCTCGAAGCGGCGGTCTTCGGGACTGAATTGCTGGGAATAATCCAGATCTTTGAATTCACTTACCTGGCTTTCCCATTCATCCTTATCGACCGACGCCAGTTTCTTAGTTACATATTCTCCTACAGCAGCGCTCCTTGCAAATCGTTTCCCCCCGGGCGAAGTCCCCGGCCCCATGATACATCCCTCGCAACAGAGCAGCATCAGGTTCTTGTTCCTGATGAGGCCTTCTTCAAATTCTCTTACAGCCTCCTTGAAATTCACTCTTCCTTCAGCGATCACGACCTGTTCTTCAGGAATGGTTTCTTTGGAATTGGCGGTGAAGTAAAGTCCCCGGCTGATAGGGAAAATAGCCCCTTTCCAGCTTACCGGGGGATCAAATTCCGATGGATTGGAATTGTCATGGATGATTCCTTTTTGCTGGAACATCTCCCTGAGCTCCCTGAAAGTAAGAACTTCATCAACTTCCTCTGCTTCGGCTTTTTTTGCAAAACAGGGACCAATGAAAACAACCTTCAGGTCAGGTCCATATTTCTTTTTCATGATCCTTGTCATGGCCAGCATGGGCGAGGCAATAGGTGAGAGGTAGCTCGTAAGCTCGGGGTGGTAATGCCTGATGAAATAAACAATGGCCGGACAGTCGGAGCTGATCTGCCCGACCCCGTTTGTGTTCTTGATCCTGCTTTCATATTCCCTGGCCACCATGTCGGCTCCGAATGCAACCTCTGCGACATAATCGAACCCAAGTGACCTGATCATTCCGACAAGTTTGCGGTAATCGGGAACATCGGTGAACTCGGCCGGGAAACTGGGCGCAATGCAGGCCGCAATTTTTTTGTCGGACTTTAACAGCTCGTTCACTTCATCAATTGAACGCAGGGGATATTTTGCCCCCTGGCTGCATACTTTTACACAGTTCCCGCAGCCTATGCAACGTTCATTGATTACTTCAGCCTGGGTTTTTATGATTTTAATAGCCTTTACAGGACATTCCCTGACGCAGGTATAGCATACACGGCACTTATCCTTAACCGTGAAAACGAGTTGCCTGTGATATGCATGGCTCATACCGAAGCTGGTTTTGGTTGATCTTTATGCAAAATTTCCCGGTTCATGGCACTATTGGGTTTGGAAAGGAATTTATCGAACAGTTCAGTTACATTGGGGTTTTTATGAGCCATTTTCACCATTTCTTCTTCGTCAATATCATAAAGCGCCTTCATCCTGGCTTTCAGGCTCTTTTCATCAAGGCCGATTTGCTGGCCCCCTCCATTGATACAGCCATTTGGACAAGCCATAACTTCCACGATCTGTAAATCATCACGACCGGCGGCAATTTCATCAAGAAGTGCGATGGCATTGGCCAATCCGCTGACCGCAACCACATTCACGGCTTGTTTGTTGATTTTAATCCTGGCTTCCTTCCGGGCCTTAAGCCCCCTCAGGTCGTTGATTTTAACGGGGCTCAGGTCCTGCCCGGTACTCATGAAGCTTATCGTACGAAGCAAACCTTCGAGGTGGCCTCCTGAAATACCGAATAACCTTCCTGAGGAACTGCTCAGGCTGAAAGCTGTGTTTGAAGGTTCGGTTTCAAGGTTCCCCAAATCGATCCCGAGAAGCCTGATGATCCTTATCAGTTCCCTGATTGTTATTACAGCATCCACTGATTTAATCCCGGTATTGTCTGACTCTGCTTCAGCCTTTTTTGCAGTGCAGGGCATCACCGAGACTACAAATACTTTCTCGGGTTTAACCCCGGCGCTGCTCGTAATATACTGTTTGATCACCGTCCCCATGATTTGCTGAGGGGATTTCAATGGTGACAGATAGTCCTTGAATTCAGGCCTGAAGACTTCAATATACCTGACCCAGGACGGGCAGCAGCTTGTAAAAAAAGGTAATTTTTTATTTTCAGGCTGGCGTTCCAGGAAAATGGCAGCTTCTTCCATAATGTTTATGTCGGCAGCAAAGGAAGTGTCAAAACTCTGCCTGAACCCCATCTTCCTGAATGCAGAACGTAAAAGATTCAGAATATCCTTGTTGGATTTTAATGAGAACTCCTCGGCTATGGCTGCAGGTACCGTAGGGGAAAACTGCACCACAGGGTAAAGTTCGGTATTGCCCAGGACTTCGATCACCGTCTGAAGGGCCTTCCGCTCTGTAAGCGCACCGGTAGGGCAGGCCAGTATGCATTGCCCGCATTTGACACAGGCAGTGAAGTTCAGGCCTTTGTTGTAAGATGTCCCAATCCTGGTATTTGAGCCCCTCCCGACTGCATCGATGGCCGCAACACCTATAACCTCCCGGCATACCCTGCTGCAACGTCCGCAAAGAACACATTTTGCCGGATCCCTCTGGATAGACTGACAGGCCTTATCGATCTGGACAGGTTTATGCTTGCTGATATATTTTCTATCCCTGACCTGGAGTTCTTCCGATAAAACCTGAAGTTCGCAACTGCCGTTCCTGTCACAATACAGGCAGTCATCAGGGTGATTGGCCAAAAGCAGTTCAACAAGGGTCTTCCTTGCTTTAAGCACCCGTGGGGAATGCGTATGGATCTGCATCCACTCCTCCACCTGGTGGGAACAGGCAGGGACAAGATGCGACAATCCTTCCACTTCAACAACACACATACGGCAGGCCCCGCTGGGCGAAAGACTGCTCAGGTAACAGAGTGTGGGGACTTTAACGCCAATGCGGTTCAGCACCGTTAAAATGGTTTCTCCCCGTTTGGCATTGACCTGCTGGCCGTTTATTTCGATATTAAGTAGCATAATCTTCTATTTAAAATAGATTGCGCTGAATTTACATGCATCAAAACAAATCCCGCAACCGGTGCATTTGGATTCTATGATAAAATGTGGCTGTTTGAGCGAACCGATAATTGCGTTTTCCGGGCATTTCTTCTGGCAAATATTACAGCCGTTGCAATATTCCACATCGATAAAGAAGGTACGAAGATCATGGCATACGCCTGCAGAACACCTCCTGTCGAAAATATGCTCTTCAAACTCCTCCCTGAACCATTTCAGTGAACTCAGTACAGGGTTAGGCGCATTCTGTCCCAACCCGCACAGGGAAGTGTCACGGATGACCTCGGCCAGGCTTTCAAGCTGGACTACCCCCTTGAACCGTTCCAGGGTCTCATGCGTGGATTCTTCCTTTGGCCTTTTTGTAATGCCTTCAAGTATGTCAAGCATCTTTCTCGTCCCTTCCCTGCAGGGAATGCATTTCCCACAACTTTCGTTTTGCAGGAAATCCATGAAATACCTGGCAAGATTTACCATGCAGGTCTTTTCGTCGAGGATGATGAGCCCGCCTAAACCCAGGGTAGCTCCTATTTCGGAGAGAGATTCAAAATCAATGGGAGTATCAAGGTTTGCCGGCGGGATACATACTCCTGCAGGTCCGCCTAAATGAACTGCTTTTAATGAATTCCCATCCTTCACACCCCCTGCAATATTGTATATTATAGACGAAAAAGTGGTCCCCATGGGCACTTCAATGAATCCTGTTGATACAGATTTGCCGGCAACGGAAAACAATTTAGTTCCCCTGGATGATTTTGAGCCAAGTGATTTGAACCAGGCAGGGCCGTTTTCAAGGATCCCCGGTACATTGGCAATGGTCTCAATATTATTTATCACCGTAGGCTGTCCCCAGAGGCCTTTTTCGGCAGGGTAGGGTGGTTTTGAACCGGG
The DNA here is from genome assembly GCA_037138335.1 of Bacteroidota bacterium. Taxonomy (GTDB): domain Bacteria; phylum Bacteroidota; class Bacteroidia; order Bacteroidales; family FEN-979; genus CAIRDP01. The sequence continues at coordinate 23,070 of JBAXIO010000005.1, forward strand.
CAGTCCCCTCTGGCCCTCGAGGCTGGCTACGAGGGCAGTTTCCTCCCCGCATACAAAAGCCCCTGCTCCCTGGCGAACGCTAACAGAAAGGTTAAACCCGCTGCCGAAGATGTTCTCGCCCAGCAGGCCGTATTCCTTTGCCTGTTTGATCGCGGTGTTAAGGATGTTCAGGGAGTTCTCGTAGTCGGACCTGACATAAATTATTGCCTGGCTCGCGCCTATGGCATATGAGGCGATTGCAATTCCTTCAAGGACCCTGTGCGGGTCGCTTTCAATCATTGCCCTGTCCATAAATGCCCCGGGATCGCTCTCGTCGGCATTGCAGATCATGTACTTCTGGTCCCCCGCGGTGTCCAATGCGATCTTCCATTTTTTACCCGTCGGGAACCCCCCGCCTCCGCGTCCCCTTAACTCGCTCTGGTCAATGATCTCGCAGATCTTATCGGCAGGATAATTCAATACGGTCTTATAAAGTGATTTATAACCTCCCCTCACAATGTAATCGTCAATTGAAACCGGACTGGTGATCCCTGCATTTTTCAGGATGGATCTTCTCTGGTTGCAGAACCAGGGGATTTGATCAATTAAAGGGATGTTTGGCCATTCTTCCTGGCCCGGCTGCTTATACTGGCCTAATGCCTGGTCGGGAAGTAAAGTGTGATGAAGAACTGAGCTCAGGATGTCATCTACTTTGTCAGCGGTCACATTGGCGAATGATAACCTGGTTTTTCCGGGTAACTGAACATCAAGTATGGGTTCTGCAGAACAATAGCCGTTGCAGCCGACTTCAATGACATCTGCACTGATGTTGTTCTCAGCAACATACCTGTTCACATTCTCAAGCGTGGACCTGGCTCCTGAAATTATTCCACATGTCCCGGTTCCTATATAGATCGCAGGACGGGTAACTTTATCGCGTCTGAGAAGCGCTAACTTCTCGGTAGTCGCTTTGTCGAATATCCCGGAATAATTTTTAATGACTTTCTCGATCAGAAATGCCCTGTTGTCGTTTACTTCCTTTGCTGGCATATTACTGTTTTTTTTCTCTGAGAGTACGGATGATTTCCGACAAATCACTTACACTCAGGCGATGGTAATAGTTCTCATTTATCCTGATGACCGGTGACTTGCCGCATCCGCCCATGCAGTTTACGATCTCAAGGCTGAATTTCCTGTCCCTTGTCACAGAGCCTGCCTGGATTTTCAGCGATTTTTCAATCTCTTTGAGGTAGGATGAAGAACTGCAGAGATAACATGAGGTTCCGCGGCAAACCTGAATATGGTATTGCCCCCTCTGCCTGAATCGGAACTGGTCGTAAAAAGTGGCCACTCCATAGATCCTGTTCGTTGGAATATGCAGATAATCAGATACTTTATCTACAATTTCATCGGTGAGATACCCTTTTTCTTTCTGGATGTCCTGAAGAAGGGGGATCAGGTTCTCGGGTTTTTTCAGGCTGTATTTTTCGAAAATATGATCCATGGAATTTCTTTTACAGTTTGTTGGGAATTTTTAGTCTAAATCACACAAATCTTGTCTTCAACAACATACAAAAATACTTTAATATTTTCAATAATGAAAATTTATTGTGAATAATTTAGCATTGTTAATAAATAAACAGTAAATGAACTTGTCCAATAACCGTAAAAAAATAACTGAAACTTTTTCAAAGAGGCGATATATTTGTACTTTTGAGCATTATGACTGTATCCCCATTATTGGAAATCCATCAGGACAATTGTATTAAATGTTACTCTTGTGTAAGGATTTGTCCGGTCAAAGCCATCAGGGTAGACGTAAATACTGAGTATCCTTCCATTATTCCAGAGCGCTGTATCGGTTGCGGAAGTTGTTTCATGGCTTGTTCACCCGCTGCCATCACTTACAGGTCTTCTATAAATGAAGTGAAGCAGATGATCGCTTCCGGCGAAAAAGTAGCGGCTGTATGTGACCCGGCCATTTCGGGGGAATTCCACGATATTACCGATTACCGCAAGTTTGTCCAGATGATCCGGAACCTCGGATTTGCATACGTCACCGAGGTTTCGTTCGGGGTAGACCTCGTTGCGAATGAATATAAGCAACTGCTGGAAGATTTCAAAGGGAAGTACCATATTATGGCAAACTGTCCGGCCGTGGTCTTTTTCATCGAGAAGTATTACCCTGAGATGGTCAGCAACATAGCTCCTATCGTTTCACCCATGGTCGCCACAGCCAAGGTTGTCCGCCAGAGGTACGGGCAGGAGATTAAAGTTGTAGCCATCGGCCCCTGCATTGCAGCTAAGGATGAGGCCTTGAGGATTACCGGCGATGGGAAGATAGATGCCGTTCTGACGTTTACAGAACTCAGAAGGTTATTCAATGAGTTCAATATCAGAGAGACCCAGCTTGAATTTTCGGAGTTTGATCCCCCTCTCGGGAACAAAGGCTCATTATATCCTATAAGCGATGGGATACTCCAGGCAGTTGACATCAGCGAGAACCTGCTCAGTGGTAACATCATCACGACCGAGGGCCGCAACAATATGCTGAGTGCGGTAAAGGAGTTTGACAGCCGCATTGACCTCATCCGCCGTCATTTTAATATTTTTTATGATGACGGATGTTTGATGGGACCCGGCACCTCCCAGGGGGGAGAGAAATTCCTGCGCCACACCCTGGTCACCGATTATGCGAATAAAAGGCTGAACACCCTTGACCCGGAAGCCTGGCAAAGAGATATTGATGAATTTAAAGGTCTGGATTTCAGCAGGGATTATATACCCGATGACCAGCGGCTTCCGTTGCCGTCGGAAGAAAAAATAGAAGAGGTCCTTGAGATGATCCACCGCCAGGACCAGAGAGACAATGATATTGGATGTGAATCCTGCGGTTATCCCAACTGCCGTGAATTTGCCATTGCCATTGCCCAGGGACTGGCCACTACCGATATGTGCCATATTTTCAGCGGCAGGAACCGCCAGGAATATATAAAAACCTTACGCACCACCAACGAGAAACTTGCCAAGACCCAGGAAGCCCTGAGGGTTTCGGAGGAGAAAGCCAAGCAGGAAAAAGACAGCCAGCTGGAAATCTCTGCCCTGGTTTCCGCCATGCTGCAACAGCTGGTGTCGGGGGTTGTGATTGTTGACGAAAACCTGAGGATTTTGCATGCCAACAAGGCATTTATAAGGATACTGGGTGAAGAGGCCGCCATGGTCGATGAAGTGATCCCCGGGCTGGAAGGCGCTGACCTTAAATCCCTGCTTCCCATCCATTTTTATAAGATTTTTTCCTTTGTGCTTTCTTCGGATGAGAGCGTGGAGCGCAAGGACGTGCAGTATGGAAACGGCATGTTGAACGTCTCGGTTTTTTCGTTGCGTTCAAAGAAGTTTGTTGGCGGTATCATCAGGGATATGTATATGCCGGAGGTGTATAAAGAACAGATCATCACCCGCATGAAGGAAGTGATAGACCAGAATTTTGACATGGTCCAGAAGATTGCCTTCCTGCTTGGAGAAGGAGCAGCAAAGACCGAACAGATGCTTAATGCCATCATCGAATCGCATCAGTCCCAAAATAAAAAGTAAGTCCTGACCATGGACGAGAAATTCTATATCGAGGTTGTTTGCAAGCAAAAGAACCATGGCGATGCCAGGGTTTGCGGGGATGTTTTTTACACCAAGAAGATATCTGAGGAAGGTCGTATCATTGCTGTGCTTTCCGACGGCATGGGCCATGGCATCAAGGCCAATATCCTGGCGACTCTCACATCCACTCTCGCATTAAATCTTACCCAGGAGCATAAAAGCGTGGAATCCATAGCTGCGACTATCATGAATACCTTGCCTGTCGACAGTGTGAAGGAAATGAACTATTCGACATTTACCATTGCCGATATCGATGTGGACGGGGAAATCCAGATCCTGGAGTATGAAAACCCGAAAACCCTGTTTTTCAGGGGGGCAAGGCTGTTTGAACCCCAGTGGAATGTGGTTGTGCTTGAAGGTGTAAAGCATGCAGGGAAAGAGGTCCTGACGACCAGTTTCAAGCCTGTTAAGGAAGACCGTATCATTTTTTGTTCCGACGGGGTGGTACAATCGGGACTGGGTTCCGACAAATACCCTGTTGGATTCGGGCTGGCGAACCTGGAGATGATGTTAAACGATGCCATACAGGAGGAACATGATATTTCAGCCGACCGGCTTGCGTCAAAAGTTATCGACCGTGCCAACCTGAATGACGGGTTTCACCCGAAAGATGACATATCCTGTGCCGTGATTTATTACCGGGAACCGCGAAAGCTCATGATCTGCAGCGGTCCGCCGGTTGATCCTGCGAATGACAGCCTGATGGCCGGGCTGCTTCAGCAGTTTGAAGGGAGGAAGATCATTTCCGGGGCCACAACGGGCGACATGATAGCCAGGGAGTGGGGCCGTAAGATCGTTGATGAGAATGTCATGACCGATCCGGAGCTGCCACCGGTATCGCATATGGAAGGGGTGGAGCTGATCACCGAAGGGATACTGACCCTGAGCAAGGTGAGCGAGCTGCTTAAAAAATACAATTCGGCTTATGAACTGGGAAAAGGCCCTGCCGACCTGATCGTAAAGGCAATCCTTGAATGCGATGAGATCCATTTCATCGTTGGGACTAACATAAACGTGGCCCACCAGGATCCGACATTGCCTATGGAACTTGAACTACGGCGTACGGTGGTACACCGGATTGTGCGCACTCTTGATGAAAAATTCATGAAGGAAGCCTCAATGAGGTTTTTCTGAAAAGCAAAAGCCCGCAGATGAATAATTCCTGCGGGCCTGCATCAAGTATTAACCAAAAAACCAATCTTAAGTATTGTATTCGGCAATGATGTCGGCTACACCGTCAGGGGCCACACGCCCAAAAACTTTTTCTCCAACCATCACAACCGGTGCCAGTCCACATGCTCCGACGCACCTTAGGCAGCTTAATGAGAACTTCCCGTCGGGAGTGGTTTCGCCAACCTGGATATTGAGCTGTCGTTTAAATTCTTCAAGTACTTTCTCGGCACCACGCACATAACAGGCTGTTCCAAGGCAGATGGAAACCGGGTGAATGCCTTTTGGCTGCATGGTGAAGAAAGAGTAAAATGTGACGACGCCATAAACATGGGCTACTGATACATTCAGTTCCTTTGCGATCACTTCCTGGATCTCGGCCGGCAGGTAGCCGAACAAGCTTTGGGCCTTATGCAGGACGTTGATGAGTTCACCTTTATCGTTATTGAAAGTCTTGCAAACATCTTTCAGTTCCTGGATCTTCTTCTCCGATAATTTTATCTTGGCCATAATTTTCTGGTTTCTGGGTTCTGGTTTCTGGGTTTACTAGTGCCTAGTACCCAGTACCTGGTACCTGTTTATCATTCTTCCACAAACACCCCTGCACTCTTGTCAAAGTAATGGGTATGCAGAAGGTGGTGTGACATTTCCCCGCAAGGTTTGCCGAGAAATTCCCTGTACAATTCCTGTATGAACGGATTTTCGTGTGATTTCCTGATAGGTTTACCTGCATCTTCGCGGTAAAGTGCTGAAGCTCTCAGTTTGATTACCTCGGAATCACCGTGGTGGTATGGTTGCCCGCCTCCGCCAATGCAACCTCCCGGGCAGGCCATAATCTCAATTGCGTGGAAGTGGCTTTTCCCGTCGCGTATGTCTTCAAGCAGTTTACGGGCGTTGCCCAATCCGTGCGCTATGCCTATATTAATGGGCAAGCCGTCGAAATCGATAGTGGCATGCCTTACATTTTCAAGTCCGCGGAGCTCTTTGAAATCAACCTTTTCAAGTTTTTTCCCGGTGTACAGTTCATAAGCGGTACGGCATGCGGCTTCGATCACACCACCGGTTGTGCCGAAAATGACCGAGGCTCCGGTAGACTCTCCGAGGGGGTTGTCAAAATCATCCGCAGGCAGCGAATTAAAGTCAATATTCGATGCTTTGATGAGATGGGCAAGTTCACGGGTCGAAAGCGAATAATTCACGTCAGGATCTCCGTCAACCTTGAATTCATCGCGCTGGCATTCGTATTTCTTAGCCAGGCAGGGCATAATGGAGACCACAACCATGTTTTTACGGGCTATACCAAGTTTTTTGCCGAAATATTCCTTGGCAATGGGCCCGAACATCTGCTGGGGCGATTTAGCCGTTGAAGGGATATCGCGCATTTCGGGGAAATTGTGTTCGAAGAAATTAACCCAGCCGGGGCAGCAGGAGGTAAGTATGGGAAGTTTCACATTCTTATCACCCTTAAGGTAACGGGTAAGACGGTCGAGTAGTTCGGTGCCTTCTTCCATGATCGTAAGGTCAGCGGCGAAGTCAGTGTCGAATACATAGTCAAATCCAAGTCGTCGTAGTGCGGCGACCATCTTACCCGTTACAAGGGTGCCTGGCGCGAGGCCAAATTCTTCTCCTAAAGCAGCCCTGACGGCAGGTGCTGTTTGTACAACAACTGTCTTTGTAGGATCTGCGAGTGCATTGATAACGTTGCGCGAGTGGTCAACTTCAGTCAGGGCACCGGTTGGGCAAACAGATACACATTGTCCGCAATAAGTGCAGGGAGATTTCTCGAGATTCATCTCGAAGGCAGGTGCCACAACGGCCATAAATCCTCTGTTGACTGCGCTCAAAGCGCCAACCGTCTGAACGTCGTTACACATCATTTCACACCGCCGGCACATGATGCATTTATCCACATCCCGGATGATGGCAGGCGAAGTATCCTTGCGGTACTTCGACTGCTCACCCTGGTAAGGTATCTCTCTCACGCCAAGTTGCTGTGCCATACTCTGGAGCTCACAACTTCCGGATTTGGCACAGGTAAGACATTCAGCAGGATGGTCTGATAGTATGAGCTCCAGAACGGTTCTGCGTGCGTTCAATACCCTGATGTTATGCGTGTAAACTTCCATACCCTCGGCTACCATGGTATTACAGGCTGGTGCGAGATTCCGTCTTCCCTTGACTTCAACCACGCAAACGCGGCATCCGCCCGGACGGTTTTCAATGTTCATGTCCTTCAGTTCGAAGTAGCAAAGGGTAGGTATATCGATGCCAACGGTCTTGGCTGCCTTTAAAAGCGTGGTATTTTCAGGAACTTCGGCGGTTTTTCCGTCAATGATCAGCTTTACCATATTCATAACGTTCCTTCCTCCTTAATTGATAATGATTGCATTGAATTTGCATTTTTCCATGCAGGCTCCGCATTTGATGCATTTTTCCTGGTCGATGAAATGGGCTTGTTTACGCTCACCGCTGATGGCATTGACCGGACAGTTGCGTGCACATAGCGTGCATCCGATGCATTTCTCAGCAATAACCAGGTATTGCATAAGCGATTTGCAGACTTTGGAGCGGCATTTTTTATCCTTCACATGCTCCATGTACTCATCATAAAAGTTATCTAATGTTGAGAGTACAGGGTTGGGGGAGGATTGCCCTAATCCGCAGAGTGAAGTGTCCTTTATGACTGTACCCAGGTTTCGCAGTTTGTCGATGTCTTCCATCGTGCCATTGCCCTGGGTGATTTTCCCTAGAATCTCATGGAGGCGTTTGTTCCCGATGCGGCATGGGGAGCATTTGCCACAGGATTCCTCGACTGTAAACTCAAGGTAGAATTTGGCTATTGCGACCATACAGTCGTCTTCATCCATAACGATCAAGCCTCCTGATCCCATCATTGAACCGGCGGCAATAAGGTTATCGTAATCGATAGGCGTATCGAGATGCTTTTTTGTAAGGCAACCGCCGGAAGGCCCGCCGGTTTGTGCTGCTTTGAATTCCTTTCCGTATTGTATTCCGCCGCCGATTTCATAGATGACTTCCCGGAGGGTAGTGCCCATAGGTACTTCAACCAGCCCTACATTATTGATCTTTCCTGCAAGGGCAAATACTTTTGTGCCTTTGGACCTCTCGGTGCCGATCGAAGCAAACCATTCCCAGCCTTTGTTAAGGATGACCGGGACATTTGCGAAGGTTTCAACATTATTGACGTTTGTGGGCTTTTTAAGGTAACCTTCCACGGAAGGGAAGGGGGGTTTTACGGTGGGTTCACCGCGAAGGCCTTCCATTGAATGGATAAGAGCGGTTTCCTCCCCGCAAACAAACGCCCCTGCTCCATAACGAATGTCAATATCGAAGTTAAAGCCTGTCCCGAGGATGTTGTCTCCAAGCAGGCCCATTTCGCGGGACTGGGCCATAGCGGTTTTAAGCCTTTCAACAGCCAGTGGATACTCGGCGCGGATGTAAATTAATCCTTTTGATGCACCTGTGCAGTAACCATTGATGGTCATGGCTTCCAGCACCGAATGGGGATCCCCTTCAAGTATGGAACGGTCCATAAAAGCACCGGGGTCGCCTTCATCGGCATTGCATACCACATACTTCTGGTCGGCCTGTACCTTGCGTGTGATCTCCCATTTTAGCCCTGCAGGGAAACCACCGCCACCGCGGCCCCTTAAACCCGATTTCTTTAAAATTTCAATAACGGCTTCAGGTGTAAGCTCCGTTAAAACTGTAGCAAGTGCCATATAACCATCGCGGGCGATATAATCCTCAATCCGCTCAGGGTCTATGACGCCGCAGTTACGTAATGCTATTCTGATCTGTTTTGCCATACTGTATTTTTTGAGTGAAGGTGACTGGTGACTGGTGACTATATGATCTTACTATTCACTGTTCACTGTTCACTGCTCACTGTTCACTGTTCAATCTTATGCTGTTTCGTAATTCATAGGGATTACTCCTTCAATCTCTTCACCCTTGCGGATAAACCGTTCAATGATTTCGTCGGCTTTCTTCATGCTTACAAAACCAAACATAACAGGTTTTTTACCCGGCATTGTGATCTCAATTGTTGGTTCTGCGTAACAAAATCCCATGCAGCCGACCTGGCTCACTTTCGCAGGTATGTTCCTTTTGCTCAATTCCTCTTTCATATAATCGTAAACAGGCCTGGACCCGGAAGCTATTCCGCATGTTGCCATGGTAACTTTGACCTGGATGGTACTAAGAGGATTGTCTTTTTGCGACAAAGCTGCATTTTTTGCCTTTAGCTTTTCACGAAGTTCTGTTAAAGACTTGGTTGATTCCAGTTTTGTCATATCTATAATTTTGAAAATTAGATATTTAATTATTTGATCCGGGCAAAATTGACCCTGTTTAGTGAAATTTCAGGCTGCAAAATTATGTCCTTTATAAGTATTGTGCAAGCTTTTCATGTTATTTTTTTCACATTGTTAATAAATTCACACATGAATGGGGTCAAATTGACCTGATATGGAATAAAATGACATAAAAACCAACGCGATGATCAAGCCGGGGATTTTCAAAATTTCAAATCCGGTTTCTGCAATAGGGGCAAAGGGATTTTCAGGTTATAAATTATGTTGATGTTAAATTAAATAAAACGCTATATGTGTATTAGTTAAAAGATTAACTTTGAATCGGAATCTTCCCCCGCGAAAATTATTAAAATCTTCGATGTTCTCTTCTAACTGCTTATTCAGACATATCTTCCCGGGCATTTTTTTCTTGCTTTTTATAGGAACGACGATGGTTGCCCAGCATTACCCGGTTCGCACCTATACCGAAGCCGACGGACTGGCAAACTCAATGATCTATGACCTTAAGCAGGATTCATCAGGAATTATCTGGATCGCCAGGAGGTCGGGGATCTCATCGTATGACGGGATAACCTTCAGAAATTATAATGTGACCAATGGTTTGAGCCCTACCAGTTATGCATTTCTTCGAATCGACTCAAAAAATAAACTTTGGGCGCTTGTTGAAAGCGGGCAATTAATGGTCTCTACTTACGATGGTCAAAAGTTTAGTACGATTACCGGTAGTTTCCCCAGGCTTGTTCACCCGTTTTACACCTTTACATCATTTGAAATACTCTATGAAGGGAATGACCCCATTCTTCTGGTGGGATCTGAAAATGAAGGGCTTTTCAGGTATCAGCGCGGGCTTTGGACGCATTTTGGCACTTCTGAAGGTTTGCCCGGGAACAATGTCAATGCCATTGCAAAGTTTGAGGGGAAGGTATACCTGGCAACCGAAAAGGGATTATCTTTTTTTACCGGCGGTCTGATCAATAAAAAAATAATGGGAATTTCTCCCTATCTCTCAGGCAACATTATTGCCATGGCCCCCGAAGGGAATGTGCTTTGGCTCGCCGGAGAAAACTGGCTTGGCTTCCTGAAACAGGGGAAATTCACTTTGGCAACCACTGATTTCGTCCTTTCACTTGAGCGAAATGGCAGAAAGTGTTTTATGCAGAGTGACGGCATGGGAAAACTGTACTTTGGAAACCTGATGAAGGTGTATTGTTACAATCTCAGCAGAGGGACAATTGAGAGTTTAACGAGGGCCAACGGCCTGATTTCCGAAGGGGGCAGCTCAGTTCTTATCGACCGTGAGTATAACATCTGGATCGGAGGGTTCAGGGGAATAACAAAAATTCTTTCAAGGAGATTTGCCAGTTATTACAAGTATAACGGATTACACAGCGATGAGGTCGCTTCCGGCCTTGAATATGCTCCCGGCCGTTACTTATTTGGACATGACGGGGCGCTTACATATTATGACGGGAAGACGTTCACCCCCTTTTTACTGGATCCCGCCCTGAAAGATCCAGGGAATGAATGCAGAATACTTGATATGACGAAGGACGCGGCCGGGGATGTGTGGGTTGCAGCCACAACTCTCGGGATCGCAAGGATTAATAAGAATAAAACAGTTCGCTGGTATTCAAAATCTCGGGGTTTGCAGGGATTTTCGTTTTCGGTACTTTGTACTTCCGGAGGTAAAACCTATGCCGCTACATCTGAAGGACTGTTCGAAATGAAGGGCGAAAAATTCGAAAGAATTCTATACCAGGAGACACACGGGGCTTCAATCAGAAAGATCTACCCGGGTAAGGGAAATTCCATATTTCTATCGACTATTACCTGGGGATTAATTGAAATCACAGATGGCATAGCCAGGACATACCAGTCGCGGGATAACCCGCTTGCGAATAACGTGTTTTCTTTTTTATTGGATTCAAGAAACCGCAAATGGGTCGGAACTGCCGCAGGGCTTTATGAAGTAAGGGATTCTGCATTACAGAGAAACTGTAAAGCCCCTTTTTCCATAACCCGTCCTATTTATCTGATTCTTGAAGATCCGGCCGGAAATTTATGGTTTGGCTGCGATAACGGGGTTTATAGATGGAATGGTACAAAACTGGATCATTTTTCGACTGCCGAGGGACTTTCAGGGCTGGAAATAAACCGAAGTGCCGGTTTCATTGATTCAAGGGACAGGATATGGTTCGGTACAAATAACGGGCTTACCGTATATGACCCTGACTTTGATTATAAGCAAAAGGAAGTTCCTGCCCCGATATTAAGCCTGCTTTATGTTGAAGCAGGGAATGACACATTATCCCTGGGAAATCAGCTTGAATTTTCACATGACCTTAACAACCCTGTTTTCCACTTTAAAGCGATTTCCTTAATTGACGAAAAACAGGTCGTATATAAATATATGCTGGAAGGCCTGGATACGACATGGTCAGGCGAGACCTTTTACCAGAACAACTCTGTAAGGTATAACAACCTTAAACCCGGGAAATACCGGTTCTGTGTAAAAGCCAGGAATTCGCTCGGGATTTGGTGCGCTCCTGTTTATTCATCTCGCATTATTGTCAGGCAACCCTTCTGGTTCCGCTGGTGGTTCCTGCTGTTTGCAGTAATAATAGTGGCGGGGATCGGAATTATGGCGGGTCGTTTTATTCTGATCGCCCGATATAACACAAGGCTTGAAGCAACAGTTTCGGAGCGCACACGTGAACTTGAACTGTCACAGCAAAAACTGCAGGACAGCAATGCAGCCAAGGATAATTTCTTTTCCATCATTGCACATGATCTGAAGAGCCCGTTCAACGTTATTCTCGGGATGCTTGACCTGTTGACAACCGAATATTCGGAATATTCTGATGAAGAAAGGCAGATGATGCTAAAACGGCTTAAAAGCGCCTCCACCAGGACCATCGATTTGCTTGAAAATTTATTGACCTGGGCAAGAGCTCAAAGGGGCTTGCTACCGTATTCGCCTGAAAAAATCGATTTGCTGGATGTGATTCATGAAAACGTCCTTCTGTTTGAATCGGCTTTACTCAGTAAAGACATTTTGCTCACCCAAACGGGGGAGAAGGAGATGATGGTGATGGCCGATCTCAATATGATCACAACCATAGTCAGGAACCTTATTTCGAATGCTATTAAATTTACTTTTCCCGGAGGGAGCATCACCATAAACGTGAGTTCCCGAAACTCTGAGGAAGCCCTTGTTTCAGTTAAGGACACCGGATTCGGGATGTCGCCCGAAACTCTTGATAACCTGTTTAAAATTGAAAAAAGGATGGTGGCGAGAGGAACAAATAATGAAATGGGGACCGGGCTGGGCCTGATCTTAAGCAAAGATTTTATCGTGAAAAATAATGGGAAAATCTGGGTAAACAGTGAAGAAGGCTCGGGCAGTTGCTTTTATTTCAGCCTTCCTTTATACAATCCTGAGAGCTGAGTACCGATCATAAGAATAAAATAACCGGAATTGCTGTCATGGGTTTATAATAAGTCTGAAGCCGTTCCCGTGAATGTTAACAATCTCAATGCCAGGATCGGCTTTCAGGTATTTCCTGAGCTTGGCAATAAAAACATCCATGCTGCGGCCGTTAAAGTAATTGTCGGCCCCCCAGATAGTTTCAAGGGCTTCTTTACGGATTAAAATCCCATCCTTTGCTGTGCAAATCATGCGAAGCAGTTTTGCCTCTTTTGGAGAGAGCTGCTGGGCTTCCCCTTCGATTGTAAGCGTCCTCAGGAGATAATGGAACTCAAATTTGCCGATCCTGAATTCATTTACCTCGGTATCCTGCTCCGAGGATGATTTCCTCTTCAGGATCGCAGCAATCTTATATAGTAAAACCTCCGAATCAAAAGGCTTGGTGATATAGTCGTCGGCTCCTGTTTTAAATCCTTCCAGCATATCACTTTTTAATGATTTAGCGGTAAGGAAAATAAAAGGGACCCTGGAATTTACTTTCTTTATTTCCCTTGCCAGGGTGAATCCATCCATTTCGGGCATCATCACATCCAGTATGCAGATATCAAACAGGTTTGCTTTAAATGCCGACAATCCCTGCTTCCCGTCAACTTTCAGGACTACCTGGTAATCGTTCATCTCAAGATATGACTTCATGATTGATCCGAAATTCGGGTCGTCTTCGACGAGTAATATTTTCTTTGTTTCCATAAGTTCTTTAATTAGAGAGCTGGATAACTGGATGACTGGATAGCTGGATAGCTGGATAACTGGATAGCTGGATAACTGGATGACTGGATAGCTGGATAGCTGGATGACTTGACATCCGGATATCGGCTGAGAAGCAGCCCCGTCCAGCTATCGGCGCGCAGCGCCTAAACCTGCATCCTGCATCTTCAAACCTTCCCATCATAAACCACTTTTTCGCCCTGCCCGGGCACACATGCCAGGCTTATTTCAAAGCGGCTTCCTTTACCAACTTCCGATTTCAGGCTGATTTCCCCATGATGTGCAAGGACTATGGCCTTCACATAGCTTAATCCAAGTCCAAACCCTTTAATATTATGAATATTCCCTGAGGTTACCCTGAAAAATTTATCAAAGACCTTTTTCTGGGTTTCAACACTCATGCCTTCACCATGATCTTCGACACCAAAATAAAACTTCTCCCCCCTGTTGAAACTAAAAACATTTATATCAGGTTTTGACCCTGAGTATTTATTGGCATTATCGAGGAGATTCAGCAGGACATTCCTCATATGGTCCTCATCCACCTCTGCAAAGGCATTTACTGCATCAAAGGTGGTTGCCAGGACCCCGTCGCGCTTCTCGATTTGCAGGCGGTAATGGTCCACCACCCTCTGGATCATACTGTGCATATCGGTAAGTGCGGGTTTCAGTTTAAAATCACGGCTGTCGAGCAGGGCCATCTGGAGCACCTGTTCAACCCGGGTGTTCATGCGGTTGTTCTCTTCTTTTATGATCCTTGTGAAGCCGCGTATCTTTTCGGGTTCCTGTATTACTTTTGAATTTACGATGGAATCTGCGGCAATGGAGATAGTGGCAATGGGAGTTTTGAATTCGTGGGTCATGTTGTTTATGAAATCCGTTTTGATGTCGGATATCTTTTTCTGCCGTATCATGACCACAATGCTCGCGCCAGACGATAAAACGATGATCAGGGTAAAGATGATCGAGCTGATCATTAATAATGACAATGAGCTCAGGATCTGGCCCTTCTGGCTCGGGAAAAACAGCAGGAGCTGATTGGGTTTGGTAATGAGATCGTTGGGAAAAAGTGTAATCTTATGCTCGGTACCGAGCTTCTCCGGCCCGAAGTTTAACGACCTGACCGGAAAATGGTTTGAATCGCTGGAAGGAGAGTAAACGGCAAATTCAAAAGGTATCCTGATATCCTTATCATAAAGTGCCTTCCTTATGATCTGTTCAAGCGTGTCCTTCTGCACCCTCTCAGCAACCGGCTTGGGTTTAGTGGCAGATTCAACGGTCAGTTTCTGGAGTATGTCTTTTAACTTCCTTGTTTTCTCAGTAAGCCTGTTAACCCGGTCCATAACCTCAGGGTAGGCAGAACCAGGCGGGGGAGGAGGGAACTCCTTCATCACGTAGCCGCTAATATTTGAATGCCCGAACCCGCGATTGTAAAAATGTATGGTCTGGGGCATCCCAGGCGCATTGAAGTTCATATCAGGCACCGAATTCAATTCCTCTTCTAACCTGTATTCAATCTGAGGATCCTGGATATCCCCGGCCTGCAATTGCATAACGGAATCAATCTCCCTCAGTTCCTTGTCATTCCACTCAAACTTCATTTCGGTGAAAAGCGGGTTTACATTCACAGTGACCTTCTGGAACTGTTTCATTATGCTGTCAATAACTTTCTTTTCTTTTTTAACATTCCTTGCAAACACTTTTTTATGCATACCCGGTTTCCTGGGAGGACGGGATTCGGCCATCTTTTCCTCAGGGTATTCCTTCAAAATCGCATTGATACTGTCGTTAATACTGGTCCTGACCAGAAGGTGAACGCTCTCTTTTGTTTCAAGTTTGCTCACAACCACACCCATGGCATCGTTAACGCTGCGGTTGAACTGGGCTTCCTTTACCTGGATGGCATTGCTGATCCAGAAGAGCTGAACAATAATGATCCCAAGGAGTGAAAGGCAGATCAGGACGATCAGTGTATATAACATCCGCTTATTCATGGTACAAAAATATATAAAGAAGTCGTGTATGTCTTCAGATTAACGTTTCGTTAACCAAGTTTAACTCTTCATTAACATTTCAGGCCATATTGCGGGAGTACTTTTGTAAAGTCAAACCAAAACTTAAGAAAATGAACAATTACCACCGTCCTGCTGCTGTCCTTTTAGGAGTTTCAGCATTACTGATCAACTGCTTTATTGCTTCTCCTGCCGGGGCACAGGATAAAAAGCAGCAGAAACTGACCACCATTGTTACAGCAACTCCCTTAAAAGATAAAAAGGAGCAGAACGTAACAGTGATAGCAAAATCCGATTCCAAGGACAAGGACGGAAAGGTCCGTGTTCATATTATCAGGGAAGAAAACGGGAAGAAAACAGAGATCGATACAGTCATCTCATCGCCAGGAGCAATGGATAGCAAGGAGATTGAAGCTCTGATCGGGGACGTAAAATCCAACATGAAGGATGCGGAAGAACAGATGAAAGAACTTGAATTAACTATTGGTTCGGAGGATGATTCTGTAATGACCGATTCCAGCGGGCATCATAAATACATGTTCAAATTCCGTGGCAAAAACGGATGCCCCACAATCTGCATGAAGGACTTCCCCAGGGATTTTAATTATAATTTCGAGATGCCTGATATGCCTGAACTTTCCGAATGTCCCGAGGGGTTTGAGCACGGTTTCTTCAACCAGCAGGGTCCCGGTCCCCAGGTGTTTTCAATGCCGAAACGAGGGGAATCACTGTCAGATGTTCTGGGCGATATTCCTATGAGCAGGGTAAAATCCTATAAAGTAATTGACAAGAAAGGCGGGAAGCGGATCATTATCGACCTGGAAGATGGTCCTTTCTTTGAGAGCGGGTCCAACGTGATTTATATCAACGGAACCGGGCATTCCGGCCGGCCTCATGGAGGAATGAAACAGCACAAAAATATGAAAGTCATAATTAATACAGGCGATGACAAAGGCAATGCAGGGCAGCCTGAGAATACTGCTCCTCCTGCAGAACCAGGGAAAACACAGTCCGATTCACCAAAAATCTAATTCCAATCCGTTCTTTACATACCGTTAGTGATGTGCAAAAGGCTGCCTTATGGGATTTGGCAGCTTTATATAAAAAGAGGGCGCTTTTTCGGGCGCCCTCTTTTTTTTTCGTGAATAAATTAGTACCTCTTTCTGGGAGTGTAGTGGGTATGTAACAGTTCATGGGATTTATGGCCGAGCGGTTGTCCGAGGAATTCCTTGTAGATAAGTTGTACTTCGGGGTTCTCATGAGATTTACGGATCGACATTCCCATATCTTCTTCATAAATAGCCTGTTTCCTTTTTGTGCGGATGTCTTTATTCGTTGGAATCGGCTGACCGCCTCCTCCAAGGCATCCCCCGGGGCAAGCCATGATCTCAATAAAATGATAATTGGCTTTTCCGTCTTTAACATCCTGCATAACCTTTTTGGCATGGGCAAGACCGTTGGCAACAACGCATTTAAGTTCAACACCCTCGAGGAAACTCCACTCGGGCTTGACTTTCTCAATCTTAAGGGATGCTTCGCGAACTTCGCCTTCGGTACCGCGGACCGGTGTAATGTTGAGACCCTCGAACGGGATCTCGCGCCCGGTCACAACTTCATATACGGTACGGATGGCAGCTTCCATTACACCGCCTGTAGTTCCAAAGATCACGGCAGCACCGGTTGATGCGCCCATTATGCTGTCGAAATGTTCCTCCGGCAATGATTCGAAGTCAAGACCAGCCTGTTTGATCATGATGCCAAGTTCCCGGGTCGTTAACACATAGTCAACATCTTTATACCCGCTGGAGCGCATCTCGGGACGGTTTGCCTCGAATTTCTTGGCGGTACAGGGCATGATTGATACTGAAACAACATTTTTGGCATCCAGCTTGCGCTTCTGGCAATAATAGGTCTTAACCAGCGCACCAAACATCTGCTGGGGTGATTTGCAGGTTGAAAGATTGCCTAAAAATTCAGGGAAAGTATGTTCTATGAATTTGATCCAGCCCGGGGAACATGAAGTGGCCATCGGGAGGGAGACTTTCGGGTCTTTGTCAAGCAGCGCTTTTTTAAGCCTCGAAAGCAATTCATTACCTTCTTCTATAATAGTAAGGTCAGCGGTAAAGTCCGTATCAAGAACAGAATCGAAGCCGAGCCGTTTTAAAGCTGCGACCATTCTTCCTGTAACAATTTTTCCCGGGGCCATGCCCAGTGCTTCTCCCAGTGCAATGCGAACAGCCGGGGCAGTCTGAACAACCACGTGTTTGCTGGTATCATAAATGGCATCCCATACCTGGTCGATGTAATTTCGTTCGATCAGGGCGCCGGTCGGGCAACGGTTCACACACTGCCCGCAATTGGTACAAACAACTTCAAAGAGAGGATGTTCAAAAAATGTCGAGATTTTCATATGGTTGCCCCGGTATGCAACACCAAGCGCACTTACAGCCTGCAGTTCCTCGCAGGTCCTAACGCAGCGCTGGCAACGGATACAACGGCTGTCATCCTTGATGATAGCCGTATTGAACATGTCGATGGTATATTTATGATCCGGAACAAGGTCCAGGAAGAGGTGGTCGCCGGTCAGCATCTGTGATGCCAGGCCCTGCAATTCGCAAATGCCGTTCTTGTAGCATTTTGTGCAGTCGGCATGATGCTCTGATAAAAGGAGCTCAACAATATGCTTGCGGGCCAGCCTTACTTTCATGCTGTTGGTATGGATCACCATGCCTTCCGATACCGGCATCGCACATGCAGCCGGCAGCGATTTGACTTTTTCCTGTTCAACAACACAAACACGGCAGTTCCCGGCAACGCAAAGGTCTTCATGATAACAAAGCGTAGGGATGTGGATATTAAGTTTGCGTGCAGCTTCGAGGATGGTTGACCCCTCATCAACACCCACTTCTATCCCGTCGATGGTGAGGTTGATCTGCTTTTTGATATCTTTATTAGTGTTTTTCATAATTGAGCCTCCTTTAGTAAATCATTTCTTCTTTGAAGTTATAGACTATAGATGAGAACGAGTTGGCTACCGACTGGCCAAGGCCGCACTTAGCCGTTAATTTCATGCTTTCCGAAAGTTTCATGAGCTGGTCAAGGTAGAGTGATTTTTTATCACCCTTTTTCACAGCTTCAATGCCTTTGCGCAGTTGCTGACAGCCTACCCGGCATGGTGTGCACTGACCGCATGATTCTTCTTCAAAGAATTCAAGATAATTATGGAGAACATTGTACATGGACCTGGAACTGTTAAAGAGCATCATGGAACCTCCCGTGGGAACTCCTTCGAAACCAATCACAGTATCCTTGAATTTTTTACGAGGAACGCAAAACCCTGAAGCGCCTCCAACCTGAACAGCCTTGGTGTCTCCATCGCCGAACTCATCTACAAAACGGTCGAGGGGCATACCCAGTTCGAGTTCGTAGATGCCCGGAATGGGAGTGTCGCCTGAAACGGAGAACACCTTTGAACCGCGCGAATCGGTTGTGCCTAAAAGCTTGAACTGGACAGGCCCGAGACGCATGATCATCATGACGTTAACGAATGTTTCAACATTGTTGATGACTGTTGGTTTGCCCATGTAACCGGAAGTTGTCGGATACGGGGGCTTGTTCCTTGGTTCACCGCGATTGCCTTCCATGGATTCGAACAGTGCGCTTTCTTCTCCGCAGATGTATGCACCGCTCCCAAGCCTGATCTCAATTGGAAAATCAAGACCAATGCTTTTTGCATGGTCATTGTACATTTCGATCTCTTTCAACAGGTCGGGAAGGAGAAATTTATATTCTCCCCTGAGGTAAATATAACCCCTCTGAGCCCCGATGACTTTGCCGCAAATAGCCATTCCCGATAATACCTTCCTGGGAACACGTGTGAGGATCTCCCTGTCTTTAAACGTCCCGGGTTCTCCTTCATCGGCATTACAAATTACATATTTTTCAGCGCTTGGTGACTGGGCGGTTAACCTCCATTTCATAGCTGTTGGGAACCCTGCACCACCGCGGCCACGAAGGCCTGATTCCAGAAGATCGTCAAGGATCTCGTCATTGGAGCGCTTTATGGTATCGGTCAGTACCTTATACTTAACATTGGAATATTCACCAAAAATAAGGTCAACTCGTTTCAATTTGGTTTCTGACATCGTCAATCTCCTTATATTTAATTATTTATGCATGTACTCACTTAAAATATCATGAACTTTCTCGGGGGTAAGCCCTGAAAAAGGCTTCTCGTTGATCAGCATGGCCGGCCCCTCATGGCACCACCCAAGGCAGTTGGTTTCAAGTAAAGTGAACTTCTTGTTCGGAGTCGTTTCACCCGCTTTTATCTTCAGCATGTCTTCGATAGTCTGGATGATCTGCTTTTTGCCGTGCATATCGCATGTGATGGTTTTGCAAACCCGTATAATATATTCACCTCTGGGCTCAGTATCCAGAAATGAATAAAAAGTTGCTGTTCCGTAAACCTGGGCTGCAGAAAGATCAAGTTCCCTTGCGATATCTGTCATATCATGATCAGAAATAAAATTGTTTTTCTCAATCACTCCCTGCAGAATAGGCATAAGGCTTGTACGGCTTCGGCCGTACTGTTCGACTAATTCAGTGATGTAACTGTTTTTGTTTGTAGCCATTGTATGTTGATTTTTAATAGGTTGTACAAAAAATAAACCTCTAGCAGATTTTCGTCAACAAAATTACACCTTTCTTTTGTTAAAAAAATAACAATTGAATATTTTTTTTTACAAAGCACGGATCCCCCTCGGTTTGATGACAATTCCCTGCCGTTGCAGGTATTAAAATCTGATTAAGTCCTTATCTTTGAAATGCAAAAGGCAGGTTTAACAAACAAGCAGGGGACTATGAGATACTTTATCAGCCTGGCATATGACGGAACCCACTACCACGGCTGGCAGGCACAGAAAAATGCCATCAGCATACAAACAGTACTTTCCGATGCTTTATGCATGATGCTGAAAGAGAGCATCAGCCTCACCGGCTGCGGGAGGACCGATGCAGGAGTGCATGCCCGTGAGTATTTTGCCCACCTGGACCTGGAAAGGGACCTTAGCCTTAGCCAGCTTAATAAACTTGTATTTAAGCTGAATTCCTACCTGGGGAAAGATATAGCCATACGGCGGATTTTTCACGTAAGAAATGATGCCCATGCCCGTTTCAGTGCGAGCCTCCGCACGTATAAATATTATATTAGCATGGAAAAGGATCCTTTTCTTGTAAACAAATCCTATTATCATTACGGCCCCATCGACATCGATATGATGAACCGGGGGGCTGAGCTCATCATGAAATATTCTGATTTTACTTCTTTTTCCAAGGTCGATTCAGATACTAAAACCAGGATCTGCAAAGTAAGCCATGCCCGATGGGAGAGGAGCGAGAACCTGCTTATTTTCACCATTTCAGCTGATCGTTTTTTAAGGAATATGGTAAGGGCCATTGTAGGTACCCTTCTTGACCTTGGAACCGGAAAGATGTCATTGAGGGACCTGAAACTTGTGATAGAAGCAAAAAACCGTTCCGATGCCGGGGATTCTGTACCAGCAGGCGGGTTATTCCTGGAGAGGGTGGTATATCCTGATGACATCACCGGCGACCGATAGTCCGGGCTGCAGGCATGTGAACACCTTCAGGATACGATCAGGTTCATTGAACATCAGCGGCAGCATAAGAAATGCTTTCCTGCTATTGCTTCCGGAGAATCACCTTTCTGGCTTTTTGCAATATGCCCTGGGCAGTCAGTCCGAACTTTTTCATCAGTTCAAGCGGGGGGCCTGATTCGCCAAAGCTGTCGGGCATTCCAACGAACTCTACCGGAACGGGATAATTTTTCGAGATTACTTCTGATATTGCCGATCCCAGTCCGCCTGCAACCTGGTGCTCCTCGGCAGTCACAATGGCCCCGCATTCCCTTGCGGCCATGATTAAAGCAGATTCATCAAGGGGTTTGATGGTGTGTATGTTCAGCACCCTGGCATGGATCCCTTCTTTCTCAAGCTCAATGGCGGCCTGCAATGCTTCCCAGGTCATATGCCCTGTGGCTATGATCGCCAAATCGGCCCCTTCATGGAAGGTTTGGGCCTTGCCAACTTCAAACCCCGGTTCAGTGGAAGTGAAGTCCGGCATGGGCTCCCTGCCGAACCTGATATAGACAGGGCCTTTGCATTGTTCGACTGCGGCAATAACCGCCAGCCTGGCCTGGGTTGCATCGCAGGGTGAAAGAACAGTCATATTTGGCATCACACGCATCACTGCAATATCTTCTAGCGCCTGGTGGGTCGCTCCGTCGGGACCCACCGAAACCCCTGCATGTGCTCCGCCAATAATCACATGAAGGTTGTTGTAGCAAAGCGAGATCCTGATCTGGTCGGTTGTCCTGAGTGCCGAGAATACTCCGTACGTTGCAAATACAGGGATCTTTCCCATCAATGCCAGACCTGCCGATACTCCCACACAGTTCTGTTCGGCAATTCCAAGTGAAATGAAACGACCGGGGAAAGCTGAGCTAAACAAGTCAACACCCACCGAGGCCGTTATATCAGCGCCTATGGCAACGACTTCGGGATGTTTCTTGCCTGCTTCCAGCAAACCTTCGCCAAAACCTGCCTTTGTAGCCTTATTCCCCCTGTTAATGTACTGGTCTCTCATCACACTGTCACTCTGTCACGATAGTTCCTTTATAAACCCTTCCGCCTGTTCCATTGAAGGTGCTTTCCCATGCCAGCGGTAATCGCCTTCTATGCTTTTTATACCTTTGCCCATAATGGTTTTAGCGATAATGACCGAAGGCCGGGTTTGTTCAACATTGGTTTTCTGGAATGCGCTCATCAGAGTCCTGAAGTCATGGCCGTCACATTCAAGGGTGTCCCAACCGAATGCCTCCCATTTCTTTTTCAAAGGTTCAAGGCCCATAACAGTTTCAGTGCTGCCGTCGATCTGGACCCCGTTCCTGTCGATGACAGCCACAAGATTATTGAGTTTGTAATGAGCAGCCGACATGGCAGCTTCCCAAACGGAACCTTCCTGCAGTTCGCCGTCTCCGCAAAGGCAATATATGCGGCTGTCAAGCCTGTTCATTTTAGCTGCAATGGCTATGCCTGTTGCCACCGAAAGCCCTTGCCCGAGAGAGCCGGCCGAAAGCTCCAGCCCCGGAAGTCCATGGTCCCTGCCCGGGTGGCCCTGCAGCCTGCTGCCCATCATGCGAAGGCTTAAAAGTTCTTCTTTAAGGAAATATCCTGCTTCGGCCAGGGTGGCATACAGTACCGGTGCTATATGCCCGATTGAAAGGATAAACCTGTCACGCCCCTCACAGGAAGGATTTGCAGGATCATGCCTCATTACCGAAAAATACAAAGTTGTGAGGATGTCGGCCGAACTCATGGAACCACCCAGGTGGCCGGAACCGGCCCGGGCAAGGCTTCTGACTACTGACTGCCGGATTGATTTTGCCAGTTCGCCCAGGGCGGAAACTCCGTTAGTCAGGGGGAAAACCATATTACCTCATGTCAATGACCTCAACCCCCGGAAATTTCTTTGCATCAAAAGTGAAGTCGGTGGCATTCACCGGTAAATCGGTCTGGAAACGGCTGATAGTATAGGTAAAGATATTCCCGTTTTTGTCGTAGATAACAAAGGATTTGACCTGGAGCTTCGCTTTGTCGAGCGAAAGAATGGCACGGTTGAAATTCTTTACCGTATTCGGCACCAGCTCGATTTTCACCGTATTGGGATCGTTGTTCTTGTCGGAGAGTATCTTTGATTTGAAATTGGTATTGTAGTTCGACAAGAGCTTGGAAGGGGTAAGTGCCTCGTCTTTGTTGTCGAGCGAATTGATCTGAACCTCGTTAGATTCGGGCATGTAGGTCCATATCGTTTTCCCGTCACAGATCACGGTCTGCCCGCTGGCCTGCATCTTGTATTTGTCACCGCTCAACAGCAGGCTGCCCTGCTTCTCCTCATTGATCTTAGCCTTGGCGTTCTCCATCTTATAGGCAAAATCGGCTTTGATCGATTTGTATGCTTTTGTTTTTGAACTGACCTGGTCAAGCAGTTCTGTTGCTTTCTGGTCTTTCTGGCTGTATGCATTCATAAAAGCCAGGCAGAGAAATAAAATGATAAGCTTCTTCATATGTTTCGTGTCGTTATTTATATCTGAACTACTGGTTCCCCATACCCTGGAGATAGGATTCGAGGGCCGTGGAATCCTTAAACCTTACTTCCCTGGCTTTACTGCCTTCAAAAGGACCTACAATTCCTGCGGCTTCAAGCTGGTCGATTATACGCCCGGCCCTGTTGTATCCCAGCTTAAGTTTGCGCTGCAGAAGGGAGGTGGACCCATGCTGGTGCTGAACGACCAGCCTTGCGGCTTCGGTAAAAAATTCATCCCTTTCGTTGGGGTCGAAATCCTTTCCCGATGCGTTTTCTTCATCGTAGTATTCGGGCAAGGAGAATGCTTCAGGATAACCCCTCTGGGATCCTATAAAATCGGTCAGCTTTTCGATCTCGGGAGTATCCACAAATGCGCATTGAAGCCTGATGAGGTCGCTGCCTGTGGAAAGGAGCATATCGCCCCGCCCTATCAGCTGGTCGGCTCCGGAAGAGTCAAGAATTGTGCGTGAATCTATTTTAGAAATTACCCTGAAGGCAATACGGGCAGGGAAATTTGCTTTAATGGTCCCGGTGATGATATTTACCGAAGGCCTCTGGGTGGCTATGATAAGGTGGATACCTGTTGCACGGGCCAGCTGTGCAAGTCGCGTAAGGGGCGTTTCTATTTCACGGCCTGCAGTCATGATGAGGTCGGCAAATTCATCTATCACAAGTACAATATAGGGAAGGAACTTATGGCCGTCGTTGGGGTTGAGCTTTCGGTTAAAGAACTTCTCGTTGTATTCTTTGATGTTCCTTACCTGGGCATCACGCAGCAGGTCATACCTTGTATCCATTTCTATATTCAATGAATTCAGGGTGCGGATGACTTTTTTGGTATCTGTAATTATTGCTTCTTCACTATCGGGGAGCTTTGCGAGGAAATGCCTCTCAATCCTTGAAAACAGGGTTAATTCGACTTTCTTGGGGTCTATCATCACGAACTTGATCTGTGAAGGGTGCTTCTTGTAAAGAAGCGAAGTGATGATGGTGTTCAACCCTACCGATTTACCCTGTCCGGTTGCGCCGGCCATCAGTAAATGCGGCATTTTGGCCAGGTCGGCAATGAAGGTTTCATTTGCTACTGTTTTCCCGAGAACGAAAGGCAGTTCAAATGAAGAGTTTTTAAACTTTTCAGACCCAAGCAGTGATTTGATCGAAACGATTTCAGGATTCTGGTTGGGAACTTCGATTCCGATAGTCCCTTTGCCGGGAATAGGAGCAATGATGCGTATCCCCAAAGCCGACAGGCTCAGGGCAATGTCATCCTCAAGGTTTTTGATCCTGGAGATCCTGACCCCTGCTTCCGGCACGATTTCATACAAGGTAACAGCAGGCCCGATAGTTGCTTTGATCTTTGCTATTTTAATATCGTAATGCGAAAGGGTGGTTACGATTTTATCCTTGTTGGCTTCGAGCTCTTCTTTCCTCACAGCAATGGATTCCCCTCCATAATCGCTGAGGAGGTCAAGGGTGGGGAATTTATAACTGGGCAGGTCAAGTGTAGGGTCATACTGGGTGTCAAGGCCCTGGCGTGGGATTGGGCCTTTGCTCTCTGCTTTTGTATCATCCTCGACCCGTTCGATCTGAAGTTCAATCCCTGCCGAAACAGGTATTTCAACTATGTTGTCGGCCGGGCCGCCCAGGTCGATCTGTTGTATTTCTTCCGCAGGTTCGTCCCTGAATTGGTTGGCATATGGGACATCGGCCGGTTCGCTGGGTGTGAGAACGGGTTCAGCGACCACCACATCCGCAGTCAGTTCTTCATTGACATCATCCTCATGCTTTCCCGGTTTCATCCAGCGGAACGGAATATTAAACGTCAGGATCATGAAACTCAGCAGGGTAAAGCCCAGTACGATTCCCAGGCCGGAAGTTCCCAGGAAATCCAGCAGCCAGAGGTTCATCTGGAAACCATAAACCCCGGTAAAAATGACACCTGTGGTGATACGGTCAGTAGGAAGGACAAGTCCCAGGAATACCGGAAGCCATATAATTCCGAAGAAACAATATTCCATGGCTTTCCATGGCTTTATAACAGTAAGCCTGATCAGCCATTTGATACCCCAGATCAGAAAGACGAAAGCGAACAGGAAAGAGGCGATGCCAAACCAGTTTGAAATAAACAGGTAGGAAACCAGTGCACCTGTTTTTCCCATCCAGTTTTCACATTTAAGGTCCCCTGCACGAAAAGCATCAATAGAAAAATGTTTAAAAACAGTATCGGTATAACTGTAATCGGTTTTCCAGGTTTGCAAATAGGAAGTAAATGCGAGGAGCAGGTATATTCCCACCAGGACGAAAGCAAGGCCCCATACCCTCAGGCGCCTTTCTTTCCTTTCAATCTGTTCCTTGGTGAGTTCTTTTTTCTTTTTTTGCGGTTTCTCCTTTTGAGGGGGTTTCTCTTTTTTAGGTTTTTCTTTTTTAATTCTTTTTGACCCGGGTTTTTCTTCCGGCCCGGGCTGGGGAATTTCCTGGCCGGAATCGAGTTCCTCCCTGAATGCGTTGGATTTAAAAGAATTGTATTGCTTTGCCATGTGGTTTTATTCCTTGCCCCCGATTTTACTTTTTAATTCATCCTTTGAAAGTATAGAATAATCGGGGGGGATTTCAAATTCTTTGAGGGATACCGCTTTTTTTTCAACCGAACTGGCAGTAAACCGCATGGTCATTTCAGGGGTTCTCATTGAGAATTCCATTAGAACACCGTCAATATCCTTGTATATGCCTTTGTCGAAATTTGCCTGTTTCCCTCCGAGTTCCGGGGTGTAATATACATCAATTTTATAATTCCCTTTTTTGTCATTTACAGTGATCACGGCATTTTTGCAAAGATAACCCGCAATATTTTTTGTTTCAGCGGTCAGATCAACTTTTACAGGCGGCTCTTTGGCTGTTTCCTTGGCAATATCATCTGCGGTATATTTAATGGCATACTTCTGTCCCATCATATTGAGCAGTTTGATCTTTGTTTTTTCCTGGTGGTCGGTAATTTCCACCCTGCTGCCTCCCCCGGTTAAAATATCGGTTCGGGACCTTCCCCCTTTGATCATTACTGAAAGGGCTTTTGGGAATAGAGCAAGCTGGCTTTCAGTCAATTTATTGCCCGGGTAGGAGATCTTAAAGTTAATTACCCCTTCAAACGGCTGGGCGGCAAAAAGGCTTCCCGCTGCTAGCAGCAGGGCAGTGATCATCATGATGAGAAGAGGTGTTCGGGAGTTGTTCATAAGCCTGCCTGGGTGTTCTGAGGGTTTATTTAACGAAGTGGAGGAGTTTGCTCCAGCGGATCTTTCCATCAAAGAGTGATTTATTCGGATCCATGGAAAGCCATACGAATGATGCTTTACCTACAACATGGTCTTCAGGCACAAAACCCCAGTAACGGGAATCCATGGAATTATGGCGATTGTCGCCCATCATCCAGTAATAATTCATGCGGAATGTATAGGAGCCGGCTTCCTTTCCGTTAATGAAGATCTTCCCGTCACTGATTTTCAGGTCATTTCCTTCAAAAACGCCGATTATCCTTTTATATAACATGATGTTGGAGGTGTTGATTTTGATTGTTACGCCTGCTTTCGGGATCCATAGCGGCCCGAAATTATCAAGATTCCAGCGGTAAGTTGAGTCGAAGGGGAAAAGATTTGCATCCCATATCCCTTTAGGCGAAATCTCAAGTTCAATGGATTTCACATTGCTGAACTGCCGGATGCCTTCAAGAGATTCATCTGAAAGGGTCAGTTCGTAGTCACCGTTGTTATATATCTGAGGCGCCTCGGTGATGTTCAGTTTTTCGAGGTTTCTTGTATTTATAGGGTTCCCGTCGGTATGAACAATATATTTGAACTGCCTTTTCCCGGGATTTTGTTCAGGTTTCCCGTTGATGAACACTTTACTGTCGATGATCCGTATGGTGTCGCCCGGAATACCGATGCAGCGTTTGATAAAGTTTTCGCGTTTATCGACCGGCCTGGCGATTATTTCTCCGATGGATTGTTTATTGTTCCAGACTGCATCCCTGCCATATTGCCTTACCAGCTGGTAGTAGCTCATAGTGCTCTGGAGCTTCGTGGAAAGGGTATCCCCATCGGGATAATTGAAAACAACAACATCCATATTCTTAATTGTTGAGAACCCGGGAAACCTGTAATAAGGAAGGCTGATCCATTCGAGGTAGGATTTGGTTGATTCGGTGAGGGGAAGGGTATGGTGAACAAAAGGGAATGAAAGGGGAGTGTTTGGAACTTTAGGGCCGTAGCTGACCTTGCTTACAAAAAGGTAATCCCCGACCAAAAGGGTTTTCTCCATGGATGAGGTTGGAATGGTATAGGCCTCAAAAAAGAAAATGCGGATTATGCTTGCCGCAATAACAGCGAATATGATGGCATCCACCCATTCTCTTACAGCGGTTTTCTTTACCGGGGCAAGTTTGTCAGGATCATAATACTTCTGGGTTTCCGAGAAAGCGAGGTAGGGAAGATATGCAAAAGGGAAGATCACACCGGCAGCCTGTTCCAGGAGGCTGTACTTTTTGAAGCACTTCAATATCTCGACTATCATCAGCAGTATGACAAAAACGTTGATGAACGGGATTAGCAGGAATACATACCACCACAAGGGTTTCCTGATAATCCGGAGCCAGATGTACATATTATAAAACGGAACGAGGACTTTCCAGCCTGCTTCCCCGGCTTTGACAAAGATCCCCCAAAGGCCGGCAACAGTAGCTGCGCTAAAAAGGACTAATAAAATAATATAGAGGTTCATTTCAGGTGTTTATATAAGAATAACGAGGTTTTCATTGGATTCTTGCGGTCATGGCGTACTTTTTTGCGAATTCAGGAGATCCCTCATCTCAAAGAATCCTCGTTTGCCTTTTATCCACTCTGCCGCGAGCAGGGCCCCCAGGGCAAATCCTTTTCGGTTTTTGGCTGTATGGGTGATGACGATGGCATCCATTTCCGATTCGTATCTTATGATATGTGTGCCGGGTACGTCTTCCGAGCGGTATGATTTAATTCCTACTTCATCAGGATTTTCCTGGAGTTCCTTAACCCATTTTTCCTTTCTCTCATTATAGCGGATGATATCGTTTGCGAGTACTATGGCTGTCCCGCTTGGCGCATCAAGTTTATGGATATGGTGGGTCTCTTCAATGGAAATCTCATAATTTTCCCATTTAGACATAAGTGAGGCGAGGTACCTGTTAAGATCGAAAAAAAGATTGACGCCTATGCTGAAATTAGGGGAAAAGAAAAGGCCTTTATTTTGTTCAATCGAGGTCTTGCGGATGCTTTCGATATCTTCAATCCATCCTGTAGTACCTACTACAACAGGGATATCGGCTTCGAAACAATGCATAATGTTGTCAACAGCCGATTCGGGGGTAGTGAATTCAATGGCCACGTCGGCTTCCTTTAAAGATGGGGCTTTCTCCAGCCATTCCTCATCATTATCAATGATCAGGACGATCTCATGGCCCCGTTTCTCGGCCAGTCTGTGGATCTCCTGTCCCATTCTCCCATATCCCAGTAAAGCAATCTTCATAAGTCGTTGTTAAAAGTGCAATGATAATTTAACTCCCCCGCCCATTTGTTTTGAAGCAACAGAAGGCATGATAACAGATGGTTCGATTTTCATGCTGAGCGATTTGTTGATGTTGAACGTGTACAGGTGGGCGTCGACGGTAGCATCAAGGATATTCAGCACGTACCATAGCGCGGTTACCAGGCATGTCATTTCGAGGTTCCTCCGGTAATATTCCCTGGCCGAGGCAAGCTGGGAAGCACTGTAATGGTTGGCAAGGTAAGCGTAGTTCCCGTTCAGGTCCCCATTAACGTTCTCGATATAGGCGCATTTGTAGTCAAGGTAATAATTGGTATTGAATACGATCAGATAGACCATTACGCCGAAGCCTGCATAAATTATAGGCACTTTCCAGATTTTGTGGTTGTAGATCTGCCCAAGCCCCGGGAGGCATGCCGACATGATCGATGCCTTGGTGGCTGAATGCTGTTTCTCTAGGATGGAGTCAGGCGTTACTTTAGGGATACTGTCGGTTTGGGCTTTAGCTGTTTTAAAAGGTAAAACGGCAAGCGAGAATAAAACAACCGCCAGCAGCAATATTCTCATTCAAAATTCATTTTTGAAAACAATTTATCAAATTCTTCTTCTGAATTGAAATGGATCAGGATGCTCCCTTTCCCTTTTCTCTGCAGCCTGATTTCCACTTCCTGCCTTAGTTTCCGGCTGATCTCTTCACGGGCATACTGGTAATGCGACGGAAGAAGTTTCGGGCCCGATGGCAAAGAAGGCTTTGAAGGTTTCAGAAGGTCCCTTACCATGTCTTCAACCTGCCGTACCGAAAGTTTTCTCTCCAGTATTTTCTGAAGCAGAAGCAATTGTTGATGCTCATCTTCTATGGTGATAAGCGCCCTTGCATGCCCCATGCTGATGATACCATCCCTTACGGCTACCTGGATTTCGACAGGCAGTCTCAGGAGTCGTATATAGTTTGATACGGTAGACCGGTCTTTGCCGACTTTCTGGCCAAGGTCTTCCTGCCGTATGCGGCATTCTTCAATGAGGCGCTGGAAACTCAGGGCAACCTCAAGAGGGTTGAGGTCCATCCTCTGGATGTTCTCAACGAGGGCCATTTCAAGCATCTGCTCGTCATTAGCCAGCCTGATGAAGGCCGGGATCTCCCTCAGCCCTGCCATTTTTGCCGCCCTGCACCTTCTTTCGCCTGTGATCAGCTGGTACCTGTCGGGTCCGATCTTCCTGGCTGTGACAGGCTGTATAATACCTTGTTCCTGAATCGAAACTGCAAGTTCGGCCAGCTCTTTCTCCTCAAACTGCGACCTGGGCTGAAAGGGGTTTGTTTCAAGCTGGTCAAGGGGGATTGCTGCTACTGCATGGCCTGCCGGAATGGCAAGCAATTCTTCACCCGCGAGTTCTGAAGCGCCGCCCTCCAGCAATGCGCTAAGCCCTCTTCCTAATGCCTTCTTCTTTCCTTGCATACTACTGGCTTATTTCCTGCCCGGCCACACTCTGAACGGGCACTTCATTATTTTGCAATATTTCACGGGCCAGGTTAAGGTAGTTGATTGCGCCTGTACTGTTAATGTCATGAACCATAATTGTCTGGCCAAAACTCGGAGCCTCGCCCAATTTGGTGTTGCGGTTGATGATGGTGTGAAAAACCATTTGCTGGAAATGCGTTTTAACCTCTTCCACCACCTGTTTTGACAGGTTCAGGCGGTTGTCGTACATCGTAAGCAATATGCCCTCAATATCAAGGGCAGGGTTGAGGCGGGCCTGGACTATCTTGATGGTATTAAGGAGTTTCCCTAAACCTTCGAGTGCAAAATACTCACACTGTACCGGGATGATGACCGAATCGGCGGCTGTAAGTGCATTCACCGTGATAAGCCCGAGTGAAGGGGAACAATCGATGATAATGTAATCATAATTGGACTTCACCTTTTCAATGGCGTTCTTCATGACCTTCTCACGGTTGGGCATCTGTATCATCTCAATCTCGGCTCCAACAAGGTCGATATGTGAAGGGAGCAGGTCAAGAAAAGGAGTGGATGTGTTGACTATGATTGATAATGGATCTACATTATCGATAATGCACTCGTAAATGCTGTTTTCAATGTTGCGGGGATCAAAACCTACTCCTGATGTGGCATTTGACTGCGGATCGGCGTCAATAAGAAGTGTTTTATGTTCAAGCACAGCCAGCCCGGCGGCGAGGTTGATAGCCGTAGTGGTTTTCCCCACGCCCCCCTTCTGATTGGCAATTGCGATTACTTTACCCATAGTGTATATTAATCAGGGAACAAATTTAGAGTTAAATGCCTTTAACAGGGGCGATGTTAATAAGTTTTATCGTATAGCGGAACAGGGCTGCCTTGCGGGCAGCAAACCTTTTTCTGAATTGTAAAATTAAACGGTTTGCTCAGGTCCGGAGGCCAGATCCTCAAACTCAATAGAGTGGCGATCCATCCTTAGGTCTTTGCCTTCCGATTCATCTGAAGGATTAAATGTATCTTCCGGAACGGGGCGATCCGGTGCTTTGCCGGTCCTTATGAATTCAAGGGAGTCGTTAAGCCCGTTTAAAAATTTATCAAAATCTTCCTTGTAGAGAAAGAGTTTATGTTTTTCGTAAAAAAACTTCCCCTGATCATTAAACCGGCGTTTGCTCTCGGTAATGGTCAGATACGCTTCTTCCTCAACCGTTGTCTTGACATCAAAAAAGTAAGTACGCTTCCCGGCCCGTATTGCCCGTGAGAAGATTTCATCTCTTTCTTTCCCTTTATTTTCAGTACCTTCCATTATAAAATGGCATTTAGTTATAGTTTTCTTCGTTATTGAGTAAACGCAAAATTAAAAATAATATTTGAAAACTCTGGCCTTCTTTCTTTAGCTTTGCAACCGATTCGTCAACTGATAATAAACTCACCAAATGCTGGGACGTCGACATTACAGGGTTAAAGTGCTTCAGGCTTTATATGCGTATTTCCAGGGCGGGGAACCCCGCATCGAGATCGCGGAAAAAAACCTTTTGAAAAGTATTGAAATGGTTTACCAGCTGTTCTGCCTTCAGTTCTCATTCCTGTTTGAGCTTGCCCATTTCTATGAATACAGGATGGAGGAATCAAAAAATAAATTCTATCCGACTGCCGATGAGCTTAATCCCAGCATGAAACTCATGCAGAACCGGGTTTTGATAATGCTTAAAGGGAACCTGCCCCTCAGGAAACAAATTGACGGATACTCCATTTCATGGACCGAGGAACAGGACCTGGTGCGTAAAACCTATATGAAGCTTAAGGCTTCTAAAGACCTCCAGGCCTACATTAATTCGGGGGAGAACACATTCGAGGAAGACCGCAGTTTCCTGATCAAACTGTTCAGGAAAAATGTTGCCAACAATGCCGACCTGAGATCACTCTGCGAGGAAAGGAGCATTCACTGGCATGACGACTTTGACGTTGCTTCAGGTTTTGCTATCAAGGCAATGATGATACTGCCCTTGAATTTTAAGGATAAGGAGGATATTGTTTCTCTTTTTACCAAAGACAATGAAGATGAAGCGGCTGAAAGCAACGAATTTATCAGAAAGCTGTTCAGCCTGACCATTATTCACAGTGAGGAATTTGAGAAACTGATCAGTTCCAGGTCCAAGAACTGGGAACTTGAAAGGATTGCACTTACCGATATCATCATCCTTAAAATGGCTCTCGCCGAAGTGCTGTACTTCCCTGTAATCCCTGTCAAAGTTTCATTGAATGAGTACATTGAAATTTCAAAGCATTTCAGCACCCAGAAATCCAAACAGTTCATCAACGGCATATTGGATAAGCTGGTCGCGGATCTGACTGAGCAGGACCGGATTAAAAAGTCGGGCAGGGGGCTAATCCAATAGTTTCTTGAACAGGATGAAATAATTTACCCGGGGTTTCGTTAATTATTAAAATCAATTAATAAACGTGTACCGACTTATACGCTTCTTATTTATTTCCACTCTTATCCTGGCGTTCAACTCAAACCTGCTTTATGCTCAAAGCGGCAGCTCGGGGACTTACGAATTTCTGAACCTGACCAACTCGGCAAGGGTTGCATCTATTGGCGGGAATTTTTTGCCTGTAAGGGATAATGATGTCACTGTAGCCCTTGCCAACCCGTCGGTTATAACTGCCGACATGAACAACAGCCTTGCATTCAGTTTTGTGAATTTCATGGCGGCAAACTACGGCTATGTGATGTTCGCACATTCTTTTAATAAGGCCGGCAATTTTGCCGGTGCATTGCAGTTTATTTCTTACGGAAGCTTTACGCAGGCCGATGCTTCGGGGACAATTACCGGAACGTTCTCGGCTTCAGAATATGCCCTGAACATAGGATGGGGAAGGCCATTGAGCCCTCACTTCAATATCGGGGCCAATGCCAAGCTCATTTATTCGGCTCTTGAAACTTACCGCTCATTCGGAATTGCAGTGGATGTTGCAGGAACTTACACGGCAACAGATGATGTATTTAATGCCTCCCTTATTTTCAGGAATATCGGCTACCAGGTCGTGCCTTACACTGCAGGGAACCATGAACCCCTGCCGTTTCAGATCCAGGTAGGCCTCAGTGAGAAGTTAAAACATATCCCGCTTCGTTTTTATCAGATATTTTCAGACCTGCAGAAATGGGATCTTTCGTATACCGACCCGAACAACCCCTCGAACCAGGCCGACCCCATTACGGGCCAGACCCAGTCAAAATCAGGGATCAGTAAGTTTGCAGATAATCTTATGCGGCATATTGTCCTTGGCGGTGAAATTACAATTGCCAAGGTGTTTGCCGTTCGCCTGGGTTATAACTACCGCGACAGGCAGGAAATGAAACTGTACAGCAAAGCCGGGCTTGCAGGGTTTTCCCTTGGATTCGGACTACGGATAAAAATGTTCAATATCAGTTACACAAGGGCCAGTATGCAGGCCGGCGGACATAATCCCAACTATTTCACTGTTGCGGTTAATCTTTCCGAATTCACAAAGAAGAAATAAGGACTTCGTATATTTGCGGTTCTTATTTTCGGGGAATGTTTCTTCATAAGCTTTCGCTTTCAAATTTTAAAAATTACGAACATTGCGACCTTGTCTTTTCCGACAAGATCAATTGTTTTGCAGGGAATAACGGGGTGGGCAAGACAAATCTCCTCGATGCCATTCATTACCTTTCATTTTGCAAAAGCTATTTTAACCCTTCCGATTCCCAGAATATCCGTCATGGACAGGAGTATTTTGCCATCAACGGCAGTTTCCAGCGGAATAGCGACAGCCCCGACCTGGTCCAGTGCATTCAGAAGAAGAATCAGCGGAAACGTTTCCTGCTGAATAAAAAGGAATACGATCGCCTTGCCGATCATATAGGGCATTTCCCGCTGGTCATGATCTCTCCTTATGACAGGGATCTTATCAATGAAGGGTCGGAAGTGAGGAGGAAGTATATTGACAGCGTGATCTCACAGTTCGATAAGCTGTATCTCGACGACCTGATCCAGTACAACAAGGTGCTGATCCAGCGAAATGCCCTCCTTAAATCATTCGCGGAGAAAAATTTCTTTGATTCTTCCCAGCTGGAGATCTGGGACGGGCAGCTTATAAGGCTTGGCGTACTCCTGTTCGAAAAGCGAAGCAGTTTCCTGGAAGCCTTCATCCCGATCTTTCAGCATTACTATACCTATATCAGCGGGGGGATTGAGAAAGTGGATGTGAAATACGATTCCCAGCTCTGCAATGCACAGATGGAAACCCTCGTCAGGGAAAGCCTTTCCCGTGACAGGTCAGCCCAGTTCTCGACAGTCGGGATACATAAGGATGACCTTGAGTTCACGCTGGATGGGTTCCCCGTTAAAAAATTCGGATCCCAGGGACAGCAGAAATCATTTGTAGTCGCGATAAAACTTGCCCAGTTCGACTATACCAGGAACATCAAAGGCTACAAACCTGTTTTATTGCTGGATGATGTGTTCGACAAGCTGGATGATGTGCGTGTACAACAGCTCATCAGCCTGGTAAGCAAGAATAATTTCGGGCAGGTTTTCATTACTGATACCAGCGGGGACCGCATACGAAGGATATTCGACAGCATGGAAATTGATCATAAGTTTTTCAGCCTTCCCATACCGGATTGACATATGAAATCAAACGACCGCCCGCTCAGGGATGTAGTGCAGGAGTTCCTGAAGAAATACAGGCTCGAAGATCATCTTGAAGAGACGAAGCTTGTTGATCACTGGCCCGGGGTCTGCGGTCCTATGATAGCATCCCACACAAGCGTGAAGGTAAGGGATAAAACATTATTCGTGACTGTCGATTCGGCAGCCCTCCGCCAGGAACTCATGTTTATGAAAGAACCCCTTATATCCAAACTGAACAAAGCCGCTGAAAGGGAACTGATCAGGGATATCGTTTTCAGGTAAGAAAGGCGGGTTTACTTAATTTCGCACTTAAGAATTTTTTCTCCTTCAATCCACCCTTCAAGTATGTCCCCGATTTTAACAGGGCCTACACCGGCCGGTGTGCCGGTAAAGATGAGGTCTCCGGTCCTGAGCGTCATATACCTTGAGATATGGGTTATGATATCTTCAAACGAATAAATCATAAGGCCTGAATTGCCTTTTTGCACAGTCTGGCCATTGAGGTCAAGGTGGAAACTGATATTTCTGAAATCACTGAAGCGACTTGTAGGGATAAACCTGCCGATCGGGGCCGACTGGTCAAAGCCCTTGGCAACGGCCCAGGGCAGGGACTTTTTTTTCGCATTTTCCTGGAGGTCCCTAGCTGTCATGTCCAGGCCAAGGCCAATCTCGTCGAAATATGATAAAGCAAATTCTTTTTGGATATGCCGTCCGACTTTGTTGATTTTAAGGACCAGCTCGAGTTCATAGTGAATATCGTCAGAAAATGCCGGGTAGTAGAACGGACGGTTCCTTATCAGCATCGCCGTATCGGGTTTAAGGAAAAACACAGGTTCGCCGGGGATGGCGTTGTTGAGCTCCTTTATATGGTCAACATAATTGCGCCCGATACAGATTATCTTCATAAATCCTTCAGAATAATTCAGTTTTTACCGATTCTTTATTAAAACCCCTTAGTTTTATAGCTGTTACAACCTTTTTAGTTGACAGGGGGAATTCGCTTTTCATGATCCAGTCGTAATAGGAGGGTTCGGTGCGGAACACGTCGCTGACAGCCTTGCCTTTGTGTTTCCCGAAATTGAAAACTTCAATGTCCTTTTCATTATAAATCACATGGCCGATCAGGTCGGCCGAACGGTTATTGAAGCTGAAATCGCTTAAAGCCTTAATGTCATTGATCACCGGTTTAAGGATATTGCCTTTTTTATCCTTGAACTCCGTGTCGCTGTACCGGTCGAGCTGTGCCTTCAGGATCTCAAACGTGGCAATGGTGTCGGCCTCTGCAGAATGAGCGTTCTCCAGTTCCTTGCTGCAGTAAAACTTGTATGCAGCCGAAAGGTTCCTGGGTTCCATTTTGTGAAAAATGTTCTGTATATCGACAAACCTGCGCCCTTTCAGTTCCAGGTCTATCCCTGCCCTGAGGAATTCTTCAACGATCAGTGGGATATCAAAGTGGTTCGAGTTATAGCCTGCAATGTCGCAACCTTCCATGAATGCTGCCAGCTCAGGGGCAACCTGGGCAAACCCCGGGCAATCTTTAACGTCTTCGTCCCTGATCCCGTGGATTGCAGTAGTTTCCGCAGGAATGGGGATCCCGGGGTTGATCCTGAGGGTTTTGATTTTCCTGGATCCATCGGGGTTGATCCTGAGCAAGCATAATTCAACAATACGGTCGGTGGCCACTTTAATTCCGGTGGTTTCCAGGTCCATAAATACAAGAGGGCGGTTCAGGTTGAGTTCCATAATCAGATGGTCTGGGTGTTATCAAATTGTTCAAGGTACTGTGAAAGGCTGTTGAGGAACCGGCCCCCGAGGGCGCCGTCAATAACCCTGTGGTCAAAGGTGATGGAACAGATCATGACCGGCCTGATGGCGATCACATCTCCCTGCTCCGTCTCCAGCACGACCGGGCGTTTTTTTATAGCCCCGACTGCAACGATAGCCGATTGGGGCTGGTTAATGATCGGAGTTCCCATGATGGTGCCAAAGGAACCCAGGTTAGTCAGGGAAACCGTTCCGCCGGAGATCTCGTCGGGCAGCAGTTTATTGTTCCTGGCCCGGTCTGCAAGGTCGTTCACAGCTTTGGTAATGCCCAGGAGGTTCATGCTGCCGGCATCCCTCACAACGGGAACAATAAGGTTGTTGCTTGGAAGGGCAACGGCAATCCCTATATTCACCTTTGAATGAACAATTATTTTGGTTCCGTCAACTGAAACATTGACCATGGGAAAATCCCTGACGGCTTTTGCTATTGCTTCAACAAAAATCGGTGTGAATGTCAGTTTTTCCCCGTATTTCTTCTGGAACCCGTCTTTGTTTTTTTCTCTCCAGCCAACAATGTTTTGCATGTCGACTTCGATAAAGGAAGTGACATGGGGTGAAGTCTGAACCGATTTAACCATATGGTTTGCAATCAGCTGCCTTACCCTGTCCATTTCAACTATGCGGTCTTCACCTTTAGTAAAAACAGGGGCAGCCGGCTGAAGTTTTGCCGGGCCAGGCACAGTTTTTTCGGAAGGTGCAACACCACTTCCTCTTTTTGAAAGGTATTCGAGAATATCCTGCTTTGTAAGCCGGTCTTCTTTCCCGGTTCCCTGAATATTGTCAAGCTCTTTAAAAGACAGGCCTTCCTGCTGTGCGATGCTTCTTACCAGCGGACTGTAATACCTTGACCCGGAGCTGCCTTCATCTGCAGCTGCCCTGGCTGCTTCACCTTCATCAATTATGACTTTCTCTGGTTTAATTTCGGATTTCGTTTTTCCGGCAGCAGGAATGGTTTCGGGTAAGGCTTTGACAGGATTTTCTTCCACGGCACCGCCGGCTGCATCAATGATTGCAAATGCTTTGCCTACGGCAACGATGTCTCCCGGTTGAAATAATTTCTTCGATAATGTTCCGCTTGCCGTTGATACGATCTCGGAATCAACTTTATCGGTGGCAATTTCAACAAGAGCTTCTTCAGCTTCAACCTGTTCGCCTTCGTTCTTAAGCCATTTTGTGATAGTAACTTCAATCACGCTTTCCCCTAATCTCGGGATAACAATCTCTATAGACGCCATTTTAATAACTTATTATGGTGCAAAGATACGAATTTCTCTTATTTAAAATCATTCAAAATAATAGCATCAGGCCCTTCCAAGGTTTCTGAACCCCTTGAAAAGAATATTGATGTCGTTGGTCAGATGGTAGTCCCGGGCATAGAGGATATTGAGCCTGTTTTTATCTTCTTCACTGATCTCTTTTGATTTCAGGGCATCCATAGGATTCAGCACTCCTTTTTTGATCATCGGAACATGCTGAACATTGCTGCCGCTCACAGGGGTATAACCCACCCACGACTTCCTTGCAAAAAGCACCAGGGCAAGATTCCTCGCGAGGCCGATAGGTTTTTTGACAAGGAAAATAAACAAGGGGTACATGGTCAGGATAATAATCCCGGCAGTGAGGTCAAACACCCTTTTGCTCCTGAGGTTTGATTTCTTGGTGATTGCATTGATGTCAACCACATAAAGGTCGCCGGAGGTGTTGATTGAGTTACTGCCAATGATGGAGAGGCTCTCAGGCGGAGCGATTTTATAATCAACCTGGGCATCCTTTAATTCCGACATTTTGTCGATGATGACCTGGGCAGGTATATCCTTGGCGCAGAAAATCACTTCATCGATCTTGTGAATGATGATGATATCCTTGATCTGTTCAAGATCTCCTATAAAGCCGTTCAGGTTTCCTTTATTCGGATGAAAACTAACGAGGCCGACAAA
This sequence comes from Bacteroidota bacterium, assembly GCA_037138335.1. Classification (GTDB taxonomy): domain Bacteria; phylum Bacteroidota; class Bacteroidia; order Bacteroidales; family FEN-979; genus CAIRDP01. Next base: position 62,039 of record JBAXIO010000005.1, read on the forward strand.
TGCAGGGTTCATCCCGGTTTTCTGCAGCAGGTCGGCAACACGTTCCGATTCCTCCTTTCCTCCGATGATAACGAATTTTTTATTCTTTATAGTGTTCAGCTGGAATCCTGAAATTTTTGAAAAATGCAGCAGTGCCCTGATAGCCAGCATAATCAAAAGGCCCCAGCTGGCCCCGAACAGGATCAATGCCCTGGAAAAGCGGTAATTCTCGCTCAGCAGGCTGTATAACAGCAGGATAAGCAGGGTGCCCGCAAGCATTCCCTGGAAGACTTTCCTTAACATGATCGGCCGGTCATAGCCTCCGCTGATATACACACTGATAAGCCATATGAGGATGTAAATGGGAACGGCAACCAGCATGAATTCAGGAGGGTAATGTCCGCCGTAAGGAAAAATAAAATTCTTTTCCCAGTAAAATGTCATAAAAATCATACCGGCATAAATCATCAGCCCGTCAAGAAGCGGAAGAAATATACGCACGGCAAACCGTGTAAGGACAGAAAAAAAAGCACGCAGGTAAATTGCCGAATGGATCATTATCGAGAAGGACCTTGCATTTTCTTTTGAGAAATGTTTCCTGGCGAAGATGATCATGGCATTGTAAAACATAAACACATAGTTTATGCTGCTTTTCTTCGTGCTCTCGCCTTTATAATGGATGATCCTGGTGCCGGGATAATAGTAATTCTTATAGCCGGCCTGGGTTATCCTGTAGCTCAGGTCAATATCTTCGCCATACATGAAAAAAGATTCGTCGAGAAGGCCGATTTCATCAAGTACACGTTTCCTGAGGAGCATAAAAGCGCCCGCAAGTACATCGATCTCATGAACTTTGTCTTTGTCAAGGTAACCGAGATGATACTGGCTGAAGATCCTTGACCTGGGAAAAAGTGAAGAAAGCCCGAAAATCTTATAGAACGATACAACAGGGGTAGGAAGGGCCCGTTTTGATTCGGGCAGGAATTTCCCTTTGCCATCGATCATTTTTACCCCGAGCCCGCCTGCATCAGGGTGCTCATCCATAAAAGTCACGACTTTCCTTAGCGTATCGTCTTCAACGAGTGTGTCGGGGTTAAGCAGCAGGATGTATTCCCCGTTTGCAATTCTCATAGCCTGGTTGTTTGCACTTGAAAAACCCAGGTTATCCTTATTTTCGATAAGGATGACATCCGGGAATTTTTCCCTGACCATTTTTACCGAACCGTCAACGGAGCTGTTGTCAACTACAAATACCTCTGCATCCAGGCTTTTGCAGGCATTCTGCACAGAATGAAGGCATTGCTCAAGGAAATACCTTACATTGTAATTGACGATGATAATGGATAATTTCATGTGTGCAACAAGCCTGTAAATTTAATGCTTATTCAGATAGCTCCTGCATCTATCATCTGTACCACCCTCTCGATGGGCTCATCTTCTTCTTTAGGGTTGTATAGCGATTTCAGGTCATAACCAAAGATCCGGGCCAGGGTCTGCCATACGAAGGCATTGAATCCTCCCTTGAGTTCTTTCACTATGGCAAAGGTTGATGAACCAGTCTCCCTGTATATCAGCTTGATAAGTATCTTTCCCTGGGAGTAGGTCATGTCACGAACCTGGTCTCCAAACTGGTCATTAAGTTCCTTTTCCGATTTCCTGAGGAACGCCTTCCTCTGTTTATCGTTTTTTATGGTATCGAGAACTGCTTTTATCTGCTTCAGTTTATACCCGGCAAGTTTTGCATAGGGATATACGATTTTGATATTGTATACCAGCCGGTCATACCTGACGGCTTCCCTCTTATTTTCAAACTTGCCGGGGGGAAAGATAGTAACCCCGTTCAGATCAACCGACGGCAGTGTATCCCCCCTGACGATTTTCACAGGGAGCGTAATTTTAGTTGTATCCTGCGAAAAAAGGGGCAGTCGGAATAAAAACAGCAATATGATATAAAGTAGCGGTATTCTCATCGGAATTAACTGTGCCTGCGCTCTAAAATAAACGATGAGGAGAGGGAGTTTAGTATCAGGCAACTTTAAGCCTGGATAAACTGGTTTTATTGAATTTTTCTTCAACAAAGGCAATGTTAACCTTCAGGCTTTTTACATTGGATTTGGAAGGAAGTTCAAACATGGCATCGTTCATGATACCTTCAAGGATCGCCCTGAGCCCCCTGGCCCCGAGCTTGAATTCGACCGATTTCTCAACAATGAAATCCAAGGCATCATCATCAAAACTGAGTTTGATATTATCGATCTCGAAAAGTTTGGTATACTGTTTCACCAGGGAATTCTTAGGCTCCAGCAATATCCGCTTCAAGGTTGCCCTGTCCAGCGCATGCATAAAAGTCACGATCGGCATCCTGCCTACAAGTTCGGGGATAAGCCCGTATGCCTTTAGGTCGACCGGCGAAATATATTGCAGGATATTGTCTTTGTCAACTTCCTCCCTTTTCCTGTCAACCTTATACCCGATGCGGTTTGTTTGCAAGCGGTTTGCGATTTTCTTGTCTATGCCGTCAAAGGCACCGCCTGTAATGAAAAGTATGTTCTGGGTATTGATCTGGATCATCCTCTGTTCAGGGTGTTTCCTCCCGCCCTGGGGAGGCACATTCACAATCGCTCCTTCCAGCATTTTCAAAAGGGCCTGCTGGACCCCTTCCCCTGAAACATCCCTGGTGATGGAAGGATTATCGCTTTTCCTTGCAATTTTATCTATCTCATCAATAAACACAATCCCCCTTTCGGCAGCTTCCAGGTTATAATCGGCAACCTGAAGCAACCGGGCCAGGATGCTTTCAACATCTTCCCCTACATATCCTGCTTCAGTCAGGGCCGTGGCATCTGCTATACAGAAAGGCACATTCAGCATTTTTGCAATGCTTCTTGCAAGCAGGGTCTTACCGGTGCCTGTTTCACCAACAATGATAATATTGGATTTTTCAAGCTCAATATCATCCTCCCTGGCTTCTTTAGCATGCCGGATGCGTTTATAGTGATTGTAAACGGCTACTGAAATAACACGTTTGGCCTCTTCCTGACCGATCACATACTGGTCAAGATATTTCTTGATTTCATGAGGCTTCAGCAGGGCCGGCTCCTGGAAACTTTTGGGTTTTTTCGAGGCAAGTTCTTCCTCAAGGATAGTCTGGGCCTGCTGAACACAGTTGTCACAGATGTGGCCGTTCAGGCCTGCAATCAGCACCCTGGCCTCTCGTTTTTCCCTGCCGCAGAAAGAACAGCGCTCTTCGGTTTTTGCCATTACTGCGTCTCTTTTTTGGACTTCAGGAGAACTTCGTCAATCATACCATACTCCCTGGCTTCTTCAGCGGTCATCCAGTAATCCCTGTCGGCATCCTTTAATATCCTCTTGTACGGCTGACCTGAATGCATGGAAATGATTTCATAAAGTTCTTTTTTCAGCTTCTGGATCTCACGGGTCGTGATCTCGATATCGGAAGCCTGTCCCTCAGCACTACCCATAGGCTGATGGATCAATATCCTCGAATGTTTAAGGGCTGTGCGTTTGCCTTTTTCCCCGGCACACAGTAAAATCGCCCCCATTGATGCCGCCATCCCGGTACAGATTGTTGCAACGTGAGGGTTAATATATTGCATTGTATCATAAATACCCAGGCCGGCATAAACAGACCCTCCCGGAGTATTTAGATATATCTGGATATCCTTATGGGAATCAACCGACTCAAGGAACAGCAACTGAGCCTGGATGATGTTGGCTACATAATCGTCGATGGGAACCCCGAGGAAAATAATCCTGTCCATCATCAGGCGGCTGAAAACATCCATGGTTGCAATATTGAGCTGCCTTTCTTCTATGATGGTAGGGGAGATGTAATTGGCCGAAATACTTTTGTATTTTTCAAGGCTCAGCCCGCTGATGCCCCTGTGCCGTATCGCATATTTTGAAAATTCGTCCATAATATTGTTTATTGACTGTTAGATTGATCGTCTTATAACTCACGGCTCATGGCTGATGGCTCACGGCTCGTTTATTTGTGATCATGCTCGTGATCATGCTCGTGATCATGTTCATGTTCGTGTTCATGATGGGAATGGTCATGTTCATGCATTTCTGAGGCTATTTTAATGAATTCATCATAGGAGACCTCTTTCTTTACTATGTTCAGCGTAGTTTTGAAAAGTCCCATCATCCGTGCATTATAAAGCTGGTCGTTGATCCTTTGAACCTGCTCCTTATTCTGCATGAAAGCATCTACGATTGATTCATATTTCTTTTCCATTTCAGGATCGACAAATTCCGTGCCGACCCTTTGCAACATGACAGTCCTGATATAATTCCGTATATCTTCTTCGCTGACTTTAATGTCGTGGTCGCGGATAATCCTGTTCTCGATCAGTTGCCATTTCATTGATTCCCTGAATGAGGTATAATCCTTCTCAATCTGATCCGGCGTAAATTTACCTTCATTGTATTCAAGCAGCCAGCGTTTCAGGAATTCATCCGGAAGATCAAAGTTTGTGCTTTTGACAAGGATGTCAGTTGCTTTATTAAAAAAGATCCTGTCTGTTTCCTGGGCAAAACTTGCAGAGGCGTCTTTCCTGATCCTTTCCCTGAACTGGTCAACTGTTTCGAGTTTGTCGCCGGGATAGACTTTCTCAAAGAGTTCGGTTGTCATTTCGGCAGGGATAACTTCAGGGGTTTTGGTTTCCGGCTTATTTTCTCCATCTGGCGCAGGTGCTTCAGAAGGAACGGCATCGCCGGGCTGCCCGCTTTCTTCGGCCTTGACAGGTGTACCGAAACGTTTCCGGGTTTCATCAACGTACTTGTCAATCATACTGTCATCGACAATAATTTCAAGATCTTCGACTTCCGTTTCAGGTCCGAACGGGATTTTGAATTCAGGCGCAAACCCGATGTCAAAAAAGAATTCAAAACTGGTCTGGGTCTCAAAATTAACAGCTGAATTCTTTTCCAGGTTTGGGATAGGGTTCCCAAGCAGGTCAAGTTTCTGTTCCTTGATGTAATTCATAAGCGAATCGGAAATGAGTTTATTGACTTCCTCGGCCAGAACTGCTTTTCCATACATTTTACGGATGAGCCCTGAGGGGATATGGCCGGGGCGGAAGCCCGGGATGTTCGCTTTTTTCTGGTAATCCCTGATCACTTTGTTTACCTGTTCTGTGTAATCTTCCGGTGTGATTTCCAACCGTATCGTAGCGGTGAGTTCGCCTGTGTTCTCTCTGGATAAATTCATGAATGCCTGTTATAGTTAATGAGCTGTTAATTCGGCCGGGAATTTTTAAATTCCAGGCTTTTAGTTTGATTTTGTGCGGATGAAGGGACTCGAACCCCCACGCCCTGAGGCACAAGATCCTAAGTCTTGCGCGGCTACCAATTACGCCACATCCGCGTTTGGATTGAAATTTGGCCTGCAAAGGTACTAAATTTTTACTTTTCGCCGTTACTTATAAGTACAGAAGCTGTTCCAAAGGTTTTGTTTGCCATTCCGGGCAACCCCAACCCTAAGGTTCAGGTCATTAATCTAAACATCACGAGGGCAGGGGATCTGCCCGAAAGTGATTAAAATTCCGTTGAAGGGATAAACATTTACTCGGCTTTTTTGTTTGTTTTACATCGTAGCCATTGCCTGTATGAGGTTACTTAGGAATATATTGCCAGTACTTCTCTTTTTCACCTTAAACAGCCCGGGGGTTGCACAGTCGATGTACGGAACTGTCCTGGGGAATTATGCGGGCACAAACAGCATTCAGGTAAACCCAAGTGCACTGCAGAATTCAAAGACCTGGCTGGATGTCCAGTTTATCGGTGCCGGAGTATTCGTTCAGAACAACATGCTTTACCAGAAGAGGAACGACTACAAATTCTCTCATTTCTTTCAGAACAGCTATGAATGGCCATCACATTCTGAAGGTTATGGAACGGAGGTCAGGATCTTCTACAGTTACAATAATCACAGGCCTAAAAGCGCTTTCGTGAATTTAAGGATTAATGGTCCGGGTGCCATGCTCATTTGGGGTAAGCATGCATTTGCATTGACCACGGCTGTCAGGAATGTGGTATCGGTACATAATTTGCCTTACGACATGGCAAATTTTGCCTATCTCGGTTTGAATTACAGGCCACAGCAAAAGATCAACTACAATGATACCCGGCCGTTTGGCGGTGCCCAGATGGCATGGGCCGAGATAGGGCTAACTTATTCGTATGAGGTTTACGGCAGGGGGTTTAACCGGATCAATGCAGGCTTGTCGGTGAGGAAGCTTTTCGGCTATGCAGGAATATACTCCAATGTTGAAAACATGGATTATACAGTTATTGACGATTCGACCGTACAGATCAGGAATCTTAAGGGCGAGATGGGTTTGTCAATGCCTGTTGACTACCAGACCAACGGGATTACGGGCAGTACCGCTTTCAGGGGAGGTGGTTTTGGCGTTGATTTGGGCGTGACGTATACAAGGCTGGTCAAACCCCACCAGGAACAGTATTTCAACCGGCTTTGTGCCCAGAGGTATGAAGATTACCTTTACCGCATCGGGGTAGCGCTTATTGATGTAGGAGGTATACAGTTCAGGACCAATGCACAGAAACTGGTCATTGACAACCGCTCCGCCTACTGGGACCAGATCAGCAGGATCAAGTTCAGGAGTATTCAGCAGATGCTAGACACCCTGAGTTATAAATTTTACGGGGATAATACCTCTGCAGTTGCCGCAAATAAATTCACAATCTGGCTCCCTTCGGCGCTTAGCGTTCAATTTGATTACCATGTTTCAAAATATGCATACATCAATGCAAGCCTGATATATCCGGTTGCCTTTGCGAAAAGTACTATCTACAGGCCTGCCGAACTTACTTTCACTCCGAGGTATGAAGCTCGCTGGCTGGAAGTAAGCCTGCCGGTTTCACTGTATGACTGGTATCTCCCCAGGGTTGGTATTGCCCTCAGGGCGTACGGGTTCACGATAGGTTGTGATAAATTAGGGGGCTTCTTTAATTTCAATGACTTTACCGGCATTGATGTGTATTTTTCGATAAAATACTTTCTCGATAAAGGCTCATGCCGTGAGAAGAACAAGGCGCGTTGCGGGAACCTGGAATTCAGCCCGGGCTGATCATTTCCGGGTTTTAACATCCAGCGCATCCCTCAGTGAATTCCCCATCAGCATAAAGGCCAGCACCAGGAGCATGATTGCAATACCTGGAAGAATGGCGAGGTAAGCATAATCGAGGATAATGTAACCGTAGTTCTCCTTGATCATGGATCCCCAGGAGGGGACAGGAGGCTGAACCCCGAGGCCAAGGAAGCTGAGACCGGCTTCAAGGAGGATGGCTGAAGCAAAGTTTGCTGCGGATATTACGATCACGGCAGCCATTACATTTGGAAGTATATGCCTGATGATAATCCTTGAGTCGGAAAATCCAAGCGCATGGCCTGCTTCAACAAATTCCTTCTCCCTCAGGCCCATAACCTGCCCCCTCACCATCCTGGCCACATCCACCCACATCGTTAGGCCAACAGCAACAAAAACCTGCCAGAATCCCTTCCCCAGGGCGAATGTGATCGCGATTACCAGCAGTAGAGTAGGAATGGACCATACGACATTAATGAACCACATGATCAGGTTGTCAGCCCAGCCTCTGAAATACCCGGCAATTGCGCCAAGGGAAATACCTATCAGCAGTGAAATAAATACGGAAATTAAACCCACCGAGAGGCTTATCCTTGCTCCGATGATCAACTGGCTCAGGTAATCCCTGCCAAAACGGTCGGTCCCCAGCCAGAATGTCTTTGTGTGAGGCAGACTCAGGCCTTTGGCCGGGATCCTGGTTTCGGCAGGCAATGCGGTGCCGGGTTCCGAATAGATCCTGTAAAACAGAGTATCCCGGTAAACCCGGTAACAACTGATAGGTATGGGAGTGGCTGAATTTTTTTCGCCCATCAACATCCTGTGGAGCCATCCCGGATGCTGTGGAGGATCTGTTCCCGGGATATACAGGATGTCAACTTTAAATCCGGGCTTTTTTAATCCCAGTTCAAGGAATTGCTGGTTTGCAAAAGGGGTTTTATCAGGGGTGATCAGATATCCGAGTATAGCTGTAATACATATCAATCCTATGAAAATCAAAGAACCGAGACCAAGGGGTTCATGCAGGAACCTTACCCATGCAAGACGCGAGAGGGAGGCTGAAATGATCTCCGGGGATTTTCTGAACAGGCTCAAACTGAATTGGCTTTTTGCAAATGTATAATTTTTTTGTACTTTTGCAGAACAAAATGGTGGTCGTAGCTCAGCTGGTTAGAGCGTCAGAATGTGGCTCTGAAGGTCGTGGGTTCGAAACCCATCTTCCACCCTATAAAGAAAAAGCCGCCTTTTCGGGCGGCTTTTTCTTTATAGGCCGGGCATCCCGGCTTATTTCTTCTTTTCAGTTTTGTTATAAGACCCTATATAGTCATCCCATTTAATATCCTTGTAGGCATTATCCCCGAAGTAATGTAAAAAGGGAGCGAATTGAGCGGCGTTCATAAAGCCGGGAACCACGTCAAGTACCTGGTTCTGCTCATTGATAAAGACATAGGAAGGGTAGGACATCTTTCCCTTGAGCAGCACTACAGCCAACTGATTGTTACCGCCCCTGCCCTTTGGGTTCCTGTTTACAAATTTCACCGTATCAATTACAATCGTGTCTTTTGTCTCGGCATCCAGCTTCACACAGTAAAAGTGTTTCTGCATGTACTTTGCAGTCTCCGGGTCCTGAAAGGTCTCCTTATCCATCTTCTTGCACCATCCGCACCAATCGGTATATACGTCAACAAACAATTTCCTGGGTTTCTTTTTGCTCAGCTTGTAGGCATCGGCAAAACTGTACCAGTGAATAATCCCCTTATTCTCCGCCTCCTTTTGTGAGAACATCAAACCCGGCATTGAAATCAGAGAAAGTACCAGTACAAACTGTTTAAATGCGTTTTTCATAGTGTAAGATTTAATCCCCCGACCGGTCCATTTCCCTTTTTATATCCTTCTGCTTAAGGGAATCCCGCTTGTCGTAGGAATGTTTTCCTTTGGCCAGGGCAATGTTGAGTTTTGCCAGTCCGTTGTCATTTATATAGAACAGGGTCGGTATTATGGTAAGCCCTCTTTCTTTTACTTTCACCAGAAGTTTATGAAGTTCCCTTTTTGTAAGTAGAAGTTTGCGCGCCCGTTTTGGTTCGTGGTTGTAAATTGTGCCGAGGCTGTATTCTGCAATATGCATGTTCATTACGAATAGTTCGCTGCCTTTGAAACTGCAAAAGGCATCAGCGATGGAAGCTTTTCCTTCACGTACCGATTTGATCTCCGTCCCGGTAAGCATTATACCCGCCGTGAATTCCTGCAGGAGGAAATATTCAAAGGAGGCCCTCCTGTTTTTTATGCTGATCGTTTTCTCCATAATACCGCCGGCAAAGGTAGCAAAAAAGGATGACAGGCAGCCGGATCATAGCGCTTCGCGCCGATAACTGGATAAAGCGCTTCGCGCCGATAACTGTATCATAAGCTATCCAGTCATCCAGCTATCCAGCCATCATATCTTAAGGGAGATCCCGATCAGGAAGTTCACTGGTGCCTGGGGAAAATACCCGTTGGATTCATAATAGGTTCCTGAATGGAGGTAGGGATAAACCCAGGCGTTGGATTCGTACCTGGCGCTGAATATATTGTTGATGGTCATTGTAAAAGCAATCTCTTTCATCCATGGCGGATGAATCGCATATGAAGCCCCCAGTCCGTTAATAAAGTAATCGTGAAGCGAGCGTGCGCTGTTTGAGGTATTGTCGATATACTGCTTACCTATAAACCGTGAATTCCATGAGACCGACATGTTTTTTAAGGGTTTGTATACCAGCGTCCCGTTGAATATGATGTTGGGGGAGAATGAAAGGTCGGTATTCCCGAGGTAGGACGGTTGCTGTCCGGAAAAATTCCAGGCTGAATCATATATATCGGTGTATTGTGTGAAATCCTTTATCCTGTTCCTGCTGAAGGTCGCGGACATGTCAAAATGAAGTTGTTTTATTATATCGATACCTGCTGATATCTCTATCCCAAAGCGGTAGCTGCGGGGGACATTGACCATGATTGCTTCACCCACCGAATTGATCTCACCGGTAAGGACAAGCTGGTTGCTGTAATCCATATAAAAGAGGTTGGCGTTAGCGGTGAACCAATTGTATCTGGCTGTATATCCAAGTTCATAGTCATAAAGCCTTTCGGCTATGGGCATGCGATTGGTATCGGCATCCTTGTAATTATCCCGGCTTGGTTCCCTGTTCCCTACCGCAAATGAAAAATAGGCCTGGTGGTGTTTGCTGAAAGCATAGAAAAGACCGAGTTTTGGATTGAAGAAATTAAAGATATGGGCCTGGTTGAGGGTCCTCAGGTCCTCAATGGTCCCGTTTAGCTTATAATTGACGTTACGGTACTGAATGTCGGCGAAAAGTGAAAGCGTTTTCCAGAATGTATAATTAACTTTTCCGAAGATGTTGAAATCCTTTTTGATGCCCTTGCCATCATACCAGTTCCAATCGTTATTGCTGGTTGACGCGTACTGCGCCCAGGTTATCTTTCCGAAGGAATCGCCCGAATACCGGCTCCAGGCGCCGCCAATGATCACATTTAACCTTTCATCCGGCTTGTAATTACTGGAGAATGTAAATCCGCAGTAATCATTATCAAGCATTTTCCGGTTGACCAGGTTTGTTGAATCTATCGTTATCCCTCCGATGATCACGTTTGGAAGCCCATAGCCTGAAAAAAATGCATTCTGTTCAAAGCTTTCATAATAACCTTTCCCTTTCGTATAGTGAACAGCAAAGTTCAGGTCCCAGCCTTTCGTGAGTTGCCGGGAGAAGATCCCCTGGAAATGGGTCTGTACATAATTATCCGTTTCGTTATCATAGTACTGGATCTGCGCTGACTGGTCATAATACAGCCCCATCGGGTTAAACCTGCGGTTTGTCCCGAGCGAATCTTTTGGGACGCCGCCCCAGGCCTGGTATGTTTTTTCGGTGCCCGAGAAGAGGATCAGCCTGACTGTTGTTTTGGAACCATAATATCCGCCTGAGAGATACCATGAACTAAGGTCAGAGAATGCCCTGTCGATATAACCGTCGGAATGAATATACGAGAACCGCCCGTCGAAGCTGAGGTGGTTTGACAGAAGGCCGCTGCCAAATCTCAGGGTCGATTTGAATGTCCTGTAAGACCCCGCTGAAACATCCAGTTCAGCATATGGGTCAGGGTTTAACCTGGCAGTTTGTATGTTTATTGAAGCTCCGAATGCGCCGGCCCCGTTGGTTGATGTTCCCACGCCCCGCTGAACCTGGATATTGTCTGATGAAGATGCTATGTCGGGAAGATCAACGAACCACACCCCCTGCGATTCCGGATCATTCTGGGGGATGCCGTTTAATGTCACATTGATGCGCGTGAGATCTGTGCCGCGTATATTAATCCCGGTATAACCAATGCCGGTGCCTGCATCCGAAGTGACGACCGTGGACGGTGAATTCTGGATAAGGTAGGGGAGGTCTTTACCCATGTTAACCGGCTGGATCTGCTTTGCTGCAATGTCGGTATAGGCCACAGGGTATTTGTCGTGGGCCCGCGTAGCTGTGACATTCACTTCTTCGGCCAGTATTACCGAGGGTTCCATCGCAATACTGACTGTGGTATCGGACTGCAGCCTGATATCGAGCCTCATCTTCGAATACCCGATATAGGAGACCCTCAGTATATAAGTTCCCTGCCTGATCTTTGGAAATGAAAAATGCCCGTTTTCATCAGTGACTGCATTTTGACCGCTTTTTTCAAGTACAAGGTTGGCTCCCGGGAGGAATTTCCCATCCGTTTTATCGCAGATAGTCCCGCCCAGCCTGACCTGGGTATAAGATGTCAGGGCAAACAGGATTGCCGGGAGGAAGGTTAAAAGAAACCTGGTTGTTTTTTTTCTGTTTTTCCGTTGCGCCATCATAAGTTATATGTTCAGATGTTAAACCGATAACTTACAATAGAGGCATGTTTCAATGGATACTCTTGTTCCTACGCCGGCATTATCCGGATCAGGTTCAGAGGGTATGATCTCAGCCCGTGTCTTAAGGCACCCCTATTGGAAAGTCGATGCAAATATACGAATAGGTGAATTGCTTTGCAACTCACCTATTCGTATATTTGCTAACATGAAAAAGATCCTGATCATCAACGGGCCCAACCTGAACCTGCTTGGTAAACGTGAAACTTCAGTTTACGGTAATAAGAAATTTGAAGATTACCTTAAAACACTTAAACCGGTATTCCCCGATGCGGCTATTTCTTATTTCCAGAGCAATATTGAAGGTGAAATTATCGATGCCTTGCAAAAGGCCGACGGGAAATTTGCGGGTGTCATCCTGAACGCCGGGGGGTATACCCATACATCGGTGGCCATCGGGGACGCAGTAAAGGCGATCTCTGTTCCTGTTATCGAGATACATATTTCAAACGTGTATGCAAGGGAACCATTCAGGCATGTTTCCTGCATTGCAGCTGCAGCAAAAGGAGTGATCAGCGGTTTCGGGCTGGATTCATACAGGCTGGCAATGGAAAGCCTGCTTTACGCTTAATTTTTAAACCTGGAAGGTTTTAGCTGGGAGAATTTCTTTTTTCTCAGGATGAAATAATCAAATACAAGGCTTCCCTTGTAGATATTTCTGACCGATCCCTGTTTTATTGATTTTCGTTTTTGCCTGGTTTTTGAAAGTGAGCGGTAAAAACTGAAATGCGCCCTGGCTACAGCCCAGAAATCTTTGAAACCTGCCTGGACAAGAAATTTCATGGCGGCAACGCCGTCAAGAAGGAGCCGTACCATAAAAACCCTGATAAGCCAGGATTCCGGCAGGTTCTTGTAAAGCAGTATGAAGTTATTCCTGAAATTGAGATAAGTCTTTCTCCATGAGATTTTCGGCAATGTTCCACCACCTATGTGGAAAACAGTGGAGTCGGGACAATACATTATTTTGTATCCGGCGTTGTTCATCCTCCAGCAAAAATCAATTTCTTCCATATGAGCGAAAAAGTCCTCATCAAATCCGCCCAGTTCATGGTAAAGCTTTGATCTCACGAATAAGCAGGCTCCGGAGGCCCAGAAAATCTCGTGAACATCGTCGTATTGGCCGTGATCTTCCTCGATCTGAAGAAACATCCTGCCGCGGCAGAAGGGATACCCGTATTTGTCGATGAACCCCCCGGCTGCACCGGCATATTCAAATTTCTTTGGCTCAAGATAGGACCTGATCTTGGGCTGGCATGCCCCTATCATTTCATCCTGGTCCATAATCTCTATAACCGGTTTTATCCAATTTTCGGTGACTTCAATATCTGAATTCAGAAGGATATAGTATTCCGCATCAACCTGGTTCAATGCAAGATTGTACCCACGGGCAAAACCGCCGTTTTCGGGATTGCTTATAATTCTGATCTGCGGGAAGTTGTTTTCCAGGAAGCTGAGTGAGTCGTCGGTTGAAGCATTGTCTGCAACAATGACCCCGGTATCCGGTTCAATATGCTGCATCAAAGCCGGAAGGAATTTCTCCAGAAATTTTTTCCCGTTCCAGTTAAGTATTACTACCGCGACTCGCACTCTGATAATGAAAAATAGTGTTCCAATTAAGGCCCAAAAATAAGAATTAATCCTGAGCGGAAGAAAGAAATGACCTGCTTTGGCAATTACTTACCAACATTGGTGGTGGGCAGATCCCAGGCATCTTCGGAGTAGTCACCCCAAACACTTACTACCTGCGATTCACCGATGTCGACAGGGGAGTTCATTTTATTTCTTAAATCAACTTTCCATTTCGGATCATACTGCTCACCGATGGCGTCGGAATGCAGCAGGATGAAATCGGCAGTCACCATATCAGGGGAATAAAAAACAAACCGTTTATTTCTCTGGCTGTTGTTCAGGGTATAATATTGCCATATTTCATATGGATAAGTATTCGGTTCTGCGTAATGGCCTTCCCTCGCATTTGGCGGACCATATTGAAGGAATACACGGCCGCGGTCGGTCTGGAAGCCTTTCTTTATTTTTGTAGCGAAATTGGCCTGGGCGGTGTTCACCTGGTTTTTGTATCCCAGCCATGCTTTTTCGGGTTCAGTCGCATTTCTTTGCTGCCAGAAACTGAAAAAATATTTTTGCAGGGTAGGGAGATCCGATTTTTTCAGCTGGTATTGAATGAAATCCTTTTCGTATCCGGTTGAAACCGGGTAAGCACAACTGATAAACTCCCTGAGGGAGTCGGCATTAGTGATCTTCTCGGCAAAAGTTCCCTGGATATCGGTGGATGCAATCTGTGTGATTGAGTAAGTAGCTCTCGGGTTTGTCCTCTGGAAAAATACCCGCTTTGAAAGCAGCACTTCATTGCCGGCATTCCTTGCTTCTATAACAAGATTGTAATTTCCCGTGGCAAGATCTTTGATATTGACTTCGGCAAGCAATACATTAACGGCCTTCGGGCTTTCTTTTTTTGCTTTGGCGAATTCGTTCAGCTTCAGGTTGTTTTCAAAGCACTCAATATAATAGGATAGAAGGAACATCTGTCCTTCTGGCAGGGCTTTATTTAGGCCGTACAGTTCAGTATAGAAACCCAGTTTGGCGTCTTCTTCATTATAAAAATTGTAAATGCTTGGCACAAGGTCATAGCCACTCTTGGAGAGAACCGTGGATTTGTCGGTCCTGGTATAACTTTTAATCAGTTCAACGCTCGACATGGACGGTTTGTCTGCAGGAAAATCCACCGTAATTTTCTGCATGTAAGGCATGGCCTGAGCGGTTTTATTTTTATCTGATAGCTGGATTTCAAAATTATAGGTCCCGTTGGCAACCTGAAATCTTTGAAGGTCTAAAAACTGAAAGTTCATATGGGCAGTATCAGAAACCTCCTTGCTGTTCAGTTCGTATTTTTTATACGCTTTGATGTTATTGTTATCCTTGAAGGTCATGAGCACATTCACGGTGGCTTTATATTTACCATTATCCTGTTTAACCCATTTCACGCTGTTCCCAGCAATACTAAGATATGTTTCCACATATGGGCCCTCGGGGGAATTAAAAGTCGCGTAAGTGAGATAGGCCCAAAGATTTTTTGCCGAAGCAGATGGCCCTCCTAAAATGAAACAGGCAAGGATCATCAGAAGTATGCTCTTTTTCATAACACCAAGATTTATGTTTTTATAATATAATAATGTTTCCTGTTGAGGATAAAATCAATATACAAATATATTGAAAATACGCTGATTTGGCAAGAAAATTCTGTCAAGAGGGTAATCTGTCGGGTAAAGCACCTGATCAAGAATGTAAGAAGGCATTCTTGCCGGTTTGGAAAATTGTTGTAATTTTGCCCCCGGAGAGATGGCAGAGTGGTCGATTGCGGCGGTCTTGAAAACCGTTGAGGTGCAAGCCTCCGGGGGTTCGAATCCCTCTCTCTCCGCAAACCTCAAAAAAGACGCCGCATTGCGGCGTCTTTTGTTTTCAGGCTTGACATCCCCCGCCTTAATGTCCTTTTATTTTACTCGCCGATCCGGAATAATCAGACTTCCACGGGTAATGCTGAAATGTCGGCGATGCCTGCTTCAGGCCAGATTATCAAAAATAATACAAACAACCAGATCTGGAAATTCTTTTAACTTTGTTCCCTTAACGACCACCGGGCTATGAAAATAGAAATTATTCAGTCAGACAAATCCGTGCTAAGACTTGCCTTTTCGGGAAAGCTTGATGCCAATACCGTTGCCAACGGATCCATGGAATTTTTCTCCTTGCTGAATCACAGAAAAAGTCCTGTTTACCTCGATTTTTCCGAAGTCGTTTTTTTATCCTCACTGGGTATCCGGATGTTGCTTGTTGCTTTCAAAGAAGTGAAGGAACAGGGCCATGATTTGAAAATCGAGAATGTTCGCCCCGAGATTGCAAAAATCATTAGCACTGCCGGCCTCGATTTTCTGATAAATTAAAAAACGCCATAGGTTGCCGAGCTTTCTCCTTATTAATCGCAAATGACGTCTCACCCGGTTACAACTGCCTTTTCCCTCAGTCGTAACCTGGGAAGCCTTTACCTCGTCAAGGTCGCAAAATGGATGAACCTTGTAATGCCTATCATCGTTCTCTTTTACAAGTCGAACGGGATGAGCATGCAGGACATTTTCACACTGCAGGCTGTATATTCCTTTACCCTGATGATGCTCGAAATACCTACCGGGTATTTTGCCGATCTTGCCGGCCGGCGCACCAGTATCCTTGCCGGTTCGGTCTTCGGGTTCGGGGGATATCTGATTTACAGTGTTTCATCGGGGTTTTGGGAGTTTGTTATTGCTGAGACAATACTGGGGGTCGGTATGAGCCTCGTTTCAGGAGCCGATTCGGCTATGTTATATGACTCCCTTATGAGCGCGAAAAAAACAGATAAATATACCCGGTATGAAGGGAGGATCAGTTCAATAGGGAATTTTGCCGAAGCTGCAGCCGGGATAATAGGGGGGCTGCTGGCTGTTTCCTCCCTCCGTACACCATATTATTTTCAGGCAGCAGTTGCCTTTATAGCGATCCCTGCGGCATTGTTCTTAAGGGAACCACCCTTTCACGGACATATCCGCAAACCCGGCTTCAGGGATGTATATAAAATAGTGGCCAAGGTTCTGCACGGGGATAAAAGGCTGACATGGAATACGCTTTTCTCGGCGGTAACAGGAGCCTCAACCCTTACCATGGCATGGTTCGCACAGCCCTATTTCAGCAAAGTCGGCCTTCCGGTTTCCTCATTTGGGATAGCCTGGGCCATCCTTAACCTCAGTGTCGGGGTCACGGCTATGCTTGCCTGGAAGATTGAAGCCGGTCTAGGCCCTCCAAAAACCGTAATACTTTTCACGGTACTGCTCTTCCTTTCTTATGCTGGTTTAGCTGCAACGGACTCCTACGCAGGCATGATCTTCCTGCTGGTGTTTTATCTTGCCCGGGGGCTGGCCACCGTCACACTCAGGAATTACATCAATGTTATTACAACTTCCGATATCAGGGCAACCGTGTTATCGGTGAGAAATTTCATTATCAGGCTGATCTTCGTGCTGACCGGACCGTTTTTCGGATGGGTTACCGACCATTACAGCCTTAAAGCGGCGATTTTATCAGCAGGATTGATTTTCGGCGGCTTTGGTGTCATTACGATGTACTTCTTTATTCATTATAAAACCTATAAGGCAAACTAATCCCCAATCCGGTAACCAGTTCCTGTTTTTTACGTTTAATACGGCATTAACTTTATACATCAACTATGGATACAAATACCAATGCTAAAGTAATCCAGGCTGTTTTCAGTTTCCTTGAAGCAGTTAACGGCAAAAAGGATGTTATAGCTACTTCGGAACTGGTCAGGGGGATGATTGATGAACTGATGAAGGCGGATGAGAGTGCGGCGGAAGCAATCACCCTGCCCTGGTCAAGGCTTGATCATGACCTCAGGTCACCAATGAACGGCATACTTGGGTTTACCGAAATACTGCTTGATGAGATTACCGACCCCGACCTTAAATGGAAAGTTGAACAGATACGTGTTTCGGCTGAGAAACTGATGCAATTACTCGATAAGGGAAATATTTATTGCATTAAAATGCCTTCGGATGAGCATAGCTCAAAATTATCACGCCCGGAAACAACTTTAGAAAAACCAGCAGCGGTGCCCACCCGAATCCCTGAAAAGAAAAAAGCCAAATCAGCAGGTAAAAAACTTCCAAACGTATTGATTGTTGAAGATAATATGGTTAACAGCAACCTGCTGCAGCAATATATCAAGAAATACTGCCACCTGTTCTTTTCCCAAACAGGACAAGCTGCTGTAGAGGTCGCAAAACGGGAGAAGTTAGACGCGATATTCATGGATATAAACCTGGGCAAGGGGATGGACGGAACCCAGGCTATGATTGAGATACGGAAGCAGGCAGGAAATGAAAACCTTCCTGTAATAGCAGTTACAGGTTTCGCCGCGAGGGAGGACCGGGAAAAATTCCTGGAAGCCGGATTTGACGAATTCATTGCCAAACCCTTTGAGCGAAAGGATATCGCGAGTGTCATCGAAGCCCTGTTTAAGCAGGAAGACTGAGACGCAAGCTGAAATAACCCAAATTTTTTCCTATTTTTGCAGCCTCATTTTACCGGAGAGATGCCAGAGCGGTCGAATGGGGCGGTCTCGAAAACCGTTGACCCTCGTAAGGGGGTCCCAGGGTTCGAATCCCTGTCTCTCCGCAGCATTCATCTAAGCCGCCCCGTTCGCGGCTTATTATTTTAATACGTGACAGGACAACCACGGATCCACCGCTGTAATGATATTCCGACTGGCCCGGGGCCTGTGATCTTCTGGATGCAAAGGGACCAGAGGGCCAGGGATAACCGGGCCCTTGTTTATGCACAGGAAAAAGCGATTGAAAACCAGCAGCCGCTGCTTGTAGTCTTTTGCCTTCTTCCGGGCTTCCTCGATGCAACCGGCCTGCAATTTCAATTTATGCTGAAAGGCTTGAAAGAAGTTTCAGCCAGCCTGGGGAAAAAGAATATCAGCATGCTGATACTTAAAGGCGAACCTGTGCAGGTCATTCCTGAACTGGTCAGCAGCCTTGATGCAGGATTACTCGTAAGCGATTTCAATCCCTTAAGGATAGTTCAGGGTTGGAAAAATTCTTTAGTGAAGCATCTCAGCACTGCCTTTCATGAAGTGGATGCACACAATATCATCCCCGCGAGGTTCATCTCACAAAAGGTTGAATTCAGTGCCTTCACGCTGAGACGCAAAATTGAGAGGACCCTTGGTGATTTTCTTCAGGAAGAGATCCCACAACTATCAATACATCCTTTTACAAAACACGGAGCCTGGCTCAATACTGATCCACTTTCGTCTTTATTGTACAAGCCCGAAATGGATTGTTATTTATCACAGCCTGCACAGGATATCAGCTGGGTTAAACCCGGTGAGGAAGCGGCACTTGAAGCGATGGAGCAATTCATTGCCTGCAGACTTGACGGCTACGGCATTCTCAGGAATGACCCAAATGAAACAGGGCAATCGGGCCTGTCTCCATATCTCCATTTCGGTCAGCTGTCTGCAGAGCGTATCGCCATTGAGGCAAAAAAATCAAATGCTGAGTCACTATCTAAAAAAGCCTTCCTCGAAGAGCTGATTGTAAGGAGGGAACTGGCCGACAATTTTTGCCTTTATAATCCTGCTTATGATTCTTTCGAAGGATTTCATCCATGGGCAAAAACCACACTGAACAAACACCGTGGCGACCCCAGGGAATTCCTCTATGATCTTCCTGCCTTCGAATTGGCTGAAACCCATGACCCCTTATGGAATGCCGCCCAGAAAGAAATGCGACTTACCGGGAAAATGCATGGGTATATGCGGATGTACTGGGCGAAAAAGATACTGGAGTGGACCGGTTCGCCTGAAGAAGCCATGGCTGTGGCAGTTTACCTGAATGATAAATATGAGCTTGACGGCCGGGATCCGAATGGTTATGCCGGAATTGCATGGTCTATTGGCGGGGTTCATGACCGTGTCTGGGGGGAACGCCCGGTCTTTGGAATGATAAGGTACATGAATTTCCAGGGTTGCCGCAGGAAATTTGATATCAACAGGTATATCAATGCATGGTTAAAGGTATAAGGCATAGGCATCGGCGGTTTTCCCCTGAACTTGAAATCAAATGAGGAAGCATTGCAGGTCATCCTTCATACAGAGGATATAAAGATTTTTCTTAACTTTGCTTGTTTTTCAGGGTATTTATACCTTATACTGAACCATCATCGTTTATATCCAGGTTCCTAATCCATTTCAAAATGAAATTTTTATTGCCTAAGGTATTACTTGCATTTCTGGTAATATCCATAAGTTCCTGTCATCATAATGCAGACCTTTCCATTGCACCTCCAAGGCCTCCCGCTCCCGGACCGGAGTTTAAATGTTCACATGACACAATTTATTTCCGGAACTCGGTGCTGCCGGTCATCATTTCAGGCTGTGCCAAAACAGGCTGCCATGATGAATCCTCACATAAGGCTGATCATATTCTTGACAATTACGCCGGGATCATGTCGCTTGTTACGCCTTTTGATCCCCAGGGCAGTAAACTGTATACCGTTCTGTTCAGTAACTCTCAGAAAAGGATGCCCCCGGGCACTCCTTTCGTAATGGACCAGAAGAGTATTGTTTACTGGTGGATAGCACAGGGCGCTTATAATAATAAATGCGATTCGGCAGGCTGTGATTCCACTAATGTGACCTATACATCATCGATATATCCTATCACCCAGGCCTGGTGCGTTGGATGCCACGGAGGTTCCAAACCGGCAAACGGTCTTTCGCTTGAAACTTATGACGAGGTTGTGGCCTGTGCCAACAGCGACAGGCTGATGGGCGCCCTGCGTCATGATGCGGGGTTTTATGCAATGCCGAAAGGAGGGGAAATTCTATCCCCATGTGATATTAATTTGTTTCAGAAATGGATCAACATTGGTAAACCATAATCAAAATAACCATCATAAAATGAAAAAAATAATTAATGGCATATTCATATTGTCAGCCTTCCTTTTGTTATTAAGCTCTTGCTATAATGACAATGAATATGACCTGTACCCCTTTTCGGCTGCACAATGCGACAGCACCAATGTATCCTATTCAAAGACCATTGTCCCCATCGTGGTAGCAAATTGCAATACCTGCCACTCAACTTCAAACCCTTCGGGCAATGTGATCACCGAAACCTGGTCAGGGTTGAGCCTTGTCGCAAACAATGGTAAACTTTGGGGTGGCGTAAACTGGGAACCGGGCTTTGTAACCATGCCAAATCTGGGCACTAAGTTATCTGCCTGTGACCTTGGCAAAATTAAAAACTGGATTAACCAGGGAGCCCCAAACAATTAAACCTGCAGCCATGAAAAATATTTTATATACTTTCTTTTCGCTTTTCCTGGCACTTCTTGCATATACTGCAAACGCCCAGGATGACATGACCGCCCTTCTGAATAAGGACTCTAAACCGGTGATCGACTATACTTCGGCAACATTTAAAGCAACCAGGGTCATTGTGGGCCAGTCATGCGAAAATCCACCTACAGGAAACCTCATCTTCATGTTTTCCCACCATTTCGGCGCGCTGAATACAGGTTATGAAAACCTCTTCGGTCTAAAACAGGCCCAGGTCAGGTTAGGCCTGGAATATGGTGCACTCGACTGGTTCGGTTTAGGGGTTGGGCTCAATACCCTGCAAAATACCTGGGACGGTTTTCTCAAATTCAAAGTCCTCAGGCAAAGTAAAGGAGGCAGGGTGATGCCTTTTACCCTGACAATTTTCGGGAGCACGTCAATTTATACTACAAAATGGTCAGATCCGAACCGCAAGAACTATTTCTCTTCAAGGATATCCTACGCCACACAGGTAATCCTTGCAAGGAAATTCGGACAGAGGTTTTCGCTGCAGATCGCACCTACCTACGTACATGTCAACCTTGTGCCCACGCCCGACGACCACAATAATGTTTTCTCGCTCGGAGCAGGAGCCCGTTTCAAGATCAGCCAGCGTGTTGCTGTCAATGCCGAATATTATTACCTCTTCCCGGGGCAAATCAAGTCAACTTCCGCTACCAGCGCACTATCAGTCGGAGTCGACATAGAAACCGGGGGGCATGTGTTTCAGATATTCCTTACCAACGCCAATGGCGAAAACATGGAAAGCATAGTCACCCAGACAACCGGTAAATGGCAGAACGGGGATATTTTCCTTGGTTTCAATATTTCCAGGATATTCACAGTTGTCAAACCAAAACAATTCAGGTAAGGAAAATTTCACAACTCCATTTTCCATTGAATAAAATTGTTATTCAAAGCGAACTTAAATCAGATCTGTATGAAAACCTGGATTAAAGTAGTTTCAGTGCTGGTTTTAATAGGTGTTACAGCGGCATTCCTTGTGTTTTATTTCCTCTATAATAAACCGCAGCCTGATTACGAAAAGATTGAAGCTGCTTATTCCCTTGCGGCTTCCGATCTGTACAAGGAATATACTGCCGATAAAACAATTGCCGGAACTAAATACAACGGGAAGGTGTTAGAAGTGGCAGGCCGGCTATCAAAAGTGGAAGTTGCCGATTCATTGACGATCTGTGTATTTTCATTCAATAAGGGGATGTTCGGGGATGAAGGACTGCGCTGCACCATGTTGCCGGGTCACGCCGGGAATGTGAAAAAACTCCTTCCGGATGCAGAAGTGAAAATAAAAGGGTACTGCACAGGGTTTAGTGACACTGATGTGATCCTTGATAAATGTTCTATAGTTAAATAAGAAACCGACAGTTTTATGAAAAAACCTGTTTTGACGCTTCTGTTCATTCTGCTTCTCTCATTTGCCGGTTATAACCAGAAATTCATTACCAAAACGGCTCACATTAAATTCTATTCCGACAGCCCCCTGGAGAAGATTGAAGCCCATAACCGTCAGGTAAAAGCAGGGCTGGATGCCTCAACCGGAGATTTTCAGTTTATAGTTTTAATGAAATCTTTTGAGTTTGCCAAGGCTCTCATGCAGGAGCATTTCAATGAGAATTACGTTGAATCAGACAAGTTCCCTAATGCGACCTTTACAGGTAAAGTGATAAATATCAAGGATGTGAATACGTCCAAAGACGGGGTGTACGAGGCATCGGTGGAAGGCAGGCTTACAATTCACGGCATCAGCCAGCAGGTCAAAGAAAAAGGCAGTTTTGAGGTAAAGGATGGAAAAATCAACGGGAAGGCAAAGTTTAACATATTACTCTCTGATTATAATATTAAAATTCCAGGAGCTGTCGCCAACAATATTTCCAGGTCTGTTGAAATAACGGTTGAAATGACCCTTGAAAAATTGAACTGAGAAATGAGAATATTTCCTGTCAACGCCCAGCTGATCGACCTCGTTTTGCAGGATAACGAACACCTGGTTTATTACAATAATAAGCCCCTTCTGTCCCCGGCAGGAAATGAGATCAGGAGCAGCAGCCAGAGGATTCTCAAACAACTTATCCTTGAATCCTGCCTCATGAATATGATTACCGATGAGAAAGTGTGCATGTTCTCGCTACAGTCGGTTATAACTGATTTTCTTATTCCCGGGCGGGATCCGTTCATGGAGCAGTTTGACGGACTTTCGGCTGATGATCCGTTCATCCAGCTCAGGAAAGGCAGTATCACGGCTGGTGAAATGGGAAAAGGAAGCAATTTACAGTCTCTTCCCGAGAAAGAACCCATCCTTTTCAATATGGTTTTTTGGGGCATTAGCGGGGCCCTGGAAGGATTTTCACTTTTCAGCCTCGATTACCGTGAAAAAATACTTTCAGGGAAAAAGATCACCGATTGGAACGATTTTTTGAAAACTGTTTATTCAGAACTTTCATATCATCAGAAAGCCATAATAAATATGCTTGCACTGACGCATAATTCGGGAGTTGTGCTGCCGATGCTGCTTGCCTGCGGATATATTAACGGAATGGAATATGTTAACGGGCTTTCTGCAATCTACCTGCATTCAACGGAATCCGGAGCAGGTTCTCCATTTGCAGTACCCTGTATCCAAAAACAAGCTTCGGGGTTTCTTGATGATGTCCCCTCAATTTTTGAAGATGTACGCCATGCGATTGAATTTCTTATTGCCTGCAAATCATCACAGATAAAAGGTCTTGCCGGGATTATCAGCATGGGAGAGGGGCATGACATTGAATTCAAGTCCACCCTGAGGTGGGACCTCAGGGCCGGCAAAACAAACAACCAGGTCGAAAGAGCATGTCTGAAGACTATTTCAGCTTTTCTGAACTCAAACGGAGGTATTCTTCTGATTGGTGTGAGGGATGACGGAAGTTTGGAAGGCATAGAAAGTGACCGTTTCGCCAATACCGATAAATTCCTGCTTCACCTCTGGACTTTGATAAGGACTTCGTTTGGGACGGATGTCAGCCCCAATATACAGGCAACACTTGAGGCGGTTGAAGGTAAAACGGTTTGTTCAGTGAAGTGCAACCGTTCGGGAAGACCTGTGTTCCTGAGGCAGCCGGGGTTTGAGGAAGAATTTTACATCAGGGTAGGGCCAGGTACCATTGCACTGGCTGTAAGCGAAGCCCTGAAATACATTTCCGACCATTTCCAGGGCACAAAGAACTGAACTGATTTTATTGTCCGCTGAAGATATTGAACAAACTCTGGGGAACACCCTGGAAATTCAGATCCCCAAGTCCGTGAGCATGGTAAGGTGCATAAGGATTAACGTCATACGGGTTCCTGTTTTGGTTCATCTGAAAGCCTGCCTGTATAAAGAAATGTTCTCCAAGTTTATACTGCACATTCACATTAAATCCCTGGGAACCCTGCCGGGAGATGGGAGAATAGGGAGAATAGCTGAGAGATTTTCCAGAAACAGGGATTTCTTTATAAAATGCACCGCTGATGGTGAGCCTGTCATTTACAAAGTATGTTCCGCTGGCAAAAATCGTAAAACTTGTATAATTGCCACTATATGGCTGAAAAAGATCGCCTGAAAAAAGCGGGCGGGCATTGAAGTAATTGGTGTTTGCAATGGCAAGTCCACCGCTGATCATAAATTTCTTCCCGACAGGATAACTGACCGTGGGTATTACATACTCGGTAAATCCTGAACCGTAACCTGAGGATGTGGAAAACTCCATTCCTGCGGTCACATGAAAAACGGGTTTTTTCAGCGGATATCCCGAAAGAGACTTTGATCTCTTTTTGCTTATTGTATCCTTTGATACAGCGGCAGGTGGCATGGGATTGGAAGTTACCTGGGCTTCGCAATCTGCAAGAAGGGTTATTAGAAACAACAAAACAAGGATTCGCTTCATTAAAGCCAAACGCTTATTTAAATGTCATAGTGTCCTTTGCCGTAATTTTCTCGCAATAATGACAGCGCAGCTTCAGATCTTCCTTATTGACCACATCAAACCTTGTTACAACGTCTTCGACGTTCGTGATGCAGTTGGGATTGAAGCACTTGACGATCTTTTCAACCTTGGAAGGGATTTCAACATTCTTTTTCTCGCTTACGCTGAAGTTCTTGATCAGGATAAGGGTTGCCGAAGGAGCTACGAGAGCGATCTTGTTGATCTCATCACTTTTGAAAAATTTATTGCTGACCTTGATGATCCCTTTTTTGCCCATTTTCTGGCTTTCAAGGTTCGTTCCGATAAGCAACTGATCGTTATATTCCATCAGGTTGAGTATCCTCAGAACCTGGTAAACGCTGTGAGAGGGGATATGATCGATTACCGTACCGTTTTCAATAGCCGATACTTTTAATTCTTTCCTTTGATCTGTTTTTTCCATGATTCCTGATTTTTTTTATTCAACAACTCCAAGTATAGCTGCAAGCAATGCCTGGCGCACAAAAACCCCGTTCAGTGCCTGGGTGAAATAATATGCTTTCGGGTTGTCATCAACGTCGTAAGTGATCTCATTGACCCTTGGCAGCGGGTGAAGGATCTTAAGGTTCGATTTGGCATCGTCAAGCATGTTGTTCCTGAGGATGTATGAATTCTTCACTTTTTCGTATTCCATAGGGTCTTGGAACCTTTCCTTCTGGATACGGGTCATATATAGTATATCGACTTTGGGAATGATATCGTGTATATCGGTATACTGGTGGTATGCCAGCTGTTTCTCTTTGATATGCATTTTTACTGAACTGGGTAATTTCAGTTCGGCCGGTGAAACAAGGTGAAATGTGGTGTTATAATTGCACAGGGCCATTGTCAGGGAATGAACTGTACGACCGTACTTGAGATCTCCCACAAATGCTACATTGAGATTGTCGAGGGTTCCCTGGGTTTTCCTGATAGAATAAAGATCAAGAAGTGTTTGGGTGGGATGCTGGTTTGCCCCGTCCCCGGCATTGATCACGGGAACCCGGCTCACTTCGCTTGCAAACCTTGCGCTTCCTTCTCTGGGATGGCGCATTACAATGATGTCAGCATAATTACTGACTGTTCTAATGGTGTCCCTGAGGGATTCACCTTTCTGAACGCTGGAACTTCCGGGTTCTGAGAAGCCGATTACCCTTGCACCAAGCCTTGTCGCAGCGCTTTCAAAACTAAGCCGCGTCCTGGTCGAAGGTTCAAAAAACAAGGTTGCAACAACGTAATCTTCGAGAATGCGTTGCTTGGGACGTCTTTCAAACGCCCCTGCCAGGTCAAGTATGTGGATATGATCCTCTCTGGAGAAATCATTGATGGAGACCAAACTTTTATTCTTCATGACAGTGAAATTTATGCATAACAAATATCGCAAAAAAAATCCCGGTTGAACCGGGATTTTAATAATTATTTGATTTTATTTTTCTTCAGGAAGTCATTGAGGATCCCTGTCAGGTCGGGCTGGCCGATCTCCTGCAGATCATAATAGACCCGGGTGTTGGGCTTTTTGATCTTGATGATACGGTTCAGGTCGATAGGTGTTGCAATGATGACCGAATCACACTTTACCTTATTAACGGTAGCTTCAAGGTCTTTTACCTGCTGGTCACCGTATCCCATTGCTGGTAACAGTGTCCCGATATTAGGATACAGACGGAAGGTTTCGGCCAGTTTCCCTACTACATAAGGCCTGGGGTCAACAAGCTCGGCGGCACCGTACTTCTGGGCGGCTACAATGCCTGCTCCGAGTTTCATCTCACCGTGGGTCAATGTTGGGCCGTCTTCGATCACTAAAACCTTCTTCCCGCGGATAATTTCGGGATTGTCAACGCGGATAGGCGATGCACCGTCAACTACGATAGCCTTGGGATTCAGTTTCTGGATGTTGTTGCGTACCGTTGTGATATTTTCGGGATAAGCCGAATCGATTTTATTGATAACTACAACATCGGAAATCCTTACATTCACTTCTCCTGGATAATAACCAACTTCTGCACCCGGGCGGTGAGGATCGGCAACTGTGATCATCAGGTCGGGCTTGTAAAACGGGAAGTCATTGTTACCACCGTCCCAGAGGATCACATCACAACCTTTTGGGTCTTTCTCAGCGGCGCGGAGGATGGCTTCATAATCCACTCCTGCATAAATAACATTCCCGCGCACAACATGGGGTTCGTATTCTTCCATCTCTTCGATGGTGCATTTGTGCTTTGCAAGGTCCTTGACAGTTGCAAAACGCTGAACTTTCTGTGCAACCAGGTCCCCGTAAGGCATGGGATGTCGCACTGCGACAACCTTAAGCCCTTTTTCCATGAGGATCTCGATGACCCTGCGCGAAGTCTGGCTCTTTCCGCAACCTGTGCGTGTTGCACAGACTGCGATCACAGGCTTGGTGCTTTTGACCATGGTATCCCTGGGACCGAGAAGCAGGAAGTTGGCTCCTGAGGCATTCACCAGCGCACTAAGGTTCATAACCCTTGCGTAAGGTACGTCGCTGTAAGCAAAATTACAGATGTCGACTTTGAATTTTTTGATAAGTTCGGGCAATTCGGCTTCGGCAAAGATTGGAATGCCTTTAGGATAAAGTTTCCCGGCTAACGCAGCAGGATATTTTCTCCCGTCAATGTCGGGGATCTGGGCTGCAGTAAAGGCAACTACATTGAAATCCGCATTATCACGATAATACGTATTGAAATTGTGAAAATCTCTTCCGGCCGCGCCGATAATAATTACATTTTTCTTCATATAGTGTTTGTTATAATGTTGTCCCGAATTTTTGCAAAAGTACTGATATTTGGGGAATTAAACAAAACCAAAAAACAGCTACTTTTGCAAAATATATTAAAAGAGATGTTTGAAAAACGCCTTCTTGAAGCAGCAGAAAAAGCCATACGTGAATTGTATTCACAGGAATTTGATTTGTCGAAACTCACGATTGAACGGACCAAAAGAGAAATAGAAGGTGATTATACCATTGTGATCTTCCCATTGTTGAAACTTTCACGAAAAAGCCCTGAACAAACGGCAAAGGAGCTTGGCGAGGTACTCCTGAAAGAGCTGCCCGTGCTTTACGGCTTCAACGTTATTAAAGGCTTTCTCAATCTCATCCTTTCCGATGAATACTGGCTGTCGTTCCTTGCCGGTAATTACCAACGCCAGGAATATGGCATAAGCCAGGTCATGAGGGAGGAGAAAGTTGTTCTTGAATACAGCTCTCCCAACACGAACAAACCACTCCACCTTGGTCATATCAGGAATAACCTTTTAGGGTATTCCCTTGCCAACATACTTTCGGCAAACGGTTATCCGGTAGTTAAGGTGAACCTTGTTAATGACCGCGGAATACACATCTGCAAATCCATGCTTGCCTATATGAAATGGGGCGGTGGGGAGACTCCGAAATCTTCGGGTCTTAAAGGTGATAAGCTGATCGGTAAATACTACGTGCTTTTCGAAACACATTATAAAAACGAGATCAGGGATCTGATGGATAAAGGTCTCACTGAAGATGAAGCCGGGCAGCAGGCTCCGCTTATCATGGAGGCCAGGGAGATCCTGAGGAAGTGGGAGGCCCATGACCATGAGACCATATATCTTTGGAAACTCATGAACGGATGGGCTTACCAGGGCTTTAATGAAACCTATAAAACCCTTGGGGTTGATTTCGACAGGATATACTATGAAAGTGAAACCTACCTCCTGGGGAAGGAACTTGTACTGGAAGGCCTTGAAAAGGGGGTTTTGAACAGGCGTGAGGATGGGAGCGTGTGGATAGACCTTAGTGCAGAGGGCCTTGATGAAAAGCTCCTGCAGCGCTCCGACGGAACGTCGGTATATATGACCCAGGATCTCGGGACCGCCCAGCTCAGGTACGACGATTATAATCCCTCCCAGATGATCTATGTTGTAGGCAATGAACAAAATTATCATTTCAACGTTCTGAAACGGGTTTTGCTTAAACTCGGCAAGCCTTATGCCCCGCGGATATTCCATCTATCCTACGGGATGGTTGAACTTCCGGAGGGGAAAATGAAATCGAGGGAGGGAAAAGTTGTTGACGCAGATGACTTGATGGAAGAAATGTTCTCAACGGCCGGGGAAATGACCATGGAGCTAGGTAAAGTCGGTGAATTCCCGGGTAAAGAAGCCAGAAAGTTATTTGAAACCATCGGCCTGGGGGCTTTGAAATATTTCATACTTAAAGTGGATCCGAAAAAAAACATGCTTTTCGACCCTAAAGAATCTATTGATTTTAACGGGAATACAGGGCCTTTTATACAATATACATATGCCCGCATAAACTCATTGGTTTCAAAAGCAATTGCACAGCAATTAATGCCCCATCAGGCAATTTTGCCTGCAGGGAGCACCCTCGTACCGCAGGAAAAAGAGATTATCAAATTGCTGATGGCTTATCCCCAAATAACCAAGCAGGCTGCTGATGAGCTGAATCCTGCAGTTGTAGCCAACTATGTATATGACCTGGCCAAATCATATAACCATTTTTACCAGGAGGTCCCTGTTCTTAAAGAGGAAAATGCAGATTTGCGGCAGCTAAGGCTCATGCTTTCAGTCTTCACTGCTTCAGTGATCGGCAAGTCCTTGAAATTGCTGGGGATCGACAGCCCTGAAAGGATGTAGGCAGGATACAAAAAAGAATCCTTACCTTTGCAGCCCAAAAAATAAGCGATGTTTGAAGGATTAAGTGATAAACTCGACAGGGCTTTTAAAGTACTTAAGGGCCATGGTCATATCACGGAAATAAATGTGGCTGAGACGCTTAAGGATGTGCGTAAGGCCCTTCTCGACGCCGATGTCAGTTTTAAAATAGCCAAGCAGTTTACCGACCAGGTCAAGGATAAAGCCATGGGCGAAAATGTCCTTACCTCTGTTTCCCCGGGCCAGCTGATGGTTAAGATTGTTCATGACGAGCTGGTTGAACTGATGGGCGGACAAAAAACCGAGATCAACCTGAAAGGAGAACCTGCAATATTCCTGATCGCGGGCCTGCAGGGATCGGGGAAGACAACCTTTTCGGCCAAACTGGCGCATTATCTTAAGAACAAAAGAGGCAGGAACCCCATGCTTATAGCCGGCGACGTATACCGTCCCGCCGCTATAGACCAGTTAAAGGTCCTCGGTGAACAGGTCGATGTAAAAGTATTCACTGAGGACGGGAGCCTTGATCCCGTTAAAATTGTTAAACACGGCATCTCATATGCTAAGGATTACGGGCATAACGTAGTCATCATCGATACGGCAGGCCGCCTGGCCGTCGATGAGCAGATGATGGATGAAATCTACAATATTAAACAGGCGGTCAATCCTCATGAGATCCTGTTCGTGGTTGACTCGATGACAGGGCAGGATGCTGTTAATACGGCCAAAGCCTTCAACGAGAGACTCGATTTTGACGGGGTCGTACTTACCAAGCTTGACGGTGACACCCGCGGGGGTGCTGCCCTCAGCATCAAGTCGGTGGTTAACAAACCCATCAAATTTGTCGGTATCGGCGAAAAGATGGATGCCCTGGATGTTTTTTACCCGGAACGAATGGCAGACCGCATCCTCGGCATGGGCGACATTGTTTCGCTTGTAGAAAAAGCCCAGGAGCAATTCGACGAGGAGGAAGCCAAGAAACTTCAGAAAAAGATTGCCAAGAACCAGTTCAATTTCGACGACTTCCTCGCCCAGATCAAGCAGATCAAGAAAATGGGCAACGTGAAGGACCTTCTGGGCATGTTGCCGGGTATGGGCAAAGCCTTGAGGGATGTCGACATTGATGACAATGCCTTCAAGGGGATAGAAGCGATAATCTGCTCCATGACTGCTGCTGAGCGGAGTGACCCTGCTATTCTCAACGGCAGCCGGCGTAAACGTATTGCAGAGGGCTCAGGGACTACCATACAGGATGTAAATAAACTGATTAAGCAATTTGACGATACCCGTAAAATGATGAAAATGGTTACGGCCAACAAAGGCCGCAACATGGGCAACATCATGCGGAATATGCGCCAGAACTAATTCTATCATATGATTCTTCTCGACGGCAAAACAATATCGGAAAAGATCAAATCGGAGATTGCAAAGGAAGTCAAGCTTGAGTTTATCGACAAGGGGAAACCTGCGCCTCACCTGGCGGCGGTGCTTGTAGGCGAAGATCCTGCAAGCCAGACTTATGTGGCAAATAAGGAGAAATCCTGCAAGGAAGTCGGGTTTACTTCATCCGTTTACAAGTATCCTGAGAATTTTACAGAAAAAAACCTGCTTGATGTTGTTGATTTTCTTAATAATGACGGGGATGTTGACGGTTTTATCGTCCAGCTTCCACTCCCGAAGCATATCAATGAGCACAAGGTGATTGAAAGGATCAGCCCATTGAAAGATGTCGACGGTTTCCATCCGGCCAATGTCGGGCGCATGATGCTGAACCTGCCGGCATTTCTTCCGGCAACACCTTTTGGCATTATGACTTTGCTTGAGCGTTATCATATTGAAACCGAAGGGAAGCATGTTGTTGTCCTTGGCCGCAGCAATATCGTTGGTACACCCATCAGCCTTATGCTTTCGAGGAAAGCAAAAAATGCAAATGCAACGGTTACCCTCTGCCACAGTTACACCCCTGACATTAAAAAATACAGCCTTGATGCCGACATCCTGATAGTTGCCATGGGCAAATTGGGATTTGTCACTGCCGACATGGTTAAACAGGGCGCTGTGGTGATTGATGTGGGGATGCACCGTGTACCTGCCACTGATACAAAATCAGGCTTCAGGCTAAAGGGAGATGTACGGTTCGACGAGGTCTCCAGGAAGTGTTCTGCCATAAGCCCGGTCCCGGGAGGAGTGGGGCTCATGACCATTGTTTCCCTTCTTCTTAATACCCTGAAGGCCGCAAAGAAAGAAATCAAATAAGTCTCTTTGGATAAGACTGCAGATATTTTATTGGCCGAAGGGAGGCTGCTTCCCGTGATGGAAGAGTTTTACACACTCCAGGGCGAGGGTTTCAATACCGGGCAGGCTGCTTACTTTATCCGTATCGGCGGCTGCGACGTAGGTTGCAGCTGGTGCGACATCAAAGAAAGCTGGGATGCCCGGCTTTATCCCCCTGTTGATACGAACGGGGTCATTTCGAGAGCGGTTGAATTCCCGGGAAAAGCCGTAGTCATCACGGGAGGTGAACCCCTTAACTACAATCTGAATTATCTTTCACAGGGGCTAAGGCAGCATCATATTAAAATTTTTATAGAAACTTCAGGTTCCCGTCCGTTAAGCGGAGATCCTGACTGGCTATGCCTTTCACCAAAAAAAAGCAGCCCCCCTCTGGACAAGATTTGCATTAAAGCCGATGAACTCAAGGTGATTATCCTGGATGAAACAGATCTTGGCTGGGCTGAAGAAAACAAGGAGAGAGTCAGGCCTGGTTGCCTGTTATACCTTCAGCCCGAATGGAGCCGGAGGAATACAATATTGCCCCGCATCATCAGTTATATCAAGGAACACCCTCAATGGAGGGTGTCTTTGCAGAGCCATAAATATATGAGGATACCGTGAAATTCCTGCATACTTCATACTGCATCCTTTTCATCATTCTGCTTGCCACCGGTACCCGGGCCCAGCAAGCAGGCAATCAGTTATCGACAAGCAATAAAAAGGCCGAAAAGGCATTTGATGCCGCGATGCAGGCATACCAGGCACGTGATTACAACCAGGCCATTATTGAAGTTACCCAGGCACTCAGGGCAGATTCTGATTTCTGTGAAGCCCTGATCCTGAAGGGTGACCTTTTCTCGGACCTCAAGAAGCCGGCTGAAGCAATTACCGAGTATAAAAAGGTTCTCAGAATAAATCCCCTTTTCTCGAACAACCTTTACTTTATTATAGGCGGGCTGGAACTTTACCTGGGGCGGTATAAGGATGCTGAAGCTGACTTTTCCCATTACCTCGAAGGAAAGAACGTCCCTGATACCAAGCGCAGAAAATCCCTGGCCCAGATTGAGAATGCCAGGTTCGGAGTTTATGCTTCACAACATCCTGTCCCGTTCAGTCCGGTAAACCTGGGCGACAGTATTAACAGCAGCTTTGATGAATATATCAATGCCGTGACCACCGATGAAGAATGTCTGTATTTTACCCGCAAGATCCCTCGAAGCGAAAAGAATGAAGAACTCAAAGGCTACGAGGAAGATTTTTATTTGGCCCTGAAAAGAGATTCCTCCATCTGGCACAGGGCCTTAAATATGGGGCCTCCCATTAACACCGGTGGAAACGAGGGTGCCCTGAATATTTCCCCTGACGGGAGATACCTGTTTTTTGCGGGCTGTGACCGCCCCGACGGATACGGAAGCTGCGACATCTTCTGGTCAAAAAGAATGGGGGAGGGATGGAATGAACCCGAAAACCTCGGGCCTGTCGTCAATTCCACAACCTGGGATTCGCAACCTTGTTTCTCATCCGATGGCAAAACACTTTATTTTGCAAGCAAACGCCCGGGAGGAAAGGGAAGTTCGGATATCTGGAAGGCTGAACTGAAAGCCGATGGCAGCTGGACCGAGCCTGTTAACCTCGGGGATTCGGTAAACACTCCTTATGAAGAGATGGCGCCTTTCATCCATGGCGACGGGCAAACCCTTTATTTCTCTTCGAGGGGGCATCCCGGGATGGGTGGTTCTGATCTGTTTTACTGCAGGCGTAAACCCGACAGTACATGGAGCAGGGCATTCAACCTTGGATTTCCGATCAACACGAACTTCGACGAGATAGTACTGATTGTTAATTCCAGGGGTGATAAGGCGTACATTTCGTCAGATAAATTAGGCGGGTATGGGAGGCAGGACATTTATTCATTCCCGCTTTATCAGGAAGCCAGGCCGGTTCCTTCAACATATTTCAAAGGCATTGTGTTTGACAGTGAATCGGGAAAGAGGCTGCAGGCTAAATTTGAACTCATCAACCTCGGCGATGGAAAAACCGTGGCACGGTCGGTTTCCGACCCGGTAAACGGGGAATTCATGCTAGTGCTGCCCTCCGATAAGGATTATGCCCTGAATGTTTCAAAGGATGGTTACCTGTTTTATTCCGATAATTTTTCTCTTAAGGGCTTGCATGGTATCGACAAGCCGTTCATCAGGAACATTGGCCTTAAACCCGTCAAAGTTGGTGAAACTGTAATCCTCAGGAATATTTTCTTCGATACGGATAAATACTCGCTAAAACCGGAATCTGTTGCTGAACTTAATAAACTTCTTGACCTGCTGAAGGCAAACCCCTCGATAAAGCTAGAACTCAGCGGCCATACCGACATCATGGGCACACCGGCACATAACCTTGAACTCTCTCAAAACAGGGCAAAAGCAGTATATGAATATCTTGTTACAAGTGGGATAGCTGCTTCCCGACTGAGTTTCAAAGGTTACGGACAAACACGTCCGGTTGATTCAAACGATACCGAGCAGGGCAGGGCCAACAATAGGCGCACCGAGTTCAGCGTCACCGGGAAATAATCCCCGCCTTCATATCTTGTCGCTGAGTTTTCCCCCTAATAAAAAAGCAAGCCGCGGAATGAGAGGGAATCTGCTGAAGGCATTCCTGATCAAGGTATTCTTCCTGAGTTCTTTTCCAAGTCTTTCCTTTATATCAAGGTCATAGGTTTTCATTGCCCTGCTGCTGAAATCCCCCGATCTGAAACATCTCAAGACCTGCATTGCCGATGCATTCCCGCTAACAACAGCGTTCCCGATGCCGGCCCCGCTCAGAGGGTCGGCCAGGGATGCCGCATCACCGGCCAGCACAAACCCTTCGCCTGAGATAACAGGTTTACACGAGCCGAGGGGAATCCCACGGCTTTCCAACGGGCCGTGCTGTTCGGCATGCATGAATTTTTTATGCAAGGGCCCGTTTTCCTGCATTATTCGCGTGAAAGCTTTCTTAAGATTGATGTCTGCGGATGATATTTCGTCGGATAACAAACCGTAACCGGCATTTACAAGCCCGCCGTAAATGGGAAAGATCCAGAAATACCCTGAGCCGTAATGCCTCCCGGCATAGAACTCAGTAAGGTCTTCACGAACACCTGAAACTCCTTTAAAGTAGGCCCTAACCGCTGAAACATGGTGTTTCCTGCTGATTTTATTGCCTCCCAGCAAGCTCGAGGATAATCCGTTTATGCCATCAGCACCAACGATCATTCTGCAATTAATTTCCAGGCTCCCGCTTTTCGTAATCACTATAAAGCCTTCAGCCGTCCTCTTTATATCAGCAACATCTGCTTCCTGGTATATGGTTATCGATGGCAAGCATGAGGCAAGTTCAAGTAAAAAGTTGTCAAAATACAGCCTCCTGCATGTGTAGGCCTCGTTCTCCCAATGCTTGAGAAAAAACCTGTTGTCATAATGGAAAACCGATCCCCTGGTCCGGAGTTTTTGTGTTACTTTCAGGAATTCCCGGTCGAAACCGGGGACAATTTGCTTCAGGGTTTTAATGGCTTCCCCGGGTATCGCATCCCCGCAAACCTTGTCTTTCGGGAATTTCTGCTTTTCCATTAATGCTATCCGCAGTCCTGAACCCAAAAGGGAAAGGGCACAGGCGGTTCCTGCCGGCCCCCCACCCAGGATAACCAGGTCGTAATTTATTTCAGCCAAGATTCCTTCTCATTTTCGTGTAAAAATACTGCATTTCAGAAGGATATTAAGATAAGTTGCAATGATTCTTGGCGGTTTCCTTAATTATATGTAATTTTGCACCCCTAATTTGACAGAGGTATAGTAATGATCAAGATTACTTTGCCAGACGGTTCCATAAGAGAATACCCTAGCGGTGTCACCGGGCTGGAAGTTGCGAAAAGTATAAGCGAAGGACTGGCGCGCAATGTGCTGGCTGCAAAAGTTAATAATGAGGTGTGGGATGCAACACGGCCCATTACTTCCGATTCCACCCTGAAACTTCTTACCTGGAACGATGCTGAAGGAAAGTCTGCGATGTGGCATTCATCGGCCCATTTGATGGCTGAAGCTATTGAACAGCTGTATCCGGGAGTTAAATTCGGGATTGGCCCCGACATTGAGAACGGATTTTACTATGATATTGACTTTCGCGACCGAACGATCTCATCCGAAGATTTTCCAAAAATAGAGGCAAAGATTCTCGAATTTGCAAAGGAAAAGCAGGTATTTTTAAGGAAAGAGGTTGCTAAATCGTCAGCTATTGAATATTTTACCACGAAAGGCGACGAGTACAAGACCGAGCTGATAACCGACCTGGCCGACGGGGAAATCACTTTTTATGAATCAGGTCGTTTCACCGATCTCTGCAGGGGCCCGCATATACCCGATACCGGTTTCATCAAGGCTGTAAAACTTCTGAATATTGCCGGTGCATACTGGAGGGGCGATGAAACACGCAAACAGCTTACCCGTATTTACGGTATTACCTTCCCCAAGCAAAAGGAACTCGAAGAATACATGGTATTGCTCGAGGAAGCCAAAAAACGCGACCACCGCAAGCTGGGGAAAGAGCTTGAGTTGTTCACATTCTCCCAGAAAGTGGGGCTAGGGCTCCCGCTATGGCTGCCGCGTGGCGCCCAACTTCGTGAACGCCTTGAAATGTTCCTGAAAAAGGTTCAGAAGAAAGCCGGATATGAACCTGTGATATGCCCGCATATCGGTAATGTTGAGCTTTATAAGACATCCGGCCATTTTCAGAAATACGGCGAAAGTTCTTTCAGGCCGATAACGACCCCGGTTCCGGGCGAGGAGTTCTTTCTTAAACCAATGAACTGTCCTCACCATTGTGAGATATATAAACATAAGCCGCGTTCCTACCGCGACCTGCCTGTAAGGCTTGCCGAGTTCGGCACCGTATACCGCTATGAACAAAGCGGGGAACTTCACGGGCTTACGCGTGTACGGGGATTTACCCAGGACGATGCCCATATCTTTTGCACACCTGAACAGGTCAAGGATGAGTTCAAGGGGGTGATGGACATCGTTATGCTGATTTTTAAAGCTCTCGATTTTAAGGATTTCATTGTTCAGATTTCACTTCGTGACACCAAAAACAAGGAAAAATATATCGGTTCAGACGAAAACTGGGAGAAAGCCGAGTCGGCGATCCTAGAAGTCGCAGCCGAACGTAATCTGAATACCGTGATAGTGCCAGGGGAAGCGGCATTCTACGGCCCGAAGATGGATTTTATGGTCAAGGATGCCCTCGGAAGGAAATGGCAGCTAGGCACAATCCAGGTCGACTACAACCTTCCGGAACGGTTTGAACTGGAATACATAGGGGCCGATAACCAGAAACATCGCCCTGTGATGATACATCGTGCCCCCTTCGGGTCTATGGAACGCTTTGTTGCCGTGCTCCTGGAACATACTGCCGGGAACTTCCCGCTGTGGCTTACCCCCGATCAGGCTATCATACTTCCTATCAGTGAGAAATATACTGAGTATGCAAAAAAAGTTTTGCATTTGCTGGATAATTCCGAAATTCGTGCACGGATAGATGACCGTAACGAAAAGGCCGGCAAGAAGATACGTGATGCTGAACTCTCCAAGGTGCCGTTTATGCTGGTAGTAGGAGAGAGGGAAGAAGCTGAAGGCAGCGTTTCGGTGCGTAAACACACACAGGGAGACCTTGGTCCGCAGAAAGTTGAAGAATTTATTCGGTTTATAAAAGAAGAAGTAAACAAGGAATTAGGAGATTTACAATAGTGTGACCGTTGAACAGTCACTAGTCACCAGTCACCGTTCACCGTTCACTTTTTAAAAAAGGAGGAAATATAGCAACACCTTATCAACATCCGAGAAGGTTCACAAGGCCGCAAAAAAAGGAGGATCTCCACAACATCAACCAGAATATCAAGTCACCGGTTGTGCGTGTGGTTGGCGAGAACATAACGCCGGGTATCTATAACCTCAGGGAGGCTCAGAATATTGCCGAAAACATCGGCCTTGACCTGGTTGAAATATCCCCGACCGCAAATCCGCCGGTATGCAAGGTTGTGGACTATAAGAAATTCCTTTATGAGCTGAAGAAGAAGCAAAAGGAAATGAAAGCCAAAACGGCTAAAATTGTTATTAAGGAAATTCGTCTGGGGCCGAATACCGATGACCATGATTTCAATTTCAAACTGAACCATGCAATCAAATTCCTGAAAGAAGGTGCAAAAGTCAAAGTCGACGTTTTCTTCAAGGGCCGTTCAATCATATATAAGGAACAAGGTGAACTCATCCTACTGAAATTTGCCCAGTCGGTCGTTGATTACGGGAAGATTGAACAAATGCCAAGGCTTGAAGGAAAAAGAATGATTATGATCATAGCGCCGAAGAAATAAACGAATACCGAATATTGAATAAGGAATATTGAATGCTGAATTAAAGCGAATTGTAGAATAACCGAATTTTGAAATAGCAATAAGAACTTTTAATAACCTCAAATAATAACAAACAGAATCATGCCAAAAATGAAGTCGAAATCCGGCGCGAAAAAACGGTTCACATTAACCGGTACCGGAAAAATCAAGAGAAAGCATGCCTTCAAAAGCCACATCCTGACCAAAAAGTCAACGAAACGGAAACGTAATCTTACGTATTCAACACTCGTTGACAAGGCCGATGCCGCTAATGTTAAGGAAATGCTTCAAAATTAAATTATGTCGAACTTGCAACCAGCTTTAAGATCCCTGTAGAATAGGGGCGCTGATGCAAAAAAAAGTAAAAAAATGCCAAGATCAGTAAATGCAGTTGCCTCCAGGGCCAGAAGGAAAAAGGTCCTTAAACAAGCCAAGGGGCAATTTGGAAGAAGAAAAAATGTTCTGACCGTAGCTAAAAACTCGGTTGAGAAAGGACTGGGCTATGCTTATCGCGACCGCCGTACCAAGAAAAGGAACTTCCGCGGTCTGTGGATCACCCGTATCAATGCAGGTGTGCGCCAGTTCGGATTATCGTATTCGGTTTTTATGGGAAAACTTGCTGAAAAAAATATCGCATTGAACCGCAAAACCCTTGCCGACCTCGCAATGAACCATCCTGATGCTTTTAAAGCTATTGTTGAAGAAGTCAACAATTAGGAAAATAAATAACGAAAAAGGGCGCCTGCACAAGGCGCCTTTTTTTTACCTGTCCTTTTTCCTGTAATAATTCTCAAGAAATTTTTCTATCTGATCAACGGCGAGCCTTTTGGCTATGATCTCCTTCTGCTCGTTGAGTATATAGATAACCGGGGTGGAAATAATGTCGTACTGCGCATGGAGTTCCCCGGTAAGTGTGCGTGGACCGTTAACATTGATCCAGTTCATCTTCTTCTTTTTGATGAAGTTTTTCATTTTAACCATGGACGAATCGGTACAAACAGCGTAGATCTCCAGTCCGAATTTCAACTGGTCTTTATCATAAAATTCCTTCAGTTTTGGTATTTCCTGGGCACAATTTCCGCACTCAGGATCCCAGAACAGTATCAGCAACGTCTTTGCATTTACATTATACATGGAGACCAGCTGCAGGCTGGTGTCCTGCATGATCATGTTGGGAGGCCGTTTCCCGATTAAAAGCGATTCCATCCTGGCAGCTTTTTTTATGATCTCCTTTTTTACAGTCTCGTCCACCCATGGGGTTTGGTTCGTTACGTAATATTTGTTTACTACATGGACGAAAACCTTGTCAAACCCCATGATATCTGAATTTTCATAGTGCCGGGTGAAAAACCAGACCATATATTTGAACATTTCAGGGTTGATCCTTGATTTTTCGATCAGGAAATCGGCTTCACTGATTATGGAATCAGGCAGCTGGGGAAGAACTTTATCGAAATACTTTACAAGTTTTGCGTGAAATACAGGCGTTCGTAAAGCCCTGTCATCGGTAAAGCTTACATCGTCCCAGAAATGATTCCTGTAATACCTGTATGCAAAAGCAGAGTCCTTGCGGCCGTTCGGAAGGATGGGGGCCTGGGGTATTTCAGGTTCCTTCATGATATTAATCATGAAAGCGACAAACGATTCCGGGTGCTGCCTAACAATGTTCAGTTTATACTCTATGATGACCTTGTTGAGCTTAACAATGCTGTCGGAGAGAAATTTAACCGAGTCGGCGTTCTTTGAATGTTTGTCCATCTCTTTTTGGAAAGCCTGTACCTTGTCATACTCCTGCTTGTTGAACTTAAGGTAATCATAGAATAATATGTTGTCTGGAGAACCTTTGATGCTCATTGATTTCAGAGTGTTGGCTTTATCAGTCTCTATGCTGAACTCCATATCCTTATCAATAATGAAATCAAAGTAATTTTTGTCGGAAATAATAAAAATATAAATGCCCTTTGGCAGGTCCGCAGCTGCAGCATATGTGCATTTCCCTGATTTGTCAAGCTTCAATGTGTCTTTAATATATGTCCCGCTGCCGTAATAGTTTGCAATGAGACATGTCGTATCTTTAAGACCTTTAATATGGAATTGCAATTTATACCCCTTTTGCGCTGATGCAGGGAAAACACAGCCGTAAAAAAGAGCCAGTAATAACAGTTTTATTAAGGTTTTCATCAGGTTTCTTCAATTATTTCGTGTCTTCTTTAGTTCTTTTTCATAAGGGCGGAAGAACAGTTTTACGTAATATAAGCCAAAAGCTTCATTCATAACTTCCCTAAACCCTTTGCTTGAGTGCCACCAGTTGTTTGGGCCATAGAAGATGTTCGGCAGTGAAATTATCCCGACCCTTATCGAATCCCCCATTGCCGCCTGGAACAAAATACGTGAACGGGCTCCGTGAACGCTCATTGTCATCAGATTGACCGCTTTAATATCCGGCCTGTGGGTTTGAAGCCAATACCTGAGAGCAAGTCCGGAATTATATGTTCTGTCATTCATGATCTCATCTGTTTCAACAACCACCAGTCTGGTGGAATCAAATCCCAGTTTCTTCAGTGATTCCGCTGCAACTCTCGCTGTGTTTTTGTATTCCGACAACAATCCCCCCGATTCGATGGGTGTCCCCGTTGTCACAAGAAGTGAATAATGGCCTTGTTTGAATTCCTTTATGGCATCGGCCAACACATAATCACTTATAAACCCTTCAAGGGCCAATACTGTTGTTTTTTCACGCTGTACAGGGGATAGAATGGAATACAGGTTCCTGAAAAAGAGAAAAGAAGGAACCGTCAGTATGAGGATGAGCAGAATCCAGCCCCAGGCCGTCAATCCCCACCTGATTTTCCTGTTTACCAATAAACAACCCTTGCGGTTTTCTTCCATTTCCATCATTCTCCGAGATGTTCCTTCCTGAGAAGGTCATTCACTGTCTTCACCGGGTTAAACGTGATGACCGGAACCTCCAAGAAAACCGTCAGCCAGTCGGCCATTGCCCCGTTCCACAAACCCGGTCTCTCTAATGCCTTAAGGTTTTTCCCCCCGCTTGATTTTAAAGAAATAAATCCTGTTTCTTCGTCTACATACTTTGCAAGATCGAATTTGTGGCCCTGGTAATCACGAAATGAGCATACAAGGTCGACCGGATTGAAATGGGTCGCAGAACGAAAAACGTA
Source organism: Bacteroidota bacterium (assembly GCA_037138335.1). Lineage (GTDB taxonomy): Bacteria > Bacteroidota > Bacteroidia > Bacteroidales > FEN-979 > CAIRDP01. Next base: position 103,559 of record JBAXIO010000005.1, read on the forward strand.
AAGCTGTCGGGGATCTTTTAAATTAACCTGGGAAGATTCGACGATTTGCAGTGATATCCCGCCATTTGTGTTCTTAACCCAGTATGGACCACCTCCGGGCTCGCCTTCATTTTTTACCATCCCGCAAACCCTCATCGGCCTGTTTAATCTCTCGAAGAGCCATTTGACCTTCTCTTCCATTGTCAAACCTGAAAAACTGACCGGCATGTCAAGGGAGAGGTACTTCAATCCAAACTCTATAATATCTGATATGTTTTGCGTTGTGCAGTTTCCTTCATGAACTTTAGTGAGAAATTCAAAAATGTGCTTTCTCATCCATAACAGGTATCCACCTATCAGTTTTTTATTAATGACCGTAGGCTCTTTTAAACGATCGGGAACAATGTTGTCAATATTTTTTACAAAAACAATATCCGCATCTATATCGCTGAGGTTCTGCAGAAGAGCGCCATGCCCGCCGGGCCTGAACAACAGACTGCCGTCAGCATTTCTGAATGGTTTATTTTCCTCATCAACAGCAAGGGTATCAGTAGATGGTTTCTGAACAGAATAACTGATATCAAAGTGAACGTTTAGTGCTGATTCATAGTAGGCCCTTACATTATCCACCAGGCCCTCAAACCTTGACCTGTGCTCCGGGGAGATTGTAAAGTGCAGACTGGCTTTATGGCTGCTATTGCTTGCATATAAAGCAGCTTCAACCATATGTTCTTCTGCGGAAGTCCTTGCCCCTTGCTGATAATCGTGAAATTTTATCAGACCTTTCGGCAGGTTGGAGTAATCAAGGCCCTGCCCGGTAAGGATATAGTCTATAATAGTAGAGAATTCACGGTTTTTAACCAGGTCCTGAAGATTGAGGCCATCTCGGTCGAGCCTTAACGATAGTTCGGAATAAAATGCTATCTCCTGGAGATGAGTAATAAAATACCATACTGAATTAAAACCTCTGTCATTGTTAAAAAGGGCCTCACCAGACGGACCGTTTTCATATTTCTCCCTGAATTCAAACAAATGCTTGAACATCCTGCTGGCTGCGCCGGATGCAGGAACAAATTTTACAACTTCAAGACCTTCAATGCCCTGCTCAAAAAAGCGCATGAATTTTTCTCTTTCATCATCAGCCGGGCAAACAATGCCATCACCAGCAATCGCAGGCTTCTCAAGACTTATAAACGGGAAACCATGTTTGAAATGGCTGACCTGGCGTTCAAGGGTACCAACACCCATATCCCTGTCGTTTATTTGTATAAGATCACTTTCTGAAAACATTGGGAATTTTTTCACGAAGATACAAAACAGCTTTAATCTTGCTAAATCTTGTTGAATCCCTGGTCAATCTTTCGCCTTTAACGGATTTTTTATCACTTTTGTATACGATTGCTTAATTTTATATGTTGTCAAATTAAACCCCCAGGATTTAAATATTTTTTGAAATAATTTAAAAGATGAAAAAACTGCTTGCTTTAATCATGCTATTCTATGGATACACAATATCCGCCCAGGTTGCCCCGCATAAGTATTTTATAGAGTTTAAAGATAAGAACCAGAACCCATATTCACTTGATCACCCTGAACAATTCTTAAGCGAAAGGGCAATACAAAGACGGCTGTCAATGGGGATAGGGTATGAGTTCAACGACATTCCGGTTACACCAGCTTACATACTTTCTGTACAAAATACAGGAGCTCAAATACTTAATCCAACAAAATGGCTCAACGGAACCACGATATACCTGGCTGATACAAACCTGATCCATACAATCAGAGCCTTGCCCTTTGTTAAGTCAGTGACAAAAGTCTCCATCCTGAAAACCGGCAAATCAGAATCATTGGATAAATTTGATATTGAAAATCAAATAGTTCCGATTCCAATGTCCCTGCCGTCAATTAAACACACCTCAGCTTATGATTATGGGATATCCTTTGATCAGATTCATCTTGTAAACGGGGACGTCATGCATCAAAACGGTTTTCGCGGTCAGGGGAAAGTGATTGCCCAGCTTGACGCAGGTTTTTATCATGTTCCTGTTTTGCCTGCATTTGACAGCTTGAGGGCTAACAATCAAATACTTGGATATAAGGATTTTGTCAAGAACGGACTCCCTATTTTTGATGATCCCTCTGACCAGCATGGGATGTGGGTACTTTCTATCATGGGTGGAATTATGCCTGGTTACCTGATAGGCTCTGCTCCAAGGGCCGGTTTTTGGCTGTTAAAAACAGAAGAAAAATCACATGAATATGAAACTGAGGAGTATAACTGGGTATCAGGGGCTGAATTTGCCGACAGTGTAGGGGCTGATATAATCACTTCCTCATTGGGTTATACTGTTTTTGATTCAACATTCAGGGATCATACCTGCGCTGACATGAACGGGCATACAACAGTTTGTACAAGGGGGGCAAATATTGCTTTCAGCAAAGGAATTGTGGTAATCGTAAGTGCCGGGAACTCAGGCAATGATCCGGGTTGGCGCTGTGTTAGTGCGCCGGCTGATGCCGATTTTGCAATTGCCTGTGCAGCTGTTGATTCAAATGGGGTCAGAGTGGGTTTTAGTTCATTAGGGGTGGATACTGCCGGCCGGGTCAAGCCGAATGTTGCAGCCATGGGAGGTCTCACTGTAATACAGGATGCAGGCGGGGGAATCAGCAGGGGAAGCGGCACTTCGTTCTCTGCACCCATTATCGCAGGCATGACAGCTTGTCTGATGCAGGCTGAACCAGCCTTTGCCAATTCCTTTATTAAGAAAGCAATCGAACGCGCCGGTAATCATGCTTCCACTCCCGACAGTCTTACTGGCTACGGCATTCCTGATTTTGTTAAAGCAATGACTATAATGTCGATAAACAACCTTAATGAAAGTAATAGTTTACATGCCTACCCCAATCCTGTTCTAAGCATGACCACCCTGAGCGTCACCTCCGGAACAGGAGGGAGGGTATCAGTTAAGCTTATTAATTCACTTGGCCAGAATGCATGGGAAAAAGAAGTTAACATTGCGGCAGGGGAGAACAAGCTTAATATTAATGACTTGTCGGGGCTGACACCAGGTGTTTATATCATACTGATTGACTCTGACTTTTACCATGCAAGAACTAAAATGATCAAACAGCCAGATTAAACACATAAGATTATATCAGGCAGGCCCGGTTGAGATGAAACTCAGCCGGGCCTTTGTTTTAATCCATATGTTACAAATGTAATTACACTTGTAAACATTTGTATTTCCATGCAAGACCTATAAAATATAATGCCGGACTGTACAAATAACAATACTATATCAGCGATATTTCCTTGGCTAATGTGTATATAAGCAATGCAGGACTGTTAATAAGTGCATTATTTCATTATCCTCGGAAAAATATTGTAATGACAAGGTGGTTACACTTGTAATTATTCTATATTTACATTGTTGATCTCTGTAATGTACATATGTAAACTACGCAAATTAGCAAGTTTACAAAAGTAAATTAATGATAATGTTTAACTTTTTAATTCGTTATATATCAGTAAATCATTCGAATAAATAAATTTAGGTAAACTTATAATTTAAGTCCAAATGATTGAGCGGCTTCTTGAACTTATGCGGATAAAGAACCTGACAAGTTCGCAGTTGGCAGATGCTATTAAAGTACAGCGTTCGGGTATTTCACATTTCGTATCGGGCAGAAATAAACCCAGTATGGAATTCGTCCTGAAGATACTTGCCTACTTTCCGGAAGTAAATCCTGACTGGCTTCTTTTTGGCAAAGAACCTGTGTTCAGGAAACCTGTTGAGTTGTTCAATGAAGTATCTCTTCAGGAAACTAAGAATGAACATGGTTCTGGTACCAGGGATGAAATTTCAAAAAATCTGCAGCCATCTCTCTTGCAGGGATTGTTCCCCGGGCAGGAAAATCTGGATCGGCCGTCATTGGATAATATTAGTGAAACGTCTGACGATCAGATTATTAAAAGGGAAATATCGCGTAAGAAGGAAGTTAAGAGCCCAAAAAGAGACACTACCCTGGAAGAGCAATCTGGCGAGGGTGCGGTAAAAGAAGGAACTGCTGAACGGATTGTGATCTTTTATAAAAACAGGACATTCAGGGAATATTATCCTGAATGATAAGCTTACATTCAGATAATCAAACTCTTTCAAGATGGGAAAAGAAGAAACTGCCTTCCCTTTCGGCAGTCAGATCTGCATCGGAGCCATGAACAGCATTCTCGGTGATGCTTTTGCCGTAAAGGTTCCTTACGGTTCCGGGTTCAGCCTTTGATGGATCCGTTGCACCAATAAGCTTGCGGAATTCGGCCACTGCGTTCTCCTTTTCGAGGATTGCCGCAACTATGGGCCCGGAAGACATAAAGCGGGTCAAATCTTCATAAAAGCCTTTAGTGCTGTGTTCGGCATAAAACTGTCCGGCCTGCTGCCCGGTTAAATGGATAAGTTTCAATGCAATCAGCCTGAATCCGGCTTTTTCAATCATGGCAAGTATGTTTCCTGTATGCCCTGCCGATATCGCAGAAGGTTTGATCATGGTGAATGTGCGGGTTCCTGTCATTTTGCTAAATATTGAATAAGACGGCGGCAAAAGTAAGACTATTTTTAAAATTATGTACTTTTGTGCCCTCATTGATGGAAAACTATTTAGAAAATACGGATTTTCATAAGATCCAGGAGGTCCTGGACCGCTCCGGCAAAATCATTATAACCACCCATACGAACCCCGACGGAGACGCAATCGGGGCAAGTTTAGCAATGTATCGTTACCTGAAAAAACGGGGTTTCCTGGCCAGGGTTGTTATTCCGGACCTGTATCCTGAATTTCTTGCATGGCTTCCGGGTTCACAGGAGATTTTAATTTTTGATGAGGATCCCGAGGCATGCAAAGAATTTATAAGGGAGTCGGATCTTATTATTTGTGTTGATTTTAATAATCTAAACAGGCTTAATGAGCTTGGAAGGTATATCAGGAGTACCGGCACCACAAAAATTCTCATAGATCATCATTTATACCCTTCCGAGGACTTCAGTTTGAAAATTTCTTTCAGCAGGATATCTTCCACATCCGAACTGATATATGATTTTATCTGTGAATCAGGGTTTAAGCATTTTCTGGACAAAGAAATTGCCGAATGCCTGTATACGGGAATCGCCACCGACACAGGGTCTTTTAGTTATGCCTGCAATTACGTTAAAACTTATCTTATCACCGCCGAGCTGTTCAGCCTTGGGATTGATGGAGAACACATTCACCGCCTTATTTACGACACATACTCCGAAAGCCGTTTAAGGCTTCTTGGTTATGCAGTCAGTGGCGGGCTTACCGTACTTCATGAGTTTCATACCGCATACATTATTCTCACAAAAGAAGATCTCAATCGGTTCAATTACAAGGTAGGCGACACTGAAGGGGTTGTAAATTATGCCCTTTCAATCAAAGATATCAACCTTGCAGCACTATTTATGGAAAGAGATGATGAAGTCAAGGTTTCATTCCGTTCGAAAGGCAACTTTTCTGTTGATCGCCTCGCCCGTGAGCATTTCGGAGGGGGAGGGCACAGCAATGCCTCAGGAGCCAATTGCTCACTGTCGATACGGGAGACTGTTGATCGTTTCCTTTCCTTGCTTCCTGAATTCAGGGAACAGCTGAAACATGTTTATAACGACTGAGGATGTTCGCCAATACCCATTCGCTTGTTTCAGGGGCCTGCAAACTGTTATTTACAGTCATTTCGGCATCAAGCCTTATATTCTGTCTTGCCTCCTGTGAACCTGAAACAAGGAGGGCCAGGGCAACTGACCACATCAGGATGATGGATGAGAAACTGCTTAATTACAACCAGCAGGTTGTCAGGTCTGAAAATGATGAAATTGAGGATTACATTTCAAGGCATCAATGGAAGATGGTCAAAACACCGACAGGGCTCAGGTACATGGTCTACAGTAAAGGGAAAGGTGCGAAAATCAACAAGGGAGAGGAAGTACATCTTAAATACAAACTTACGCTACTTAACGGCAATGACGTATACGATTCAGAATCATCCGGAATAAAGATTATTTTTCCCGGAACTTCCGAAGGGGAAACCGGTTTGCAGGAAGCCCTGATGCTTCTTTGTAGGGGCGATTTCGCCAGGCTTATCGTCCCGTCCCATCTTGGGTATGGGTTGATGGGAGATCTGAAAAAAATCCCTGCAGGCGCAAGCCTTGTTTATGATATTCAAATCCTTGATACGGAACGGGGAAGCCGTTAATAACCTTTGACAAAGTGTTAATAAGTAAGCCTGGTTTTATATATCCGGCTGTTATGGACTTTACTATCTTGTTCAAATATTTAACACATTGAGAAAATATAAAATATTTCAATTAAAATATTGACATTAAGATAATTACACATAATCAATTTATACACTGTTCAATTCAGAATACCAATTAATAACAATTAAAATCAAAAACATGAAAAACAATTTCATTAAATCGTTGGGATTTTTATCACTGCTGGCATTGACGACTTTCGCTTGTTCATCCAAATATGCCGGATATGATAAAACTGTCAATGGCTTGTATTATAAAATTATTAAAGGTTCAAAAGACACTATAAAACCCAGGATGGGTGACTGGGTGTCGTTGCAGATGAAGTGGCAGTATAAAGACTCTGTCATGTTTGACAGCCGAAAGAACCAGGGCGGTACACCAATCAGGTTCCAGTTACCCGCTTCCGATTTTAAAGGGGATATTTACGAAGGTTTAAAGCTTTTATCAGCCGGCGATAGCGCTGTGTTTCTGATCAATGCTGATTCTTTGTTTAAAAAAACATTCCGTCAGCCTTCCCGTCCGAAATTTGTTGATACGAATTCCGTAATTACCTTCTATCTTAAGCTCCTCACGGTCGACAATCCTCAAACCCTTATTAAGAAAGAACAGGCCGACCTTGCAAAATACATCAAGGATAAGAACATTACGACGCAGCCTACAACCTCGGGCATCTATTTCCTGGAATCAGTTGCAGGAAATGGAATTAAAATTGATTCGGGAACATGGGTCAGCGTCCATTTTAAAGTATCCCTGATCGACGGCAAACAGCTTTTTTCGTCATATGACAAGGGCGAGCCCATTACTTTTGAGTATGGCAAGCGTTTTGACACTCCGGGAGTCGAGGAAGCCATCGGTATGATGAAAAAAGGCGGGAAAGCATCAGTCATCGTTCCTTCGAAGCTTGCTTTTGGCGAAGCCGGAAGGGGAGCCGTGGTTCCTCCATTCTCAACTATGCTTTATGATCTTGAAATTGTCAATGTTCAAACCAAGGCAGATCACGAAAAAACCATTGCCGTAGAAAAGAAGAAAGCCGACGAAAAACTGAAGAAAAGCAAGACTGATGAAATTTCTAATCTCAACAAATACCTGAAAGAGAAAAACATCACAGCCAAACCTACGGCAAGCGGTATCTATTACATTGAAAAAGTAAAAGGAACCGGTGCAAAGGCTGTAGCAGGGAAAACTGTCCAGGTCCATTACACAGGAACTCTTTTAAACGGAACTAAATTTGACTCGAGCCGCGACAGGAACAAACCCTTTGATTTCACCCTGGGCCAGGGACAGGTCATTAAAGGATGGGACGAAGGCATAGCTATGATGAATGTCGGTGGCAAAGCGATCCTGATCATTCCTTCAAGCATGGGATATGGTGAACGTGATATGGGAACAATTCCTGCTTATTCCACACTGGTTTTTGATGTCGAACTTCTCGATGTGAAAAATCCTCAACCTGCAACTCCAAAGAAGTAAACTCTGCCAATGAGGAAGATTTTGCTTGCCATTTTAGTATTGACCTGGTTCCTGCCCTCGCAAGGGCAGGAACTTGTGGTCAATTTCACTTATACCACTGTTTGCCTGGGAGGAACTACCCATTTTAAAAGCAGTTGTTCCATTGATACTACCATACTGCCAAAAGATTCTATTATCTCAGTTGCCTGGGATCTATATGGCGACGGGAAGTTCAATGACGGCAATGACACAGTAAACACAGCTATTTATGGTTCCCCCGGAAATCATAACGTCGGGTTAAAAGCCATCACCAGAAATGGTATTGCAAAAGCAATTTATAAACTTGTTCCGGTGAACTTCCTCACCGCATTATTTTCTGCAACTTCAGGTTGCATCCAGGAACCGGCAAGGTTCACTAACCTGACCCTCATCTATGGAGATAGTACAGCCGTTCATTACCTGTGGAGGTTCGGAGATGGGAGCATGGTTTCAACCGCTAAAAATCCCACCCATTTCTATCCTGACTCCGGTTCTTACCATGTAACAATGGTGGCAAGTTTCAATGACTCATGCAAGGATTCAGTGACCCATTCTTTAAAAGTGGCAGGAAACCCGGAAGTAATTATCGATTATTCCAGGGATACGGTCATGCGGAAGGGTGATACACTGATTGCCAGCGTCAGGGGTACATATGATAGTGTGAGGTGGTCCACAAAAGCAAAAACCTACTCCATTCTGATCACCAAAGCAGGTTATTACTCAGTTGAAGCATTCGAACAATCATGTTCCGGCCAGGCGGGTTTTAATGTTACAGTCACAGAACCTGGCCCAGAACCTGTAATCGCCAACCTTTTTACACCAAACGGCGATGGCCTTAATGACAAATGGAACATCCTGAACCTTAGTGATTTTAAACCTTGCGAGGCAAATGTGTTTAACCGTTATGGAATTAAAGTATTTTCAAGCAGTAATTACAATAATGACTGGGATGGAACATTTAACGGGAAAAAGCTGGAAAATGACACTTACTATTATTTCGTCCGCTGTTCTAATCAAATTCTTTATAAAGGAAACGTGAATATCTTAAAATGACCATATGAAGTCCTGAACTATGCAAAGATTCCGGTTGCTGTTGTTTCTTATCTCACTGTTTGCTTTGCGGATCGCTAACGCCCAGCAATACCCGGTTTTGGATGAGTACCGCATCAATCCGGGGATACTGGCTCCTTCATTCACCGGCATTTCTTCATTGTTCCAGGTATATCTGACCCAGAGAAATGAATGGACAGGTATCCCGGGAGCTCCTGTAACCGGAGCTGTCAATATTGAAGGTACACCATATAAAAACATGGGTCTTGGGACAAACATCATGCTTAACAAGGCAGGAATAGTCAGGTATTTCTCAGTAAATTTAAATTATGCCTACCACCTCCAGCTGGCAGCCGATCATTATCTTCATTTTGGTATCAGCCCTGGTTTGTACCAGAATTCAATCGACCTTTCAAACCTTATTCTTGTTGATGCGAATGATCCCATGGTCAATGCTTCCGGGAAAGCCACGGAAACCTATGTTAATTGCGGCGCAAGCCTGATGTATTCATTTAAAACCCTCAATGTCTGTGTTGGATTTCCCTACCTTTTCAATAACAGGTCCCTTTATCAGGAAACCCAGTATTCCAATTACCTAACAATGGGGACAAACTTCCAGGCGTATGCGAATTACCTTCTAATGTTTGGTAAGGATTGGGGAATGCAGTTTGATGTGCTTTATCGCAACATGCAGGGCGCTCCATGGCTAATAGATGCAGGCCTGATGATTAAATACAGGGAAAGTTTCTGGCTTGGCCTCCTTTACCGCAGGGGAAACACCATAGTGGCAAATGCCGGGTTCAGCATCGCAAATTCTTTCATTTTAGGATATAACTACGAATTTTCAGGCAGTGCAATGATGGGAAAAAGCGGAGGTACCCACGAAATTACACTGGGTTATGTACTACAGGGAAAAAAGCAGAAAAAAGCTGCTCCATTAAAGATTAAAGACTATTGAAAATGATTAGAAAAGGGATGCAATATATTCTTCTGTTAATTGTTGCTTCTGCGATGCTCCTGCCTTCAGCCGGAATCAGCCAGAATGCTACAAAAAGGGGAGGTATTGGCTTCAGAATAGACGAAAATCCGCCCATCAGCAAAGTCCATTCCTACGATTCCCTGTTGTCGAAATACGGGCAAAAGTATTCCTTCGCCATCACTTCATATGTGCTTCCGCTGGTACCTCAATATGTTGATACCTTAAAAGCATTATCACTCCGCGGCATCGAACTAATGGACAATACCCCGACCCACGCCACCCAGTTTTTAAATGTGTTAAATTATCAGGATACAAATTTGTTCAGCAAGAAACCCGGGGTTGATCATATCAATGGCCAGAAAGTTTGCCTTAAATACTCTGCCTACGATACAACACATTCTCATGGAGAAGGCTTTATTAATGTTTTCGGGAACAAAGTTATCAGCTATGAACCAGGTGAATTTCATGACCTGCTTTCACCCTCAGCCTATTTCGCGATTTATCTTGGTCATCCTGTCGACAGTTTATGTTTGTTTTATAATGTTCAATCTGTCAATACCTCTGATCCCGATACGCTTTATCTCAGGTCATTCTGGGATGAAACTAAAAACTTTTCAGATCATTGGCATTTCCTTTACCACAAGATTCAGAATATTAATGTTGTTATGCATGATTCGGCTGTAAAGATCCTGGGTAAACGATCCCTTGATATATTTGATTCCCTGCATCTTCCCCGGCCATACACCTGGATCCATCCCGATGGGGCCTATCCCTGGATCAGCTCGTTGAAATTACAGGCAAGCCTTGGCGTTAAACTTGGGTTTCAGCAATCCACTTCCTTTATTAATCCATCCTTGTTTTGTTATAACGAATTTGACCCGGGTAAAAACAAACAGTTTGCAATAAACAGCGAAGCCTTGTCAATGGAAAGTACAAGCTTCAGATCCAATTCCCATATAATCGCGGAAGCTATTGCTAAACATTATGTTCTTTTTGATGTTGCAAGACTGACTAATTCATACGGGGGGTGGAATGCATATCTTCACCGCATGGACAGCCTGATGGTCTGGTGTTCCTCAAACAACATACCGATCAGGACATACTCCCAGTGGAAAGCCTTGCTTTACGACAGTGTTGCGCAAAAGGTAGTAAACATCTTTCCGAAACTGGACGTTGATCTGGATCATAATGGATGGCCTGATGGATTTGATGATGACACCCTTAACATACATGGCAGATTTGATCCGTCGGACGGAGCCCCGTCAAGCAGCGGGAAGAGCTTTAAAATAGAAGGAGGGGGGACGATCTGCAAGGTTACAGGTCTTGCCGGGCTTGAGAAAAGATCGAATAAGTTTACCATTTATACAAAATGCCTGAGGAACCACCCCAGCAATATACAGGTTGAAGTAAGCTTCCCCGGGTTCAGCCAAACTCAAACGCTTGAAATAAAATCAGACTCAACAGTATGGATGCCCTATTCAAAAACTGTTAACGTCCCGGATTCGGCCAATATTGCAAATTTCACTATCACTCATGACACAGCTTTTCATGACACGGTTAAGGTCAGCGGTTTTGACTTCCGCTCCTCAGGTTTCTTAAATAAATCCAGGTATCCTCTCCAGGAGGAAACAGCCAACGTACAATTCCCTCCCATCAATATGAACGATCTTGTTATTGCGTCAGTTTATGACCCATTAACTATATCATGGACATTCAAGGGAAATCATTCCATGAGGTTTTCAGTCGATACGGCAGGTTTAATGAAAAGCCTCAAACCAACTTCTTTCTGGATAGGAAGAGACAGTGTGTTTGCAATTGCTCATAGCCAGGATGGCGCTGTCGACAGCTGCTTTTTCAGATTCAGGTCAGATAGCATACCCGCTGCATGTGCAGGCGGAAGCATTAACATTTCAATACTCGATACCATTACAGGCTCTGATTATATTGTTTGGACTTCCAGTCCGTATGATTCGACCATGACTGACACCACCATCTTTAACCCAACAGTTTCTCCCAAAATTTCGACCTTATACCGGGTTAAAGTATATAACATCCTTGGAAACATTGTCCGCGACAGCATTTATATCATCAGGCACCCAATCCCGGTACCCGGGCTTTTTAAGGACTCAACAATTTGCAGGGGAGATTCCATTGTCCTTCATGCACTGGAAGGAACCAGCTTCCTATGGAGTACGGGAGATACAACGGCTTCAATAAAAGTAAGGCCTGATTCCCTTACAAGGTATACCGTCCATGTTACAACTCAATGGGATTGTTCTGCGGATGATACGACCCTGATCCATGTTGCCCCCGTTCCGAATGTGAAACTGTCAGGGCTTCTTCCGCAATATTGTGCAAATGATGACTCGTGTTATTTGTTGAAAGGCGAACCCGGTGCTCCTCCGGGAATTTATGGAGGAAGTTCAGGTGTAAGAGGGAGCCAGTTCTGCCCTAAATATGCAAGGCCTGGTAAAGATACAGTCTGGTATAAGGAGACAAGCCACCAGGGTTGTTCCAATACAGCTACCTTGTATGTAAATGTAAATGCCCTTCCGGTTATACCGAAATTACACGACACCATCCTGTGCGCGAATAAAAGCATATACCTGGATGGAGGAACCGGAGCTGATAATTACTTATGGTCAAACGGAGATACGACCCAGTTCACAGTGATAAATTATAAAGATTATGGCCTGGGGCAGTTCATAGTTGGGGTTTATGCTACAAAAGCGGGTTGTGTTTCAAAGGATACAACTTTGATCAGTTTTATTAAATGCCCCGACGGAATTCACGATTTGTCAGGCGATGGACAATTTGCGGTATATCCAAATCCTTTCAATGAAAGTATAGGCATACTGATGAAAGACCAGGCTGGTGAAGGAGATAATGCCAGTTTGCTCGATCTCAGAGGAGAACTGGTTGCTTCATGCCCCATAAAGGACAAAACCACTTCACTTGCTGTTTCTGATATAAAAACAGGTGTTTACATATTGCTCGTGAAGCATAACAACAGGCAGTATTATTTAAAAGTGGTGAAGCTCTGACCTATCCGATATCAAGCGTATCGATCACATCAGTGAGTTCCTTGGGCCTGTAGGGCTTAGCAAGGTATTCATCCATTCCTGCCGAAATACATTTTTCCCGGTCGGTCATTATTACATGGGCCGTTACCGCTATTATTTTTATCGGAGGCCTGGCATTTACAGGGTCTTTCTCCCTTTGCTCTTTCTCGAAATTCCTGATTATATGCGTGGATTCCAGGCCGTCCATAATAGGCATGGCAATATCCATAATGATCAGATCATAATGCTTATCCCGGAATTTCTCAAAAGCGATTTTACCGTTTTCTGCTATCTCAACCTGGTGCCCCGACCGGGTAAGTGTTGTAGCGGCAAATTTCTGATTTAAAATATTGTCCTCAACCAGCAATATCATTAACGGCCTGCTTTTCTTTACTTTATTTTGTTTCTGGCTGATGTTATTCCTGAAAGCTTCAATATCACCGGCTTCGTATAATAAGGTAAACCAGAATGTAGAACCAATGTCTTTTTTACTTGTCACGCCGATTTTACCCCTCATCAGGTCGATGAGGTTCTTTGAAATAGATAAGCCTAATCCGGTACCTTCAAATTGCTTTATCAACGGGCTGTCCAATTGGGCATATTCCTGGAACAAATCGGCTTGTTCATCCTCAGGGATACCCACCCCTGTGTCGGTAACTTCAAATTTCAACAGGACAAAACCCGGGGGAAGAGAATTCATAGAGTATACTTCTTCAGGAAGGTACTCGGTAAGTCTCAGGTCATCAAGCCTGTTAACATCAAGGATCTCAACAGATGCTACAACCGAACCTTCAAGGGTGAATTTTAATGCGTTGTTTGTAAGGTTGACAAGTATCTGATGCAGGCGTACGGCATCCCCGATAATACATTCCGGCACCGCCGATTGGATCCTGTAAGAAAGTTCAATCCCCTTGCCCTTTGCCCTTAGCGACAACATCTTGATCACCTGATGGATTTCCTCGTGAAGCAGGAAAGGTTTGTTTTCAAGCTTAAGCTGCCCTGCTTTTATCTTGGAAAAATCAAGAATGTCATTGATGATAGCCAGCAGGTTATGGCTTGAGATGTTAATGACCTCAAGGAGTTCACGCTGCTCGGGACTCAGGTTTGTCTGGTCGAGAATATTGTAAATCCCAATGATGCTGTTCATAGGTGTCCTGATCTCATGGCTCATATTTGCCAGGAAGATGGTCTTGGTACGATCGGCATCGTAGGCTCTGATCTTTGCTTTTTCAAGGTCTTTGAGGGCCTGGTTATAATTAACTTCAAGTTCCTTTAAACGTAATTCGATTTCAGTTGCTTTTAATTCATCCATAAAATCAAAACTTATTCAGTTGGTTCTTCATTATTGAATATAACTGCTGCTGGTTAATTGGTTTTGAAATATAATCATCAAAACCGGCTTCGAGCAGTTTTTCGCGGTCCCCGGCCATTGCATAAGCAGTTTGGGCGATAAAGGGAATGGAATTATATTGCTTCCAGTTCTTACGTATCTCATGCATCAGTTTTACACCATCCCAGGGAGGAGGAAGGTTAATATCAAACAGCATAATATCAAAGAACCTGTTCTCGGCAGCCTTTTCTTTAATTATTTTCAGGGTTTCGTCTCCATTAACGGCTGCAATGACTGTGCCAAGCGACTTGGTCATCTCGGTCAGCACCAGCTTGTTCATCATGTCATCTTCAACAATAAAGATGTCGAGGTTGTGAAGACCCCTGGCCTTCTTTTTTTGTTCCTGTGATGAGGGTGCCGATTCCTGGGAGTACGCATCCCGGGTCCGTAAAAAAAGTGTTACTGTAGTTCCAACACCCTTCTCTGACTGGATTTCCAATATCCCCTGCATCATCTCAAGAAGACTTTTAGCAAGCGGCAAACCAAGGCCGGTACCCTTACCCTCTTTTGAGAACCCTGTTGTCTCGCTTTTAAACGGGGCAAGAAGCTCGGGTATGAATGCAGGATCAATTCCCGTTCCGGTATCTTTAATGCGGATGGAAACCATGTCCCTTTCTTTATGAAAATCGGTTGAGATATTGATGAAGCCCTGTTCCGTGAATTTTATGGAGTTATCAAGTACGATACTGAGAGCTTTGGACAGTCCTGCTTCGTCGGCAAGTCCTTCGGGGATATCTCCCGGTTTAAAATTCAGCTTAAGCTTTTTCTTGTTAGACTGAAAAAGATGCACCTGGATGCTATTTGCGACGATCCCGTTTACCGAGCAGGGGATGGGTTTAAGAGTAAAATCGTTTGACTCGACCCTGCTGATATCAATAATGTTATTCAGCAAGTGAAGCAGCCTGTCACCGCTTTCCAGAACGGCGTGGGCATAATCAAACAATTCCTTGTTCTCAATAACCGAAAGCTCGGCTTCAAGCAGGCTTGCAAAACCTATAATGTTGTTCAGAGGGGTCCTGATCTCTGAACTCACGTTAGAAAGAAAAGAGTTGAGAAGGAAATTTGCATCTTCAGCTTTTTTTAAAGCTTTCTTCAAAATCATATCCCTGTCCCTTTTCTCGTCATACTCTTCTTTAATAACGAGTGTTCTCTCGATAACCTGGTTGTCGATCCCGGCTTCATATTCCCTTAACTTTGCAAGGGCATTCTGAAGCTCCCTGTCCTTACTTTTAAATTTATTTTCTAAATCTGCTGATTTATTCCTGGCCTTGATGTTCTGGAAAACTGCAATTACAATCAGCAAGCCCGATAAAATGGCAAGAAAAATGCTTAATGAGTTCATCTTTAGTTATTTATAAGCAATATATAAATCTTCATCCGGATTTATGGCATACCTGTCAAGCTCTATAGGCCATTTGTCACGGTATGGGTTATGCCGCTTAACAACAAACCCTCCTTTTTCAAGCCTGCTTTGATAATCCTGCCCGTAAATCCTTACATGATCATATTGTCCGAAAATCTTCTCCCTCTGTTCAGGTGTTTTTACCGAAGGATCTTCAAATGATTTCTCGAGAATCTTCGAAATCGGAACCTGCAATATAGCCCAGCCCCCGGGTTTTAACACGCGGTGCAGTTCGCCTATGGCTTTCATGTCGTCTTCGATATGTTCAAGAACATGATTGCAAATAATGATATCGAAAACCTCATCTTCGAATTTAAGGCTCGTAATATCCAGGGTATTTGTAGTCCTTTCGTAATAAAAACCTTCATGGTATTTCATTCCCGCCTCATAAGAGATATTTGGCAAACGGTTAAGCATTGCCCTGATGCAGCCTTCGGGGGCAACATGGAAAACCTTTAAGGGTGCCGAAAGAATGTTTGTTTTTTGGCTGAGGAAAAGATATACCAGGCGGTCGCGGTCAAGGGAATGGCAACGCGGGCAAACGTCATTCAGACGATATCCGGCTCCAACAATCTGTTTTTCGTAGATTACCGGCAGGTCAATACCCCCGGGGCGGAATTTCCGGAAAGAATATCCGCAATAGGGGCAGTAATATACATCACCGCGCAGAATGATCGCAGAAGCCTTCTGATAGGCTCCTCTGAGCTTTTTTGCAAGCCAGAAAGGTATTAGTTTCTTCAGGGCTGGTTTCATCTTTTTGTCAGTTGCATAATTAAAACGTACCGGCGTAAATTTTCCTGTTCACCGATCGTGCGCCAAAGCGAAAAATGCAAATATAACAGGCATCCTCAAGTCTTCCAATAAATTTCTCAATTTCGACAGGGCCCGGGCCTGATACCGAATTGCATAGGGTTGAAATATGTTCCCCCTTCAGGGAATATAAATCTGCCGAAAGAGACTCCCTCTCTTCGAGTCTTAAACTTATCTTCATCACCCCCGATACAAGGCAGCAACGGATGATCTCCAAACCAGGCGCCTCGGCGTTTTCATTTATAAAAAGAAGCGATGAATCATGGCATTCAAATGCGCCGATGTCATATTTCCACGGCCACGGCCTGAACCTGCCTATTATATCAGTGTTCAATGGCAATCCGGAAACTGCCGAACCTTTATTAACAGCAGGGGAGGAAGGCTGGAGGTCATAATTATCTGCGGAAGGATTAATGAACTTTACATCGCTGACTGCGGCAACCTGCAAATTGTCCTGTTGGACAAGCGTTGTTCCGGGAGCAAGTTTAATATATGAACCCGGCACATCAGCGATAATATTGTCCGATGCCACACTGTTTAACGCCGAGGTACTCCTGAAATCGATACCGTTCGTCCTGGGCGAAACAATGGTATTGAAAACGATCTGATAGCCCCTGCCTGCAGCCGGGGTTTGCGTTCCAATATAGATGCCGTGTTTCTGTCCTGAACCGCTGAAATTCTTCCCGGGATTCACAATAAGATTATTATAAATATAGTTTCCACCCTGTCCCAGTTCATCAATGCCATCGCCCTTTCCGTCCTTTATAAAGTTTGAGAAACAATTGCATGACGATCCGCCTCCAAGCAAAAAGCCGCTCATTTGCCCGCTTGCTTCGCTTTGGCTGTCAAGGTGAATAAAGTTATTATTTACAAAGCAGGCTGAATCTGCGCAGGAAACCTGTATCCCGTCCCATCCGGTATTTTCAACCCGGTTATTATAAATTCTCAGTCCGCGAATAAGGTGTGGGTATACCAGGGTATCTTTTCCATTGCAATGTATTGTATAGCCGCTGAAGTATGAATGCCCTATATACATGCCTTCATCAGCAATATTATGAAGATAATTATCATGGATGCTGATGTTCCTCATGATAAAATTACCCCTTGTTGACTTGAAACTGCAATCGGGATCAGTCTTTGCGACAATCCCGGTCCAGGAAGCCGCAGATATTTCCACCCCTGCAACTTCAATGCATGAGCTTAATCCCTGTATTGCCACCCCTGCATTGACAACGCTGATAACAAATCCATAAGAGCCCGGATCAGCTGTTCCGATGCACCTGATCCAGGAGCAGGTATCGAATTTTATGCCGTAGTTTGAGTTTGTTAAAATCACAATCCCGCCAAGATTCTGAACAAGGATAGGTTTTGCAGAGGTGCCATGAAGGCTGCGCAGTAATATATATTGACGGGTTGATGCAGAAATATAGATCGTATCACCGGGTTTCACGGCTGATGCATTGCCCCGCCCGTCTATTACCGGTTTGTCGGGACCGAAGATGAACTGCGTGGCAAACGCCAGGTCAGGAGATAAAACCGTGAGGATGACGGCAAGTAAAAAAAGAATATGTTGCTTCTGTTTCATAATCAGGATTAAATTTCATTCAGCCCCGCTTGGCCCTTTCCCAATTAACCGATTGCTGTTTCTTTACATACCTTGCGAATCCGAGGTATACGGCAAGATTCATAATGAAAAAATAGTAAGGGATGTATAGCAATTTGATTTTTATCTTCCGCTCTTCAAGGAACCATCCGAGAATTGCAAGGAAGTAAAAAAGGAGCTGGCCCCAGAAAAGCCAGACATATATGCTGCTGAAATTGAAAAGGCCAGCGGTAAATGTGATGATACCCGAGCACACCAGCATAATTAGAAGACCCAGTGGTGCAAGGGTCCATCTAAGAACCCGGTGGGATATATACTGGAAAGAGAGAAGGCCAAACCTGAAAGGGTTCAGCAATTCCTTCAGCCGTATTACCGATTGAATTCCACCGGCTGAGATCCGGATCTTCCGTTTAAGTTCCTCCCTGACACTTGCAGAAGGGTTTTCAATAGCATAGGCCTCCGGGTCATATTGTATTGTGTAACCCTGTTCTGCAATCCGCAGTGAAATGATAAAATCATCCAGTAATGTATCCGGCTCTACAGGCCTGAATAGTTCTGTCCTGAGGGCGAATAACTCGCCTGCAGCCCCAACGACCGAATACAGTTCGGCATCCCATTTTTTCAGGGTGGATTCATACTTCCAGTAGATTCCCTCCGTAGCTGCTGCAGATTCTTTGTTGAAAACCCTTTTCTCGCCTGAAACACAGCCAACACCCGGCCTTTTGAATAAATTGACTATCCTCCTTACCGACTCCCGACCGAGCATTGTATTCCCGTCGGAAAAGATCACGATAGGTGTTTTTACAAACTGCATGCCGCGGTTCATTGCGGCAATTTTCCCGGCTCTCTGGGGTTGGTGATAAACCTCGACGCCCTCATACTTTCTGAGTATGTCGGGAGTGCCGTCATCGGAACCATCGGTGATCCATACATGCCTGACCTTTTCCCTTGGGTATTCGAGGGAAAAGGAATTCCTGATTTTTTCATCCACAAAGTCTTTTTCATTGTAAGCGGCAACAAACAGCGTTACTTCCGGCTCATAGCTTTCATCCGTAACAGTTATTTTCTTTGCTGACAGACGTTTTATCCTGATCAGAAAAAACAGAAGGATCCCATATCCCAGATAGGCATAAAAGACGATGAAAAGAAAAGCCCATACAGTAATTTTCAGTACCATCATAAAACAGATATTGAGGTCCTAATTAAATCTTTCGTTCCCATTGTTTTGTTTCAGGATTGTATGCTTTCAACACCTTTGCAGGATTACCGGCGACAATTGAAAAGGGAGGAACATCTTTGGTTACAATGCTGCCGGCTGCAATCACAGAATGTTTCCCTATGGTAACCCCGGCAACGATCACTGCATTGGCTCCGATCCAAACCTCATCCTCAACCTTGATCATCGAAGTTGTCTGCTTCTGATGGCTGATTGGTTTTGTCAGGTCTTCGTAGGAATGATTAAGCCCTGAAAGAACAATGTTCTGGGCAAGCATAATGTCGTTACCAATGGTTACAGGTCCGATCACAGTACAGCTCAGGCCAATCCTTGATCGTTCACCAATATAAACAGGGCCTGCGCCGTTATTGACAGTCGCAAAATCCTCGATTGTGGAGTCTTTCCCAAGCACAAAATCATTCCATGGGAATACATCAATCCTGGTTCTCCTGCGTATGCACGAATGACGGCCCCGTTTATGCTTGAACGGATTCAGGAATAATTTCACCCATAACCTGGGCCTTGCCTGGTTCTTTGGCGTCAGCAGGTTAATAACGAAAAGTTTCAGTTTCGGATTGGATTTTATCCTGCCCATCAGGGAACCTCCGGCGGAAGCTCCCGGTGCTGTGCTGCTTTCCTTTTCCATTTATCCTATTGCTTTATAAATTTCATTAACATTTGCTTCCCAGGTGTGGCCCCTTGCAAATTTCTCACGTGCAAGGATCTTTTCCCTGGAATTTTCTTCTAATGCGAGCCCGATTAAATGTACATAATCCTCTTTCGAGTTTGCCAGGTAGACATGCTCCTTAAACACGCTCATCGCTTCAGTCTGGGTAGCAACAGCAGGTTTCCCCATGGCAAGATATTCATCGATCTTACGCGGATAATTCCCAACAGTGACTTCGTTCAGTATTTGCGGATTGATTGCAACATCAAAACAGTTCAGGTAGGGGGGGAGTGAATCCGGCGGTTTGCTCCCAAGGAAGTATACATTGGGGAGTGTATGAAGATCGGAGTTTTTAAATGCATCATCCTCCGGGCCTATCAGAACTACGCTCCATCCCGGTCTTTGCCTTGCAATAAAGGAAATGATCCCTATATCGAGCCTCAGCTTGTACAGTACACCAATGTAACCTATTACCGGCCTTCTGATATCGGCGATCTCGGCCGGGGCCGGACCTGTGACCAGGTTTGAATCAAACGCGCTGACATCACAACCCTGGCCGACATAAACCGAATTAGGGTTGAATTTTTTACAGTAGTTTGCAAGGTAGACCGAGTTCGCGACAGCAAGGTCGGCTTTTTTAATTAGGGCAGCCTCTATTCTCACTCCCTGCTTCTTCCACCAGTCAACGGCTATCATATTATCCCTTGAGTAATAAATGAATTTAGCCGGTTTCAGAAGGTCTTTGAGGTAAAAACTCCTGTACATGTCACTGTCACAGAAAATAATAATATTCGTGAACCCGAGAACATTCAAGGCTTTGCTGATCTCTTTGGCAAACCTCCGGTTGTTGACCTTATTCAGAAAATCAAACACCAGGTTGCTCCCAATCTGGCTGATGGACTCCAGTATGGTCCTGGGATATAAGGTCCATAAGTTATCCTTTATTTTAACCAGCGAATCCTCTTTCCCCTTTATTACCGACAGCCTTTTAATGATATTGGGATCCTTGCGGTGGCGCATGACCGACATACGGTCTGCGGGGTAATTCACATACAATACTCTGTGCTTCCGTGAAAATTCATAAGCAAGGTTCACCGGGTTGGAACCTGCAGCATAGTTAATCCCCTGCAGGCTCGTGATTACAATATCCATTGTTCCGCTGTCATCCATTGGCGTTGGTTGTTATTTCTTAAGAAGCTTTATCTGCTCGTAGATCTTATTGACAAAATTTGCCCAGGAATGGCTCCTGGCAACCCTGATCCGGTCCTTCCTCTTTTCAGGGCTGTCCTCTGCCAGGGCTTTCCCTATCTCTGTGATGTAATCCTCCTTGGTTGGTGCCAGGTATGAATCTTTGGAGAAATAGAAATTCATAAACCATGTCTTGGTAGCAACAACAGGTACTCCCATAGCAAGATATTCATCCAGTTTCAGAGGATAATTGATATTGGTAATTTCATTTATGATCTGTGGATTTATAGCAACATCAAACCCCTTGACATAGCCTGGTAATTCAGTCCCGGGTTTTCCCCCGAGAAAATAAACATTTTTAAGCTGGTGAAGTTTGCTGTCCCTGAAGGCCTGGTCTTCGGGCCCAACAAGCACCATGCTCCAGTCGGGGCGCTGTTCTGCAACATACTCAAGGAGCTCAATATCGAGCCGGATACTTGTGAGATTCCCGGTATACCCTATCCGCGGATGGGGTATTGTGCTGAGTTCATCAGGAACCTTCAGCGTTCCATCATCATCCCGGTACAGATCAATATCACAACCCTGTCCGATAAAATGTGAATTTGGATTGAATTTGGTTGCATAGTCGGAGAAGTAAGGCGAATTGGTTACTACGAGGTCAGATTTTTTAATCAGCAGTGGTTCCAGCCTCACACCATGCCTGGCGTGATAGGCTACTTTCGTGACATGGTCCCTGAGAAAATACAGCTGAACTGCAGGTTTTAGAAGTTCTTTAAAATTAAAACCATTGATCATCGATGTATCATTAAGAACGATATAATCCTTAAAATTCAACCTGTCGATGGCGGTTTTAACCTGTCGGGCAAAACGTCTGTCGTTCATTTTATTCAATGAATCGAAAAGCCCGGGATTGGAAATCCAGTTTACAGACTCAAGGACTGTCTTCGGATAAAGCACCCAGAGGTTCTTATTGATCTGCACCAGGTCTTCATCCTTCCCGCTGAATACCTTGCGGTATTTTATGCTCTCCGGGGCATCGCGTCTGAAAAGCTGAAAACTCCTTTGCAGGGGAGTATCAAGAAAGATAACCCTGTTTGTCTTGCATAGTTCCATCGTAATATATTTGAGAACGGTGGCTACGAAAGTATCCCATGGCTGAATACTGTGCACGATAAAATCTCTTCCTGTTGGCATATAGATAGTATTATTTGTTTGAAATTATTTCATTATAAACCTGTATGACACCAAGAGTCATATTTTTCCAGGTGAATTTTTTAGCCTGTTCCAGGCCTCCAGCAATCAGGCCTGATCGTAAAGCCTTATCAGACAGTAATCTGAACATGTTTTCGGTAATCTGTTCCGGTTTAAAGGGGTCAATGAACAAAGCAGCATTCCCAGCCACTTCCGGCATAGATGAAGTATTGGAAGTGATCACGGGCGTGCCGCATGCCATTGCTTCAAGCATTGGGATACCAAAGCTTTCCCTTAGAGACGGGTATAAAAAGACAGTGCTGAGGCTGTATATCCCCGGAAGTTCAGTATTCGGGACATACCCGGTAAGGATTATATGTTCGTGCAATGAAGGGTCGCCCACATCCTCTATGAGTTTTGCCAGTGCTTCCCTGTCGTAATCAAGCATTACGAGCGGTATTTTTTCAACAGATGCCTTAAGGAACAGCGACAATGCCTTCAGTACCCCCCTGGTGTTCTTCTTCGGATCAGTATTCCCGAAGAAAAAGAAAAACCTGTCGGGAAGCTTGTATTTTTTCTTTACAGCATTCAGGCTTGCCGGGTCGGTAACCGGCTTGAAATGTTCGCTTACACCATTGTATATTGCTTGAACTTTTTCAGGGCCGATTTTAAAGAAATCAGCAATCCTTTGTTTTTCAAATTCCGAAACCGTGATCAGTTTCTTACATTTCCTGACAACCCCGGGAACTACCATCCTGCGGTAAAGGTTCCCGAATTTCTGATAATTTGTAAATCCCTGGCTCAGCAGGCTGAGCTTCTCCATGTAGATGATATCATGCAATGTGACTACAAGCGGAATTGCAGTTGAAAGGGGGGCCGTATTGCTGGTGCAATGCAGGATGTCGCAGTTGGCTTTCTTTGCAGCCGATGGAAGGACAAACTGTTCCCAAACAGGGTATGGAGCATCCCTCAGTTTGACAATTTTGAAGTTCCCTCCCGAATGCAGGCATTCATCTTCATCCTGTTTGACAAATACAAAGTATTCGTTTGTTGTATCAATGAGCTGGAGGTTCCTGATAAGTTCGAGGGCAACCATATCCATCCCATGTTTCTTTTTTCTGAATAACCGCTGTCCTTCAATACCGATTCGCATGATATTATGTTTCTAAAGGGTCTGAATGTCGTGCTCTGTATGGATAAAATGCTTGTCTTTTTTATGTATTTTAAACAATAGTGAAAACATTAAAATGAAAGCCATTGGCAGGTACAGCAAAGCGAAGATGGTTTCTTTTCTGTAGAAATCAATTGGAGTGGATATAAGGATCGACATAGCGCATGCTATAAAGGAACAGAACCATAGCAAGCTGAACACAGGGGTGTATAAAAAGATATTTGCTATACTGACCAGGCCGAGTATCCCAAGCAATAAAACCCTCGGAAGTAAAGAGAACTGCAAAGTTTTGTCAAAGTAATTAATATTCCCGTGCCTGATAAATGACCACAAACTTGGAATGAAATCCCTCCCGAAATAGACCACTTGTGAGGTCATCCAGCGTTTCCTTTGCTTGTAAAAGACTTTGGATGTCTGGACTTTCTCATCCAGAACAAATGCATCTTCAAGATACGCAATAAAAATGCCGTCGCTCAGTAATTTCAGCTCAAGCTCTTTGTCAAAACCGCCAATTGCCGTCAACTGTGGGATATATTTACGATAAATCTCAACATCGAAGGCCATTGCAGAACCGATCAGTGCCGATGAAAGTCCTATAGCGACATGGCCACTCCTGAAGATATTGTTGTTTACCTCCTCACTGATCGCATCCAGGAGGGCAAACGGCGTATTCGTATTTTTAGCAGAACGATGGCATTGTACAACCATGTATCCCGAATCAAGTGAAAGGTTCAGTTTCCTCAGGAAACTCATTTCCATGAGGTTATCTGCATCCAGAATTACAACTATCTCGGTGCTTTTGTGCAAATGTGCATTGGCAAGCTTCAGTGACTGAACTTTGGTACTTTCTTCAAACCTGGCTTGTACCAGTTTGATAGGATACTGGCTGAGACGTTGAAGGGATTCGTCAGTAAAATTATCTGCTATCAGCAGGATTTCAACCATCTCACCAGGATAGTCCTGCTGCAAGGCCGATTTGATTACTGCATCCATGATAAGATCTTCCTTGAACGCAGTAATCACAATAGTAATACGCCTGAACCTGTTGAATGCATTTTGTTTCGTTTCGGGCTTGAATACAGCGCAAAGGGCAAAGAACAGCAAATAGAGGGCATTGCCTCCGAGATAAGCTAAAACTATGACCTGGAAAATATTAATAATAGTATGGTAGCTTTGCATTGCCCTGTTTTCTGTATAATTACTTTGAGATTATTTCTCCACGCCATGAACGGTATGGTCCCACTTCTTTTTCGCTTGATAGATCCTCGTAAGTGAGAGTAACATCATGAAAAATCCTTTTGGTAAAAGAAAAATGGCCTTAAAGGTGGTGAAATTGTAAAACCTTCTCGGGGTTGAAAACATAAGGGTCAGAATGCATATGACAGTAAGAGCCAGCCAGGCCCATGTATACAGTATGGGATTCAGCAGCCACGACATCGCGGTTAACAGGATCAGGAATCCAAGAAGGAATATCCTTGGGGGCAGTAATTGCTGGATTACTTTATCAAGGAAGTCAATATTCCCCTTGGTAAACAGTTCTTTTATCCCCGGCAGGAAATAGAGCTTTGCAAATATAAACTGTGTTGCAAGCCAGCGGGCTCTCTGCACCATAAATACATTTGACTTTTGTACTTTCTCATCATAAACAATGGCATCATTTACATAAGCGATCTTGATCTGATCTTTGATCATTCTCATCTCAAGTTCTTTTTCTTCTCCAAGAATGAAATCCATATTTGTTATATAATCCTTGAACAAGGCATAGTCAAAAGCCATTCCCGAACCAATCAGGGCAGAAGAAAGTCCTAATACCCAATGACCTTTTCTGAATATCTGGTTGTTGATCTCTTCACTCACTGTATCCAGCACTGCAAATGCCGTATTCTGGTTTTTAGCTGTCCTGTGCACCTGGATGGCCTTATACCCGAGGTTCATGGCATTGTTCATTTTCCCGAGACAATCCCGTTCCATTATGTTATCGGCATCCAGAATCAATGCAATATCATAATTCCCTTCCAGCCTTTTTACGGCTTCCTTAAGCGCTTTTGCCTTGGAACTGTTCTCAAAAACCACTTCCATCACCTGGATCGGGAGTTTGCGCAGTTCTGCAAGGGTCCCGGGGGAGAAGCTGTCGGCAATAATTATAATATCATAGCGTTCCCTGGGGTAATCCTGTTCAAGGGCCTGCCTGGCAACTTCAATGATAACCGAATCTTCTTTGTAGCCCGGGATAAGCACGGCAAAGCGATTGAGCTTTTTGTTTTCGGGAACAGTTTGTCTGATAGGGAAAAGACCGGCTATAGAGAAGATTAAAAAATAAATAGTGGTAAGGAATAAATATGTAAAAAGAACCACTTGTAAACCGATAAAAACCCACTTTAATATTTCAAGTATCATATTAAAAGTTTAATGATTAGCCGAATACTAATGCAAATATAATTGAAACACGAAGCGAATCCAAAAGATTATTATAAATATGGATTGTCGTGAATGTGTGGATTGACAATGTTTTTCAGATGCCATCCAATGGCCCGGAGGTAGGCATGAAAGTAGGTCAACTTTCCTTTGAGAAGGTACTTGAATGCGTTCTTTGGAATGGCGACTGCAAGCTGATACAGGATACCGACCTGAAAATCTTTTCCTGTTACGTTTCTCCTCATGAAAACAATCCTGTTCCTGTTCTGATAATATACTTTGGAAGCGCTGAGTTTCCCAACCGATACAGATTCCTTGTGATAAACAAGTGAGTTGTGGACGTACCAGATGGTGTACCCTGCATTTTTGATGCGGTAGCTCCAATCAGCTTCTTCATAATAAAGAAAGAAAATATAGGACATTATTCCTATTTCCTTTATTACCTTCATTGAAACCATCATTGCAGCGCCATGGGCGTATGGAGTTATCCTGTCGGCATCATGCTGGCCTTTATCTTTCTCCCGGTAACCTATTGCAAAACTCCTCATGGTATGATGGTCGATAGGCGTATAGCCCGCAAACTGTATTATCGAGCGGTCGTAATAAAACCTTAGTTTGGAACTTACACAGCCTATTTTTGGGTCTGATTGCATCTTCCTGACAAGAGGCTCGAGAAAACCCTTTTCAACAATCGTATCGTTATTCAGGAGCAGGACATATTCCCCCCTTGCCCTCATAATCCCAAGATTATTGCCACCCGCGAATCCCATATTGATATTGCTTTCATAGAGGGTAACAGAGGGGAACCTCTCTTTTATTATCCGGGGAGTATCATTTTCGGAATGATTGTCAACAACGATGATCTCAAAATTAGGATATGTAATTTTGGTAAGGGATTCAATCATTTCAAGGGTATCTTCCGAACCGTTGAAATTCACAGTGATAATTGAAACCAGTGGAAATTGAGGGGCTGTCATTTCAGTCCAGGTTTGGGCTTTTATGCAAATCCCGGTTGAAGGAATTGCTTATTTGCCATCCGATGGCATTTTTGTATGCTTTGAACAGCTTGAACTGACCTTTCATCAGAAAAACGAGTATGTTTTTCGGAACAGCTACAAGGAACTGGTAAATCAGTGCAAGGATAAACAGGGGGCCATGAACATTGCGTCTCAGGTACAGCAGGCGGTTTCGGTTCAGGTAGTATATTTTCAGGGGGCTCATTGTCCCTGTCGTAATGGAGTCCTTATGGAAGATCAATGAATTATGAACGTATCCGATCTTATAACCTGCGTCTTTGATCCTCTGCATCCAGTCCATTTCTTCATAATACAGGAAAAAGATATCAGCCATTAACCCGACTTTTTTCATTACCTCTAGCGGGATCATCATGGCTGCGCCATAAGCGTATTCAGTATAGGAATCCCGGTCATGCTGTCCTTTATCGGTCTCCTGGAAACCAATCCCCCTGTTTCTTACCGTTATCGGGTTAATCGCTGTAAATCCGGCATATTGTATTAATTCAGGATGGTAGAAGTACCTGATTTTGGGACTTACAACGCCCAGTGAAGGATCGAGCTGAAGCTTTGACACGAGAGGTTCAATGAACCCGGGATCAACTTCCGTGTCATTATTTATCAGCAGATGGAACTTCCCTTTTGCAACCCTGATCCCAAGGTTATTACCTCCTGCGAATCCCAGGTTCTCCTTGCTTTCAATTAAAATGATATCCGGATGTTTTTCTTTAAGAATTGCAGGTTTTTTGGTAGGGGATGCATTATCAACGACAATTATCTCGTAGGAGGGGTAAGAAATCTTTTTAATTGAGTCAAGAAAAGCAAGTGTAACCTCTGGCTGGTTATAATTTACCGTGATTATTGAAACCATTGGAAATTTATCTGCCATAGACATTAAGCTTAAGTAACATTGTTAACCTTCCGAGTTTCAGTAGAGAGATTTTTTATCTTCCTCCTCACGTTCCTGTTGCCTTCTATGCTGCAACATTGCTACAATAAACCCAAGCGGGGTAAAAAGAATAAATCCTATCATCATATGAACGACTACGCCTGTCATCTGGATTTTAACTAAGGGGTTCTGTTATTACTTCATTTGGTTTTACGGGAATGAGTTTATCCATTGCAGGAGCCATAAACACATAGGCCATGCTGATATAAACGACCAGGCCGGTTGGGAACTGTCCCAGAACGGCATTGCCGTAGCTGGCAACCAGGATGCCGAAAACACCGCACAAAAGTGCGGCGATCTTCACCTCCAGATCTTTATTTTTTATCTGAAACATGCTTATATATAATCCTTTGCCGGTAAAATAGCCCAGGATCAGAAGATGCAGGTAAAGGCCGATTATTCCCGCTTCCGCCCATATAAGAACAAACCAGCTGTCGGTAGCAACGCTTGAGAGGAAAGTCTCCCCTGTATATGTTATTGCCCTGCTTCCCGCGTGACCGATACCCCCTCCAAAAGGCCTGGTTTTAAGGTAAGCTTCAAAAATAGCCTGGTTCTTGAGCCTAACCTGAAATGATGCATCATCATCAGGAGTAAAAGCCGATCTCATCCGATATACCTGGTAACTGCTGTCGCCTATTGTCGTGTACCTGAAAAAGGAATAAATGAAGATGAGAAATATTGCACCAATTATAATTACTTTAACATTCTTCCTGATAATTATATATAAAGCGCCACCTGCAAAAGGCACGAAAATTGCACCCCTGGTTCCGGAACTGGACATGCCATAATACCCGGCAATAAAAACAACGGCCCAGAACAGCCTGCTTCTTAAACGTTTTTCATAAAAGAACATGATCATTGCAACAACCCCGATTTGCCCCTGGGCGGCACCAAACTGGCCGGCATCAGAGAAAAATGAGAAAGCCCGTAAATTCCCCCACAGGATATGGGTCACGGCACCAACTTCATCAAGCCATTTTTGCTCCCACGGGTCAACCCCTATATTCAGCTGTATCCATGCTTTGGCTGATGCGATGATAGATATTATGGCCCATATTTTTAAAAAGCGGTCGAGGTGTTTCGGTGTATTATAAAGAAGTTGCACAAGGGGGATCACAAGTAACATGTATAAGCCTATACCACGCATGGAAGCAAACCAGGCTGTTTTATTCACTGCCTCAGGGTTGAACATTTCAAGTACAATATATCCGAACCATACCACGGCAAGGTAGGTCAGGTCATTTTGAACAGGTTTCAGGTCAAGCTTCTTGTCATAAAAATGGAAGAACATTGCGATATAAGTAGATATCAGCGTGATGTCCATCAGGTACCCCAATTTAACTGGGATATATCGGGAAATCCCGATGATAAAGAAATTAATGATAAAAGCGAAAGTAATACCGATCTCAGGTTTTAGAATAAGCCGGTAGAATGAATAGAAAAGAATGGGGATCGCAATGACAATGGCAGCGGTCATCATGCCCCCCAGGGCCATTGCATAGCCCAAGACAATAGCAGCAATTAACATGATCCCAACCAGAAATGGATTTCTGAGTAGTTCAGCTCCGGTAGGTATTTGAAAAAGGTTCATTGTTACTATTGAAATAAGGGTTCTTTGTTTTTAAGGCGCTTGTTTAATTCTTTATAAAAAGCAAAGCCTTTCGAAAAAATAAGGGTGAATGAAATGTCTATTTCTTTCTTCAGAAAATGATATCCTATAAACAGTCCGATTACAGAAAACACTATCGACGCTATTGCAACGAATAAAAGAATCGTTATCGGGGGCATGGAAGGAAAAAGGTAATGCAGTCCGAAAATTGCGAAGACATCCCCGAGTATGTTGGCGATAGTCATTACAGCCACTTTCTGGAAATTCTTATCCGGCCTGTTCAGGCTGTCAAGTGCAACTCCTGTAAAGCGGTCTAGGGGCATGAGCATCCCATAGAGGATAAACACCATAAGGACATAAGTAATATGCGGAGAAGTCGTAAGATATTTTGCCCCTCCGAGAATAAGAATGAAATATTTATTCAGAACAAGGCTGATTGCCGCAATGAGGATGAAAATATAGACTATCGGGCCGGTATAGGCATAATAAATCCTCTTAAAGCCTTCCTTGTTATTTTCCATGCTCATTTTTGAGAGTTTGGGGAAGGCTGTTGTTGCAAAGCTAAGCAGGGGGATCTCAATGAATTCAATGTATTTCAATGGTATGGCATATATTGCGACACTGGCAGGACCCATGAATGCGCTGAAAGATATAATAAAACTGTCGGCACCTTTGAGAAGGCTGCTCCCAATGCGTGTTGCCATGGAATACCTCCCGTATTTCAGGATATCAACGACTTTTTCTTTACTTATATGCCGGATGTACTGAAGGCCGGTCCATTTGCGGATAACACAAAACAAGGAAGTAGCCAGGTTCGTCGCAATATATATGAGCACTACCGTTTTTACATCAATTTTAATGAAGAGGTAGGCAAAGAAGATGATCACCAGAAATGAGCAAAGGTTGAAAAACCTTATCCACAGTATCTTTCCAAAATCAATGTCGGCCTGGAAGATTGACCAGGCGTAATTCCATGGCAGGGTGACAAGCCCGAGCAGGGGGTACCAGGTAAAGAACAAAGAATAGCCGCTTTCCTGCAAGGCATGAGGGATTAGCAGCGCAACGGTCCATAAAATCACCGTAATGCCGGCAAGAATAAGCAAACCTACCACCCAGGCAGAACCAAGATAATATTTTCTTTCCTCCGTATTACTTCCTGAAAGGTACCTGACAAGGGCTTCTTTTGTTACTCCGAACCTCAGCATGTCGATTAAGGAGGCAGGTGTAGTAAACAGGATCCAAATACCAAAATCATGGATGGATAACATCCTGAGAAGAATCATAAAAGAAAACAGGCCGGCCAGGGCGGTCGACAGGTTCCCGGCGAATGAAAGGAAATTCGCGTCTTTTACTATCTTAAACGATGTTTGTTTTAAGAATGCCCACATGATGAATCAAATTATGGCCATCATCAGGAAATGACATTGTCTTCACGAAATCTGAATGTCAGAATCCTTTTAACCGTTTTGCGAAACTTTGATCGTGGTTTTGGGATTTCTCCGAAAACCGAATCCAGGAACATCAGCTCAACCCCGTTAAGGACGATCTGGGTAGGTTGTTTTGTAACGGAAAGGAATCCATTCAAGGCAGCCTTGTCGGCATCGGTCCATGACCGGTTAGCCCTTACAACGAGGAGGGCAAGGTCAAATTTTGAAATCAGATCGATCGGATAGGCATTATTAATGAGGGATGGTAATTCAATGAAAATGTAATCATAGGACTCCAGGTCGAGATGTTCATAACCTCTCAGGAGTTCCATGGTGTCTTTTGTCTCAAAGAAATTATCCTGAATAATATACTGGACTTCATCTTCAGCAGGAGGGATCAGTTCCCCATTGCCAAATTCTTCTGCCGGCCCCAGGTTCTCCTTGATATAATTCAGAAAAAGTGCATTTTCTCCAAATGATTTGAATTTCCTGCTGAGCTCTCTGCCAATGGTTGTTTTGCCTTCATAATCCCTGGTACTGAAAAGAAGAATGATGATTGGTTTCTTTTCGCTGTTACTTAAAAATTTGTGAAGGCTGATTTTAATATTCTGGGCCATAATTTCAACAAGCCTGGGTAAAATAAACCCGATATCCACATTGTAAATCTGTTTTACAATTTTAGGATAAAGCCCGGCAAGTTTGAGTTTGATAAGCCGCTCTGCCCTTTCACCTGTTTTAATAGTAGTGTCGAAGAATTCGAGGGCAAGCAAAACAATGATGACAAAGATCAATCCAAGTATAGCTGATGCGAGGACCAGCAGCATAGCTTTAGACCTTAAGGCATGAAGGGGATAATAAGGAGCGTCCACTACTTTAAGGTTTGTGGCCAGCTCATCATCCTGCTGCCTGAGTTTTGCAAGGTTAAGGTCATGCAAGAGTTCGAGGAATTCACTTTCCGTAACACCGATAAGCCGTTCAAATCTCTTCTGCTGGGCTCCTAAGGGGGCGAATACCTCATAGACTTTCTGAAAATACCTCTTCCGTTCGGTCAGCACCCTGAGTGCGGCTTTGCTTTCTTCGTAATTAACGACATTTGTGAGCCAGGCGTTAAGCAGGTCTTTCAAGGGCAGGCCTTCAACTGAGTTGGTAACAAGGTAAAGCTGGTCGATATTGTCTTTCAATTCCAGTTTAATCGCTTCAACTTTGTTTTTAAGGGTTGTAAGTTGTTTGATGGTCGCCGAGTCATTGCCAAGATCGATCTCAATATTGGCAATTTGCATGGTTGTGTTGGTCAGGTCATTGCGAAGCCTCAGGATGGCGCTGGTGTTCAGCGAAAGTTTAGCATGGTTTTCCAGTTTCTTCTCAATTATCTTAATAGCTGCATCGGAGGAAGCAAGGGCGATTTGTTTATTCTGGAAGTCAACATCAAGTTCTTCTTTCGTGCTGGCGATTACTTTTGTCTGCTCGTAGAAGTTGATGATGTTGTTTTTTGAATTGAACATGAGCAGGTCCGATTCGGCTCTTTGCAGCTTTCTCATGGCTGCTTCAAGTTGTGCCCTGAAATAGGCAATTACCGCATCCGTTTGATTCTGTTTAAGCAATTTGAATGAGCGGATGAAGCCTTTGGTCAGGAATACAAGCGTTTGCTGGGCAATGCCGGCATCAGTGGATTTATAAGTAAGTTTCAGCAGGTCGCTGCTTTGGATCCTTACTGTTTCGACTGTAGATAAGGCACTGAGGCTGTAGAACGGGTCTTTTTGTGAATTCCAGAGTTCATATATAAAATTATAATCATTCTGGTGGCCATAGGCTACCAGTTGTCTTACCAATCTGTCAAATGCAGTTGTGTCTGTTAAATTACGGTGTGAAATGCTTATAGTTGTGGAAGTATCAAATTGAGAGTAAAAGTCGGAAGGCAGGGAAGTCGTATCAACCACTCCTTCAGAACTGCCCGTTCTGACGGGTGCAGGTTCGATTTTTTCAGTTTCGGTAGGATATGAAGCAGGTTCCGGCATCTGTCCCGGGATATCAACTTTCAGTCTCTGTCCTGAAGAGATCTCAGTGTTCCTGAGCCGGTTATAACTCATCAGTTTCCTCACGCTCAAACCGTAGTTGCGGGCGATAGAAAACATAGTTTCCCCTGGTTTGACCACATGGTAGGATTCCCTGGGCTGAGGGGGTTGGTAAGCTGTTTTTTCTGAATTATTTTGAGTTTCCGGTGAAGAATAGGAGGTATCGGCCTGGGAAGTCTTTTTTGAAGGGGCTTTGAAAAATTTAGGATTCGAGCGTTTTGCTTTTCTCACGATATCCATAACATCGGGGGGCACCTTCGAGATGAGTTCGTCATAGTGTTCCTTTGATATATATCTTTCATCGTAATGATCCAGTAAAAGGTGTTGGGCCAGGAGGGAGGCAGAGACTTCTTCCAGGGTCTGCCGGGAACGGATAAGGTTGATAAGATTGTCATAGATGGTGTTTTTGACCATCACGTCGGTATAGGCTTGCTGCTGCACAGTATAGCCGGAAGTTACGCCGGTATAAATAGTAGTTTCCGAGATGTAACTCCACTGGTCCTTTCGGGTCAAGAAGAAGACGACTGCTGCAATCAGAAGCGGGACAAGTATCAGTAGCAATACATGTCGTTGTAATATCTTGACAAAGTAGATAATTTTCATTATTCTATTTTGTTAATAACGTTGAATTTAAAACCACAAAGTTCCTGCAATATCATGTATGAATTGAAGAATGCATTCCTTGAGGTCTCGTAATTGTATACGGCAACTCGGTACATTTCCATTATATAGGCAAGATCATATAAGGTTGACTGGCCGTTGAGAAATTCTTTATCGCCCATTTCTTTGTTCATTGCCCCGGCAATAACGCTCTCATTTGCATTCTTAAGGATCTTCTGATTAACGATCAGCTGATTATATTGTGTAATGATTTTTTGTCGCAACTCCAGGATCACATTGTCCTTGTTTGCCATCGACTTTTCAATTTCCTTGGTTGCCGTTTTCATCTGGTTCTTGCGGTCCCAGAAATCCTGCATAGGGAGGCGGAAGCTGACCTGTCCAAACCCCCTGTAACTGTTCTGGAAAGAATACATGATATTGTTATCGCCGAGGTTGCTGGTATTATTTGTGGTAGCATCCCACCAGTCGGTCTGCAGATATCCGTCAAGATAAAAATTTCTCATCCAGACCCGGCCGACTGATATAACCCTGTAACGCCATGCATCTATGTCAGCTTCATAGTATTTAATCTGCGGATTGTGTACAACGGCAGAGTCGATAAGGTCTTCAAGGGGGGGGATGCGCTGTGTGATATCATCTATAAGGGGGTTGAAATAGGTAGTGTCCCTCATCTGGCCAAAGCCCAGTGCGGGCAGCAGGAATAACACCATCAGGAAAAAGTGCTGCAACACTTTCTTTAAATCAGGTCTTTCAGAATTCAGGATTCCCATTTACATATTCTCCTTTTGAAATAAAGCGCCGAATGTTCTGAATATGATAACCAGGTCACTCCAGAATGTGTTATGCTCGGCATAATAATTGTCAAGTGCGAACCTCTCTTCTTCCGACATTGGTCCGGTTCTCCCTCTTTTTTCTACCTGCCAGAGACCGGTCAAACCAGCTGCCGACCGGAACCTGCGGCTCCATTTCTTTTTTGTCAGGGCTTCGGCTTCATTTAAAGGTAAAGGCCGGTTCCCGACGATCGACATATCCCCTTTAAGGACATTGATAAGTTGCGGCAATTCATCGATACTCGTCATCCTGATAAATTTGCCGACCTTGGTTATCCTCGGGTCGTCTTTAATTTTAAGGAAAGCCTTCCTGGCGCTCCTGCGTTTGTTT
Organism: Bacteroidota bacterium; assembly: GCA_037138335.1. GTDB lineage: Bacteria > Bacteroidota > Bacteroidia > Bacteroidales > FEN-979 > CAIRDP01. The sequence continues at coordinate 138,345 of JBAXIO010000005.1, forward strand.
GCTATTCTTTCACAAACCTGTTCTCCATCATAATATACCAGGGGGGAACAATACTGCCCCTCGGGTAATTTGGCGCATTCGGTGCATTTGACCTCCACGGTTTCACTGATATACTGGTTGAGATGCTCAACTTCCTTTAATCGTTTGTCGGCATCAGGATACATCGAACGGAACTTATAGAAATCAAAAATTTTGTAATTGGCACCAACCCTTTTTGAAAAATAATATACTTTCCCTCTGGATTCAATCCGTATCGCAAACATGGTAATGATCATCAGAGGGGAAAGGACAAGAAGTGAAGTCCCCGCCACAAGGAGATCGAACGTCCGTTTAATGAACGGGGTTTTATAAGCGTTAAAGCTGACGCTTGTATCGACCACGATGGTTTTATTCTCAAATTCCGATTTGAATTTCTTGAGAAGGTTGATCCTGTTATGTATATTCTCGGGAACAATGTCCTGATGATAAAAATCATCTATGCCCAGCATGTAGGCATTTTTCTTTGCACTGTAATCTTTAAAAAAAGAGATGACAATAAAGGGTGTTTTCTGGTAAAGCTTGTTAAGCTTTAAACGCCTGAAGAACGAGAATGCATTGATCCCCGGAAGGAGCAGTTCACAAACAATTGCGTCAATAGGCTGTTTTTCCTCGTATTTTATATCGAACCTTGTGTCCTTGTCCAGGTCGAAAATTTTAAATTGATTGTCGGTCAGCCAATAGATTGCCGATAAGGGATCCCCCATGACGGTAACATTGAAGTACCTGGAATTACGGAATTGCTCAGCCATTGACTGATCTTTACCGATATACAGGATATTTAATGCCGTGTTTTCTTTCTCCATCAGGATTATTGGCTGCTTTTGATGCCCGAAAAGGCTACAGATGTTTCAATACGTCTTTTGATCCTTACAATCAGCTCCCTTGGATTAAATGGTTTCACAACATAATCATCGGCCCCCATTTCAAAACATTTGATTTTATCGGAACTTTCTTCCTTCCCGGATAACATGATCAATGGTATCTCATCAAAAAAACCACTTTCCCGTATGCGCTTGATAAATTCAAATCCATTCATCACGGGCATTTCCACGTCGCAGATGATTACATCCGGAAGGTTCCCCGACTGGATGTAATAAAGTGCATCCATCCCGTTGCTGAGGGTTGTCACTTCAAACTCTTTATTGAAAGTATTTTCTATGATGAACCGGATACTCTTTTCATCGTCTATAGCGAGTATCTTTCTTTTCATTTAGAATCAGTTTTGGTAAGCAAATATATTCGAATTTACCCCAAACTGCCAAAAAGGTTATTAACAATAAAACGAAAGTTATTAAGAAGAGGACTGGCGGAGGTTTAACGAAATCAAACTTCCGGAAGTGCCTTTCTTAAAGATACAAGCTCATCACGCAATCTTGCAGCTTCAAGAAAATCAAGCTGTTTGACAGCTTCTTCCATTGCCTTAGCTGTCTCCCTGATTAATTTTTGAATTTTGTCTTTGGGAAGATAGGCAATTAAGGGATCTGCAGCATTGTCAAGATTTTCTTTCTCAATGTATGGACGGCCTTTGCCGGAAATTCCTTCATCTATACTCCTGGCATCGAAAACATTTCTCATATCCTTGGTGATCTGCATGGGAGTAATGTTGTATTTCGCGTTGTAGGCTGATTGTTTTTCCCTTCTCCTGTTGGCTTCCGACATCATCCTTTTCATGGATTCGGTGATCTTGTCTGCATACAGGATCACCCTGCTGTTGACATTCCTTGCCGCTCTCCCGGCTGTTTGGGTCAGGCTGCGTTCCGACCTGAGAAATCCTTCTTTGTCAGCATCCAGGATCGCTACAAGCGAGACTTCCGGAAGGTCCAGCCCTTCTCTCAGAAGGTTGACTCCGACAATGACATCAATCGTGCCGGTCCTGAGGTCATTGAGTATATCCACACGGTCCATGGTGACTACGTCAGAATGGATATACCTTGATTTAATGTTAAGTTTTACAAAATACTTGTTTAACTCTTCGGCCATTCTTTTGGTAAGGGTTGTCACGAGCACTCTTTCGTTGATGATAACCCGCTGATTTATCTCATCCAGAAGGTCATCGATCTGGTTCATGCTCGGCCTTACTTCAACCAGTGGATCAAGAAGCCCGGTCGGGCGGATGAGCTGTTCCACCACGACGCCTTCCGACTTCTGAAGTTCGAAATCTGCAGGGGTAGCACTTACAAAGACCGTCTGGCCTACAATTGCTTCGAATTCATCAAACTTAAGGGGACGGTTGTCCATTGCAGACGGCAGCCTGAAACCGTATTCAACAAGAGTTTGTTTGCGGGAACGGTCGCCTCCGTACATTGCCCTGATCTGCGGCACTGTAACGTGGCTTTCGTCAATGACCATCAGGAAATCATCGGGAAAATAATCGAGGAGGCAGAACGGCCTTGACCCCGGAGCCCTGCCGTCAAAGTACCTGGAGTAATTCTCTATACCTGAACAATAGCCAAGTTCCCTCATCATTTCCATGTCATATGTGACCCGGTCTTCAAGTCTTTTTGCTTCGAGGGCTTTTCCGTCATTCCTGAAATAATCGGTCTGACGGAATAGATCATCCTGTATCTCTGTCAGGGCTTCCTTCATCTTATCCTGGGAAGTGACAAAGATGTTGGCCGGGTAAACCTGGATAAATTCCAGGGGTTCTATCATCCGCCCCGAAACAGGGTCAAAAGATTCAAGTTTTTCAATCTCGTCCCCCCAGAAAATGATACGGTAAGCAATATCCAGGTATGCAGGAAAAACATCTACAACATCACCTTTCACCCTGAATTTTCCCCTGGTGAATTCCGCTTCAGTTCTTGAATAAAGGCTGTTTACAAAGCTCATTAGAAGGGTGTTCCTGCTTATAACATCCCCCAGTTTAAGTTTCACAATATTACCGGCAAAATCATCAGGGTTCCCGATCCCGTAGATGCAGGAGACTGACGAAATTACGATAACGTCGCGCCTGCCGGAAAGGAGGGCCGAAGATGCGCTCAGCCGTAGTTTTTCAATTTCCTCGTTGATGGAAAGGTCTTTCTCGATATAAGTGTTTGTTACAGGCAAATAGGCTTCGGGCTGATAATAATCATAATAGGAAACAAAAAACTCGACTGCGTTTTCAGGGAAGAACTCACGAAATTCCCCGTACAGCTGGGCGGCAAGAGTTTTATTATGGCTTAGCACAAGTGTGGGCCGTTGAATGCGTTCTATCACGTTCGCGATAGTGAAGGTTTTCCCTGAGCCGGTCACTCCCGCCAGCACCTGGGCCTGGTCACCCCGTTTGAGCCCTTCAACAAGTTCCCTTATTGCTTCAGGCTGGTCGCCGGTAGGCACAAAATCGGTCGTTAAACGGAACTCCATACTCAATGCTTAAATGTAAACGTCGAAATAACAGGGTAGTGGTCCGACATGCTCACTTCCTTCTTCTGATAAGAGGTGGCTGTAAAAAAATCATCATACAGCATGTAGTCGATGCGGAAAGCAGGGAAGCGCCCGCCTGCATAGGTACTGCCTATCCATTCATTCCCTGAACTGACGAATGCGTCATTCCTGTTCAGGGATAAGGTATGGTAAGCAAAAGAAGAGGGAGTATCATTAAAATCTCCGCAGATCAGCACCGGGTAAGGGCTGTATTTCATATGTGCAGTAAGCATCTCGACCTGCATAGCCCTCAGGGCGAAGGCCTTCTTCAGTTTCCATAACATCTTCCTGGAACCTTTGGCGAAATTCTTTTCATCAGCCCCCGGGTCGGTCAGATTTGAATAAAAGGAATAATCATCATTCCCGAGACGGATTGATTCAAGGTGAAGGTTGTATACCCTGATCGTATCACCATGTATTGCGATATCGGTAAAAATCCCAAAAGTGCTCTTTTCCTGCAGCCTGAAAAATCCCTGGTCCACAATCGGGTACCTTGAAAATGTGGCTATTGCATTAATTTTCGTCTTCTGCCAGAAATCCCTGTAGTTTTTAAAGAAGAAATACTCAAGGCGGATGGACCGGGAGAATTTGTGCAGGGTTTTCAGGTACTCTTCACCTATGGCGTAAAACTCCTGCACACATACAAGGTCAGGGTTCTCCCCGGCAAGAAAATCAGTTACCTGGCTCCTTGTTTCGGGCTGTACATTATCAGCCTGGTTACCATAAAGGCTGTGAACATTATATGTAGCCACCTTGAAAGCTGCGGGGCTGGCGGGTTTTATGGAACCAAACCGAAGCGGAATGATCGTTCTCAGGTTTCCAATCCCTACAAAAATTGTCAGCAGTGAAATAAAAATGAACCTGTTCCACAGGATAAGCCAGATGACAACAAACAGCAGGTTAATGATCAGGAGGACAGGGTAGGCTATGCCGAAGAAGGCAAAGGGCCAGAAGGTTAAGGGGCTTATATAGGCTGCAGCATAGGAACATAACAGTGATGCTGCAGCAAAATAATTAAAAAGCAGGAATAAAGCTTTCGCCCACTGCCTTTTTTTGCCTGTTTTGTTTACTTTCCCCATATATTCAACGTTTGCCCGACGAACGGAACAGGAAATCTTTCTCATCCCGAGTCAGGCTGTCATAGCCACCCTTTGATATTTTATCGAGAATGCGGTCCATGCGTTTTTGTTTTTCAGCTTTTTGCAGGTTGTATTCTTCGTCGCTTACCGCACGGGTGCCGGTATAATTTATACTGGCTTTCATGGTCTTTTTCCTGAAAAACCCTGTCCACCACTTAAACCCGCCCGGCGGGAGGTTGCCTGCAAGCCCTGATAACTGGATGTAAAGAAACCCAAAAAGGGCACCGCCGATGTGCGCAATATGGCCCCCGGCATTTCCTGCGGGGATCATAAAGAAGTCGAATATAAACAAAGCAATTGCAAGGTAAAGAATCCGTATCCTTCCAAAGAATAGCAGGTTGACTGAATAATTTGGCACCTTGAATGAAATAGCGGTGACAATAGCCATCACTGAGGCAGAAGCGCCAAGTGCATAAGAGATCGGCAGGGATGGTGCAAAAACGGGAAAAATATTAAATGCAAGAATATATACCAGGGCTCCCGAGATGCCTCCCAGGAAATATACTACAAGCAGTTTCCTGCTGCCAAGATATTCCTGGAATATCTTGCCGAACCAAAAGAACGGCAACATGTTGAAAAGGATATGTGACAGATCGATATGCAGGAACATATACGTCACGATAGTCCAGGGTTTATTGATCAGCAACGGAACCGAAGCCGGAACCCCGAAGATCCTGATAATGGAAGTTGTGGCTAAGGCCGCATCGGGCTGGTTATATAAAAAGAAAATAATCCTGAAAACCTGCACTAGCAACCATACTGCAACATTGACTATGATCAGGTTGGCCAGTACAGACCCTTCCCTGAAAAACCTTTTCAGATTGTCACCTGGATTCGGATTTGCGGAATAGGGGTTCATCGATTAAAATTTTGCTTTTCGTTTCCAGTACAAGATCATGAAAAATCCGAATATCATGCCCCCCAGATGTGCAAAATGCGCGATATTGTCGGAAGGATTATTGGAAATCCCGAGGTAAACTTCCCATGCCCCATAGGCGATTACCAGCCATTTTGCCTTGATAGGGAATAAAAAGTAAATAAAGACCAGCATATTCGGGAACATCATCCCGAATGCGAGCAGGATGCCAAAAACCGCCCCGGAAGCTCCAATGGTTGAAATGTCCATTTGCTGTTTGATAAGGTCATAGATATAAACAACAGATTGCCGCTGGTAATGTACATCGCTCAATGAATTCTGCCATTGGGCAAGAAGGGCGTTCATCTGGTCGAGAATTTCCTGGCTCCTCGGCGGGCATGATTTAACAAAGGCTACAAAAGCATCAGGGGAAGGTGCCGACGAATAGGCAAGGGCAGCAGCTTCATATCCTGAGAAATGCCAGTAATTGACAGCTGTCTGGATAATTCCGGCCCCTATACCTGTAACCAGGTAATATGTAAGGAACCTCTTGGGCCCCCATACATTTTCAAGCAGGTAGCCGAACATCCACAAGGCAAACATATTCCAGAGGATATGCTGGAAGGATGCATGAAAAAACATATAAGTCACAAACTGGTAAATTCTGAAGAGGTCCGACTTGAAATAATGAAGCCCGAAAAGATTTGTCAGGTCGATCCTGAATGTGCTTTCAAGCGATAAGGTAGCAACATAGCAGATAAGGTTTATGATCAATAGATTTTTTACAACAGTGGGGAGAAGTTTGAATCCGGTAAGACTATATCGATCGTAACTCATAGAGGGCTGTTAAGTTTTAAACTTTTTAGAAAGTTCATCGAATGAAAGAACGAAAAAAGCAGGCTTTCCGTATGGAGACAAATCCGGGATTTTACAGGAAAACAGTTTTTGGCTGATCGATTCCATTTCTTCCTGTTTAAGGGATTTTCCACGTTTGATGGCAAGGGTCCTGGCCATAGTCTTCGCTATCACCTGTTTTTTTTCTGCATTTTTTCCCGGCAGTTCATTCTTGATCGCTTCGAGGACCTGTTCAACGGCCCCGTGAAAATCAGTATGACCAAGGTCGTGGGGAACAGAATGAAGAACAAAATCGTTATTCCCGAATTCAGATATTTCAAACCCGAGGGTGTTAAAATCTTCCAGGAGGCCGGTAAGCAGAAGTGCATTGCCGGGAGAAAAGTTGAGGGTTTCAGGCATGATCCCCGACCTTGGTGAAGGACCGCCTTCACCTTCTTCAAGCATTTCCTCAAATAAAATTCTCTCGTGCGCAGCCTGCTGGTCAATAACAAGCAGACCGCCGGCGGTTTCAGTCACAATATATGAGTTGGCAACCTGAAACAGGGGATGGGAGGAATCAGCAGGTCCGAGGTCAAGCCGAAGGTCCCTGTTTTCATTGGGTTCATCAGGAAGACCCTCAAAAGGGCCGGAAAAAACAGATGTAGCCTGATTGCCCGCTGCCCTGGAATTATCCTGCCAGACGTTGCCTGAAGTGGGCCTGCGGGTATCATCGAACCTCAGGCTCGGTTGAAATTCCTGTTTTTTTTCAAAAGGGTTATAATCAGGGTTAACAGTGATCTGGGGAGGATGAATAACCTGTCCGGGTTTCAGGGGAGGGATATCCATGCTCTGTTCCTGTTCAAAATCCAGGACTGTCATGAGATTGAACTTCCCCAGCGATTGCCTCACTGCGGCCTGAAGGATTGCATATATGCTTTTACTATCGGTAAAATTAATCTCCGTTTTCGTCGGGTGAATGTTGACGTCAATATTAGCCGGATCCAATTCAAGGTAAAGGAAATAGGACGCATAGGAATCTTTGGGGATTAATTCCCTGAATGCCGCTTCAACAGCATGATGGAGATACGGGTTTCTTATGAACCTGCCGTTGGCAAAAAAAAACTGTTCCCCCCTGGTCTTTTTTGCGAATTCAGGTTTGCCCACAAAACCGCTGATGTTTACCATGTTGGTAAGCTGCTCAACCGGGATCAGCCTTTGATTGTAATTCTGGCCAAAGAGTGCAACTATACGCTGCCGCAGGTTGGCAGAAGGAAGCTGATACATTACTTTGTCCTGGTGGTACATCGTGAAAGCGATATCGGGGTGGACCAGGGCGACACGGGTAAACTCGTCAAGTATAAATTTAAGCTCCGATGTGTTTGATTTCAGGAAATTTCTTCGCGCAGGAACGTTATAAAACAGGTTCTTGACCGAGATGCTGGTTCCGTTGGGAGTGTTATACGGACCGTGGTTTCTGACCTCCGACCCTTCGATAATCAGCTGGGTCCCGATTTCATCTTCGGCTTTCTTAGTCCTCAGTTCAACATGGGAAACTGAAGCAATGGAAGCAAGGGCTTCTCCCCGAAAACCGAGTGTGCGGATTGAAAACAGGTCATGGGCTGTCTGTATCTTGGAAGTTGCATGCCTTTCAAAACACATCCTGGCATCTCTTTCCGACATGCCGCAGCCATTATCAATAACCTGGATCAGTGCCCTGCCGGCTTCCTTTATTACAAGCTTGACTTCTGTTGCGCCTGCGTCAATAGTATTTTCAAGCAGTTCCTTGACAGCTGAGGCCGGTCGCTGCACGACCTCACCGGCAGCTATCTGGTTCGCGACTGATTCGGGAAGCATCCTGATAATATCCGACATACGCTGATCCTGTATATTTCCTGTAATAGGTGGCACTTGCAAAAATACCATTTTTTCCCAGCCGGAATTCCGATTTCAGGGAGAAAGAGTACCTTTGGAATAGATAATTATTAACATATGAATGACAGTGATGCCAAATTAAAAAATCTCATTGTTGTAGGGGACAGGGTTTTGATAAAACCCAAAAAGATATTCAACAAGACCAAAGCTGGTTTGTTTCTTCCGCCTGGTTACCAGGAGAAAGAAGAAATCCAAACGGGTTTTGTCGTGAAAATCGGCCCCGGGTATCCTATTCCGCTTTTATCAGATGATTTCAATGAAAGCTGGAAAAAGAATGAAGAAAAAATAAAATATATCCCGCTTCAGGCAAAAGAAGGGGATTTGGCAATATTCCTCCAAAAAGGGGCCATTGAAATAATTTTCAATGACGAAAAATATTTTATTGTGCCTCAGAATTCCATACTGCTCCTCGAAAGGGAGGAGCAGATGTTTGATTAGAACCTTGACCTGTCCAGGACAGGAAACCTCATCTGTACAAGATAGAAGGCTCCATAAAATACGGCGCTGAAAAACGTTGTCCCCAGGATATCATTCACGAAGAATGAGAACCCGTTAGTTGTATCCCTGAAAAATACCAGGCCTGCAATATAACATTCCATCAGGCCCATAAAATTTTTAGGATACAACCCCATGGCAAGCCATGAAGAGAAGTTGGTGATCAGGAAAAAGATTATAGCGGATGCAATTGAAGCTGTAAAAACTGATCCAACCGTAACTTTTTTCCGGATAGCCATACCCAGAACAACCGTAATGGCAAAACTCAGATATACGGCAGGCATGTTTGCGTGAAGACCGATAATGAGGTCGCTGATGAACATCGCGGCGACCGGAATGGCGAAAGCAAACTGCTTTCTGTCAAAATAGGTACCTGCAAACAAAGCCATAGCCGCTATCGGCGTAAAGTTCGGCCAATGCGGGAGCAACCGTAACAGGGCTGCAGCAAGAATTACTGAAAAAACAACAATAAACCTAGGTGTAATAGATTTATATAGCATTAATATATCGTGTTAATATCTTACAAAAATATAAAATCATTTGTATTAAAGTCAAGTTTTCGTGAAAATTGTTTCCTACTTTTGAATACTCTGATCAAATTCAGCTAATTGGCCCATGAATAAAAAGTTGTTAACACTGAGTTTAACTCTGCTTTTTCTGCTTAATTCCTGTAACCTGATGAAAACCAAGACCGATTTGATCGTTTATCATGCGAAGATTTACACCGTTGATAAGGTTCTCACCGTGGTTGAGGCAATGGCTGTAAATAACGGGAAGATCATTGCCACAGGTTCTACACGGGATATCCTGGAGAAATATAAATCTGAAAGAAAGCTTGACGCAGGGGGGAAGCCGGTATACCCCGGATTTATTGATGCCCATTGCCATTTTTACGGATATGCACTGAATTTCAGGTATATAGTCTTAAATGACTGCAAGTCCTTTGACGATATCATCATCCGCATTCAGCAATCGGGGAAATACAGTCCCAGGGACTGGATCGTTGGAAGAGGATGGGATCATAATCTGTGGAAGGAAAAGAAATTCCCTGACCGCAGGAAACTGGATGAATTATATCCCGGGAACCCGGTAGTGCTAACCCGGATCGATGGCCATGTTGTCCTTGCAAATAATATGGCCTTACAAAAGGCAGGGATAGACCCTGATAATACATTTCAGGCAGGTGAGGTTGAGACCCGTCTTGGGACACTTACAGGGATACTCAGTGAAAATGCAGCAGATCAAATGCGGAATGCCATCCCAAAACCCGGGCCCGGCATGCTCCTGGGCCTGCTTGCGAGAGCCGGGGAAAACTGTTTTGCCGCCGGGCTGACGACAGTTTGCGATGCAGGCCTTGACGCCGAAACTGCCGGGCTGCTGTGCGACTTATCCTCCGGGCCTGATTCTTCCCGGATGATCCGTGTTTATGCAATGCTTTCCCCCAGCGGTGAGAATATCAAACAGTTTATACTGAAAGGGCCTTATAAAAATTCACGCATTCGTATAAATTCGGTTAAAATGTATGCTGATGGCAGCCTGGGAAGCCGGACGGCCCTCCTTAAGCAAGCTTATTCCGACATGCCAGGCAATCACGGGATACAGGTCGTTTCTGCCGATTCCCTCAGGAAAATCTGCAAACTCTGCCTTGACTGCGGTTACCAGCTCAATACCCATGCCATTGGTGACTCGGCAAACAACATAGTACTCAGTATTTACGGAGAATACCTGAAAGGGACGAATAACCGGAGGTGGAGGATAGAGCATTGCCAGGTTGTGGATCCTGCCGATCTGCATAAGTTCAGGGACTATTCCGTCATCCCGTCGATCCAGGCTACGCATGCCACGTCCGACATGGGCTGGGCCAACGACAGGCTGGGCACTGAAAGGATCAGAGGGGCTTATGCATATAAAAGCCTTCTTAAGCAAAATGGGTGGCTTGCCAATGGAACTGACTTTCCGATAGAGAACATCTCGCCTTTACTGACCTTTTATGCATCAGTATCACGAAAGGATATGGAAGGTAAACCTGCCGGTGGTTTTCAGCCTGAAAATGCCCTGAGCAGGGAAGAAGCCCTGAGATCCGTGACAATCTGGGCCGCAAGGGCTGATTTCTGGGAGGATGAAATAGGGAGTATCGAGGTGGGCAAGAACGCCGATTTCGTAATACTTGACAGGGATATTATGCTGGTTGATGAAAGCGAAATACCAAAAACAAACGTATTGGCAACCTTCGTTGCCGGACTTGAGATCTACACCCGGAAATAACCCTTACGTGAAAAAATAAAGGCTGCAGGAAGTTCCTGCAGCCTTTATTTTTTACAAATCAGTATCCTTTATTTCAGTTCCTTGCAGAAAAATTTCCCAAGTGGCTTTCCAGCCGATTCATAAGCTTCTGATATTCTTAAACCCGTATCATAGGTTTCTTTGCTGACCGGCACACCTCCGACTGTCATTCGTGAAGTGCTGCCTTTTCCGGTAGATTCAATTGAAGCGATCACTTTATCGGGAGCTTTGGTCTCCACTATGTCGATCACAAGATCAACCTGCGATGCCTTTGTCCCTACATAGGCTTCAACGCCCTGCTCCATAAACCTGGTATGAACTACCATAGTGTACGTTGCATCCGTTGCATTTGATTTCAATTCAATGCCGCAATCCTCAGCCTTATTATTAAAAGCTTCGGCAAAGGCACCGGGAAAACGATCGGTTTGATCACTCTTCCATTTAACAGCCCATGCATCGCCTGTCCCTGGTTTCTTATCATTCCTGTCGGCCGTCCCTTTCTTTATGTAATCATCTTCTTTGTCAAATTTTCCAACCTTCATGTTCTGGTAATCAAACTGAAGATTAATGGTTTTCTGACCTTTCAGTACTGAGAGATTTCCTGATTTGAGTTTCTGTGAAAACAGATTGTTCCCTGCAAAAAGAAAGAAACTCATCATTAAAAGAATGCTAATTTTTTTCATACGTAAAAGGTTTAAATTTTAAATTTTGAAATTAACATGGCAAAACTATAACAAAAGGAAGTTTTTTCCAAATTTAATCGGTCTTAATTCACTATGGAATCAGGAATGGGATGCCTTGTTCCTGTTATCGATGAACTTCATCGCTTTCCTTCCGCCTTCAGGGAACTGGACTTTCAGAATTTCTTCAGGTTTATGGAACTTTACCTGGGGTGCCACCCTGAGCCTGGCCCTGAAATGATCTTTGATATCCTTTTCCAGTTCAGGGCTGAACTGGTTTGTACCTGCATTGATGATTATTTCATCTGTCCCGATTTCATTGGTATACACCTCAACATAATAATTCCTGATATACGGGATATTATCGAGGATATCATATAATGCGGGAGGGTAAAGCGTCGTGCCTTTAAATTTAATCATCTGTTTCCGGCGGCCTATCACCGGTCCAAGCCTCATGGTAGTCCTGCCGCAGGAACAAGGTCCGGTGTAATGGTAGCACACATCGCCTGTTTTAAACCTCAGCAGGGGGGTACCCTGAACTCCCAGGGTGGTAACAGTAACTTCACCCGGCTGATCTTCTTCTACGGGATTTCCGTTGTCATCGAGGAATTCAACGATGATCAGCTCGGGATGGTGGTGCCCTCCTGTCCCTGCACTGCATTCGGTAAACGTAGTAGCCATCTCGGTCGAAGCATAAGTGGAATATAGCTTCAACGGCCATTTCTCTATTATTTTCCTGCCAAGTGCATTCAGGCTGAGATCGGGATTTCTCAAAGGTTCACCAATACATACTGCTTTCGTAATACTTGATGAACGGTAGTCTATCCCGTTTTGTTCTGCATACTCAATGATTTTCAGAATAAAGGAGGGTACAACGATGATTGCATTGGGGCGGATCCTGTTAATGGTATCCCACTGAAGTTCAGGGATGCCGTTGCCAACCCTTACAATGGATGCCCCCAGTTTCCTTATCCCGAGAAAATAAGCCATGCCTGCCATAAACCGCCGGTCCAGGGTGGTCATAAGCTGGTAGGTGTCATCCACGGAACCGTCGGCACAGGTAAAGGAAAGTGCTTCGTTATATGCAAGACGGTCAAGGTCACTATCGGTCATGGCTACCGTGACCGGATCCCCCATTGTGCCTGAAGTCGTAATATAATCAACAATTTTGCTCCTGGGGACGCAAATAAAATCCTCGTTGAATTGCTGAAGATGGGTTTTGTCGGTAAGCGGTATCCTCACAAGGTCTTCCAGGTGTCTGATACTTCCCGGGTCTATGGCATGCTCGTTGAACAGTCTTTTATAAAAGGCGGAATTAGCCCCTGCATAGTGCAGCATTTCACGCAGGGCAACTTCCTGGAACTTTTTTATCTCATGTGAAGACTGGCTCTCAATAGCAGGGAAAAAAGATTTTTCCATCTGTTTAAGGGTGATCCCTAGAATTTAAACCCGATCAGTACCCTGAAGGTTGTATTATCAACTTTAAAAGTCGGGTTATCATCATGGTTATAAGTGAATTTGACTTTGCCCCAGTTATATTGGAATGCAAAGAGCATAAATTTATACCTGAGCCCTAAACTGGCTTCATTGAGCGTATAGCTTGAGCCCCACATGCTGTTATACCATGCAGCCGTGGCATTGAGCTTATATGAAAGATCTATCATGAGGTAGTCAACGGGATTTATTGTCAATACAGGACCGAACTTCTGGCCTCCGAAGTAATACCAGTATTCCAGTTTTTTAGAGGAACTTGAATTGGCAGGCAGGGTTTGGTCTGTAGGGTTAAACGATGCAGTGAGAAAAGTTGCATCGATACCGGCCCTGATATGATGATTTGCAAAGGAAGGGCCAATGTATATGAGGAATCCGAATTCGAATACAAATCCTGCCTTGGCTTTATTGAACTTTATTGTATCGGTCTTGCCTTGATATTTGTAATAATTCGCATGGGGATTAGCAAATTCACCCATAGGGAAAGAACCTCCCAGCTTCAGGTAAAAACCACTTTTAATATGATTCTCACCAACTTTTTTCTGGGTAGTCTGGGGCTGCATTTGTGTCTGGGCTGGCTGATCCTGGGCAAATACAAATGCACTTATAAAAAGTACGAACATTAAAGAAAGGAAACATTTTTTCATAATGGCTGCTTTATCAGGGGTTAATTGATCCAATAATACAAAGATACAAATGTATCAGGAATAGGAGTGTTTCTTCATGTACTCTTTTAATTCAGATTTAATAGTTGCTTTATCACCTTCAGGCAATGAAAAACTGTTTTTCCTGAAATTACGGTTCATGGAAGTAAATTCCTTAATCATTTTTTCCTGGCGTTCTGTAAATACCAGCCCCAGCTGCGCATAAACCTGTTTCACTGTCATCACGGGATCATTTTCAAGGTCTTCAAACCTGGTTACAGCATATGATCCTGCAGACAAACCACCCGCTTCTGTATTGATCTTTTCTTCAATAAGTTTTATCCCCCGGCAGACCTCCTGACAGTTAAATTTATGGGATTCACTGCCAAGTGCATTTTCCTTTTGCAGTATATTCCACATGTTCATGGTTGAAGGGACAACGTCAAACGGGTGCCGGTGTATCTGGATGAACCTGGCTTTCGGAAAGGCCTCAAGGAGCAGGCCAAGCCTGAAGGAATGGAAAGGGTTCTTTGAAAGTATGATACCTCTTTTAAAATACGTGATTTTCCTGTAGAATGATTTCAACTCCTCTTTGATATGTTCATTTGTTCCGGGGGATGGCATATTCTTTGCCCAATCCTCCACAAAATATTTCCCGTTCCGGGGGAAGACCAGCTGTTCAAGGGGAGAAGTTCCGGTAAGCCTGAAAATTGCATATTCGTCCTCCTGGGGTTCATCCATCCCCACTTTTACATTGTCCATGGGCCTGGTTTCCCTGACAAGAGCCTTCATAATGGGTTTGTAATATGCATGGGATGTAAGCAGGCTGTCAGGTTCTGCAACCTGGAAAAGGGTAGGAGCGGTGAATTGCTCATCCAGGCTCATCAGTTTATACAATAAGGTTGTTCCGGTGCGCCAATGGCCGATGATGAATACGGGATCAAGGGGAGGGGGTGTTTCTTTCAGACGTTTTCCGAACCTTACTTTTTCAATCGAAGCAAAGAGGCTTGACCATAATGAACTCTGCAATAAAAAAAGAATTCTCAGCAAAGTCTTTGCATCCCGGCTGATTTTATTCCTGGCCAGGATACTGAACAGCTGTCCGGATGTCATCCCGGCAGTTAGGTAGGAATGTTTCAAGAATCAGTTGTATTAGGACTGTGGCCCCTGTTGGGAAACGAGAAATTCGGCTATGCTGTTTATTGACCGTATCACAGAACGTGCAAGGTTCTGATCGGCAATCCTCAGGTGGTATTTTCGCTGTATTGCCATTATGATCTCCAATGCGTCAACTGAATCCAGTGTAAGCGCATTTTCTCCTCCGAACAATGGTTTGTCATTATCAATCTCTTCAGGAGCTATCCCGGTAATCCCAAGAGTTTCCATGATAAGAATTTTAATCTCGGTCCTCAGTTCTTCAGTCACAACCTGGTTCATGTAAGTTGATTTAGTTGATGGTTTTTGACAATCGTTTAAAAAAGTCCTCTTCCTTTTCAGCCCGCTGATAAAGAAAATCACTCATTTGTTTGAATTTTTCAGCCCCAAGGTCGCGGTTCTTCCCGATCTTTGCAGCAAAGAGAGAGAATTCCCTCCAGCCGTCGCCTATCTCCATAAGCTCCTTTGCAAGATCCTTCAGTTCGGGTTTATTAATAATGTCTGAGGCTTGTTGGAGGAATGTCGCATACATAAACCTGAAGCCTGCCCCTCCGGTTCCCTGGTCTTCAAGCAGTATGTTGATCTTCATCACCTCATGCGAAAGATGCTCTGTGTCACGGGCCATAGCCGGCCATTCGGTGATTTTTTTAGCAAACAGCCTTATCCCTTTGATGCCCAGGAAAGGGATAGGGATGCTTAACATATTAAAACATGCTTTTTTGATTCCCCTGCGGATGGCTTTTTCGTAATCAAATGATTGAGGGACGTATTCAGGATAGAAGAGAAAGCCTTTGGGAGACATGCTCCCCTGTGCAAACCTTCCTTTGTTCATCGATTCAACGGGAAGGTCAACAGGATCAGGGAAATAGGAATCGCTGACCTTGTATACATCTCCTTCCTTGCCGATTGCGACGAGGAAGTGTACGTTAATATGGACACGTTCCCAGGAGGGTACATAATCCAGATAAAACATATCGACCTGAGTGGCTGCCGGGATCCCTTTTGAGATGAGCATATCAAGCGCTTCCTGGCCCGCTCCGGGGTTTTTAAAATCCCTGGTATAAAATTTAACCCCTGTCCTCCTGGAGAGATTTTTTCTCATCTGCCCCGGCTTGTTCCTGACTATGAAGGTGGGGAAGGCAAAGGATTTCATTTTATGGAAATAGCCGAAAAAAATTCCGCTCGAGATACCGAATACCATGGGCTCGGTGATCTTCATCCCTGAATGGTTCAGTAAGGAAGTTATAGAGCCCGATTCACAATGGGCCGCCATCTTATGCTGATAATTTTCTACTTTCATCACGTTAATTTCGTTTCCCCGACTGCCTTTTCAGGATCTCATCCGCAGTAATATTAAAAACAACGGAATACTTTTTGATAGCCGATTCACTGATCTTTGAAAAATTGCCAGGTTTCAGATGCCTGCGAACAATCCACTTCATCATTCCTGCACGTGCAGCAAGTTCAGAGAGAGTCAGGTCTTCAAGGATCATATAATATTCAATCGCATTGATCTCTCCTCTCCCGATTTTTTCCCCCAGTGCTTTCTCCAGGTTAGCCCGTTTCAGGAAATAATCATCAAGGTAATTAGCCGAAATGTATGAACCTGTTTGAATGGCCTCATACTTCCCGTCCTCTTTCTCGACATACAATATGACCTGTTGTTCAGGACAATCGGATATTCCGTCCTTTTCTTTCATCCGCTCCCACTGTTTGAAAATTAAGTTTTTCTCATTGCAAAAATATAAATGCTGCTAATCATTGCAAAAATGAAGAAGGCAAAGAGCAGCAGGCTCCTGGGCAAAATAGTCAAAATTCCGCCTCCGCGGATAAATACATCAAGGTAATTGTCGATTCCCCATCGCATGGGGGAAACCAGGCTGATGCCCTGTATCACTTTCGGCATCACATGCACCGGGAGAAAAGTGCCGCTGATCACACCAAGGAGGACAACCATGACCGAGCCGAACAGGGAGGCCTGGGCCATTGTGCCGGATGCCGAGCCCACCAGGATCCCGAATCCTATCGCTGCAAGTGAAGAAGCCGCCGTGGCAAACAAAATAGCCGCGATATTATTCCCGATCTCCAGGCGGGGCAGCCCAAGGAGGCCGGGGAAGACCCACAATCCGACCAGCATCATCAGGAAGAACTGGATCAGGCATACCATGAAATAGACCAGGACCTTTGATCCGAGTATGGTCCCGAAACCTACAGGCAGTGTGCGCAGCCTCTGGAAGGCTCCTTCGTTTTTTTCGTTTATTATGCTTGCTGCCAGGGGGATCACGATAAAGAACATGGCAAAGAGTATAAAGCCCGGTACAATATTTTGAATTGCTGTCGGCCTTAACTCCTGCATCCCTGAGCCCGCGAAGGATTCCTTTACCGGCGGAAGCTTTATCGTGCTTTCCTCAATGGATTTATCTATAAGGGGCTTCATGTCACCCGACGAAAAGGCAAGCATTTTTTCGACGATATCCCTGGTTTGCGTGCCTTTAATCAGGTATTTCAATGGAGTCACAATGTTTGCACGGTATGGCCCTGAAATGGCAGGATCGGTTATGATCTCAATGGCCGAGTCGCCTGTTCCTATAAAGATGCCGATGGAGTATTTCCCCGAACTGATCAGCGCCGTGGCTTTTTCCCTGTTTACCTCAGAGCCCCCGACGAGAGTATCAGGCTCAAAGAATCCGCTGGATTTAAGATTTTCGACGAGGGAGAGGGTGAACCCAGAATGGCTGTTATCGATGAACAGCAACCTGGTTTTCCCCAGCTCGTTCCTGAGGGTATATTCCTGGGCAAGGATAACTACAGTCATAAGCAAAACGGGCATCAGGAAAAGTATCAGAAGCCCGGGAACATCCCGAACGATGATAAGTAATTCCTTTTTTGCCGAAAACCACAGCTTGCTCATCCTGCAAAGTTAAATTATTCTCCGACTGTTTCCAGGATTGAAAGCGGGGCAATGGTTGGTATGATCTGCTTCAGCCTTAGCCCCGATTTCTTAAGCAGGCTGTGAAATTCCTGCCTCGTCCGTTCCCTCCCCCCGGGCATTGTAGCAAGCATCTGGATATCGACCATTTTGGAATAGGAGGAAATTTCAGGGCCGGGCACGACCATTTCAAGGATCAGCAATTTCGAGCGTTTTGGCATGGCTTTGCGAAGATTTGCCAGGATCAGGCGGCATTGTTCATCATCCCAGTTGTGAAGTATGTTCTTCATAATATAAAGATCGGCCGGGATGCTGAACGGCTCGAGGAAACTG
The DNA here is from genome assembly GCA_037138335.1 of Bacteroidota bacterium. Taxonomy (GTDB): domain Bacteria; phylum Bacteroidota; class Bacteroidia; order Bacteroidales; family FEN-979; genus CAIRDP01. The sequence goes on from JBAXIO010000005.1 coordinate 156,560, forward strand.
CCGGGGATGAAAGTCATTCGCCTGCTCAGGCCGCATGAGCCTATAAAGGCTGTTGCTTTCCCTGAATTTTCAGGCAAATCAAGCAAAAAACCTTCAGCATCAGTGTTTTTCTCAAGTATACGGGCAAGTAGTAAACCTTCGCCTCCACCTATATCGGCTATCGTTTTAAAGGATGAAAAATCGTAGCGTGAAATTACAGGATCAAAAGCCAGGGCCGACAGGTCCGACATGGATCTTTCGAACCGCCGAAGTTCATCATGGTCCTCCTGAAGATAGGGATAGATATCCATGCCATAAGTGTAAGTGAAAGCGTTTTCACCTGTCTTTACCGTGTGCAGCAGGTTTCCCTGGGCCGACCAGTTAATCTTCCCGAGGTGGTGAAGGATCATGTTTCTCAGGCTGCCTTCGCCATCAAGCAGGGCCTTTGCGCGGGAATTCAGCATAAAGCGCCGGCCATTCTTTTCTATGAATATCCCTTCAGAGGCAAGGGCTCTCAGTATCCTGTACAATGCTTCGGGCCGGCAACCGGTTTTATATGCAAGTTCTTCAGCGCTCAAAGGTTTTTCCTTGAGGAATTCCGCGATATTCAATTCGGCTGCAATATACAGCGGCTGAAGAAGCCAGAAAGCCTGGACCTGCTCATAAAGCACAACCTGGCCGGGGAACAGGCTCCTGTGCAGTTTCAGGACCAGGTTCCTGAACCGGTTAAGCGCTTTTACCAGGCCGAAAGGCGGAAGTTTTTGCTGACTGCTCATTGTTTTTAATTTAAAATTGTATTCTCCACGTTGCCATAGGGAAAAAACCCATATTGAAAAAGTTCCTGATCTCGCCCGTTTTCGGATCGATGCGCTGAAGGTACACATTTGTATAATTTGTGCGGTACTGCAGGTCAAGAATGAATTCGACATTGTAACCCGGAAGGTTCCTTTTAAGCCCGAACCTCAGGGAAGCCCTCTTGTAGTCGGGGTACCTCGAAGCGAATGAGGCAGGCCAGTCCATCATGGTCTCGCCTGAAGCCACTGTGGCATTCACATCGAAGGGGATATAAGGGTTCCCGCCGGCATAGGTGGCCCTGAGACCGAGGGAAAGGATACCCCATTTACGCTTCCCGATAACGAAATCATATCCGCCGACGGCATTCAGCACATAATTGACCCCGAAGGCCGAATTCCTCCTCACATTATCGTAAGCCGTATACGTTGAGTTGTAAACCGAGGCTGTAAAAAGGAAGTAATACTGTTTATGGTAATACCTCTCAAAGGTGAATTCGATACCATAATTCAAGCCGGTGCCCCCGTTTATCAGGCTGTCGGAATATTGCCTGTTCAGGAAGAAGTCATGGCCTTCATTAATGAGGGAATACTGGGGAATGGAAGCTTTTACAGGCAGATCGTAGAGGTACTGGCAGTACACCTCGGTTTTAAGGTGAAGGGTCTTTGAGGGCCTGAAATCGTAAGAAAGCGCTGATTGTACACTCCTCGTAAAACCCAGGTCACGGTTTGGCTGGTTGGTTACTCCCCCCGGCAGTTTGTTTATCTGGAAGTAAACGACATGTGGGGGCATCTGGCTGTACATCCCTGCACCGAAGTTAATGACATGGTTCCCGGAGATCTGCCAATCCATGCCTATTCTAGGCTCTACAGCCCATGAATTATTCATGGGCAGCCAGGATGCGTATAACCCGGCTTTCAATTCAAGGGCAGGGGTAAGGCTTTGGGCCCACTGCCCGTAAATCCTGATAAAATCCATCTGCTCTTTTGTGCCGGTATGAACCTGGAATGTGTTTTTAAACATCATGCTGTCGGCAAATTTCATAAAAAAATGATCATAATCCAGGCCTGTTTCAATGGAGCTTTTAGCTGAGAATTTTTTAAACAGCCTTGAGGAAAAAGAGAGTTTCACCTCTGAACTTCGTTCCCCGGCCCAGAGAGAAGGTGTGGTCGCAACATTCGAAAATGTATCAACCCTGGTATAAACCAGTGAACTCACTGCATATATCATTGTTTTAATTCTTAATCCGGGTTTTAATGAAGCCTGATGAGTGATTCCGAGGACCCCCAGATTGGATCCGTTGGCAAGATCTTCACCATAATCGGGGAACATCCAGTCGGTTTGTTCCTTGCGGCTGTCGAAAAGCTGGATATAACTTAATCCCCCCATTCCCGTAATTGTCAGCACACCTGCTTTTTTTAAAGGAAGAGTTATTTTAAAGCTGAGATCCTGGTATTGGGGCACAACGTTCATTTTAATGCCGGTATAGCCTAAAAGCTGCAGCATGGATATCCTGTAAGAGAAGATGTAGGAGGCAGCGCTTTTCTTCGAGAATGGGCCTTCGGAGCCAAATTCCAGGCCATTCCAGCCAAGACCGAACCAGAATTCGTGGTGATCGCTGTTCCCTGTTTTCATCCTTAGGTCGAAAACGCCTGCGGTGGTGTTACCATACTGGGCAGGGAAAGAACCGGTAAGGAAATCAGAATTGGTCAGGAGGTTGTCATTCAGCAGGGTAACAGGCCCTCCGGTTGTTCCGACCGCAGCGAAATGGTTTGGGTTTGGGATTTCCATATCGTCAAGTCTCCATTGAAGGCCTGAAGGGGAGTTGCCGCGCACGATAATATCGTTCCTGTTATCTATGCCGGAAGTAACTCCTGCAAAATTCTGGGCCATTCTCGCGGGGTCGTTATAAGTTCCGGGGAACCTGAATGTTTCGTCGACGCTGAACGGACGTATGCTCACGGAGGCCATCCTGTTAAGTATATCTCCTTTCCTGTAATCCCCTTTAACTTCAATTTCCTTTCCGTCAATACCTGTTTGCCTCAGATGTATTGTTATATCCGCTTCTTTCCCGCTGCTGATCACAACGGGCCCGGATATATAGGTGGCATACCCGATGAAGCTCACTTTGAGTTCCGCGTTGCCGATGGGTATGCCTTTCAGTCTGAAATGCCCTGTTTCGTCGGATGAACATGCAATGGGAGGGTCGGAGCCAATTAACCGGATGCCCGCTCCGGCCAGTGGTTCCAGAGAGGCTGCGTCAAGGACTATGCCTTTTACCGACGATCTGAGCACGGGTTGGGCCGAAATCTCATCCGCAGACAGGAATAAAAAGAAAAAACAGGTAAGCAGGGCAGCAGAAACTCGGTAAAACAGTGCAGGCATGATGTAAAGATAGGGAGATTTTACTCTTCCATCATCCTGTCAACCTGCTCTTTTGTAAGCCTTGTCCAGACCGGGCTGGAGAATTTTTCACCATTCCATTCAAACTCGACCCTGTCGAAGGATTCTCCATAAAATGTGAGTTTGCTGCCAAGATCAGGGGTATGTTCAATAAATATTAATCCACCGGGGGCTTCACCGCTGGTCTTAAGGATTTGAGTGGCAAGGGAGTCAACGACTTCAGTAACCGCGGTGCCGGGGTTTTGCCTGTATATCTCGGTTGCAATAGCCAGTGTTTTCCCGTCCTGCCTCTTTATCAGCTTCAATCCGCATTTCGACGGGCTGTCCCAATGACCAAGATAGTCGTAGTAGCGGTCCATGTATTTGTTAAAGGCAGGATTGGTCTCCATAAAAAGTGAAATAGTGAGTTAAACAGTATCGGTGACTTTTTTACCGAAACTTAAATCGGCGAGGTCGCGGCGCCTCGCTGTATAAGTACCATCGGCCAGTTCCTTTGACATTACACGGTTAATGAGATTGAACATTTTCATGGTCTGGGGTTCATCCTTATAAAAAGTATCCCATGCATAATGGTACAATTCGGTAAGCCTTTCGGGGCTCATATGTTTTGGCTGGTAAACGACTTTACCGGCATTATAATGGTTCCAGTCCTTATCAAAGATCCTGTTTTGCTTCAGCAGGTCACTGTATGCCTTGGTATGCGGGAATGGCGCCAGTACTGTGAATTCGGCCAGGTCCAGGTCAATCTCCAGCAGAAAGTCGATGAGCCTTTTGATATCATCTTCGGTCTGGTTATCAAGGCCCAGCAAAATTGTGCCTTCAACCGCGATACCGTAATCATGGTATTGTTTGATGCGGTTGCGGATGTAATCGGAAGTATCGAACACGGCCTGGTAAACATACCATGCGCCGGCCTGGGCGGCAAGGTCCAGAACCTCATTTTTATCTTCAATCGTATGGCTGACCCATTTCTTTTTAAGAGGGATCATGGCCTTGAACAATTCCTTTTCCCATTCGGTATCGAGAGCAAGGGAATTGTCGACGATGAAAAGACGGTTGTTGTCCATTTGCGACAGTTCCTCCACCACGCGGTCGATAGGGCGGGGGCGGAAGCCTCTTCCTCCAAGATACCTCACTGCGCATGGGTAGCAGTCATAGATACACCCGCGTGAGGCATGGAACAGGTCAACCATCCTGAATCCCTTATGGTAATAGAGGTCTTTCTTAAGGATATTCCTGTTGGCCGGTCCGATGAGGTTCATATCGGGGGGCTTGCTCAGGTAATTATAGATCTTTTTGAGATCGTTTTTCCTGAAATCTGCAAACACCTGTTCAAGGCGGCCTTCCACTTCACCAAGAAATACAGAATCGGCATGAAGCATGGTCTCTTCGGCATGAAGCATAGTGGAAATGCCCCCAAAAATAACCTTCTTTCCCAGGGCCCGGTACTGGTCGGCAATTTCCCAGCCGCGTTTCACCTGAGTCGTAAGCATCATGGAGATTCCAACCAGGTCGGCTGAATCATCAATGACGAGGTCTTCGACATTTTCATCGGTAAAATCAATTTCAATATCCTCAGGCACTGCCGCAGCCATGACCACGGGTCCATGAGGGGGAAGGTAAAATATCGTTTGCCCTTCCAGTTTTTCCCAACGGGGATATATCAGTTTAAACTTCATCTTTTCTTGTTTAATCCCATTTCGCCATGCAAAATCTGTTCATGGCACGACCAAACCGTTTCATCCCGGTTTAATTTTTTTTCAATCCGGTATTGCATTCGGCAATCCTGCGGATAATTTTTTGCTTCTCCTGCCATCTCGGCACTTCACAATTCAAAGCCCGGTAGTAATACGACCTGGCTTGAACGGGTTTCTCGTGCAGGAGAAAGTATTCCCCGGCCAGGTACCAGGACTCATAAAATTCCGGGTTCGTATGAATAAAAGCAGGAATAAAAGAACGCTCATCGGGCAGAGCACTGCCATTCTTTAAACAATCACGCAGGATCCTCTTCATAGCCCTGAACTGGTTAAAAGCTCTGTAACCGGCTGACTGCAGGAAGTTATCGGGTGGTATCTCCTGTTCCTTCACTTCAACATCCACCCCCTGGCATGAGCCTGCAAAATTATGAAAAATTTTCCTCAGGTCGAAGCATTTATAAGAACCGAGTTGCCATGGACCGGTCGAAACCCATACCAGCCGCTCGGAAGGCTTGAAAATTATGGAATGATGGGCGATCATCTGGTTCATTGCTTTTTCGTTCCCCATACCGATGTCTTTGCCTTCCAATCCGGCCCTGTCCCTCAGTATCCAGGCTGCTTTTTCGACATCCAGTGGGAATTGCGCTCTGAGGTCTTCTTTTAAACGCCGGTACCTGTACATGGAAGCATTTTCTCTGATATTTTCTTTATTCAGGGCGTCCTCTGCAAAGTCGGCCGACTGAAAATGGTTTGCGCTTGAAATTGAACTTCCCCTGGGCTGCCTTAAAGCGGTTTTATACGGGGATTTCTCTATCACTGCGGCACGGCCGTCTTTTGCCGAGCCAATAAGGAGGGATTCAGAAACAAAAGTCTTACGCCTCTGGGCTATGGCATATGCCTCGTAAATTGTCGAAGCATACTGGAGTATCTCCCTGGCAAGAAGGGAGATCGGCATCCGGGCCGAAAGGGGGATCTTTGATTTTGCCGCATTGATCGTTACGGTAAGCCCTTCATCATTCATACCCGATACCGCACCAGTCATACCTCCCCAGGTAACCATCATGAAAGCATAACCGCTGTCGGGCTGTTCAAAGCAAATGATCTTGTTACGGGCAAACTCATCACCCATGTAAAAATCAAAGTTCCTGCCGATGATGAGGCTGCCGTCGGCACTTGATTTCCCCCAGGCCCCGAATGAGGTGCATCCGACCAGGTTCAGCTGTTCCATTGCATGGCCTATATCATGGGCAGAATGATAATTCAGCATCCTCTGGTATGCATTGCCGATATAAGAAAAATCATTGCTGGCCGAACGGCTAATGCCAAAAATCTCCTGCTTGAATTCAGTCGGGACATACGAATCGAGATCCCTGTTGAACCAGTATATGAAATATTTCAGGAAACGGAGGTAAAAGCGGGAAGGGATCATCGTTCTAATCTGGTCGATAAAGGCTTTTTCCTGGTTGTAAATAAGTGCTTTCGCAAGTTTCCCGTTCGCCACTCCTCGTTCATACGGGCTGCCTTTCAGGTACATCAGCCACAAGCCCGATGTGTCTTTCTTCAGCCAGGAAGATCCGCAACTGGTGAAATCCCCGGAAATCACTGAAACCTTCAGGGTATCTGCCGAGCGGTCGGCTATGGGGGGAGGGCTTACATTTATGGAAATCCTGAACCATGCCCAGAGACTGAGCAAAATTGCAATCGTGATGAAAACGGCCGTCCAGACCCTGTTTTTCCTGCTGTATTTTTTATTCTGCATCACGGATCTTGTTAAACAGGTATTCCAGTCCCAGTATTTCGGCGCATGTCATAATACTTCCGATTGTCACACCCGGCGCCCCGTGCATATTAAGGTTCTGCCCTGTAAAGTAAAAGCCCGGGATCTTGGTATGAGGCAAAATCATCGTTTTAAGATAGTTTTCCGATTCCTTGCGTATGCCATACATCGATCCTTCAGGTGTTCCAGTATAGTCCCTCCAGGTCAGCGGAGTTGAAATTTCCATATCTGTTATTGAAGAACGTATTTCAGGGAACTTTCGTTCGACCAGCTTCAATAATTTTTCTGCGCATTCGCTTTTGAATGTTTTGTAATCAGGCCCGCGTTTACCGGTTGATGTACCTTCCCAACGTTTCACTTCATCATAACACATAGTTGAAAGTATGCATACTGCGGATGTGAATTCACCATGCCTCGAGCATGAGGGTGTGTACATGAAATACATTCCGGGCCAGCCTGCTGCTTTACATTCCTGCCCTGCCCAGGCGTCACGGGTCGAGTGATAATACAGGTTATGGTCCATGTAGGGGAAACTGTCCGGCTTCAGCCCGAGATACAACCCGAATGAGGAAACGGTATTTTCCATGCTCATAATCCTGGATTGAAACGATCGTTTCAATAATGATGGTTCAAGTATCACGAGGGCCGACTGCGGATGAATCCCGGCAATGATCCGGCTTCCGACTAACATTTCATGGCCGGCGGTTTCAACCTGGAATTTATTTTTCAGGGAGGATATCTTCTTAACTTCCATTTTTGTCAATACCCTGCCGCCCGCAGCAGTTATGTATGCTATAAGATGGTCTGTTATTTGAGTGCTGCCATGGCTCAGCCTCCATGCGCTATTAATGAAGGAATGGTTGATAAGCGCATATTGATGCCAGGGAGTGGAGACTTTTCTTCCTGCGTACAAAAAATTATTACCCGAGAGCACCTCCAGGAGCAGGCGGTTCCCGGGATCGGTACCTGCCATCTTATTAAGGAAATCCCATGCATTGGTTCCCATCCAGGCAGTCTTTGTATGCTTGTCGGTGAGCTGGAAGTTATACAGTGGGAATGCCGAAACAGTTTCTTTCAGGGCCGCAACATATTGCCCCAGGAATTCCCGGGATGCAGGGAACTGCGCGGCAAGGTTCTCGGTGAAATGATCAAAGCCCTGTGCAAGCCTGAAATCCATGCCATCCAGGGAAATTAAATCAAAGCAGTCAATATTCATCCGCTCAAGCCCAAGTGACTGCGAAAGACCGAAATATTTCCAGTAGGAGTGAAGGGTCTGGCCGGGCAGCATGCTCCCGATATAATGTATCCCCGTATCAAATGAATTCTCTCCTCTCTGAAAACTCTGCATGCATCCCCCGGGAACCGAATGCTTTTCAAGTATGCAAACGCTGAATCCTTCCTTGCTGAGGATGTAACCGCAAAGCAAACTGCCTAATCCTGATCCGATGATGATGACGTCATAGCGGTTCATATTTCCCCGGTTGTTTCGTGGTTCTTTTTCAGCGAATAGTAAGTGTTGGAACTGTAGGATTTCGAGGCTATCACCTCAAGGCTGAAGCCTGCCTGTGACGCGATTTGCCTTATCCTGGCAGTGGAAATGAAATGAAGGCTCAGGGTTTCATCATAGGTTTTGTTGAATTTCATCCCGGTTGACATCAGTTCGGTGAACTTTGAACGCGAATGCAGCTTTTCGCTGTTCTCATCTGCATCCCTGATTATGATACAACCTCCATCCGTAATGTTTGCCATACATTTCATCAACAGGCGTTCCTGGTCAGCTTCAGGTATATAATGCAAAACGTCGCTGAGGATGATGCAATCCTTTGAGGGGAATTCATACGACCTGATATCCCCTGCCAGGAATGTCAGCCGGTCCGATTTGAGAAATCCGCTTTCAGCAATCCTGATTTTTCCCTCATCATAATCCATACCTGTGATATTTCTTTCTGCGGATGTAAGGGCAAGCATATGGCTTATGAAGCCGTATCCGCAACCCAGGTCGAGGATTTCGCCCTGCCGGGGCACAATTTTATTAATTATGGAATAATTCTCTTCAAGTCGAAGTTTGATCCTGAGGTACCATTCCAGTAACGGGCCCTTGTAGATATAATTCAGGACCAGTTTGCGGCGGTAATATGAAGTGTTGCCTTCTTCGGCCGTGAAACGCTCATATTCCTTCACATACCATTTCCTTATCATCCTGGCTCTTTCCTGGTAGCTTTTTCCATACGAGGTGTCGGCGGGAGTTATCCTTGGATATATCCTTTGCCTGAACATGTTGGGCCTTCCCCAGAATGCACCGCGGGCCAGGAAATCACCCGTGCCAAACATCATCAGGGGCAGGATATCCAGCTGGAGCTGTTCTGCAATATAAAAAGCCCCCCTGTGGAATCTTTGGATCTGGTGGTCAATCGAACGGTGAGCTTCGGGGAAAATAAGAATGGAATACCCTTCTTCGACTTTCTTTCTAAGTTTTTCCATTATGTAATCTAGTCCCTTGTCAACATTATAGAAACTCGCAAGCCTTGCAATAGGTCCGAATACAGGTGAATAGTATACCCAGGTATTGGTTAGTATGATTATTTTCGGATACAGCCTGAGCATGGCGGGTGTTTCAATTAGTGACTGGTGGTTGCTGATGATAACAGCCGGTATTCTGAAATCTTCACTATGCGGGTTATACAGCCTGCGGTTTGGAAAAGTAAGGAAAATATACAGCCTTGAAAGGCTGCAGAACATGGAATGAAAAATGTTTTCTTTCCATCTTCGCTTAAGAGGCAGCAGAAAGTACATGAGCGACCCGGTAACGGCAAGTATCAGGGCGATGAAGACAATATTTCCCCAGGTGATAAAGGTCTTGACGAAGATCCTGGCCGTTATGGGGAATGTGCTCTTCCTGAGCCTGCCTGCTATGAACCAGCCCGAAACCAATGGCTGAATGCATAAGGTGATCAGGACAAGTATAACGATCCCTACAACGGAAACAAGGGCAATAGAATAAAGGGCAGGATGCCTGGCCGTAAACAAGGCCGCCACGCCAAATAAGGTTGTTGCCGAGGACAGAAGTATGGATACCCTGTATGATGAAATGTTCTGCGTTCTGTATGTATAGTCCTGCAGCAGGCCCCTCATCATCAGGATGCTGTAATCAACACCTAATCCGAAAATAAATGATGAAACGATGATATTGAAAATATTGAACCTTATCCCTGTCGCGCCCATAAAGCCCAGTGTTATGAGCCATGACAGGTACATAGGAATGGCAGTGAAGAAAGCCAGTTCGATCCGGCCGAAAGAGAACCACAGAAGCAGGCTTACAAAAAGCATGGAAAGCAGCACCAGACGGTCGAAATCTCTCTTAACACCTTCAACGAAAAGGTCGGTGAGTTTTTGGCGGTCAAAGATCACCACTCCCGGCATGTTGTTGAATTCACTGTATATTTTTCCGGCTACAGCAGGCTTTACCCTTGCAATGCATGAGACCATATATATTCCCTGGCTTTCATTAAGCCATTCGGAGAACAATGCATCTTCAAACCTTGACTTTAAGCCTGGCTTCAGGGGCTGGTATGATTTAGTCATCATTTCGCGGAATCCCCTGAAGGCACCCGTTGTGAACCCGGTTTCTGCAGCGGACTTCTCAAGGACGGCAATTATCCTTTGTGATCTTTCAGGAGGGAATGCCGTGACCCATTTATTTAGACGGAGAGATGAAAGGGAATCCGACAGCAGCAACGTTCTTATCCCTGAAACACCGTCAACAGTCCTGTTCCGGATAAGTATGTCAAAACGTGATTGCACCCTTTCATTCAGCCTGAGGGCACTTTCACGGGAAGGGCCTGTAGCAACGATGTATATATTTTTAAGTTTTCCGTTTGACAAGCTGTCAAGTTTATCCCCTGCCAGCCTCAGGCGGGGCTCCATGTAGTTCATGGTATTCATGTCTGTTTCAAACCCGGCTTTCCTGAAGAAAAACAGGCTGGCAATACAAAGCAGGCCCAAGACTGCAATGAGTCCATATTGTTTTTCAAACCTGATATTGCCTATCCTGTCGATGAATGATGAAAACGCTGAGGGAGATTTCTCATGGAAACGTTGAGAGAACATCTGGGGAAGGAAGACCAGTGCAAACAGGGCGGCCCCTGCAACGCTTATTGAGGCAAACCACCCAAGGTCATGCAGGACGCTTGACTCGAGAAATACCAGGCAAAGAAACGCCCCGGCGGATGTAAGGGCACATACGACTATGCTTTGCGACATTTCGCGAAGGGTCTGCCTGACATCCCCGCATTTCCTGTACTGGTTGATAAGGTATAATGAATAATCGATGATCAGCCCCAGGATCACGGAACCAATTCCAAGGGCAATCGCCGAAACAGAACCTTTTACAAAGGCAATAACGGCAATGGCAAGCCCCCCGCCGAAAATAGCGGGCAAGAGGCCAAAAACAGGAACCAGCAGTGATCTGAAATAGAATCCAAGCAGCATGAAAATTGCCAGGAAGGCGATCAGAAGGGTAAGGATGACATCCTTCTTAACGCGTTCCGCATTGCCTACTGCCACAGCCGCCGCCCCGAAATATCCGGCCCTGAACCCCCGGCCCGAATTGATCTGTTTATCGATCACATGGTCAAGCTTTTTCAGGAACTCACTGTTACGGCCGGTTTCCCCGGGTGGATTCGCTGGACTGATAAAAATAAGCAGGTGGCGGTGGTCCTTGCTGATAACATACCCGTTGTAGGACTCATACTGCTCACTTCCCTGCAGGGCCTTTAATTTCCCCAGGGCAAGAACCTGTATCCCAAGAGGATCGTTAAGGATCTGGCCCATGCTGATAATCGAAGCAGGGGTTACAATCTGGCGGTAGTCCTTACGGATGGCCTTTTCAATATTGCCCGGGGATATCATTGTATCGATCCGGAAATAATCCCCTGCTTCAAGAAATAAAGGAAGGTACTCGCGGGTACATGATACCAGTTCGGGGAAGATGGAATCATCAGGTTTGTAGTAAAGTTTGCTGATGTATTCTTTGCATGCCGAGTTGATTGCAACCGCCAGGCTATCGGCTGTCAAACAAAGGTCATCTTCCCTGAGAGCCCCTGTCGTGTCTGTAATTTCAAGATTTATCACCAGTTTTTCCGCAAACCTGAAATGGCTGACCACAAAATCAAAGTGGGTCTGATTTCCAGCATTTGAAGAACTGCCCGAGATGTCCTCAAAAAAACGGATCCTTGATATGCCGAAAAGGATAAAAAGCACGGCCATTCCAGAAAAGAGCCAGAAGAGCCATCTCTTTTGTGCAAACAGGAGATATATTGAGATAAACAGGTTTGACATCAGGTTACAGTAATCATTCTATTATACAATTTCAGCCCGGGATCAGGCTGTTTTGGATTTTCTGAAGGCCTTGAGCAGCAAATAAGTCAGGCTACCAAAGACCAGGGCCAGAAGTGCGCCAAAAATAAGGCTTCCCGCAATATACTGAACAATGTTTGCTTTGATCCAATGGAAATCAATTCCCGAAGCATAATGGTTCTGCGAATTATTCGAGCCCAGGACCAGGCCCCCTGTTTTATAACTTAAATACAATATAAGCGGCAGCACAGGGGGGATACTGATATTAGAGGCAGCAACAGTAACGAATTTATTCAGTTTAAAAAAATGAGCCAGGCCGAATGCAACTACCATCTGCCATCCCCAAACGGGTACGACACCAACAAATATGCCCAGCATAACCGAAAAGGTTATTTTGGCGTTTGAATCTGCGCTGTCGACGATATATTCCTTGATAAACCCCTTTACCGACTTTCGTTTCAGTCCCTTGGCAAACATGAAAGGCCTCACCCAAAGCAAGGCCATAAACACAAGCAATGCATTAAGGAGGCTGGTACGGGTGAAATCCGGGCCTTTTCTGAAATGCGAAACCCTGGTTTCCTTCGGGGCATAATAAACATCAACGGGCACTGAAAGCAGTTTTACTCCCCTCCAGGCAAGCCGTACCAGTATTTCCACCTCGAATTCGTACTTCCCGGTATAAAAATGCTTAATCCCGCCCACTTTCTCAATAGGGTAGAGGCGGAACCCTGTTTGTACATCGGCGATTTTCTGTCCTGTCTCGATCTGGAACCAGAAAATCGAAAACTTATGCCCGAAGCGGCTGGATCCCGGAACAGCAGGGTCTTCCATGTTCCTGGCTCCCACGATCAGGCTGCCGGGTTCTTTTTCGATAAGCTCGATGAATTTCGGGATATCACTGACTTTATGCTGCCCGTCGCTGTCAATGGTGAGAACATATTTATAACCCTTCTCAACGGCTATTGCAAAACCCTTCTGAAGCGCCCGTCCTTTGCCGCGGTTCACAGGAAAAGTAAAAGACAGTATCCCGGGGATCCCCGACAGTATTGATGGAGTATTATCTGTCGAACCGTCGTTCACAACAATAATATTCCCGGTAAGGGATTGAACCTCACGGATCAGCCTTTCAAGAGTGCCCCCGTTGTTATAAGTGGGGATTAATACACAGCATTGCAGTTCATCGATCTTGAGGCGGAGTTCAGGGTTGGTTTGCATGTACTGTGATATCGTTTCTGGCAGTTTGAACAAAAATAACAAAAAACCGTAAATTTGACCGATGAAAATCCTGCTCATTAACACACCACGCTCCCCGGAGAACAGGATACTTGAGTTTGCACCTGAAGCGGCGAAGCCTTTTATTCACAAGAGACTGATCGGTCCGCCCCTGGGCCTGATGACTATAGCCGCTGCTGTAAAAGACCATGATGTGCTTTTATTTGACACCAAAGGGGAGTTTGACCTGTCGCCTGAACATCCATCTCTTGCGGCCCTTGTTAATAAGTTAGTTCTTGAATTCAGGCCGGATATTGTCGGGAGCACTGCAATTACTTCCGAACTGTACTATGCATTTGAAATATTCGCTGAAGCAAAAAAAGCTAATTCCCGGATCATCTCCGTATTAGGCGGATTACATCCCACCCTTCTTCCGTACGATTGTTTTCATCCTTCGGTTGACGTGGTCTGCCCGGGGCAGAGCCCTCATGTTTTCAGGGATGTGGTTGATGCCCTGGAACGAAGGGACTCGCTGGAATCAGTACCCGGAATATTATTGAACCAGGGATCAGGATTGAAACGCACGGCGGGCAAACCCAGGATATGGGATTCGGCTGATGCCGACTACCTTATGCCTGAGCGGGAGCCCCTTAAAAAATGGATCAGTACTTACAAAGTCGGCGTCAGCCCTGACCCGAGCACTTATGTGTATACCTCCCTCGGCTGCCCTTATAAATGCACTTTCTGTTCAATCTGGCCGCAGTTCAAGGGTAAGTACTACCAGCGGACCATCGATAGCCTGATCACCGAGCTTCACTCGATTCCCGATTACCCTGTGGTTCGGTTTGCCGATGCAAATACTGTTGTTGACCTGGGTTTTATGGAGGCCCTGTTCGACCGGATACTGGAAGAAGGGATCAGCAAGACATTCGTAATGGATATCAGGGCCGATGTGGCCGCCATGCACCCGGGGATCATCAGGAAGATGGCAAAGGGCGGGCTAAAAGTAGTGATCTGCGGATTTGAATCATACAGGGATGAGGAGCTGAAGAAATACCGCAAGGATTCACCTGCCAGCGACATAGCCAAAGCGATTAAAGTTTTTCATGACAATGATATCATGATCAGGGGGAATTATGTAATCCCCAATGACTATTCCGGGGATGATTTCAAGGCACTTGAAGACTATTCGGCAAGCAACCCGGTGGTTTATGCAGGCTATACCATCCTTACACCCATGCCGGGAACAGTGTTTTACAGCCAGGTTAAAAAGCAAATCACCGATCACGATTACCTGAAGTATAACTTCTTTAATTCAGTGATGAAGACCACCCTTCCGTATGAAAAATTTCATGAAAGGGTAGGGAGCCTCTGGCTTATTAAAAAGGGGAAAGATGTGATATGAAGAAACTGCTCCTGGTAAATACAAACACTGAAAAATTCCCTTACCCCATACCTCCCCTGGGAATCTGTTTGATCGCATCGTTCCTGCAAGGCCGTTATGATGTAAGGATCTATAATGGCATGTTTGATGAAGGCCTCGGCCTGGAACCGGTCATCCGTAGTTATAATCCTGATTTTATCGGTTTCAGTATCCGTAATGTGGATGAGGTGGTACCTGAGAAAGCCAGGTTCTTCATCGAGGGAGTTTACAGGAGTTTCATAGGGCCTGCCCGAAAATATACCAATGTGCCGTTTATCCTCGGGGGAAGCGGGTACACGATTTTCCCGCAAGAGATTCTGGAATATACAGGTGCCGATTACGGCATAGCAGGAGAGGGGGAAGAAACGCTTCTTTCACTTCTCGGGGCAATTGAAAGAGGAGAAGATGCCGGGAACCTGCCCCATGTGTATACCCGCCAGGGCCATGGGCCGGGGATTGGGCGAGGTGTTAGTGATTACAGCCTGAGGCCATATTCCGCCATAGATATCAACCTTGATTTCACTCCCTATACCGAAAGGGGTGTTTACAGCATTCAAACGAAGAAAGGCTGCGCACTTCAATGCATCTATTGCTCCTATCCTCTGATTGAAGGCAGGCAATACCGTTTGAGGACTCCTGTTTCCATAGCTGATGAGATTGAACAGGCATCTGCAAGGCTTGGCAGGAGCGTGACATTCGAATTTGTCGATTCAACCTTTAACGAACCGAAGGGACATGCCGAAGATATCTGCAGGGAACTCATCCGCAGGAAAATGAAAGTCAGGATGCGAACCATGGGAATAAACCCGCGGAATACCGGCAGGGAATTGTTCCACCTGATGAAAGAAGCAGGTTTTGCCCAGATCGATGTGACTCCCGATTCTGCTTCCCCTTTAATGATAAAGAATCTGAGAAAGGGGTTTACCATGGATGATATCCAACGTACAGCCGGGCTTATCAGGGAGTTCGACCTCCCTTCCATGTGGTTTTTCCTGTTTGGCGGACCTGGTGAAAACCGGGGCACTTTTAATGAGACCCTTGATTTTATTGGTAATTACATTAATCCCGACGACCTTGTGTATATGTCGGGCGGGCTAAGGATATACCCGGGAACGCCTTTATATAATATAGCATTGAAGGAAGGATATATTTCCACCTCCCTCAACCTCTTACAGCCTTCTGTCTTTTATTTTTCAAAGGGATCCCCCCGGGAAGAGCTGAAAGAATGGATTCAACTTGCGTGCAGGGAGCGGATAAACTGCCTGCCGGGATACGAAACGACACCCCCGTCCGGTATGCTGGCTGAAGCTTCTGTTTTACGGCAAGCGCAAAGCCTTGATGAGCCCATGTTCCGCACGCTGTTAAGGCTGAGAAGGGAGTGGAAAGCGGCTGGGAAACTTTAATTTGATGTTTGAAAGAGCCTGATATCGCATTAATGTGTATCGATAAGCGTATTCCAGTTTACGAACTTCCCGGCCCCGGGAATGAACTTCGAATTCTTCCGTAATGCTTGAGAGGGGCCGCATTCAGTAAATATCCTTACACCCGAATCGAACATCTTTAACTGGGTTGCAAGCCAGTTGAACGGGTGGCAGATATTCTTCACCACTTCTTCCCTTACCTTTCTTTCATCAGTTATCATTTCATGGCTGAGGACTGAAATGACAGGAATTTCCGGGGCACTGACATCCGCAGTGGATACAGTTTCAGATAACAGCTTTGCAGCTTCTGCTAAAAGGTTGGTATGATAGGGGATGCTGACACCAAGGGAGCGAGCGTGCAAGGCTCCTTCCTCCCTGGCTTTAAGCAGAAATACGTTGATGTGAAAACTATCGCCTGCAATTATGAATGAATGGTCGCTGTTGCAGTTTACAATTGCCAGGTTGAGATTGTAATGCAAAGCGATATTCCTGATGTCTTTTTCGTTAAGGCCGATAACGCCGCACATTCCGTAATGGTCGCCCGGCAGGGTGGACCTGATGGCTTCATAGGCCTTTTGTATAAAGAGAAGTCCGGTTTCGAATGAAATGGAGCCGGTTGAATAAAGAGAAGCATAGATCCCCATGCTGTAACCGGCTGTCATTACAGGTTTAATACCTGAATTTAAAAGGATCCCAGCACAGCTGCAACCATAGATATATGAAATATACTGGTTCAGGAGTTCATTCTGCAGCAGGGGATTCGATTCAGGGTGAAATGCAAGCAGTTCACTGCCGGCGAGACCGGCCGCCTTTGAAAGATATTCCTGAAAGACCTCATGAAAAACGGGGACTGCACGTGAGGGATCATCCCTGTAATCACTTATAAATGCAGGAAAAACGAATGAAATTGTATTTTCAGCCAAATACGGAATTATTTTTCCAGTTCCAGCAGACGGTTTTCGTGTTCAATGATCAGCATCTGCATTTCAATAAGCTGTCCTATGGTCTCAACCGGATGTTTAACGGCATATTTGCCAATGGTTTTCAGCTCTATGTCAAGATTGTATTTCTTTTTAAAGATCTCTATAAGTTCGAGGAACATCAGTGAGTCTCCGTCAAGATCCTTGATAATGCTTGTATTATCGTTGATCTGTGATTTGTCGGCTTCACATTCTTCAGCAAAGAACGCTAAAACAATTTCCCTGACTTCAGTACGTGTGTTCTCTGTGATTTTTGCCATCCTGAGTATTTTTTTTTTGCAAAAATATTAATTTCCGGGATATTTCCTAAACACCAGGGTGGCATTATGTCCCCCGAAGCCGAATGAATTTGAAAGTGCAACCTCTATAGTTTTGTTTCTGCTTACGTTTGGGACATAGTCCAGGTCAAGTTCGGGGTCAGGGTCGGAATAGTTTATGGTAGGGGTCAGGGTATTATTTTTCAGACTGAGGATGGTGATGATCCCTTCAATTGCCCCGGCAGCTCCAATGGTGTGCCCGATCATCGATTTGGATGATGAAACCGGGATCAGGTATGCCTGTTCGCCGAAGACCCTTTTAATGGCCATGGTTTCATAACGGTCATTAAGTTCGGTGGATGTGCCATGGGCGTTGATGTATCCCACTTCGCTTTTAGCTATGCCGGCGCTTTCTATTGCTTTTTCAATAGTGGCCGCCATTCCGATGCCGTCTTTCATCGGGGCCATGATGTTATATCCTTCGCTGGTAAGCGCGTAGCCGGCCAGTTCGCAATGAACAAGGGCATTCCGTTTCATGGCATGTTCTTCAGATTCGAGAATGAGCACACCTGCACCCTCACCGATCACAAACCCGTCCCTTGAGGCTGTAAACGGCCGGCTTGCGGCTTCAGGGGGATCATTTGCCACCGACAAGGCGTATAATGCATTAAAACCGTTTATTTCCTCGGGGTTGATGATGGAATCGGCTCCCCCGGCGATTACGATATCCACCATGTTGTTTTTAATCATCTGCATCCCCGTGGCAATGGCATAGGCTGATGAAGCACAAGCAGTATTGATGGCAAAATTGGGGCCGAGCAGCTGGTATTCAAGCGATATCCAGGCAGGCATGGAATTTGTCATGCTTTTAAAGACCGTATTTTGAGGCGAGGTGTCTTTTTCCACGCTGGAATTCCCGGTGTTAACAACACCCATGATCACAGCACAACGGGATTTATCTTCTTTCTCAAAGTCAAGGCCTGAAAGCGCCACTGCCTGTTTTGCTGCAACCACGCACATCCTGGTAACCCTGGTCATCTGGCCGGCTGCACGTTTTCTTATGAGGGTCCTTGAAAATTCATCAAAATCCTGCGGAACCTCGGCAGCAATTCGTGTGGCACATGAAGAGGCATCAAAAAGCGAGATCTTTTTCACCCCGCTTTTACCTTCTGCAAGGTTCTTCCAGAAGGTTTCTAAATCATAACCCAGGGATGAAACGATTCCCATCCCGGTGATAACAACTTTTCCAACCATTCCCAGTATTTATTTATTTAGTGCCTTCGCCCAGTTTTTGATCAGGTCGACTTCAGCCTGGGTGGGGATATTATCGGGGTTGTTTTTACGCCATTTTCCCGGGGGCATTGCACCTTTTGACAATTCTTTGCTTATGTCAGCAGCCTTGCCCGCCTGCTTTTTAGCATCATTTGTATTCCATTTGCTAAAGTTAACATGTGACTTGGCCATGCCGTTTCCGTCCTCACCATGACAATCGAGGCATGCTTTCTGGATGACTTTGGCAACCGAATCGGGAAGTTCGGGATTCCCTTCCAGGTATTTGCCGGAACCCGATGCGTTTACAGGCCTGAAGGCCAATGCAAGAAAAAAGACTACAGTTAATGATATTCCTAAAAATCCAATTGTTCTTTTCATAATTTTCATTGTATTGCTACAAACAAAAATACAGAGAATTATTCAAAAGGACCTTGTTCTGTCCCGAAATATTCTTTTAATGCCTCATTGAGTTCTTCTATTGTAAGGCCTGAATGTGTAATAAACCTCCTGGCTGCATTTTTATAGGTGAACTCCAGGTGGTTCCTGATTTCTTCGAGTTCCTCAGGACTGGAAGTTGCAGGTTTGATACTGGTTTCATCCCCGGTATAATCATAAAAGCCCTGTCCCGATTTTCTTCCCAGATGCCCATCGGAAGCCAGCTCCTTAAGTTTGCCGATAAGCTGGGAATAGTAGTCTGTATTAGGGTAACAGGCTGTATAATTCATTATGCTTACAAGCATGGTGTCAAGGCCTACATGGTCGAAAAATTCGAAGATGCCTGCAGGGAAAAGTTTTCCTTTCACAGCCTGGTCGATATCGGCATAAGTGGCTTTCCCCATGCTGACTATACGGTAGGCTTCATTCTGAACATCGAGGAAAATGCGGTTAAGTATAAATCCTTCCTCTTCTTCTAGGATGACCGACCTGCGTTTGACGGTATCAAGAAAAGCAGTAAGCCTGCCTACTGTATCCGCAGAAGTGCGAGGCCCTTTCACAATTTCAACCATATTGACAAGGTTCACCGGGTAAAAGAAATGAAGTCCGGCAAAGTTCTTCTCTCTGGCTGCCGAAGGGCAAAGAACTGAAGGATCGATAGAGGAAGAGTTGGAAACAAGTACTGCATTGGCTTGCAAAATTGAGTCGGCCCCGATCAGAACCCGTTTCTTGAGTTCTGTTTCTTCCGGCACTGCTTCAATCACAAGCGAACAATCTGCCAGGACAATCAAGTCCTTTGAGACCCTTGAGTTTTTAATCCGGTCAGACTTCTCTTCGGGGATCATCCCGTTTTCACTGAGTCTCCTGATCTTCTTTTCGAGGTTCCTGTTGATTTTCGTCAGATCGGCCTCTGGACTTACCAGCCAGCGGATATCAATGCCGCATTCGATTAAATAATGGGCCAGGTTTGTCCCCATTTTTCCTTCCCCGATAATTCCAACCGTTTCAGCTTCCTTACCCTGCTGTTCCCATTTACCCGTATCCTGTGACATCACGAGCTTGCGGTATTCATCCATCCTGAGGTAGTGCCGGCGAACATGCCTGTTGTAACCCAGCATGGAAAGAAGGAACCCCAGCCCCTTGTCAATTGCGATCTGTTTCGACCTGATAAGGTTGAATATAAAACCGAATAAAGCCCTGCGGTCCTTGTCGGAAGTAAGGATAAACTCCTTAAAGGTTATCCATGAGAGACGGGCTTTCAGCCATACCGGGATATCTCCGCCGGGCCGGGTAAACGCTCCGTTGCTGAACAGGGCTTCCGCTTTCTGCCTGATAACAGGGAAGGAATAGAGCCTGGTAATGGTTTCCATGTATTTGTCGAAGATCTCTATCTGCGACATATTCACGTACTGAATGGTAGGGAAGTGCCCTACCCCCATTTCCGGATCGCAGTTCATAAGCCTTCCTTCGGCTTTCAGTTTATTATAGGTTTCGGTGCCGGGAGGGGCGTTAAGGAGGTGAAGGTTTACATTCGGAAGATTATGTTCCAGGGTAAAGTTGAATATCCGCTCGAACTCATCCGCAGTATCATGATCAAAACCAACTACAAAGCTTGCATTGATGTGGATTCCTGCAGCATGTATCTTTTGAATCGCTTCCCTGTATATTGACCCCCCGCGGTTGTGGTGTTTCCGGGTCTCATCCAGGCTGCCGGGATTAAGGGATTCAAACCCGACAAGGATATTGAAACAGCCTGCATCGGCCATAAGCATGAGAAGTTCATCATCGGTGGCAACATCCAGGCTGCACATGCAACCCCATGAAATGTTCAGGGGTTTGATGGCTTTCATCAGTTCTTTTGCATAACGTTTGTTGATGGTCAGGTTGTCATCAACAAAAAAGAAATACTTTGAAGGGGCCGCCTTGATCTCTTCAACGACGTTATCGATCTCCCGGTAACGCATTTTACGGCCGAAGATCTTTGAAACAAGGCAGAAATCGCAGTTAAAAGGGCAACCCCGGGATACCTGGACTGCCACCTGGAAGATCTTCTTCATATCCACAAGGTCCCAGCGCGGCGGCTTCTGGCGGCGGTATTCGGTCAATGTTGAAGATTCGTAAACCTGTTTGAGATCTCCTTTCTCAAAGTCGGCAAGACATTTTTCCCACTTCCCTTCTGCCTCTCCAACCACAACGGCATCACCGTGCTTCAGGGCCTCATCGACCATAAACGATGCATAAGGCCCACCGTAGATAACCTTTGCTCCAAGGGAACGGTAATAGTCGCCGAGCTCAAAAGCCCTCACGGCAGTGGCTGCAAGGGTTGTAATGCCAACGATGTCGGGCCTTACACCTTGTGGGATTTTCCCGATCTCTTCATCATAAATTGATATATGGTAATTAGCGGGGGTAAGAGATGCAATAGTCGGCAGGGCCAGGGGAATCATCAGGCGCTTTTTACCGAACATCTTTGCCATTTCGGAATGGGCAGGATAGTTGATGTACTTCTGCCTCGGGCTTAATAAGAATAGATGATATCTCGCTTTCTTTTCGAACATGATGTTTGATAGGTAAATCAGAACTGCCTCCAGCTCATGACATAGCCTGCCTGCATGAATTTGCTGACTTCTGTGACAAAACTAAGTACGGTATCCTTATCGGCCAGTTTCTCTTCCCTTAATATCCTGTCGAGGCATAAAAACGCCATAGGGGGGCCAAGGTATCCCATGGTCGACATCTTTGAATATAATGTTTGTGCCGGAATTCCCAGTTGCAAACATTCCTCCATAACAAGTTCCGAAATATGCTTTGAAGGAAAATTTACCTGGAAGAACCTGAGTGTTTCCATATCGATGGGGTACTGCTTCAGCATACGTTTTAAACCATTCAGGAATACAGAACCATCGGCTTCATGGAAATTCGCCCGCAATTCCTCCTGGAACATCTGGGCAAGATGGTGGTAGCCTTTCTCATATTCTTCCTTTGGGTTCATCCAGTAGGCAGGACGTTTGTTACCCATAGCCGATGGTTTGTTCCCACCCGCCGATTCCATGTAAACATGGTCGATATACAAACCGCTTTCCTGCCCGCCGGCTTTCTTCAGGAAAAGGGCAGAGGCCCCGTCGGAAAGGAAATATCTCAGGAACAATTCTTCTTTTGTAACCAGGGCCTGGTTGTAATATTCAGCGACAAGTTCCGATGATGACATGCTGGACGATATTACCAGGGCATTGTCATAACGTCCGTTTCGAATCATGTCGAAAGCCAGTAGCAGGGACTTGTAGGCGGAAGTGCAATTGGCATGAATCGACAGTTCTCCGCAACGGTCGATCCCGAGACCCTCCTGTATCCTTACCGATGCCGTGGGCATCTGGTCCTGGTGTGCGCTGCCGTATACTATGAGTTGTACTTCAGATGCCATTGCACCAGCCGACTGCAACGCATGATTTGCGGCTTTGACCGACATGCTTACATTATCTTCGGTAAATTTCCTGCTTACCGGGTCCAGTGCAAAATGGTAATATTCTATCTCGAGAAGTTCAGCCATCAATCCCCTGACCCGCTGGAGCCATTTCCGGGTTTTCAGGGGAGCTTCAGGAAGTTCCCCAAGATAATGATCAACTTCTGAACGGGGAACAGGCTGGCCCGGCAGAAAAGAACCGCTGCCTGAAACCATGACC
The DNA here is from genome assembly GCA_037138335.1 of Bacteroidota bacterium. GTDB lineage: Bacteria > Bacteroidota > Bacteroidia > Bacteroidales > FEN-979 > CAIRDP01. Next base: position 179,243 of record JBAXIO010000005.1, read on the forward strand.
CCGCCGGGTGCCGAAAAAGTGGGTGTATTTTCTTTCACGCCAGATATTTCTTAACATACATCGCTTTCTTTTCAATCCTGAAATCCTGCATCACCTCCCGGGCAAAGCCGGTTGCCGTTGAGAGGAGTATTTTTTTCGGGACCAGCTTATCAACGATCCGGTATTTAAAGGCATCTTCAGCTGTAAATGTGCTGCCTCTCAGAACGCGGTCAAGCGCTAATGCCTGTCCTGATATACAGCAGAGTTTATATATTCCACCCAGTCCGGGAACAAGGTTGAAAGATGCCTCGGGCAGGCTGAATACAGCATCTTCACCGCAAAGCCTGAAATGGCTAAAGAGGGCGAGTTCCAGGGCTGAGCCCAGGCATACCCCGCGTATGGAAGAAATCACCGGGATGTTAAAACTCTCAAGGATCAAAAGTGATTTATAATTACTTGAAAGGAAATCGGGCACTTTCGTCAGTTTCCCGTTTTTATCAGTCCCGGCTTTTTCGAGAATTTCTCTCAAAAGAACCGGCACATCGGCACCTGAAGAAAAATGCCTGCCACGTCCGCTGATTATAAGTGCGCGGAACTCGGTATGCGCCCTAATAAATTCCAGCACCGATGCAAATTCCGCGAAGAATTCCATTGTCATGGTATTTGAAGGAGGGGTGTTCAGTTCGAGCAGGCCTATGCCTTCATCAAAATCCAGGTGAATTGTAGAATAAACGGGTATGTTCATTTTTTAATCTCCCGTGAGCTGTTTCTGCGGCTTGCTTCGGCAAGGGCCAGCTCGCAAAACATCCTGGTTTCTTCTCTCATAGCATCCTCTATACTCATGGACCTGGCGTTTTTCAAAGCTTTCATAACGGCATTTATAACCGTTAAGGGCCTGTCCCTCGTGAGTTTCTGAAGGAGGTTGAATGAAAAATCAAATACTTTCTGCTTACCTACAATGAAATCCACAAGGTTCATTTCCTGTGCATCCTCGGCATTGATCATATCCCCGCTCATGATGAGTTTCATAGCCCTGGGGAAACCAGTTTTACCGAAACACCTTACAGTACCGCCAAGCCCGGGGATGACTCCCTGGTTGATCTCCGGGAAGGCAAACAAGGCATTTTCAGAGCAAACCCTGATATGGCTTGCCAAAGCAACTTCCAGCCCTCCGCCGAAACAAATACCCTGGATAGCCGCCACCACCGGTATCTCCAATTCCTCAAGATGGTCCAGCACCGCTTTTCCTTTGTCCATGCTCTCGCTGATGTTCTCTTTGTTACGGATCATCCTGAAGAGGTTCTCAAGCTTTCCACCGCCCGAAAAATGCTTTCCCGCTCCACATATGATGATGCCTTTCAGGTAATCATACGATGTCCATTTCTTCAGGACCTCAAGCGGCACAAATTCCGGCTGAACGAGATAATTCTCAGGCGGGTTGTCAAGTGTAATTATACCGATATCACTCCTTATCTCCCAGCTTATTTTATCTATTATTTCCATCCTGTCCTAAGAAATTAAGTTTGAAAACCGGTTCTATACTCCGGGGGATATCATGCGAAATCCTTTGGGAATCCACAAAAACAGTCTTTACCCTTGCCCTTGCCACAGCCTGTCCCCCTGGCACAATCTTCATCCGTTGTTCAAAAATAATAAACGGATCGTCTTTCTTCACGTTCGTGGTGACCTCGACTTCGTCGCCAAGCCTTATTTCATGCTGGTAGCGCAAATTAACCTCCACTACAACAAGGAACAATCCCTTCCCGGTGAGCTCATCAAGCAATCCAAGCTTTTGAAACAACTCCCAGCGGGCCTGCTCAAAGTAATTGAAAAATACAGCGTTGTTAACATGACCGTATGAATCAAGCTCATATCCCCTTGCAATTATCCTGCTTTGAAACATCAAATCGAATTTATAACTCTTTTAACCGGCCTTTCATCTTCATAAAAACAGTTTCACCTGAAGAAATTTCAGCTGTGACATCAATTTCGTCCTGCCCGGCTTCAGTGAACTTTAAGCTCATCGAAAGCTGCTTATTTGCCGACGGATTGATCAGGGCGAGATATTTGACCTGGCTGGCCTGTATCAGCATGAGTTTTTTACCGCTTATCTCCTCTGCGGCTTCCCTCACCATTTCAACCTGGCAAACACCGGGTAAAACCGGGTTGCCGGGAAAATGGCCCCTGAAGATATCATGGCTGCCGTCAAGACTGAGTGAAACAATATATTTTTGTACACCCGGGAGTTCCTGATCCTGACGAACCAGCCCTATTGTATTGACCTGATATAACTTATCCTTTAACATCCCTGGAAATTCCGGTTTCTGATTGCGTAAAAATACGAAATTAAGTTAAAAAATACCTGACTGCCGGCCGGCAGGGACATTGAGCCCGCCGCCCTGAAACGGTTCTAATGACCTAAGAAATTAAATGTCAGGGTCATGTTGATTTTCGGATTCACAATCCTGATCTCGTTTGGGAACCCGTTTTCGTATTCTCTGAAACTGACGATCACGGCATCGAAGTAATTGCTCCATCCAACCAGGCCTGTCAGTGAATTCTGTTTCGTATCCATCCATGCATACAGCTTAATTCCAATGTAGAGGTATACTGCTTCCCCTGAACCATTCTGTATATACTTCCTTAATGGCTGTTTACCTGTTGATTCACTGAAAAACAGTACGGAAAAGTCCCGCTGTAAAATTTTCAGGAACGATTTTTTATTTATAGGATCAAAAATATAATCAGGCCTGTATGTTTCCTTAAGGATTTCTATATCGAAATAGGTTAATCCTATTTCATTGGCAAAAGTGAAGTGGAAACTGCTGTCGGAAGTTTTTTTGATAATAGAGATACCGGTAAGGTGTTTATCGGCCACATCAAGCGAAGTGCGGAATAAGGCCTTTTCAAATCCGTTGCGAAAAGGGGAACTCCAAACTGGAGCCTTATCAGACTTTTCCAGGCTTAAACTTAATGTTGACTTTTTAACAGGGTCACAAGCCGACAATAAGAGTATAAGAATTATATTAAGGGATATTAAACTTCGCATCTGGAACATTCTGGTTAATCTTCTTCCCGCTGAATTCAATCCTGGTGTAATCGCCTGAGACTTCCCTCATTATCAGTTTGTCGACAGTATAATCGGATTTGTTGAAATAAAGGATTATCTCGCTCAGGGTCTCCTTGATACGCGCGCTGACCGGAACCATGGTAGCCTGGTACTGATCCCGAAGGTCGGAGATGCTGCATTCAAAGTTTTTAGTATCGGACAGCAGGCTTCCCTGGACCGCACCGATAAGTACATTGTTAACTTCCCTGAACACCTTGTTGGACTGCAGGTTGATATGGTTTTCCTTATCCTCGTCCTTGACGTAGACTTTGTCGTTATTGAAAATAATGAGGTAGGGAAAAGGTTCTGTATATTCCCAGCGGAGAAGCTTTTCCTTTTTGAAATAAAAATTTCCTTTTGAAATAATTTTCTCCTTGATAACGCTCAGTTCTTTTGTTTGAATGAACTGGGCTTCCAGCGAAACGGTCTGCTTCGCTGCTTCACTTATCCTTTTTCTGACATCCGTTGCATCGGTCGGGGAAAGCGGTTTGGTCTGGGCATGCAAAAGCATGCAAACACCTTGAAAGACCATTGTGAATATCAGGATCTTAGCAGTTTTCATATGCTTTCAATGTTAACATTTCATCCAGTGGAATAAAATTAAAACCTCTTTCCTGCAATGATACAATTATTTTTTCAAGGATCCCTGCAGTCAGGGCCGAACTGTCGTGGAAAAGCATGATATCCCCGGGCCTGGCGCTGCGTAAGGTCTTATCCAGAAGGGCCTTCGGATCCCTTGCTGCCGTATCGAACGACCTGAAACTCCACACAACTACATCAACACCGGTTTTTCCGGCAGCTTTGGCGACCATCGGATTGATCACACCGTAGGGCGGCCTGAAAAATCTCATCCTTTTGCCTGTTATCCTTTCCGTTTCTTTGATATTTCTCTCAATATCATCCGCCATTGCTGAAGAGGAGTAAAGGTCCCATAAGTAAGAATGTGACCAGGAATGGTTCCCGATTACATGCCCTTCCCCCGCAATCCTTTGGAGAATCCCTTCATTGCCTGCTGTTTTTCTTCCGATAATGAAGAAAGCTGCTTTGACCTTGAATTTTCCGAGAATATCGAGGATCCCGGGAGTGTTCACGGGATCAGGACCATCATCGAAAGTCAGTGAAAGCAATTTCTTACCGATTTTCCCACGGGAATACACTTCCCTGTAGTGAAATCCGGAGGCAGGGAAGAAGGCCATCCCAACCGAAATACTTAAGTATACTGTTATCAGTATAGTATAGAACAGCCAGGGGTGGTTGCACAAGCCCGACATGAAGCAGGATTCGCATGGACAGAGGAAGATCCTGCATGCAGTGAAAGCTGACATTAGCAGCAGGAACAGGGTGGAGGTGTTTCTGAAATTCAGGATCTTCAAGGCTTCCGTATCAGGATAAAGGAATGATTCAGGTCCAGGTAATGGTTGTAAATTAAAATTGTTTTAATGGCTCCTGGGCCCGGGGCCCTGATTACCGCAGCTTCCGGGACCCTCTGGTTCTTGATGATCATTGAAGACATCCAGAGTGCGAAGGCAGAGGAAGTCATGTATTCTCCGCTCAGGTGCTTCCATGCTGCAATGCCTGCATTGTTCAATGAGCCTGTAAGTTCATAATATGGTCCTGCGGATGAGGTGTCACCGTTAAACCCGCATACTGCCAGATCGATTGCTTCAGGACTGGTTCCCGATCGTTCAAGAAATTCATTAAGGATACCGGGCAGGGCAAGAGGGCTTGCTTTACGGTTAAAGGTATGCAGTCCGGTTAAAACAGCATAAGTATGATCGCCGGGGGCGGATGAGAGGAGGAAGAAGGCCGATCCTTCACCCGCTATGCTTCCCCTTACTGTTGTCTTAAGCAAGTCAAACGTATCTGCCGGTTTCGTTCTCCAGTGGCCGAGCCGCCTGGTGATCTCAAAGGAGCCGTTGGTCAGTTCATCCATCCCGCCAGCCAAAACTGTTGAAGCCCTGCCGTTCCTCAACTGTATCATTGCATCCAGCAGGGCCGACTCAAAAGACCAGCCGCGGTGTACATAAGTGAAATTATAGTTATGGCATTTCAGAAGCAGGGCGATCTGGGCGGAAACGGTATTATGGGTCGACTGGATGAAAGAAGTAGGGGTGAGGAGTTCTTCCTTATTCCTGATCATTGTTGAAAGGAATTTTTCTGTATCCTCCATGCAGCCCAGGCCGGTTCCCGTAATTATCGCATCAGGCATTTTGCATCCTGCATCTTCCAGGCATATCTTCGAAGATGCAATGCCCATCTTGATCAGCCTGCCCATTCTGCGGAGGATGTCGGGGCTAATAAAATCCCTGTAATTTGGCTCAATACATGCAAGCCGGTTTGACTGGACCCTGTTGACTTCGTCAAGGAAACGGCTGCTGTCGGTTGTTTTCTGGGGCGATAAATTTCCCAGGCCGTTGATGTATATGGCATTTAAATTTGTCATAGGATCACCGGGAGTTATATTTTGATAATAGCAGTGATGAGTTGTTCCCTCCGAATCCGAAAGAGTTTGACAGTACGTGTTCAACGGGTATATTCCTGAGAAGGCTTGTTACCGGCCGGATATAAAGTTCTTTCATGGGTGTGGCCCAGCGCAGGTTGGGGAAAATACAACTGTTCTGAACAGAGAGCAGGGATATTACAGCCTCAATCGCCCCGGCAGCGCCCAGGGTATGTCCTGTATAGGATTTTGTTGAACTGAAAGGGGGCACTGTATCTCCGAAGAGTTTCTGGACCGCAATACCTTCGCTGAGGTCATTGTTCTGTGTACCTGTGCCATGAACGTTTATATAGCTGACGGCCGCGGGCTCAATACAACCCATCTCAAGAGCTTTGGCCATGGCGAGCCCGGCTCCAATGCCTTCAGGGGAAGAAGCCGTCTGGTGGTAGGCATCGTTTGCATTGCCGTAACCACTAACCAAACCGATAATTTCACGTCCTTCACGTATTGCAAGTTCTTCTGATTCCAACACAAGAAACGCAGCTCCTTCACCTATGGTAAGTCCGGCCCTCTCCTCATCAAAGGGACGGCAGCCTGTTTTATCGAGTATCATAAGGGTGTTAAAGCCGTTCAGGGTAAAACGGGTCACAGCATCGGTTCCCCCTGCAATGACCCTGTCGATAAGCCCGGCTTTGATCATCTCCGAAGCAAGCATGACCGCATTAGCGGAAGAGCTGCATGCTGTGCTTATCGTGGTGATAAAATCCCTGACACCCAGGTATTCGCCGATTTTCTCAGTGCTGTCGCCGCAGTCATGGGTAGCCACTTCTGAAATCCTGCCTTTTGAATTGTTTTCGAGGAAGAGGGGATAAAAATCCTCCGTACGGTCCATGCCGCCAACGGTGTTTGCCGAAATAAGGCCTGTCCTCAGCGATTGGCCCGGCTTAATCCTGGCCATTCCTGCCGCCTGGCGGGCTGCGGCCATTCCCAGAAGGCTTGTTCGCGAATAATTCTTTTTGTTTTTAAGACCAAGATGTTCCAGCAATTCAGCATTGGATCTCTTTACTTCGGCAAGGGGGAGCTTCCCTTTATAAATGGTGTCAAACCGGGTGATCTCTCCTATACCTGAGATCCCGTCCAATAATGAACGCAGCACTTCACCGGCATTCATTCCAATGGAAGAGACAATTCCGTAACCTGTAACTACTACACGGATCCCCATGCGATCTGAAAAATTTGAGCTGCAAATTTAGGAAAATTCCGGAGGTATTACCTCCTGACCAGGATAAAGGAATGATCTGTATCCCTGAAGTGGTTGTGGATCAGGATAGTTTGAAGTTTCCCTGGGGCCGATGGAATAGTTATAAGGGAAGAGGGGATATACTGTTTCCTGAGAATATTCGCCGCAACAAAAAGGGCGAATCCCGAAACGGTATGATATTCGCCGCAAAGATGCTTGTAAAGCATCCTGGATGCCGAGGGGAGCGCCTTCATCATCACTTCATTACATATCTTGTCATGTTCATCATACCCGTTGTTTCCCATCATGACCAGGTCTACGTCTTCGGGCCTGAGGCCTTGTTCGGTAACAAACCTTACGACAGCTTCAGCGGTTTGTTCGGTAGAAGAGGGCTTGTAAAGGGTTTCAACAGCCGAAAGACTGGCATAGGTTTTTTCATTCCGTTCTTTTGAAATGCTGAAATAGGCTGCACCTTCACCTGCTAGGGCGCCTGGCAGGGGGCTTGACCATAAGTCCAGGTTACTGACTGCTTCCATCTTCCATAAGCCAAGTCTCCTGATAATAGTAAGATGATTCAGGGTCATCTCATCAATCCCGCCGGTAAGAATATTTTGGGCGGAGCCTTCATCTATTTGAAGAAGTGCATCAATTAAGCAGCTCTCAAGGGAGAAACAGCGATGAACATAAGTTGAATTGTACTGGTGGCACTTCAGGTTTATTGCAATCTGGGAACTAATGGTATTATATGTAGATTGTATGAAAGGGGTGGGGTTGAGAAATTTCTCCTCTTTCGTGAGCTCCCCCAGTATCTTCTCAGTGTCTTCAACACTTCCTAAACCGGTTCCCGTTATGATGGCATCCGGCACTTCCAGGCCTGCATCCAGCATGCACATTTTGGCGGAGCTTATACCCATTTTGATCAGCCGGCTGAGTCTCCTTGAGGCAATGGGATCGATATATTGCTTATAAACCGGCTCAATCGATTTCATGAATTCGGAAGTATGTTCTATGACCGGCTCGAGAAAAGCGGAACCGGGAAGGGTATCCTGGGGCGAGATAATGCCTATACCGTTAATGTACGCCATGTTTCTTAAAAATCAGGGTACTGTCATTTCCACCAAAGCCAAAGGAATTGCTCATTACCAGTTTAATATCAACGCCTCTTATAATTTCCCCCGCCGGCTGAAATTTTAGTTCAGGCATGGGGTTTGAAAAGTTCATGTTAGGCCATATAATACCTTGCTGCATGCCAAGTATAGAGATTATTGCCTCGGCAGAGCCGGCGGCCGAAGTCATATGGCCGGTGAAGGGTTTGGTTGAACTTACATACGGGATCTTCCCGGTGAACAGCTTCTCAATGGCCCGTCCTTCCGAAAGGTCGTTATTGTCGGTTCCCGTGCCGTGCGCGTTGATATAATCAATGGCATCAGGGGTTTCCCCGCTCATATCCAGGGCCTTTTTCATCGCCAGGTAGGCCCCGGCTCCGTCGGGGGAGGAGGCAGTCTGGTGAAAGGCTTCACAGGCATTGCCGTAACCAACAAGCTCGCAAAGAACAGGGTTCCCTGTTTTTTGATTGGTCTCTTCAGTTTCAAGAACAAGATATGCTGCACCCTCTCCCAGGTTAATCCCGTTACGTGTCGCATCGAACGGCCTGCAGGGAAATTTATCCAGTATCTTTAAGGCATTAAACCCGTTGAGGTGAAACCTGGTCAGGGATTCGGTACCTCCTGCAACAGCACAGTCAAGCTTACCTGCCTTCATCATCCTTGCGGCAAACCCGATTGAATTGGCTGCCGACGAACAGGCAGTACTGATTGTTGTCATAAATCCCTTAAGCCCCAGGTGGTCAGCGATTTTTTCAGTGCTGTCGGCACAATCATAGGTTTCAATAAACCTGTTTTTGCTGTCGTTGGTAAGAAAATCCTGGTAATATTTCTCACATTCATCCATGCCACCAACTGTAGTGCCTGAAATCAATCCGATATTAAGGCCCGGGTGTTTATCAAGTTTAGCATGGGAAAAAGCTTCTTTTGCCGCAATGATTCCAAGCAGCGCATTGCGGGAATAGGCTGAATCATCAGGCAATCCAGCATCCCTCATCAATTCATCACTGGTCATGGAGACTTCCGAAACGGCCAGTTCGTGCTTAAGGTTGGTATCAATATGCCTTATCGGGCCAATATTGGAACGAAGGTTAAGCAATGAATTAAGGTTTTCCTGAACATTGTTACCCAGACCTGAAATAAAACCCAATCCGGTAACAAAAATCCTTGAAGGCATTTAGGCTTTCTTTTGATGCTCGGTGATATATTCGGCCATGGTACGAATCGAGAAAAATATCTTCTTCCCGTCCTTGGGATCTTCTATTTTAATGCCGTAATTTTTTTCAAGGAGGACAATAAGCTCCAGTGCATCAATGGAATCCAATCCAAGTCCTTCCCCGAACAAGGGGGAATCGGGGTTAATATCCTCCACAGAAATATCTTCGAGATTTAGCTGTGTAATTACTTCTTTTTTAAGTTTGTTGATCAATTCTTCCATATACTCTTTTCAGTTAAATTCATTAATTCGTTAAGTGAGGCTTCGGTGAAAGGCATACTGCCGAAGCTTGTTTTCAGGGTCCCGTCATTCTCTTTCTCAACCAGTGCGACCATTGCCTTGAATGTATTGCCCAGAATTTCAACCCAGCCGCAGATGCAGGCCCCTGCACGGTTATTATCAAGGAGATCTGAAACATGATCAAGCAGCTGCCGGGGATTGAACTTCTCACTTACAAGAAAAGCGTTTTCCCCTTTCAGGCTGTGCCGAATGCAGATCTCTCCGATTACGATATTCGCCAGTGTATAAACAAACACCGAAGGGCTTGGGAAGTAGGCCGACCTGTTTTTTATGCTGTCCTGATATGTCAGGTCGGTTTCCAAACTGGAACTTGAATTAGCAAGTACCACTGCAAGCGATCCGGGCTTGAATCTACCGGGTTTTTCATGTCTGAGCAGCAGTTCTGCACACATAAACCCAAGTTTACTCAATGAATCCATCTTGTAGAACTTAGGATATGAAATCTGTTCCTGCTTATACAGAGCCTTAATAAACTCTGCAAAAGTAGCAATTTTTTCCTGATAAAAGATAAGTTGCTTGTTAACAACTACTTTCCCTTCCCCAATATAGGTATATGCAGTGATCAGTTTTTCCATGCTCAGGTTTTCTGAAATACCAGGGCTGCATTGCATCCTCCGAAACCGGACGCTATTTTCAGGCAGGTATCAAGCGGTTTTTGTATCGTTTCGGTTATCACGTTAATTCTTTCAGAAACGCCGGGAGTTTCGAATCCCGCCGATTTAATAAGCCGGTTGGACTTCATACATGAGATCAGGGCCGCTGACTCCATTAAACCCGAGGCGCCAAGAGTATGCCCCCAGTATCCTTTGTAGCTGTTAACAGGTACATCATTCAATTTACTGAGGGAAATGGCTTTAGATTCCATTTCATCGTTATATGGTGTAGCTGTTCCATGGGCAGAGATGTAATCAATATCCCGGTTCAGGCTTCCCGATTCACCGATCGCAGCGTCAATCGCCATGCTAAGTTCTTCGCCGGTCCTTGAAGGGCCCGAAATATGATTGGCATCGTTGCTTACCGATCCTCCCATGAGCAGGATCCCGCTATTAGCGCCTTCCGGTCCAGTTGAGGAAAGCACTATCGTCCCGCAGCCTTCGCCGAGTGAAAGCCCGGTACGGTGAAGATCGAATGGCTTGCATGGTTCAGGGCTTAATGCCTGGAAGGACTGGAAGCCCGAGATCACAAACTCAGTGGCAATGTCGCCTCCTGCCACCACTGCAGTTTGATATTTGCCCGAGCGTATCAAACGGCTGGCCACAATAAGGGCCATAACACCCGAAATACAGGCATTGCTAATGATCAGGGGCATGTTAATGAATCCGAAGAAATCCTTCAGGATATTCGCTACGGCCCAAAGATAAATACGTTTGTGGTCGAATTTTGCCGTAAACCGGTCCTCAAGAAGGTCGATGTTCCCCTTGGTTGTTGAAAGCAGAAGTAAAACTTTCTCATTCTCAGGCCTCACCGGGGTACCGGCCAATGCGTCGGCCACCGATAGGATCAGCATTTTCTCCAGCCGTGTATAAAAACCAGGTTTATTGTCTTTCTTGTACTTACCGAGGATGGCTTCAAAATTTTGTTCAAGCCTTGCTGTATCAACAAGCGACAGGGGAACGGGCTGGGCGTAAAGCTTAGGGTCATTATGCAATTTTATCCCTGTTGCCCCCCCGGAAAGTGACACTGCATTTTCGCGGGCTGTAAATCCCAGCGATGAAATGATGTTCTCGGAAACGGTATAAACAGTCTTCATTAATTCAAATTACTCAATTCCCCATTTCTTTTTCCATCCTGTATAAAATTCAGGTGAGTTAAGCAGAAGATCCCCTTCAGGGGTAAGGAACACCTGGGTCGAACTGCCTGTGGCCACAACTTCACCATCTTTCTTTCTGGAAACAGTATAATTGAATACAATCTTGGCGGCTTCTGTAGGGATATACCTGGTCTCAACAATAAGATCATCACCGTAAACCAGGGGCCGTTTATAATCACAGTTTATTCTAACAATCGGAATCATCACATTATGACTGTAAACATCCAGGTACCCAAGGTTATATTTAAGCCCGAACGATTCCCTGCCGTCCTCAAAATATTTAAGGTAATTCCCGTGCCAGACAATTTTCATTGAATCAACCTCACTGAATCTCACAGTGATTTCTTTGCTGTCGGTAAGTGTCATTTTAGCTGTTTATTGGAGAGTTTATCCTGCGGTAGAATAAAGCAGCAGAGATCATCACGATAAAAAATGCGAGCAGTTTGGCCATCTGCGGAATGACATCCACTATGGTGGCATCCCTCAGGAAAAGGTCAATAAAGCCTACATGGGCCCAATTCAGGGGCGACCATGTAGCAAGGTTCCTCATAAATTCGGGCATGAGGTAAACCGGGACCCACAACCCTCCCAATGCGGAGAGTACGACCACAGAGACTACACCAAAAGCCGCAGCCTGCTGATGAGTCCTGGCAATTGTCCCAACTGCGATTGAAAAACCCAGTGCAGCAAGGCTTGAGACAATCATCATGAGAAGTATGCCCATATAATTTGATCCGATTGTAAGAGAGGGAATACCGGCGAGGGGAAGAATAAACTTACCGGCCAGCATCATCAGGATGAACTGTATAATGCATACAACTGCGTAAACACTGACCTTGGCCATGAAAATAATGAAATATGAAACCGGCATGGTGTAAATCCTGATCATGCTGCCTTCATCACGTTCCTTGATCATGCTGCCGGTCATCGGGATTACTATAAAAAACATTGCAAACAGGGCCCAGGCCGGGATATTGTGCTGGGTTGTTGAAGGTACAGCTTTCTCATCCTTGCCGGCAGGAAAGATCTCGGTAAAAAATACCGATTCTTTATACTCCGTTTTGGGAGGGCGGTACTGGGGGAACATTTTCTTCAGTTCGGTATTAAAGGATCCGAAAATCATCGACGACTCTATAAACATGCTATACTCCTTCATGGTCGCCATAAAGGCATATTTAAAAGTGCCCTTTATCCCGGGATCAAAATAGATTATAATATTTATGGAATCATTTGACTGGATATCCAGGAATGGATTGTCGACAGGCATCATGATACCTGAAACGATCTGGGTCACCATCACCTGTACTTTATGCCGTATTATTTTCGTGGAACCATTGGGTATAATTACAGCGACATTGTATGACCCTTTGGCAATTTTTTCTTTTGCAAACTCACGGGTAATGGGTTTTCCTTCAATGCTTGTAAATATTTTGAAAATATTGGAACTTTTAAGGCCATCCTGGATCTTTGCTCCAAGAGTATCATGATCTTCATCGACCAGCAGGACCGGTATTGAAGGATCCTTCGACAGCGAGCTCCAGCCCTGTTCCTGTACCAGGGCGAGGATCATGACCATGATCATGGGCATGATAAACAACATGACAAGGCCTGCCAGGTCCCTTATCAGTATCAATGATTCCTTTCGGCAAGCGGAAAAAAATTTGAACATTGTGCTTTCTTCTCCTAATTAGTCTCTTAGATCCTTACCCGTGAGGTGCAGGAAAATATTTTCCAGGTCCTTGAACTCGGGATGTTCAGCCACAAGCTCCCTTGGATTTCCCATGGAAACGACCGTTCCCCGGTCAATTATAACTACGCGTGAACAGAGTTTTTCGGCTTCCTCCATATAATGGGAAGTATAAATTACCGTTGTGCCTTTATGATTAAGCTCCTTAAGATAATCCAGGATCACAACCCTTGACTGGACATCGATACCCACAGTAGGCTCATCAAGGAAAATTACTTTGGGCTCGTGAAGCAGGCCGGCGATCAGGTTGATCCTGCGTTTAATGCCGCCGGAGCAGTTGGCGATTTTTTTGTTGGCATGTTTCTCCAGCCCGAATACCGAAAGGCCTTCGGCGATCTTCTCTTTGAGCTTTATTCCCCTGATGCCGTACATGTTCCCGAAAAAAGTGAGATTCTCCCAGGCTGTCAGGGTAGGGTAGAGGGCCACATCCTGGGGAACTACCCCTATAATGCGTTTTATCTCATTGAGATGGGAATGAATATCCATCCCGTCAATCCTGGCACTGCCGCTGGTTGCATGAAACAGTCCGCACAAAATCGAAATCGTGGTGGTCTTACCAGCACCGTTGGGGCCCAGCAACCCGAAGATCTCGCCCTGGAAAATATCAAGCGAGATACCTTTGATCGCAGGCTCATCAGATCCCTTATATATTTTAACCAGGTCCCGTATTTCAATAATGACCTTTTCAGACATCAGACTGTTACTTTTTCAATTTTCTTGAACACCTGTTCTTCCATACCTGCTATTTCAAGCATCATATCCCCGAGTGTAACATAATCCTCTACCGGCTGGGATGACCTGTTTTTGCAGTTCCTGGCGCCAAGGTACGTAAATTCCCTCCATTTATTTGCAGTACGCCCCATAAGATCTGCAGCTTTAAGAAGTTCCTTGTTATTAAACGTCTCCCCGCTTTCTTTCAGAAATGAGCCGAAGATATAACGGAAGCCGGCTCCGCCCGTCCCGAAATCCTCAGCCATCCTGAGTATCTGGCCGAGATAGAAAGCCGCTTTCTGGTTACCATGCTTTTTGGGCCATTTTTTTATATCCCTGGCCATCACGCGCATCCCTTTTATACCAATGAGCCAGAAAGGGACTTTGGTCATCTCATAAACGCTCTTTTTGATGCCCTGCTGCACCCCGTTACGGATGTCAAGTTCTTTGGGGATGCTATTGATCCAGTACATCTTGCCTTTTGGAGCAAAGGCGCCTTTTGCCCAGCGCACTCTTACAAGATCATCATAGGTGATTGTCTGCGGATGTTCCATTACCGTATCACTGACATGGTAGAGGTTGCCTTCCCTGCCAAATACAACAAGGTTGTGCATATTGTAATGCATGCGGTATTCGGGAGGGAAAAAAGTCAGGTTGAACACTCCAACCTGCAAGCCCGTAGGGATGCCTTTTTCAAGGTTCCTGTCAAGGGCTTCCATTGACTCCCTTTCATTGCTGAATTTTTTAATGACCGTCCCATCCACCCCAAGGTATTTCATTGAACGGTGAAACACTGTATTGGGCAGGTTGCGGAATGACATCATAGGCGCAAACATCAGTTTCAGGAAGGGGAGGTAACTGAAATATATCCCCGTACCTATCCCAAACGCCATGGGTTCCGACATTTTATAGCCATAAAAATTAAACAGGTTTGAAGTTGCACCGCTTTCACAATGGCCTGCCTGGCGATGCGTATAATTGATCATTATAGGTTTACTATCCATTTGCCTTATTTTGATTATTCGAATTTTTTCAGTTGTTCAACAGTGATATTGAAAGCCCCGGCATATTTTGCCAGGGTTTTATCACCCAGGTGTTTAAAGAAAAACGGTTTGCAATGGAGTTTGACGCTTATAAGCGAGACACCGGCCATCATCGACAAACTCAACGGATCGGCCAGTATTTTCTCCATATAATACATGATTGGACTGGCTTTCCCTGCCAGTACTTTCTTACGTGCCTCCTCAATACGTTCGGCAAACAGATCCCAGGCCTGCTGCAGTACAACCCTGTCGGGCTCTCCGTGATAACCCACAGAATTCTGAAAATTGCCTTTTTCGTCGTAAGTGAACAACATCTCCCTGTACTGACCGTAATTCTGGTCTTTATAAACAGGATTTTTGTTTTCTGATGAGTTTTCCATGCAGATCAATTTAGCATAATAATGACGCGAAATTATTAAAAAATAATCACTGGCAAGTATTATCTTATTTTTGCCAGTTTTCGAAAGATCTTCTCCTCCATATCGGCACATTCCATAAGCATGTCGGCCAGCATATCGTATGATTCTTCCGGTTTGGCTCTCTTCTTGCAATTCCTTGAACCAAGATACGAAAATTTCCTCCAGTGATTTGCAGCTTCGCCCATCTCAACGGCAATCTCCCGTATCCAGTCCTGCTTCAGTATAATACCTGCCTCATCGAGGAAAGCTCCATAAATGAACCTGAAACCTGCGCCGGCTGTACCAATTTCTTCTTCCATTCTCAGGACCTGGCCAAGATAATATGATGCCTTTTCCTCGCCCAGCTTTTCAGGCCATTTTCTCAGGCGCCGCGACAGATACCTGATGCCTTTGGTTCCTATGAGAGGGAACGGAACGCCAACCATATTGTTGGCGGTCTTGCGTATCCCTTTGATGATTGCAGGCCTGATGTCTACTTCGGTCGGTACTGCAGTAGGATAATACATGCGTCCGTTTGGTGCAAAAGTTCCTTTGGCAAATCTCACCCGCATCAGGTCATCATAAGTGATCTCGACCTTATGTTCCATCAATGTGTCGCTGATGAGGTAGTTATTGGCTTTTTTACCGTAAACGACCATATTGTGCATATTGTAATGCATCCTGTACTCGGGCGGGAAAAAGGTAAGATGGAATGTGCCTACCTGCAATCCGACAGGAAAGCCCTGTTCGAGAACTTCATCAAGCTTTTTCATTGAATCCTCAGGTTTCTTGAACCGGTGGATCTTTGTTTGCACGCCCAGTGCTTTAGTCGCCCTGTCAAACACCATTCCCGGCCATACTCTGAAGGAGGTTACAGGGGCATGCTGCATTTTAAGAAAGGGGAGATAGCTGAAAAACAATCCGGACCCGATGCCAAAGGCAATGGGCTCGCTGATATCCAGTTTATGATAATGCAGGAGATTGGAGGTAACGCCGCTTTCACAATGCCCGGCCTGCCGGTGCTCAAAATTCAGTTCGATCATATCAGGTTAATGGAGGGTTCATAAGTTCGTTGACCCCGATATTAAAGACCGAGGCATAATTTGAAAGTATTCCGGGTTTTAATTTTGAAAAGACCTTTGGTTTGAGATGCCTTCTTATCCTCCATTGCATAAAACCTGTATAATCAGAAAGCATAGGGAGTTCCATCAGGTTCTTTTCCATATAAAAGGCGATGGGGCTGAGCTGGCCTACTCTGATTTTTGAAGATATATCCTTAAGCCTGCTTTCGGCTTCATCCCAGCTTTGTTTTATAATGACCTGGTTACCGGGATAGTGGTAATCTACCTTACGGGTATAACCTTTCCCGGGCTCAAAGGAATAATGGAGTTCCCGGTTATAGGTATAAATAAGTTCTTCTTTTTCTTCTTTTTCCATCGGGGATATTTGCTTCATTGATAATTCAGGCGGTTTCAAGGAATATCCTGAGCTCGCATTCGGCTATCAGTTCGCCTTTCAGATTAATCCTGCCTGCAATAACGCTCGCATTCAATATTTCGTGTGTAACGGTGACCGATGTTATGATCTCGTCACCTGCTTCAGGAAGTTTTATGATCCTGAGATCCCTTATGGCCCCTATGAAACCGAGTTTCGGTTCATCAAGGGTATTTGCGGGATTCGCGGCAATTCCCGCAGCCGCGCTCTGGGCGATATTTTCAATCAGCCCGGGTTCCCGCAAAACGCCATCCGCAAGAAACACATTGTCATCCCTTACCAGGAATGAAGTCACAGTTGTCCTATCCTGTATCCCTACGATGCGGTCCACCATCACCATGGGTGGTTTCTGGGGCAGGTTTATTTCTTTAAATGATGCCATAAGGATCCTTTACGGTTTCTGCTTCTCATCCTGTTCATAGCCGTGGCCACGTCTTCATCGGCGAAAACCCAGCGGCGCCCCGACTTTTCGGCCCTTTCTTTGAGTGTCTCGTAATTCACTTTTTTTGAAATGTAATAAACAGGCTCAATAATGGGATCGCCGGCCGACACTATCCCCTCTGCAATACTAAGTTCGTGAAGTTTTGTGCCCGGGTAGATCCGCATCCCCACGTATGGGAAGAATACCGTATTATCTATACGTTTCGAATTTTCAAAACTCTCATCCACGGTCTGGTCTGTCTCTCCATATCCGCCAATGATCATGAAATGACAGAAGTAGATATTTGTTTCATTGCAATACTCTGAAACCCTCACGACCTCATCCACGTCAAAGTGCTTCCCATAGGCTTTCAGAGTGGTATCCGACAGCGATTCGGTGCCAAATTCGATATGCGTAAGCCCGGCCCTTGCGAAAAGGTCAAGCAGGTCTCTCGAAAGTTTATATGGTGAAAAATATGCCCCCCATTTCAGCTTCATGTTCGACTTGATGATCTTCTCGGCGAGTTCTATGTTAAAGTTATTACTGATATTAAAGACCGAATCAGTAAAAAAGTAATAATCGATATTATGATGGTAATACAGGTCCCTCAGGGTATGCAGTATCCTGTCGGGATCAAGGGTTCGCACATTATGGCCTTCAATAAGCGGATAGGTGCAATAGATGCAATTAAACGGGCAGCCTCGCTTTGTCTGGATGTTGATCATCCCGCTTTTCTGCCAGTAATATTTAACCAGGTTATGGTCAAAGGAGAGTTCAGGTGTTTTAATGAACTGCTTCCTTGGATTAAGCCGCAGATTCCCGTCTTTCCTGTATATCAGGCCTTCTATCGCCTGGTCGGCAAGCCCCGAATCAAGACTTTTCAGGAGCATATGCAGGCTTTCTTCACCTTCACCCGTTATCCCGAAATCAGGTTGTAGAAGCTCGAACAGTTCCCTTGGATAAATGGAGAAAGCCGATCCGCCAACAATAAAGGTGGTGCCATTCCCGGCTTCCCTGATTATGTCGGCAATAGTCTTGTAACCGCCGATAAAGCTTTCCTTGGTATAAAAGTTAACATCGTCGATATTCCTCAGTGAAAGGCCTGTATAATCAGGCTTGAACGACTGCAGCAGATCTTTCAGTTCTTCACTGCCGTTAAGATTAAAATCAAACGAACGTATATCCAGGTCGGGCATATGGTCGCTGAGGTAGGAATAAAGATAGGAGATGCCCAATGGATAAACCGGGTATGGGTTGGCATAACGGTTAGCGGATATAAGAAGCAGTTTCCTGCTCTTTTTTTTGACTGGTTCTCTCTGGCCTTTTGTTTTGTCGGCGGATGAGGTTACGGTTTCAGGGCCTGTATTCAGCGGTGGCTGATGAACATGATCAGGAATTTTCCAGAAATCATAATAATTAAACCACTGCAGGGGATAATTATAAACGACATTCTCAAAAGCATCAACGAATTTCCTGACGGCCCCGGCCAGTATGGCATCCCTCTTCTTAAGATTATTTGAGAATTCGATATTCTGAAGCGGAGTGGAGAAAAAATGGTAGTGCGAATTGGTTTCCTTGACTGCGAAAACATAAGCCACGGGGACGTTAAACCTTGCAGCGAGGTTAACCGGGCCCAGGGGGAAGGCTGCAGGCGAACCGAGAAAATCGGTCACGACGGTTTTATTTCCCTCTATATACCGGTCGCCATGCATCGCAATGATCTCACCCCTGGAAAATGCTTCTTTGATTTCCTGAAGATGGGCGTAATCTTCCCTGATTATTATGAAGCTCACGTTTCGCTTGAGGATGTCGGCGAGGTAACCCTTTATTTTCTGATGCTCGGCATCATACATCAGGATATTTATCTTCTTTTCGAGCCTGACCAGGAGCTGTCCTGCTATTTCCCAGTTCCCCACATGGCCGCTTATAAGGAGGCCCCCGTTATTCATCTGCCTGAGGTATTCTTCACCTTCAAATTCAAAAGTGAACTTATGCTGAAAACCTGCCAGCAATGCCAATTTATCGACCAGGATTTGCCCGAAGACATAGTAATTGCGGTAAATACTGATCAATGACTTCAGCCTCCCGTAATTCATTTTCCCGCGAAAGTACCTGTAGATTGAGCCAAAGGCTTTGCCGGATGTGAAAATGAAATAGGAGACAACGAAAACAAGCAGGAAATAAGCGAAAGAAATTCCAAGGTTCCTGAGCGTCCAGATAAAGATTTTATAGCCAAGGACTCCTCCGCGGGTTTTACCTTCCCAGGACTCCATTTGTGCTAATTTGAATGGACACGTTTGATGATATAATCGTAAAAATCCTGCAGGGTCTTGATATCAGCCATTTCTTCAGCCTTCATTTTGACCCCGAAATTGCGTTCGATGATCACAAACAGGTCTACAAAATCAAGGCTGTCTATCTCAAGATCCTTCTTAAGATCTGCGGCGGGGCTTATCTTTTCCTCCTCAATTTCAATCTCGTCCACCAGCAACTGGTTTATCTTACCGATAATCTCGTCGTTTTGCATTATACGATCTTCTTATAGGCTGCAAAAGTAAAAAAAAAAAATGAGAATTCAGAATGAGGCTTTCTTTACTACCAGGGAGGAATTAGTACCCCCGAAACCAAAAGAATTGGAGAGGAATGCATTGATCTCATGGGGAGTAGTGACTGTTGCCAGGTTCAGGGAAGCGGTAGCTTCATCGGGATTTTCAAAATTTATATTCGGTGCGACGAAATTATTATTCATCATCAGGGTCGAATACACCACTTCGCTGGCGCCTCCCATCCACATTTCATGCCCGGTCATGGATTTTGTGCTGCTCACCAGCGGCATATCCTTCCCGAAGATCTGGCAAATGGCTTTGGCTTCATTGCCGTCGCCTGCTGGCGTGGAGGTGGCATGGGCATTAATATAATCAATATCTTTTGGCGACATGCCTGCAACCTTCAGCGACATCTGCATTGCCCTTGCAGGGCCTTCAACGTTTGGA
Source organism: Bacteroidota bacterium (assembly GCA_037138335.1). Lineage (GTDB taxonomy): Bacteria > Bacteroidota > Bacteroidia > Bacteroidales > FEN-979 > CAIRDP01. The sequence continues at coordinate 199,247 of JBAXIO010000005.1, forward strand.
AGTGAGATATGTTCGCCGTTTGATGAAAAACCATAGCCAACCAATTCGGCAAGTATGTTTGCTCCGCGTTTTTTTGCCGATTCATAACTCTCGAGGATTACTGTGGCTGCCCCTCCGCTTGGTACCAGGCCGTCGCGGTCGCGGTCGAAAGGCCTTGAAGCTTTTGTGGGCTCAGATTCCCGGATCGAAAATGCGTTCAGGGCATCAAAACTGGCCGTTGATTCAGGGTTTATTTCCTGGGCTCCTCCGCAGATGATCATTTCCTGCAGCCCCTGCTTGATCATTAAATAGCCTATCCCTATTGCATGTGAACCGCTGGCACAGGCGCCGCTTACCGTAAAATTTATTCCTTTGAGCCTGAAGATAACCGAGAGGTTCATTGAAACGGTTGAATTCATCGACTGGAAAATATAGCCCGAACCGATGAGCATGGTGTCTTTTTCCTTCCTGAGTATGTCAACCGATTCAACCACCGGCACAGCGGAACTGTCATTTCCGTATAGGATGCCAACTTCATGGCCGTCAAGGAAAGCCTGGTCGATGCCTGCATTTTTTAGCGCTTCCAGTGTTGCTATATAGGCATACTCACCCTGGGCCGGCATTCCCACGCGCATCCGGCGGTCAAGGACCCCCTTGAGAACAGGGCGGTCGACCATACCGGTGAGTGCAGAGCGGAATCCCATTTCTTTTCTTTTCGGATCAAAGATGATCCCCGACCTGCCATGGAATAATGAATCCCTGACATCAGCAAGATTCTTGCCAATGACGGAGTAAATGCCCATGCCTGTGATTACGACTCTTGTCATCAGATAGCGGGATAGCGGGATAGCGGATTGGCGAAAATGATCATTGCTTTATGTGTATAACCCCCCGTTAACATTGATTACTGAACCCGTGATATAAGAAGCATCGTCAGATGCAAGGAACCTCACGGCTGAAGCAACTTCCTCAGGCCGGCCGAAACGTCCCATAGGGATCATCATTTTAAGCTGGGCCTCATCGAGGTCCTTTGTCATATCGGTTTTTATAAAGCCCGGGGCTACGGCATTCACAGTCACATTCTTCTTCGCAATCTCCTGGGCCAGGGCTTTGGTTGCTGCAATGACCCCGCCTTTTGCGGCCGAGTAGTTGGCCTGGCCGGGGAGGCCTTTGATCCCGCTCAGGGACACTACGTTGATGATCCTCCCGAACTTGTTGATCAGCATATCTTTTAAAAGGAACCTGGTAATATATAAGAAGCTGTTCAGGTTGGTATTGATAACCTCGTTCCATTCCTCGTTCTTCATCCACATCAGCAAGGCATCTTTCCTGATACCTGCGTTGTTGACAAGCACATGGATATATTTCCCTTCGTTCCTGGTTTGCCAGTCCCCCAGGGCCTTCTCAACGGCTTCCTGGCTGGAAATATCAAACTGAACGATCTCGCCGTCGCCGCCGTTTTCACGAACCAGGGCAAGCGTGGATTCAGCTTCTGCTGAATTTGAATTGTAGTTAATAAGGATATAAAAACCATCTTTGGCCAGACTTAAACAGATAGCTCTTCCGATTCCCCGGGACCCGCCTGTTACTAACGCATATCTCATTCAGAAGCTATTTTTCCTGTTAGTAAATTATTCTTCAACTGAAAACTGGGGCTTGTTCTCCATGATGTACTGTATAATATTTAGGATGTCCTTATACTTGCTGGTATCTTCTGTAAATACGGGGACTATTTTCCTGAGATCTTCATATTTATTTCTTGAGTATGAAGACAGCTTATCCTTGATATTAAGGTAGTCTATAGCCTGCAGTATGGAGATCATTTCTATAGCAATGACCTGGTATGTGTTGTCAATAACTTTCTTTGTCAGCAGGGCGGCATTGGTTCCCATGCTCACGATATCCTGGTTGTCATTATTGTTGGTAATGCTGTGCAGCGACATCGGGAACGAATAGGTTTGATTTTCGGCAACAGTTGAAACGGCAGTGAACTGTGCCCCCTGCATGCCAAGGTTCAGACCCAGTTTGCCGAGGTTGACAAAGGGAGGGAGCTTTTCATTAAGCTTGGGGTTCATCAGGTAATTCAGCTGGCGTTCGGCAAGCATCGACAATTTGGTGATTGCAATCTTGAGCTTATCCATCTCCAGGGCGACATAGTCCCCATGGAAATTCCCGCCATGGTAAACATTATGATGTTCCCCGTCAATGATCGGGTTGTCGCTGGTTGAGTTCACTTCGTTCATCAGCACATGGGTGGCATACAGTATTGTGTCCTGGACCGGGCCCACTACCTGGGGGACGCAGCGAAGCGAATAATATTCCTGGACTTTATGCTTGAACACCTCAACCTCGACCAGTTTATCGTTGTTGTATAAATGGTCGGCACGGCGGCGTATCAACTGGCTGTCCTTAAGGATGTATTTCATGGTACGGGCGACTACCCTTTGACCATGATGTGTTTTGGCACGATTGAGCCCGTCGGAGAAATGATCATCATACGATTCAACAATCTCGGTGATCATCGATGAAGCGAGGATTGACCAGTCGACCAGGTTCCTGGCATGGATCACATTGATCATCCCTATGCCTGTCATTGCCGAGGTACCGTTTATCAGGCCAAGGCCTTCGCGGATATGCATGGTGATAGGGGAGAGGCCTTCGGCAGTATATGCATCCGCAGCAGGAACAGTTTGTCCCTTATACAACATCTCGCCTTCACCGATCAGGTTTAAGGCCAGGTGGGCAAGCTGAACCAGGTCGCCGCTGGCTCCAACGCCACCATGTTCGGGTATAAAAGGATTTATATCACGGTTTATGAGTTCCTTGAGCAGGTCCACCACCTCGATATGGATCCCCGATTTGGCCTGGACCAGTGAACTGATCCTTGCCAGCATAGTGGCTTTGGCATAAAGCGGTGGAAGGGGTGAGCCGCAACCGGCAGCATGGCTGCGGATCAAATTGTACTGCAACTCAAGCTCCTTGTTCCCATTGATCTTGAACTGGGCCATGGGACCTAGGCCAGTATTGATACCGTAAATAACTTTCCCCTGTGCAAATTCTTTCAGAAACTCAAAATCTTCTTCCACCTTGCGGCGTGCTTCAATATCAATATCTATTTGCTCACCTTCAAAAAGGACTTTAAAGAAATCATTGACAGTGAGTTTCCTGCTTCCGACTGTAATCATGGTCTGTTGTTCAGTGTTTATCGCTTTCTCCGGAAGATCCGGAAATAGCCTATCAATTCTGTTACAAAGGTAATTTTTTTTTGGATTAGCTTCATATCATTTTCTTACATTTGGCACTAACTATTACTTTAAATCAATGAATATTAGCATTATCGGGGCGGGAGTATCAGGTTTGAGCGCAGGCTGCTATTTGCAGATGAGTGGTTTTAATACAGTGATTTTTGAGCGCCATGCAACCCCTGGCGGATTATGCACCAGTTGGAAGAAAGGCAGTTACACGTTTGAAAGTGGGTTCCAGTGGCTTTTAGGGTCAGGACCCGCAAACCCGTTTTACAACTTATGGACGGAATTGCTCGACATGAGATCCATCCCTTTTATTACACATGAAAGCCGCATGGACATTGAGGTCAGGGATAATGCAGACCCAAAGGGTGATAAGGTCTTTCATCTTTATACAAACCTTGACCGGCTCAGGGACTATCTTATAGGGATTTCGCCTGAGGACAAGCGTCAAATCAACAAACTTATCCGATCCATGAGGCAGGTCCAGGGCTTTGAGATACCTCCCATGATCAAGAAATTGCCAAAACTATTGCCCCTGAAAGAAAAAATAAAGTACATCCGCTACCTGCCTTTATTATTGTTCCTGAATAAATTGAAAAAAGAAACCAATTTCTCATTTGCTTCCAGACTTAAAAACCCGTTCTTAAAGGAGGCTTTTGAATTGCTTTACGACGGTCAAGAACTTCCACTGATGATAGTTACCATGCCCCTGGCCTATAACGATCTCAGGGCTGCCGGCTACCCGGTTGGGGGGGCCACCCGCTTTGTAAACCGTTTAAAGGATAAATACCTTTCCCTGGGAGGACAGATCCGCTATAATTCCCCTGTTAATAAAATCCTGGTCCAAAATAATCATGCAGGCGGTTTACTTCTTGGGGATGGGGAAAAGGTTACCTCCGACATTGTGGTATCGGCTGCCGACTGGCATTATACTGTTTTTGATGCACTGGATGGCAACTATGTAAACAAAACGATACTTGGTCTAGGCAAGCAGGAGAAATTGAAAGTGTATTATTCATTATTTATCGTCTCCCTGGGAATAAACAGGTCCTTTGAAGACGAATCCCATTTTCTAAGGTTCCCTCTCGATAAGGACCTGGTCTCGCCCGACGGCACATCATACCCCCGCCTTGAAGCCCATATATACAATTATGACCCCACCCTTGCACCCGCTGCTAAAACAGTTGTTTCGGTGAGTTTTTATACCAGTAATGCCGCTTACTGGATCAACCTCAGGAAAACCGACAGGGCAGGGTACGATAATGCAAAGACCAGGTTTGCCGAAGAAATAATCGAAACCCTTGAGAAGAAATACGGAAGGATAAAGGAGTTTATTGAAGAAATGGATATTGCAACTCCTGCGACATTTTTCAGGTACACCAATAACTGGAAAGGATCGGCCCAGGGCTGGCTGCCGGGAAAGAACCTGATCGAACAGTCCCCAGTTGAATTCAAACTTCCCGGTCTCAATAACTTTTACTATTCCGGTCACTGGAGCATTCCCGGGGGCGGATTGCCTGTTGCCATAAAATCGGCCAGGGATCTTGCACAGATCATCTGCAGGGACACAGGGCAGAAGTTCGGTGCAGATCAATATTAGGCGTGTGATTAATCAAACGGCGTAAAATTCTCTTTGCCGCTAAATCCAAATTTTATACCTTTGCACCGAATTTGGCCCCGTAGCTCAACTGAATAGAGCATCTGACTACGGATCAGAAGGTTACAGGTTTGAATCCTGTCGGGGTCACAGAGAATCAGCCACTTACGATAAAAAGTAAAGTGGCTGTTTTCGTTTTTTCAAGCATTTTTCAAGCATTTACAATTATCTATTCCGGAATATTTCCGTTTAAAACTTTTCTTTTTCAGGTTTGTCAAAAGGCTGCTGGATCTGAATTATTAAATTCCCTTTCGTCCATGAAGAAAGTTTCCCTGCAGGTTTTGGCACCCGCAGGGAAACCTGAAATACTATGACCAGGAAAATCACCCCCAGATCATATACCTGGGCGGATCATTGAGGCGGATGAAGTTCATGGCCTCATGGATATTGAGGAACCTGAACCTTGCGGCCTCTTTACCACTTGGGGAAAACAAGGTGATTTTGATTGTGGACGACCACTTGACCGGCCGGCCGTTGTGGTGCAGGATGACCTGACCGTTTTCATTGACATGATAATCACAGGCTAAATCATGAATTACCTGAGTTGAAGAATGACTGATGGTTGTTGACATACAAACCTCCGCTTTTAAGTGTTACAAATGGTTTAGTGCATAAAATGCAAATCGTAAGCACTACACAGCGGAGTAAATTTTAATACGCAAGGCTGCCGGTCATTTTTTTGCCCCGGAAGATATACAATCGAAAAAAATGACGGCACCCGTAGGGCCATGGCCTTGCGGATTATAAATTTACGGAGATATCTTTGGTGAGATTTGCATTGAAGCAAACAAAAATGACTCCAACTAAATATGTGGAACAGTGTCCCACATATTTTATAACCAGGGTGATTATTAGGAATTTACGGAGATACCTTACGTGAGATTTGCATTGAAGCGAACAAGCTGGTACCTGAGGTTATTGTTTCAGCAGTTTCTTCCCTTTTACAGTCAATCGGTATTTTTGATAGCGACTTTGAGGTTTATCCGGTAATGTCATTTCGATAAGGCCGCAATCAATCAATGGCTTTATGTTGGTTTTGAAATTCAGCGTTTGATTTTCCAATCCAAGAAATTCGAACAGTTCAATTCTTGATTTCTCTGTTTCCAGATAATCTATGATGACAAGTATCTTAGTTAATGTCTTAGTTAATTTTTGAGCGCTTAGTTTATTCCTTATTTCATTTACAACCTCACTGGTATCACTTTCCAACAGGTCACTTAATGCTTGCAAATCAACACCTTCAGAGAAGATTTGTGCAATAAGCTGCTTAGTTAATTTAGCCCCCGTCTTAGTTAATATCTTAGTTAATGACTTAGTCCCCTCTAGCTCGGGATGACAGGGGAGGGTGACCATAAAGAGGACCTGGTCTTTGTCGGTATAGAATAGCGGTTCGGGGCTACCGTTGGCGGCCAAGGCATCGCGAATGATCGGGAATCCGGTGGATTTGCCTTCGGTGAGATCGAGTTCTTTGAGGAAATCTCCAATACGGCGGTTACGGTAGGCGCGGGAGACTACCCTACGTTGCTGTAAATCGATATTTGTGATGGGCGGCATGGGGCCAGGATAGCTCAGCACGGTGATTTTATCGGGGAATACCTGTATTTCGATGGGCGCCTCTTCGGCATAGCTTTTATGATAGACCGCGTTACTGATCACTTCCTCCAGTGCATTATAAGGATAATTGCTGATGGTTTTACTTTCGGCCTGGCCTGTAATTTTCAGGACTTCGGTACGGATGACTTCCTTTTTAAGATAGGCGAGGCTGTTGCGGATTTGATGGTGCAGAGGTCCTTTGAAGGTTTCGGTAATAAAATTGCGGCCCGTATCGTCAGGATGAATGGCCAACTCAATCCAGGCACGGTTAAAAAACTTGTGAGGCTCCCGGTTAAAGAACATCAGCCCGACATTCACCGGCCTTAAAAACTCGGCCGGGCCCCGGGAAATCTGCATCTGCCGACACAATTCAGGAAAAGGGATCTTCACACTCTCGTCGAACAATTCACTTCCAACCTCCTGCAGGAACTCTCGGATTAAACCCAAATCCAGATCGTTGAGCTGGGCCTGCTGATTTACACGATCATCGAAAGGAACCTTTGCCGTGAGCTCAATAAGCCGGGCCAGATTATCACCGTGGGGCACAATGCTACGGGAACCAGCACGGATATAATATTGCCTGCGGGAATCGTTGCCCAGGGTTGAAGGACCAGAATATGGGCGGAGATCCCCGGCCGGGACCCAAATGACCAGGATATGCCGATCATCAAGACTATACGGTTGAATTATGGGCAGGTAGTTGGGTTGAATCTTATAGCAGATGTTGATCAGTTCACCCTGTATCGCATCGAGACTATTAAGCGGCAATCCAACCGGAGGGAACTGAGGCACCCCATCGACCGTTGCAATACCCACAATGATGTACCCGCCACCCCAATTGTTAAAATCGTTAGCAAACGCACAGATCGAATGCAGGACATCTTCGGGATTCCAGCCAGCCTTAAATTCCAGACGTTCCCATTCCACAACCTTTCCGTGAACCAAATCTTTTATGTTGATAGGGAGGGCCATAGTTTATTATGATTGTACGATTAATGCAATTTCTTCTACGGTCAATCTATAAAGTGCCTAAAATTATATTTTACTTAAAATTGGTAGCATAAAGCGTTTACAGGTTGTTGGAAATTCTCTATCAAGGTGAAAGGGATTTGAAACGGCTACCATATTTCCGAGGTTTCGGCTCGAAAAGTCGAGTTTGCCCGCAAGCAGTTTCATAATGCGAAATCTTTGCCGGGGTTATTAGAGTGTCTATTTTTGGGTAGTCTCTGGCATTGTAGGCTCGTACAATTTCTTTAGCAGAGCTCTCAGGAATAGCATCTATAATCGGCACTCTAAGTTTTTTCA
>JBAXIO010000006.1:0-185545 GCA_037138335.1 Bacteroidota bacterium
CCGAACGAAACCATATCCATTCCCGGGTAGATGGCACCTACCAGTCCGCATTCAAGCCCGGCATGGATGGCCAGGACCTCGGGTTCCTTTCCGAACAGCTTTTTGTACGACTGAACAGTAAGCCTGAGTATCTCCGAATCAGGATTGGGCTTCCATCCCGGGTAACCGGCCGACTGTTCCACCTTTGCCCCTGCTAGGGTAAATACACTTGCAACCATGTTGCCTGCATCTTTCTTTGAAGACTCAACAGAGCTCCGCTGGCTTGTTGTGATGAAAACATTTCCGTCTTTCTCCTTCACTGAAGCCAGGTTCGTGGAAGTTTCCACAAAATTGGGTATCTCCCTCGACATGGCCAGTACCCCGTGGGGACAGGAATAAAGGGCATTCAGTACCGAACTCTGCAGCCCGCTTGTCCATACTGTTGAGACTGCGGATGAGGGAGCGGCGGAAAATTTCAATTGTGGTTCGGTTACATGGAGTTCTCCGACCAGGTCCCTGTAAAAAGTTTCAGCCGATGTTTCAAATGCCTTCGTATGGGCAGAAGGCACAGCTACAACGGCAAAACCTTCCCTTGCAAGGGCGTTCCTGAGGTTCCCGGCATTATATGAAGAAATCCTTATGCCGAAATCCCTGGAAGCATTCCAGAGGAAACGGTTGAGGAGTTTGGTAGCATTCCCAAGCCCTTTGTTAATATCATCGCCCGAATGGCCTCCTTTTAACCCTGTTATGCTCACCTTATAGGCGGAAAGTGAAGAAGGGGCTGCTTCGGTAGTAAGAGGCAGGCTGGCCACTGTATCCTTGCCTCCTGCACAGCCGATGAATACCTGTCCTTCGTCTTCTGAATCAAGGTTGATAAGCACCCTGCCCTTCAACAAGCCGGGTTTTAAGCCGAAAGCGCCGGTGAGGCCCGTTTCCTCATCCATGGTAAATAATGCCTCCAGCGGCCCGTGGGCAATATCATCAGCCTCGAGAATCGCCAGCTGCACGGCAATCCCTATCCCGTCGTCGGCGCCAAGCGTCGTGCCGGCCGCCTTGACCCATTCGCCTTCGATCCAGGGAATGATAGGATCCTTATCAAAATCGTGGACGGTGCCTGAGTTTTTCTCACAAACCATATCCATATGCGACTGGAGAACCACTGTTTTCCGGTTTTCATAACCCGCTGAGGCGTTCTTGCGGATGAGGATGTTACCGCATTCGTCCTTTATATATTCCAGCTTGTGTTTTTTTGCGAAATCGATAAGCCATGAGGCTATTTTTTCTTCTTTTTTCGATGGGCGCGGCACTTTGCAGATCTCGGCAAAATAGTACCATAAGCGCTCAGGTTTCAGGAGGTTTAATGCATTATCCATTTATAATAATTTATATCAGTACAAATATATTCTTTTTTAACTTTACTTTCGCAAAGTCCGTTACAGCTATAACTAAGAACAGGGCCAACCAGCCTGAACCGAATATGGAGAATGAAAACCTGTCAACCGGCAACGAAAAGCCCGGTATGCGGCTGCTTGGCCGGGGAAGCCTTGCAATCAGGTATACCCGCTTTTTTATACTGGCCTTCCTGGTCGTCTTCAGCATCGCATTTTATTATACATTCTCATACACCCGTGCAATCCTGGACCAGGATGCCCTGCAGAGGGCGTCAAATATTACTGACCTGACCATTTCACGCATCAGCAATGTGATCAGGCCGGTAGAACAGGTGCCCTATACCCTGTCGGGGGCCCTGGAAGCCGAAAACCCTGATTACAGCATGATCACCGACCTTGCAAAAGAGTTTGTCCTCGACGACACTGTTGTTTTCGGAAGCGCTATTGCATTCGAACCCTATATGTTCGATAAAAATCGTTACAGGTATTGCCATTATGTTTTTGAAACGGCCCATACGATTGTGGAAAGGGACCTCTCATCCGCCGAATATGACTATCTGAACAAGGACTGGTACCGTATTCCGAAGATAAAGGGTGAAGCAGTATGGTCGGAACCTTATTATGACAAGGGGGGCGGTGATACGCTGATGTGCACTTATTCGGTGCCTTTCTATCACTGGGTGAACCATAAGCGTGTTTTTGCAGGTGTTATTACCATGGATATCTCGCTCCAGACTTTCAGGCATATCCTGACATCGGCAAGGGTCTCCCAGACCGGTTACAGCTACCTCCTCTCGCGCAAAGGCAAGCTGATTACGCCGATAAGCGAGCAATACGTGAATACCGACATACGCACCCTGCTTCTCCGTAAAGGTGACGTAGCACATGATTCTGTGATCGACAAGATGTTGCTTGGAGAAAGGATGTTTGTTAAAATTACTGACCTTCAGCATGTGAAGGTCCCTAGCTGGATCTACTCGGCACCGGTACCCCATACCACATGGATATTTGCAATCACTTTCCCCACGAGGGAATTGTATGCAGGCCTCTATGATTTCTTCAGGAAGCTCATAGCCATTTTCTTTTTCAGCCTCCTTGCGATGATGCTGATCACCATCCTGATCACAAGGAAATTCGTCAGACCGATAAGCCGGCTTGTGGAAGCGACCCACAGGATAGGGCAGGGGGATTTTGGGACCGCCCTCCCTGTTTACCGTTCCAAGGATGAAATTTCCCAGCTTACCAACGCATTCTCCCTGATGAAAGATGAGCTGGCTCATTACATCAGGAACCTTCAGGAAGCCACGGCGGCCCGTGAAAAAATGGAAAGTGAACTGAGTGTGGCCCATGATATCCAGATGGGGCTTCTTCCAAAGAATTTTCCCTCCAGGGACGACTGGGACCTGGCCGCCCTTCTGGACCCTGCCCGGGCAGTCGGAGGCGATTTGTATGATTTTTATTTTCTTGATGACGACCACCTATTCATTGCGATCGGCGATGTGTCGGGCAAAGGTGTGCCTGCCTCCCTTTTCATGGTGAGTGCACGCACTCAGTTCCGTTCAAGGATCTCCCTCAATGTACCCCTGAACCAGAGTGTGTATGAGATCAATAAGGAAATCTGCCGGGAAAATCCAAACCAGATGTTCGTGACCTTTATTGCAGGGATCGTCGACCTTAAGAACGACACCCTCACCTATTGCAATGCAGGTCATAATCCCCCTTTCCTTATCCGCCCCGGGGGGAAAACCGAAAAGCTGAAAGATGTACATGGCATACCCCTTGGGATTTTTGAACACGCAACATATGGCTCTGGAACGGTCATCTTTTCCCCCGGTGATGCATTGCTTTTATATACCGACGGAGTGACCGAAGCCTTAAACAAGGCTGACCGGTTCTATGGGGATGAACCCATGCTTGAAATTGTCAGGAGGAATGCTGATCTTTGTCCGGCAGAGCTGATACACCGTCTTGAAAATGATTTGCTTGATTTTATGAAAGGAGCTGATCAGGCCGATGACATAACCCTGCTGGTACTGAAATCAAAGAAAATGCAGGGACAGGAAAGTAAATCCCCGGATGTGAAGCAGGTTCGCTTACTCAATAAGTTGGGGGAACTGAACCGCATGGTTGCATCCCTGGAACAGGTTTCTGAACTGTGGGATATCCCCCCGAAAATTACCATGGAGCTGAACCTCATCCTGGAAGAGCTTTTTACGAATATTGTTTTTTATGCTTATGATGACGGCCGGGACCACGAAATAATTTTGACATTTAGCAGGCTTGCCCCGGATTCAATCCAGATTGTATTGGAAGACGATGGCAGGGAATTCAACATCCTTGAAAAGAACACCAGCGATACTGTTAACAAGCCTATTGAAGACCGCCAGATAGGAGGGCTTGGTATTCATTTCGTGAAACAGTTGGTGAATGACATCCGGTATGAAAGACGGGATGGAAAAAATATTGTACTTTTAATCCGCAATTATTAACACAATCTTCTGGTTATGGAACTTATTGAAAAGAATAATGAGAAATGCATGATTATTGGCATTAACGGCAGGCTGGATACAATCAACTACAGCATCCTGGAAAAACGGCTTATGGAACTCCTCGATCAGAATGTTACAAAAATACTGGTCAACTGCGGGCAGATGGATTACGTAAGCAGCTCGGGCCTCAGGATCCTACTGATGGCGCTGAAAAGGATTACAATGGTCAAAGGGAAGTTCGTCCTTTGCAGTTTGCAGGAGAACATCCGCGAGATTTTTGAAATATCAGGATTTACAACCATCTTTGAAATTTATCCCAACGAGGAAGATGCCCTGAGGGTATTCTGATGGCCTATTTTATCCATTTTAAAGATCCCAATTCGGAAGAGATGGTGCGCCATCTTGCTTCCGTCCCTCCATGCCCGGGAACTTGCTTTTTTATGGATATCAACCGTTCTACTGATATGAAATACCTGGGCGGGCTGACCGACTGGGGGCGTAAACTCAACAATACGTTTAATTTTCTTTCGCTTCTGAATGATTTTCCCGAAAATATTGTCAAGGGAATAGGGGATGAGATCATGTTGTTCATACCCGATGATGTGCTGAAATCAAAGCCTGCCATCAACTCCTATTATATGCTCCTTGAAGAGATCTATGCCACTTTGTACAACATACAGCATTATCCGGTGGCCGGTACTTTTTTGCCATGCAAAGTTGCCATTCATTATTGCTCGGAAGTGTATAATATCAGTTTTTTCGAGGGAACAAACGACTATTATGGCTCTGATGTGGATCTCACGGCACGACTGATGACCAAATGCCTTGAGAACCGTATAGTGCTGAGCGAGAAATTTCTGCAAAAGGTGCATAAGGACTTGAATACTATGGGTTTGCCTGAGAATACCGGCTGCCTGAAAAGAATTTCGGAAAGGTTCCTTGAGAATTTCAAAGGAGTTCCGATGAGTACAAAGTACCGGATCATAGATGTGGAATGATGGGAGAACCGGGTAGCTGGATGGCTGGGTAGCTGGATAACTGGATAACCGGATAGCTGGATAGCTGGGTAGCTGGGTAGCTGGATAGCTGTATGACTGGATAGCTGGATGGCTGGGGGATCCCTGATCGGCGCTAAACGCCATTTACATTGCATAAAGATATTGCCGAATCATGAATATTTTAGTCTACTTCGTCCTTATCGCAACAGTGATCGCCGGCGGTTCCCTGGTATTCCTGATCCCCCGCGACGACCAGAAGCTGCTTAAGCTTTTACTTGCCTTCTCAGGTGCATTCCTGATCGGGATAAGCTTTCTGATACTTGTGCCTGAGGTTTTCTCGAGACCTGCGCCGCTTGCAGGCCTTTTTGTGATACTGGGGTTCCTGGTACAGTTAGCTCTTGAACTGATCACCGAGGGGGCTGAACACGGCCACAAACACGAGCATAGGGAAGGGGAGAAGGTTGCTCCATGGCTCCTTTTAACAGGTTTGTGCATCCATGCATTCCTTGAAGGGATGCCACTGGCTAGTGGTTTTGCAAAGCAGGTTCAGCATTCGCTGGTCCTTGGAATCGTGGTCCATAACATCCCAATTTCACTTACATTGATGGGTTTGTTTATGCATTACGGCTGTAAAACAGGTAAAGCCTTTATCTATCTTGGTATCTTTGCTTTGATGACCCCCCTGGGCTCTCTGGCAGGTTTGGTTATAGAGACCAGCACAACCGCCTCCCTTGACTTTTTCTTCACTTACAGCATGGCGGTAGTAATAGGGATCTTCCTGCATGTGTCTACTTCCATCCTTTTTGAAACAGAAGAGCATCACAGGTATAACCTTCAGAAATTCCTCACGGTATGCCTGGGGATCCTTGTTGCATACCTCGTCTCCCTCTTAGCCCATTAACCTCATCCGCAGTCCTTTTTTTAATAAATCGTAAATCAAAACTCGTAAATCGTAAATTTTTTATACCTTTGCGCCCGGTTTGAACGAATTGTTCTTATAAAACATCTGAAAATACCGCCCTGATTATTGTACTTTCAGAATTCTTTGCCCAGGTGGTGAAATTGGTAGACACGCTACTTTGAGGGGGTAGTGGCCTCAGGCTGTGCAAGTTCGAGTCTTGTCCTGGGCACCATAACCGGCTGTTATCAGCCGTTTTTTATTGTTCTTTAGTTCTTTATTGCCCGGATGGCGGAATTGGTAGACGCGCTAGTTTCAGGGACTAGTGTCCCCAGGATGTGCAGGTTCGAGTCCTGTTCCGGGCACCGCAAATAAAGTAAGGATCTTGTATGTCAGTAACATACAAGATCCTTTTTTTTGCCGGATTACTAAGCGAAAATTCCGTTTAAACAGCTTTGCAATTCTTTTAAACGAGGAGAACGGGAGGAGCAGGGAAGGGACAAACGAATGTTATCTTATTCACCCCCCCCCGGCTTTATATTGTCACTGATTGCAGGATGCCACTACCCCCAATAAGGATATCCTTTTTACCTGAATATTCAGGTGAATATATTTCATCGTCACTAATAAGTAATTACATTAGAAATGCTTGTTATTATTTGTTAAAAAAATCACAATAATTTATTTGGTTTTGTAAAATTACCTATTTTTGATAGTATGAAACAAACACGGGAACTCATGTTCCGACGATTATGCTTTAATTTATTTAGTTAGTTTTTTTATAATAAGCGGCCATGTGTTTACATGGCCGCTTATTGTTTATATTGTTTATAGGAATACGAAATGAAAAGGATGGGATCAGCTTTATAGTATCCTTGTTTATTTATAGACCGCTTATCATGACTGCCATACATTCATAACGACAAAAACTGAACGGGGCTATCTCATCAGATTTAGATTCAATTCATAATACCTGGTTTACAATTGATTGATATAATATTTTAATAATTAACCTCTCGACAATTGAAACATTTTTTATTCACTTTCTTCATAGTATTTATACTTATTTTCAAGCTTTCGGGGCAAACTTATATACCTGGAGAGGTTTATTACGGTGACCGTGGGTATATTGAATATCATGCAGGCAACATGCCGGTGGTCATTTCCGAACCACATGGGGGTTACCTTAACCCGTCCACTATTCCCAACAGGATCTGCAGTGGAAGTGTAACTCAAGGGGATGCATATACCGAGGAACTGGCTTATGAGTTAAATGATGCAATTCATGCTTTGACGGGATGTTACCCGCATATTATCATGAACAAACTGGACAGAAGAAAACTTGATGCAAATGATGATTACGCAACAGGAACCTGTGGAAATCCATTAGCAGAAGTAGCCTGGCAGGAGTTTCATGCATTTATTGATAGTTCAGAAGCATATATAGTCAGGACTTTCGCTAATGGTTTTTATATCGACCTGCATGGACAGAGCCACCCGAAAGAAAGGATTGAACTTGGATATCTCTTATATACTAATGAACTGCAGATGAGTGACAGTATACTGAATACTAATACATATATTAATTACAGCAGCATCAGAAACCTGGTAAAACATAATATTGATTCCTTAACCCATTCACAATTGTTGAGAGGACCTTATAGTTTCGGAAGTTTGTTGAATGACAAAGGATTTCCGGCAGTCCCTAGTCTGACTGATCCTTATCCGCAAACAGGCGATCCATATTTCACCGGAGGGTACAACGTTGCGCATCACAGTTCATATCCGGGAGGGACAATTGACGGGGTTCAAGCTGAGTGTAACTATAATATCCGCGCTAATCTGTCATTACGTCTAAAGTTCGTTGATAGTCTGGCTATAGTCATCAGGGATTACATCGAACTTCATTATTTCCAGAATTATTCACAACAACCCTGTATCAATACCTCGATCGGCGAGTTTGGGCAGGATCAGTTGCTTGTATTTCCAAATCCGGCTTATAGAAAAGTGTTTGTTGAAGCACCGGCTGCTTATTCTTCTTTAACCCTGATTAATTCCGCGGGTGATATAGTAAAAGAGTTCGCGGGGGCGAGCCAGGGAAAGCAAGAGATTAATATTTCCGGGTTCCCTGATGGTATTTACCTGTTTCTCATGAATTTTCCCGATGGCAGGACTATTAATAAGAAATTACTTATCATGGATGATAACATCCAATACTATTAATTCTGAAAAAAATAAAAAATGATCTGAATGTCAAACCAAAGGCCTTGTTTATGAAAAAAATCTTCACGAGCCTCCTTATACTGTTGCTGTTTCCACTCATCGCTCTGGCTCAGAAAAAACCGATAACTGGTACGGTCACTTCACTGGAGGATAATAACGCGCTCCTGCCCGGCTTAACGATAGTTGTGAATGAAACTCAGATCCAAAATATCTCAAAACAACCCACTGACCTGAAAATTGATCCGGCTGGTCAGAAACTATATTTTGTCAACGACCGGTATACTGTTACCAATGGAGGTGGCTTATGGAGTGTGAATCTCGACGGCAGCGGTTTGACTAATATTATACTGGGGATCCAGGGCATCAGCCTCAACGGCTGACGGAAAAATTATTCAGGGAAACCTGGATGGAGGAAGCCAATCGGATTTCCTTACGCAAATTAACCCATATACCCTCACAATTGTAAAGATTTAATTATAAACCAGTCAGAAAAATTAATTGAACTAAATATGAAACCATACAAAATTATACTGTTTTTGTTAATCCTGCTTCCATTTCCCCGTATTGATCTGCTTGGATGCACTACCATCATTATCTCGGCGAAGGCAAGCCCGGATGGCAGGCCCCTTCTTTGGAAACAACGGGATTCGGATGAAGAACAGTCAAAACTGAAATATTTCCATGAAGGGAAATTCGAATTCATCGGAGTTGTTGATGTATCAGACACCCTCGCGGAAAATGTTTGGATCGGAACCAATAGTGCGGGTTTTGCAATTATGAATTCTGCATCCTATAACCTGAATATACCCGATACGTGTAAACGCAAAGACCGTGAGGGGATATTAATGAAACTTGCCCTGATGTATTGCACCACCCTGGCTGACTTTGAGAAAATGCTCGACACTTTGACGAAACCATATGGCGTGGAAGCAAATTTCGGGGTAATTGATGCCGAAGGCGGCGCTGCATATTACGAAACCGGGAATTTTGGTTATAAAAAGATCGATGTCAATGATCCTGCTTCCAGTCCGTTAGGATATGTGATCCATACAAACTTTTCTTTTGCCGGGAAAAAAGACCTGGGGGGAGGATACATCCGTTATATGACAGCTGAAAAACTGTTTATGCTCGGATCTCAGACCAATGACTTGTCGGTCGAATATATCCTCCGGAATGTCAGCAGAAATTTACAACATTCTCTTACAGAAGTTGACCTTAGCCAGAATCTTCCCCGAACAGACAATGATACCCGGTTTGTATTTTTCGAGGATTTTATCCCCCGGTTTATCACTACCTCTTCCGTCATTATTCAGGGGGTTAGAAAAGGAGAATCACCTGATTTTACAACCATGTGGACGGTCATTGGCTGGCCTATGGCGTCTATAACAATTCCGGTATGGGTTTGTGGTGGAGATCAGTTGCCGGAAATACTTACTGCCGGCACACATAAGAATTCCCGGCTTTGCGATTGGTCTTTACAACTGAAGCAACAATGTTTCCCAATTAAACCCGGATACGGTTCCCGCTACATTTTATTAAACAAACTGATAAACCAGGAGGAAAATGGAATCCTGCAGAAAACCTTAGCCATTGAAAGACGAACTCTGCCTGAGATCAATTCTCAGCTTGCCAAATGGAGAAAGCAGGGTATAAATAAGATAGAAATACAGTCAATGTATGTCAGTTTAAACGACTTAATCAAAAAGGAATATCTTCAGGAATTTAATTTACAATGATTCAGGTATGTATTTGACATCTGAAAATTGTGGGTAACTGAATATTGTTTTTATTTTGCAGTGGAATCAGATAGGAGTCTGGTTTTTGCCGAAAGGCAAATGATCCAGTTGGATAACAGAAAAAACTGAATCAATTAGAATATTCCAAATTATGATCAGACATATGAAAAAAATATTCTTCTGGATATTTACAGGTGTCAGTTTCATAACATCAGCTCAATCCTATACTTCTTATTTTACTGGGAATCCTGTTAATTCGGACAGTATACCAATTGGAGGTATATGTATGATGGGTGGAGCAACTGAAGATGATAATGCCATGAAATGGTTTCTCAAAAGAGCAAATGGTGGTGACGTACTTGTTCTCAGAACGGATAACAGCAATGGATATAATAGTTATATGTTCAATTTGGGGCCTGCAGTTAATTCAGTAGAGACAATTGTTTGCAATAATCCAACCGCATCATATCAGTCGTATGTTAAACATAAAATTATGAACGCCGAGGCCATCTGGTTTGCAGGTGGAGATCAGTGGGATTACGTTTCATACTGGCGAAATACCCCGGTTGACAGTTTAGTGAATGATGCCATTCAAAATAGGCACATCGTGGTTGGGGGAACAAGTGCAGGAATGGCGATACTGGGAAAATTTTATTACACCGCGAAAAATGGCAGTGTTACTTCCGCTGCTGCCTTGGCAAACCCATATAACGGAGAAGTTACAGTTGATTCCCTCGGTTTCATAAAAATTAAATATTTAAGTGATGTTATAACAGATACCCATTATGATAATCCCGACAGAAGAGGGCGGCATATTGTTTTTTTAGCCCGGATCCTGACCGACTACGGAGTGGTTGGGAAAGGGATAGCTTGTGACGAATATACTGCTGTTTGTATTGATACTAATGGATTAGCAAGTGTTTACGGACATTACCCGGCTTATGATGACAATGCGTATTTCATTCAGCCAAATTGCGAATTACCCCGGATGGCTCCTGAAGCTTGTTTACCAGGCACGAAGCTTAATTGGAATTTAGGGGGAAAGGCCCTCAAGGTCTACAATGTAAAAGGAACCACATCAGGGATTAATACCTTTGATTTGTCTGATTGGGAAACAGGTCATGGAGGAGTTTGGCAAAACTGGTATGTTGCTACCGGAACATTGTTTGACACCATAGGATCTAAGATTAATTGCATTCCACTTGTTATTCATAACTCCGGCATTTCTTGTACAATACATGTTTATCCGAATCCATGCCGGGAAAGAGTTAAAATTGAAGCGGAGAAAATGAAAATTTTAGAGATTTCCATGCTCAATTCGAATGGAGATATAGTAAGATCGTTGAAGAACGTTAATTCCAGTTCAACTTCATTTAATGTAAATACTTTAGCTTCAGGCTTGTATTTACTTAGAATACAGACAGATGACGGTATGATCTCTCGTAAATTTATTGTGGAGTAAAACTTAATACGGCATTAATTGAACAATCCGGAGAATTGTCAGAACAGCAGATGGTATTTCAGAAGTAATATCCGGTAACTCATTTTCACTTTTCAGAAATTTCACTAGGATGAGAAAATATTTATTCTTTGGCCTGATGATGTTGGTTTCATCAATTCATGCCCAAAAATTTGAAGACCTGGCCAAAACCCCGCCCATGGGGTGGAACAGCTGGAATAAATTTGCCTGTGACATTAATGAAAAAACAATAAGGGAAACTGCCGATGCTCTTGTCAGCAGCGGGATGCGGGACGCAGGTTATGTGTACCTGGTCATTGACGACTGCTGGCAGGTGAAAAGGGATTCCAACGGCACTATCCTTGCCGACCCTGAACGCTTCCCCTCCGGGATGAAGAACCTGGGTGATTATATCCATTCGAAAGGTTTGAAGTTCGGCATCTACTCCGATGCCGGCACCGCAACCTGCCAGGGAAGGCCGGGCAGCCGCGGATATGAGTTCCAGGATGCCCGTACCTACGCTTCCTGGGGAGTGGATTACCTGAAATATGACTGGTGCAATCACGGTAAACAAAATTCCGAGGCTGCTTATACCTCAATGCGTGATGCTCTTTATAAAGCAGGCAGGCCTGTTGTTTTGAGCATTTGCGAATGGGGCACCACCAAACCCTGGGAATGGGCAAAGAATGTCGGGCATTTGTGGAGATCAACGGAGGACATTATCAACTGCTTTGACTGTAAAAATTACTGGGGAGGGCTAGGTGTGGTTCAGATCATCGATCTCTTTACCGAGATCGGGACCTATACAGGCCCGGGCCACTGGAATGATGCCGATATGCTTGAAGTCGGGAACGGAGTGCTGACTCCCGAAGAAGAGAAACTGCATATCAGTATGTGGGCCATGTTCTCTTCCCCGCTGATGGCAGGGAATGACCTGAGAACCATGTCAAAGGAAACTGTTTCTATCCTTACAAACAAAGAAGTCCTTGCCATTGACCAGGATAAACTGGGGATCTCTGCAATACGCTGGATGCAATATGGCGATCTCGAAATATGGTTCAAGCCGCTTGAAGACAATGACTATGCATTCTGCTTCATCAACCGCGGGAGCCAGCCCGTGACTATCGACCAGGACCTGAAAACCTCGATAAAAAAGTATGTAATCGATGGATCGTACCAGATGAGGGATCTATGGAAACACGAGGATATGGGAAATACTAAAGATAATGTCAGTGCTGTACTTGGAAGCCATGCCGTTTTAATGGTAAAACTTACAAAGAAGTAATCCCCTGATTAAATACGGGCTCTTCCCCATATTCGATTCAATCCTTGCTTCCCAGCATGCTGTATATGGAAAAACAGGCTGAGGCAGGTTTAATTGAGCCATCAGAAAAAACGAAAATAAGATCCGCTTTTTTTTTATTATCCTTTCCGGCATATTCAAGACGGCCGATATACCGGGATGAAGCATAATCGTATACCTTGAGATTGCCAGCACTGATAAAATGATACGAATCGTTAGTCCCAGGTTTCAAACCTGAAAAATCCCCATTTCCTGAAAAGAACAGATCGAAAAATTTAACTTCTGCATGCATGGTTGTTATCTGCATGAATCCTTTATCAGGTCTCAAAATATCCGCCCGGATCCTTCCGTCAAGGAAGGTTCCCGTAGTATCCCGGATGGAAAAAACAAGATTAAGGCGGTAAGTATGATGCAATTGCCCCTTTGTATATAAACATCTCATTTCCAGGCAACAGGGTTTGATAAATATCAAATTCCTGATATAAAAGGAAGAATCCGGCTTTGGTTTGAAATAGGAATTGACTGAGCATATTTTCTTCCCGTTTTTGAAATAGTCCTGCCTGAAATTCAATGGGAATTTATTTAAAACTGATTGAATGAAGCTGTTCGCGAAAGGTAAATCATGCGGAAGACGGTCTGAAATTGTGCCATCACCCTCAAACGGCAGGCTGTCTGACCTTAAAAGTCCCATGAACACAGCCCATCCGTCGGTTTGAGATATCCCTGCTGCCGTCCCCAGCAGTTCACTGTCAAACACCCTCAGGGCTTTTTCCGCCTGGGATTTATTCATAACCTCCTTATGCCCGCATGCCGAAACCAGGAGGATGACCGAAACACCGATGGAACAGGATAGCAGGGGTTTGGCTTTCATTATGGCAGGTAAAGTTCAAAGTTCGGTAATTATTTTTGTATGGCCAACCCGGGCTATTCTAAAAAGTAAATAACTTTGACCACTGAATTATCGCGGCTTCCATGATCAGGAACATTTTCGTTTCACTTCTCTTTATATTGATATTATCGGATCAGGAGGGTTATACGCAGGACAGTAAGGGCGAAGCCGGCAGATATGCCAGGCTTTATTGTCAGATGCTCGCCAATTCCTGCAGCATGTCGCCGAAAAACCTGGAAATACAGATAGAAAAGAGCATCTATAATGCAAATCCGAAACTTGGTGCGCCTGGATGGAAAATCTGGACCCTGGTAAGCTGGCGTGGACAAGTATCGAGGATGAATTACAAAGTCAGTGTTTATCTTGAAATAAATGAACCTGTCAACGGCAAACATGGAAAAACAACTTTGTATTTCCTTGATTATTCCTATCTTCTTGGATTCCGCTGCATTAAAGATGAAAATACCAGGCCTGCCCGCTTGTTGAATGGTAAGATCAAGTTCTGCCGCTACAGGGAATTTGATTATTGCAGGTAGTTGAAGAGCTTTCTTAAAACCGGCACCTGGTCTGTCAACCTGCTTTCCGATTTGTCGGAGAACCTGATAAAATAGTCGAAACGGCCTTCAACCCCGGCAGGAGATAATACAATGTTCCCTATAAGCCCATGATCCTCCTGGTTCAACAGTTCAAGACGGGTGTTTTTATTAAATTCCTGGTCGTACTCATTACTTGTAGGGTTGATTGAACCATAATCAATCCTGCCTGAGAGTTCCGTAGTGAATAATTTTTGTTGAATGCGGATGTGCTGGAAAGAATATGTGAAAGGGGGATGGTAATCAATATCGATATCCATGTTTGACCTCAGGACCACATTAAACCCATCATAAATGCTGATCGATGAGCTCAGCAGTCCGCTTTTAACTGTAAAACTCCCTTCCCTTTTTAGTTCAAACAAGCCCCTCAGTGAATCAATTATTATTTCCGAAGATATTTTTGAAATCATTTCTTCAGAAATGCCTGCCTTGTGACTGATGCTCAGAACTTCCTTATCCCCTGCAAATAGTTTGGCCAGGATTTTGACGGGGAATGCCTTCTTTGTCCTTGTTTTTCCGAACTCAAAGTCATATAAAAAGAACAAGCACTTTGTTCCTGACTGGCCGGGCATGGGAAAGCGGATAAGGATCAATGCAGTGTCTTTCTCCTTCACGAATGTCATGCTTACAGTATCCCATCTGTATATTCCTTTTCTTGAGGAAAATGAAAAGTCACTGACAAAACCTGGCCTGCCGGTGGTATCAATTATGAACGGCAGGGGGGCCGATGCTTGTTTCATCAGGAACACCAATGCTTTTGACCCCCTGCGCTCTGATAATGATTTGATAAAAACGATCATATCGCCGTTCAGGATCTTGAGGCTGTTTAAAGCCTCCTTTTTGTCAAGAGGATGACCTGGGCTGCATGAAAGGAACAGAAACGGCAGTAACAAGGTCAAAGAGAAAAAAAACCTGGATCTCATCTGTTTTTCGCTTTTGTTTTCAGGAATGATGCTATTGTTCATCCTGCATTAATAAGCAAGATTTCCAAAAAGAAAACCGGGCAGGCTTTTGAATTCCTGTCCGGTTCCCCGTAATCGTTTAGTCAGGCCGTTTTGAGCTAATGGCCTGCATTGGTTGAGGTCAGCGGGAATTCGAGAATAGTTCCGTCAGTCTTTACAACCCTTGCATAAACAACCCCGAATTTATGATTAATTGACCAGTAAATTGTTTTGGTAGAGGTGACTTTATCATTGACTGTAAGCCCTAAGGGTACATCCTCTTTCACATCAATGGTCTTAATATACATCCCGAGAGCTGAAACATAAAAATCGTCGGTTGTGCTTTTCGAGATAACAGTACGGACCACCTGTACACTTCCGAGGTTATATTTGTATTGAGTCCCGACTGCATCATCAAAATTGACCAGGGTATATGGCTTTGTTTTATCACCGCTTGAATAAAAATAATCAGAAAAGCCGGTTGTTGTCATGCTTCCGGAAACAGCAAGAGAATTTGATCCGTAGGTAGCGGTGACAACCACATCGCTTCCCGAAACCTGTGAAACGATCAGGTTCCCGTTGCTGCCGGAAGTCCAGGTCGTCCCAACAGAGGCAAGAGCGCTGGCCGTTGGTGTGTTTGTGTCATCAGATTTCTTTTTACAACTGCTGCCGATAACTGCCGCGATCAACAACATCAGGATCAGAATCTTTTTCATACTTAAAATGTTTTTATTTACCAGGTTTATTTTTCGCCCTTCCCTGAGCCAAGACAATATTAATAAGAGTTCCCCGATTTTCCAAATTTTTTTAATGAAAATGTTAAGTTTTTAACAAGCCCTCTGTTATTCTGATCAATTGATTGTGTCACCCGGTCAATTTTCCGGCTTGTTATTTTGAATATTTCCAGAAAGGACACTATAATTTCAGGGTAAGGAGGTCTTTTGTAAGGGAGGAGCCGCTTAAAGTGCAAGGTATCTGCTCTTTCAGCTTTAATTTGAGGGAGCTTGCCCGTACGTCACGGATTATAAAATCCGATATTTCTTTCAGGTTGGCCCTGGCTTTCGTTTCTTTCAGCTTTTCCATTAAAGCCATTGTGAACAGCCCATGCCCGGCCTGATGGTCTGACCAGGTTTTCTGCCCGGGGCTGCCTGCCGCCATAAAAAATACATTGGCTGGAACATTAGGATAGCGAAGGGTTATCCTGGGAGATTTGCTTTTGTCGGGCCTGGGTTTAAGTGCGTCAAACTGAAATGAAGCCTCAAGCAGGATACTTATGCGTTTTGACGGGTCTTCCTGAAGCATCTTGAAAAGGTCGCTGATGCGGATGATGAACTTTGGGTCGTCATTTTCAATATCCACAGGCAAAATGTAGGGCTCAAGGGTTTTCTCATCAATCATGCCGTATCCTGCATAATAAAAAATCAGGTCAGCATTGCCGTTTACTCCCCTTGAAAAGGAAGCAAGCCTGATAAGTTCCCTGCGCATTTCAAATGATTTGGCATTAAATATCATTTGAACATTCGCGGCCGGTATTCCCATTGTACGGATGGCATATTCCCTGAACACCCTTGCATCACGGTCATGATAATCGACGGAATCAGTGAAACAGCGGGCCATTTGCATAGGGCTGTATGCGTCATTGGCAATGATCAGTACATAGGTGTTTTTTCTGTCGGGTGGGAGTTCGGGGATGTCCCTGTCGGCATCACATAATGGCTCGAAGTCGACAGTCTTTCCGGAATGGGGAAAGGGCTTCCCTGTCGTATATAAATAAAGTAATCCTGTAAGGGTGTCGCATAGTATTCTGGATGCATTGGCATAGACTTTGTCATCGGCAAGTTGAGCAGTGGTTCCTCCGCCTTTAATCCGTTTAAGTTCACGTGAATAAAGAAGGGCCCCGGTTTTTTTCGCATAAACTTTCAGACTGGCATCCAGGGCCCCGAAGAAAAAGTAGGGGGTTTCGCCATTATAATAGGAGTTGCATTTAATCCTGATGATGAGGTCGGCATTATTGCTGTCCGCCGCAGGATGAAAATTATTTTCGCTGAGGTGCCTGCTTACCTTAGGCTGAATAACAGGGGGTACTGCGCCTCTGGACCAGTGAAACTCAGAACTTGCAATATAAAAAGAAGCCTGGGCCCGGGCATGCCCGGATGATAGCCCGAGAATCACTGTCATCACGATTATTGCGGTTTTCACCGCTTTACTGATCGCAACAACCATAGGCTTCATTTGCTTGCCCGCTTTTGCTTCACAATTCATCATGTCCTTTCAGTCTGAAACGATAAATAATCCTTGATCAAAGGAATTTCCTCAGCCAGGATCCCGTACCTGAGCAGATGAGGGACATCCTCGTCAAAAGCATCCATGAATGCTGATTCGCTGAATTCCCTGCCGGCCAGGCATTTAATATATAAGTCCAGGGCATGCTTCCTCTCTCCCCGGCATAAATAAACATGTCCGGCGTTCATGTAGTCATAAGCCGATAATTTGTCGGTATTCATGAGCAGTTCGCGGTACCCCGATTCGGCCTGGCTGAGTTTCCCGCTCACAAAATCGCAATACGCCGCAGGTCTCAGGAATTTGAGGTTCCCGGGTGAATAAAAGAGGAGCTGTGCGTAAATATGGGATGCTTTTTCGTAATCTTTCAGATTCAGGTAGCATTGGGCCAGCTGGGTTTGCAGGGACTGGTCATTGGGCTGAACCTCCAGGGCTTCTTTGAAATATTCAAGGGCGCTCTGAAAATCTTTAAGGCGGATATAGCACCAACCCAGTTTCTTTAATATCCAGAGGCGGTCTGTATCAAAAAGTTCAGCTTTCCTGTAAAATTCAACAGCTTTTTTAAACCGGCCGAGCTTCTGATAGCTGTACGCGATTTTCTCGTAGAATTCTCCTGAAGGCGATCCTTTCCCCGACAGGTACTCATACAGGTCAATCGCCTCATAATAATGGCCTTTTTCAAAATAGAATTCAGCCAGTTTCAATGTAAACCTTTCCTGTTCAAAGAATGTCCTGTAGAAAAAAAGACCGTCAAATGAGATTTTCCTCCTGAAAATATCTTCAAACTCTCCACGGCCCGGATATATTTTAAAGAATCGGTAAAGATCCTGGATGTACTGGATTATGATTGCATTTTCACTTAGTGACTGGTCCAGCATCTGCTCTTCAGAAGCCATCTCCTTCATCTGGGCAAGTTCGGCCTCGAAGTTCGTAACGATGAGGTTTCTCTGCTGTTCCGGGATCGCCTGGAAATTCAGGACAAAGGAGTATTTGTCGGAATTGCAGATGTAAAATGCATGTTCAAGGCTGTCGTAGAGCCTGCGGTTCAGATCATCATTGCCGGGAAACAGTATCCCCGATTCGGGGTTCTGCCGGTAAAAAGGTATGAACCAGTTGCACATCCGGTTGAAAAAATCAAAGCGCTTCAACATCTGGAAAGTGCTCATGAAAACATCCCCGCCTTCCATCTGCATTTTTGAGAATTTTTCGATCTTCTCAAATAAGCCCGGAACTTCATCAACCATCCCTTTCCAACCGGGGTTCTTCCCCTCCAGTTCAGATTCTTCGGTTGCGTCGCCCAGCTGAAGCTTATCTTCAATCTTGGGCATCATTTTCTTCATGTCGGGGAGCACCTCTTCTTCAAATTCCCGTGTTATTTTCTCAGTCTCCCTTGCCATAAGGAACTGCAGAAAGATCACTTCCACATTCTTTACGATCTCAGGATCCCGTGACATGGAGTGCAAGCGTTCGATAAGCTCAGGATGGTTTGCAATCCTTCGGTCATATTTGATCAGACCCAGGATGAGGCCGACCAATGCACGCTGGCAAACATGTTTTTCTCCTGCCTCAGTAAACTCAATCAGCAGAATGAACTTCTGGGGGTCGAAATAGTTCAGCAGACTAAGGGTGAGGGCGCTTACGATCAGTGATTTTTCATACCATTCAATGTTGCCCGAACGGTTGATGCTCCTGGCAAGTCCCAGGTGATGATCCTTTATCTTTTCGGTGAGCCATACCAGTTTGAACAACTTGTCGAGTATATCGGGCGGAATGGCCGAATGCGACACCTCTTCAGCATCATTCCCGGTATCGATAAGCTTATTTACTTCGCGGTGAAGGAAAATTTCCTCAATGGAAGCGATGATTTGTTCAGGATCCTCCCCGAATTCCTCCAAAAGCAGATGCTTCTCATTATGATGAAAAGGCAAAAGGGGTTCACGCATGCTATACTGCAACTCATCGGCAAGCAGCATGAGTGATGCCGACAGGCTCTTTAGTATCGTTTCCTGCTGGGGATCCTTGTATCCTTCAAATGCATACCGGAGTAAAGTCCTGTAATTGTCGCCCAGGGTTTCAAGCTGGTAGAAGAACTCCTGTCGTGGGGAGAACCGGATCCATTGGGCGAATTCATCGAGCGCAGATTTAAAACGGCGTTCAAACACCGCTTCTGCCACCCTGCGATACCTTTGTTCTATATCGTTCCTGGATAATACGATCACTGGATGTATATTAATTCAATGAATCATGTCAAATACCTTGCCAACAAAAATCCAATCGGTTTGCATGCTTTTTTGTCGTAAAAATGACGATGTGTCAGGATTGACCGGCCGGATTGTTAATGGCATCCTTAATTCAGAATCTTATACCGGTTGTAAAGACCACTGACTGCAGTTGGTCGCTGTCACCGCTGTGGTAAATATAATTGCCTTCAGCCGCGAACATATGCCGGTATTCCAGACGGATATAACCGAATTTGATAGGTTTATATTCGAAGCCTACAGTAAATCCCTGGGTCATCAATCCCCTCCACTGGCCGTTATAATAGTAGATTCCTGAAAGGAAGCCGTCATAGTCGTTAAAAAATTCATACCGGGCGGAGACAGAATATTTCTTAAGGAAAGTATATTTTGCCTGTACCATCCCTGAGAACATAGTAGCGGTTTCCCCGGTGTCGGGCTTCATGCTGCTGTTGGTTTGAGCGGCAAAATCGAACTGCCCTGTAAGGAAAAGCTGGTCAACAGGATTGTACGTGATGATCAGGTTATTATAAAGAATATTGTTTTCGATATCAGCGTCAACCAATGCCTGGTTACCGAAAAAGTTATTGTAATTAAGAGTCAGTCTTGGGATCGGTTTGTAGTATATAAACGTCAGGCCTGCCATATGCGTGTTTTTCGCATAAGCCAGGGAGTACGGATTACCTGCCATTATACCTCCCCAAAATTTATCAGAGGCGTTCCAGGTCAGTTTAACCCCAAGAACGCTTCCCGGCTCATAATACCCCCCCACGCTGACCGTGCTTAAATAATTGAGCACCGGCCAGGAGGATTCTATTCCCACAGGATTAAGGAAATATCCAAAATCAAGCCAGATCTTTTTACCGAGGCGGAACCCGAAATTCGCCTGTCGGAGGTTCCTTATGAATTGGGCCTCAGGTGCGGCCAGGAGGTTAGGTGCATCGCCGAACTGAATGGCCAGTTTACCTCTCACTTTTTCGGCAGTATAGGAAATTTCGATTGCAGCCACATTGAGCCTGATCTGGTTTTGAATCGGGCAGTTGCTTGAAAACGGAACAATATTGGAAGTGTCCTGCTTGCTGTTTAATGTGCCGTTATAATATGCATCAATATAGAACCCGAAAGTGAAATGCTTCAGTCTCCTGAACATTTCATTTTTCATATCATCGGTGAGGCTGTCAAGTTTATCCTGGGCAGCAAGAGGGGAAGCTGATGATAAAAGCAAACAGAGAATAAAGAAGACAGTCTTATATCCCTTAAACATCTTTTGCATTGGTGTCGATTTAGTATTATTTCCAGCCGCCCCCCAATGCCTGGTATAAGGTGACTATGCTCTGAAGCGAATTCAGCTGGGCTTGTGACAATTGAAGCTCAGCCTGGTAAAGCAACCTCTGGGCATTGATAACATCAAGGTAACTTGCATATCCGGCATTATATAACTGGTTTGAGAGGTCAAAGGAAGTTTGGGCAGCATTCCTGAGGTTCCTCTGCTGCGTTACCATTTCCTTTTCTTTGTTTATGGATAGCATCCCGTCTGACACCTCGCCGATTGCGGTATAGATCGCTTTCTGGTAGGTAGCCAGAATTTCCTCATGGTAAGCCTGGGACTTGCGGAGATTGGCCCTGAGTTTCCCCCAGCCGAAAATAGGTGCAACCAGCCCGCCTACGGCCGATCCGATAATGCCTGCGCCAAGAGTGGAAAAGCCAACACTTGCATTGATGCTTAAAGTGGGCAGCATCATACCCCGGGCAACGCCTATCTGGGCATTGGCTGAAACAAGCTGCTGCTCGGCGGCAATAAGATCAGGACGCCTTACAATAAGGTTGGAAGGGATCCCGGTGCGGGGGAGAATAGATGTATCAACCTGGGCCATAAGGGGGAACCCCGTTTTTATTTCACCGGGAAGATCCCCGAGCAGCAGTTTGACTGCATTTTCCTGTATGCCGACCGCCCTTTCAAGAGAAGGGATCTGGGTCTTGACCGTGGCGAGCTCAGCTTCAGCCTGGGCTACGACCAGCCCTGAAGCCGTACCGGCTATCATTTTTGCTTTGACAAGGGCCAGGGCTTCTTCACGGATTCTCACATTGTCCCTGGTAATATTAAGTTCATCCTTGTATTCGATGAGTGAGTAATATCCCTGAGCAATGCTCGAGATCAGGTTGATTTGAGTAGCCTGCCTGTAAGCTTGCTGCGAAAGCAGCTGAGCCCTTGCCGACTCCTTCGACCGCCTGAGTTTGCCCCAGATATCCAGTTCCCACTGCAGATTGCCTACACCGTAGGCATCTTTATATTCCACAGTGCCTGACGGAGGGGTTTGGCCGTTCTGATACGAGGCGGCACCCTGTACGCCGATGGAAGGGTACAACTCCGCCCTGGCCATTTTGAATTGTGACAGCGCCTGGTTGACCCGGGAAAATGCAATCCGCAGGTCGAAATTAGCCTGGAGGCCTTTTTTGATCAGATTATGCAACACGGTATCCCTGAACAGTTTTGTCCAGGAAGTATCTGCGAATGACAAGGTGTCGGTCTGGCTGGAAAACCTGTATTGTTTGCCCAGGTCCGTCGCGGGACGTTTATAGTTCGGGCCAATTTTGCAACTGTCGATGCTGAGCAGCATGATAGCGGCAATAGCCGTAATGAAATATTTTTTTGAGATCATATCGTAATATTAGACATGGTTGAATACTATTTTGACTCGGGAAGGGACCCTTTTTCTTCAGGTTTCTTCCTGAACAGTTTTTGCTCCAGATTCTCAAACAGTACATACAGGGTTGGCACGACCAGGACCCCGCATATCGTTGCTACGAGCATCCCTCCGAAAACAGATGTGCCCAGTGCATGGCGGCTGTTAGCCCCGGCTCCGGCTGCAGTTACAAGGGGGACTACCCCGAGTATAAACGCAAAGGAAGTCATCAGGATCGGCCTGAACCTTTGTTTGGCGCCTGCAACCGTGGCTTCAAAGAGGTCCATCCCGCCTACATATTTTTGTTTGGCGAACTCAACGATAAGAATGGCATTCTTGGCCACAAGCCCGATGAGCATGATAAGCCCGATCTGGGCAAAAATATTGTTCTGCAGACCGCGGATCCACTGGAACCCGAATGCCCCGAAAATCCCGAACGGCATGGCCAGCAGGATGGGAAGGGGAAGGAGCCAGCTTTCATACTGAGCGCAAAGCAACAGGTACACAAAGATAAAACACATGGCAAAGATCATCGGGGCTTGTCCTCCTGAAATAAGTTCTTCGCGTGTCATCCCCGAATATTCATATCCGAAACCGTAAGGAAGGGTCTTGGCTGCAACCTGCTTCAGTGCCTCGATTCCCTGTCCGGTTGAAAATCCAGGGGAAATATTGGCGGTCATATCGGATGAACTGAACAGGTTGAATCGTTTGACAATATCAGGGCCCTGTATCGGCCTGATACTTAAAAGGGTTCCGAGCGGAACCATGCCTCCTTTGTCGTTCCTGACGTAAATCTTTGAAAGATCTTCCGGATTTGCCCTGTATTTTGCATCAGCCTGTATGATCACACGGTAAGATTTCCCAAACTTGTTAAAATCATTTACATAATAGCTGCCAAACATTGCCTGCAATGCCCCGTAAATATCACTTACCGAGACTCCCATTTTTTTTGCTTTTTCATTATCGAGATCGATAAAGAACTGAGGAACGTCCATCCTCATGGAGGTAAAGATGGAAGTGAATTCCTTGTGATTCTTTGCTTCATTTACAAAAGCCCCTGTCACCTGGGCAAGCTTTGCCGTGCCGGAACCGGTCTTGTCTTCAAGCTGGAATTCAAGCCCTCCTGTTTTTCCCAGACCCGGGATTGCCGGCGGATTGAATGCAATTGCAATTCCTCCGGGGATCTTTGACATACTTGCCTGTAAACTCGCGATGACCTCATCGGCCGATTGTTCCCTCTCCTCCCAGGGGACAAGGCTTATAAAAGCCATGGCATTGGTGGTGTTGACAGAGTTGTCAAGAATACTGAATCCGGGCACGACCAGGTAATATTTAATACCCTTTGTTTCTGAAAGTATTTTCTCAACCTGCTTCATAACCTTGTCGGTTTGCTCAAGAGAAGCAGCTTTTGGGGCCGATGCATTGATAAAGAAATACCCCATGTCTTCAGTCGGGATAAAACCCGATGGAAGGACCTTCATGATGAAAACCATTAACACTGAGATCAGGACAAGGAACATTACGGGTTTCAGGGGCTTATGAAGGAAATTATTGACCAGTTTCCCATACCCTCCAACGGTTTTATCGAAACCAGTGTTAAATCCGTTAAAAAACTTGCCGACAATTCCCTTCTTTTTTGTTGACGGCCTTAGTATGATAGCACATAATGCAGGACTTAGGATCAGCGCTAAAACTGCCGATATAAGCACTGAGGCGATCAGTGTGACAGCGAACTGGCGGTACATGACACCTGTGGTCCCCCCGAGGAAAGTCGTGGGGATGAATACCGCGCAAAGGACCAGGGTTATGGTGATAATCGCCCCTGTAATTTCTTTCATCGTTTCCCTGGCGGCATCCAGGGGCTTCATATGATGGTTGTCGATCTTCTCCTGGATGGCCTCCAGTACAACGATCGCATCATCGACTACAATCCCGATCGCGACAACGAGTGCAAAAAGCGTAAGCAGGTTTATGGATAAATGGAAAAATGAGAACACTGCAAGTGATCCCACCAATGAGATGGGTACCGTGATGGCCGGGATCAGGGTTGCACGCCAGTCCTGGAGGAAAATAAACACAACAATAAAAACCAGGATAAAAGCTTCAATCAGGGTTTTGATTACTTCGTCGATGGATGCTGTTACGAACAAGGTGGTGTCGAGGGCGGTCTGATAGGTTATGCCTTTGGGGAATTCCTTTGACAGTTCCTGCATAGCTTCATCGCAGGCCTTCTTGACCGCAATCGAGTTTGATCCGGGGGCCTGGTAAACTGCAATGGCAGGTGCAGTCTTACCGTTGAGCCTGGAATAAGCGTCATAGGTCTTTAATCCAAGTTCTGACCGGCCAATATCCTTTATTTTTACAAATGATCCGTCGGGATTCGATTTGATGATTATATTGTTGAATTCACTTTCTTCGGTAAACCTTCCCCTGACCCTGACTACATAACTTACCTGCTGGCCTGCTTCAGCCGGATTCTTCCCGATCTGACCGGGCGCTGATTCAAGGTTCTGGTCTTTGATTGCTTTCTGAACATCCTGGGTTGTAATACCCAGACCTGCCATCCGCTCAGGGTTGAGCCATACCCTCATCGCATAGTCGTCACCACCGAAAAGTGAAACGTCACCAACTCCTTTTATCCTTTTTATTACGTTTATAATATTGATATTCAGATAGTTAGACAGGAATTTTGTGTCATAGGCAGTGTCTTGGGAACTAAGTGCATAAAGCAAAAGGATCGATGGATTTTTTTTCATGACAATGACCCCGCCCTGGTTGACTTCCTGGGGCAAAACATTAAATGCCCTTTGTGCACGGTTCTGCACGTTAACCGTGGCCATATCGGGATCAGTGCCCACTTCAAAATATACTGTAATAAGGCATGATCCGTCGTTTGCACATTGCGACTGCATATAGATCATATTGTCAACCCCGTTGATCTGCTCTTCCAGCGGGACTGAAGTGGTCTTCTGAACAACTTCAGCGCTGGCGCCCGGGTAATAGGCAGAAACCGTTACTGTCGGAGGAACAACATCAGGATACTGTGAGATCGGAAGTGATAACATTGACAGTATCCCGACGAGAAGGATCAGGATCGCGATCACTGAGGATAATATAGGGCGTGTGATAAAGGTCTGGAGCATATTATATGGAATTACGAATTACGATTTACGATTTGCGGTTCACTATTCACCATTCAACGTTCACTGTTCACTTTTCACTGTACACAGTTACAATGATCCGGGACCGGGAAGTGTCAGCGTGTCTGCTACCATCACAGGATTTATCTTCATCCCTTCCTGGAACTTCTGGAAACCTTCAAGCATGATCTTTGAACCTGGTTTAAGACCTGCATTTACTACAATTTTATTTTCGAAGCTGCGGCCTACCATTACAGGTAGCCGGTTCACTTTATTGCTGTCCCCAACCTCAAAGGCAAAATATTTCCCCTGGACAATTGTAAGCGCGCTCTGAGGTACTATCACGGTGCTGTCCCTTTCACCAAGGACAAGCTGAACCTGGCAGTAATTGCCCGGTTTGATAATATGCTCGGGATTTGCCACTTTGGCTCTGAGCGCAATGGTCCCGGTGGCTGGATTGACATTCCTGTCCATGAAATCAATTTCCCCGGCTATGGGGTATTTCCTTTTATCGGCGAGTGTAAAATATACTTTGATCGGGCCATTCTGTTTTACCTTGTCTTTGTGTGCGCTGTAATATCTCATTATAGCCAGGTAATCCGTTTCGTTCATCTGAAAATTAACGTACATGGGATCAATGGCCGATACCGTTGCAAGCAAGGTGCTTTCGCCCCGTCCTACGAGGTTCCCCGGCCTGACCTGCACGGCTCCGATATAACCTGTTATAGGCGAATCCATATCGGTATATGAAAGATTCAGTGCTGCCTGCTCAAGGTCGGCTTTGGAACTTGCGACAGCAGCCCTCGTTTGCTTCTCGGTTGTGACGGCTACATCATAGTCGTTCTGGCTGATGGCATTGGTTGCCAGAAGGGGCTTTAAACGGGCAACATCGAGTTTCGCCTTTTCCCAGGCTGCAGTCTTGCTGTCAAGATCGGCTTTGGAATAATCGAGGGTGTTCCTGTATTGGTCCTTCTCGATTGTAAAAAGTTTCTGTCCTTTATTAACCATTGATCCTTCCTGGAAGGACCAGTTCATGAGATAGCCTTCGACCCTGGCACGGATGTCAACAGTAGGAATACCCTCAGCCTGGCCAACCATATCAAGAAAAACGGGAACAGTACTTCCTTTTAACTGCATCACTTTGAATTCTGGCGCCTGGGCAGGCCCTTTCTCTTTGGATTTGCATGCAGGTGACATGAAAATCACTGTGACGGCTAATAACCAAAGTAAGCGGCTGGAAAATTTCTCTCTCATAACGAATAAATTTGTTGTGTTAAAAATCAAAGTTAAAAATAAGTCAAATCACTGACAAAAAAATATTATCCATTTTCTATTTTTTAATTTTGCCACGGAATAAATCAGCCGGACCCGAATGCGAAAACTACTTTTTACCCTGTTTACCACCTTTATTATATCTGTACCGGCATATTCCCAGCAACCCTTCGGATATTCGGGAGGCGAAGGTTCATGGAGGCTTCCGTATACCGGTTATTACCGCCAGAAGACAAACTACGGGAATGAAATTCTCGAAGAACTTGCGAAGGACCTTCTCAAACCTCCTAAATTTGTCAATATAACAATAGGATTTAAAAAACAGATTTCCCTGCTTCCTATGGCCCCGGCATCATACCAGGCCATCCTCACACTCTCGGATTTCAGTCTTTCGGGATACCTGCAATACCGTTCATTCCCGATCGCAGAGGTACTCACGCCAGGAGATCTCAGGTTCAAACTGAAATTATCCACTAAACTCGATACCGGAAATTACACTATACGGGAATTTACGGGGGAATACCCCTCCGTTTCAGGCAAACTTGTATTCAGGCTAGCTGAACTTACTATGGATACAGCTATTGATACCCTGATCACCGGTGGTTTTTCCTTTTCATATTCAGAATCATGCTGGAGACAATTTTATAACAGGAAGAACCTGATCGATGATTATTATGCATCTTCTGCAATGATCGACAGCCTTGATGCTGAAGTCCAGCATTGGGATATGACCGATCCCCGCCTTATACCCCTGAATTTTATAAGGCTCTCGGAACTTGTCAGGATGATTGAGCTTATCAGGGAACAGGATTTCGGGAGTACCCTTATCCTGACAGGGGGTGATCCTAAACACCTTCTGGAAAAACACCTTTCCTTATTCAAAATGTCGAGGACATGCATGTTCAACCTGTCTGAAACCCTTGAAAAATCAGGAGTCATCAAGGTGCGTTCGTCGCCCGACAGTATCTCCGACTATTTTATCGGAAGGCTGATGAGGTTCATCAGGCTAAGCTCCCTGATGGACAATATTCAGGGCAGGATATATAAGGACTACCTTACCACATATTTCTCAAAATCCGTTTTTGGGAATGATACCGGTTTTATAAAGTCGGTGCTGATCCGTGTGTTCCCTGATTCCCGCGGCGACACTCTCCTGTCATGGGGTTCCGAAAACCTGATGCAGGCCTACCGCAGGAAAGCGAAAGAATTGATTACGGAGATGAAATATTCGGATGCAGTCATGCTGATGGAAAATGCACACAGCATGGCTGAGGCAAACCCCTTTCTCAGGAATCATAATGGATGGGAGCATATGATGTCTGACGCTGTAAACGGGGTCTACAATGCCTATACGGGAATTGCCTCAAGCAGCCTGGATGGTGGGAATGTCAGTTTTGCCATGGAATACCTGCAGCAAGCCGAGAATTACAGGGAGGTATACCCTTTGTATGTCACTTCCGATTCGGTTTACCGCAAAGTTTACCGGGCAATCTTTATCGGGCAGCTTGACCATTGCAACAGCCTGCTGGAAGCCGGAAATTATCCGGAGGCTTTCGAATGCCTGACAAGCTGTGAGCAAACGTATACAGGAAAATCACTGGAGGTGCTTGCTCCCGAGATCAGGCTTCAAAAGGGAAAGGCTGTTATGGGTATGATTATCTCTCTCGCGGCAAAGAGCCTGAAGGAATTGAAATCGGGCTCAGTCGACAGCGCCCTGGCTTATTTCGACAGGGCAGACGCGATGACAAAGGACCTTAATCCCGGGAGCAGGCATGTGGCGGTTCTGGATTCCCTGGCGCCTTCTGTCGCCTCCATCAGGGTGAGGAAGATCAATGCACTTGCAACGGCCTATTTTCAACACAGGCAGTTTTCAAGGGCAATATTGAAGTTTGAAGAGGCAGGAAAAATCTCGGCTGAATATCAGGTTCACTCAGATCATGAGGCCGATTCAGTGTACCGGCTATCATACAAACAATGGCTTCTCGACAGGATATCCCGGGAACAACGACTGGTGTGGGGTAATAAACCCGATTCGGCTGGCAGTTTCCTCGCACTGGCCGTTGAAACGGCGAAAAGCAAGGGCCTCGGGAATGACCCTGATATACTTAAAGCGCTTTCTGCATACAGTTCAAAGATGGATAACCAGGCCTGCCAAGTGGTTGAAGATAGCCTGGTTGTCTTAAACATCAGGGCCGGGCGCTGCTTTGCACTTCACAATTACAGCCGTGGAGCGTTTATACTAAAAAACGCAATTTACCAGGCGGGGCTCGTGACATCCTGCAACTTAGACGTCACCGCCTTGAAGGATTCACTGGCCAGATACTGTGATCCTGCTGAATACATGAATACGCTTGATGAAGTAGGCAGGTCAATGGCTGCCGGGGATTATGAAACAGGATTACATGCTCTTGCAGCCAATGAGAAATTTTATTCCCTGAAACGTATCGATCATTTTGGCCTGCCTCTGACTTCAGTATACGATTATGTTATGGGCAAATCCAACCCATTCATTACAATACAGGCACTGGATTATTATTGTGCTGTTAATGAACCTGTTGAAGCTTTGCGCTACCTGATGCTTTTACATGTTCAGGGGACGGGCGCCGGGCAGTCTGTCGCCTGCCAGGAGAAAATTGCACGCCTGCTTGCGGCAAAGGATAAACTTTCATACGGCGATGCCGACCCTCAAAACATAGTTCGCCGCTATACCTTATCAAATTCATGGATGAACCGGTTTACGGAGATCTATATACAGGAGTGGAAAACATGCACCCTGAAGCGGCTTAAATAAATTCAATTACCTTTACTCCTTAAACCTGTCGCAATGCACAGAAATCTTTTGCTGTTAAGCAATTCAACCAATGCCGGGGAGGAATATCTCGGCTGGCCCAGGCCGTATATCGACAATTTCCTGAGGAAATTCTCAGTCCGCTCCGTCCTGTTCATCCCTTATGCCGGTGTTAACCTCAGCACTGAAAGTGTCCTGAGTTCTTATAATGCATATGAAGAAAAGGTGAGCGGGATATTTGCAGGCTTCGGCGTAAAACTTGTTTCAGTACATCATTCATCCGAACCCCGGACAGCAGTTAAGAAAGCCGAATGCATAGTGATTGGTGGAGGAAATACCTTCCATTTGGTAAAACTCATGCATGAAACAGGTATCATGCACACTATTAAAGAACAGGTCAGGCAGGGGGCTCCTTATATAGGATGGAGCGCCGGGGCCAATGTCGCATGCCCTACAATGAAAACCACCAACGACATGCCTATCGCCGAACCCGAATCATTCAATTGCCTTGATCTTGTCCCTTTCCAGATCAACCCCCACTACCTGGATGCAAACCCCCAGGGGCATGCAGGGGAAACAAGGGAACAAAGAATTTTGGAATTCCTGGCCGTGAACAGGAACAGTTGTGTTGTTGGTTTACGCGAAGGATGTCTTTTCTGGATAGAGGGAAGCAAAATAGAACTGAAAGGTAAGCGTAACCTGAGGGTATTCAGGTACTCGCAACCACCTGCCGAATACGAGGAAGGTGCAGCCCTTGATTTTTTAATGAAGGAATGATACAGTCGTAAACCAGGGCTCGTGAATTGTGGTTTTTTCCGGATCCCGGATCCCTTTACTGCCTGATAATCCGCGCCCAGCCGCTTTCATTTTTCCGGCCGCTGGCTTTAAGGAGGTATATACCGGGCATTAATATTGAAGGACTTATCACGGCTCGCTCCGAGTTCAACCCATCAGCGACGAAAACAATCCTGCCTGTAAGGTCGAAGAGTTCTATTTTCGTGATTACCGACAGCCCCTGAACAACGATATTCCCGCTGCCGGGGTTTGGATAAACGAGTGAAATAAACTTGTCCTGTTCTGAAACCCCTACATAACCTACCGATGATTTTGTGATGACCCGGTATGGGTCTCCTATTGCGGAATCCCCGCTTGCAGCAATTGGCGTAACTTCAAATACCAGCCATTTATGGATACAGGTCGTGTCGACCGTAAAAGTAATTTGCGTTGCAGTATCGATAGGGGTTATGCTGATACCCAGTGAGTCGGCACTGCGGTACCATTGGTAAGTGCTCGCCCCTTCTTTGATTCCGTTAATATTTTCATAGGAATACACCCCTGTAACAACCTGTTTGAAAATGTAATTTCCCTGTATGGTAACATTCGTGGCAAATGGCCGTGTTTCCTTCTTGGGGTCCCAGTTATTGAACCAGGAACTGTCGATGTCCCTTCCGGAAGCAGTATCATGAAGAATGTAATTCCGGAAAGGTTCGCCCCGGAGTTCGGCAGTCTCCCATGAGCTGTTGATCCGATATTTGAAACTTAATGGGTTCCGATTATAAAAGCTGGTATCGATAAGTATTGTCGCAGAATATATGGTGTCACGGTTGTTGTCATAAAGAATGTCGTATGCCCCGTTCCCATTAAAAGAACCGGCAACGTCAACATGGTCGGCGGAACGGCTGAAATGTCCGGCCCTGCTCATATATTTCATGTTGCAGTAGAATGTCATCGGGACTTTTGAAGGATTATAATTATTGAACCAGTAAAGCGGATGGATAACGCTGTCGGGTGACAGCAGGAAGCGGCTTAGCTGACCTTTAAGCTCTGATTTGCTTGTATCTCCGTTGATCCTGAACTTAAAGGCAGAGACTGTGCCGGGGTCGATATTGTACATCGTTTGATAGACATAACCCGAACCTGTTCTTGTGAGAGGGGGGGAGCCCTGGAAATTGTTCATGGTCCCTGCGATGTCAACAAAATCTGTATCCGGCCTGAAGGCATGCTGTTGCACCATGTAGCTCATGTCGACCCGGAACCAAGTATAATTAAGGTAATCGTTATTCCACCAGCAATTATAATAATTAACACCCTGCTCTATGGGGATCTGCCTGTCAACTGTCTCTGCAAGGAAATTATTTATCCTGAACCTGAAATGGTATACAGTGCCTGAATCGAGGCCCTGGGCAAGCAGCAGGGTGAAAATATTGTCGCCTGAATTTACCAGTTGCTGATCTGAAATACCCGCATCAAATACTGCATAGACATAATCCAGCGCCGGGTTGAAAATTCCGCTTCTGACCGCTTTGGTCATATTAACCTCAATTGAGAGGACAAAAACAGTGTCGGTAGCTGCAAAGCCCTTTTGAAAGGACGAAATGCCGCAGATCAGGATCAGGGAAGTACAGAATAATACAATTGACTTTTTCATTTCAGGTAATGCGGATTGCGGTGCAAAGATAGAAAATTAACGCATGCAGTCCTGATTTAGTCTCTGTGCTGGTGTAAAGGTCTTAAAGGATTATTATTTTTCCGCCAAAGGAACCTTCGGCTGAAACCAGTTTATAGAAGTAAATGCCGGGTTTCAGTTTGCGTGCCGGTTCCCATTGGAGAACCTGCACTCCCTGGTTGAGCCTGCCTTCGAAAACGGTTCCGCATGGCCTTCCGCTCAGGTCGTAAACAGATAGGGTTGCATTTACCGGTTTGTCGTTCAGGAGTTCGAAATTCAGCGGGCCGTCGGAAGGATTCGGGAATACCCTGATGTGGCAGCCTGCCTGCAAATCGTTTGCGGGAGTGCCTATCCCTGTGAAAACAGGCTTTGGCAGCCTTACTGTTGTATAAAGCCTGTATTCCCCGGCTGTAAATGCAAGGGGGGCAGCAACATCGGTTACCGAAAGGGAGTCGCCTTTAAAGTATTCATACCACATCCCTGTTTTGGTGAAATTCGGAATTACATTCCTGTCAATAACGTCGAAATTCCCCAGCACAACGGCGTCCATTGACGGATCGGTAAGGACAATCCTTTTTGCCTGTGCCGATGCATCCATAGTGAAGTTGCTGGTCCTGAACACGGGAAGGTTCTTTTTTAATTCGATCATGGAACGGTATACATTGTATAAATACTTTCTTCCCCACTGGGTATAATAATCCCACCTGACGGGTTTGGGGTCAAGCCTTGAAGCGGATGTCCCGGAAGGATAGTTAATGGAGTAATCATAACCCAGTTCGCCGAACTGCCAGATCATTTTGGGCCCAGGGATGCTCAGGAAGAAGGTAGCGCAAAGGGCGCCTCTCTGAAGGGCAGTTGCAGTATCTTTTGGGTTGTAAGGGGGTTTGCTGCTGTTGCCGGCACTGTAATCTTTATACATCTGGCGCTCTTCATCATGGCTTTCCATATACCATACCAGGTCAGGCTGGTTCCAGCTCCGGTTTTTATATGAGCCCCAGTTTAAGTCGGAAGAACTTCCGCTGACCCATCCGCCGGAGGCGTTATTATAACTGTTATTGCCGTTTCCCCAGGGCATCATGCCTGCGTTGGCAAGCACCTTCTCCTCGCTGTTGTCGGCGAAATGTTCAAGGACCATATATGCGGCGGGATTAACCGACCAAACGGTATCGGCATATGTATTCAGGATGTTTATACGGTTCTGGTCATACTGGCCCCAGAGGGTCACATTATCAGGATATGAATTTACCTGGGTGAACCCTTTGGACAGGTCGAAACGGAACCCGTCGGCATGGTATTCCTGAAGCCAGTATTTTACGAGCCGAAGCATATATGACCGGGTTGCCGGGAGGTCATGGTTGAAATCCAGGCCAACATTATAGGGATGTTTCGGAACCGGGTTGAACCAGGGGCTGTTTGCGGCAGGCCTCTGGTTCTGGGAATCCCAATACAGCTGCACCAGGGGCGAGGAACCGAAATGATGGTTGCAAACGATGTCGAGGATCACGGCCATCCCCTTCGAATGAGCTGCTTCCACAAATTGTTTGAGGGTGTTTTTCGATCCGTAATATTTGTCAACGGCAAAGGAATAATTGGGATTGTACCCCCAGCTGATATTGCCTTCAAATTCCATGACCGGCATCAGCTCGATAGCGTTGATCCCAAGATTTTTAAGGTAATTAAGCGTATCTATAAGGGAAAGATAAGTGTGAGCCGCAGTAAAATCCCTGATAAGCAATTCATAGATCACCAGGTCGGTAACGGCCGGGGCGGTAAAAGCCGATGAGGCCCAGGGGTAGGGGGTTTGGGCTGTCTGCAATACCGTGGCGACCCCTGTGGTTTTTCCTGTGGGATATGGGATAAGGCCGGGATAGGTCGCCTCATCGATATACAGATCATTCGGGTCACTGACCTTATCAGCAAAAGGATCGCCGATTTTAATGGTCCCGTCGACCAGGTATTGAAAGATGTATTCCCTGCGGGGGACAAGGTTGCTGAGCTGTATCCAGAAATTGTTCCCGTCGGGTGTTTTGAACATATAATGGCTTGAATCCTGCTCCCAGTTTGTAAAATCCCCGATAGCAAAACATGAGTTTTTCCCGGGTGCATAAAGGCAAAGAACGGCACGGGTCGAATCCTGGTAATTGATGCCCGCTTTAATGCCTGCGGGCAAAGGTGCTACCGATGGAGAAGGAATAACTGTATAACAGAATGAATCTGCCGCAGCGGCAGTATCGTTTACGGCAAGTACTTTAACCCAGTATTTGGTCCAGTTGTGCCCGAAATTATCGGCCATCACGGTGTCGGTGATCTCATGGCCGGAAATGGTTTTAATGAGCGTACCGTTAAGGAACAGTTTCATTGTATTTGCAAGGGGGCTGGTTGCATCGACCGGGATAGGGTCCCCTGACGACAGGAAGAGGTTTTTATTCTGGGGAAGGTTGATCTTTACACTTGTAATTGTAGGGTATACGTTGGCGAAGATATCACCGCCGTTTGCTTCCTTACCTGTTTTTGAACCATCGGAGTTCCTGAACACAAAAGCCAGTTTTAAAATAGATTCCCCTGCAGGGACACCATAAAATGCCCTGATGCCTGGCAGCAATTTGATGCTGTAAAGGTTATTCCCCAATGACGTCATCTTTGCCTTGGGAATATTCTCACCCCAGGCGGCAATGACATACTTCCAATCGGATGGGGAAGTGCTCAGGTTGGTTATAACCCCCGTATGGGCATAGATGGGAGGCGACACGTTATAAAGCCCCGCATTGCCTTTCGACGCATCAAAAATAACGGTACAGGAATCGAGATCGGTAGGGTATACAGGTACTGTTACAATAACCTGGCCAGAGGCCGGCCTGAAAACAAGAATGACCAGGAGGAGCGTTATAAAGGAACTTAAAAGACTTTTCATGTGGCAGGGTTTATTATTTCACAAAGGTAATAAAAGCAGATATACATATTCCCCCGGGCGGAATTTGTTAAATATTAAACAGGAACCCTTCGGATTTTTATTGCATCATTATCAATACGTTAGCCGTTTTCTGAAAAAAAACGCATAAAATTTTGCAGATCGTAAGCATTTTTTTATTAATTCTGCACTGCAAAATCAGTATATATAAATGAGTATATATAACGATAATACGAAAAATTCAATTAACGGAAAACTAACATTTTAAAATTAACTCTATGAAGAAACGTGTACTTTGGTTGCGTTACCTGATTCTTTTCTTCGCCTTAGCGTCAGCATCTATTGCTTATGCCCAGGAGATTACGGTTTCGGGTAAAGTAACAGATGCGACAGATGGAAGTTTACTCCCTGGGGTAACTATCGCTGTTAAAAATACGACAACAGGTACTGTTACAGATATTGACGGAAAATACTCCATCAAAGTCAAGAAGGATGCAGTGCTTGTTTTTTCCTATGTCGGTTACATGGCACAGGAAATTACAGTTACGGAACCACGGACCCTCGATATATCGATGTCGGTAGGGACGAAGAGTCTT
This sequence comes from Bacteroidota bacterium, assembly GCA_037138335.1. Taxonomy (GTDB): domain Bacteria; phylum Bacteroidota; class Bacteroidia; order Bacteroidales; family FEN-979; genus CAIRDP01. Next base: position 35,251 of record JBAXIO010000006.1, read on the forward strand.
AATGAGGTTGTCGTTATCGGTTACGGTACAGTAAAAAAGTCTGATGCTACAGGATCTGTTGCTGCACTCAGCAGCAAGGATTTTAACCAGGGAGCTATTCAATCTCCCCAACAGTTGATCGTTGGGAAAATAGCCGGTGTGCAGGTTACTACAACCGGTGGTGCACCTGGTGGTGATGCTATCATCCGTATACGTGGTGGTTCTTCAATCAATGCTAACAACGATCCTTTGCTTGTTGTTGACGGTGTCGCCATTGACAATGCCTCCACTTCGGGTGCCCGCAGTACTCTTGGCATGCTGAACCCTGATGATATCGAAACATATACCGTTCTGAAAGATGCTTCTGCAACCGCAATTTACGGTTCACGTGCATCCAATGGTGTTATCATCATAACAACCAAAAAAGGAGCAACCGGTGCAAAGAAATTCGGCCTTGAATATTCAGGTAATATTTCTATCTCAACTGTCCCGAAAACTATCGGTGTGTATAATGGCGATGATTTCCGCGCCCTGGTTTTACAGAGGTACCCGAACACTCCTGGTGTGGATACCCTTCTTGGTAAATCCAACACCGACTGGCAGAAACAAATTTACAAGACGGCCATCGGAACCGACCATAACCTGGCATTTACCGGGGCGGTCAGCACGATGCCGTACCGCGTTTCCATAGGATACTCATACCAGGATGGTACGCTTCTTACCGATAATATGAGAAGGACGACCCTGGGAGCAACATTGAATCCTACTTTCTTTAAGAATTATCTGAAAGTAAACATCAATGCCAAATACATGAATGAAAAGAACAAGTTTGCCGACCAGTCTGCAATAGGCGATGCTGTGGCATTTGACCCGACCCAGGAAGTTTATGCATACGGTAACAAGGCACAGACCATACCAAATGCATACGGCGGCTTTTGGGCATGGCTGCAACCAAATTCTGATCCTGTTACCACGGCAACTACAAACCCTGTTGCACGCCTTAAACTCACTGATGACAAATCTACAGTTAGCAGGTTCCTTGGGAATGCACAGTTCGATTATAAACTTCATTTTTTCCCCGATCTAAGGGTCAACCTGAACCTTGGTATGGATTATTCCTGGAGCAAGGGAGCAAAGTATGTCCCCACGTATGCCACTTGGCAATATGTAAACCACGGAGTTTCCAACACGTATGATCAGACCAAAAAGAACAGCCTGCTCGATTTTTATCTCAGTTATATGAAGGATGTTAAGAGCATCAGCAGTAAATTCGATGTAATGGCCGGTTATTCCTGGCAGCATTTCTGGGTGAATAATAATAACTACAATGGCAATGTGCCTCACGACAGTGCTCACGCCGATACCATTATAGTAAAACAGGAGTATTACCTTGTTTCTTTCTACGGACGTTTCAATTATACCTTTAAAAACAGGTACCTGCTTACTGCAACTCTTCGTGATGACGGTTCATCAAGGTTTTCAAAAAGCAAACGTTGGGGGTTATTCCCTTCAGTTGCTCTTGGATGGAAAATCAATGATGAGAAGTTCCTCAGGGATTCAAAAGTTGTTTCACAGTTAAAACTGAGATTGGGCTGGGGACAGACTGGTCAGCAGGACATCTCGAACAACTGGTATCCTTACCTTCCGATTTATACCCAAAGCGACAGGTTCTCAATGTACCAGTTCGGGAATGTCTGGTACCGGACTTTACGGCCCGATGCATACGACCCCAATATCAAATGGGAAACCACCTCTACCTGGAACGCCGGAATTGATCTTGGTTTCCTGAAGGACCGGATAACTGCATCGGTTGATTATTTCTATAAGAACACCAAGGATATGTTGAACTTCATCCCTGTACCTGCCGGAACCAACCTTTCCAACTATGTTTGGACAAACGTTGGAAGCATGAACAATACAGGCTTTGAATTCACTCTCGATGTTAAGCCCATTGTAACCAAGGACTGGAATTGGGACATCGGCTTCAATGCCACAACATACAAGAATAAAATCACCAAACTGAATATTTCTGACGATCCTAACTATCCCGGTGTTATGGTTGGCGGGATTGCCGGGGGCGTTGGTAATACGGTTCAGATCTACAAGGTTGGATATCCTATCAATTCATTTTATGTATACCAGCAGGTATATGATAAAAATGACAACCCGGTTGAAGGCTTATATGTTGACAGGAATGGCGATGGCAAAATTACACCTGCCGACCTGTACTGCTATAAGAGTCCGAATCCTACCTTTACATTTGGTGTAAATACAAGGCTTACTTATAAAAAGTGGAGCCTCGCAGCCAGCGGTCATGCCAATATCGGAAATTACATGTATAACAACGTCGAAGCCAACAGGGCAGTGTATGCCAATATATTCCGCGCCAACGGTCCGTGGCTTGGTAATGTTACCACTTCCGTCACTAACACAGGCTTTACAAATAATCAGTATCTCTCCGATTATTATGTACAGAATGCTTCCTTCTTTAAGCTTGACTACCTTTCACTGGCCTATAACTTTGGTAACCTTGTAAAGAATACTCTTAATCTTGGTATTTCCTTTACAGTGAACAATGTTTTCACAATTACCAAGTACAAGGGCCTTGATCCTGAAGTGAACCTTGGATCAACCTTAGGTATTGATAACAATATGTATCCAAGATCAAGGGTGTATGTTATAGGTGTTAGTCTTAAGTTATAACATTAAAAAATAGAAAGATGAAACGAATATTAAAAATAACATTCATTGTAACAGCGCTGACGCTGTTCTTCGCCTCCTGCGTGAAGGATTTGAATACCACACCTATTAATCCAAAGCTGATAACCCCGGAAAATGCCTATGCAACAGCTGCCGGGTACAAACAGGTTTTGGCAAAATGCTATGCAGGCCTTTCAGTATCAGGTCAGCAGGGCCCTGCAGGAACTCCCGATATCAGTGGGATTGATGAAGGGTTCGGAGAATATCTTCGTGCTTACTACTATCACCAGGAACTTACTACTGATGAAGCAGTTGTGTCATGGAATGACTTCACAATCAGGGATCTGCATAAGCAGAACTGGGGGTCTGGCGATGTCTATGTAGCAGCCATGTATTACAGGATCTTTTACCAGATCAGTCTCTGCAATGAATTCATCAGGGAATCACAGGACAGTAAACTGGATTCACGTGGAATCAGCGGACAGGATAAGATCAATTGTCAGTTATACCGTGCAGAAGCCCGTTTTCTAAGGGCTTTAAGCTATTGGCATGCCATTGACTTGTTTGGCAGTGTTCCTTTTGTCACTGAGAATGACGAACCGGGAAAATTCTTTCCAACTCAGATTAGCCGTGCAGATCTCTTTACGTATATTGAGAAGGAAATTGTAGCGATTGAACCTTTATTGATTGATGCACGTGCCAATGAGTATGGACGTGCTGATAAAGGCGCTTTGTGGACTCTCGCCGCCAAACTTTATCTGAATGCCGAAGTATACATCGGTACTCCCAAATACACTGAATGTATAACTTATTGCACAAAAGTTATTGGAGCAGGTTACACTCTTGAACCCAAGTATAAAAACCTATTCCTGGCCGATAATAACACCAGCAACGAAATCATTTTTCCCATTGAATATGACGGGTTTAAAACACAAACATGGGGAGGAACTACATTCTTAGTTCTTGGTGGAATTGGTGGTAGCATGGTACCGGCAGATTATGGGATGGGAGTTAGCGGTTGGGGTGGTACTCGTACTACCAAACCTATTGTCCAGCTCTTTTATCCTGACCTGAAAAATGGCCTTTACCATTCAGCTACACCTCCCAAGAATACCAAGGCTTATCCGCTTGTTTATTGCCCCGGTAGTTATCAGGGATGGGATCCTACCAACACTTCGACGGTAATTGCATCCAAAGCAAGTGACAGTAAATACGAAGGCTACCTTTATATGGCAAATACAAACCAGCAATTTAAATTCTGTACCACACCAAGCTGGGACCACAATTTCGGAGGCACAAACGGAACACTTGTACCCAATGGCGATAATATTAATGTAGCTGACGCTGGGTATTACAAAGTCAATATTGACACTGCTGCCCTTACTTATTCTGTGGTTAAAACCACATGGGCAGTGATTGGCGATGCAACTCCGGGTGGATGGTCTAACGATACACCAATGGCCTATGATGCAGCCTCAAACACATGGACCATTACTGTAGACCTGGTTAAGGGCGGACTGAAATTCCGTGCCAATGGCGGATGGGATATCAATTACGGAGACAATGGTGCCAATGGTACCCTGGAAGAGGGTGGCGATAACATTGCGATTCCTGAAGCAGGTACCTATCTCATTACCATGAAACTTGGAATTCCCGACTATACATACATTCTTAGCATGCATAGTTATGACCACAGGGCAATGTTCTGGAGTGACGGACAAAATCTTGAGATCAATGATGTTGGGGTATTCACTGACGGATATGCTGTAACCAAGTTCAAAAACCTGACCCAGGCAGGGGTGGCCGGTTCAAGTCCTCAATTCCCTGATACTGACTTCCCAATGTTCAGGTTGGCTGATGTTTATCTGATGTATGCCGAAGCTGTTCTCAGAGGTGGTGGAGGTGGCAGTTCTGATGGAGCTCTTGGTTATGTCAATGCAATACGTGAAAGAGCATATGGAGATCAGGCTGGAAATATAACATCTGCTCAACTCACTCTGCCCTTTATACTTAACGAAAGAGGACGGGAATTGCTGTGGGAGTGCCAACGCAGAACCGATCTGGTGCGATTTGGGCAATTCACTTCAGGCAGTTATGTATGGCCTTGGAAAGGCGGGGTGAAAAATGGTGCGCCAACAAGCGCCATGTATAATATCTTCCCGATTCCTTCATCCGATGTGTCTGCAAATCCAAACCTGAAGCAAAATCCCGGATATTAATAAGTTAAAACACAGATATTATGAAAAAAATAACAATATTAATACTGGTTCTTGGTCTTATAAGTGTCCTTTCGTGTAAAAAGGATGAGACCAAAGCCACACTTAGCGCTACGCCGAATGCCTCAGTTTTAAATCTTGCAAGTGGGGCACAGATAGTTCTGAAGAAGAGCGATTCGGCGGTTCTGATTCCATTTACCTGGACGGCCTCCGATTTTGGTCAGCCGCTTGAAATAGGCTACACAGTCGAGATGGACCTGGCCGGCAATAATTTTAAAAATGCCAATACGGTTGTGCAAACAAAAAGCTTATTGGGAGCTAGCATAAGTACGTATGACCTTAACCAGAAGATCCTCCCTCTGGAGTATGATCCGAAGAACCCAACTCCGTTGAACATGGAATTCAGGGTTACTGCCATCATCAATGCAAATATTACGCCACTATACTCAGTTGTCATTCCTCAGACTATTACGCCATTCTTCGTGAAAATAGTTTATCCTATCCTTTTCGTGCCCGGAAGCTACCAGGGCTGGAATCCCGCTGATTCCTCCACTACGATAGCATCTTTGGCATTCAATGGGAAATATGAAGGATATCTCTGGATGGGTATCGACGATGCCCAGTTCAAATATTGCCAGGGAAACAGCTGGACAACCAACTGGGGTGATGATGGTGCCGACGGCACTCTTAATCCCAATGGCGCAAATATTGCCTCCGGTTTGCATGGTTACTATAAACTCAATGTCGACCTCCCCAACCTGAAACATACTTTCCTGCTGACCAAATGGTCGGTGATCGGAGACGCTACACCAGGTGGATGGGATACTGATACTGATATGGCTTATGATTCCATTGCAAAGACCTGGAAGGCCACGCTGAACCTTACTGCAGCCGGCCTGAAATTCCGTGCCAACCATGCGTGGGATCTGAACTATGGCGATGATGGAACCAATACCGGCAAACTTTCGAGCGGTGGTGCCAACATCACAATTTCTGCAGCCGGGAACTATACAGTTACTCTTAACCTGAGCCAGCCTGTTTACAAATATCAGCTGAAAAAAAACTAGAATTAATTTCCAATATTAAAAAGAGGCTGAACCTTTCCGGTTCAGCCTCTTTTTTTTTTCGTTGCAAACAGGCCGGGTTATTTCCCCCCTGAAGATAACAGGAATTCAAGAGGGATATAAAACCGCCTGGCCCAGGCCTTCTCAGAGTGGTTTGCCCCGGGAAATTCCCTGGTCATCCAGTTTTTTGAAGTATAACCCTTTGACTTCATGATTGCATCGGCCTGGACCTGGAATGGTTTGTACATGCTGTCGAGGGTCTGGTCACCGTAATCAAAATAAATTTTATGTGAAGAAGGATCGGGGAGATGTGCATTAAGGTAACTCATAAATGCAGCTGGTACCGGGTTGTTCTGGGTGCCGAAGGTCCCGGGCCAGTGGGTCGAAAGGCAGGCAGCTCCCCCGAATATACCGGGATATTCGCAAATGGCATAAAGACTGATCAGTCCGCCCATGCTTGAACCTGCAATAAACGTATTTCCCCTGTCGCTGTATGTTGAAAAAGCGCTGTCGATAAATGGCTTCAGCTCCTTTACAAGGAATTCCAGGTAACGGTCAGACTGCACATTGGCCGCAAACAATGCTTCCGTCTTTGTCCTGGTGGAAGCATAAATTGTATCCTGCTGCTTTTTTGTCAATGACTCGAAAGGCTTTTGAGGGAAATACTCTGAATGCCTGAACTTCCCGTTATTCCAGATCCCCACCACGATGCAGCCACGGATCTTTTTCTTTTTAATCAGCCTACCAACCGTCTCGTCAACGCCCCATTCCTGGTGGTTCCAGTTTGATGTACTGTCGAAAAGCATCTGCCCGTCATGCATGTACAATACCGCATATTTTTTACCTGCTGCATAGCTCTCAGGGAGCCATACATCTATAGTCCTTGCAGCCACAAACTGCGAATGGAAATTCTCAAACCGCTGGACCCTTCCTGAAGCAACACTCACCTGCTGGGAAAATGATTCCAGGGTAAATAAAAGCACGATTGTGAAAAACGCCGGTTTTTTCATGTCTGATAAATTTATAAGTGAGTACTTTACCTGCTTACAGGCTGCAATATAATTGCAGTGAAGGGCCCGATACTTGCTTTGCCTCCCTGAAAGTGCCTGTTGCTAAGGAGATCGGTGTATTCTCTTCCGCCTTCAATAATAAAATCCTGGGCTGAGTCCCCTGCATTGATCATGACGATAAGTTCATTTTTACCATCCGACCTTTTATAAACCAGTTTGCTCCCTTCGGCCAGCAGGAAATCAAATTTACCCTTGCTCAGGAGGGAATTGGCTTTCCGCAGGCGAATAAGCTTTTTGTAAAAATCAAACTGTTCCTGGTTGAACCCCACCGGGTCGAATGTTTTCTCCCCCGGCTGGTAGTTATTCCTGTATTCTGCATCAAACTTGTATTCTTTCCACCATAAAGGTTTGCGGCAATCGGGATCATCTTCACCCCACATCCCCATTTCCTCACCGTTCCAGATCTGGGGAGCCCCAACAGTGGTAAAAAGCCATGCCAGGTATAGCTTCAGCCTTTGATAAGTTTCAGGATCAGGTTTCCCCGTTTTATAGGAGGGGTTGTCACGTGGAAGGGCCTGGTATTTATATTTGTTCGGATTATAGAAATCGGTCAGAAGCCTGGGTGCATCATGCGACGATGAAACATTCATCATCGCATACCGGTTTTCGGGCCTCAGCCTGTCCCACTGGAACTCAATACTGTCGCGGAACTGCTTTGCATCGATAGGGTAATCGTTTTTCGCAAAGAAATACCTCGCCGGCTTGTATACCTGGTAGAACATAACGGCATCAAACACGTCGCCTTTGGTGTATGGAACAGGGTCCATCAGCCGATCGGGCCATTGCTCCCACCATATTTCTCCTATAAGATATGCATCAGGCTGGATAGAACGCACAAACTTCCTCCAGTCACGCCAGAAAACGAGCCCTATCTGGTCGGCAACATCCAATCTGAAACCGTCTATGCCTTTCGTTTTATCCCCGCCGGGAGCAAGCCAGCGTTTGGTTACTGCAAAAATATGCTGTTTGGCCCCGCGATTGATATCGCCTTCATAGGGATGGCCGTTTTCACGTTTGGTTGTTATGTTCACTTTTTTGATCTCCGGCAGGCTTGCAATTCCTACCCAGCCGCGGTATTTGAATTCGTTTTCAGGTGTTTTGGGATCATCAAAAGAAATAATATCATACCAGCCCTTATAGACCGAGGCAGATTGCTTTTTAAGAATGTCCTGCCATGCCCAGAACATTACCCCGGTATGGTTCCATGAGTAATCAAGAATTACTTTCATCCCTCGTTTATGGGCTTCCGCTACGACTTTTAAAAATAATTTGTCGGCGGATGTCCATTTCCAGCTGGCCGGGTCTGCAGGGTTCTCAAGGGCAATTATCCGCTTGTCTCCTTCGGGGTCGGGGCCGAAATTTACATCTACATGATGGTAGGAACGGGCATCATACTTGTGCAGGGAAGGCGCATCATTGATTGGATTGATGAAAATTGCGCTTACACCAAGGTCTTTCAGGTAATCAAGTTTGTCAAGGACTCCCTGCAGGTCCCCGCCGAACCTCCTGTACTGGAGATTGTCCATAAAAGGCTGGCCGGTTGATTTTGCCCAGTCTTCACCCTCAAACCAGTTATGTGTCCATGGAGTAACAGTCCAGCCCTGAGGGGCAAACTGCTTCATCGGAGGGATGTTTATATCGTCCGGTTTGGGATCATTTTTCTTATCCCCGTTATTGAACCTCTCAACAAAGATCTGGTACCAGATGGCGGTTTTTGACCATGCCGGTGGCTGGTCAGCCGGGGTTTTGCCTTCCTGGGCAAAAACTGTAAACTGGCAAAGCAGGGTTAATGCGATGATAGATCTTTTCATATCACTTATCTTCAGATTTTGGTTTAAACGTAACCTGGCGTAGAATTGTCTGGCCCATCGGGATCAGGATTACAGGCTCATTTTTTCTGCTTACAGGGTTGTATAAGGCTGTATTAAACTCCAGCCTGCCAGGTTTGGTTTGTTTTACACCCTCATTTGCAAATTCCGGCACACTCATAGTTATAGGCCTGTAATGCATGTCACGGAATTCTTTCAGGGGATAGGTTTTGGTTTGGATACCGATGCTTTGTATAGGCCGCGCCAGCACAAGTGGGCCGTATGTGTAAAAATATTCCCCGTTGATATCCTGCCTTACTGCTGCTTCAGGAAAGAACTGTATACTTACTGATTCTTCCCCTTTCCAGCGCTTGTGAATTAAAATATACCCCTTGTCTTCCCGGTATTCCTCGCTTACAACGATCTTTGTCGCCCAGGAAGGCCTCCTGATCTTAAGGTCAAATTCCGTTTCATGAGTGGTCACAACAAATGTGATTTTATAATCGTAGGGATAAGAAGTCTGCTCCTCTATGTTTACCCGTTTGCCCATGATGCTTGTTTCAACTTCACACGGGCCGAGCAAAGTCGCGATCAGGGCCTTGCTGTCCTTCATCCACATGCTCTGAACATAATACGGAGCAATACGTCCTGCATTAGGGACACAGCAAACGGCGACGTCCTGGTGGACAGGTGAATATTTATACCGGGTCTGGGTTTTTACCGTGGTATCCCCGTTCAGGCCACCGCACATGGAGTAGGAATTGTCGGTCTTCAGATATGCGATTGAACTTTCAAAAGGGTTCCTTGACCCCTGTGCAGCATTGAAGAACAGTTTTTCGATCATTTCGCCGAAATCGGCTTCCCCGGTCTTTGCAAGAAGGTCGGTATAACTGTTAAGAAGCTCATGCATCGAACAGTATTCATACCCCCGGCTGGTTGCATCGGCCTTTCTTCCGGCTATCCATTCGTCGCCTGCAGGACCACCCGAAGCAGACGTCTCCATGGCGATTTTCCCAAGGAAATTTTTCAGGGCAGTTTTCAATCCCGGATTTGCCGAGGTGTAATAAGCAGCAGCAAGGGAACGCAGATGCTCGTAAGTGTGAACTCCATGCCCTTTCAATGGAAGTGTTGTATCCGCCAGTTTTGTGAATTGGGCATCCTCGTTCAATACTGCCTCCGAGAAATCCTTGTACAGGAAAAGGCAGTAATCACGGTACTCGGGTTTTCCGTTTATCCTCCAAAGTTCCTGCAGGATATCGGTAAATGCAAGACCGTGGGTAACTCCACCGGCATCGGGATTTACCGAATGGAAAGGATGGGACTTATAGGCAGGGTAGTTTAGCATGACATTGTTGACGCATGCTTCTATGGCTTTAAGAATAGTGAAGTCCCTGGTGAAATAATACCAGGCCAGCATCCCCCTGAGCAAGGTTGTTTTTGCCCACAACTCACCGTTTTCATTGTCGAATTTATACCTCAGGTCTTTATCGTAAATACCAAGGTAACCGTCACTGTCCTGGGTTGAAAGCATTTTAAGGATGTACTGTTTTGCCCTTGCAATGTGCGGCTGGTCCATGGTGAGGATAGCCGAACGAATATACCCGTCACGCCAGTTACTTTGGGTTTCGCTGTTCCACCACAGGAACTGGGCCTGTAATTCTCCGTTTTCGGTTATCGCTCCGACATCTTTTGACCTGGTATGCTTGCTAAGCCTGTCTTTCCCGTAAATTTCGTCGCGTAAAACCAGGTCCGGAACCAGGGAATCAAGATGGCCTGTAAACCCTTTAAGGTTATCCTGTATCTGCTCCTTGATCCAGCCAAGGGGAACTACTTCAAAAAAGGGGAGGGGCTGAAATGTTTCATCAACACTCCCTCTTTTCCTGAATGCATCATTCTCCTGGGCTTCTGCTTGCTTAGCGGGCATCAGGAGACAAAAGATTTGACACAATACGATCAGGCTGCCTGCTGCAAGTTCTTTCATATATGACCACGATTAAAAGGTGATTAAGTCTTACCTCGCCTCAAATACCTTGTATTCCCAGGGTTTCAGCTGCATGGGTTTATCCTTGCCGGCAACCAGCTTTTCCTTGGTAAATACCGGTTCCCATTTGCCGCCCGGGATGCCCTCGGGGAATTTAACAGAACAGGGATTCGGTGAAAGGTTGAGGATGACAAGGATCTTGAAGTTATCCTTCTCGCGCATAAAGGAATATACTGCCTGTTCATGGTCGTTGCGGATCTTTGAAAATGTAGATCCCGAATTTCCGTTTTGAAGGGCCTTATTTGTTTTCTTCAGGTTGCATAGGGTGGTGTAAAATGCCTGAAGGGGGTAGGTTCCCCATTTTACCGTATCCTTGTCGAAAAAGCGCAGCCTCTTGCTCATTGCCGATTCCTGGCCGGTATAGATCAGGGGGATGCCGGGGAAGGTAAAACTGAAAACCGCAAAGGTCATGGCAGCCGGCCCCTGGCGTTCGTATTCGCTTCCGTTCCATGAATTTTCATCATGGTTTGTGGTAAACCTCATCCTGTACGCATCAGCAGGGTATTTTTTCATTTCTGCCGCATAATTGGAATCAATCTTGTCGGCAGTCTTTTTCCCCTGGGCAATTTCATTCCCGAGTTTGTAAAGATCCCAGGAATAAGTAGCATCAAAAGCAGTATCATGCATCTCAGGGGTTTCCCATTCGGCAAGGGTAAAAATGGGTTTAATCTTCCTGACTTCAGGCATCGCATGGTTCCAGAAACTTACCGGGAGCATTCCTGCCACATCACAACGGAACCCGTCGATATCGGCTTCCCTGACCCAGAAACACAATGCATCGGTCATATACTTCCTCAACCCTTCCTTTGAATAGTCAAGGCCTGCCGCATCGGTCCAGTCAGCAACGGGAGCTATAATGTTCCCCTTTGCATCTTTTTTATACCAGTCGGGATGCTGTGTAATAAGTGCATTATCCCAGGATGTATGATTGGCTACCCAATCGATGATGACATACATCCCCAGTTCATGCGCTTTTTTAACCAGCTCCTTCAGGTCGTCCATGTTGCCGTATTCAGGGTTAACGGCAAGGTAATCCTTAACCGAGTAATAGCTGCCCAGGCGGCCTTTCCGGTTCTTTATACCAATGGGGTTTACCGGCATCAGCCATAAAATATCAACCCCCATCTTTTTAAGCCTCGGGAGATGCTGCTGAAAAGCTTTGAAAGTTCCTTCGGGGGTATACTGCCGAACGTTGACTTCATAAATTGTGGCATTCCTGGTCCATTCCGCATGAACCAGTTTCCCGGCCTTTGTAACGGGTTCCGTTTTTGGTTTGCAGGCACTCATGACCAACAGGATCGCTGCGATAAAAATTATTGTTCTTTTCATGATCGGTTTAATTACTTAAGAGTTCAAATGAATTACCAGCCAGGGTAAGACTTGCTTTCCCCTTATCTAAATTGATTTTATTTCCGAAATTAGCTATAAATACAGATTTGACAAACCTTTCGGGAATGTCAAATTCTATCTTTTTTGAATTCTTATCCTTGTTGAAAATAACAATTACAGCCTTTTCGAAGTAAGAACGCATGTATACGTATGTTTTTTCGCTGACCTTGATTACACTGAAATCCCCGTAAACGAGGGGCATGCTTGCATGCCTTAAATTAGCCAGCCTTGAAGTTGTTAGGAGGAGGTTTTTTTCATGCATATTCAGGCTGTCGAATTTCATCATCCTCCTGTTGTCGGGATCAGCCGCACCGGCCATCCCGTATTCGTCTCCATAATAAATCACCGGGATACCGGGGATGGTCATATTGAACGCCATGAGCGAAGCGAGTTTATAATATCCTATGGTGTCCTTCACCTGTATGTCGCGTTTCCATCCTGCTTCAACCGCATCCTCGGTATTGCTGAGGGCGCCGCCGGCAATGGATATGAAACGCACCATGTCCTGGTTCCCTGTGATGTTCCCCATGAGGTTATGCTCTCCAAAATAGCTGAACGACTGCTGAAGCGAATAATTCAGGTCCCTGAAGGATGTATTATCCTGGGCAAAGGTGTTCTTTGCATCCCAGTATAGATTGAACTCAAACTGGGCGTCAAGCATACCGGGATTGATATAGCTCTTGATCAGTTCACGGCTGCCGAAGGTTTCACCGATCTGGTAAACCTGCCTGCCCTGCGGAATGACAACCTGTTGAGTAAGTTTTTTATTCAAAACGCGCCAGTAATTTTCGGGGACATGTTTCGCTGCATCATGCCTGAACCCGTCTATATTGTATTCCCTGATCCAGAAAGCAGCGGAATCGGAAACCATTGCGGTCACTTCCGGTTTTGTAAGGTCGAAAGTCGGGAGGAAGATGTCAAACCAGGTGGTGAGACGGTTTTCGTCAAAAAGCCTGATGTTTTTTCTTTTTCCGGGAAGGTCCAGTACCGTGATCCAGTCGGGATGAGCCTTGAACACCGGATATTCCTGGTGGGCATGATGAGAAACAAAGTCGAGCACGACGTTCAGCCCTTTGCCGTGGGCGTCATTGACCAGTTGATGTAATTCGTCGGCCGTTCCGAATCTTGTGTCGACAGTGGTCAGAGTGATAGGCCAATACCCATGGTATCCTGAGAATTTCCGGTGAGGGGCCGGGAATTCATTATATCCCTTAAGCGGGTTCTGGGTTATGGGGGATATCCAAAGGGTATTTACACCCAGCTTTGTAAAATAGCCTTCTTCAATGGCTTTTGTAATACCGCTGATGTCACCTCCCATATAATTCACCTTGGGATCAATATCCTTATCCTTAATAGGCGCGTTGTTTTCCTTGTTCCCGTCACGGAAACGGTCGACCATCATGAAATATAATATCATGGCTTCCCGGTCTGCCCTTGTGAGCTTCGAAGCGTCGGTGATTACCTTGCCACTCTTCAGAGGCACCAGTATCTCATTTGAAATGCCGGTTTTATTCACGGCCCAGGCCCTTATGAAGCTGCGCTCGAACGAACCTGCGGTTTTGGGGACGCTGATATGGATGCCGCTGCTATCCTGTTTCCAGAATTTGCCATCGAGGAAATGATTATCCCATAGAACAAATACCGTGTCGGCTTGGTTTCTCATTCCAAGGTCCAGTTTTTTTCCGTCCGCCTTGAGGGTGTAAAGGACCGGAAGGCCCGGGGAATTTAGGGTACCGAGGGTGAGCAGGGAATTATAACCCCCATTGTTGTTTGATACAGAGTCGGGGTTATTCCTGTCAGAGGACCATTTACGGTCGCAGACAATCTTGTACTGGTATTTGCCGGGATAAAGAAAGAGATCGGTATACCATTTGCCATCCTTCATGAACATGTATCCCGCCGAAGGATTCCAGTCGTTCATCTGCCCGGCGATTTGTACCTTCTTGTATTTCTTGTTCCCCGGATTAAAACCGAAACGGTAATGTATCTTTTGCGAGCGCTCAAGGATTAGCGTATAAGAAAATCCTTTTGACCATACCATGAGGGCGCTTAACATGGGTATATTCCTCGCCCCCGGGCGGAGTACCATCTGAAGTGAGTCTTTTGTTATCCTCACCGTGAGGGATTTGTCGACAAAGAATGAATCGATTTTATTCGGATAAAGAAAATAATCCCCAAGTTCAATCACCGTGGAGTCAGCCGTGTTTACCGTGACCGGGGCTGACAGCTTCAGCATCTGGGGTTCTTTTGAAACCAGGATATCGGTTCCTGAACCGCAGGACTGGAAAAGAAGTGCAAAGCCGAAGAGCGATAAAATGAAAGAAAACTGTTTCATACAAGCTGTATTAAGTGTTTTTACTGAAACTGATTAATTGATTATGGTAACTGTCCTGCATATTCTGGTCAAGGCGGATGTCATTTCCCGGAATATTTTCATTGATACCGTCGGTATACGGAAAGAATTGCATCAGCGGTAGCCTGAGGTGCTCCTTCCAGTTCCCCCAGCTATGGCCTTCGTGGATCTCGCGAAAAGAACAGGAATAGCCTTTTAACTGAAGCAGGCTTGCAAGTGCATGCACCATGGGAATGAGTTGGGCTATATCATAAGTGCCAATGTCGAGATAAAAGTCCAGGTTGAGTTTGGGTCCATTTTGCAGCACAGAGCTTATAGCAGGTATCACATCGCTTGACTGGGCTGCGATCCTGCCGAAGACTTCAGGTTTGTTAACCCCCAGGTAAAGAGCGATGTTCCCGCCGTCGGAAGCGCCAAGGGTCGCACGTTTCGCAGGATCCTTGCTGGTCTTGTATTTCTGGTCGATTACGGGCATTAACTCCGTGGTAATGAACGAGGTGAACTGGTCGATCTTTGTCCCTGCATATTCCGGCTGTCGGTCAACCGGGGGGACAAATACGGCAATTACCGGGTTAATCATTTTATGCGCTATCAGGTAGTCCAGCACGTTGTTTGCGGCTGCAAGGCTGATATATTCGGTGCCGTCATGGAACAGGATCACCGGGTACTCTGCAGCCGAAGGGTAGGAAGGGGGGAGGTAGACTTTTACGTGCCTGGAATTATTCAGGATGTTACTGTGAAATACGGTATCCTGTATTATCCCGTGCGGAATGTCCGGATCAAAAATGGTTTCGATTGGTTTGGTGTTACCTCCCATCCGTAATTCCGAATTCGGCCCGAATCCACCCATGCAGGTATTCGGGTTCCTGGGGTCAAGTATCCAGTCACTGCCCCCGGTAACCAGCTTGTAGTCGAGCCTTGCATCAGCTTCATAAACCTTTGTCAGGTACCGGAAATTCGTACCTTGTATCAGGCCCAGGGCCTGGGTCGGGTTCCATTGGGTGGCATCTCCGGCAATTGCAGCGGAAGTACCTGTCCCGGTATAGATATAATGCACAATACTGTCATGCTCAATTAAAGGAATCGCCTTACATGCATTGACAAAGCTATCAGCCACGGCCTGTCTCTCTCCCTCGGGCAAGCTGTTGATGTGGTCGATGAAGTGCCGGAAATCCTGGGCTTCTGAACAGAATGCCATCAGCATGGCTATGAATGCAGCAAGGCTTTTTCGCATGGATCTCCGGTTTTAGATTGAAGTCTTTTTCTCGCTTACAAACATCCATAGGAAAGCCGAAACGGCCAGGGATATCCCGCTGATGATGAAAACCATGCTTTTGTCGGCTGCATGGCTTATAATCCTCCCCATGGCAAAGCTGGCTACCAGTTGGGGAAGTACGACGCTGAGATTGAAAATGCCCATAAAGAATCCCATACGGCTTTTATCGACTTTCTCCGACATGATCGCGAAGGGAAGGCTTACCACGGCAGCCCATCCGAAAGTAAGTACGCACATCATCGTGTAAAGCATAAACGGGGTGCTGGCCAGGAAGACTATTCCAAAGTACCCGGCACTCATAATGCCTACCATCATTGCCTGGGTCCGGACCCGTCCAAGTTTCTTACTCATCGGCTCGAGCAGGAAGGCAGGCCAGATGGCACCTACGGCGTTAAGAATGAAAAATGACCAGCCGATAAGCTGCCCCAGGTTGGCATTGCGCTGGGCCTCCGGGAGGTTCTGCATCGACGGCATCTTCTGTTCCAGGAATGCGAAAATGTAAACGAACATAGTTTGTATGCCAAGCCAGGAAAATGCATGGGCAAAATACAGTTTGAAAAGTTCCACCCACTGGGTTTTTGTTTTTATGACATTGCCTTTGTCATCTTCTGATTTCGAGAGTACCCTGGGTTCTTCTATGAATATCAGGGGTCCGATCGAGAAAAGGAATACAATGATCACCCCGGCATAGATCAGGAAGTAATTGCTGATGAGGGCTCCCATAAGGTAGGCCCCGCTGCCG
Organism: Bacteroidota bacterium; assembly: GCA_037138335.1. GTDB lineage: Bacteria > Bacteroidota > Bacteroidia > Bacteroidales > FEN-979 > CAIRDP01. Next base: position 51,889 of record JBAXIO010000006.1, read on the forward strand.
AAAAGGTTTGATACAGATTGCATCCAGGTATATCCTTTTGTTCGCGGCTGCCCGTCGGGGGTGACATCTGCAATGATGGAACGGGTAGGGTTGAAACTGATGTTGATCGACAGGTCGAGGGTAAGGGCAACGGTTACTGCCACAGCCATGATGCTTCCGATCCCGAAGAAATCATTGATCCTTGCAATGTTCGGAAGGGCCAGTATCATCAGGGCGGCAAGCATACCGCCTATTATAATAAATGGTTTGCGCCTCCCTCCCCAGAACCAGATCTTATCGCTGATGAGGCCGACCAGGGGCTGGCCAAGGATACCGGCAATAGGGCCTGCAGCCCACACGATACCTATCTGGTCTATATCCAGGTTGTATTTCGTCCGCAGTATCCAGCTGAGAACTGCTATCTGTATCGAAAGGGCAAACCCCATTGCAGTGCTCGGGAACCCAATAAGGAGGTAAAAAATGTTTGACAGTTTTTTCTGAAATGCCAGCATGTTTGTTGAATTTATTGTGTGATTAATGTTTCAGCTCGATGATCAGGACTGATTTCCCCGGGATAGTCAGCTTCGACAGATCTGTGACATCCCTGCCGCTGATGACCTCCTTCCCTGATTTGAAGTTCTTGAGAATTTCCCTGTAACGCCCGGTTTCATGGAGTTTCTGTTCCTCATTGTTGTTCATGACAACCATTACGGTACTCTGGCTGTTGTAACGGAAATAGGTGTAAATTCCGTCGGAGGGGATGAAATGCAGGAGTTTGCCCGTCTGCAGGGATGTATTTGACTTCCTGAAATTGAGCAGGGTGTGCATGAAGTTGTACATGTCGTTTTCAGCCTGGGTCCGTCCCTGGGCTGTGAAAGCATTCCTGACGTCGCCGGGCCAGCCGCCGGGGACGTCCTTTCGTATGCTGCCATGCCCCTTATCGGCCCCGGTGGTCATCAGCAACTCCGTCCCATAGAAGATCTCGGGAATTCCCCTGGTAGTTAATATAAATGCCATGGCCATTTTCAGTTTCCTTATATCATCATTCTGTGTGTCGAGGTAACGGTTTACGTCGTGATTGTCGGCAAACGTGACAATATTCTTGGGATCGGGATACGAGAAATCCTGTGATATAATCTCATATAACCTCAGGATGCCTGTGTTCCATCCTTCCTTTTCGTTGAATGCCTGGATCAAGGCATCATGTATTGGGAAATCAAACACTGACGGCAGATTCGAGTTAAACCCGTCGAGGTTCTTTGAGCCTTTTTGCCAGTAGGCAACCGTGGCCGGGTAGTTCATCCAGCATTCGCCCACGATGTTGAGATTGGGATATTCTTCAAGCATACGTTTCCCCCATTCGCTCATAGCGTCTTTGAATGGATAGGGGTAGGTGTCCTGCCTGATGCCGTCTATCCCGGCAACTTCCATCCACCAGATACTGTTCTGTATCAGGTAGTTTTTCATGAAAGGATTACGCTGGTTCAGGTCGGGCATGGTTTTATCAAACCATCCTCTTGAAAACTGTGTACTGTCGGCAACAGCTACATAAGGATCGCTGATGCTGCCGGCCCTGTATGTACTCCTCGTAAATTCAGGCCATTGATTCACCCAATCGTCTGATGGCAGGTCTTTCATCCACCAGTGTTCACTGCCGCAATGGTTGAACACTTCGTCGATGATCAGCTTCATGCCCCGTTGATGCAGGGCTTGTGAAAGCTTCACATAGTCATCATTGGTCCCGAAACGGGGATCGACCTTGTAAAAGTCGGTAGCGGAATACCCATGATATGAGTATTTTGCCTGGTCATTCTCAACAAGGGGCGTCATCCACAGGGCCGTGACACCAAGTTCTTTAAGATAGTCAAGGTGGTTAATGATCCCTTTGATGTCACCTCCGTGGCGGCTGTCGGGGTTTGACCTGTCAACCCTCTCTTTCATCCCTGCGATATTGTCGTTGGCGGTGTCTCCATTGGCAAAACGGTCGGGCATGATAAGGTAGATCACATCTGAATTATCGAATCCTTTCCGCAGGGCTGATCCTGCATTCCTCTTTTTCAATTCATATTTGAAACTTGTGACAAGCTTTTTCCCGTCGTAGAAATTCAGGGTATAGGTTCCCGGCCTTGCCGACGCACCTATTTTAAGGTCTACGAAAAGGTAATCCGGGCACCGGACTTTATGAACAGCGGTAATGATCACATCAGACTGCTTCCCCCCGGCTATGGAAACGGCTTTGTTGCCAATGTCTTTTCCATAAATCAATAACTGCAGGCCGGGGTTTCTTAAACCTGTCCACCAGAACGGGGGCTCTACCCGTTCAATCCCTGCCTGGGCTGCAAGAAAGCAGGCGGGAAGCAGCATGAAAATCAGAAGGATGAAACGCTTCATTTTATTTGGTTTTGCTTTTTGACTTTTTAATCCTTCCGTATAGTTTTGTGAGATGTGCCAGCGATTCGGCAAGTTCATCCGAAAAATCACCCAGCCTGGTTCTCCATTTCCAGTTACCGCCGGTTGTGCCGGGAAGGTTCATCCTTGAACCGGAATCCAGCCCTAACAGGTCCTGCATAGGAACGATGGCTGTGTTGGCGACTGAAGCCCATGCAAGCCGCACAAATGACCAGTGTATCCCTTTTTCAGTGCAGTTGATATAATCGAGAACCTGCTGCTTGTCGGCTTCCGATGCTTTGTTGAACCAGCCCACCACGGTATCGTTATCGTGGGTGCCGGTATATACGATACAGTTTTTATTGTAGCTGTATGGGATGTAATCATTTTCTTCGGAAGAATCGAAAGCAAATTCAAGGATTTTCATCCCGGGGAACCCAAAACTGTCGCGAAGGTCTTCAACTTCAGGGGTCATAACTCCCAGGTCTTCCGCAATTATCGGAAGTTTCCCCAATTCATTCAGAAGTGCATTGAAAAAGTCTTTACCCGGCCCCGGGATCCATGCCCCGTTTATGGCGGTTGCTTCGCCGTATGGCACTGCCCAGTAAGCTGCAAAGCCGCGGAAATGATCTATCCTTATCACATCATACAAGCTCAGGTTGGTCTTTATACGTTCTATCCACCATTTGTAATTATCATTTTTCATGACTTCCCAGTTGAAAAGCGGGTTTCCCCACAGCTGGCCTGTTTCACTGAAGTAGTCCGGAGGAACGCCGCCCACCCTGATCGGGTTGAGATCTTTGTCATATTCAAAAACACCAGGATTGGCCCAGGCATCAGCACAGTCCGGTGAGATATACAGGGGGATATCGCCTATGATCTTTATCTTGTGTTTCTTAGCATAATCTTTAACGCTGGTCCATTGTTTAAAAAAGACAAACTGGAGAAATTTATGAAAGTCTGTTTTTTCGGCCAGCCTGATCTCTGCTGCTTTTAGTGTCTCGGGGTTGCGGAATTTGAGATCAGCTTCCCATGTATACCATGGCGAATTGCCTGATTCTTCCTTTAGCGACCTGAACAGGGCATAGTCATTCAGCCAGGATGCGTGGCCCTTGAGAAAGTTCCGGTATGCCAGCTTGTCCAGATCAGCTGCATTGGCGGTAAATGCATGATATGCTTTCTCAAGCATTGGAAGCCGTGCTTTCTGTACCTTGTCGTACAGTACCTGGCCGTCATCAGACTGGGGCTGGGATTTCAGGTCATCCTGTGTTAACAATCCGTATTTTACAAGGAGGTCGGGATCGATAAGATCCGGATTGCCGGCATGGGCTGAATAGCACTGGTATGGTGAATCGCCAAAACCAGTCGGGCCCAATGGTAGTATTTGCCAGTATTGTTGTTTTGCCTTGGTCAGAAAATCGATAAAATCGAAAGCAGCTTTGCCCAGGGTTCCTATCCCGTATTTCCCGGGCAGTGAAGTAGGGTGCAAGAGTATGCCGGAGGCACGTTCATTCATCATTTGCATGTTTGTTTAATTATTGAGATTATTTATTAATTCCATTAGCAGCCAGGATAAATGTGAGAAGCCCGGCCATCATATTCTCTTCCTTAACACGGCGGTCGCCGGATATCAGGAGCAGGGTATTTCCCTCTTTTGTCAGTTTCCGCATTTCCGAAACCGTGGCGGGTTGCCTTTCGGTCCCTGTCAGTTGATTTTGGTCTGTATAAATACAAACAAAGGGGATATCCCTGAGGCATGATATATTTGCTGCCCGGGGAGATTCAAGGGTCAATGCCCTGAACCATTCCGGATGGTCACAGGCCGATCTCACAACCGGTATGGCGGCAGGGTCCCGGGCGACAAGGGTGATGAGACCTGCCGAAGTTATTTGTTTGCCTATAAGGGCCGAGGCGGCTGCATTTATTATTTGTGATCCCTCCTCCCCTGATGGATTGTTCAAAGGAACATGAACACAGGCAAGAGCAACCCCCCGGTCAAGCAGGCTGATAAGGTAAGGACTAAAGCCCTTGCCGTACTCCCAGGGCTCACCTGGCATGATAAGAAGAAGCAGGGGCTTTGGTCTGGTAAGGGGTTCCTCATCCCTTTTACTGATGAGCGATACGGGGACCCTTTCTCCTTTGTTCCCGACGGCGGTTATGACACTGGCTTTATAATTATCCTGGTCATAGAGCTTTATCTGCTTCTTCCAGCGTATGCCCATATGCATTGAATGGATGCCGTAGGTATAGCAGGTAGGGGGTGTAATAATGCTCGAGTAGGTGAATACCAGTTTGTCATCTTTTTCGCTGTACGAGAAGTCTGATATCTGCCCTTCCGGCTCCGGGAAATTGATCTTATTCTCAATAACGGGACCTTTGACTTCCTGGTAGAGACTGGTTATTTCAATTGAAGTGCCGAGATGTTTTCTCTGGACAATGGCCAGGAATTTCTCGTCGATGACCTCATAGGAATCAATAAAAACGCTGTCGTTTTCCTTCACGGCGGCTTTCCATCCTTCGGAGCCCGGACTTGATACCGGGGCAATGATCAGGCAGCGCCTGGGTGCATTTTCATTTGACAGTATCCATATATTGTTGCCACCGAAATGATCGGCCCGGTAGAAAACGCCTTTTTTGCGTTCCTGGAGAAGCAGGGGTTTAAGTGATTTTAAAGATGCAGGTATCAAACGTGCCTCTGAAGAAGATTCCGAGATGCTTTCAATAAATATAAAGTTTAAGGAAGCAGAGGTGCGTAAACTGACCCTGAATGCCCGGTCAGGTTCGGTATATATTACCCTGCCGGCCTGCTTGTTCTTTCCTGTCGGCTGCAAACGGACTTCATTCCTGTTCATGACTAGTATCTTCCAATCGGGCGATTCAAAGATGCTGTCATTCGCCCGGGATTGTGGGGCCTCCGTGGATTGCCGCCGGCCTGCCAGCTCAGCCGAAATAGCATTCTTCAATACATCGTAATGATCAAGCCATTTTTCAGAATATTCATTTTCGGCTTTGATATAAGCTTTAATCGAGTCCCCGTTTCCGGGAAGCTTCATTGCTTCGGGGGGACGGGGTTTCATTTTGCAGGATGCCGTTATAAGCACGATGCAAATGAATGCCAATAAAAGAAGAGGGTAATTTCTCATTGCAGCCTGATTTTGGGGAGCTTACTTGATAACATTGCCATTTGGTCTTTATACTTTTTGAGGATCGGGTTAATGCCCGGGTGCGACCCTGCCGGGATTGCCGGCATTACCGTGTTTTCTGTATGTCACTACGAAAAGTGTCGTCACCGAAGCGATTGCAAAGCATACCCCGCCTATGATCATGGCGTTCATGGGTTTCCCGCCAAAGAAAAGTGCGATCACATACCCTAGCATGCTCGATGCGATAACCTGGGGAACGACAATAAACAGGTTGAAGATCCCCATCATAACACCGAATTTGTCGGGAGGCAAAGCCGGTGTGAGCATGGCATAGGGCATTGACAGGATACTTGACCACGCAATCCCGATGCAGGTCATTGACAGAAGCAGCTCATATTTCCCGCTCATAAGCGTAATGCTTAACAACCCTATGGCGCCGATTGCGAGGCAGATCGTATGGATCAGTTTTGGCCCAACAAATTTTGTGATCTTAATAAGTACAAATGAGAATAAAAAGCAAACTGCATTGTACATTGCAAAGCAGAATCCCGCCCAGGAACCGGAGGTCTCCATTTCGACCGTGCCCTCCCTGGCGTGAAACACATTGCCTGCAATTGCAGGGGAAAAATACACCCATAAACAGAACATGCCTATCCAGGTGAAGAACTGGACCAGGCCCAGTTCCCACATCCTTCTGGGCAGGTGTGAGATCAGCCTTACTATCTCCCCCAGCCCCAGCGTCCAGTCAAACTTCTGTGACCTGATGGAGGCCAGTTCGGCCTCATCCGGGGGTATTTCCTTTGTTGAAAAGACGGTCCACAGGACCGCACCGATAAAGGCAACTGCCCCTATATAAAAAGACAAAGTGACTGAAGCGGGAATATGCCCCTGGCCTGCTTTGTCCTGTGCGATCCCGAACCAGTTTGTCATCATCCAGGGAAGGGCGGAGGCGATGGTGCCCCCGAGTCCAATAAATAGCGACTGGATTGCGAAACCCTGGGAACTTTGTTCTTCAGGCAGGTTGTCGGCCACCATGGCCCTGAAAGGTTGCATGCTGGCATTGATGGTCCCGTCGAGTACCCAGAGAAGGCCTGCGGCGACCCAGAATGTAGGTGAATTAGGCATAAAGACAAGGGCCAGGGAAGCCAGGATGGCGCCCACCAGAATATATGGTCTGCGGCGGCCAAGCCTTGTCCAGGTTCGGTCACTTGCCTGTCCGATCAATGGCTGGATTATAACACCTGTAACCGGGGCAGCGAGCCAGAGCAAGGCAATCTGGCTGGGTCTCGCACCAAGGTAGGAATAAATAGCACTCATGTTGGCCATCTGAAGGCCCCAGCCAAACTGAATGCCCAGGAAGCCGAAGCTCATGTTCCATATCTGCCAGAAACGCAGGTTGGGTTTGTTATGCATTGGTAGACTCTTTTTTTGTTTTACTTTCCGGCTGTATCCGCTCGAATACCTGGACCGTCCGGTTTGTGTTATAAATTTTCAGGGCGTGGCTGCTGTCGCCCGGATTAAAAATGCTGGTATGCACACTGCCCTCGTCAATCCTGCCAAAGCCTCCGAAAACATATGAATCGGAATTCAATACTAACCTGTAATCGCCTGGCTCGGGGACGATGAAAGTATAATCGGCAATCGAATTGACGGTATGGAAGTTGAATACGAAAAGCAAGCCAGCTTTTTCAAAAACAACAGTCTTATTCTGGTGGTCCATCCATATCTGGCGGGCGAAATTCGCTTCGAGCAGCCCATACGATTTTGCCAGCTTCAGCATGTATTTGTCAAATTCCCCAAGAAAACGGTATTTAAGGTTAGTGTTCAGGACAAGGGACCACTGTCGCCTGGCATACTGATGGCTCCAGTTGTTCCCTTCACGCGGAAAATCGATCCAGTCGGGGTGCCCGAATTCATTTCCCATAAAGTTCAGGTAGGCCTGGCCCCCGAGCGAAAGAGTGAAGAGACGTATCATCTTGTGGAGGGCAATTCCCCTGTCAATGATATGGCTCTCTTCCTCACGGCTCATTTTAAAGTAAATCTCGCTTTGCATCAACCTGAATGCAATAGTCTGATCGCCAACAAGGGCCTGGTCATGAGACTCGCAGTAAGCTACTGTCTTCACGTCGGGCAGACGATCATTCATCACGGTCCACATCTCATGAATATCCCATTCTTCATCCTTGCGTTCCTTGAGGATCTTGATCCAGTAGTCGGGAAGCGCCATCCCGAGCCTGAAATCAAACCCTATGCCGCCTTCTTTGACAGGCCTGCAAAGCCCGGGCATGCCGGTAACATCTTCGGCAATTGTCAAGGATGATGATTTGACCTGGTGAGCCAGGGTATTCGCAAGCTGCAGATAAGTGATTGCATCCCATTCAACCCCTTCTTTGAAATAGCCGTCACGATCCCAAACCTCACGGTAACCGTGATCAAAATACATCATGGATGTAACCCCGTCGAAACGGAATCCGTCGAAATGAAATTCTTTCAGCCAGTATTTAACATTGGAAAGCAGGAACTGCTGGACTTCCTGTTTGCCATAGTCGAAACATTTGGAATCCCAGTGCGGATGGTTCCCCCTGGGGCCTGCATGAAAATACTGGTGATCGGAACCGTCAAACATGTTCAGCCCCTCATTCGTGTTTTTGGCTGCATGGGAGTGTACCAGGTCCATGATGACGGCTATGCCCTGTTCATGTGCTTTTTTGATAAGATATTTCAGCTCTTCGGGAGAGCCAAAGCGGCTGGAAACGGCAAAGTAATTGGTAACATGATATCCGAAGGAACCATAATAAGGGTGCTCGGCAATAGCCATCAGCTGAATTACATTATACCCGGCATTTTTAATATAGGGGATAAGGTCATCGGCAAACTCCAGGAATGTTCCTATGCCCTCGCGTTCCTGTGCCATGCCGGGATGGCATTCATAAATGAAGAGTTCATTGAGGTTGCTTAACCCGAAATTGTCGTCTTCCCAATCGAAAGAAACAGGCGGATCCCAGATCTGCCCCGCAAAATCCTTTGTTTCCGGATCCTGGATAACCCTGTTTATATAAGCAGGGAGCTTTTCGTTCCATCCCAACTCGGAATGCACCATGACTTTTATCTTCCCCTGATGCACGAATCGTTCACCATAAATATTGTCGGGAAGGAAAATCTCCCAGTTCCCTGATTTGTCGCGGTTCAGCCTGTGCGAATAGCGTTGCCAGTTATTGAAATCCCCAAAAAGATAAACATCCTGGGCATGGGGAGCCCATTCCCTGTAAACCCAGCCTTTTTTCTTGCGGTCATGATGGATGCCATACCATAAATATGCATCGGCAAACTTTGATAGGGACTTCCACCCGGCCTTTATCCCGGTAAGCACGCTCTGGTAACGCTCATACCGCTCATAGACCTCCTTTGATACAGGTTCAAGCCAGGGGTCATTCTTAACAAGTTTCATTATCTGAGGTTTGCCTGTTTCCATGGGTCTTTTGTGTTTTTCTGTTCATGGTATACAAACATACATAAAAAGATGAAAGTAACAGTTTCAAGTACAAGAATAAAATTTCTATCTTTGATTCTTATAAGATCCATTTAATGCCCCAGACGGAATATCCGGAAAATAAGTTCAGGCTCAACTGGAAACAGTTCATTTTTGTCTTTTTGCTGATTGTCGGATTGTTCTCAGGAGGGCATTTTTACTATAATCAGCAGAGGGAAGACATTCTCGCGATCAACAAGGAGTTTCTCTCGGCTGTTTCTGGTTTTAAAGTCAACGAGATTAACAACTGGATCCTGGAAAGAAAAGCTGAAGGTTCATTCATCGCTGCAAGCCGGGAATTCGTTTTACATTTCGCCAAACTCCTCGAACAACCCGGTAATACTGATCACCGGCAGTCGATACGTGACTGGCTGGATCCTATCAGGCGTAATCACGATTACAGCAATATTGTATTATTTGATTCCCGGGGCAGGCAGGTTTTCAGCCTGGTTGACAATAACGCCGGGCCCTGGGCTGAAGGTCTATCCTCATCCGATATGGATCATCTGATCACCGGGAAGGTAATGCTCTCTGAGATCAAAAAGTACAAAGACGGGACATCCTACCTTACCAGTTCCGTGGCAATGACATTGAAAAAGGAAATTATCGGCTATGCCGTCTTTTTTATTAACCCTTCAAGGAACCTGTTCCCGGCTCTCGCTGCCTGGCCTGTGAAACGTATTACCGCTGAAAACATACTTATACACCACGACATAAAGTCCACGTTTTACCTGTCGGGAAGCAGGATAGTCCCTGACACCATAATTGCATTCACCACACCATCCATGGCGGATGAAATCTGCCGGACAGTACCCTTAAAAGGGGCACTGTTGTTGCCTGATTCCAGGGACTACCGCGGGGTCCCGGTGCTTGCCGAATTGCGGCATATTGAAGGTACCAACTGGTGGCTTATCTGCAAAATTGATAAAAGCGAACTTACGGCTCCCCTGCAGAAAAGCGCTGTAACACTAATTTTGTATATTTCCATCTTCGTCCTGGTCATTACCATATCAGCCGCACTGATCTGGAAAAGCCAGCAGCTTGAGCATTACAGGTCGCGTTTTACATTCCAGCAGAAATCGCATATGGATGAAGAGCAGATAAGGTATATGAATGCCTTGCTGCAGGAGATCAATGATGCCATTATCACATTTGACAGGGACATGATCATTCAGAGCTGGAATAAAGGAGCTGAGAGGATTTATGGATGGAGGGCCGAGGAGGTCGTTGGTAAATTCGCCGGAGGATCCCTGAGAGTTGATTTCCCGGGCGCAGGAAGGGCCGGTATTTTTGAGGAACTTGCGCAGAAAGGGACCTGGAAAGGTGAGCTGGTGCATAAACGTAAGGATGGCAGCACTGCATACATACTTTCATCAACATCCCAGTTAAAGGATGATAAGGGGGATGTATTGGGTATTATCACGATCAACAAGGATATCTCGGATGTAATCCAATCGGGAAAAATCAAAGGGGCAGTATACAGGATCTCTGAACTGGCCCATTCTGTTAAAGGCCTGAACGACTTGTTTGCCAACATTCATATAGTGATCGGGGACCTCATGGATGCAAACAACTTGTTCATCGCACTCATGGAACCGGATGGTGAAACAATCAGCTTCCCTTATTTTATAGATGAAAAAGATCCGCCTCCTGCACCGAGGAAGAGAGGGAATACTTTAACCGACATTGTACTCAGGACCGGTAAGCACTTGCTGGCAAAGCCTGAAGACATTCAGTATTTCATCGACCGGGGTATTATTGAGACGAAAGGCACTATAGCGATTGACTGGCTGGGAGTGCCCCTGAAAATTGACAAAGAGGTTATCGGGGTCATGGCAGTGCAAAGCTATAATCCAAAGATACGTTATGGGGAACATGAAGTGGATGTGCTGATTTTCGTGTCGGAACAAATCGCTTTGTCAATTCAACGAATGAAAATGCAGCAGGAACTGGTTGTTCAGAAACAGAAAGCCGAAGTTTCTTCCAAACTTACTTCCTCACTGCTTGCAAATATGAACCATGAACTGCGTACGCCAATGAACGGAATACTCGGTTTCGCTGAAATCCTTACCAATGACCTGCTGGACCCTGATACCAGGGCAAAGGCGGAGAATATTCTTATTTCAGGTCGCAGGCTGATGGATACGCTGGATGCGATCATGGACCTTTCGCATTTAGAGTCGGATAAAGTAAACAGGAAGTTCGTTCCGCTGAGCATTAAAAAAACCGTACTGAAAATCCTTTCCAATTATGAACCCCTGGTCAAAAGAAAAAACTTAAGCTTAAACCTGAATGTCCCTGCATATATCCAGATCCTGGGAGATGATTATCTCTTGCAGCATTTGCTAAGGTGCCTTATTGATAATGCTATTAAATATACCGAGGAAGGCAGTATCACGATTGAAGCAAGTGAACTGAACGAAAGCCCGAAAACAAGTATCGCGATCTCTGTAAAAGATACCGGCATTGGTATTGCAGAGGAGAATTTCGAGCTGATCTTTGAAACGTTCAGGCAGGTAAGTGAGGGTTATGGAAGAAAATTTGAGGGTTCCGGCCTTGGGCTTAGTATCAGTAAAAAAATAGCCGCACTGCTAAATGGTGAGATAAGGCTTAAAAGCAGGGTAGGGGAAGGGTCCGAATTTATTGTGATCCTTCCTTCGGCTGAGCCTTATTTTGAGCAGCCGCCTGAGAAAACCCATGGGCAAGAGGCCAGGCTCCATGCATCATCTTTAATCCCCAAGAGCAGTATATCGGTGCTGGTTGTAGAAGACAACCTGGTTAATCTTCAGCTTCTGACACTGTATATCCAGGATACCTGTACAGCCTATTCGGCGCTTGATGGCAAAGCTGCAATCGAGAGCGCCTGTCAGAAACATTTCGACCTTATACTGATGGATATCAATCTTGGCCCGGGCATTGACGGTATTCAAACCATGCTTGAAATCAGGAAGCGTCCTGAGTATAAGAACGTTCCCATAGTGGCTCTTACCGGGTATGCCTCAATTGGCGACCGCGACAGGCTTATTTCATTGGGATTTTCGGGATATCTGCCCAAACCTGTAACGAAAGAAGTACTCCTGAGCCTGATGGAAGAAATGATCAGGCTTTAGAAAATCATGCAAAGATTGCTATAGCTGCAATAATTGCGAGGACAATCGGGGCAACCACCAGTACAATCTTTTTATCCCTCTGTATGTTGGCATTCATACCGGTGATTCCAAGAAGGCATTTCTCATCCCCCGGCTTATAGACCAGGGCTGCTTTAAATTCCTCCCTGGCCGAACGGAACAGGTCGATCTTGATAAAATGGGCCGCCCTTTCGGTATGCTCCCTGTATTTAAGTTCTTCGTGGGTTAAACTGTGATCATCGTACAAATCATGTTGGGCCATGGTGCTTTCGTTTGTGTGAATTTCCTGCAACCAAAATTAATTCATTTTTTTTAATCCGCCAATCCAATCAATCCTGTTAATGGAATTTATAGGATATACCAACTCCTATTGTTTCCTTGAATTGAGTGCGGGGGCCATAAGCAGGTTCCGGCGGATTGGTCTGGATCAGAACATCATCATCATAAATAACCTGGCAGTTAATGATCGTTGCCAGCCATTTATTAACCTTCAGGGTAAACAGTACATTCCAGTTAACATCGATATTCCCGAATTTGTGCAGGTAATCTGAAAACAGCTCAAGGGATGAAGTCAGGTTTATGTTTTTTGTCAGGTCCTTATTGAGATCTGCCCTTACATATGGACCGAATTCCCCTCTTATTTTCTTGCCTTTTTCAACACCGAATGCACCCTGTTTGGAAAGGGTGTCGTCCAGTACAAAAGTGAAACGCCCGGAAGCCGGTGAAACATACAAACTGAAAAACGCTGCCGGGCGGTAAGTAATACCCAAACCGATAACAACATAACCAGGAGCCATGAATTTTGAGATCGGGAGGCTGTCATTGGGATAATTGTAGCCGTTGGAAAACTGGGAACGGAAATTAGCCAGCAAAGTCAGAAACCACTTTTTGTTTTTATGAAGTTCGAAACTGTATGCTGTAGTGAACTCTAATTTATCATCCGTTTTATTGTATCTGGCATTCTCTGTCTTCCCGATAAGCTGGAAACCATATGCTGCATCTAAAAGATTGGACCATGAATGCTTATTTTTGGAATAGCGGAGTTTAAGGTTAAGCATCCCTGTGGCACCAACTGAATTGGTACCTCCTGCGGCCCAGTTGGAATACGCAGCCTGGTTGATAGTCAGGGAACCGAACCCGCCGAATTTCCAGTGATGTTTCACAGTATCGGGCGGGGCTTCTTCCCTGGCTTTATCCAGGCCGGAGGCAACAGTTTTTATATCCTGGGCATATATGATCCCTGTCAGTATTACGGAGATCAGGCATAAGGCAATAGTTCTCATGATTGTGGGTGTTTAGCAGCCGGCAAAAATATAAAATGATTTATTCAAATTCAAACCTGCCAAATTAAACCTTAAGCGGGCAGTTCAGATTCCCCGACTTATGAAAACCTTGATTTACTAATCTTTGATGATTTTTTTCCTGACTATGTTTTCTGCAGACTGAATAACCAGGATCACGGGACCCCGGGGCACTTCACTTATATTGATCATCCAGGAGGATTCTCCTCCCGGGATTGTCCTTTCAGAGCGGTATATCTTCTGACCCAATTCATTCAGGAGATATACATGATAAACTCTTTCAACAGGGTTGATGAAATCTAATATAATTGGCCCCTTTGTAGGATTGGGATGAACTTTTACTGCAGATTCATAATTCTCAGGCATTCCGACGGCAATCACATATTTAATATTTGAAGTATCGGAGACACAATTATCGAGTGTTACAATAGTGAAGTAATTACCTGTCAGAGTAACCTGAAGATGGTTAAGTGTATCACCAGGCAGAGGCTGGGAGTTTAAATACCATTGGTTGCCATTAATCGAACTGGATAAAAGGGTGTTGTTCGGGCCCATGGTAACACCTGGCTGGGGAGGTACGGGATTAATGGTAACTGGCAGGCTTGAAGGAGTCCCGTTGCCGCAGGCATTTGTCCCATAAACCGCTATGTTGCCCGATTGCGCGTTTGGCAGGTAGGAAAGATGGATGATATTACTGTTTGGGCTTCCCTGGAACACAGCGCCTGAAGGCAAGGTCCAGTAATACCCGCTGGCATCCGGAACGGGAAGTACGGTGTACTCCTGCCAGGATGCCGGGGCGCAGAGTACGGATGGCCCGGAAATGGCAGAAGAAGGGCCGGGGTCGGGAGTGACAATAACATGGAGGGTAACAGGTTCTATAGCTTCACATCCTGACGGTTCCGAATAGATAATTGAGATCCACCGGTTGCCTGCATTGGCCCATTGAACTGTCACCGAAGGCGTACCCTGCCCGTTTAATATTGTGTCAACTGCTGAAGTCGCCCAGTGGTAATTCTGTTTCCCGTCTTCGGTAAAATAGGATTTAGGGCCTGAGTTCAAACAAACAATATTATTCCCTGAGATGCCTGGCACAGGGCGGGGGTTAATAAGTACATTTATAATTGCCGGTGAAGCGGGATGACATCCCCTGTGTGAAGTACATGTTACCGAAACAGTGGCATTGCCAGGTGTAGCCCAGTTAACAAGGATTGAGCGGGTTCCCTGGCCTGAGGCAATGAGGCCTCCTGAAGATACAACCCATGTATAATCGCTCATCCCGCTTTCTGTAAAATATACTTCTGAACTGGAATTAGCACAAACAGTTGTTGGCCCGGAAATTGTCGGAGCAGGAAGGGGGAAAATAGTGACACCGAACACCGAAGGAGAGGCTGCCATGCAATTGTTGTCATTCATATAGTTTACTGAGATTGTACGTGGGCCGGCAGTTGTCCAGGTTACTGAAATTGTATTGGTCCCCAGCCCGGTAATATTGCTGCCCCCGGGAGAAATAACCCATTGGTAGTTATGCATGCCGCTTTCGGTCGTATAAACGCCTGTTGCATTCATGCAAAGGCTGTCGGGACCTGTTATTATCGGAACCGGTAATGGATATACGGTTACGTTTTTAACAAATGGAGCCTGGGCGTAACAGCCGTTCGAATTGGAATAATTTATCGAAACAGACCTTGCGCCGGCCGAATTCCATAATACATGGATAACTGAAGTCCCAAGGCCTGATAAGATAGTCCCGCCTGAAGGAATGTTCCAAAGGTAGCCGCCCATTCCATCCTGGGTACTGTACGTATTTCCTGTAACCCCTTCACATACAGCTGCAGGGCCTGTGATTGACGGGACCGGCAGCTGATTTACATTTACCTGGTACGAACCTGGCAATGTGGGGACGCAGCCGTTAGAATCTGCATAGGTAACCGTAAGCTGCTGGAGCCCTGCAATATTCCATGTAACCCTTATGGAGTCGGACCCCTGCCCATGGGTAATAAGCCCCCCGTTAGTGATAGTCCAGTGGTAAGATGACTTTCCATGCTGGGTGACGTAAACCTGGTTAGTCGAATAGCAACACAGGGTTGCCGGCCCGTTTATTACCGGAGCCGGAAGGGGATGGATCCTGATCTGTTTTTGTACCGGTTGTGCCGTTATACAGCCGTATGTGTTCGTTCCGGAGAGCGAAACCGACTGGTCTCCGCTTCCATTCCAGTTTACATGGATTAAGGGTGATCCGTTGCCTGAAATAATTGAACCGCCTGCCGAAACAGTCCATGAATAGGTGCTCATGCCGGTTTCTGTAAAATATGTAGCCTGGGAGTTCAGGCAAAGGCTTCCCGGCCCTGTAATGGAAGGCGCTGGTGAAGGATTAACAGTAACATTCATTACCACAGGATTAATAGCAAAACAGCCGTAACTGTTGGAGTAGTTTACAGATACCATCTCAGGGCCCGGCTGATTCCATTTCACATTTAATGTTTGGGTTCCCTGTCCCGATACTATTGAACCCCCGGGTGAAATACTCCAGCTATACCCGTTCATGGCAGCCTGGGTTGAATAAACCACGGTTGAACCGGCACAGGCAGCCGATGGACCTGTAATTGTTGGAACAGGCAGGGGATTTACGGTTGTGGAGGAAGAAGCAGGGTTTGGCGATGTGCACAAATTGGGGTCAAGGTAGTTAACGGTAATCTGCTTTATTCCGGGAGAATACCAGTTAACATGTATCGTGTCTTTCCCCAGCCCTGATGTGATCATCCCGCCTGAACTGATTGACCAGGAGTAATTCGTCATACCAGCCTGGGTTGTATAAATTTTATCAACAGAACCGTTGCATGCCGATGAAGGGCCGCCAATTGAAGGCTGAGGCAGGGGATGAACCAGGATGTCATGTGAAACAGGATTCACCGGCGGGCAGCCGTAAATATTTTTGTACGTTACGGTGACGTCCTGGTTCCCTGCCGTGGTCCAGCTGGTGATTATTGAATCCTTGACTGCCCCGGAAAGGATGATCCCTCCCGGTGAAATTGTCCATTGGTAATTACTCATACCGCTTTCGGTATAAAACAGCATTGTCGATCCCTTACACAAGCTGCCGGGTCCAATGATGTGAGGCAGCGGTCTTGGGTGTACATGCACTGGCAGAATAAACGGGACTGCGGCAGCACATCCTCCGGGGTATGTGTAGTTCAGTTTCAGCTGATGAATACCTGGGGCATTCCAGTTTATGTGAATGGAAGATGTACCAGCGCCTGATGTAATCGTACCCCCTGAGAGTAAAGACCAGGAATAACCAACCATCCCTGCCGTGGTTGTGTACAATATTTCAGAAGCCCCTTCGCATAGGCTGTCGGGCCCTGCCAGGACGGGTTGTGCTATCGGGCAGACAAAGATGTTTTTTACGACAGGCGCCAATGCCTGGCAGCCATAGGTGTTTGAATAGTTCAGGCGGATCCATTGGGGCCCTTCATTGTTCCATCTCACGTTGATCACTGACGTGCTGCCGCCCGATTCTATAGTTCCCCCGGGGGATACCTGCCATTGGTATAATTGATTTCCCGGATTTGTTGAGAATGAGGCTGAAAGAGTTCGGCAAACAGTATCCGGCCCTGTGATGAGTGGGAGGGGGCGCGGGTTTACTGTAACGGTCTTTACCGTGGGCAAAGGCGCCATACATCCATTTGTTGCTCGATAAAGCAGGTTGACGTTTTGAGATCCTGCTACGTCCCAGTCAACCGTGATATTACTGGTGCCCATGCCCGAAATGATCTGGCCTCCTGCAGAAACAGACCATATATAATCCATCATTCCATTTTCTGTACTGTAAGGAAGCCCCGCCGACATGGCACAGGTGTCGGAAGTCCCGTTGATAACAGGTACAGGCCTGGATTTCATCGTCACCGTAAAAGCCGGGGAAAGGGGATTGTCATTGCAAACATTGACCGCCCTCACTGTAATGTTTCCTGAAACCGCATTGGGCCCGGCGGTTGCAAAAACAGTATCGCTGCCGTCGCCGTGGGTTATCGTAAATCCTGATGGGAAGTCCCATTGATAAGAAGTTGCCCCAGTGACAGGGGAAACCGCATACATGTTGCCGGTAGCCCCGGGGCACAGGGTCGACGGCCCGCTTATTGCACCGGGAGCCGCCAGCCTTGCATTGGTAACCCCACCGTTAAAATAATAGTCTGACGGAGGGTATTGATACATGGTATTCCCGCCTTCATCGAGATATTTACAGTCTGTTCCGCTGTTGGAAGATATGTTGAATGCAACATTTGCATTTCCTGAAATATAAGAAAAAGTAAGTTTTACGAGAGTGTCATGCACAGAGAGGGATTTAGCTGCAGCACCTGTCCATGAGACAAGAACCTTGCGCAGGGAAGAGGAACCTCCCACAGCCTGGTCTGTAATGCCCATCCCGCTCAGGATATTTGGTTTGCCCGCTATGCCTGAGACAAAAGTCATGATGGCAGGATCGTATTCTATTCTCTGGTAACATCCCGTGATGTTAAAACAGCTGTCGATTAAGACAGGGAGAACCAGCGTATGGCCGGGGCAGCCGCCCAGCTCAGGTATTGTACATACCGGGGCATTGCGGTAAGCGCAAAACTCTGATGGAAGGGTCAGGCCTGTGACCTGGCAAAGCCTGATCCTGAAATTCCTTTGGGCCGGGCCGGGAGGAACCATCAAAACATAATCCATCGCGACATTGGCATCCTCCTGGCTGTGTGAGGATTCAGTTTTACTAACCCAGGTTTCGGCATTCACCTCAGGTGGCACAACATGATGACCGTTCCAGCTGATATTTACCATCCCGCTGGCCAGGCCTGCACCTGTGGATGAACTTGTTTGAACACCCTGTACCGCGATGGATGCGATATTCTGGTCAGAGGAAATAAGCAGGGTGGAATTATAAAACCGGTATTTGTCGCTTACGCTGCCTGTGAATGAGACAGTAAGTATATTGCCCGACAGCTGGGTATTAACCATGATGCTGTCGCGTACAAGCAGATAATCGATTATCTCTTCCTCGGTGGTCATCAGGATGTTGTCGAGCCCATTCTTGCCGTAGGTATCGGCAATATAATTCATGTGGTTTTGGAAGGTGGCAAATGAATATCCGTAATTGCTGTTGGTCACTGAATGGGTAAAGGCAACCCCCCATTGGTGCGCCCCTGCTGTACTGCCGTTCGCAAAATTATCAACCAGGTTGCTGAGATTGTAAGCTTCATATGAATTGGTCCTGTGCATCCCGATATCCTGATGGGGGAAAGGTCCTGAAACATTAAAGCTGTGATCTGCAAATGAGTATCCTTCTCGATAGCAGATCGTATACCCCTGTGCCCAGGCATCAGGGGAATAAATATCTCCTCCGTTCGGGTTCACGAAAATTTTTTCATCAGGCCCGCCTGGAGTGGCATCAGGCAATTTCAGTTTCATGTAACTTGTGTTCCTTGCAACCTCATAAGCGGGAGTGCCTCCTCCGCCTGAAGTCAGTCCGTGGTCAAGAACCCCCCAGTTTTGCCGGTACATCTCCGATAGCTGGGGCCAGGTCACATTGAGTGTTGAATAGGAGGTCGCAGGGTCATGGCAATCCACCAGTACCGGACCAAGTGATATAAAAGGAAAAATAGACCCGCTCATTTTGAACTTCTGATCATTACCGCAGCCATCGGTATATTTCAGGCCCGGATAGATGACACCGGCTATTGTCCCCCCGTTGAGAAACGGGTATGCGTGAGTGTATATGTCCTTTTCCCCGTCATCTTCTTCCAGGCTGAAAGCAAAGAGCTTATTAAAACGTAAGGGGGCTTTGACAACTGCATAAGAGGCAGGTGCCGAACTGAATGTTACAATGATCCGGATATTCTGGAGGCTGTCAAAATTCTGGGCATTAATACTGCCGCAAAGGACACAAAAAAATAAACAGAACCAGTGGAAAATGATCCGATTCATGGAATTCAGAAATAAAACTCTAAAATAAATGTGAAAAGGATTGATTATCCGAAGCTGTTCATAACTTCTTATTACTTGGGAGGAAGTCTTTCCTAACGTTCCATTGAGTTATCGAACTCGAACTTGATATCCTTTTCTTTTTTGCTGATGGTACTGAAATTGAGCACAAGCCCGCAATAGACTACCGGGCCGTCTCTTCTTCTTAATGATTCCTGTACCAATACCGGAGTGTTTACAGTGCTTTTGGATGCGCTTGAATTAAACAGGTCAGAAACCGTGATCAGCATTGAAATTTTCTTTTTGAAAAAGTCCTGTCGGAACCCCAGGTTGACAACCCAGGTGGGGTACCGCATACCCTGGGGGGTGAGTACCGAAGAACGATACTGCCCGTTTACCTGAAGCATGGTCGATTTGGTTATACTAAGTGAGGCATTGAGCTTGGCATTCCAGGAGAGGGTAGCCTTATTGCTGCTGTAGCCTATATTGGAAGCATCAATCTCGTTGTAATAGCCCGAAGCGCTGAAATTAAAGCTCAGGATCTTCGCGACCTGGGCATTACCGCTGAAGTCGATACCCGCGCTCTGGTCATGCGCCAGGTTTGCCATGGAGGTTATCAGTACCGAATCATTTTTGTTATAGGTTACTGTTGTAATCCCATTCAGGCGGTAACGGTAAAAGACCGAAGGGATAAGAGTTACATGTTCCGCCTTAACAGCGTACCCGAACTCGAAGGAATGAATGTCTTCCGGTTTAAGGCCAGGGTTCCCAACCCAGAAATTCCTTGGATCCCTGTATTCGGGAACAGGGTTCATGTCTTCCGGCCTTGGCCTGTTTACCCTGCGGCTGTAATTCAGCTGCCATTCATTCTTCCCCGAAGCAAGCGAAAGATGAAGTGTAGGGTATACAGCAAAATATATTTGCCGTACAGAAGTATCCCTTGTAATGAAATCAAGGTTCAGCAGGGCCAGTTCAGGGCGGATGCCAGCCATAAAGGAAAATTTCTTTATGGAATAGGAAAGAGTGGCAAAAACCGCATGAACCGTTTGGTTCCCGTTATAATGGTTTGTGAGTGTTGAATCGGTAACCCATGCTCCCTTTTCGTTGTCGTAATTTTGAACGAGAAAATCCTGGTCGGCGGTTTCCGTGTTGCCATCATAACCTGTCTCCAGGGAAGCATCTTTCCATAATGGCCTCGAATAGGTCAAAGCCAGGTTCAGTTTTTTACCAACGATATGGTTGTAGTTGTAGTCCATTGAATTGGGATACAAAGGAATGGTGTAAACCGATGTATACGAATAGTTCTCGTGTTCATCATCATACTGATATACAAAATCGGCCCTCAGCTTGTGTTCGCTTTCCCTGTTGAAGGTATGCTCATAATATGCGTTTAAACCCACGCTGGTCTCGTAATCAGGGCCCTCCTGGCCCCTTGTAAACTCCTCAATAGGATGAAGCGAATCATTCTTGTACTGGTTGTATGCTGTTGAATGACGGCTGAAATCCCTGTAATTGAGGGTGCCGGAGATCCCGGTAACGTCCCTGTCGCCGATATTCCAGTCAGCTCCAAGGGTTGCCAGGTTTGAAACCGGCCTGGAATATTGTTCTGAGTGCTGGTAAAGGTATGTTGACTGGTGATTCACACTGTCAATTGTCTGGGAGTTCAGGTCCCCGCTCCTCCAGCGGTAATCTTTCCTGAATCCATAGCTGCCGTAAATATTGAACTTCCCTGTGTTCAGGTTAAGCTGAAGGCTGGTGGTATACCTTTCGTTGTTCCCTATATTCCCTCCCAGGCTTCCGTTAAACCCGGCTTTGCGGTTTTTTTTAAGAACAATGTTGATGATCCCTGCTGTTCCGTCGGGCCGGTATTTTGCCGATGGGTTAGTGATCACCTCGATTCGTTCGATTAGGGAGGCCGGCATCTGTTCAAGGCTTGCCGTACCTGCCATAGCCGAAGGCCGGCCATTGATCAGGATGGTCACATTTCCAGATCCCCTGAGGCTTACATTCCCGTCCATATCCACGCTAACTGCAGGGATGTTCTGAAGAACATCGGTAACAGTGCCGGTTTGGGCCATGATATCCTGCTGTACATTGAAAATTTTACGGTCTATTTTACTCACGATCATGTTCCTTTCAGCACTGATGGTTACTTCTTTCATGTTCACTGCGGATGGCGTAAGCCCAAGTTCTCCTGCGTCGGCCCGGTTATGCTTACGGTCCAGGCCGATAGGCTTAGAACGTTTCTTCTCATAACCGATGAAGCTGTAATCAAGAAAATAAATGCCGTAAGGGATACTGGTCAGGCGGAAAGAACCGGTGCTGTCGGTAACCGCCCCACCGATTATTTTCCCGTCAAGGGTGTCAACCAGGACCACATTCGCATATTCAACGGGAGTTTTGCCCTGGGTATCAATTATCCTTCCGGAAATAATGCCGTTGGGTTTCGCCTGGGAAAATAAAAGTGCGGGGAGCATTGCAAGCCCCAGTAACAATAAAACATTTCGTATCATGAAAAAAGTAACAGCGAGTTTTGGAAAAAGCGTGGCAAAATTAGGAAAAATGCGCATTAAAATTCCGCCATCTGGGTTTGTGTCTTAACTTTGGAGCCGGATTAAATTAATAGTATGAAAAAGCAACCTTCTATCATCTTATTGGCCTGGATATTCCTGCCGGCCTTTTTAATATTGAGCAAACAAGTATTCCCTCAAAAAATATCAGTCAGGAACGATACGCTCCCGACTGCACTTCTGCTGATCGATATCCAGGAGTTTTATTTCCCGGGTGGTAAACTCCCCCTTGAAAATCCGGAAGCTGCGAGTGCAAAAGCTGCTGCTGTTTTGAAGCTTTTCAGGGATCAGAAACTTCCTGTGATTCATATTCAGCATGCAGGGGGCAGCCCTATTCACGCTGATGTTGCACCACTGCCCGGGGAGAAGGTGATAACCAAGGAGGAAGCAAATGCATTCGACCGCACCGACCTGCTTGAAACCCTGAAATCCCTCCATGTAAAACGTCTTATCCTCTGCGGTATGCAGACTCATATGTGCCTCGAAGCCGCAACGCGTGCTGCATATGACTACGGTTTCAAATGCATTGTCGTTGCGGATGCCTGCGCAACCAGGCCCCTGAAATGGGGTGACCGCACAGTTTCTGCTGCCGATGTGCATGCAAGTACATTGGCTTCAATTGACAGGTTTTACGGTAAAGTCGTAAATGCGGCTGAGCTGGCGCCCTGAGGCTTATCTGATGCGGTGGGTCCATACCCCGAAACCATTGGTGCCGGCCAGCAGCAGGCTGCCGTCGGTCGCCAGGCTCGTTACGGTAGTATAATAAGGAAGCCCGTAACAAAACAACCACCATCTTGAACTGCCAACGGTGGTACCGAATACTCCCCAGGTCTTGACCGCGGCAAACACGTAATTATCCACTATTATCATATTATATACTTCCTGGTTTTCGAGGGTTGTGGCAAGCCAGGTCAGCCCATTGTCGTCAGATTCCCATACGCCGTTGAATGTACCTGCATAAATAGTCGAACCTTTCGCGGCAAATGATGAAATGACTGTATTCACAGGCATCTGGCTGTTAACGTGCCATGTTTTCCCGCTGTCCTGTGAGACCAGCATCCCACCATGGGATGTCCCTGCATAGATGGTTGAGCCATGGAAGAATATTGAATAAACATAATTATTATCAGGCAAAGGCGTATTTACCTTATTCCAGGTGAAGCCGTGATCCTGTGATCTGAAAAAGCCTGTGCTGTATGTCCCCGCATACCAAACCGGCCCATTCATCCCGATTGAACGAATGTCGGAACCTGCAATGCCGCCTGAGCTTTTTTCCCACGACATGCCGCTGTTCTGGGAGACATACACCCCGCTGTCGGTGCCCGCTGCAAGGAAACCATCTGAAAAGGCAACACATGAAACAGCATGGGCCGGGAGTTGCCGTTTAAAGATACTCCAGTTCTGGCCGTGGTCCATGGTTCCGTAGACCGATTGGGTGTTCCAGCCGGCAGCAGCATAAACAACCAGGTTGTTGCTGCACATAGAATTTACAGTCGTAACAGGTATTCCCAACAGATCCCATAACATGCCCTGGCTTGCCGATACATACAAGCCGCTTACCGTGCCCGCAAGGAAATTTAATCCCGAGAATGCCAGGGAATGAACATCCGTTTCAGGCAGGTTGCCGTTTGCCGGGGTCCAGCTCGTGCCATTGTTACGTGAAACCCATACCCCGTTTGGGCCCCCGGCCAGGATGGAATTCCCGCTGAAAGCAAAACAGCTTATCTTAAGTTCCTGAGAAAGGCCATTGTTCAGCAGAATCCAGTGCCTGCCCTGGTCAGATGAGGAGTATAGGCCTTTAGACGTCCCTGCATACAGCAGTGATCCCACGGCTTTCAAACATTGAATATCGGGGCTCCCCAATCCTGAATTCAGAGCATCCCAGTGCAGCCCGGAATCGCTGGAAAAATAAACCCCGGCGCCTGATGTCCCTACAAAAATATTCTGCCCGGAAATGGCAACCGAATTCCTGTAATTGCCACCAACCGGTATGTGGGAATTCCAGCTTTGTCCACCATCCTTCGATACCGATATACCCTGGGTCCCCTCTGTCCCGGTTACTATCATGGTCTCATTTACAGCCAGGGATATGGTATATGCTGAAATATTGGAAACTGCATGCCATTCTTTCCCCTTATTCCACGAACGGTATAATTTATCGCTGACTGTATATAATGCCGAGTCATTTACCTGAACGACGGCAATAGGGGTAGTGTTGTTTGGGATAGCTGAGGTGTCACAGGTCCAGGAAGAGCCGGCATCCGGGGAATGATACATGCCCCGCCCGCTGACCCCTGCCAGCAATACGTCGCCAAAGGAAGCAAGGCTTACTACCAATCCGTTGCCGGGGCCGTTGGTGGGTAACCAGTCTCCCGGCAATTCAACGGGGATGACAGTATCGGAATTTTTCTTGCACTGGGGAAAAACAAGGCAAAGCAGGATTAACAGAAACAGAAATGGGAAGTTAAGGCAGAATTTGCGCATGGTGATCAGGAAATTTGACAATACACAAATTAGTACATTTAAGTGTACAAATAGCGCTTTATCTTTTGGGTGGGTGTTTTTTCAAACGGGAATTCCTGAACTACAATCCGCTGAACCTGGGAAAATTTATTTACCCTCGTGTTGACATATTGCAATAGCTCGAGCTGGAGTTCGTCGATCTTATGTTCCACGTAATTTGAGATGTCGTATTTAAGCTGGGAATAACGTTCTTCGATTTCCTCACGGTTAAATTGTACAAGGGCGACAAGCCTTTCCTGCTGCAATACCACCAGCGAATCGGCTACATGGCGGAAATTGTTGATAATAGACTCAATGTCTTCAGGGTGTATGTTTTCACCTCCCTGCCCTATAATGGTGTTTTTAAGCCTCCCCTTGATGTACAGGTACCCATCCTTGTCGAAAATGCCAAGGTCACCGGTTTTAAACCAGCCGTCGGGGGTGAGGACTTCCGCAGTCAGCCCTGGTTCTTTATAATACCCTTTCATCACATTGGGGCCTCTTGCCCAGATCTCACCCTCACCGGTTTTTTTATCGGGATGCTGAACTATCAGTTCGATATCCTCAATAGACGGCCCGGTCGACTGCAAACGCGCATTCTGAGGGTTAAACCCTGCAAGCAGGGGTGAGGTCTCAGTGAGCCCGTAGCCTATGGCATAAGGGAACTTTGCCTCGATGAGAAACTTCTCGACAGTGCGGTTAAGCTTGGCCCCGCCGATGCCGAAAAAATGCAGTTCCCCTCCGAAGGTCTGCATTAATTTCTTTCCGGCAGAAACATTGAGTATTTTTCTGAGGAACGGTATATGTATTGCGGCATGCAGGAAGATGTTTTTTGTAAACGCAGGCTGGATCTTATTCCTGAAGATCTTTTCGATAATGATGGGCACCGTAAGCATGATGGTAGGCCTTACCTCAAGCAGGGCCGGGAGAAGGATGGATGGGGTAGGGGCTTTGCCAAGGTACCATATACCTGCACCTCTTAACATCGGCAATACCATTCCTATAGTATTTTCGTAGGAGTGGGAGAGCGGAAGAACGGAAAGGAAACGGTCTGTTTCCCTGATCTCCTGCACACGCCCGCTCTTATCGGCAGTAAAACAAATGTTCAGGTGCGACAGCATCACCCCTTTGGACTTGCCGGTTGTACCCGAAGTGTATATTATGGAAGCAAGGTCATCCTCAGTAACAGAATATTCTTTTTGCGGTTCGGCGGATAGGGCAAATACAGGGTCGCCCGGACCGGGATTTTTCAGGGAGAAATCTTCAATTCTGATTCTCCTTAATGTGATGTCCTCAGGAATTGAATTGACTTTGGACTGCTGATTCTCAGAAAAAAATATCGCTTTTGCTTCCGAATGTTCAAGTATGTTTTTTATTTCATCGGGATGGAAATCGGGAAGGATCGGAACTGAAACAGCCCCCATGAATGTGATTGCGTAATAAGCTGCTCCCCAGTTCGGTAAGCCCCCGCTCAGTATGGCAACTTTATCACCAGGCATAATTCCCAGCTTTTCCAGAAACGCCATGACCGCCCTGATACGGCGGTTTAGGTCCCCGTAGGTAAGCTGCTCACCTCCGATCATAGCCATGGCAGGACGTTTACTGTGTTTGCCAAGGGTCAGGAGGAATGCTGAAGGAAGAGTATTTCCGGCCTTAGAAACCATCAACACTTGTTAATTAAGGATACAAATATAAGAAAAAAACTTTGGCGGCATAATATGGATACATGGAAATTATATGCTGTGACCAACCCGGTGGCACGACAATGGGGTCAAGGAATTTTACGGGCAACTTTGTTTGTTAGGAAATTAACAATACTTTTGCGCCCTTAAATCTGCGAAATTTACTTAGATCAATCTACGTATTACTCTAATTCGGTGCTCTATGAAAAACAATCCCCTGTTTAAGTTCTTTGCTTTAATACTGCTGTTTTCGGCTATGCCGGTGCTTTCTTATTCTGCTGAAGTGGTTAATTCAGGCCTGGCCCCTGCAATAACCAATGACCAGCAATACAACCGTGCCATTCATATCATGGCCATGCTGCTTGTAGGTTTCGGGTTCCTGATGGTATTTGTTCGTAAATACGGTCGTTCGGCGCTAACTGCAACTTTCCTCCTGGTGAGTATCTGTCTGCCTGTTTATATGATGATCAGCAGCAATGGCAGCGGGATGAACGATACCGATGTACGTCGGCTTATCCTTGCCGAATTCTGCGGGGCAAGCCTTTTAATTGCCGCCGGGGCAGTGCTTGGCCGTCTAAAGATGCAACAATATCTTCTGCTTGGCCTGCTTTTCGTGCCCTGTTATATGTTCAATGAATGGATCGTGCTAAACGGCGGATTGGGCCTGATCAGGCAAGGTGGTGTTCTGGATACGGGAGGTTCGATTGTAATTCATGCTTTTGGCGCTATTTTTGGTTTGGGGGTTGCACTTACAATGACTACGAAACAGGAATTTGAGAAGACCATTGAGTCGGATTCAGTGTCGGACCGGTATTCCATGCTCGGGAGTATGATATTATGGATATTCTGGCCCAGTTTCTGCGCTGCCCTTGTCAGTCCGGAACAGATGCCGGCAACTGTGGTGAATGTCGTTCTTGCCCTCTGCGGATCAACGATCACCACGTATATTGTCTCAGTTTCTCTTCGCAAAAAAGCCAGTATTGCCGATATTGCAAACGCAGCACTGGCAGGAGGCGTGGCTATCGGTTCTGCCTGTGCCAATGCCACTCATTCCGAAGCCATGATCATCGGTGTACTGGCAGGCGCCCTTTCGACTTTCGGTTTTGCCGTGATCCAGTCAAAACAACAAAAATGGATGAAACTTATTGATACCTGCGGTGTGACGAACCTCCATGGCCTTCCGGGTCTGATGGGAGGCATTGCTGTATTGCCGATAGTAGCGGCCCTAGATATCAATCAGCAATTATTGGGAATAGTAATCACTATAGTGCTTGCTTTTGCCAGCGGCATGATTGTCGGCAAGATCCTGCCGATCATGGGGCGCAAGACTGAAGCGTACGAGGATGCAGATGAGTTCCTCGATGCGGTGGAATAGCCGGCAGGGAAATTTTATGTCATAACAAATAATCCTGTCATGTTTCATGACGAGTGGTCAACGGGGCTCGTTTTTTTGCTACTTTTGCAAGTGGTTTTTAGAACGGGCATCCCTAATTTTAAGCATGGCATGAGACTACTGAAATCTGATATTTTCGCATTGCTTTTTTCTCTACTGCTCCTGGCAACCTCATGTCATAAGTCTGAAGTAACCGCTCCCGCTGCTGCAGCCAGACAGGTCACAAACCTGGTCCTTATTTCCGACAATGAGCCCAGCAGTGACATGATTGTCGGGATTATCGGGGCGGTCAGGTCCATGTACCCCTCGGTTACTATCCAGTTTTACAAGTCGAAACCCTTTGACGTATACGACGGGGCTTATTTATTGTTTTTTTCGGTACTGAATTATCCAAAAGGAACTTGTTTTGCCGGTATAGTCGAACCGGGAGCATCAAGCAGGAGAATTATATACAAGGCCGGTGACGTTTATGTTATTGCACCGGATAATACACTCTCTACACGCATCCTCGATTTCTATTCTGGCATTACCTGTTATTATATTGAGAATCCCCTGGTGCTTGGCGGGGCTCAGCCCGGGACACTTTCAATACAGGAATTTTATAAACGGTCAATCCTTTCTTTGATTTCGGGCACGGAACTTTCAGTTTTCGGCTCCGTTTGCACAAACCCGAACAAATTCCCGGTGCAGGACCCGATTGTTTCAGGTGACACCATCAAAGGTGAAATCCTGTTCACCGATAATTTCGGTAATTGTATAACCAATATCCCCCAGGGCCTGGTTTCTGCTTATCCTGCCGGCACAGTTCTGAGCCTTGCTTCCGACACCACCCATTTGAGCCTGGTAATGGGAGTAACCTATTCATCAGTTCCTGTTGGAATCAACGTTTGCTTTATTAACAGTTCGCTTCGCTTGGAACTGGCAATAAATTATGGGAATTTCTCAGGGAAATACCACCTTGGGGCAGGTTCAAGGATTGCGCTCAGGAAGCCTTAAACGGTTTAAATAAAACAGGGTGGCCGCAAATTGCCTCCACCCTGTTTGTATCTTCCGGGGTGATCCCGGCGCGATTCGAACGCGCGACCCACAGCTTAGAAGGCTGTTGCTCTATCCAGCTGAGCTACGGGACCGGGATGAGGGTGCAAAGGTAAGGATTTACTAACAATTGCACGACTATTTGCGCCGAAATTCTATATTTGCTAATCAAAATCTCAAGGCTATGCGTATCCTCAGAGACCGTTCCTGTTTGCTGGTAATTGATTTCCAGGAAAGAATCTTCCCGTTCATCCACGAGAATGAAAAACTGTTAAAGAATGTGCCTGTCCTCATCCAGGGCCTTAAGATTATGGAACTCCCGGTTATTGTTACAGAGCAATATACAAAAGGGCTGGGAGTAACGGTTCAGCCGATTGCTGATGTTCTGGACGGAATACAGATGATTGAAAAATCAACCTTTTCATGCTGCGACGAGCCCAGGTTTAACCTGGAACTGGCCACTTCAGGAAAAGAAAACGTGATCATTGCCGGGATAGAAGCCCATGTTTGTGTTTTGCAGACAGTCATTGACCTGGTCAGCCAGGGTTACCAGGCGGTGGTTGTTGAGGATTGCATCTCCTCAAGAAAGCCCAACGATAAAGCCCGGGCAATAGAACGTATGAAAAATGAAGGCGCGATCATCACCACTTATGAATCAATCCTTTTTGAATTGCTCAGAAGCTCCGGGGGTGAATCATTCAAGGCAATCTCGAAACTTGTGAAGTAGGCATGATGGCGCCAGGGCCGTTATGAAATTTAACCTGAACAAAGAATAGTAACATAGATAAATCCTGCAATGCAATCCGACGAGGAAAATAACGGAACAATCTCAAACGGCGATTCTCCCGAACTGGAATCCGGCTCCCTCTCCAAGACGATCCACCTGAACGACATGTACCAGGGATGGTTCCTCGATTACGCTTCCTATGTCATCCTGGAACGGGCTGTGCCTGAGATCAACGACGGCCTGAAACCTGTCCAGAGGCGTATACTTCATTCAATGAAGGAGCTTGATGACGGGCGCTATAACAAAGTGGCAAATATCATCGGCCATACAATGAAATACCATCCTCACGGGGATGTATCGATCGGTGACGCCCTGGTGCAACTCGGCCAGAAAGACCTGCTGATAGATTGCCAGGGGAACTGGGGCAATATCCTTACAGGCGACAGCGCGGCAGCTTCAAGGTATATAGAAGCAAGGCTGTCGAAATTTGCCCTTGACGTTTTATTTAACCCTAAAACAACCACCTGGAAATCATCTTATGATGGCAGGAATAAAGAGCCGGTAGCACTACCATCGAAATTTCCGCTCCTGCTCGCGATGGGGGTTGAAGGCATTGCCGTGGGACTGGCATCCAAGATCCTTCCCCATAATTTCAATGAACTCATAGATGCTTCCATAAAAATACTGCAGGACAAGGAATTTGAACTGTTCCCTGATTTCCTGACAGGGGGTATGATCGATGTCTCCAGGTATAACGACGGTTTACGGGGAGGGAAACTGAGGGTGAGGGCCAGGATAGTTCAGGAGGATAAAAAAACGCTTAAAATAACAGAGATCCCTTTCGGAACTACAACCGGCTCAATTATTGATTCTATTCTTACTGCCAACGACAAAGGGAAGATCAAGATCCGGAAGATAGATGACAATACGGCTGAAAACGTAGAGGTGCTAATCCATCTTGCCCCCGGAGTGTCGCCTGATACCACGATGGATGCCTTATATGCATTTACCGAATGCGAAGTTTCAATTTCTCCCAACTCATGCGTTATTCAGAACGGGAAACCTGTTTTTATCGGTGTTTCAGAGATACTCAGGCATAACACCCGGCAAACAGTCGATCTCCTGAAACTTGAACTGACCATTAAACTTGAAGAGCTCAACGAGCAGCTGCATTATTCCTCCCTTGAGAAGATATTCATTGAAAATGAGGTCTATGAAGGGATTAAGAAATGCAGGACCGATGAGGAAATCGATACAGCAATCCGAAAAGGGCTGAAACCATTTGCAAAACAGATCATCAGGGCTGTAAACGACGATGATATCAGGCGGCTCAGGAAGATCCCCATCGAACGTATCTCCAAATTCAATTCAGCCAAAGCTGATGAGGTGATGAAGGGCATCAGGCTCGATATGGAAGAAGTGCAAAACCATCTCGACCATCTTATCGATTATGCCATTGAATACTACCGGCAGATCCGGAAAAAATACGGCAGGAACCGTGACCGTAAAACCGAAATACGGAATTTCGAGGTTATCGAGGCCGTCAAGGTTGCTGCTGCCAACGAGAAACTTTATGTAAACCGTGAAGAAGGATTTGCAGGCACCGGTTTGCGCAAGGATGAATTTGTTTGCGATTGCTCCGATATTGACGATATCATAGTGTTCAGGGACGATGGTACTTTTATCGTGACAAAAGTGGCCGAAAAGGTCTTCGTTGGGCAGAACGTTACCTATATCAATGTCTTCCAGAAGAACGACAGCCGTACGGTATACAACGTGATCTACCGCGACGGCAAGAACGGGAAGATCATGGTAAAAAGGTTCAGCGTGCTGGGGGTTACCCGCGATAAGGAATATGCTTCCACTAAAGGCACGGCCGGCTCAAAGATGCTCTATTTCACTGCAAACCCCAACGGGGAGGCTGAGGTGGTGAGAGTGGAACTGAAACCCAAGCCCAGGCTTAAAAAAACTTCCTTTGACTTTGATTTTACCAGCATTTCAATCAAGGGGAGGAATTCCATGGGGAATACCCTGACGAAATACGCAGTGCGGAAGATCGAGATCAGGCAGGAAGGTGTTTCAACACTGGGCTCCCTTAACATCTGGTATGACGATACAGTGCAGCGCCTGAACACCGAAGGCCGCGGCCTGCTGCTGGGGGCATTCGAGGGTGCCGACCGTATCCTCACGGTGATGCAAAGCGGTTCGTACAAACTGACATCCTTCGACCTGTCGGCACATTTCGAAGAGGATATGATACTGATCGAAAAGTATGACCCGTCAAGGGTCTTTACATCAATCTACCAGGAAACGGCTACCAGGCAGTATTATATTAAGCGCTTCACTGTTGAACTTACCGAGAAAAAAGTTGAATTTGTTGAGCCAGGAGACAAAATGGTACTGTTCACGTTTGAAAAGTATCCCCAGCTGGAGATGCTGTTCGATATGAAGCTGAAAACCAAAGGAACTGAATCGGAAATTATCTCTGTTCATGAATTCATAGGCATAAAGGGAGTCAAAGCGAAAGGCAGGAAACTTACCTTGTATCCTGTGAAAAAGATAGACTGGCTGGAACCACTTCAGATTACTGAGCCTGAGATCCCGGCAGAGGGATCCGACGGGCAGGGAACTCAGGATGAACATGCCCTTGAGCCGGCCATTGAACTTCCGCTGGCTGTAACCGTAGAAACTGCAGAATCTCAGGAGATCCTGAATACGGCCAGTGCCGGTGAAAGTCCTGCTAAAGTGAAAAAGCCATCCGCAAAACAAAAAACCGAAAAGAAATCCTTACCAGGGAACAAACCCGAAGACAGACCTTCACAAGACCAGGTTTCAGGAGAAGAACCTAAAGCTGAACCCAGGCTTAAACCGGGGCCCAGACCCAAAGCGGGCATAAAACCCAAACCTGAACCTGAACCGGGAACCAGTTCTGGTATACAAGAAAAGCCAGCCCCGAAAAAGACAGGCAGGAAGAAATCCAAGGAAGAACCTGAAGGAGAACAAATGGAACTGTTTTAATTTTGCAGGCAGTACCGGTCCAAAATCAAAATCTTACTATGAACGACAATAAAATACTTGCTCTTACCGACGATGTTTCCTGGATAGGTGTTCTTGACCGTGATATTGTGACTTTCGATGTGGTCATGGAAACGAAATACGGAACTACCTACAATTCCTATTTCATCAACGCCGGAAAAAAAGTTGTTATTGAAACTGTCAAGGAAGGTTTCTGGGAGGTTTATCTCAGTAAACTCACCTCATTGGTTGACCCTGCTGAGATTGATTATATTGTAATGGATCATACCGAACCCGACCATTCGGGATGCCTTGCAAAACTCCTGGCAATTGCGCCGAAAGCAAAGGTCGTCGGAAGCGGCAACGCTATCCGCTACCTGAAGGACCTTCTTGGTTTTGAATTCCCGCATCTGACAGTGAAAGATGGCCATACCCTGGACATTGGCAATAAAACCCTGAAATTCATTGCGGCTGCAAACCTGCACTGGCCCGATTCGATCATGACATACCTGGTCGAAGAAAAAATTCTTTTTACCTGCGACATTTTCGGGGAACATTTCTGCAATGAAAATATGTTTGATGATGAGGTTCCCGATTTCAGCGATGCATTCAGGTATTATTTCGACGTGATCATGAAGCCATACAGCCGGTTCATGCTCCAGGCCATTGAACGTATGCGACACCTTGACATCAGCATGATCGCACCCGGCCACGGTATGATCCTCAGAAAGGACTGGAAGCGCTGGGTTGATGTAACCGTTGAATATTGCAAGGAATACCTGAGAAATCCATACCGGAATAAGGTTTTCCTCGGGTATGTTTCTGCATACCATAATACGGGGCTGATTGCTGAAAAATTAGCAGAAGGCATCCGTTCAGCAGGGGGTATCGATGTGGACCTCTGTAATATCGAATACATGGATCTTCAGACGATAGAGCAGAAACTGATGCAGAGTTCCGGCATCGTGCTGGGTTGCCCGACCTTCAGCCAGAATATTTTACTCCCGGTATACCAGGTCTTCGCTGCGATTAACCCCATCAGGGACAGGGGGAAGCTCGCTGCGGTATTCGGATCCTACGGATGGAGCGGGGAAGGAGCAAAGATCATGACCTCGGCCCTGGTCAATCTTAAACTGAATGTAATCGATGAAGGGCTGATGATTAAATTTACTCCCCATGCCGAAACCTTGCAGAAGTGCTTTGATTATGGCAAGGCATACGGGGAAAAATTCATCCGCAAGGAACAGTAGAAATTAAACACGTCCTCTTGAAAAAGGAAAGTTTCGCTTATCCGGCCCTGATAATTATAGCAGGTATTGCGGCTTATTCAAATTCTTTCTGTTGTTCTTTCCATTTTGATGACTTTCCCAATATTGTCTCCAATTCTGCCATTTGGGAACTTTCAGACTGGAGAGCCTGGATGCTCTTTAATCCATACAGGCCGGTTGCATTTTTCACGTTTGCGCTGAATTATCATTTTGGCTTGCTTGACGTATTTGGCTACCATCTTGTAAACCTTGGCATACACCTCCTCAATGCCTTATTGTTATGGGAACTTATCAGGCTGATGTTCAGTTCACCATACCTGGCCAAACACCCTCTTTCAGCTTCAGCCGGGAACATCGCTTTTTTCACGGCCCTGATTTTTGCCGTACATCCCCTGATGACAGAATCGGTTACCTATATTGTTCAAAGGCTTGTGAGCCTTGCTTCCATGTTCTGCCTGCTTTCACTGTTGCTGTTCACAAAAGGGCTGTTATCCCCCCGGACCTCCCGCCGTATCGGTTTCCTCCTTGGTGCGGGCTTTTCGGCCTTACTGGGTTTTTTTACCAAGGAAATCGCATGGACCTTGCCCCTGCTGATGCTGATTCTGTACTTTTTCTTTTTCTTCAGGGCGGATGAATCAAGGCGGCGCCCCGGCCGGGTCCTGCTCATTGCAATGTTTGGCTTTCTTATCTTACTGGCAGGGGCTGCCATTGGATCAGGAAAATACTTTCACCTGATCCCGCCCCGCGAAGGGCATCCTTATTTCATAACCCCTGCCAGGTATTATTACACCCAGATTAACGTGATATTCACTTACCTCCGGCTTATTTTCCTGCCTGTAAACCAAACACTGGATTATAATTATCCGGTAACGCTCAGCCTGGCCAATCCTCACGTACTGGTAAAACTTGCGGGTCTTGTCATCCTGATATCGGCGGCAGCCTGGCTTTATAAAAGGGAAAGGCTGGTCTCCTTCGGCTTGTCCTGGTTTTTTATCACAATTGCGCCACAATGCCTGGTGCCACGTTCGAATTTTATTTTTGAACACAGGGTTTATTTAAGCGCCGCCGGGATTATCCTGGCCTGGGTCCTGCTGTTTTATTATCTTTTCGGAAGGGTCATCCTGGTAAAAAGATCTTTCCTGCCCGGCATGCCGGCCCGCGGGCAGGTTGTTTTAAGCCTTGCCAGCCTCCTGTTGCTTTTGCAGTGTGGCGTTCTTGGATGGATGACCCGGGAGAGGAATAAAGTGTGGACGGATGAATATACCCTCTGGAGTGATTGCCTTAGTAAAGCCCCTGGCAGCGCCCGTGCCATGGTCAACCTGGGCGGCGAACAGGTGGGCCGGCAGGAATATGCGCAGGCGATCAGTAATTTTAGCCGGGCGATCATGATTTTTCCTTTATATATGCAGGCATGGAGCAGCAGGGCGGCTGCCAGGATCGACCTTGGAGATAATGAAAAGGCTGTTGAGGAACTGAATTTTGCGCTGCTCCAGATCCCTGGTTTTGCTGATGCTTACATCAACAGGGGCATTGCTTTTCGTAATTTAAAACAGTTTGATGCCTCGGTCAGTGACTTTACCACTGCAATTTCATTAAAACCAATCAGCTCTGATATTTACTTCCAAAGGGCTTTAAGTTTCTGGATGGCAGGGCGTAATGAAGCTGCCTTGAAAGATTTTATGCTGGCAGCATCAATGAAAAACCAGGATGCGATCGGTTTCCTTCAGAAAAACCTTCGATAATATTTTTACGGCATAATATTTGTAAGAAAGAGTAGTTTTGTATTATGATGTCTATGATAAAAAGCCTTACATATTTTCTGGGGTTTAGCCTGCTGTTTCTTGCTTCGTGTTTGCCGGAGCAGAAACTTGCACAGGATTTTGTGAAAAGCGGCCCCAGGATCAGGCTGATGGTAACACCTCCTGATTATATATACAAATACAATCACAAGGGTGAGGATATCGACGGTTTTGATCAAATGACCCCCAAGCAGCAGGATTCAGCCCTGTTTTACAGCAGCCTCTTTATACAAAGGATCAGCGATTCCGCCCTGCTGGAAGATTATGTGAACCAGTTCATTGCTGCATTAAGAAAAGCCAATTTCGAAGTTTACCTGCCCGACCAGGCTGATTCATTTCTAAGTGAACAGGCGCAGGCATATATGCTTAACATAAGCCAGATCCAGCTTGACGAGTACACTTACCCCCTCGAGGATAAGGAGCCTATAAATGATACGGTTTATTACAGGAAATTCAATCTGAATGCTATGGATTTCAGCGTTTGGTTTGAACTCAGTAAAGTCAATGCAACAAAGCCCAAAAAGACTGTTTTATATGATTCCCAGTCGGCATACGACAGTTTTGACGGTAATTTCATTGTTGATCCCTGGACAAACTCGGTCAGGTATAAATACCATATAGATACACTGTCGTTAAGCAACATATACGAAATGGCCGGTTATCTTGGAAAGAAGCATGGGGAATACCTGTTTGACTTTTTTATGAACCAGTGGGTGGCATTCAACTTACCACAAAACCAGTACGGCTCATACTACTATCATTACAACCGACAGAGGAAAATGATGGAAGCCACCGATGAGGACCGCTTTCAGCTTCTTAACGACAGGTAATGATCAGAAACTGCTCCTTGCATAAGGTGCATGCGACTGGCTGGAAAATTCCTTTTTCAAGTATTTAAAATAGCCTGTGACCGCAATCATCGCGGCATTATCGGTTGTGTAAGCCAGAGGTGGTATGTATATGTTCCATCCCTTTTCATGCTTCAGGTCGGCCAGCCTTGATCTTAATCCAGAATTTGCCGAAACGCCACCTGCGATGGCTATTTCACGAATACCGGTCTCTCCGGCTGCTTTTTCCAGCCTTAACAGGAGAATATCAAGAATCGTTCTCTGAATGGAAGCGCAGAGGTCGGCCTTATTTTTCTCAATGAAGTTTTCATCCAGTTTCAACTGATCCCTCAGGAAGTACAATATGGACGTCTTTAAGCCACTGAAGCTGAAATCAAGGCCGGGAATATTTGGTTTCGCAAAGCTGAAACGCATGGGATCCCCTTTGCTTGCAAGAGTGTCCACAACAGGGCCGCCGGGATAAGGGAGCCCCATAATCTTGGCGGCCTTGTCAAAAGTCTCGCCGGCAGCATCATCGATGGTCTGGCCAATAATATGCATATCAAAATGATCCCTCACCAAAACTATCTGGGTATGCCCTCCCGAGACCGTCAGGCAAAGAAAAGGGAAAGAAGGAACAGGATTCGACCTGGTTGTGTTACGGATAAAATGCGCCAAAATATGGGCCTGTAGATGGTTGACCTCAATGAGGGGGATGTTAAGCCCCATAGCTAATGCCTTCGAAAATGAAGCTCCCACAAGAAGGGACCCGAGCAATCCGGGCCCCCTGGTATAGGCAACGGCAGAAAGCTGATTTTTACCTATATTTGCTTTTTGCAGTGCGGCATGTATCACCGGTATGATATTCTGCTGGTGGGCACGGGATGCAAGCTCGGGAACCACGCCACCGAACGAGGCATGGATGTCCTGGTTTGCGGTGATGTTTGACAGAATGACATCATCGGCAATCAAAGCAGCAGCCGTGTCGTCACAGGAAGATTCAATACCAAGTATGTATACAGGCATTTTGAAAATTATATTCCGGGGATGCCCCGGCTCAGCGCTATGGGGCAATCCTGGAAAAACAAAGCAAAAGTACCATAAAAACGCTGATCAAAATATTTGTCTTTGCCTGCGTGATCATTTTTTCACTCGCTTTCACGCTATGGTCGGTGGTCCGCAGCCCGGGAGTTCAAACCCTGGTCGTAAGGATAGCTGCAGCTTATTTATCCAGGGAATGGAAAACTGAAGTGCGGATCAGGAGTTTTAGCCTGAACCCCTGGGACGGTCTTGTGATCAATGATATAAGCATAAAAGACCGTAAGGGCGAATATGCCTTGAATGCAAAAGAGCTTTCTATACGCCCGGGGCTCATGCAGTTTAAAAAACACAGGATAAATATTGACAAAGTATTTGTAGACCGCGGGATAGTCCAGCTGCTCGTACACAAAGGCGATACTTCCCTGAACATCCAGCCTTTCATTGATTATTTTGCAACAAAAGATACAACCCGTAAACCCGATACCGTAAAAGGCAAGCCCTGGGACCTTACCGTTTCCAATGTCATTATGAATTCCACCAGGTTCCATCTTGAAAATATGAACACCGAGAGGACCCCTGTCGGCATGGATTATGCTAATATAGATGTGAGCGACATCAATCTTCACCTTACCGACCTTCGCTTTGATGCAGATACAATCCGTGCCAATATCAAGGACCTGTCGGCAAAAGAACGCTGCGGTTTTCATGTACAGCACCTTAGCGGGGAATTCCATGTCAGCCCGGGCTTCCTTAAAGCCAATCACCTGAAAGTACTTACCGACAACTCAGACCTGTCATTAAGTTTTGCTTTCCTTTATCCCTCCTGGGGCGCCTATAACGATTTCCTGAATGCCATCACCATAAAGGCAGATATTTCCCCAACCTACCTCGACCTTGCGGATATCGGTTTTTTTGCCCCGGATATCCGCAGGATGAAAGACCGCTTCAGGTTTGAAGGAAAAATAGACGGAACGGTCAGTAACTTCAGGGCCAGGGATTTCAGGATCGCCTATGGCACGAATACTTATTTTTGGGGTAATGTGAGGGCGTTTGGCCTTCCCAATGTTGAAGAGACCTTCGTTGACCTGGCCGTTAAAACAATGACCACCAACAAGCAGGATATAGAATCGTTCCTGCTTCCGAATGCCGAGGATAGCATTAAATTGCCCGGGATCCTGGCTAATATAGGG
Source organism: Bacteroidota bacterium (assembly GCA_037138335.1). Taxonomy (GTDB): domain Bacteria; phylum Bacteroidota; class Bacteroidia; order Bacteroidales; family FEN-979; genus CAIRDP01. The sequence continues at coordinate 90,361 of JBAXIO010000006.1, forward strand.
GTTCTTAGTTTTACCGGGAACTTCACCGGTTATTACAACGACTTTGTTTCCAATGCACTGTTCAGGACCAACCTGGGTAGTGTGCGTACCGACCTGATCATGCACCGCACCCGCGATGAATACAAGCTTTCTTACCAGGGGCAGCTCGACGTTACAGGGTTTGATATCGGTAAACTCATAGGCGACACTGCGTCTATCGGGGTTACTACCTTCAGGGGGGAGATCAAAGGCAAAGGCCTGAGTTCTGCAAACGCGGATGTTGAATTGAACATACATGTTGATTCAACTCGGCTGTTGAAGTACAATTATCATAAACTCGATCTGAGGGGCCTTTTGTTCGATAAACGCTTCACCGGCTACCTCGATATTGCCGACACCAACCTCGCATTGAGCTTCGTAGGGATGATGAATTTCTCTGATTCCATCCCGGGATTTGATTTTAGCGCTGAAATAAAACATGCCCAGCTGTTCAACCTTGGATTCCTGCACCGCGACAGTACAGAGATCATCGCCAGTTTGATCAAGGCGAATTTCACCGGTAACAAGCTTGATAATATTAACGGGTACATCGGACTTGAAAATACCAATTACGTGGAAGGCAACAAGTCGATTCATATGAAAAAACTGATGCTCACAAATGCCATAAATGAAAAGGGGGATAAATCATATCATTTGAAATCAGATTTTGTGGATGCCGACATGAGCGGTAATTTCAGCTTCAAACAGGTTGTTCCATCCCTGTATACTTTTATTAAAAACTACCTGGCTTCGTTTTACCTTAAAGACTCGGTCAAGTATGAGGCCCTGGTCACATCAGGCCAGGTATTGAAATGCAATGTGAGATTCAAGAACACAGATCAGTTGACCAATATTTTTATCCCCTTTCTGAAAGTTTCGGAAAATGCAACCCTGGAAGGTTCCTATGATGAGCTGAAAGGCCTGTTATCGCTGAAAGGAAATGCTCCATTCATCGATGTGTCGGGTATTTATATCCCGAACTGGTATGTCGATGCCCAGACCAGCAGCAGGGAGTTAACACTGAACACCGGTTCAGATGCCGTTTACTTTAAAAAAGCTTCAAAAAACGACAGTATTGAGGTTAAGCTTGACACCTTTAATCTCAGGTCCCACATCCATCATGATACCATACTGTATGCCTTTTCATGGACCGAGGCGGGGCGCCTGAGTGGTTTTGACGGATACGTGAGTTTCCTGAACAATCCGAAGACCGAGATCAAGATCACCAATATGGGCGTTTTGTTAAATAACCGCGAATGGACCGTTGACCGGGAGAATTATATAACCATCGATACCAACCTGATCGATATTCACCGTTTGTTTTTCACTACGGCCGAGCAGTTCATGAGGGCCGACGGTATCGTCTCGGCGAGGCCGCAGGATACCCTGTCACTCTCTTTTAATCAAGTGGACATCTCTCCCCTCGACAGGCTTACAGGGAGCACAGCCATTGACGTTGAAGGAATGCTCAGCGGGAAAGTGAAACTGACAAATGTATACAAGGACATAAGGTTGCTCTCAGATCTGAGGCTTGACAAATTCAAATTCAACAAGGAGCTTTTAGGCGATGCAATCCTGAATGTGAATTACGTTAAAGCCGACAACCGGTTTGATGTAAGGTCCCGCATTGAATATACAGGCAATGTCGGGAAAAACATTCCGTTCGACCTGAGCGGGAGCTTTTATGCCGGGAAAACACCCCGCCTTGATTTTACCCTTGACCTGAAGAACCTGAACCTGAAAATGCTGCAGCCGTTTGTGAAGAGCTTTATGTCGGGTCTTAACGGCTGGGCATCGGGACATGCAACCATCAAAGGTACACCTGAAAAGCCCCGTCTCCTGGGAGACCTTACATTAAGCCGCACCGAACTCAAGATTTCTTACCTTAATGTGATGTACTCCCTGGCGGATGCCGTGCACATCGATTCTAATGCCTTTATCTTTAACAAGATCACAATTTATGATTCTCTCGGGAACAAGGGGGTTCTCAACGGGCGTATCACCCATGAATATTTCAGGGATATGCGGCTCGATCTTAATATCGACCTGAACAATTTTTCGGCCTTCAACAATTCATATGCACAAAACCAATTGTTTTACGGTAAGGCCAGCGGCACAGGAACGGTGCATGTATTCGGCCCGCTTGACAATATCAGTATCGCGGTAAAGGCTAAAACGAGCAAGAACACTAATGTTGCCATCCCTATCAATCTCACAGCCAGTGTCGCGCAAAACGACTTCATCCAGTTTGTCAATAAGAAAGATACGCTTTCATTGCGGGAAGAGCGTAAAAAAGATCAGTCAAACATTAATCTTGATATCGCGCTTAAGGCAAATCCTGACGCTACAATTGAAGTTTTCCTGCCCGATCAGCTTGGAAACCTTAAAGCCCAGGGGAATGGCAATATCGTAATGGGCATGACACCAACCACACCGTTCAACATGACCGGGACCTATATTATCACTAAGGGGTCCTTCGTTTTCCAGATAAAGAACCTGTTAAGGCTACCGATGAGCATTAACGAGGGGAGCAGGATCACCTGGTCGGGTGACCCTGCCGACGCTAACCTGAGCGTCAGTGCCACATACCGCACCAAGACGACCCTCGCCGGCCTTACCTCCAGTACCGAGGAAGCCCAACTCCGCTTCCCTATAGAAGTTATCTTCCATCTTGGGGGTAAACTTGCAAACCCCGATATTAAATTCAGCATGAACCTTCCGAATGTGGACGAAGAAATCAAGGTTACGGTATACAGCAAGATAGATACAACCAATGTCTCGGAAATGAACGAACAGATGATCTATATGCTGGTGATGAACGCCTTTAAACCTGTGATCTCTTCTACTGCATCTTCAATCAACGTTGGAGCCACATCGGTCTCACTGGTCACAAACCAGATCAATTCCTGGCTTTCGGGGATATCCCGCAATGTAAATGTCGGTGTTAATTACCGCCCCGGCAATTCAACAGATCCACAATCGTGGGACGTATCCATGTCGACCCAGTTGCTGAACGACAGGTTGCTGATCGACGGTACCTTCGGGATGAATACCTATAAATCGTCGACTACCCAAAACCCGAACCAGATTGTCGGGGACATCAACATAGAATATATCCTTACCGATAACAGGAGATGGAGGCTTCATGCCTTTAACCGCACAAACACGATCAACCTCCTGAATAATAATTCACCCTATACCCAGGGTGTCGGTATAAAATACCAGCGTGACTTCTATTATTTCGGGGAGCTGTTTCATGGAAAGAAGTGGGCCGAAAAGAAAGCTGAAGAAGTAAGGAATGCAAAGAAAGTGAAGCAAGCTAAGAAACAATAATGTCGTTTACCGTATACAAGAGCTCAGCCGGATCAGGTAAAACCTATACACTGGTAAAGGAATACCTGAACATCATCCTCCGGGATACCGACAGTTTCAGGAATATCCTGGCAGTCACGTTCACCAATAAAGCGGCAGGGGAAATGAAGCACAGGGTGCTTGCATGCCTCGAAGAACTTTCATGTGAACTCGCAGGTAAAGGCAAAACCACAAGGACCCTGCTCCCCAAGCTGGCCGAAGAAACCGGGCTGAGTGAGAAAGAGATCGGTATAAAGGCAGGCGAGGCCCTGAAGAAGATACTCCATCATTATTCGGATTTCTCGATCGGGACCATTGACAGTTTCTCCCATCGCATCATACGGGCATTTGCCCATGACTTCGGGCTGCCGGTAAATTTCAAGGTGGAGCTCGATGCAGATGAACTCATAGAAAATGCAGTTGACCTTCTTCTCGACAAAGCCGGTAGTGACGAACAACTGACCTCCCTTCTGGTGAATTTCCTCGAAACCAACATGGAGGATGATAAAAGCTGGGCAATTGAAAAGTCACTGATGGACTTCTCAGCGCTGCTGTTTGATGAAGAAAGCCAGATGCAGCTTCCTAAGTTGAGATCCCTCAGTATTGAAGACTTTAAAAACATTGCAGGGTTTTTAAGGAAGAGGACAAAGGAATTTGAACGTTCAGTGCAGGAAGAAGCAGGCGCAGCCTGGAAGGCTGTCTGCGACTCGGGTCTTGAGCACCAGGCCTTCGCCTATGGGAAGTCAGGGGTCTCCTGGTATTTTGAACAACTCGCTGAGGGCCGCACCGAAAAACTCATCCCCGGAGACAGGCTGGTGGCTGCAGTTGAAAAAGACAGCTGGGCCAGCGGTAAAGCCACATCCGCCGACATGGAAAAAATAGAGAGCATCAGGCCTGTGCTTTATACCGCTTTCAGGAAGCTGCAACAACTTACAGGAACATCCTACAGTGCATACAAGCTGAATAAGCTCCTGATGAAATCGATCTATCCCCTTGCTGTGCTCAACAGCATCGACCGCATCCTCCAGGAGTTCAAGAAACAGAACAACATCATTCATATTTCAGAGTTCAACAGCCGCATCGCGAAGATCGTCCTTGGCGAACCTGTTCCTTTTATATACGAACGGATTGGCGAGAAGTACCAGCATATCCTAATTGACGAGTTCCAGGATACCTCGGCGCTCCAGTGGCAGAATTTTGTGCCCCTGATTGAAAATTCCCTGGCGTCGGGCTTCTTTAACCTGGTGGTTGGGGACGGTAAACAGGCTATTTACCGATGGAGGAGTGGGGATGTTGAACAGTTTACATCCCTTCCATCGCTCCAGGGAAGCGATGAAAACCCTTTAATCCTGGAAAGGCAGGAAGCCCTTGAACGGAACTTTAATGAAAAGCTGCTCGACAGGAATTTCCGTTCGGGGAAGGAAATCGTAAATTTTAATAATGATTTCTTCGGATTTGTGAGCGGGGAGCTCGACGCGCCGCGCAAAAAAGTGTATGAAAGCCTTGTGCAGCTTGCTGATGAAAGTAAGGAGGGAGGCTATATCAATATTTCTTTTACAGGTAAAAGTGAAGAAGAAGGCGGGACGGCCAGGGATGTGATGCTAAAGAAGATCCTGTCGATCATAAGCTCTTGCCGGAACGATGGGTTCAGGGCTAAAGACATTGCCGTATTATGCCGTTCCAACAACGAGGCTTCTCAGGTTGCACAAACCCTGATCGGGAACGGCATACCCGTTGTTTCGGGCGAATCGCTTCTGCTGAATTATTCTCCCCTTGTGAGGATGCTCACAGGGCTTGTAAGATACATTTTCGGACCGGTCCATCCTGTGATCCAGGCCGAAATCCTCCAGCGTTACTGCGATCTCCATCCCGGCTTGAAGCCTTTCTACAGATCCTGGCTTGGTTTGGAGCAGGCAAAACGGACGAAAGAGTTTCATGATTTCCTGGATGAAAGGATAGGGGGGGGCGGAGCAGGCTTCCTTAAAACTTTGCCTGTTTACGACCTTTTTATCAGGCTGGTCAACAGTTTCTGCCCGGCCGCGGCAGGGGATCCGTATATTCAGTTTTTCCTGAATGCAGTGCTGAAATTCAGTTCCGACAAATCCTCATCCGCCACCGATTTCCTTGAATGGTGGGACGATCACCACGAGAAACTTTCAGTGATCATGCCTTCGGGTTTCGATGCGGTCAAAATAATGACGATCCATAAAGCCAAGGGGCTTCAGTTCCCTGTTGTGATCTACCCGTTTGCAGGAGAAAAGCATAAAAATACCAGGAAGTATCTGTGGGGGGACCTGGATCACAATGAAGTTCCCTCTCTGCCTGCCGCCCTGATGCCAGCGGGCCGGGATATGGAAGGGACTGTTTTCGCCGGAAAGTATGAAGAGGAAACGCAAAAATCAATGCTCGACCTTCTCAATGTGCTCTACGTAGTTATGACCAGGCCTGAGCAACGCTTATTCATTCTTCCTCCCATACCGGCTAAAAAAACCGAGGGGCGGCCTTCCGTGCCGGCATTGTTAAAAGCCTGGTTGCAGAATAAACAACTATGGGAAGACGGTCGTTATGATTATGAATTCGGGCATGCTGCTGCCGTGATTCCCGTGCCCGCAGAGGAAATGAACATACTGCCAATGCCGGGCGTTTCGTTTACCGACTGGAGGGAAAGGATAGGGATACGTTCCCGTGCCCCTGAGATATGGAACCTTGACGATCCGGATAAAAACAGGAGGTTCGGCAATGTGCTTCATACAATACTTGCGGGGATTACGTCTGAAAATAATGCCGATAATGCCATTTCCGTGATGCTGGAAAATGGATTGCTCGACAGATCAAAAGAAGACGAGGTCCGCTCCAGGATCAGGAAAATACTAACGGACCCGGATCTGGCTTTTATTTTTGATGAGAAGGCGGATGTGCGTCCTGAGTCTGAAATCCTTACTCCGGGCGGACATGCAGTGCGCCCCGACAGGGTTATCCTCAGGGGAAACCAGGCGGTTGTCGTAGATTATAAAACCGGCCGGGCCGATGAGAAATACGGGACCCAGCTTTTGCATTATGCGAAACACCTGGAAGCAATGGGATATAAGGATGTTAAAAAGTATCTGTTATACCTGGAGCCGGAAGTAATGCTTGAGGAAGTTTTTTAAGATCGTGATAACGGGATAACATGATGAATTTAGAAGAAGAAATCGTAAAACATTACCGCTGCTGGAGCGGAAGCGATGCCCTGAAAATTGAAAAAATCGCAGCCTCAGGTTCATACCGTCAATATTTCAGGGTGATTGGCGCCTCGGGAAGCATAGTCGCGGCATATAACGCCGATGTACGTGAAAACCTTGCGTTCCTTAAATTTACAAGGCATTTCAGGGCGATGCACCTGCCTGTGCCGCTTGTGCTTTATTCCAGCCCGGATTCAGCTTTTTACCTGCTAGAAGACCTGGGCGATACCACTTTATATTCAGCCCTGACAAAACTCCGCAGGAAAGAGAATTATATCCACCCTGATGTCGTAAAAATTTACCTTAAGGTTATTGAACTCCTTCCGGGGTTCCAGATAATAGCCGGGCACAGCATACCTTTCAGCTATTGCTATCCAAGGCCGGCATTTGACAGGCAAAGCATGATGTGGGACCTGAACTATTTCAAATATTATTTCCTGAAACTGGCAAGGGTCTCGTTTGATGAGCAACTGCTGGAGGAGGATTTCAACGCCTTTACCGCTTTCCTTCTTGAAGCCCAGGGGGATCATTTCATGTACCGTGATTTTCAGTCAAGGAACATCATGATACATAATAATACTCCCTGGTTTATCGATTACCAGGGTGGCAGGAAAGGCCCGCTTCAATATGACCTGGCATCACTTCTGTATGATGCAAAAGCTGATCTCCCTGAGGATTTCAGGGGCCAGCTTGTAAACCATTACATCAACACAGTAACGAAACTCAGCTCCCTGGAGGAAACGAACTTTCGCAAGTATTTTGACGGATTCGTTTTGATAAGGATATTGCAGGCCATGGGGGCATATGGGTTCCGGGGTTATTATGAGAACAAACCGCTCTTTCTTCAGAGCATACCTTATGCGGTGAAGAACCTGAAAACCCTGCTTGACAGGGACCATATCCCTGTTAAACTTCCGATGCTGATGAAAGCCCTGGGCGAGATCATTGGCAATCCTGATTTTTCAGCTATCAGGGCGACTTCATCGGACCTTACTGTGAAGATCTTCAGTTTTTCGTATAAAAAAGAACTGCCAGCAGATGAGAGTGGCAATGGCGGAGGATTTGTTTTCGACTGCCGTGCCTTACCCAATCCCGGAAGATATCCCGAGTTTGCTGATCTCACCGGGAAGGACAGGCTGGTCGTGGACTTTCTGAGAAAAGAACCTGAAGTCGATGCCTTCCTGAACCATGTGTTCAGCCTTGTAAGCCAAAGTGTAAGGAACTATACAGACCGTGGATTTAAAAGCCTGATGGTCAGTTTCGGCTGCACTGGGGGACAGCACCGCTCGGTATATTCAGCGGAGGAACTGTCAAAATACCTGGTTGAGAAATTTAATGTGAAAGTGGAACTTAACCACACCAATTTAAAATTGTGAACCCTGATCGGCGAATCGTGAACCGGTTCACGGTCAACCTTTATTTAAGATAACGTATGAAAGCAATGATCCTTGCAGCCGGACTAGGGACACGGCTCAGACCCATAACCGACACCATGCCCAAAGCCCTGGTGGAGATTAACGGGAAGACCCTGCTTGAGCATTCCATAGACCACCTGCAGTTTTTCGGTGTGAAGGAAGCGATTATCAACGTGCATCATTTTCCCGACATGATCATCGGCTTTCTGAAAAAGAAAAAGAACTTCGGTATGAAAATAGAGGTCTCCGACGAACGGGATGCCTTGCTCGATACGGGTGGGGGATTAAAGAAAGCTTCGTGGTTTTTCGAAGGAGGGGGGCCTTTTATCGTCAGGAATGTGGATGTGCTTTCAAACCTTGACCTGGGGGCCATGCTTGAGTTTCACCAGAAGCACAAACCTGTGGCTACTCTTGCCGTAAGGAACCGGGAGACTTCACGTTACATGCTTTTCAATGAGCGCTTCGAGCTCATCGGGTGGACCAATGTGAGCAGCGGTGAAAGAAAATTAAGCAGGAAGGACTTTAAGCATATGCACCCGCTCGCTTTTTCGGGGATACAGATCCTGGATCCGTCGGTGATTCCCCTTATCAACGAAGAAGACAGGTTTTCACTCATCAGCATGTACCTCAGGCTTTCGAGGGATAAACGGATCTGTGCATTCAACGATAACGATTCATTCTGGTTCGACGCCGGAAAAAGGGAGGAAGCCTGATAATGAATGCATTTCTGGAACAGACTGCTGAGTACCTGGTTTCTGCCTATGGGGATAGGGTGTCAAAACTCTGTATCGTTTTGCCTAACCTCAGGGCTGGTTTGTTCCTTAGGAAATTCCTTTCGGCCCGCCTGAATAAAACAATCTGGTCCCCGGTTATCTGTTCTGCCGAGGACTTCCTTGCCACAGTGGCCGGTTTGCGGCCTGTTGAACCGCTTCAGCTTCTTTTTAAACTGTACAGTATCCATTGCAGTATTGAACAGGAAAAAGCCCAGGCTTTCGAAGATTTCATTCAATGGGCCCCCCAGCTGCTCAACGATTTTGACGAGGTCGACCGGTACCTGACCGATGCCCGCCAGTTGTTTTCGGCCCTCACCGATACACGTGCCATCTCAGTGTGGAACCCTGAGAACAGGCCGCTCACCGATTTCGAAAAACAATACCTGAGGTTCTACAATTCCCTGTATCCTTATTACAGCATGATTGTGGATGACTTGCTGAAAAATAAGCAAGCCTACCCAGGATTGATGTACAGGATGGCCAGCCTGGGAATTGAGAAATTCAGCGAAAAACTGCCCTGGGAAAAGGTTGTTTTTGTAGGATTTAACTCACTGACAGCCGCAGAGGAGAAAGTCATGGAAGTATTGCACCGCCTGGGAAAATCTGAATTCCTTTGGGATGCCGATACATATTACCTTAATGACCAGGGGCATGAAGCAGGGGAATTCCTGCGTCATAACCTTAAAAAATGGGGAGGCAGGGAATTCAGATGGATTTCCTCCGGAATTGCCGCCAATCCCAAAACCATCAGGATCACAGGTGTGCCAAATAATGTTTCACAGGCTGTGCTGGCCGGGGAAATAGTGAAGACAGCCAATACATTTGACGAACGTACCGTCGTAGTGCTCCACGATGAAAAACTCCTGATCCCCCTGTTGTATTCCCTGCCCGGCGAAGCCAGGGAGATGAATATCACCATGGGGCTCCCGTTGTCACAGACACCACTTATTGATCTCATTTCAGTCGTTTTCAGGATGCAGCTGAACAGGGAGAAATTCGCTTCAAACAGGGGGAAAGGAACAAGGCAATTTTATTTCAGGGATGTGCTTGCACTGCTGCGCCATCCATATGTATCCGGCATGGCAACACGACTGATGGAAGGAAACCATTTTGTTTTCGACAGTATCCTGGAATCGGTCAGCCAGGGTAATAAAGTGTTTATCTCTTCGGATGAAATCCTGGATCCCGGCACAGGTTTATTTTCATTCAATGCCTCCTTCCTGAAACCCTTCCTGAGTGATTGGCACAGCCCGGTGGAAGCTGTTCTCGCACTGAAGGAGATCATAGGATCCCTGAGAGATCACCTGATCACCGAAAAGGGTTCCCTGGAACTTGAGTATTTGTTTTCTTTTTCAAAGATCATCCACCAGCTCGAAGGGCTTTTCAAAGCTTATCCCGAAGCAGTTAAAACAACACAGACATTAGCCGGCCTTTTAAAACAAGCAGCCGAAAATGTGACGCTCCCTTTTTACGGAGAACCACTTAAAGGCATGCAGGTCATGGGCTTGATGGAAACCCGGGGGCTTGACTTTGACACCATCATCATGCTGTCATGCAATGAAAACCTTCTTCCCCGCGGGCGCACGGGAAATACGTTTATCCCCCTCGACCTCAAACTCGAATTCAAACTGCCTACCTACAGGCAGAAGGATGCAGTTTATGCCTATCATTTTTACAGGCTGCTCCAGAGAGCTAAAACAATTCACCTGCTCTATAATTCCGAACCCGGGGAATTCGGGGGAGGTGAAATGAGCCGTTTCCTGCAGCAGATACTGAGTGAGCTGAAAAACGCAAACTCATCCGCCGACATAAAAGAAGAGCTCCTTGTAATGACCCCTTCCCCTTCAAACCTCACGCCCGGGATCAGTATTGAAAAGGATCACACTATAGAGTGCCTGCTGAAGGAAAAGGCCGAAAAAGGGTTCTCGCCCACCGCCCTTAACAATTTCAGGGCATGCCCGCTGAAATTTTATTTCAGCGACATTGCCGGGTTGAAAGAGCCTGACGAGATGGAGGAAGAGATAGATAACCGTATCCTCGGGAACATCGTGCACAATGCCTTGCACAGGCTTTATAAAGGGTTTGCCGGTCAGGAACTGGATGTGTCTGCAATAAGCCGGATGAAGTCAGGGGCCGATAAAGCCATTGATGAAGCCTGCGGAAAAGAATTCAGCGGCAGGGATGTAAACTACGGCCGTAACCTTCTTCTGGTGAGAGTTGGCAAGATGATGCTCAAAAGGTTCCTGGATTCTGAGATAAAAACCATTCAATCCTTTAAAGAAGAAGGAGAATACATAAGCATAATCGGGCTTGAACAGAGACTTGAACGCAGTATCGACCTGCCTTTGGCCGGTAAACAGGTAAGCGTAAAGATTAAAGGCTTTGCCGACCGGATAGATGCCGGCCGGAAATTTATCAGGATCATAGATTATAAAACCGGTTCGACCGATAAAAAAAGAACAAAAGTTGACAGCTGGGCAGGGTTCGCTACAGATCCTTCAAAAGACCATGCTTTCCAGCTGCTTGCATACTGCTGGATGTACTCGCCAAGGGTGAAAAACGCTGCAGGCATAACAGCAGGTATAATTTCACTCAGGAAACTGAAAGAAGGGCTTATCACCGTGGCAGTCCCCTCTGCAGAAGACGGGGACAGCCAGGATAAATTATCAGCAGCCGATCTTGCCGCATTTGAAACCAGCCTGAAACAGGTACTGTTTTCCATTTTTGATAAAGCAACGGGCTTCACGCAAACCGCGGATTTGTCGGTCTGTTCATATTGCAGCTATAAAAATATCTGCGGAAGGTAAAGTCAAGTGAGTGAGCCCATCCCTTTCACGCTCATCACGCCATCACGATCGTAACGCCATCACACTCATCACACCATCACTCCCCGAACACGCAGGCCTCATAAGTAAAGAGCTCGGCGTCTTTCCATCCGTCCCAACCTAAACCTGCCTTGTCGCGGGAGCAGTGGCCCAGGAATTCCTCCCTGCTCCAACCAGTCTCGGTGGCTACCTGGGGAAGGAAGGTCCCTGAATAATACCCTTTTTTGATGTAAATGCCGTGTTTCCCAAGTACGATCTCATCGGCTGAAAATATTTTTTTCATTGGCGAAAGCACCGAGATCTCAATTTCAAGCTTGTCTGTTTCTTTGGCGGTGACAGGTGGGAACCTGGTGTCTTCGGTGGAGGATGCGACAGCCATTTGCTGTACTACCTTCCACAGCGGGACGTCGGCTGTAAAGCGGCCTATGCAGCCTCTCAGTTCCCCATGTTCTTTAAGGGTAACAAAAGCCCCGGAATGGATTTTCAGGTTTGGGCTGAAGTTTTTGTCATCCACTTCGGGCGTTTTATGCTCATTGATATACATTACTATTGTGCTGCGGGCAATTCCAAGGAGTATTTTCTTCTCTTCCTTAGTGAAATTGAATTCAGTTGAAGGTGTTGCTGCAGCAACTGTATTCCTGCTCACGGCAATGGACCAGTACCCGACGCATTGGGAGTGGTCCCCGTACTTTGAATCACCCGAATTCATATACTGAATGGGGATAATCTTAATTGCGGGATCCCCGGCTGTCATGTATAAAAGCGTAAGTACCGATGTCCAGCCGCAGAGGTTTGTTGCCAGGTTTGGAATGTTTTTCTTCTCATAATCCCCAAGGACCTTCATCAGGTCATCGGGATTGTTTGTAAGGATGGCATCGCAGGTGGCTTTATCGGTGGATTTGGCCTCGTTATAAGGAGGATAATGAGAGAAATCGGAACTCACGATAAAAAGGTTGTTCCCGTTAAAATATGGTTTCAGGGCCTGGGCGATCCTCTTGCAGGTTTGCTCGCTCTGGCTTCCTAACAGGATGGGGACTATCTTAAAAGGTTTTTTCATGTGGTATTGCAGGAAAGGAACCTGCACCTCAAGGCTGTGTTCATTAAGGTCGGCATTGTAAACATAGCTGAACACGGGGTTGGATTTGATGAGTTCATTGGCCAGCCGGATGTTCACTGCGACTTTGCCCAGAGGGGTTACATAGTCCCCTTTACTGTAAATGGAAGCACCCATGTAGGATGCCTGGTGGCTCGACCCGATGATGAAAATGTTGTCGTACGTTTTGTCGGGATCCACCTGGTTGATCCCGCTGGCGGCCACAGTCCCTGAGAATACGTATCCGGCATGGGGACAGATCACTGCCTGCAGGTTTTGGGTAGTGCGTGGTTTGGCTGAACGGAACAATTCGGCGAGCTGGGCCCTCAGGGTATCGGGGTTTGCAGGATAGAACTTCCCGGCAGCTGCCGGTTTGCGGTCGGTTTTAGGCCCCTCCTGGGAGGAACAACCGTTACTGAATGTGAATGAAAGTCCCATAATCAATACAAATCGGAAAAATTTGCCCATTGTTTATTAACTTTGAAAAAATCAAGGTAAAGGTACAAAAATATGGGTAAAAATGCAATACGGGCCGGGCTGTTCGGGCTGGGTTTTATCTCTATTTCCACCCAGATTTACATGCTTCGCGAAAGTTATATCGTGTTTTACGGGAATGAACTGATCCTGGGCATCATGCTTTCGGCTTGGATGCTGCTTACAGGCGCAGGTGCCTGGCTGGGCAGGTATTTCAAAAGGGTAAGCGGGCCATCGGGTTTCGTTCTTTTTTTAATGCTGCTGCTTTCTGTGCTTCCGGTTCTGATGCTGGTCAAGCTAAACCTGTACCGAGCCCTGGTCCTGCCGACCGGCGCACTTGCCGGCATCAGCGATGTGGTGTATGCCGCATTTCTTGTACAGCTGCCATTTTGCCTTGTCAACGGTTTCCTTTTTTCGGCCCTGAGCAATATGCTTGGCAAGGCAGGAACCGCCTATTCGATAGAGGCTGCAGGAAGCCTGGCCGCTGGTGCTTTGGTGAATTTTATACTTCTCTGGCTTTTCTCATCCTGGCTCAGCATACTGTTGCTTACCGGGCTCTATCTCATTACCGTGGTATTGTTCTCCTTCCACTGCAGGAGGAAAGTTATGCCATGGCTCACTTTCCTTATCTCTGCTGTTCTTCTTATCCTGTTTGCAAAAACAGATCTCAGGGAGATTTCAATGAAATCAATGTATCTCGCGCAGGTTGTCATCGAGGAAAAAGAAACTCCCTATAGCCAGATTATAGTTACCACCCATGAAGGCCAGCTTAATTTTTATGAAAACGGACTGATGATGTTTTCTTCGGGCGACGTGATCAACAACGAGGAAAACGTCCATTATGCAATGGTTCAGTCTGATTCTCCGAAGAGAGTGTTGCTGGTTTCAGGCGGACTGTCAGGATCTCTAAACGAGATCCTGAAATATCATCCGCACACGGTTGATTATTTAGAGTTGAACCCCGCCCTGCTAAATCTGAATGTACAATCCCTGAGAGATTTTGAAAAGAAAGGTGTTACCCTGCATCCTGGCGATGCCAGGAGGTTCCTGAAAAACTCATCCGCAGTATATGATGTCGTTTTAATTTTGCTGCCTCCTCCATCCAGTCTTCAGCTCAACAGGATGTATACCTCTGAATTCCTGTCGGAATTGAAAGTACGGCTTTCGCCGGATGGCATAGTGTCTTATTCGCTTCCCACCACCAGCGATTATGTAAGCAGGGCAGGGGAAGGGCTTAATTCACTGCTCTATTCGACCCTTAAGAAATCGTTCAGGAATGTTATGATCGTTCCCGGGGGAAAAACCTATTTCATTGCTTCCGATGCAGATTTAAACCCTGACATTCCCTTAATGATTGAGCGCAAAGGGATCATCACATCCTATGTGAACAAATATTACCTGGATGCAAACCAGATGAAAGAAAGGGCAGCTTACATCCAATCCAATATTTCCGGTTCGGCAGGGATAAATTATGATTTCAGGCCCCTCATGTTTTTTGCCCAGCTGAATTACTGGATGACCTATTTCAACAGGCATTACTTCAGTTCGGTACTGTTACTCCTGCTGATCGTAGTTCTTGTGGCATTGAACCTGAACCCGCTGAATGCAGGTTTGTTTACGGGGGGTTTTACAGCGGCAGCCTTCCAGGTACTCATCATTTTCTCATTACAGATCTATTGCGGTTATGTTTTCCGTCTCACAGGTTTCATCATTATGCTTTTCATGCTCGGGCTGGCCCTGGGCAGCAAGGCCGGCATGCCGTTCATCAAACGTAAGCCATTTAATACATACCTGTCAATTCAGCTAATGCTGGCTGCTCTTTCGGTACTCATCCCCCTTGCTCTTATACTCCTGGGCAGGATGGGCCTCCCCTTATGGATGATACAGCTTAAGGCAGCAGGTATCACCCTGGCTTTATCCGTTCTTGTTGGGATGGAATACACACTTGCAACCCGCTTATCGGCCTGCAGCATGGGAATGGCCGTTGCGAAAAATTATTCTGCCGATCTTTTCGGTGCTTCCCTGGGTGCTTTCCTGGTTCCTGTTTTCATGTTTCCCATACTTGGCCTCATGAATACCGGTTATGCCCTGGCATTGATTAATACCGCAGGGGCAGCCGTTTTTTTTATAAAGCGTAAAAATTTCGTATCTTTATAAAGTGAAATCCGAGAGTGGAAAGCGAATCAGCAAGCGGCAGTTCCTACGCTTGGGCCTTGCCTCGCTGGGTGTTGCGGCAGCCGGCATAAGGCCTTTTCATAGTTTTGCAAATAAAATATCCGATATGAACTCAATTGTGCCTCCTCCTGCGGGGGGACCGGGGAAATACAGCAGGGAATCGCTGTATTATGTGCTTACACCCAAGGGTGTCAAATGCCAGCTTTGTCCTAATCAATGTGTTCTTAAAGACGGGCAGGAGGGGCTCTGCCGTAACCATGTTGCCTATGGTGAAAAGCTGTTCTCGATTGCTTTTGGCAACCCGTGCAGTGTGCACGTTGACCCGATAGAGAAAAAGCCCCTGTTCCACTACCTGCCTTCTTCGGAAAGCTTTTCCATTGCAACTGCAGGATGCACGCTGGCCTGCCTGAACTGCCAGAACTGGGAGATCTCCCAGGTAAGCCCGAAAACCACGAAAAACGTTGAGATGTTCCCTGCCCAGGTTGTTCAGGAAGCCGTAAGCGGAGGATGCAAAACCATTGCCTATACATACTCGGAACCTCTTTCTTTCTACGAATACACCTATGAAACTTCCAGGCTTGCAAGGGCCCGGGGGATCAAAAACCTTCTCATAAGCAACGGGTATATCAACGAGAAGCCCATCCGGGAGCTGGCTAAATACCTGGATGCTGCCAACATCAACCTGAAATCGTTCAGGGAGGATATCTATGCAAAACTCAACGGGGGAAGCCTTGAACCAATCCTGAGAACCCTTAAAATACTTAAAGAGGAAGGGGTATGGCTTGAAATAACGAATCTCATTGTCCCCGGCTGGACCGATAAAATGGACATGGTAAAAGAGATGTGTGATTGGCTGGTTGAAAACGGGTTTTCAGACTACCCTTTGCATTTCAGCAGGTTTTTCCCGCTTTACAAGCTTGCCAGCATACCGTACACCCCCTTGTCAACCCTTGAACAGGCTTATAATATTGCCCGCAAGGCGGGGATCAATTATGTTTACATCGGAAATGTTCCCGGCACTGAATACGAGAACACATACTGCCCGAAATGCAAAAAAATGCTTGTTGAACGCAGGGGGTTTACCGTGACTTCAAACAATATTAAAAACGGTAACTGCGGATTTTGTGGTGCCAGGATCAATGGTGTATGGACATGATGCAGCCGGTATGGGGCTGAGGCTGTTTCTGCTGAACCTTGAAAATATGTTCCCGTGTCATCTGTGGTGCACGTCTGTAACCAGGTCGGGGTATACAGGAAGGTGATTTGTGGTGCCCGTCTGTAACCAGGTCGGGGTATACGGGAAGGTCATTTGTGGTGCCCGTCTGTAACCAGGTCGAGGTATACAGGAAGGTGATCAGAAAAACCTCCTTCGTACCTCAGACCGTTATAAGTTCTGAAGGGCTTGTCGCCAAAGTACTTCCGGTCTTCCTTCAACAGGAACGTTCCCCAGAAAATACCTACTGAACCAGGAACCAGCCTTAAGCCTCCGGCATGTTTAAGGAGGCTTGCGCTTACAATGAACTGGTCGAGAAGGCTCCATATCCCTTTGTAACGGTGAGAGCCCTGGCGGCCCGAAAAAGGGCACATCAGGTTTATAAGATCACCGGTGTTTTTAAGGGAGTCGGGCGGAAGGGCATGGAGAATATTAGTGATGCTCGACGATCCCGGTTCGTCATTGAAATCTCCCATGACAAGAATATTCGCATATGGTCCGCCAGCAAGGAGGGAGTCGATCAAACGGCGAAGAACATAGGCCACATAATCCCGCCTGGGCTGGGATTCGGCGTATCCTCCTCTCCTGGAAGGCCAGTGATTGATAAGGATGTTAAGCGTATCACCACCGAAAACCTGTCCCTTGACGAACAGGATCTCCCTGGTCCTTGCAGCTGTGTCAAAAGGGAAATCGATCTTATACGGTTTTGAGCATAAAACCCTGAATTTTGAAGGAAGGTACAACAGGGCCACATCGATGCCCCTGAGGTCAGGTGATTCATGATGGATCATTCTGTAGCCGAATGGCTTAAGCGGAGAATCCCAGATCAGCTTGTTCATGACGAACCTGTTCTCGACTTCGCATAATCCCACGATACCGGGAGGTTCCCATGTACCGATAGCCATGAGGGTCTTGGCTACATGATTTAGTTTGATGTGAAACCGCTTATAATTCCAGCGCATCAGGCCCTGCGACGTGAACTCATTATCGAATTTGGTGGTATCATCATAGGTGTCATACAGGTTTTCCACATTCCAGAAAACGACCCTGACATTTTGACCGGAAGACATTCCGGTCTTCTTCTCAAGGGTATCCAGGCTCAGGCTGCCCTCCCCGGGGATAAAATTTTTACATGCAGAAAATGAATTATTTAGACTTAATAAAATAGAAATTGCCAAAATAAAAATCAATTTTTGCACGATTTTTGTTGTGAATTCAATTCTGATTATTGAGCCGTTTTTCATAGAAAAAATCATATATTTTATACTTAATCCGGTTTGGTTCAGAAAGTGATATGCCTGTGAATAATAATACTTTAACAATATTTTAACAGAATGATTAACAGATTTTAACGACGTGCCTGAAATATGGTTTTTGAGACTGCGTTTATGCATTTAACAAGTGACTGGTGACTAATTGCTGTTCACTGTTCACCAGTCACTGTTCACCAATCACTCTTTTTAACCAACAGCTTTAATAATATGAAAAAATACATTGGCTTTTTTGTGATTGCAGTCCTGGGAGGGTTTGTATCCCTCGGGCTCTACAAAGTATTTGAAACGAAACAGGCAATTTATTATCCGAAACCCGAAAGCATACCGGCAAGGCAGGTTGCCATGTACACGGGGGAGCAGGGGACCCTTCCCGACCTGGAAACTGCTGCCTCAATTTCCATTCATGCGGTAGTGCATATCAAATCGGAGTTTGAAAAGAAGAGCCTGGTGTATGATGACTGGTTTCAGTTCTTTAATTTTGGAAACCCCACTCCTCATGAGTATATCTCACCATATTCGGCAATGGGTTCCGGAGTCATTGTCTCCCCCGACGGTTATATTGTAACAAACAACCATGTTGTCCAGGATGCTGTAAACGTCACTGTGACCCTGAATGACAAGCGGGTTTATAAGGCGAAGATTGTAGGAACGGATCCCAGTACCGACCTGGCGGTTATCAGGATAGACGAAAAAGATCTTCCCTTCCTTGCTTATGGCAACAGCGATGATGTTAAAATTGGGCAATGGGTACTTGCCGTAGGTAATCCCTTTAATCTGGCATCTACGGTTACCGCAGGCATTGTAAGCGCCAAAGCACGTGATATCAATATCCTGGGATCAAAAGGTGCGGTTGAATCGTTCATACAAACCGATGCAGCCATCAACCCGGGCAACAGCGGAGGCGCCCTGGTGAATACCCGGGGTGAACTTATTGGGATCAATGCTGCAATTGCTTCAGGAACGGGATACTATACGGGGTATTCGTTTGCAATACCTGTCAACATTGTGAAAAAGGTTGTTGATGACTTTATGAAATTCGGTAAGATCCAGAGGGCTTATCTCGGGGTATATTTCAGGGAAATAGACGACCAGTTTGCCAGGGATAAGGGGCTCAGCAGCCTCAGCGGGGTTTATATTGATGATATTGTTGCCGGAAGTTCAGCCGATAAAGCAGGTATCAGGAAAGGGGATATACTTACCGGGATAAAGAACAAGCCTGTGAACGGGAAGTCGGAACTTATGGAAACGATATCCCAGCTTAGCCCGGGAGACGTGGTATCGGTTTCAATTGTCAGGGACGGAAAGCAGATTGACCTGCCGGTAACCCTGATAAGTGAAACCGACAGGACAGAGATTGCTTTGAGTAATAACAAGCTGCTGATCTACGGTGCGACATTTGAGCCATTGGATAATAAAGACAAATCAAGGTTCAGAACCAACTATGGTTTCAAAATTACCCGCCTTGAACCCGGTAAATTCAGCAAGGCTGGTGTGAAAGCTGGTTTTATCCTGCTAAATATTGACCATCATCCGGTTGGTTCGATCGGGGATCTTCAGGAAGCACTGACGGGGAAGAAGGGGGAGGTGCAGATCGAAGGATTGTATCCTAACGGAATGATTGCTTATTACGGCCTGGGTTTGTAGAAGCAACCCGGGGGCCTTTTAACGGGTCTTGTATAAAGAGTTTGCCCCGGTATTAATCCGGGGCCGGTTTCCGCTCCTGTTGAGCGGGGAGTAATTCGGGGAATTGATAGCAGGAAGGGATTATGAGACAGCTTAAAATTTCGAAATCGATCACCAACCGTGAAACGGCTTCATTAGATAAATACCTCGCTGATATAGGCAAGGAGGAACTTATTACAGCCGAAGAAGAAGTGAACCTGGCCCAACGTATTAAGCATGGAGACCAGCTTGCACTTGATAAGCTCTGTAAAGCCAACCTTCGTTTTGTTGTGTCGGTTGCAAAACAATACCAAAACCAGGGGTTAAGCCTGCCCGACCTGATCAATGAAGGGAATGTTGGCCTGATCAAGGCTGCAAGGAGGTTCGACGAAACCAGGGGATTCAAATTTATCTCTTATGCCGTTTGGTGGATACGGCAGTCGATCCTCCAGGCCCTGGCAGAACAATCGAGGATAGTGAGGCTCCCATTGAACCAGGTTGGTTCCCTCGGGAAGATCAGCAAGGCGACATCCAGGCTTGAACAGATCTACGAAAGGGCCCCTTCCATGGGAGAGCTGGCGAAGGAGATGGAGATCTCCGAACACAAAGTGGCTGAAACCATGAAAATGGGTACACGGACAGTTTCGATGGATGCGCCTATCGATCAGGATGAAGATACCAAACTGCTGGATGTATTCGTGTCGGTTGACACTCCCGATACGGATGAGAATCTTATCCGGGAAAGCCTTTCCCAGGAGATACAGCGTTCACTGGCCACCCTGACCGAAAAAGAAAGGGAGATACTCAATATGTTCTATGGCATGGGTTACCCTCACAGCTATACGCTGGATGAGATAGGCTCCGCTTTCGGCCTCACCCGTGAACGGGTGCGTCAGATCAAGGAAAAAGCCATCCGCCGACTTAAACATTCTTCAAGAAGCAGGCTGCTGCAATCTTACCTTGGATAAACCGGACCGGTGTTTACCGGTAACTGATCCTCACCGTTTGTTTGATTTCGGGGTGCAGGCTCAGTGCTACCGGGCAGTTCCTTGTAATATGTTCCAGCACTCTTTTCTGCTGTTCGGTGTAGCTGTTTGGCGGAAATGTAAGCTCGACAATAATTTCGCCTATCCGGCGGGGGCTGTCGGCCATTACCTTGGTGATCTCCCAGCTGGCCCCGTCGATACTAAAACCTTGCGCCTTTGCTGAAATACCCATAATGGTTATCATGCAGCTGCCCAGCGCGGTTGCCACCAGGTCGGTAGGCGAGAAAAACTCCCCCTTGCCCTGGTTGTCAACGGGGGCATCGGTCATAAGTTTTGTCCCTGACTGAAGATGGGTGGCTTCGGTGCGAAGGCCGCCCTGGTATGTTGCGTGTACTGTTTTCATAGTCAATAAGATATAATTTAATGATTTGAATTATTAACGGTAGCCTATACCCGGGTAGCCTACCCAGTGACTGATCGTGGCTTTGGCCGTCGTCCCCATTTTGATATCACTGACCGGGACTGGTTTCTGGCTGATGGAGGTGGAGTACCCGATTAGTGTTCCTGAGGATGACATTGACCGGAGCGAGTTCTCAAGCTGTGCAAGTGTCAGAAGCCCGAAAGGTACCGAATATCTCCCGCACCAGGTCCATTTGTAAGAATGATAATTGGTATCCTGCACCGTGTATTGGGTAAAGGCCAGGGCTTTGTTTTCGGTGACCTGCCCAAGCAGGCAATTCCTCATGATCTCGAATTCGTGATCCACGGCTTTATAATACCCGGCGGTATCGCAGCCATAGAATGCATAATTTGCACCTCCCCAGTCTTCACATCCGTAATGCACTGCGTCGCTTGAAACGACTATTGAATAATCCCTTCCGATCTGGATGTTCCTGTCATTGAACTGGCTAAGGTTATATAATGCGTCGGCCAGGCTGGCTGAAATGCTTTTCATGGCAGGGAAGGACATTGCCGGGATCAGGATGGGGACAATTTCAACTTTCTTGTTGTAATACTGGAGGAATGGGATGATAGCTTCCACCGAATGCTCTGCTTCCTGGAGGCTGTCGCTTACAATATAGGAAGACCTCGGCAGTTTGTTCATGATAGCTTCCCTCAGGGCTGAAACCTTTACAGGCCCGTATGGACCCTGCCAGTAATCATATGTGTCGAATACCATCCTGCCTTCAATATTAAATTTCTTAGCCTTATGGGCTACTCCCAGCAGGATCACCGTTTGTGTTTTTACGTTTCGAAGGACGGCAGGGTAGAGCCATCCCACATAAGTATAATCGTCATGGGGAGATATAGCCAGTTTCCATGACATGAATTTCTGGATGTTGCCATTGTCGAGGGCTTCATTCATCTTCATGCCCTGAAGCCGTTCTATTCTTTTCATGACTGAATCCATCTGCCAGGAGCGGGTTGCAAAACCAACGGGGTCAACCGGTTTGCGGATGCGGGCTGCCGGGCTGCCGCTCATCAACACCATCAGTAAAATAGCGGAACAAATAATATTCAGGATTGATTTCATATATGGACGAATAAGGATAATTTTGCAGGCTGCAAATTGCAGGACCAGTGTAAAGTTAGAAATTTCCATATGATTGAAAGACCCAACGGCACTTCTTTTCTTGAGAGCCAGCCTAATTTTCGTTCTTTTGAAGGCATCCGCGCCCTTGACGGCAGGATGTTCAGGAAGAACATGCTTTACCGCAGCGGTGGGCTGAATAAGTTAAGCCCTGCCGACCTCCTTAAGCTTGGGGATATAGGCCTGGCTATGGTGGTTGACTTTCGCTCCGACCGAGAGGTAGCATCATATCCAAGCTGTTTTATCCCTTCAGTTCAGAAAACATACAGGATCGCGATCCCTGACGAAGCCAGGGACAGGGCGATGGAATTTCTTGACATGAATAATGCTGAAGGCCTTGAAAAGGTGCTGATTTCCGATTACCGCAGGATGATCAAAAACGATACACCGAGGTTTGCCGAATTTTTCAGGATACTTGAACAGGCCAACAGCCTTCCGTTGGTATTCCACTGTGCCGCCGGCAAAGACCGTACAGGCATTGCTTCTTTCCTGCTCCTTACCGCGCTCGGTTTTGATCCCGAAACAGTAAAACAGGATTATTTCCTCAGCAATATCCGCCTCAGTGCTTTCATAGAGAGGCTTATCAAAAAGGTCACCGAAGATGGAAAGAACGGGCAGATCATCAGGCCGATGATGGAAGTCAGGCCTGAATACCTCCAGGCTGCACTGGATGAGATCGCCCTCTCCTTCGGCGGGATAGATAATTATCTTTCAAAGGTATTAGCTGTTGACTCAGAGCTTCTTAAGACCAAATACCTTGAATAATATGGATATCGGGGATTGTATCAATTTTGCCAACGGGAATCCGGTTTGTTTTCTCGCCACCTGCGAGGAAGGGATCCCCAGGGTTAGGTGTATGGGATTCTGGTTTGCCGACTCCAGAGGTTTTTACTTCCAGAGCGGGGCCTCCAAGCAAATGGTTCAACAGATCAGGACCAACCCGAACATCGAGGTTTGTTTTTACAAGGCCTCGGGCATGATTGGTGAGACCATGCGGATCAGCGGGAAGGCAGAATTCGTTGACGATCCTGACCTTAAGAAAAAAGTCATTACCGACAGGCCCTTTCTTAAGAGTTTTGGCCTCGAATACGACAGCCCCCAGCTCGTGATCTTCCGCATTGCAAAAGGGAAAGCTCATTTCTGGAATATGAGGTCCAACTTCACTGCCAAAGAATACATCAGCTTCGGTGATGCAGGTTGAAAAGACCTTCCAATTCAATTATTCCGGAAGAGGCAGTATTTTCATCCTGTAACCTACGCCGGGCTCGGTGATCAGAAGTTCGGGAACCGAGGGGTCGTTTTCAATCTTTTTTCTAAGCTGGGCAATATGGACCCTGAGGATTTGCGCGTTGTCGGCATATGGAGCGCTCCATATCTCCCGGCTGATATAGGAATGTGTGAGAACTTTGCCCGCATTTCTTATAAAGATAAGCAAGAGGGAATATTCTGTTGCCGTAAGCTTCACCTCCTGTTTGTTCAGACGGGTAACCCTGCTGTTTATGTCCACCTCAAGCGAGCCGGAACGGAACACGGGCGATTCATCCATCCGAAGCGAATGCCGGATGGCAACCCTGATCCTGGCAAGCAGCTCGCCGGCGTTAAAGGGCTTGGTAACATAATCGTCGGCACCGGAATCAAGAGCTTCAATCATTACCGATTCCGAATCCTGGACAGTCAGCACGATTACAGGCACGGCTGACCATTCCCTCAGCCGGCCCATCAGTTTTAGTCCGCTTTCATCAGGAAGACCCAGGTCGAGCAGGATCACATCAGGGTGATTCATCGTAACGGCCTGCATGCCTTCCTTTGCCGTTGCTGCTTCAAAGACTTTATATTCATTGCTCTCAAGGGTCATCCTGAGCAACCTGCGGATCTGCGCTTCGTCGTCGATGATAAGGACTTTATATTTTATTTTACTTTTTTCCATTTTATTTTTCTGCTTTAAATATCATTGTGATTCTCAAACCGCCGTCCGGCTCATTCGATGCCCGGATAAATCCCTTATGAGCCTCAACAAAAGCCCTTACTATGGCCAACCCAAGACCGGTGCCCCCGCTCCTGGAACCGGGGACCCTGTAGAATTTTTCGAAAAGATGTTCCAGGTTTTCATCGGGTACCCCCGGGCCATAGTCCCTCACAGAAAGGGATACCATGTTGGCGGGATCATTGGAGGCCGTGATTTCAATTCCCGTTCCGACCGGGGTATACATCATTGCATTCCGTAAGATGTTAACCAGTACCTGCCTTATCAGGCTGATATCGGCTTTGATCAGGGAAAGGTTCTCATCAATTGAAATATTTAGCCTTCGGCCGTAAAGCTCTCCTTTCAGGTCTTTGACGACAAGGCCGACAAGGTCGGCAATATCACAGTACTGAAGATTGGGCTTTAAAAGCCCCGATTCAATCCTCGACATGTCGAGGATGTTCTCAACCAGGGTGTTCAGCCTGTTTGACGCAGATTCCAGTTCATCGCAAATTTGCCTTCGTTTCTCCGGTTCCGAAGATGTCCTTGCATCATTGAGATTGCCAACCGCGGCAGAAATGATGGCGATCGGTGTCCGCAACTCATGTGAAACACTGTTAAGCACGGCCTGGAAAAGCTTCTCGGAATGGTCTAAAAGCTCTTTTTCCATTGCTTTCTCAATGCTGATCTCCCTCCCCAGCGTTGAAGCGATAATAGTGATAAAGGACCTGAACAGGAAAATTTTATCTTCCCCGGGTGCGGAATCGGTTTCGAGTTTAATTCCAATGACACCGATTGCTTCGCGCGGATCAAGAAGGGGAAAATAAGTAATCCCGTCGGTGCTTTTCTCTGAATCACCTGGCCTTCCTGTGCTTGACTTAATAAAAAGGCTTTGTGCAATGGCAATCCCGTTGGCATTATGAAAGTCGGAGTTACCGTAGGGGGCTGAAAAAAGGCTGTTGCTGTTTTTATCTTTAATGTAGATTATGGCTTCCTGCCCGAAATATTTTTTGAGGTTCTCCCCGGCAATTTGCACTGCTTCGGCAATCGATTTGGCGTTATTCATGGATTCCAGGAAGTTGTTCAGAATAATCAGCCTTTCCTGGCTGTTCTGAAGGATGGTCTTGCTTTTACGTATCCTTGTGATAAGAATTACCGAAACAATGGCAACCAGGAGATCTGCAATATTGGCAAAAAGGTCCTCGATCTGCATGATGCCAATAGAAAAAAGAGGCTTCTGGAAGAAATAATCCCAGACCAGGACATTAAGGATAGCTGCGAACATCAGCGGCCACCGGCCTAAAAAAAGTGCAAGAACGGCCACAACCATCAGAAGTATAAGCCCTACGCTGAAGATGCCAATGAAGTGGCTGAGAGGGAAGCATATCCCTGCCGTGAGTACTATTGCAAGGAATGCAATGAGATACTCACTGAAATCCGACCGGGAAGAATATTTCCAGATTCTGGTCCTGGACATAAAGTGGCTAATTCTCATTCAAACCTATGAATAATTTTTGACTAACGGCTTAATAAGACTGGTATCTCCAGTTTGTAAGAACATTCAAAGAACGATGTTTTCTTATAAAGTCCTGATAAATTTGTTCGTATTCAATATAAAGATTTAATAAAGCATATTCTCTGTTTTTCTGATTTTAGCTCTCACAGGAAATCTTTGTATCTTTATCTCCGGATTTGATCTACAGCACTGAATCATATGAAGCCCAGGCATTATTTGTATTTTATTCTTATAGTTTTATCGGCAGCCGCCGGCTGTAATAAGAACACTGACCCTGTCTATGTTGCATACACTTATTCAGGATCAGGTACCTCTGGTGACATACTTAACTTAACAGTCAACGAGAATGCCGGAGGATACACTGTTTACAACGAGTCGAATAAATTGTATGTCAACGGGTCCTTTACGGTATATTCAGGTGAATTAAACGGTCTTTACAAGGTTTATACCAACGGGGCGTTTTATTATGCCGTTGAGATTCCCGGCCAGGTGTTTACCGGGAATTTCCCATCAGCAAGGCTTTTCAATAATCTTTCATTCGGTGTCACCCAGCTTTCAGATGCATCAAATCCCCTGGTAGCAGGGAATTACGTATATATGCATATAAGCAACAAACCGGTCAGCGGGAGCAATCTCAACAGGGAATGGGGCATCCTGACCATTCAGGCCGGAGGGACATGGATAAAACAAGGTTTTTGTAATGATACCGGGTCAATGAGCAGGTTGATGCCCGACGAATATACAGGTCCTGTGCCACCTCTGAATCCTCCGGATTCGGGAACCTGGACTTTAAACAGTTTTAATCACCATCGGCTGATTATGCAGCAGTTTAATTCCAATGATACAATAACAGGGTTCCCCTGTGCAACCGACAGCGGTGCCGTATTTGTCATGGACCTCGGATTTGGTCATGGTTATCTTGTTGGTATGAAGTTGCTCGATGGCGGACTGAACAGGATCAGGGGCAATTACGGTTATTCAGATGTAAGGAATGATGCAAGCACGGGAGGAGGCAAGTTCTCAATTATCGATTCCTCTAATAGTGTTGCATGGTGGAGGGCAGATTCTTATGCCAAGGTAAGGACCGGGGTTTTCGGTGCCCTGAACCAGGGTTCGGTCCTTAAAAATGTATTTTACGCTAAAAACATCAGTTTCTGCGGCGAGACAGTTGATTATTATGCCTTCGTGTCAGGCCCGTTTTTTATGGAATTCCAGTTCCGGGATAATAAATTCAGGTCATATGGCCTTGGGGCCCGGCTGCCATGACCTTGCAGTCTCGTTCAGATCTTTTCTATCAGGCCCTTCTCTCCATCAAGCCTTATCCGGTCGCCGGTCTTAAACAGTTTTTTTGCACCCTTAGCGGCAACTACGGCCGGGATGCCATACTCCCGGGCAACAACGGCCCCGTGAGACAATGGGCTGCCGATCTCGGTGATCAGCCCTGAAATTATACTGAAATAGGGAGTCCATCCGATATCGGTGAAGGAAGCAACCATGATTTCGCCTTCCAACAGGTTTTCAGCATCTTCAAGTGTATGGATGATCCTCACCGGGGCTTCAACGATACCGCTGCTTACAGGGGTCCCTGCCAGCTGGCCTTCCCTGAGCTCGAACACCTGTTCGGCTTCAAGAGGTTCCGGGATCCCGAAACTGATCTCTTCAAATACAAGCTTATCAGCTGCGGAAATAAGTTCACGCCGTTTGTCAGCCTTTTCCTTCCATAAGGGGTCATGATCAGCAATAAGTTTACCCAGTTCATCATGGGTAAGGAAATAAACCTGGTCTGTATCAGAGAGAAGCCCGGCTTCGGTCAGATGAACAGCCAGTGACTGATACCCTTTCCTGATCGTGTCGACCATTTTTATGGAAAGCGCTTTTGTGATCTCACGCCTTGCAACAGCCTTTCTTGCTGTAGGGATCATTGACCTGAGAATGATCCTGGTAACAGGCCTGAGCTTGCTTAAGGCAACAGTAATTTCTTTCTTTGTATCATGCAAAACATGCCTGACTTCGCCTGCTTTTACCCGGGTCTGAAGGATCTGGATGAGCCGGGAGGGTTTCTCGGCCCAGGTTTTCTCCCTCAACTCGGATTCCCTTACGCAACGGTGGCCATGGCGTTCAAGGAAAAACCGGAATTGTTCCCTGACTTCCCCGGGCGCATTTTTTTCAAGCAGTTCAAGGGCCTCAGAGGAGTTGGCCCGGATGAATTTTTCAGAGAATTCTTTATGTGAACGGATCGTCCCTGCGAACCGCTCAAGTGTTTTCACTGCATCTGCACTTTCAATCTCCGGAATATCCAGGAGAAGCATCGTGGCTATATGGTGGTCGGCGGCCCCGGGCCTTCTTTTATTCCCTGTCATTATCCTCATAAAGGCTGAATACATGGTCCCGCTTTGTGCCGATGCCATAAGATGGTGGCCGAAGCCTATGCCCAGCTGAATCCTTCCTTCTTCAAGTTTCTTATGCAGCTCAGCAGGCGGCAGTGATATGTCGATACGAAAGCCGGCTTCGAGGCTCCTGAGCTGTTCCAGGTACCTGCCTGCACGTAAGGTAGTAATCATTTGCCGGATAAAATTCAGGAACCTGACAGGGAAGGAAATGTCAGGAACCGCTGTGAGCCCCATGAATATTTTCCCGCTCAGGGCAAATTGCACGTCTTCCGGCTTGTTTAACCATATCCTTTTGGGATAGTCCATCATATTGCTCATATTGATGAACAAGCGGTTGTAGAACATCTGGATGTACCTGGGCCCATTTCGGTCGCTCATACGGAAAGCCCCGCCACGCTCGGCGAGCAGAACCATCCCATAGTCGATGGCTTCTGCGCTCACAGAATAAGTAAGGGGGGTGGCAACCCCGGGCATCATTTCACCTATGTTCCCAAGTGTCCAGATGTCGCTGCTACCTCCTTTAACAGTATCGAGCTCATTGAAGTGAACCCCGCTGAGGGCCGTGACAGGCCTGACCTGCAGCCAGTTCAAAACGCCTGACTGGTCAATTGCCCATTCCATGTCAACCGGTGCATCGAAAAAACTTTCAGCACTCTTAGCCCCTGCAATGATCTGCTTCAGAAGGGATTCATTTAAAAGATGGCCGTTTTTTTCAGCTTCTGCTAGAATATTTGATCCGCTGCGGAATAATTCATAGTGGCTGGCATCCCTTTTTCCACTCACCAGTTCCTCTCCATGTCCGGCAATGGCATTGACAAGCATCTTGTCACGGCGGTTATTGACCGGGTTAATCGAAAAAACGACACCAGCCACTCTTGCGTCAACCATATTCTGCATTATGACCGAAATCCTGAGGTCGGCTTCAGACAGGAGGCTGCCCGAATATGACCTTACACGCTCAGCCCCTGCTGCTTCAATGCATTTGAGGATAGCCGATTTTATCTCTTCAAACGAATGAAGGTTCAGGTAAGATTCGAACTGTCCTGCAAAGGAAGCTGAATGCCCGTCCTCGCTCACTGCTGATGAGCGTATTGCTTTAGGTCCCGGACCGAGTGAGATCAAATGACGCTTTATAACCGCGTCCTGCAACTCATCAGGATCAGGATGCAGCAGCACTACAGCTTCGGGAACATTAAAACCAAGCTCTTTCAGTATCTTCAGGCCTTTGGCCTTGCCTCCAACAGGGTGGCCATCTATTTCATGCAGTCGGAGTATCACGCAGCGGAGTTGAGTGTCAGTCTATATTGTATTTATCTTTATGGAACCCGAATTCAACCATTCCCAATCCGTCGACACCATCAAACTTGTATGTTCCGATAGCTTCACGCATCTGGTATTTCCCATCCATGAGGTAAGGGAAATGGCCGTTTCTCCAAAATTCCACTTTGTGCCTGGCACCGCTGCGGCAATGGATGTCAATGAACCCATGATCGGGGAGCAGTTTTTCACGGGATATAGTTTCCAGGTCAGTACATTCAATAATAGCGTCGGTATGCCCGTCGGGATGGGTGATAAACCCTGCTGTAAGCCTGCCGAGGAAATCCCATTTGATTGTTGTAACAGTCCAATGCATTCCTGCCTCTGATATCCCTGTTATCCAGTAATGCCTGTCCCAGGTCAACCAGGTCCTGGAACCAAATGAATGGTCCCGGGAAGCCCTCATCTCAAAAGGGTACACATCCTTATCAAGAGAAATGGTCCCTTTGAAGACCCCGGTCTGTTCATAATGGGTTTGCTGGGTATCTTTCATTTTAAAGAAAAATTCCCTGCTCCATTTTTCACCGGCAATGGCCTTTGCGATCATGCTCTGGTCAGAGCTTTTTGCAAAATCGTAAGGTTCGTGTTCCCCGATAAAAAGGAGATCGGTTTTACAATTGTATGACTTACCCTGTTCATCGGTAACAGGACCGTCGTAGGTGATCCTCCATTCTTTCCCGACAACGGTATTTTCCCATTTTAAACTGCCCATCTGGAAGCCTTTTCCATCAGGGCCGGGATCGGTTTTCAATCCAAAGAAACCTCTTCCTTTAATGAAAAAATCAAACCACCATTCATGCTGGCGTTTCGGACCCCTGAAAGCCATCCTTGCAATAAACGCATTGCCTGCTTTATCGCCTCCATAGAAATACGAGCTGTCATTAGGGTATGGCTGGTTCAGGTCGACATGTTTCTGTTCCAGGAATTCAACAGGGAACTGCCTGTTTTTTGTGCGCTTCACCATCTGGCGGGCGATAAAGTATTTGAGCATAAATCATTTTTTTAGGCCGCAAACTTACTTTTTTTCCCTGAAATGTCGAAATTTGAAGAACAGACTTTGACCCAAATATATTACAAATGATACGATGTCAACGATATACCCTGCTGGTAACTTTTTTAATGCTTTTCGGCTGGGTGCCTATTATGCATGCGTCGGAACCCGATACCCTGAAAGACCAGTTCTGGAATTACCATTTCCAGCTGACCGTCCTTCCTCAATACCATCCTGCTTTTAAGGCTGAATATTCAGGTGAAAACAGCCTTCAGAAATGCGAGGAGTCTACAGTTTCCCTGTCGGCAACCCTTTTCCTGGGAATGCGGCTCTGGAAAGGAGCCCAGGTATACTTTAACCCTGAAGTCTCAGGCGGAAAAGGATTTACTGAGACGAGGGGAGTGGCTGGTTTCCCGAATGGCGAAGTGTACAGGGTCAGTGACCCTTCGATTCATGTCTATATAGGGCGGCTATACCTTAAGCAGATCTTTGCCCTGTCAGGGAAAAATCACAGGGTGGCGGATGAATTCAATCAGCTTGCCGGCCGTGAGCCCGATACCTATCTTTCGCTCATTGCGGGTAAATTCAGCATCATGGACTTCTTTGACAATAATACTTTCAGCCATGACCCGAGGACCCAGTTTTACAACTGGGCCCTGATGGGTAACGGGGCCTGGGATTACCCTGCTAACGTAAGGGGATATGATTACGGACTGGCGATGGAATTTGTAAAACCGAAATGGGCCGTGCGTGCTGCCTTTGTTACCATGCCCGAAGAAGCAAACGGTCAAAAGATGCAGTATGATGTGACAAAGTCTTTTGGTACGGCTTTCGAATTTGAGAGGAAGTATAAGCTCGGCAGGAAACCTGGAATTTTAAGGGCTATGGCATATTTTAACCTGGCACCAATGGGTAATTATAAGCAGTCGATATCCCTCGGCAAACAATCTGACACTATTCCGGATATTACGCTTACCAGGGCCCAGGGTCATACAAAATACGGTTGCGGACTTAATATTGAACAATCGATCGACCGGAATTTCGGGATGTTTATGCGTGCAGGCTGGAATGACGGTCAGAACGAGACCTGGGTGTTCACAGAGATCGACCGCACGATTACTCTTGGTTTGAATGTGGACGGTAATTTATGGAAACGCGATGATGATAACCTGTCCGTTGCATTTATTATGAATGGGATTTCATCACCCCATGCCGACTATCTGTATGCAGGAGGGCTGGGTTTTATTATTGGGGATGGTAAGCTCAGCTATGCTCCCGAGTTTATAGGTGAAATCTATTATTCTTTCCAGTTCTTCCGCAAGCTGCTATGGATATGCCCCGATTACCAGCTGATCGTTAACCCTGCCTATAACCAGGCAAGGGGACCGGTAAATGCTTTCGGCCTCAGGGTACATATCGAGATCTGATCATATTGGTATCCGTCAGCACTAAACCGTTCACCGGTCAATCAATTGTCTCAATTGTTTTCTCGATCATGATGCTCTTGCTCCCAAGCAAAGTAAGCCTCAGCGCCTGCATGCCAAATTCGTAATAGATCTCAATATAAGCTTTGTTTGGGCGCTTGACAAGGACCCTGCTCTGGCTGTAAGGCATATGCTGGCTGAAGTTATGCCTGGTGAGCCATGAAGAGATGATGAGGGCCATTGCAGCCTTATCGCTGACAAGCTGGTTTATTTCCTTGTATTCACAGGCAGCCGGAATTATTTGTGTCTCGATAGGTTCGGTATAGATTGGGTATTCCCCTGTGAGAACAGGCAGCTTAAACCTTGAGTTGTTAAGGCAGGTTTGCATCCGTCTCAGATCTTTAATCCTGTTTTCGTCAAAGCCCGGTGATTTCATCTGTTGCAAGGAGAGCCCGATCATCAATGAAACATATCTTGAATCGGGCCGTTTACACAGAGGTTTCATATTAAGGAAGCGGTCATATTCAACAGATGGATCGGGATATCTCACGGGAGGCGTCGATGCAGCAATATGGCTCCAATCTTCAAAATCTGATTTGAGTTTCTTTTCAAGAACCGTTTTATAAGGTTTCCGGCACACAAACACCGGCAGAAACCTGTAAAGCTGGTCATATATCGGGAAAATCGTATCGGATTTAGCAAGTTTGGGTATTGAACAATAATACCGTAAAAGAAATGAAGCCGCATGCCTGTTATTGGTATTCGAGGCGATATCAAGAGTGTAATGGGGAAGTCCAAAAATATAGCACCCGCTGCTGTCGGGATGAACTTTTAGAAACCCCTCCCTGAATTCCCAATCTACAATATGATTTGCGTAAGACGTATCAAGATATAGCAGGGCCATTGGATTGATAAGCTTTTCAACAGCCTGCAACCCGTTTTTATCACCCAGCATTACCAGTTCGTCGGAATCAAGTATTGTTGTTTGTTGTGGCGAATAGTAAAGCGGTTTTGCAAGGAGTAAGAATAAAACCGTAATACGCAGAAAGAGCATATTCTTCCGTTATTCAGAGTTTTACGTAAAAAAAAGGAAAATGTTACTCCTTGATGCCGAGAACAGCAAGCCCACCTTCGGCAGTTTCCTTGTAGATGGCCGGAAGGTCATGGCCTGTCTGCTTCATTGCGGCTAACACTTTATCAAAGCTTATAAGATGAGTGCCGTCCGACAGCAACGCGTACATGTTGGCGTCTAAGGCCCTGGCAGCGCCGAAAGCATTTCTTTCAATACAGGGGATCTGTACCAGGCCGAAAAGAGGGTCGCAGGTTAGCCCGAGGAAATGTTCCATAGCAATGGAGGCGGCATATTCAATCTGGCGGGGAGTGCCACCAAACATTTGCTCAGCTGCCGCTGCTGCCATTGAACTGGCACTTCCTACTTCTCCCTGGCATCCAACTTCGGCTCCGGAAATCGACGCATTTGTCTTTATAAGGTTTCCTATCAGCCCTGCAGTTGCAAGTCCCCTCAGAATTTTCTTGTCGGGAATATCATATTGTGACTTTAAAAGGTAGAGGACCGAAGGCATCACACCGCATGATCCGCAGGTTGGTGCTGTTACGATCTTACCGCCTGAGGCATTTTCCTCGGCAACAGCAAGTGCAAAAGCGAACGTAAATGCCCTGCGGCTGAGGGTCCCTTTGAAACTTTTTGCTTTGATATAATATGATGATGCTTTCCTGGGAAGATTTAGCCGGCCAGGCAGAACCCCCTCGGTTTCTATTCCCCTTTCAACAGCGTCTTTCATGACTTCCCAAACTTCTGCCATATAATCCCAGATGTCGGAATTCTCGTGCATTTCAACATACTCCCATATGGTCCTCCCGTTATTAAGGCACCATTTAAGAATATCTTCCATGTTTGACAACTCATATATGGATGATGAAGGATCGCGTTTTCCCGTATCGCTGATATCTCCTCCCCCTATACTGTATGTTGTCCAGGAATCCCTTATGTTCCCCAGCCTGTCAAGGGCCTCAAAGGTCATCCCGTTGGGGTGGGCAGGAAGAAAAGTTTCAGGATACCATTCTATTACGGCAGGAACGGGATGCAAGGCTTCCAGGATTGCCTTGTCGGTCATATGGCCTTTGCCGGTTGCAGCAAGGCTTCCATAAAGTTTAACCCTGACTTCAGGGATACCGGGATTTCGCTTTGCAAAAAGCATGGCTGCTTTTGCAGGTCCCATAGTATGGCTGCTCGACGGGCCGCAGCCTATCTTATAAATTTCTTTGATGGATTCCATCGCTTACTTTGGCTGACCCAGGGAAAAATAAAAAGTTGCTCCCTTTCCAATCTCTCCTTCTGCCCATATCCTGCCGCCATGCCTTTCAATAATACGCTTTGCTGTTGCAAGCCCCACCCCTGTACCAGGGAAATCTTCCTGGGAATGCAGCCTTACAAAAGGAGTAAAAAGGTTTGCAGCCCTCATGGGATCAAATCCGGCCCCATTATCCTTAAATGAAAATACAGTCTGGCCATCCTTTTGGAAACTGCTTACATGGATGGCAGGATGGTCGGTTTTCGATGTGTATTTCCATGAATTTCCAAGGAGGTTTTTCACGACCACCATCAAAAGGCTCTGATCCCCGGTTAATTGCAAATTATCATCAATCTTCACATCGATATTCCTCTCAGGATTGTCCTG
This sequence comes from Bacteroidota bacterium, assembly GCA_037138335.1. Lineage (GTDB taxonomy): Bacteria > Bacteroidota > Bacteroidia > Bacteroidales > FEN-979 > CAIRDP01. The sequence goes on from JBAXIO010000006.1 coordinate 124,732, forward strand.
GTGTATCCACTGCATGACCTTTCGGCACATCTCACTCAGGTCGATAGGCTGGGGGTGGATGTTGATCGTGCCTGTGCGCGAAAACTGCAGCAGGTCATTTATCATCTCAGCCATGGACTTTGTAGTGGAATGGATGGTTTCAACATAGGAAGCACCTGCCTCATCCAGTTTGTCAAGGTAATGCTGATGAAGCAGCTGGGCACTCATGCTGATGTGGTTGAGAGGTGTCCTAAGGTCATGGGAAATAGTGTACGAAAATGCCTCCAGGTCACGGTTCATAGTGATCAGGTGCTCATTGGAGCGCCTCAGCTCAGCCTGAGCCTCTATAAGCTGATGGTTTTGCTGGATTGCATTTTCGTACACCGATAAAAGCAGGTCGAGGATCTGTTTCCTCTCCGAGTTGATAGCATACTTCTGGCCGTTGAACATGATCTCAAGCACAAGGTCGCTTGTTCCCTGGTACCTGAGCTCCCTGTTAGCCAGAAGGTAATTAATACGTGATAGCAGGTACTTGGCATCAAATGGCTTGGTGATGAAATTATCTGATCCCGCCTGCAGGCCTTTGATGATATCCATTGAATCCTGAAGTGTTGTAAGCAGGATTATGGGTATCTCTTTAAGCTCCTTCGTGCTTTTAACCTTTTCGCATAACTCGTAACCGTCCATACCCGGCATCACAATATCGCTGACGATCAGAATCGGGGGTTCTTCCATGGCAGCTTTAAACGCGCTGAGCCCGTCTTCGAAATCCCTGACTTTATAGTCGTGTTTTTTCAGAAGGGATTTCAGCATCATCGCCTGGCTCTTCGAGTCCTCGACGACCATGATATAACCTTCCCTCTCCCCGGATGCGAAAAGATGACTCATATCAGCCCATTTTTACAACGAGATCGGCCATCCTGCAGGAGTACCCATTCTCATTATCATACCATGAAATGACTTTTACAAAGTTCCCGCTCATTACTTTGGTGAGTTCGGAATCAAAAATTGAGGAGTGTGTGTTCCCAACGATATCAACACTCACAATAGGATCAACATTATATTCCAGAACGCCCTTCATTGGGCCTTCGGCGGCAGCTTTCATTGCTGCATTGATCTCATCCTTGGTTGTCTTTTTTGCAAGTTCGCAGGTCAGGTCAACCAGTGAACCATCGGGGGTCGGTACCCTTACGGCAAAACCGTCAAGTTTACCCTCGAGCTCCGGGATCACAAGACCGATGGCTTTAGCGGCGCCGGTTTTGGTTGGGATGATCGACATGGCAGCGGCGCGTGCACGGCGCAGGTCCTTATGCGGGGCATCAAGTATTATCTGGTCGTTTGTGTAACTGTGGATGGTGTTCATAAGCCCTCTTACGATGCCGAAATTATCATTCATAACCTTGGCAATGGGAGCGAGGCAGTTAGTTGTGCATGAGGCATTTGAAATCAGCTTCATGTCATGGGTAAGCATACTGTCGTTGACACCCAGTACAATAGTAGCATCTACATCCTCCTTGTTGTCGGAGGGAACACTCAGCAATACTTTTTTGGCTCCGGCTGTCAGATGCTTGCTCATTTTTTCGCGAGTGCGAAAGATCCCTGTACATTCGAGGATTGTGCTCACGTCAAGAGATCCCCAGGGCAGGTTCGCAGGGTCCTTCTCAGCGTGAACTTTAATCTTTTTCCCGTTGATTACCAGGTAGTCCCCTTCAACTGTAACAGTACCCGGGAATTTTCCATGAATGGAATCATATTTCAGAAGGTGTGCAAGGGTCTTGGAATCAGTAAGATCATTGATGGCTACAACTTCAACATTTTCTTTCTTAAGCAAGGCACGGAAGGTCAAGCGCCCGATCCGGCCAAATCCATTGATACCGACTTTAATTGTTGTCATAATTGGTAAAGTTTGATTAGATTTTTAGTTTGAATTAAGGGTTCAAAAGTACTTATTTTAATCGATAAGCTAAAATATGAAAAAAATGCGAATTTTGTATGTGGCAGTAAAAATGCGTAGTTTTAAACATCAAAACTTTTCAAGCCATGAAGAAAGTATATGTAGTAAGCGACGGTTCAGGGCGTACTGCCGAACAGATCCTTATGGCAGCACTTACCCAGTTCCCTCAATCAAGCGTGGATATTGTCCTCAAAACTGAAATAAGGACCGAACAGGCTATCGAAGAGATCGTGGCAGAGGTCGCTGAAGAAAAAGGATTGATTTTACATACCCTGGTATCGGAATCCCTCAGGGAGGTCGTATTAAGGCTTAGCAGGATCCACAATATAGATGCCATCGATCTGATGGGGCCCCTTCTGTCAAGGCTGTCACAGCATTTTGCCGATTCCCCGACCGGGGAACCCGGCTTGTTCTTCAGCCTGAATAAGGAATACTTCAAAAGGATAGACTCCATGCAGTTTGCATTTACCCATGACGACGGACAAAGGGATTATGATTACGAAAAGGCGGAAATCGTGCTGGTTGGTGTTTCACGCACATTCAAGACCCCTCTAAGCATCTACCTTGCTTTTAAAGGCTGGTTCGTTGCCAATTTCCCCATTGTGCTTGGGGCTGAACTCTCAGAGTCCCTTGTTAAATTACCTCAAGGCAGGGTATTCGGGCTGATGACCGAACCTCAGGACCTTTCGAGCCTCCGTTCGGTGAGGGTACAGTACCTGGGGGGGCAAACAGGGGAGTATGCCTCTATACAAAACGTTAAAAAGGAACTGAACTATTCCAATAGTGTGTTCTGTAAATACGAATGGCCGGTGATCCATGTGACCAATAAGCCGATTGAAGAGATCGCTTCGGAGATCCTCGCTATAAAACGAAGGATAGATAACCAGGACAATGTTCGTAAAAAAAACAGGAGGGCACAAAACTAATTTCCTCCTGTTTCCCGAAAACGATTATTTTTGTGAACCGTTAACCTTCATTTTGATCCTGCCATGTCTTCTACCAAATATATTTTTGTAACCGGCGGTGTAACTTCATCACTCGGCAAAGGAATCATATCCTCATCGATAGCTAAATTATTGGTTGCCAGGGGGTTTTCGGTAACGATTCAGAAACTCGATCCTTACATTAACATTGACCCCGGCACCCTGAACCCTTATGAACATGGAGAATGCTATGTAACGGAGGACGGGGCCGAGACGGATCTTGACCTTGGTCATTATGAGAGATTCTCAAACGTACCCACCACCCAGGCAAATAATGTTACAACAGGCGTAGTCTACCAGAGTGTTATAAACAAGGAAAGAAAAGGTGAATTCCTTGGGGAAACCGTACAGGTGATCCCTCATATCACAGATGAGATCAAAGCGAGGATCAAACTTCTTGCCACCAAGCGCCATTATGATTTTGTGATTACCGAGATCGGCGGAACGGTAGGCGATATTGAATCCCTGCCTTTTATTGAAACAGTGCGCCAGCTGAGATGGGAACTTGGCAAAGACAGCGTGGTTGTTCATCTTACCCTGGTTCCATACCTGGCTGCAGCGGGGGAATTAAAGTCAAAACCCACCCAGCACTCGGTGAAGACCATGCTGGAACAGGGGGTCCAACCTGACATCATTGTTTGCCGCACCGAGAAACATCTTACCGAGAGCCTCAGGAACAAAATTGCCCTCTTCTGTAATGTCAATCCCTCCTCTGTCATCGAATGCATAGATGCAGAAAGCATTTATGAAGTGCCCATGCTGATGAGGCAGGAGAACCTGGATATCGAGATCCTGAGGAAAACCGATATGCCTACCGATGGGATACCTGATCTTCGTGACTGGGAGAAATTCCTCTATACATTGAAGAATCCCACATGCAATTTCAGCATCGGACTGGTTGGGAAGTATGTTGAATTAAAGGATGCCTATAAATCCATTAACGAATCGATCATCCATGCCGGTGTCGCGAATAGCTGCAAGGTTAACGTGATCTCCCTGCATTCTGAATTTATTGATGAGAACAATGTAGCTGAGAAGCTGGGTGGCCTGAACGGGATCCTGGTTGCCCCGGGTTTCGGTGAAAGGGGTATTGAAGGTAAGATCACCGCGATAAACTATGCAAGGACCCACAACATTCCTTTCTTCGGAATCTGTTTGGGAATGCAGTGTGCAGTGATTGAATTTGCCCGCAACGTGCTGGGGATGAAAGGAGCCCATTCCACCGAATTCAATAAAAAGACCCCGTACCCGGTGATCGACATGATGGAGGAACAGAAGAAAATCATGGGACTGGGGGGCACAATGAGACTTGGGGCATACCCTTGTAAAATCAGCAAGTCATCCAAGGTATTCAAGATTTATAAAAAAGTAAATATTTCAGAGAGGCACAGGCACAGGTATGAATTCAATAATGCTTACCTGGGCAAATATGTCAAAGCCGGTTTTTTACCTGTAGGGGTAAACGAAAAAGACGACCTGGTTGAGATCATGGAACTTACCACCCACCCATGGTTCATCGGGGTTCAGTTTCATCCGGAATATAAGAGCACGGTTGCCACACCCCATCCCCTTTTCGTGGCATTCATAAAAGCAGCCAGGGAATATATCCCGTGATAAAGACATTTTCTTACCTTTGCACCCCCAAATGCTGCATCTGGGATTAATTAAACATCTTTCATGAACAACAAGAACACGATAATCGGGCTTGTCCTCATCTTCACAATTTTTATCGGGTATACATACCTGATGAGCCCATCCAAAGAACAGCTTATAGCACAAAAGCGCAAGGCCGATTCAATGTACATGCTCAGCATCCAGAAACAGCATGCTCAGATCACGGCAATCGCCAGGGAAAAAGCAATTTTCGTTGCAAGGGAAAAAGAAAAATTTGTTGCCCAGGGCGAACATGTTGATTCGGCAACCCTTACCAGGTTGACCCTGAAGGGAGAACTGGGGGTGTTTGCCAATGCCGCCGTTGGAAAGGATACATCCTACACGGTTGAGAACGATGTGTTTAAATTGAAATTTATAAGCAGGGGAGGGAAAATAGGCAGAGTGGAACTGAAGAATTACCTGACCTGGGATAAGAAACCCCTGGTGCTTATGGACGGCGATTCACTGAATTTTGGCATTTCGTTTTTTGCAAATAACCGCACCATCACTACAAACAGGCTTTATTTTCAGCCTTTCTGGCCTGATCAGTCCCATAAAGGACAGGCGTATATGAAAGTGAGCGGAAAAGATTCCCTGCAATTCGGCATGAGGTTGTTTGTAGCATCGTCTGATACTGGTTTCAACAAAGACCAGTACATCGAATTTCTCTATACTGTCAGGGGCAATGATTATATGCTGAGGTACCAGGTGAATTTTGTCGGAATGGACCAGGCTATCGATGCCGGGAATAAATTCATCGTGCTCACCTGGAACGATAAACTGAAAAATCTTGAGAAAAGCCAGAAGATGGAGAGGATGACAACCACCCTCTATTACAAATATGACCAGGATAAGGTTGATTACATTTCTGAGACCAAAGATGAAGAACTCTATCTGAAAAATGAGAAGATCAAATGGTTTGCCTTTAAGCAGCAGTTTTTCACAAGCATCCTCATTTCCGATACCTACCTGACCGAGCCCAGGCTGAGGACCCAGGGTATGCAGGGACCTTCGTTTTACCTGAAGAACATGTATGCCGAAGCCGGCATACCGTTTTCAGTTAAAGAAACAAAATCGGTGGGGATGTCGATGTACTTCGGCCCGAACAAGTTCTATCAGTTAAAAAACTATAAGCTTGACCTGGAAAAACAGATCCCGCTCGGCTGGAGTTTTTTCCTGATGGCCTGGATCAATATATATGCGGTAATCCCGGTATTCACTTTCTTCGGGAACCTTGGCTGGAACTATGGTATTATCATCCTCGTTCTTACCATACTCCTTAAGATAGTGCTCTTCCCTATCGCATACAAAACTTATAAATCCTCGGCCAAAATGAGGGTGCTTAAGCCCGACATTGACGAGCTGAATAAAAAATTCCCCAAAAAGGACGATGCGCTGAAAAAACAGCAGGCGACCATGGACCTGTATAAAAAAGCCGGGGTGAACCCTATGGCCGGCTGCATCCCGATGCTTCTCCAGTTTCCCATCCTCATCGCGATGTTCCGATTCTTCCCTTCTTCTATAGAACTCAGGCAGCAGCCTTTCCTTTGGGCTACCGACCTTTCCTCATATGATTCAATATGGACTTTCCCGGGAGGTTTCAGCCTGCCCTGGTACGGTAACCATGTAAGTCTTTTTGCACTGCTGATGACAATCTCCAGTGTCATTTACACGAGGATCAACGACCAGATGATGGGCAGCACGCAGCAGCAGATGCCGGGGATGAAAACCATGATGTACATGATGCCGGTTATGTTCCTTTTCTGGTTCAATGATTATTCGTCAGGCCTTAGCTATTATTACCTGCTTGCCAACCTTCTCACATTTGCCCAGATTTACCTGATCCGTGCATTCCTTGATGAAAAGAAACTGCATGCCCAGATCGAAGCCAATAAGAAAAAACCGGTAAAGAAATCCGGTTTCCAGAAACGGCTTGAAGATATGGCCAAACAGCGTGGTGTGTCTACGAAACGATAACCTTTTCAGTGAATAGTGAACGGTGAATAGTTATCAGTGAAGTTCACCAGTCACTGTTCACCAGTCACCAGTCACTTCTATCCCAGGTATGAAAGGAACAAATTCAAACCTTCCTTCTTTGGTTTGTCGAAGCCGTAGGAAATGTTTTCGGTGAGATACTTCCTGCAATCGGCATTCTTAGGCAGCCTTGTTGAGTAAAAATCAAGTACCTGGTCAATATTCATGACGCCGTGATGAAGGGCCTTATTGAACTGACCCAGTAAGGTTTCGGGAAGGGGCCTGGTCGACACCCAGACGGCAAATACAAACGGAAGCCCGGTATACCTGATCCATTCCCCTGCAAGGTCGTAAGAATAAGCGTACCGGTTCCGCATCCCGAATGTTTTGTCCCCGATTGCAACAATGGCATCTTTCATTCTCGGGTCCTCTGCCTGGCCTCGCTGAAGTCTTTCAAAAACCGGTTGTGTTTTCCAAAATGACTGTGACAGGACCTGTACAAGCCTGGCCGATGTCCTGGAATCAAAATCCAGATAGATTTTTTTGATCTTTTCAAGCGGCTTATTCGATAATAAAAGCACAGTAATCACTTCTTTTACCGCCCCAAGGCAATAATCTGAAATAATATGGTAATTCCTGAAGTCGGGCAATGCACCCGCAGGAACCAGGGCAATATCCGCCTCGCCCGATTTCAGCCGTTCGGCGCACATTGACGGCACTTCAAGGTAGAGGTGATAATCCTGGAGATAGCCCGATTGCTGGATACCATAAACAAAAGGATAGGTGTTCAGGTAGGAAACAGCCGATATGTTAAGGGTTTTCATAAGAGGGCGTTTGACATAAACATACAATGAACATATGTAACTTTGTTGCTGTAATAAATTTTTTTCTATTTTTGCGGAACGAATATACACATGAAAAGGAAACTTGCCACATATTTTCTTCTATCCTTAATGGCTTTTCACACGGCGGGGTTTTACCTTGTGTTCGAAATAAACCGTTTCCTGGTCAGGCGGGAGATGGCGGCAAAGATATCATCAGGAAACAATACCACTATTGAAACAATAGTTGTTAACGGGAAATGTGACTATCTGAAGATCATCGACCAGACCGAAATTGAATACAAGGGGGAAATGTACGATGTGATTTGCAAGACTTCTAAAGGAAGTTCCAGGGTATTCTTTTGTATTCACGATACCAGGGAAGGCAAAATCAATAACGGCATCTCAAAGATGATGAAAGATCAGACGAAACACCTTCTGATCCCTGTATTCGGCACCATTGCTTTGCTGGAGGAACAGGCTGCCCTGCCTGCTGAAAGCGGAACGGCAGTAAGTTACATCAGTCTTAACCGTGAGACTGAATCCGCCATCAGGAGCATACCCGAAACACCTCCCAAAACCAGCCCGTATTTCCAATCAGCCGTTTAAGGCACAGCCAATTATTTTTTTTAGTTTTCATTTAATAAATTTCGCGTAATGAACACACGATATTGCTATATAATTATAGCCCTTTTTCTCGCATTTGCGACCAATGGTCAGACTGTCAAGGTCCTTGACAAATCAGACCTCCAGCCTGTAGAAGGAGTTACAATAACCAACGAGGCCAGGAGCTTTCTGGTCACAACTTCCGTTACAGGCACTGCTGATATTTCAGGATTTGCCCCCAGTGAGGTTCTTTATTTCAATCACGTGGCTTTTCAGCCCCTTCATTTTCCCAAAGCCGATCTCCAGGCGATGAACAATACAATATATATGCTGGAAGACATTATCAGGCTGGATGAATTTGTTGTATCAGCCAACAGGACCGACGAAAAGCGTTCAGATATTCCGAATAAGATCGAGGTCATCCAGGCAAAAGATATCTCTTTCCAGAATCCGCAGAATTCAGCCATCATGCTTGAACAGACCGGGCAGGTCTTTGTCCAGACGAGCCAGCTGGGCGGCGGAAGCCCCGTTCTGCGTGGTTTCGAAGCCAACAAGGTGCTGCTGGTTGTTGACGGTGTGCGAATGAACAATGCCATATACCGTGCAGGCCACCTTCAGAATGCAATTACTGTTGATCCTTTCGGCCTTTCCTCTACAGAAATTCTCTACGGCCCCGGCTCCACTATCTATGGCAGCGATGCACTTGGCGGTGTAATCAATTTCATCACCAAAGATCCTGAACTCTCTGTTACCGGGAAAACAGCCGTTCATGGCAGCATTCTCGGGCGGTTCTCATCAGCCAACCTGGAAAAAACGGGAGGTGTAAATCTGAATCTTGGCTGGAAAAAACTGGCTGTACTTCTGAACTTTTCTTACAGCGATTTCAGCGACCTCCGTGAAGGGCGGGTCTCAAATCCTGCCTATGGCACTTTCGGCCAGCGCCTTTTCTATGCCGACCGTATCGACGGAAAGGATTATACAGTTGCCAATGACAAACCATGGATCCAGAAGCAATCAGCATATTCCCAGTACAATTTCCTCGGGAAAGTTTTGTTTCAGCCTGGTAAATCAAGCAGGTATATCCTCAATTTCCAGTATTCCAATTCGAGCAACATTCCCCGTTACGACCGGCTGACTGAAATGCAGAATGACAGCACCATGAACTATTCCGAATGGTACTATGGCCCGCAAGCAAGGCTGTTCGGTTCGCTCAAGGCAGAGTACAACCTTAACGGCGTCATTTTTGATCACGCTTCGATTATCCTGGCTTATCAGCATGTCAATGAAGACCGCATCCAGCGCAGTTTTGGGAGTTCGAAGAAAAAGTACAACCTCGAGAAGGTGGCAGTTTATTCGGTGAACGCCGATTTCGACAAGAAGCTTTGTACTAAGGATATCCTTCATTACGGAGTTGAGTTGAGCTACAACAATGTCGGTTCCAAAGCCTACAATGAGAACATAAACACCGGCTCAATCACGTATGACCGTGCCACCCGTTTCCCCGACCAGAAAGCCAACATGATGTACCTGTCGGCCTATCTCTCCAATGTCTGGAGCATAAGCAAAGCCTTCTCCTTTTCCCAGGGGATCCGTTTCAACTATGTAACCCTTAATGCAGCATACTCCGACACAATGGTGAAGATCACCCCGATCCCTTTCGATCCGAATATCAGCCAGAAGAATACAGCTCTGAACGGGTATCTTGGCCTGGTTGCCACACCGGGTCATGACTGGAAATTCTCGCTTATCGGATCCACCGGTTTCAGGGCTCCGAATATTGACGACCTTACCAAGCTCAATGTGGTTACAGGCAGGACCATTGTTGTTCCGAACCCGAACCTGAAACCTGAAAACTCATATAACATGGAACTGACCATCGGAAAGACCATTGGCGGCAAGATCCATCTTGAGGGAACGGCTTATTACAACTGGCTAAACAATGCCCAGGTTATTAAGCCGATCATATACAATGGCAAGGATTCACTTGAGATCGACGGGCAGAAGTACCAGACTCTGGGACTCACAAATACGGGCCATGCCTATGTGTGCGGATTCCAGGGAAGCATCCTGGCGCAGGTAACCCGTAATTTTTCGATTGTCAGTAACCTTACTTACACATACGGTTATGATGTGACAAACAGTGTCCCTCTCGATCATATTCCCCCCGTGTTTGGCATGACATCATTCAGCCTCGAACTTAAAAAGTTCAAGGGCGATTTCTATGTGATGTACAACGGATGGAAACGCATCAGCCAATACAGCAACAGCGGAGAGGATAATGAAGCTTATGCAACTCCACTGGGCATGCCCTCATGGTATACACTGAACCTGAAACTCAGCTACCAGATCGTAAAATATGTGAATGTGGAACTGGGAATGGAAAATATCCTGGATGAAAACTACAGGAAATTCTCTTCAGGGATAAGCAGCCCGGGAAGGAACATAATTGCTGCCTTACGCGCCAATTTCTAAAAGCGAGTTGTGAATGGCCATTACCTGAGGAATGACCAGGTGGTTGCCGTCATTGATGATGACAAAGTCCGACATCCGGGCTTTGTCATCGTCTTTTATCTGGTATTGCATCCTGTCGAGTACCAGTTTACGTTCAACACCGTCGCGTTTCATAACCCTTTCAATTGCCATATCTTCCGGGCATGAAACATGTACAATCCTGTCGAACTCCTTGTTATAGCCGCTTTCAAAGAGAATAGCCGCTTCCATAATGACATATGGAGCCAGGGGCCGGGTAGACACCCATGTATTAAATCCCTTTAGCACCAGGGGATGCATGATACCGTTCAAATGGTTTAATGACTGCCGGTCCCCGAACACCAGCGAAGCCAGTTTCCTTTTATCTATCAAACCGTTCACAATGGTATCTTTCCCGAAAGACCTGGATATTTCATCAATCACTTCAGGGGAACCGAGCAATTTTTTCGACTCCTCGTCTGCATGAAATACCGGGATGCCGAGAGAGGAAAAGACCAATGCAACGGCCGATTTGCCGCTTCCAATATTGCCGGTAAGCCCTGCTTTCAGCATCCCTCAACTTATTTCACCTTGTTAAAACGGATGCTGTCATGCCTGGGCGCCAATACGGAAGCTGGCCTTGCGGCAATCTTCTGGATCTTTTTAGGAGCAAGCCTTTCAAGGTCGAAAAACAAGGTGTCGGGAGATACCATGTATACTTCCGACTGAAAATTCATCTTTTCCTTGACCTCCCTTCCGATATCCGCAGTAGGCAGGTACCCGCCAACCTGGTTGTCTTCGGTGTAAAGTTTAATCTTCTTCAGGCTAACATTGTATTTCGGGTTCCTGGGCTGGATGAATTCCTCGGTAAAATAATCAAAGCCCTGTATCCTGATACTGACTGTAAGGATGCTGTCGGAATACCCCGTCATCCTGAGGTTCGACGGCAGGTTGGTGTAATGGATCCTGAAATTTGTGGTATAATAATAGTCACGGGACAGCCTCACAAGTGACCATATAAAAACAGAAAGTACCAGGCATACCGCGAAAATGTACAGCTGGTGCCTGAATGTCCCACCCCTGTTCTTTCTGGCTTTACCGATCAGATCAATAAACCCGCTTTTCAATTAACAAGCTTATTTATTCTCGATTGTCTGGCTGGTGTCAATTGCGATGGCCGATTTCTCAACACGAAGCTTGACATTATTGTCAACTTCAATTGAAACTGTTGTCTCCTGGATCTCCACGATTTTACCGTGGATTCCGCCAATAGTTACTACTTTTTGCCCTTTGTCAAGGGTTTCCCTGAACTTTTTCTGGTCTTTGCTGCGCTTCATCTGCGGGCGGATGAAAAAGAAATAAAACACGACGATAATCAGCAGAAGCGGTAAAAAGGAATACCAGCCGTTCTGTGAGCCGCCCTGTGCCTGGGGAGCCATTAAGAGGATGTTAAGGATATTCATATTTGGATATTGATTAAATAAAAGATTAATTATTTATCTGAATTGGGACCGGCGATCTCAGCTTTGATCCTGAGAAGCGTGGTGTTAGGCTGGGTGTTTGCAACAACCAGTATGCTTTTTGATTGGAAACCGTGCTTTCCCGCGCTGTTAAATGAGACTTTGATCGTCCCTTTGTCGCCCGGGCGGATCGGAGCTTTGGAATACGAAGGTACTGTGCATCCGCAGGAAGTGCTTACGTCGACGATGATAAGATCGGTTTTCCCGGTATTTGTAAACTGGAATTCATACGAAACCGATTCGCCCTGTATAATCTTGCCAAAATCATGCTCTATCTCTTCAAATTTGAAAACAGGTAATGATCCCGGATTACTCTGACCATCTGCCGTATTCGGATTCTTAACAAGGTCGGTTGATATTTTTTCCTCTTTGTTTCCCGAAGAATTGCAGGAAGAGGCAAATGCGACAGCCAGTACAAATAATATCAGGGATAAGCCTCTGAACTTCATAAGCTTTTATATTAGCGGACTGCAAAGGTAGTAATTATTTTGACTGAATTTGTACTTTTACACTCAACAAAAACTCGAAATTGAAGACCTATCTGATCGGTTTTATGGGATCGGGGAAGAGCGCCCTGGGAAGACAGCTTGCCGGGCTTATGAATACAGCTTTTCTTGACCTCGACGAAATGTTCGAAGAACGTTACCATATAAGCATTTTCGATTTTTTTGAAAAATATGACGAGGATAAGTTCAGGCTGATAGAAAAGGAACTGCTGTTTGAGACCGCCGGTCTTACAAATACCGTTATTTCAACCGGGGGAGGTACTGCCTGTTTTTACGATAACATGAAATTTATCAGGGAGAATGGGGTTTCGGTATACCTGCGGATGACATCCGGGGAACTGGCCATGCGGTTGAAGAATGTCAGGAAGAAGCGCCCGTTGCTGAAAGACCTGCCCCCCGAAGGATTAGAGGCCTGGATTTCATCACAACTCCTCTCCAGGGAAGTTTATTACAATCAGGCAACCCATGTGTTTTACCCCCTTCAGCAGGACATCCGGGAACTGGTACTTAAGCTAACGTAAGAAGGGCGACATTTTCAACATGCTGGGTATGCGGGAACATATCAACCGGCTGGCATTCCTGCATTGTATACTTTTCCTTGAGAATATAAATATCCCTGGCCTGGGTTGCGGGGTTGCAGCTTATATAGACAATTTTCCCGGGAAGCACCGACAGCAGCGTTCTGATCACCTTCTCATGCATGCCGTTGCGCGGAGGGTCGGTGATGACCGCATCGGGATGGCCATGTTCGGCGATAAATTCAGGTGTGAGCAATTTTTCGGTTTCGGCAGCGAAAAACTGAAGGTTGGTATTGCCGTTAAGAGCGGCATTAATGCCGGCATCGGTTACAGCTGAAGCAACGGATTCAATCCCTATCCCTTTTTTTATATAAGGAGCGATATAATTTGCTATAGTCCCTGTGCCCGTATAAAGGTCGTAAACGGTTTCATGGCCTTCGGGCGATAGGTAGCCGGCAGCCAGCCGAAAAAGTTTCCCGGCCTGGATGGGATTTGTCTGGAAGAAAGAAACCGGCCCTATCCTGAATTTTGACTCAGGGAAGCTTTCACGGAACGGAGGTAAAACCTCAGTGATAAACAGGGTGCCCGAATAATGCCTCATCACCAGGTCGCTGATGATATCGTTCTTCTTTTCATTCACCACATAATACATGGATGTTATTTTCGGGAACCCGGCCTGGAGATGAAAGAGCATCGGGAGGATCCGGTCGGGCTCATCGGTCCCGAAAACCATAATCAGCATAAGGTCGCCGGAGGTGGTGGTCCTAAAGATCATGTTACGCAGAAATCCCGAATTGTTCCTGGCATCGTAAAAGCTCAGGCCCCTATCGATCGCATACTTCCTGGCTTCAAGCCTGATGGCGTTTACCGGTTCCTCCATCAGATAGCAATGGTCAATATCGAGGATTTTGTCCCAACGCCTGGGTATATGAAACCCCAGGGCAGGGGAGGCGTCGCCGTCGGCCGCACCCGTGAACCACCTGCGGGAGGAGAATGTGAATTCAAGCTTGTTCCTGTATTCCCTTGTAGCTTCCGACCCGATGATCTCACGCACCATGGGATCTTCGAGCTTGGCAATGCGCCTGAAACTGTCTTCAACCTGCTTGTGTTTGAAATGAAGCTGGCTGCTGTAGTTCATGTGCTGCCAGCTGCATCCCCCGCAAACGCCGAAATGGGAGCAGAAAGCTTCCGTGCGGTCGGGCGAATAGCTGTGAAATTTCACTATCCTCCCTTCTGCGAAGGATCGTTTTGTTTTGAAGACTTCAATATCTACAATATCCCCGGGCACCCCGTAAGGCACAAAAACAACCATCTCGCCATCCCTGGCCACGGCATTGCCTTCAGAACCGGCATCGATAATCTCAATTTTTTCTATCAGTTTCTTCTCGTTCTTCCTCACTTTTCCCTCACGATCTTATTCACGATTTATAAAATGCCTGCTGTCGCCCCATTCCCCGTATCCGATCTCGTCTCCTGCCGCACGTATGTGTTTTTCGAGCGCTATCCTGGTCTCTTCCGGCTCATCCTTGACATTCGGTTTGTTTTCGTACAGCAGGTAATTGTCCCTGTATTTTACCGGGGTCAGGTTGGGCATGATCACATTGGCCCCGGCATAAATTGCCTGCTCCCTTCCCCTGGGGTCAAGGGTTTGCATTGCAGTTGTGGCTGCTATGTTAATGTCGGGCATAATGATCCTTAGGATCGCAACCATTTTAATGGATAGCAGGACCCTTTCTGCAGCCGAAGGAATTAAATTGCGGTATTCCCACAAGGGTGTATCTTCATGTTCTATATAAGGCCCCATTCCAACCATATCGATATCGAAATCCCTGAAAAAGCAAAGGTCATCGGCCAGGTCGGAGGTAGTTTGAAATGGCAGGCCTATCATGACCCCTGTGCCAACCTGGAATCCCGATTTCCTGAGTAATGAAAGGGATTCCAGCCTTGCCTGGTGGGTGTGCCTCTGATCGGCGGGATGCAGTTTTGCATACAGGGCAGGGTTTGATACTTCTATACGTAGCAGGTAGCGGTGAGCCCCGGCCGAAAACCAGCGTTTGTAGGTTTCTTCCGTTTGTTCGCCCAGCGACAAGGTGATATGGAGGCTGCCGTTTGTGGCTGAATGTATCTGCCTGAGCAGGTTCTCGATGGACTTGCTGAACGCCTTGCTGCTTTGCTCCCCGCTTTGTATTACTATTGAAGCAAAATTGTTGTCGGCTGCATACCTGGCCGCTTCAAGCACCTCCTCGTCGCTCAGGGTGTACCGCTGGTAGCGGCCGTTATCCATCCTGATCCCGCAATAGAAGCAGTTTTTGGTACAAATGTTAGAATATTCTATCAGTCCCCTGAAAAAAACTTTCCTCCCCACCATGGCCGTTTTCAGATCGTGGGCCCGGTTGAAAAGCTCTTCTGAACCTGCCTTGTCAAGGGCAAGCAGCATCATTATATCATCTTTTGCGATATATTTTTTTTGTAAAATATTTTCAACAGTTCGAACCATTGTGAGGGAAATGTTAATATATTAGCTTGCTGATGCAAAGGTACCTTTTCTTTCGTAATTTAGTCAGCCGAAAAACCGCCTCCTATGGATGAAGCTATAAGGACAGTCCTTGTCGATGATGACAAAACCAGTTTGCTTACCTTGCAGTCGTTGCTTGAAAAGCATTTTCACGAGGTCAGCATCATCGGAACCGCAATGACGGTTAAAGATGCCATCGCCCTGATCGATGAAACCAAACCTGAAATGGTTTTCCTCGATGTTAACCTCCCCGACGGGGAAGGGTTTGATGTGATGGAAGGAGTTACATTCCGCAAATTCCAGGTCATTTTTGTTACAGCTTTCGACAAATATGCAGTTCGCGCATTTGAATTTTCGGCGCTTCATTACATCGTAAAGCCGGCTACTTTTGACGGATTAAAGACTGCTTTCGACCGTTACAGGGACTCAAGGGAAAAAGACGAGGACATAGATGACCGTCTCTCTGTTCTGAAGGAAAGCCTGAAAGGCGGACAGGAGAAAATAATCATCCCGTCCTCTGATGGTTTGAACATAGTTAAACTGGGGGATGTCGTAAGGCTTGAAGCCGACGATGTGTATACTACCTTTTACCTTTCTAACGGCCAGAAGTTCGTGGCATCGAAATCCATGAACAATTACGAAAAAATACTGGAAGACCTCCCGTTTTCACGTATCCACAGCAAACACCTGATCAACCTGGTGTATGTCAAGCGGTATATGAAAGGCAAAGGCGGTTCGGTAATAATGGAAGACAATTCCGAGGTCGAGGTATCGGTAAGAAAAAAAGCTGATTTTCTCGAAAAGCTTAAATCCTTTGCACGATTTGTTTAAACGTTGAAGCGGATATGCAGTATATCCCCGTCGTCAACGATATAATTTTTCCCTTCAACGAATAATTTCCCTTTTTCCCTGCAGGCATGTTCCGATCCTAAAGCGATAAAGTCGCTGTATTTCATGACTTCCGCACGTATAAAGCCTCTTTCGAGGTCGCTATGGATCACGCCTGCAGCCTGGGGAGCCGTCATCCCTTTGCGGATTGTCCAGGCTCTTACTTCCTTAGGCCCTGCGGTAAAGAAATTCTGGAGGTCCAGAAGGTGAAAGGCTGCCCTGACAAGGCGGTTGACCCCGGGTTCGTTAAGCCCGGCATCGGCAAGGAACACCTGGCGGTCCTCTTCCTGCTCTAGTTCGGCAATTTCCGACTCCAGTTTGCCTGCAACAACAATGACTTCAGCATTTTCGGCCTCGACGCTCCGGATAAACCTTGCCGAGTGTGCATTCCCGTTCACCGCCGATCCGTCATCCACATTGCATACATATAAAACAGGTTTCTCAGTCAGCAGCGCTATATCGGCAATATATTTCTTGTCTTCCTCGTAAACGTCAGCTGTACGGGCGCTCTGGAAGGATTCCAGATGTTTCTTGTACACCTCGAGGACTTCAACACATTTTTTCGCATCCTTATCGCCGCCCTTGGCGATCTTTTCAAACCTCTGTATTTTCCTGTCAACCAGTTCAAGATCCCTGATCTGGAGTTCGAGGTCGACAATCTCCTTATCCCTGACCGGATCAACAGACCCTTCGATATGCGGCATATTGGGGTCGTCGAAACAGCGGATGACATGGATAAGTGCATCCACATTACGTATATCGGCAAGGAATTTATTGCCTTCGGTGTTTCCCCCTTTGGAAAGGCCCGGGATATCAACCATCTCGATTGTTGTTGGAACGATCTTCGCAGCATGAATGAATTTATCAATTTCAAACAGCCTGGGATCAGGCACATTCATGGTCCCAAGGTTCGATTTAGTGGCAGTAAAAGCTGCTTTATGAGTTTCGGCCCGGTTCGAAGAGATACAGTTGAAAAGGCTGGTCTTTCCTGAGCCGGACAGGCCGATGATTCCGCATTTTAAAGGCATGTATGGTTTATTTTAGAGCTTCAGTTTAACTATTAAGGTTCAGCATCCCCTGTTCAACCTGGTTTTGCAGCCGGGGATTAATGAATGATTCTGCGAAATTACATTATCCGTGAGGAACATTCAAGGTGAATATTAAATTTCCTTTAACCAGCTCTGCCTTTTGATATTTCCAATTTCTTTATATTTGAAAAAAAACAGTATGAAAACAGGATTAAAAAGTATTGTCGTTTTGATGACTATCATCATGACTATTGCAACCATGGCGGTGCATTCACAAGTTCTGACTGCCCCGGTACAAAAAGGCAGCCTCTGGGGCTATATTGACCAGAATGGCAAGTGGCTGATCAATCCACAGTATACAACAGCCTGGGGTTTCTCTGAAGGGCTGGCCCCGGCAGAACTGAATAAATTGTGGGGATATATTGACGGGAAAGGAAATTGGATAATCAATCCCCAGTACAAAAGGGCTGAAGGGTACAGCGAAGGTTTATGCCGGGTGATTACAACCGATGACAAATTCGGCAAATGGATTTATCTGGATAAATCTGGCAAACAGGCATTTGCAGCTCATTTTGACAATTGCATGGACTTTAGTAACGGCCGGGCGGCTGCAAGGCAGGGAAAGATGTGGGGGTATATCGATAATACAGGTAAGTTTATTATCGAAGGGAAATATGAACATGCTGAGACTTTTTGTGATGGAGCGGCCCGTGTAAAACTCGATAAGGTCTATGGATTTATTGACCTGTCGGGGAAATGGTTGCTGCAGACCGATTTTGAGAATATCCGTGACATGAAAGAGGGGGCCTTCCCATACAAGGGAAAGGACGGATGGGGGTTTGCCGACAAACAGGGGAAGGTTATTGTTTCGGATAACCTGGATCATGCCCAGCCGTTTTCGGAGGGAATGGGCAGGGCCAAAAAAAAGGGGCTCTGGGGTTTCTATGATAACACGGGAAAACTGGTTGTCCAGTTCAGTTTTGACAATTGCATGGATTTCTCTGAAGGCCTTGCAGCTGTGCAAAAAGGAAAATTATGGGGATTTATTGACAAGTCGGGGAATATGATAGTTCCACCCCAGTTTGATGAAGTTGATTCATTCTCAAATGGCCTGGCTGCCGTGAAATCGGGTTCACTGTGGGGCTATGTAGATAAATCGGGTAAAATGGCTATCCCTGCCCAGTTTGATAATGCCATAGGGTTCACCCTTGAATAAGCCTTACTAATCCTTTGGTAATTAATTTATTTCTTTCTACCTTTGCACCCCATTTTGTCCGGGGTGGAATGGCCTTATGTTCCTTTAATAAAACCCCCGGAAAAGAAAATAAAAGTTTAACCCGGAATTCGCGTATGCGCTTCCAATTAGCCAAATTTAATACATGACTCCTGAAGAAACCAATGTCAACATGGAGCAAAATGTTAATGTTGAACCAGAAATTACAGGCACTGAAGCACCACAGGCAGAAACAACCCCTGAAGTTGTAGCCGAAGTACCTGAGAAAAAAGAAATCAGAAAGAAACCCGCCCCGGCAGAACCTTCTGCGGAATTTGACTGGGACTCTATCGGAAAGAAACATGAACTGTATTCCCAGGATGAACGCAAAAGGCTGGAAGATGTTTATGACCAGACCCTTAAAGCCATCCAGGACCATGAACTGATCGAAGGTACCGTGGTAACGATGACCAACCGTGAAATTGTTGTCAACATAGGCTTTAAATCAGACGGTGTACTTATGGCCAATGAATTCCGCTACAATCCCGATCTCAAAATCGGCGATAAAGTGGAAGTTTATATTGAGAACCAGGAAGACACCACCGGACAGCTTCTTCTTTCGCATAAAAAAGCCCGCATCCTGAAATCATGGGAACGCATCAATACAGCCTATGACAACCAGGAAATCATCAAGGGTCATGTTAAATCCCGCACCAAGGGCGGACTCATCGTTGACGTATTCGGCATTGAAGCTTTCCTTCCCGGTTCGCAGATCGATGTAAAACCAATACGCGACTACGATGTTTTTGTTGATAAAGTTATGGAGTTCAAGGTGGTTAAGATCAACCACGAATACAAGAACGTTGTAGTTTCCCATAAAGCCCTTATTGAAGACGAACTCGAAGCCCAGAAGGCAGAGATCATCAAAAAACTTGAAAAAGGACAGATCCTTGAAGGTACCGTTAAAAATATCACTTCATACGGGGTGTTTATTGACCTCGGCGGTGTTGACGGGCTTATTCATATTACCGACCTTAGCTGGGGACGCATCAACCATCCTGAAGAAATCGTTAAACTCGACCAGAAAATCAAAGTTGTCATCCTTGATTTTGATGATAACAAAAAACGTATCGCACTTGGCCTCAAACAGCTCACACCTCATCCCTGGGATTCCCTTGATAAGGACCTTAAGGTTGGCGACAAGGTTAAAGGCCGCGTAGTTGTTATTGCTGATTACGGCGCATTTGTTGAAATCGCAGCCGGCGTTGAAAGCCTGATCCATGTTTCAGAAATGTCATGGTCACAGCATCTCCGCACCGCACATGATTTCCTGAAAGTCGGGCAGGAAGTGGAAGCTGTTATCCTTACACTCGACCGCGAAGAACGGAAGATGTCGATGGGTATCAAGCAGCTCATCCCGGATCCCTGGAACAACATCAAGGAAAAATACCCTCTTAAATCGAAGCATACCGCGATTGTACGCAACTTTACCAATTTCGGCATATTTGTTGAACTGGAAGAAGGCGTTGACGGACTGATCCATATCTCCGACCTGAGCTGGTCTAAGAAAATCAAGCATCCGGCTGAATTTACCAAGATCGGTGAAAAGATCGATGTGATGGTACTGGATGTCGATGTTGAAAACCGCAGGCTCAGCCTCGGCCACAAGCAGCTTGAAGAGAACCCATGGGATGTGTTTGAAAGCGTATTCTCCGTCGGTTCAGTTCATAAGGGCACCATTGTCAGCATGAACGACAAAGGGGGCATTGTTGCCCTGCCTTATGGCGTTGAAGGTTTCGCACCAACACGCCATCTTCATAAAGAAGACAACACTTCCGCAAGGGAGGAAGAGGTCCTCGACTTCAAGGTGATCGAATTCTCGAAAGAGAACAAGAAGATCATCCTTTCCCATACCAAGATCTATCAGGACGCCGCTTATGCCGAAAAGAACAAGGAAGCAAAGGCAGGCCAGAAAAAGGAAAAGGATACCAAGAAAGCTGTTAAAAAGCTGAAGGATAACCTGGAGAAGACAACACTTGGCGATATTGAATCACTTGCCAATCTTAAAGCAGACATGATGGCTGCTGAAGAAAAAGTGCGTGGTGCCAGGGCTGCTGAACCCCAGGTCGAACTTCCTTTCGATGAACCTAAAGCAGAAGAAGGAGAAACCGAAGAACCTAAGGCAGAATAAGCCTTATGATATTCTCAGTGACCATACTGGGAAGCAATTCGGCCATCCCGACTTTGCAACGTAACCCAAGCGCTCATTTGCTCAATGCAAATGAGCGCTTGTTTTTAATAGACTGCGCCGAAGGGACCCAGCTCCAGCTCAGGCGCTACAAAATCCACTTCCAGAGAATAAAACATGTCCTGATCAGCCATTTGCACGGCGACCATTTTTACGGACTCATAGGGTTCCTTACCAGCCTGCACCTTCTTGGACGTAAAGATGAATTACATCTTTATGCCGATGAGGAGCTTCGGAAAATTATTGACCTGCAGCTGGCCGTTTCGCGCACCCGGCTGGTTTATCCTCTCATTTTTCATCCGCTGATACCTAACCGCAAAGAGCTGATCATAGATTCAGAACGTCTTCAGGTATACAGCTTCCCGCTGGTACACAGCATCCCCACGAATGGATTCATTTTTATTGAAAAACACCTGTCCACGGTAAGGATCCGCCACCCAAGATCATACGCCTATTGCAGCGACACAGCTTATTCTGAAGAAATTATCCCTTACATTCAGGGAGCAGACCTTTTATATCATGAAGCAACATTCCTTCACGAAATGTCTGTTTCAGCTCATGAGAAATTTCACAGCACTGCTTATGAAGCTGCAACCATAGCTGCCAAAGCCGGGGTAAAGAAACTGCTGATCGGGCATTTTTCGGCCCGGTATGATGAGCTGCAGCCCCTGCTGGATGAGGCAAAATCAGTGTTTCCCCACACTGAACTTGCAGAGGACGGAAAAAAGTTTGATATTTGTCATAGCGATAATACCTGATTCTCAAAAAACCTTTTACATGAAAAAAATACTTCTCATTTCAATGTTGACTATTATGGCAGCAGTTTCTTCAAGCGCCCAGGTTTCAACGGCTTTAATGGATGCCGGTTCCAACACGGCCGATAACCCGTTTCTTACTGAATGGAAAACCCCCTTCGGCGTACCTCCCTTTGACATTATAAGGAACGAACATTTTTTTCCTGCATTTATGGCGGGAATAGAACAGCATAATAAGGAGATAGAGGCGATCATTGCAAATACGGCAAGTCCCGACTTTGAAAATACGCTGGACGCTTTTGATAAGAGCGGTAACCTGCTGGAGAAAGTCAGTTCCGTATTTTTTGGCCTTAATGGCGCAAATACAAATCAACAAATGCAGGATATTGCAAAAAAACTTTCTCCCCTTTTAAGCAAACATAACGATGATATTAACCTCAATTCAAAGCTTTTTGATCGTATTAAAGTTATATATAATACCCGTGAGCAGATAAAATACGAACCCGATCAGCTCAGACTTATTGAAGAGACGTATAAGAATTTCGTAAGGGGGGGGGCCAACCTTGATTCCGCCGGGAAGATTAAACTAAGGGAATTGAATAAAGGGATAAGCCTGCTTCAACTTACTTTCGGGCAAAACCTTTTAGCCGAGAACAATTCCTACAAACTTATTATCGATAAAAAAGCCGATCTGTCGGGCCTGCCGGAGGATGCAATAGCAACCGCTGCCCAGGCGGCCAATGCCGATACGGCCACAAAAGGGAAGTGGGTCTTTACGCTTCAGAACCCAAGCGTCATGCCTTTCCTGCAGTTTTCCGATAAACGTGAGTTGAGGGCGAAAATATTTGCAGCTTATACCAACCGTTGCAATAATAACAACTCCAGAGATAATAAGAAAATCATTGAATCGCTTGTGAAAATGAGGGACCAGAAAGCGAAGCTGATGGGCTATCCCAATTTCGCAGCTTATGTCCTGGATGACCGTATGGCTAAGACACCAGCAAATGTTTACGACCTGCTGAAGCAGGTATGGACACCTGCCCTGGCCATGGCAAAGAAAGAAAGGGATGACATGCAGCAGATTATTAACAAGAACCCCGAAAAATTCGGCCTTATGGGCTGGGATTGGCGCTATTACAGTGAAAAGGTAAGGAAAGCGCGTTTCGACCTGGACGAGGAAACCGTTAAACCCTATTTCAAACTGGAAAACGTAAGGGAGGGTATTTTCTTCGTTGCCGGTAAACTTTACGGGATCACTTTTACAGAGGTTAAGGATGCACCAACATATTGCAAGGGAGTCGACCTTTATGAATGCCGTGATAATGACGGCAGCCTCCTGGGTGTGGTGTACATGGATTTCTATCCCCGCGCAGGCAAACGCGGAGGAGCCTGGTGCGGCAGCTACCGTTCCCAATCCTATCAGGACGGGAAACGTGTTGCACCTGTTATGACCATTGTTTGTAATTTTTCAACTCCCGCCGGCGACAAACCCGCCCTTCTCACAGCCGATGAGGTTAAAACTTTCTTCCATGAATTCGGCCATAACCTTGCAGGGCTTTTCAGGAATGTCAGGTATCAGGGAATAGGAGGTGTGCCACGCGATTTCGTTGAATTACCATCACAGATCAATGAACATTGGGCATTCGAACCTGAAATACTGAATTTTTATGCAAAACACTATCTGACAGGGGAAGTTATTCCACAGGAACTGGTTGACAAGATCGTGAAAAGCGAAAAATTCGGTGAAGGTTTTAAGACAACCGAATACCTTGCTGCTTCATTCCTTGATATGGATTACCATGCTTCAGCGGAAGCAGCAGGGAAACTGGATGTTTTAAAATTCGAAGAGTCGTCAATGAAGAAAATAGGCCTGATTGACCAGATACCTCCCCGGTACAGGTCTACTTATTTCCAGCATACAATGACAGGAGGGTATACAGCGGGATATTACAGCTATATATGGGCCGAGGTGCTTGATTCCGATGCGTTCCAGGCTTTCAAAGAGACCGGGAATATTTTCGACCAGGCAACGGCTAAAAAGTTCAGGACCTGCATTCTTGAAAAGGGGGGATCTAAAGATGCGATGGAGATGTATCTGGATTTCCGCGGTAAAAAACCTTCCATCGATCCGCTTCTTGAAAACCGGGGTCTGAAATAAGCACTTCCCCTTTATTATTTAGAATTTTTCGTTTCTTTTGCTCAATTACTTTCGTATATTTGTTCGGAAGCGTGAATATTTTCACGTCGGCTTACTGCATTATTCACAATTAATGGAGAAATCTGCCGATGAAAGACAAAGAACTTAAAATCCTGGCGATTGACGACAACCAGGATAACCTTACCACCCTGAAAGCGGTTATTGCCGATGCAATCCCGGGCACGAAAGTAATTACTGCTCTTGAGGGCAATTCCGGCATCAGCCTGGCCCTTTCAGAGAATCCTGATGTGATCCTCCTGGATATCGTAATGCCTGTAATTGACGGGCTCGCCGTTTGCCAGAGATTAAAACAGGATAGTCGTATCAGCCATATTCCGGTCATTATGCTCACAGCTTTAAAGACTGACCGTAAAACCCGTATCAAAGCCCTTGAAGCCGGGGCCGAGTCCTTCCTGGCCAAACCCCTTGATGAAGTTGAACTGATTGCACAGGTAAAGGCCATGGCGAAAATCAAGAAGTCGGCCGACTTTCAACGGATGGAAAAATCTCAACTCACCGCCCTTGTCGCAGAACGAACCCATGAGATTGAAAAAGAGCTGGAGGAACGAAGGAAAGCTGAAGATGAACTGCAGAAAGCGAATGACAGGCTGAAGCAAACCCAGCTTGCAACATTAACCCTGATTGAAGATCTGAGAAAAGAAATTAATTCAAGGGAAAAAACCGAATCTGAACTTGTAATCGCCAAAAACAACGCTGAAGAAAGTGACCGTTTGAAATCAGCCTTTCTTGCCAATATGTCACATGAGATCAGGACCCCGATGAATGGCATTATCGGTTTTTCAGAGCTACTCAAGGAGCCTGACCTGGGCCTGGCCGAAAGGGACAGGTACATCACTATTATAAACGATAATTGCCAGCAGCTTCTCCACATCATCAGTGACATTATTGATATTTCAAAAGTTGAAGCAGGCCTTGTGGAACCTGATAATGTTGAATTCTCCCTTAACGAACTCATAGATTCACTGGCCGGTAATTATCAGCCAAAGGCCTCCACAAAAGGACTTAAACTCACACTTCACAAAGAGTCAGACAGTGTAGGAAACATAACAGGTGACCAGACAAAACTGAGGCAGATATTGGAAAACCTGCTTACCAACGCCATTAAATTCACTCAGAAAGGTTTGGTTGACTTCGGGTACAAACTTAAGGGCAATAATCTTGAGTTTTATGTGAAGGACACAGGGATAGGGATCTCTTATGAGCACCGAAAGTCGATTTTTGATCGTTTCTACCAGGTTGAAAGTGGTTTAGCAAGAAAATACGGAGGCACTGGTCTCGGGTTATCCATCTCAAACGCTTTTGTGAAGAAACTTGGAGGAGAGATCCAGGTGGAATCCATCCCAGGCCAGGGATCCTGTTTCAGATTTTCACTGCCTTATGTCCCTGCCGGGAAAATGGAAGAAATCACCACCCCCGCAACGAAAGATGTGTTTAATATTACCGGAAAAACCATCCTGATCGTTGAGGATGAACCTGATAATTTTGACCTTCTGAACATCATATTGGGAAGATTGAAGATTAATATACTGCATGCATGGAATGGTAAGGAAGCCATGCAGATATTTACAGAGCATGCCGAAATAGACCTGGTGCTTATGGACTTTAAACTGCCCGATAAACCCGGTCAGGAAATAACCGGCGAAATGCTGAATTTGCGTTCGGATGTGCCAGTAATTGCAACTACCGCTTACGCCATGAGCGGCGACAAGGAAAAAGCCATTAGGGCCGGCTGTAAAAGTTACCTTTCAAAACCAATCCGGTCCGATGAACTGATGGCTGCATTAAAGGCATTTCTGAATTGATTGTCTTATCCCGTTCTCTGATTAAACGAGAAGTTCCATGTGTATGAAGACCATTGCGGAGGTAATGAGCAGGGAGTATAAGGCTGATATTTCCAGGTATGAAAAATCCTTCCTGGAGAAATCCGTTGAAAAGAGGCTGATTGCTTTAAATATTAAAAGCCTTTCCAGTTTCTCTGAATTACTGGCCAGGGATGAAAATGAAGCAGGTGTTTTTCTGAATTCACTTAGTGTTTGTTACAGTGAGTTCTTCAGGAATTCCCTGACATTTGCGTTGCTCGAGCAGCTTATTTTGCCGGGCCTTATAGAGGAGAAGCAGGCAAATTCAGAAATCAGGATTTGGTCGGCTGCATGCGCTGCAGGCCAGGAGCCTTATTCGATCGCCATGCTGCTTGACGATCTCATCCGCAGAAAAGAAGAAAAATCCAGGTTCAGGATATTCGGTACAGACGTTTCTGAGAAAGAGCTTGAAAGAGCAAGAAAAGGGGTGTATTGTTTATCTGACGTTCAAAATATCAGAACAGGCCTGGTCATGAAGTATTTTATACAGAAAGGAGAAAACTATACAATTTCAGATAAGATAAAGGGCCATGTCGATTTTTCATTTCATGATCTCCTTGATACTAATTATATCAGTCCGGCTTCAAGTATCTTCGGGGATTTCGATTTGGTATGCTGCAGTAACCTGCTGTTTTATTATAATCCTGACATCAGGCAGCAGATCCTGAACAGGCTGTACCTTTCACTTTCACCCGGAGGATACCTGGTAACAGGTGAAGCGGAAAGGGATATTGTTCAACGGCATAAATTCATCCCGGTCGCGGCTCCATCAGCTGTTTTCCGGAAACGAAGATAGTCCCCCGTGTAATTAATTCATAATGAATAACACAGTATGAAATTGAAAAACCTGAAAATAAGAGCCCAGTTGCAGCTTGGCATGGGGTTGATCGTTCTCTTTGTTCTTATACTCGGCTCTGTGGCATGGTACCAGGCCGACATCTTATGGAAGCAAACGGAAGGCTTGTATAACCACCCTCTTAAAGTCAGGCGGGCAATTTCGGAACTGACAGCCGATGTTCTCAAAATACACAGGAGCCTTAAGGATATCATCCTGGCAGAAGATCCGAAAAGAAGGGAAGAAGAAGTAAACGAGATCAACCTTTGTGAGTCTGACGCTTTTATTCAGATCGACAGTCTGTCGAAGCATTATCTTGGCTCACATAAAGATGTCGTTGATATCAATAATGCCCTCATTCAGTGGAAAGGGATAAGGGAATCGACACTGAATATTTTAAAGGATAACCAGGTCAGAGAGGCTGCAAAAAGAACCACGCATGGAGGGCAGGGAGGGGCCCAGGTTGATTTGATCCTGAAGGAGATCAGCGATGTTAGCCAGTTTTCCTATGAAAGAGCCGCCAAGTATTACAGTGAGGCCGGTGAGAGCAAGAAAATGCTGGAACGGCTTCTGCTCATTCTTATTTTTTCCCTACTTGCCTTAACTTTTATTATCGTTATGGCAATTCTCAGGAGCCTGAGGGTTCCGCTGGAAGAGATGATGAATGTTGCCGATGATTTCCGTGAAGGAAACCTGGAAGCAAGAATGAAATATTCGTCAGAAAACGAACTCGGGGAGCTTGCCGCGTCGTTTAACCGGCTGGCTGAGGCCAATATGAATGAGATCAGGTGCAGGGAACTCCTGAACAATATCTCCGACATTATGTTAAGGGAAGATGCATTGCATCCGTTCTGCCTGAATGTGATCAGCATTATCATGAAGTCGACAGGTTCACAACTTGGTGCGGTTTATATGCTGAATAATGAGAATACCTTATTTGAGCCCCTGGTAACTATTGGTCTGAAGCATGATCTTGCCAGGCCTTTTTCAAAAGATATTTTTGAAGGCCAGTTCGGGTTGTCGGTTGCAAGCAGGCAGATCACCCACCTGAAAGATATCCCGGCCGACACACCAATGATTTTCCAGACAATCGCAGGTGATTTCCGGCCCAGGGAAATGATCAGCATTCCTATACTCTCCGGAAACGAGATAATGGTCATGGTGTCCCTTGCCAGCCTCGGCACTTTTTCAAACGAAGCACTGCGACTTGTTAATGATATCTATCCAACCCTTACAGCCCGCTTTAACGGTATTCTGGGGCATCAGAAGATCCTCGAATTTTCGGAAAAACTTGAATCACAGAACCGTGAACTGGATGAAAGGGCCAAAGAACTGGGCGTACAGGGGCAGGAACTGAGTGAGCAGAACCTGGAACTGGAAATGCAGAAAGGCCAGCTGGATGAAGCCAGCAGGCTTAAAAGCACTTTCCTTTCCAATATGAGCCATGAACTGAGGACTCCCCTGAATTCGGTCATTGCGCTTTCGGGGGTACTTAGCCGCCGTCTTCTCAACTTAATACCGGAGGATGAATACAGCTATATCGAGATCATTGAAAGGAACGGAAGGAACCTCCTGGCCCTGATCAACAATGTTCTGGATCTTTCACGAATAGAAGCAGGGCATGAGGAAATATTGGCTTCGAACTTCAATATATTTGATCTTGCGGATGAGCTTGAGGGAATGCTGGGCATTCAGGCAAAAAGCAAGAATATCGCCCTCGTGAACCTTATTGGTCATGATCTTCCTGATATCAGGTCAGACTACCCGAAATGCCGCCATATCCTGCAGAACCTTGTTTCCAACGCAGTCAAGTTCACCGAGCAGGGAAAAGTCACTATTGAAGCGAGGCAGGAAGAAAATGAAATGATCGTCACAGTTACCGATACCGGCATAGGTATTTCAAAGGATGAACTGCCTTTTATCTTTGACGAGTTCCGACAGGTTGACGGAAGTTCATCGAAACGCTTTGGGGGGACCGGACTGGGCCTTGCCATTGCAAAAAAGTATGCCAGACTGCTTCACGGTGAGATCAGGGTTGAAAGCCAGCCCGGTGTGGGCTCCAAGTTTACTCTGATATTGCCGATGATGCTTAACCCCTATAAAACATCCGATGTAAGCGAGGATAATAAAATATACAGGCATGTTCCCAGGTCTTCCGGATTCCATGCTTCAGAATCCGGGGCAGGAAAAACCATCCTTGTATTTGAAGACAGTGAAGCTGCGATAATCCAGATCACCGATATCCTGACCGAACAATCTTATACAGTTCATGTTTCCAGGGACGGAAAGGATGCAATTGACCAGATCAAATTGTTTCATCCCGATGCTATAATCCTGGACCTTATGATGCCCGATGTTGACGGCTTCCAGGTTCTTAAAATGATCAGGGAAACAGCCGAAACTTCAAAGATCCCGGTCCTTATACTCACCGCCAAACATATTACCAAAGAAGACCTGAGCTTCCTGAAAGGAAATAATATCCACCAGCTCATCCAGAAAGGGGATGTGGGCAGGATCGAACTTCTCGCTACCATTGATAATATGGTTAATCCCAAACACGAAGCTGTAAGGCCGAAAAGTACCGTTCAGCCTGTGCCCGAACGAAAAGGCAAACCACTTATCCTGGTGGTCGAAGATAACCCTGATAATATGAAAACCGCCAGGGCCATACTAAGCCAGGAGTATATGGTAATTGAAGCTTATGACGGTTCAGAGGGTGTACAGCAGGCCCTGGCACATAAACCCGACCTTATCCTCATGGACATGTCGCTTCCTGTAATGGATGGCTTCGAAGCCTTCGATGCGATCAGGAAGTCGGAAGAGCATAAACACATCCCTATTATTGCATTGACCGCGAGTGCCATGAAAGGCAGCCGTGAAGAGATACTGGAATACGGCTTCGATGATTATATTTCAAAACCCATAGATGAACCAATGTTCTGGCGTGTTTTGAGATATTACCTGGGAGAGCCGGGGTGATTATAAACCCTGCCTGAAAGTGCGTCGAACAGGACCTCTGCGGGGTGAAGCGCCTTCCTGCCGGTTCCGTCTTTTATCTGGTGCCTGCAGCTTGTACCTGCTGCAGCAATAATGACTGCGGATGAGGTTTTCCTGATCTCGGGAAACAGCACCAGTTCCCCGACTTTCATCGACACCTCGTAATGTTCCTTTTCATAACCAAAAGCACCTGCCATGCCGCAGCAGCCCGATTTTATCTCTTCTACTGAATAATTAACGGGAAGCGACAACATTTTCAAGGTGGTATCTGTTGATGCAAGGGCTTTCTGATGGCAATGCCCGTGAAGCTTGACTTTTGCCGGCTCCGAAGTGAACTGCATTGGGCTTATCCTCCCCTCTGAAACCTCCCTCATTATAAATTCGTCATACAAAAAGCAGGATCCCGAAAGCTTTACAGCCTGCTCCCTTAATCCCGGCCCTGCAAGGTCGGGGTACTCGTCCCTGAAACCCAGGATTGCCGATGGCTCAATACCCACAAGGGGGACCTCTGGTGAAACAAGCCCTGAAAAGGTCCTGATGTTATTTGCAGCAATGGTTCTGGCTTTGCGAATCAGGCCCTTCGAAAGGAAAGTCCTCCCGCTTAAATCATGGTCTTTAAACAATACTTCATAACCAAGATGGTTGAACAGGAGGACTGTTTTAATACCCGTTTCAACATCATTATAATTTGAAAACTCATCCACAAAAAGGTATAAGCTGCCATTCTTTTTACCCAGGCCGGCATTCAGTGCGGGGAGGTTCTTCCCCAGCCAATGTTTCAGGGTTGTTTTATGAAGTAATGGGATACTGCGGGCGCCGGCAAAGCCGAGCATCTTTTTTGAGATAGCCGAAAAGAATGAATTCTTCTGAAAGAAATTAAAAATGCCCGGTACCATGCTCCCGAGACGGTTTATACTGCTGATGTATGCTATGAGCCGCGACCGCAATGGGATCCCGTTGGAATCATAATAATGCTGGAGAAATTCAGCCTTCAGTTTAGCTATATCAACATTTGAAGGGCATTCGCTTTTGCAGGCTTTGCAGCTCAGGCAGAGGTCCATTACCATGTAAATTTCGGCATGGTCAAAGGGGTTTGATTTAGTTGAATTGGTAAGAAATTCGCGCAGGATATTTGCCCGGGCCCTGGTCGTCGAATTTTCATCACCCATGGCCATATATGAAGGGCACATCCATTTCCCGGTGACTACATTGTTCCTGCAGTCGGCCGAGCCATTGCATTGCTCAGCGGCCCTCAGTATGCCATGGCTTGATGTAAAGTCGAAATATGTTTCAAACTCCTTTGCCGGCGCACCCGGCTCATACCTGAGGCTGGAGTTCATTTTCGGCGTTCCGACGATCTTGTTCGGATTAAAGATATTGCCCGGATCCCAGCATTTCTTGATTTCCTCAAGCAAGGCATAGTTGTGATCACCAATCATGAGCGGGATAAACTCCCCCCTCAGCCTTCCGTCACCATGCTCCCCGCTAAGTGAACCGTGGTATTTCTTCACGATCTTCGCCGTTTCAAGGGCGACGGTATGAAACAGTTCAACGTCAGCAGGGTCTTTGAGATTTAATACGGGCCTGAGGTGGAGTTCCCCCGATCCTACGTGGGCATAATAAACGCAGTTAAGCCCCAGTCCTGCCAGCATGGCATCAAAATCCCTGATGTAACCAGGCAGGGCAGAGGGGCTCACTGCCGTGTCCTCTGTGACGGGAACCGGTTTGCGGTCACCTGGGTAATTGGAAA
This sequence comes from Bacteroidota bacterium, assembly GCA_037138335.1. Taxonomy (GTDB): domain Bacteria; phylum Bacteroidota; class Bacteroidia; order Bacteroidales; family FEN-979; genus CAIRDP01. The sequence goes on from JBAXIO010000006.1 coordinate 156,021, forward strand.
GAACCCCTAAGCCGGCTTTCCTGAGATCCCACACACGCTTGAGTTCAGGAGGGAAGACCATCGGAAAATGGTAACCAAATCCCGCATCCCGCATCTCAGCTTCCATTAAACGGCATATATCGGTGATCTCATCCCTGGTCTCCCTGGCAAACTCAACGATCAGAATGGCTCCCGGGTCCCCTTCAATGAAGAACCGGTTCCAACGTTGTGTTATATTGTCTTTGGTACAGTCCATGATGGCCTTGTCCATCAGTTCAACGGAACCGGGTGCATATCTAAGGGCAATGAGATTTGCCTGAAGGGCCTCGGCAATGGTGTTGCAGTGAACACAAACGAGGGCTTTTTGTTTCGGGGGCAAAGGGACCAGGTTCAATTTGATCTCGGTCATGAACATGAGCGTTCCTTCTGAGCCGGCGATAAGTTTACAGAAGTTAAATGATGAAATCCTGTCATCATGAGCCATGAGCCATGAGGCATGAGGCATGTGTGGATACTGCTCACAAGTTTCGCTCCCCTTGGAAAACGGCTCCGTCTCCAACAGCAGATCGATGGCATAACCTGTATTGCGCCGATGGATTGCCGGATCGGGGTATTGGCTGCGAATCTCCTCCTGGTTTGAAGGATCGGAAAGGATATCCCGCATCTGCCTGTAGATCTTGTTTTCGAGAGTATCGCCCTGGCATTTTTCCTCAAATTCCTGCAGACTGAGGCCGGTGAATTCCACTTCCGAACCATCGCTGAGGAAGCCACTGACCGAGAGCACATGGTCGCGGGTGCTGCCGTACAAAATCGAATGTGCACCACAGGAATTATTTCCAACCATACCGCCTATCATACAACGGCTGGAGGTGGAAGTCTCCGGACCGAAGAACAAACCCTGCTTCTCAACCACTTTATTAAGCTCATCAAGGATAACCCCCGGCTCAACCCTTACCCAATGCTCGCCGGCATTGATCTCAAGGATTGATGTCATATGCTTGCTAACGTCAACCACAAGGCCTGAGCCTACTACCTGGCCGGCGAGGGATGTACCCGCAGTGCGGGGGATAAGCGGGATGTTGTTAAGGGAGGCAAAAAGGATGAGTTTTTTAATATCTTCCTTGTGTTTTGGCCGCACAACCCCGGCAGGGATCTCACGGTATGCCGAGGCGTCGGTGGCATACATCAGGTTCCATGCAGTATCGGTATATAATTCCCCCGCCAGCTCCGGCCTGAGTGTCTCCAGTTTTTTCAGAACCTCCGGTTTGGAGCTCATTTCATTTTATTTAAAAGGTCAAAATACAGGGTACTGGTGCGTATGATATCAAATGCAGGCTGGGCCTGCACCCTGGCCTTATTGTTGAAGCCCTTGTCACATGCCTTTTTAAGGTAATCAAGGGTTTTTACCGTGTCATTTTTCTTGCCTGAAAGAACGGCCAGTACATACCAGGGTTCGGGATTCTCTGGTTCAACCAGGGAATAAACCGCAACTACAATCGCTGTTTGTTCGAAATTATTTTGCTTGACAAGTGCGTTGGCGTTGGAATAGCAGAAAAGGCCGAGGAACGCCAGCAAACGGTGATTCATAAGTGTATCTTCAGGGCTCAGCCTGGAGTTATTATTGTCACGGTACTTTTCAATCCTCGATTTCCACCATTTCAGGTCTTTGCTGTATAATGCCTCCATCAGCATCTGCTGCTCCTTCTGTTCCTTCCCCAAAACATCGCTGAATTTCTTCAAAGCTTCCTTGTATTCAACAGATCCTTCAAGGGAAGTAAGCCGTGATTTAAGCTCACCAAGGTCCGAAAGGCCGTCCAGGCAGCTTACCTGGAATGCCAGGTTCTGCCTTGCATACAGCAACCGGCCCTGTTTGACAAGGGAGTCATAATCGGCAGTCATAGAAGATGAAAATACCCTGATCAGGCTGTCGCTCTTTTTAAGCCTTCCATCTTTCATGGAATTAAATGTATACCAGTTCAAGGCCTTTTCGATTTCTGATTGAGGCGGCCAGGCGTGAATCCCGTCGAATTCAAGGATAAAATGCCTGAACTGCATCTGGGACAGGGTCTTGTCAAGCGCTACCATCTCGGTAAGGTTGAAATCGCCCAGGCCGACAATTCCGAAATAATCGAACTTGTACTTCGGTGGCTGGACTACTGATGGAAAACCTGCCCCGCAGCCTATGACCCCTTTGACGACAGGCCTGTACATAGCAGTGGCAGTTGAGACTCTTGATCCGCCCGAGAATCCCATCAGGTAAATTGCCGAAGTATCAATAGGAAGCCGGTTTTCGATTTCATCAAACATCGCCTGAACAACCGCCTGGCTTTCTTCGGGTGTTTGCATGTTCCTCGAGTCATTCGAACCAACAAGGATAAACCCGTATTTTTCGGCAAGGCTGCTGAAGCGTTTTACCGGGAAGCTCCCGTCGCCGCTGGGATCAAAAGCAAGGATTACCGGGAACCTTCTGGAAGCTTTATCCGTGTTGAAATGGTTGCTGCAGAATGAAGGCAGGTAGAGTGAATAGGTCAGAAAGGTATTGGCGTTACAACTGAGGTGTTCATGTACCTTCCCTGCCTGGGGGAGGAGTATGTCACCTCCTTTTTTTGCGCTTCCCGGTGAGCAGGAAAGAACAGGCAGAATTAAGGACAGGAACAGAATAGCATTAAGATTCGCTGCCATGATGATAACATTTACTTTTTATAAAAATCGGTCGACTGGAATATTTTATCTGCTGATTTGGCGATAAACCCGCTGTACAATTTACCGTCAGTGTCGGGATAGCGTTTGGCAAATTCGTAATAGCAACCCGGAACATTAAAAAATCCTTCTTTAAATAAGGTGCTCACCATGCCTGCCCTTATACTTGATTGTTCAAGTAAGTCTTCCGGGCTGCCCTGTATCTCCCCGCCCGCATCATTCATCAGGAACCCTTTCCCTTTAAGAAAAGCATTGATTTTTGCGATGCTGTCATATTTCTTAAGGAAGTTCACACTAACGGTAAAATGGTTGGCGCAAAACCCGTTCACATAAAGCCATGCCGCATATTCCGATTCCTTCCTGAGCTGTTCAAACAGCTCAAATGAGGGCATCCCGGATAGATTGCCGGAATAGATCAGATCGGGGGATGCCAGCTTATTGGCCGGGATTGCCTGTATCCAATCCTTCACCGTTTGCCTTAGCAAAGGGCTGAATTCAGAAGTCAGCAGCTGGCTTATAAAAACCCTGGGGGCATGCCGGTCGGATGCATGCTCAAAATGCTTGGCGTAAAGCTTCTTCTCTTTAAAATGATAATCGCCTTTGTAAACGTACCCGCTCGCCAGGAATTCCCTTGAAAGCACGTCTATGTTGATTTGCGGATGATCATAAGTCCTGAATGCCACATGGTCATTGATTATTGTCTCGCCTTCGGCGGATAACAACTCCCATACTTTCTTCGTGGCGGGGTTCTGTGCAGTATAGACTGCCCATAACCTGTCAAATATTTCGTTGTGTTTCATATATCCCGCATCTTGCATCCTTAAAACATCCCGGTTAAAAATTCCTCCATCGTTAGATTTGCGACGTAATCGTTCAGGTCAAACCTCCCCAGCGCCAGCCTAATGGCCGATTCTTCGTGAGAAACCCCTGTAACGGCCTCTTCCAGTTCTTCCGTGTCAAATTTAGAGAAATAATCCCCAAACATTTTAAAATGCAGAATTATCCCGTTTTTGACATCCAGGTCAAATTCAAGCGTGCCGCTTTTCTCGGTTCTGAGGATCTTTTTAAAATTGTAATTCGGTGAATACCCGAAATTCCATTCCCAGGTGCTGTACTTGGTCCTTACAAGTTCATTGATCTTTGCATGATCCTCCTCGCTCAGGTTATATACCTTTGCATCGGGGTACATGGTAATTATATGTTCCTGGACAAGGTCTGAAAAAGTCATAACATCCATAGGCTCTTTAAGGTGTTCGCTGATATTGGTGACACGGCTCCTCACCGATTTGACAGCCTTGTCGCGGAACTTTAAAGGATCAACGTTAAGCGCCTGGCCCAGGTCGGCCATCTTTGATGAAAACAGCAGGGTGCCGTGATGAAGGACCCTGTTTTTCCATATATGCTCGGCATTGCCCGAGAATTTTTTCCCTTCAATGGTCAGGTCATTCCTCCCTTCAAACCTGGCGTCAATGCCCAGCTTCAGCAGAACATCAAGGATCGGTTGCGTGAATTTCCTGAAATCAACCAGCAGGTCCGATTGCCCGGTTTGAATAAAGGTGAAGTTCAGGTTACCCAGGTCGTGAAACACCGCACCTCCGCCTGAAAGCCTCCTTACAACCGGGATATTGTTTTGTTTAACATATTCAACATTGATCTCGGCAAGGGTGTTCTGATGTTTGCCTACGATAATCGAAGGGGAGTTCCGCCAAAGCATAAATGAATCATCTGCAATCTCTTTAAGCACATATTCCTCGGTTGCAAGATTAAAGCAGGGGTCAGTATTGTGTCGCCTGATGATAAGCATGGATCAGTATTTTTAGCAAAAATAATTGATTCCGCTTAACTTTGCAGTTCAATTTCTGCTATGGACTACCTGGTTTATTTATTATTCAGGGCATTTGTTGCTCTCTTCAGGCTGATGCCGTTCAGGATGGCTTATCTGTTTTCAGATCTTACATTTTTTATCACATACCGCCTTACTGGGTACCGCAGGAAAGTCGTGTTTGACAATCTCAGGAATTCCCTCCCTGGCAGGTCCGAAAACGAATACAGGAGTATCGCGAGGGGTTTTTACCATCACCTGGGCGATATGATGGTTGAAAGCCTCAAATCGTTTACCATGACCGAGGCAGAGATCGTCGCAAGGTATAAATATGTCCGTACCGAAGAGCTTGACCAGTGTTACCGTGAGGGCAGGGGGGCGATTTGTGTGGCGGGGCATTACGGCAACTGGGAATGGGCGGGGATTGCAAGCGGCACACAGCTGCTTCACAAACCGGTTGGCTTTTATAAACCCCTCACGAATAAATATATTGACGCTTACACCCAGAAGACAAGGGTACAAGGCAGGTCGGTACTGGTCTCGATTGCCGACACCAGGGCGGTATTCGCAAAAGACTGGGGGGAGCCTCCCATCTTTTACATGATCGCCGACCAGAGCCCTCCAACTGAAAGGCTGGCACTCTGGGTTACTTTTCTTAACCAGGATACCGCCGTGCTTCACGGCCCCGAGAAGTACGCCAGGGTTGACAACCTGCCTGTTTTTTATGCATGGATCAAACCGGTGAAACGTGGATATTATACACTTGATTTCATCCCGCTTTCACTCGAACCAAAGAATACGAAAACATCAGAGATCACAGCCAGGTTCATGAACATACTGGAAGACCAGATAAAAGAAGACCCGCGTTATTACCTATGGTCCCACCGCCGGTGGAAATTGAAAAGGCCGGAAAAGAAGTCGTAATTATCGCTTAGCTCAACAGGATGCAAGATGCAGGATACAACATATTCTTCATCCCGCATCCCGTATCTTTATAGCAGTCCCCCGTTCCTGTAGATCGCCATCTGGGCATCATAGAATTTGTCAACCTTGCCTGCTTTATTATTAACGAGGTTCACGATATCGCCGGTTTCGAAATTCAGGCGGATACTGTCCCCGTCTTTCAGCTCAAGCTCGGCAATCACCTCGGGTTTGTAAGTCAGGATAGGCATGGCTGCGTTGATGGCATTGCGCTCATAGATCGCACCATAGGATTCGGCCAGGATGCAGTTGACCCCAAGTGAAATGAAACAGTCAACGGCCTGCTGCCTCGAACTCCCGGCCCCGAAATTCTTGCCGGTCATAACGATATCGCCGGCCTTGGCTTTCTTCGCAAAATCCTCATACCCCTTAAGATTGTCGAAACTGTACTGCCCCATTTCTTTTATGTCGGTAATGGTTAGGTAGCGGTTGTGGAATATCATATCGGTATCGATATTGTCTTTGCCGATGAGCCAGACCCGGCCTTCGACAACTGAGGGTTTGCTTGTTTTAACTTTTTCTTTGACTGCGGATTTCAGTATGGCTTTGTTTCCGAATTCTGCTGGTTTGGCCGGGATCTGGTCAGGTGTCGTGATAAATCCGGCAACAGCGCTGGCTGCCACCACGGCAGGGGAGGCCAGGTAAACAAATCCTTTCCCCTGCTTCCCTTCAAAATTGCGGTTGCCGGTACTTATAGTCACTTCGCCCGGACCGTTTTGACCGACCTGCCCTGCAGCGCAACCTGCGCAGCCTGCGTTGGATACCATGGCGCCTGCATCTTTGAATATCTTGATGAGCCCTTCGTCGAGAGCCTGGTTCCAGATTGAATCGGTCGCGGGGACTATCTTCAGAACAACACCTGGCGCAACTTTCCTGCCTTTCAGAACCGAGGCTGCCATCCGCAGATCATCAATACGTCCATTGGTACAGCTGCCTATGAAACCAGAGTCTATCTTTTGGTTACGCACATTGTCAATGGCCGTATCGTCTTCAGGGTGCCCGGGTTTGGCAACCATGGGAACGAATTTCGAAAATTCAATATCAAATGTCTGATCATAAACAGCACCTGCATCTGCAGTAATCATGGGATAATCGTTACCCGTGATTTTTTTCAGTTCCGCAAGAAGTGAATGCGTGGTAGGGAAGATGATAAGTATAGCTCCCATCTCGGTGCCCATAGATGAAATTGTGATCCTTTCATCCAGGCTGAATTTTTCTGTTTCAGCGCCGTAGATCTCGACCGAATAGCCAAGAAGTTTATTGGCCCCGAAAATGCTCAGCAGGTTCAGTACGATGTCCTTGGCTGAAACTCCTGCCGGCCTTGGCCCGTTAAGGTTTATCTTTACAGATGCCGGGACCTTGAACCAGACTGCCCCCTTTGCCCAGGCGGCTGCGATATCCTGGTCGCCCATACCCTGTCCGAAGGAAGCAATGGCGCCCATGATGTTCGCATGGGAATCGGTTGAAACGAACGTGCTCCCCGGCCATGCCAGTCCGCCGTCAATTGCCAGGTGCGTTCCCACTCCTGAATCCACATCATAGATACGGATGCCTTTTTCACGGGCGTACTGCCTGCAATAATGCTGGTTCTGGGCATATTTCTGGTCCGAGCCACCGGGGTTGCAGTCAAATGTGAAAATCGTTTTCGCCGGATCGGCAACAGTTAACCCGTTATCGAGGAGGTTCTTGACGACATTTGCCCCCCCGAAATCCCGGGCTGCGCGGGTATCGATAAAAACATCAACGATATCGCCCGGCTTCACAGGCTTCCCGCCTGAATGAGCGCTTATAATCTTTTCAATTATAGTCATAATTTTTTTCTTTAAACTTCGTATTTCGTTCGCATCTTTGCAACGCTGCTACGGTTCTCTTCGTTCACCTGATGCAGCTTTTGCAAAATGCTCGCTCAAGGCGAATTCAAGTGAAAATGTTCGTTAGAGCATCTACCGTAAATCACTTCAGTCTTTCCCTGAACGGCTCAAAGGTCATAAAGTCGGCATGATGCACTATATAGGCTTCAACCGTACGTTTCACCATATCCCCTTCTCCTGCATGGGTCGCGATGATATGGCAAACAGCAGCCGGGACGCCGCATTGTTCAGCCAGTGAAACACCGCTGAAAGGATGGCGGAGGTACTTTCCGTACATTCCCTGCACCGACTTGCCGTCCTTCATCTCATATTCAAGAAGCTTGCCAACGTCGGCCAGGATGGCCCCGGCGATCAGGACATCCATATTCACAGGAAGGTCATCCTTGAAGAATTCATTCATTTTATTCCCTGCATCGCGGGCAACATGAACCACGCAACGCTTGTGGGCCATAAATGACACTTTAAGGTCGGGCCCTGCAAGCAGGGTGAAGGGGATCCTGTTCAGGTCTTCGGGAGTGAGAACGCTTTTTTCAAGGGCAAGTTCCCAGGTTTTGGCCGTTTTTTCACGCAGATCAGTATCATTGATCCACAGCAGCTCGGGCCAGAGGGCTAATACTTTATCGGTCATAAGTTGGAGATTAGGTGCTGGGTTACTGGGCTACTGGGTAACTGGATTGTGTATTTCTTCTCTATCCCAGTAGCCTGGTAACCAAGTAACCTGTTCCCGGATTAATTTACACTAATTTGGCTATAATCGCGTCGGCCATCTGGCTTGTCGATGTTGCTCCCTTGCTGAAAACATCAGGTTTCCCCGGGAGTTTCATCATATCGTAAGTCATGACCTTACCTTCTTCAACCACTTCTGCAATGGCTTTGGAAATTTTTGCAGCAATTGCATTCTCGCCTATATGCTCGAGCATCATGCAGGCGCTCATGATCATGGCGATGGGATTAACGATAGAAGGATTGAATTCGGCATACTTGGGAGCTGAACCGTGAGTGGGTTCGAACACTGCGATCTCGGGGCCGATATTGGCGCTGCAGGCGAAGCCCAGTCCGCCGATAAGACCGGCAAAACCATCGGAAATGATATCTCCGAACATATTGCTGGCAACAACAACATGGTATGTTTCAGGATTCTTGGTGAGCCACATCATCTGGGCGTCGATATTGGTATCCTGTACCTTGATGCCGGGGTACTCTGTTTTCGACATTTCCTGGGCGATTTTAAGCATCATTCCAGAGGTCTCCCTGATCACATTTGGTTTTTCGCAAACCGTGACAGTGTCGAAGCCCCTTGATTTGGCATACTCGAATGCAGCTTTTACAATACGGCTGGTATATTTTTTGGTCAGGATACGGGTTGAAACAGCGAGTTCAGGCCTGGGGCACCATGCAAAATTGTCCTTGAATTTTTTATGGGTCATCAGCGCATCATACACCTGGTCGGGGGGATTGGTCCATTCCACGCCGCCATAAAGACCTTCGGTATTCTGCCTGAAGATCATGGTATCAACAACAGGTTCCTCTATAACGCCCCCAAAACCGCGGCGGATGAAATTCAAAGGGTTCCCTTTAAAGGTTTTACATGGACGCATGCAGATATCAAGGTCATATTTCTGGCGCATGCTTACAATCGGGCTGTAGTAAGTAAACCCTTTCCCTTTCAGTTCAGGTGAAATCTCAGCTTCGGCTTTGTCCTTGGGCTTTGAAGTAATCGCTCCGAAGAGACCGATCTTATGCTGTTCAAGGAGTTTCTGCGTGCGTACAGGGAAGGGGTCGCCTTCCTTGCACCAGAATTCCCATCCGATGTCGCCATGAACGTATTCAGCTTCAAAACCGGCAGCATCCAAAACGCGGATGGCCTCATCCAGGACTACTTTACCTATGCCGTCACCAGGCATGGCTACGATTGTTCTTTTTGCCATAAGAGTATGATTTGGTTTGTATTAGGGTATGTGAATTGGTTCACAAAAGTACAAACTTTTCATCTTAATTTCATAGTTTATGGAAGAATACCAGAATTTTTTGATAAAGAACTGTTTAAGATTGATTTGAAAAGTTCCGGGCAACAGTTGAATAACTATTCTATGGAGCCGGTATTCGCCATGTGGTCCAACCCGTTTTCTGAAATGAATTTTATAAGGATAAAAAAGCAGGCATGGCCGATATCAGCCATGCCTGCTTTACATTCTGATTATTTTAATTGCTGATAATTATCTTCCGGATGATTTTATTATCGCTGCTTGTGAATACGATGGTATAAACTCCAGCTGGAGTTGGTCTGAGATCGATTAGCTGAGAAGTTGTGCCTTCTACCACAAAATCAGTATAAAGGTATATCCTGGCTCCAAGTTCATTATAGATTGCTATATTGAATGAAGTTTTGGTTGGCCAGCTTATTGAAGCAGTAAAACTGCCATTGTTAGGTACAGGATATATGCTGAATGATCCTTCGATGTTTTCATCAATACCTACACCCTGAATGTATTTATGGTTGGAGGTGTCTGATGAACAGTTCTGAAGGGTCACCTGGGTCCAGTACCAGCCAGGCCGGGTCGCAGGAACATTATAAGACTGGGAGGTGGCACCTGCAACGGCAGTACCATTATGATACCACTGATTCCCATCGGCTGCATTTGAGTTCAGCATCTGGCCATTAGCTGTAATGACAGGCGTTTGGGGTACCGGGTTGACTGTAATACCCAGGCTGGCAATTGTACCGTTACCACAAATATTATTCCCATAAACACTAATGCTGCCTGAAACTGCATTGGGAGAATAATTTACAATAATATTATTTGTTCCTGACCCGCCGGCAAGGCTGGCACCAGCAGGGAGTGTCCAAACATAATACATCGTGTTAACAATTGGAGCTGTGGAGTATGAAATACCTTGTTCCCCTGCACAAATGACATTCACACCGGTAATAGAGCCAGCATTGCCGGGAACAGGATTTACTGTAACCGGGAAAACAGTTGGTGTTGCAGGGATACATCCGTTAGAATTAGTATAGCTCACACTTATTGATTGTGCACCGGCCGTCGGCCAGACTACCTGTACAACATTGGTTCCTGATCCGGCAGTAATGGTCCCGCCTGAAGAAATGGTCCAGTTGTAGTTTGTCATTCCTGGTTCTGTTATATAAGTATAAAACCCTGAATTAGCGCAAAGGCTGTTGCTTCCCGAAATGGCAGGAATGGGCAATGGGTTCACAGTCACAGTCTGGCTTGCTATACTTGTACATAAATTAGCATGGGTCACGCTCACAGAATATGTGCCGCCTGTGCTTACAATGATAGATGCCGTGGTAGCCCCTGTAGACCAAAGATAGGTGTTGTTGATATTAGTTCCCCCGGAGGCATTCAGGGTGACAGATCCACCTGAACAAAAAGTTGTACTACCAGCCGGAGTTATTGAAGCTGTAAAACCGGTACAGATATCCATGTCAAGTCCTGTAAGCAGATCAGACCTGAATTTGCGGAGGTTTCCCACTAAATCTTTCGCTTCAAATCCATCATTATAGAGTACTACATCCCCACCATCCGTAACAACCTGGATCTGTGATAATGATAACTGGGAATTTACATAAACAGGAATGATACCTTCCATTTTCAAAACACCGCTTGCTGAACTTAGAACTAATACAGGTGCATCTGCAGGGTATCCTGTCCATTTATATAAATCATTTGCACCTCCATCTCCGGAAGGTCCGGCAATTAGTATATAGGTTCCATTGGAAAGCCTGATAATATCCCGTATACCCCTGTTGCTCAGATTCAGTTCGATAGGCTGGCCAAATGCCGGATTTCCAACAGGAGAACCATTGTTAAACCATGATTCAAAATTAAGGATAGGAGCAATAACGGCATTCGTACGGTTGCTCACGGGTACCAAAGGAGCTCTCAGGCCAAGATATAAGGTTGTGTTGTCAGGCCCAAATACCATTCCTTCAAGAGAGAATCCGTTGGGAGCTTTTGAGTCTACTCCTGCTGTGGCGGATGCAGTGAAAGCATAACCATTGGCATCTCCCCAGGCAAGCAAGGCTGTCCTGATATTCACATATCCTGCAAAAGTAAAGGCAGTGGACGCCCCTGTACCAGTGACTGTCGTCGCAAACAGCCTGTCACGGTTGGGCTTATTGGGGAATGGAGCGGCTCCATTGCTCATTGACCCCGACCAGTACATTTTATTTATGACCGAAGGACTTTTAGCTGCTGCTTCCAGGTCTACTTCAGGATGCCCCGGATCGGGCAGTGCAAGGTTTGAAGAGTAATCGTAGGATACAGCAGGTAAGCCGGATGCTGACCTTGAATAAACGTTTAAATAATCAAATTCATCATCCCCGCTGATATAATAATTATTATCCAGTGCTATTGCATCTGAGGCATCCGACATGCCGGTATGCCAGAAAGTGTTTGCCGGAATGATGTCGGGCGTACGGGCTGAAGCTGCATAAGCAATTACATAAGTCTTATTATTAACGCCATCGCTAACCGTAACTGAAATATTCGAATAACCAACACTGACCGGTGTTATTTTTAAATTCCTGATGGCCCCGGTACCCGTGATCACAACATTGGCATTTGGCACCACTGCAATGTTGCTGCTGACGGTGGTCAATGTCAATAAACTTGCAGGGGTTTCGTTATCATTAATAGCAAAATCAATTCCCAGGGTGCTTGCAGGATCAGTAATATCAGCAATCACACCGCTTAAGGTATACGGGCTGGTAGGCGAAACCATTACCCCGCCATCGATATAATCGGAAGTGGTTGCTGTGTTTATTACAATTGTCGGTACCGTATTATCATTATCCAGAATTGTTATAGTCTGGGTTGTTGTTGCGCCAAGTACCATTCCCGGAGATGGGTTGCTTATCGTTAATATGGCAGTTTCAGTGGGTTCAAATATAGCATCGTCAACAACCGTAAAAGTGACTGTACCTGTTGATGCTCCTGCTGGTATCGTGATTGTTGAATTGGAAAGGATATAATCACCTGCTGTAATCCCTGTTCCTGAAACACCAAGAGAAACAGTTTGTGCAGTTGCAACCGGGGATGAAGCAATGGCGGTTACTGTGACTACAGTAGAGGCAGCTTCGGAACCACTGTTTGTGTTGATATCAAGATTAACAACCGGGGTTCCTGAATCAACAGGCGAAAAGGAAATGCCCTTATAAAACACCCCAGCCGTTGCACTTACAAGAGTGGTTGCCGGGGATGATGCCGCTGTACCATTATCTGTAATTTTGATAACCCTGTTCCCTGCAGTTTCAAAGGTAGTTGCATATAATACAGGGGTAGCGGGTACAGAATAATCTGCAACCAGGCCGTATGCTCCAATATTCGTTGCGCCTGTGCCAAGAGTATAAGCCAGACTCCATACACTTCCCGATTTGGTCCATTTCTGGATCCCTCCATTACTTGTATTTAAATTAATGGCAATATAACAAACATTCATCGCCGGATTAAATGAGAAATCTTCAGGAATGATTGCCCCAGTATTTATTACCTGGGTTATTGTAACAGGGTTAGTTGTTGGTAAGCCTGTCATCTTGAATATACCATAATTATTAGCGGCAAGACCGCCATACTGTTTTTGGGTTGAAAAATAGATATCTCCTCCGAAGATCCGCAATCCATATGCTTTAGGAGGATTTGTAGCCAAGGTACCCAGTCCGGCCTGGGTACCGGGACCGTAAAAATCTATACCATCAACACCAGCTACTGAGGCCCCTGATGCCCAATATTTGGTACCGTCGGAAACTGCACCCCGTATATCGTTCTGGTTGTAGTAAACATTGCTGAGAGCTAACTGTGAGTAAAACCCTGATTGGGTGACTAAACCTACAGCTCTTGAGATTGCAGCTGCAGTAGTCGCAGTGATATCAGCAAATGAAGCAGACGTTGCATAGCCTCCAAGCATCAGGTATTTCCCATCGGTGGAATTGGTCAGGAATCCTTCTGATCCTCCGTAAACACCGGATGTTTGCAAAGGGTAATTATTGATCACTGATGATGGGATAATTATCGTTGCGCCTGGTGTCCCTGATGTGGTAAATTCCTGGAGTGTAATCGGTGAGGAAGATTTGCTTACCGTAGTGGTTGTTTTTAATACAACCAGCCTACCCGGGCTGAAATTAGGCGGATCGCTGACAGGTGACATTTTTACAGGAACAATACCGGGGTTCTCTGTCTGGGCTTTTCCATTCTTAACTCCTGCAATCATTAAAATCACAGTCATTATTACCAAAGGTAAATTTATCAGCATACCTTTCCCTTTCGCCCATAAAATGTTCAGATCCCATAAAGAGGAGATTCGATTGTTTATGTTTCTCTGTTTGCATTCTTTGCCAACAGGCCAGCATCCTTTATTTTCTGTAAGTACCACTTTTTGATTCATCATTAAGGTTTTAGATTTATATATTGATTAATATTCCATAATAATAGATTGAAATAAATGCATCTTTGAACATTGAGTGAGAATACCTTCGGTCATGATAACCTGACCGAAAAGAAAAACACAAAATTACCCTGACATTTTTCCTCGGGTGTTAAGGAATTATCAAATAATTGAGCAGAGAACCGCCTAGTGTTAAGAAATTGTAAAATGTTAAGGATTTTAATATCACCTTCTTTCAACACATATCAAATACTTAACTTTACTGTACGGAAACCATCCCATCCCGGTTTTGCTATTGAAAAATAATTCAGGCATGAAAATTTTTATAATTTACCTTATAATTTCAGTCCGGAGGTTGTCTTGAATGAATGGAAAAGCTGTTTTAACCATAGTGCTTTTGTTGATTTTATTTTTACCTGACGAGTATGGGCAGAAATTCGATACACTGGCGAGGACACCCCCCATGGGTTGGAACGGGTGGAATTCGTTCAAATGCAGGATCAATGAATCGGTCATCCGGGAAGTGGCGGATGCAATGGTTTCCAATGGAATGAAGGATGTGGGTTACAGTTATCTTATTCTTGATGATTGCTGGCAGACCGAAAGAGATCTAAATGGGATCATATTAGCTGATCCAGACAGGTTTCCCTCAGGTATGAAAATCCTCGGTGATTATATCCATTCAAAGGGATTAAAATTCGGTATTTATTCGGACGCAGGGACCGAAACCTGCCGTGGAAGACCAGGAAGTAAAGGCCATGAACTCAAGGATGCTACGACTTATGCCACCTGGGGGGTTGATTACCTGAAGTACGACTGGTGTTCGCATGGAAAACAGGATGCGGAATCCTCATACCTTCTTATGCGCGACGCACTTTATAAAGCCGGGAGACCGGTGGTATACAGCATTTGCGAATGGGGAAAGAATAACCCCTGGGAATGGGCAAAGGATATTGGTCATTTGTGGCGGACCACTCCTGATATAATAAACTGCTTTGACTGCAGGAACATCCTGGGGGGAATGGGTATTCTGCAAATTATCGACAGAATGGCAGATCTTGGCAGTTTTACGGGTCCAGGGCACTGGAATGATGCAGATATGCTACAGATCGGGAACGGGGAGCTTAGCCCGGCTGAAGAAAGGCTGCATCTCAGTATGTGGGCTATGTTTTCCTCCCCTCTGATTGCCGGTAATGATATTCGTAATATGTCTGAGGAAACACTAACTATTTTGACCAATCGCGAAGTAATTGCAATTGACCAGGACAGACTCGGGATCTCAGCTTTCCGCTGGCTTAAATCCGGTGACCTGGAGATATGGTTTAAACCTCTCGAGCATGGAGAATTTGCTCTCTGCTTGATAAACCGGTCTTTCAAAACAGCCAATTTTGACCAGGATATGAAAGCGACTGTTAACAAACAGTATACTATCGATGATTCTTTTATGATCAGGGACTTGTGGAAACACGAGGTCATCGGCAACACAAGCGAAAATCTAAAAGGAAACCTTGGTCCCCATGAGGCGCTTTTGATTCGATTAACGAAAAAGACTCCTTAGAATTTAGGAAAATAGCTTTATGAGGGCATGCATATACTGAAAAACATGTGGAAGAGGTTTTTGTATTTTCCGATAGAGAAACCATATTCTCGCAGTAAAGGAGTATTCAATAGTTCAACGTGCAATAATTTAATCGTTAATTAACCTTTTGTTCAAAATGGGCAGCAGGGGTGGAATTACCTTTACAAACCTAAACCTAAACCCATTCATATGAAAAAACTATCCCTGCTTCTTGCTGCTCTTTGCATTCTGTCCATTAATGCTTGTAAAAAAAGCAGCAGTGATAATCAAACCACGCCAACAAAAAGCACGTTTAAAATAGCTGTGCTTTCCGACATTCATTATATGGATCCGTCACTCTTAGTTCATGATGGACCTGCATTTCAGGCATATCTTAAAATGGATAGAAAATTACTTGCAGAAAGTGATGCGATCCTCAGGGAGTCCGTTACTGAACTCCTTGTTTCAAAGCCTGACCTGGTACTTATTTCAGGCGATTTAACAAAGGATGGTGAGCTGATAAGCCATCAATCTGTTGCTGGATTAATTTCACAATTAATTAATGCCGGGATTAAAGTCAGGGTAACTGTTGGAAACCATGATGTGAATAACCCACATGCATTAAAGTACGATGGAACCAATGCCACCCGGGTTCCTTCCGTTAGAGCTGATGATATAAAATCAATTTATGCAAATAGCGGGTATGGAGATGCTTTATATTCAGATCCCAATTCATTGAGCTATGTTTCTGAGCCTATTCCCAATCTATGGCTGATCACAATCGATGCTGCCGAATATTATAATAATAATGATTCCACCGATGTCACGGAAGGTATAATAAAGCCCGAAACCATGACCTGGGCCCTGGCACGCCTTGCTGAAGCAAATCTGAAGGGCAAAACTGTTATCGGCATGATGCATCACGGGATCCTTGAACATTTCAGCGGACAGGCAACGATGTTTTCCGAATATGTTGTTGATAACTGGTCCACGGTTTCAGATCAACTGATGAATGCAGGGCTAAAGATCATGTTTACCGGGCATTTCCACGCAAATGATATTGTTAAAAAAGCAACTGGAAATAATTTTCTGTTTGATATTGAAACAGGCTCTACTGTTACTTATCCATGCCCTTACCGTGTTATTACTTATGTTAAAGATTCAACCCTGGCTATAACAACAAACCATATCACAACTATCAATTATGCTGGTTTGAACGGGCAGCCATTTGCTACATATGCAAAAAATGCACTTCAGGCCGGGATGGATACAATATCAAAGCTTACACTTATGGCTCCGCCGTACTATGCTCCCGCTCCAATTGCAATGGCCGTTGCCCCGAGGATGAGAAATGCCATGATGGCACATTATGCCGGAGATGAATCCCTTTCGGCTGATGAAAATGCTCTTATTCAGGCAACAATTGCCCAGGCAGGTGCTTTAGGACCAATTCTCAATCTGTATTTAATGAGTCTCTGGACTGATTTGACTCCAAAGGACAATACATTGACGATCAATCTGAAAACAGGGAGTTCAAATTAATCCTGGTAAACAATACTGTAAAGATCTTTTCTCTGGTCTTCACAAATATGAGCGGCACTTGAAGTCTTATTTCTATATATGCGATAATACAGGTTTTTTCATAGGTTTAATCATAATTGAAATCAGAAAATGAGTATAAAAAAAGAGTATTTAACCGATAAAGGAGTTTGTAAGGTTAAATTCAGCTTACCTCCACACTTAACTGCTTCCACCAAAAAGGCTTCCCTTGTTGGTGATTTCAATAACTGGGATCCTAAACAAGCGCCGATGATAAGAAGGCGCAACGGAATTCACTCAGTTAGTATTGAACTTCGGGTTGGGAATGAATACCAGTTCAAATATTTAATCGACGGAACCCAGTGGGAAAATGAGAGTGAAGCAGACAAGAAAATAAGGTCCGAATACCAGGATTCGGAAAATTCAGTGATTGTGGTATAACTCTCTGAACAAAGATTCGTTACTTCTTCACTTTGGATGTTCGAGTAGCCAGTGAAGTTTTTTCAGGACTTGCTTTTTTAATTGTTTTTGCCTTTCCAGTAAAAGTTTTAACAGGTTTTGGTTTTGCCGGGACAGGTTTTTTAACCGAGTCCAGGTTTTCTGACTTTTTTACGGGAAAGAAATCAAAATAAATAATACGAAACTCCTTTTCAAGGCGGATAATGTCTGTTTTGGAATATTCTACCATTATTTTCTCGATATCTGCATAGCAAGTGCCATTATTTCCATTCCTGAAAATAACGACTGATTTTTTCTTGCTTACTACCTCGACAAGCTTTTTAACGGCCTCAAGATCTCCCTGGATATGAACATCAGGAACTGATTTCTTGTTTTTCTTCTTGTTTTTCATTCCCTTTTTTTCAAAGTTAGTGAAAATTATTTTATCAGCCAGTAAACAGAAGGATTATGATAGCATTTTCGGGCCATGTCCAAGTTACGAAAAAAACTTCCCTCCGGTAACCTGGGAAGGAAGTTGTATTAACCAACTGAAAGAAAATTAAAGAACGATTTTAAACCAGCTGGTCGTGATATTTTCTCAGCTTTTTCTGCGCGGATTTTTCACTTTCATAAACTACTTTTTTACCATCACCCATTGCTTTTTCAATATCCCTGATGTCTTTCACCAGCCTGAACATTCCGCCGATTTCTACTGAAGCTGCCTGGTCTGTTCCCCAAAGGGCCCGGTCCAGTGTAATATGACGTTCAATGAAGGAAGCTCCCAAAGCCACGGCAGCATAAGTTGTTGCCAAACCTGTTTCATGCCCTGAATATCCGATAGGAATAGTATTGTACTTCTTTAAAAACGACCGGATTACCATAAGATTCAGCTCGTTTAACTTGCAGGGATATGTTGATGTTGACTGAGCAAGCAGTAATTTTTCAAAGTCAAGTAAAGAGATGGCTTGTTCAATTTGATCCATGCTTGACATTCCCGATGAAAGTATTACAGGTTTTCCTGTATTTCGGATTTTTCGCATAAGTTCAATGTCAGTGATTGTCGCAGATGCCAGTTTAAAAGCAACAGGGCTAAACTGTTCAATGAAATCAACCGCGCATTCATCCCATGCCGATGCAAACCAATGAATGCCTTTTTGTTTGCAATAGCTGTCTATTTCAGTGAATTCGTTTAAACCGAACTCAATTTTCCTGCGGTAATCAATATAAGTCATTCTTCCCCAGGGAGTGTCACGTTCAAGATTCCACTGACCCATCGGGGTACTTATTTCAGGGGTTCTTTTTTGAAATTTGACAGCATCACAGCCTGCAAATACAGCGCCATCGATAAGTTTTTTCGCCATATTAAGGCTCCCATTATGATTAATTCCAATCTCAGCAATAATATATACGGGTTCGCCATCACCAATAGTGCGATTCCCAACTTGTACCTTCCTTTGTGTTTCCATACAGGCGTTTTTTAAAATAAATAATAATTTCTGCAAATTCCCTGAAGGCACCCTGGCCTCCCTTATTGTCCATGATCAAATGGGCAATTTCCCTTATCGGCATGAAAGCATCAGCAGGACAAGCCGAAAGTCCTGACTCCTGCATAATTTCCATATCATTTGAATCATCTCCTATATAGGCGATTTCTTCAGTTGATAAATTTCTGCTTTTGAGGATTTTCTTTAGTACGGGATATTTATCTATGCTACCCGGATGGTATTCTCTGATTCCCAGCTTTTCAACTCTTCTCCTGACTATTTCAGAGTTTTCCCCGGTAATCAAACCAGTCTCAATATTTAATAATTTCCTCAAGCGTTCCACCCCCATTCCATCCCGCACCGAGAATAGTTTCATCTCTTCCCCCTGTTTGGAATAATAAATACCTCCATCGGTTAAGACCCCGTCGCAATCGGTAAGTACCAGCTTGATTCTGTGTACTTTTTCTATCAATTCTTTACTTAATTTCTTCATCTTTTCTTACCAGCAAGTCCACCCGCCATCAACAACAAGATTTGCCCCTGTCATATATGCTGAAGCATCACTTGCAAGAAAAATCAGCGCACCCTGATAATCATCAGGTTCTGCCATTCTTCCAAGCGGAGTTTTTTTTAAATACTTTTCAATAAAAAAATCAGGCTGCCCATTTCTAACTCCACCGGGACTCAGTGTGTTAACGCGGATCCCGTGTTGTCCCCAATAGGCAGCAAGATATTTTGTAAGCATAATCACACCCGCTTTGGTGACAGGATAGGCAGGCGGTTTATAAAATGACTGGGACCCATCAGCATCTTTATACAAATCCTGGTTCGGCGCATTTATACCATA
Source organism: Bacteroidota bacterium (assembly GCA_037138335.1). GTDB lineage: Bacteria > Bacteroidota > Bacteroidia > Bacteroidales > FEN-979 > CAIRDP01. Next base: position 175,645 of record JBAXIO010000006.1, read on the forward strand.
AGTTGAACTGATATTAATTATACTGCCATTTGCCTGTTTAACCATTTGTGAACCTATAACCTGCGAACACAGGAAGGTGCCTGTAAGGTTTACATCGAGCGATTTCTGCCAGAGCTTAAGTGGATAATTTTCAAATTTTGACTGTTCTGCCGCAGCCTTCGGATCCTCGAACATGTCATTTATAGCGGCATTATTCACAAGAATATCAACCTTTCCATACCTGTTAAGCACATCCTTTAGCAATCCGGTAATAGACTCTTTATTACACACATCAATCTGCTGACCCATCGACGATTCAAGTTGATTTTCGGCAAAGGCAACACATTTTTGCCTGTCAAGATCGGCTACGATAATATGAGCTCCTGCTTCGTTTAAGGCAAAGCAGTGTTTTTGTCCGATAAGCCCTAAGGCACCTGTAACAATTGCGATTTTGTCTTTTAAAGAGAACTTGTTAATTCTGTTCATTTCTGATTTCGTGGTTTGGTATTGAAGCCAGATGTTTTCCTGAATGTCGGCTGAACCGGTATCCCTCTGATTTGCCTTAAAACCGCATTATCTCTTACTGCATCTTTTAACAATCCTAATACTTCTTTGTATGCCGATAAGGTGTATTCAATATCCTGGATGGAATGAGAATAACTGATATTATGCATTCCCGACCAAAGGATTCCCCTTTTAATGAGTTCCTGCTGAACAAAGGATTTCAACTCAAGCGGGTTACCGGCTTTTTCATCGAAAGTCACCATAGTTCTGAAACTGTAGCCGATTGCTTTTGTAAAGTCAAGACTAAGCTCAGCTGCAATTTTATTATACCCTTCTTTAAGTATTTCACCAGTTGCTGATATAGTGGTAATAACATTTTTGTTTTTCATTTCGATGATCGTTGCTTTTGCAGCAGCCAGCGAAAGCGCTTCCCCCCCGAAGGTTGTAAAGAAAAAGACCTCATCTTCAAGCACCTGCATGAGATCTCTTCTTCCGGTCAGCACCGAAAGAGGCATTCCGTTTGCTATGGCTTTTGAAAAGGTTGCCATGTCAGCTTTTATTCCGAAATATTCCTGGGCGCCTCCGTTGGACATTCTGAATCCAGTCCACATTTCATCAAAGATCAGAATGATCCCACGTTCCCTGCAGGTGTCAGCGATCTTATATAAAATATTATCTCTGGGTGCTTCAAAGACAACTGGCTCCAGAATAACTGCTGCAACATCATCGTCTATTGACAATAGAAATGATTCAATGTCATTGTATGAAAAAGTGAATGTCAGGTCCTTTATAGCTTCCGGAATCCCGGCGTTCAAAGCTATAGTGCTTACATACCAATCATGCCATCCATGATAACCACAGCAAAGGATTTTACTTCTTCCCGTGTATGCCCTTGTGATCCTGATAGCAGCGCTTGTTACATCTGCTCCGGATTTGCTGTACCTGACAGACTCTGCATTCGGAATAATCTCTCTCAGCATCTCAGCAACCTCCACTTCAAGCGGATGCATCAGAGAAAATGTTATTCCGTCGTCTAACTGTCGGCGGATTGCTTCATCAACTGCAGGATATGCATAGCCCAGGATTAAAGGTCCTATACCCATATTGAAATCGATATATTCATTCCCATCGGCATCCCATACATGTGATCCCTTCCCTTTGACCAGGTATTTGGGCGCAATACCATTGACATATTGCGTGGGACCTTTTGCAAGGGTTTGAGTATGGCAGGGGATCAAACCTTGTGCCCTTTTATAAAGGTCGTTTGACCTTTCAATTACCGGATAATCCTGATTCGTAGCAATTTTGTTCAACATAGTTCATTGATATAATTTTTTGTGCCAGTGATTCGCCATCAAGACCATGGAAATTCAATGCTTCCTCAGGGGTTCCGCATGCCGGGAATCCATCAATGGCGAAAATTGTAAAATTATTATGCTCAAGGAGGTTTGCATTTGTTAATCCGGACATCAGGAATTCACCGAGTCCTCCGAAACGTGCATGATCTTCAAGGACAAAAATCTGGGTATGGTTCATGACAATCTCCTCCAGCCAGGACAAATCAACAAGATTAAGCCAGGGCATGTTGATAACTTCCAGCCCAAAGCCTTTGGCTGCAAGTAGTTCAGAAGCCAGGAGGGCTTCATTAAGCATAACCGGGCCATATGAAAATATCAAGGCATCCATACCGTCACGAAGCGTAATCCCCCGTCCCCGTATTAATTTATAATTGTCGGGTAAAGTGATCTCCCGGGGAGAAGGACTTATATTCATTCTGATTGCACACGAATTGTCGGCAACATTTATACAGTAATTGACAACTATCCTTGTTTCAAAGGCATTGCATGGTTGTATGATCTCCAGATTCGGAAGGGCACCTAAAAGTGAAATATCCCTGACGCTTTGATGCGACTTACCCGGGCCGGCAGGTATAAGCCCTGCATAATGACATGCATAGATGATCTTATGATGTTCGGTACAATTGTTATAAATCTGTTCGTTTGCCCTGGAAGCAAGAAAACTTGCGAATGAGTTCACAACCGGCAAAAAGCCCATTTTTGCAAGGCCTCCGGCCATAGAAACCATATCTTGTTCAGCGATCCCGTTCTCGATGAACCGTTCAGGATATTTATTCTCAAAATACCGGAGGCGGCAATCGGAGGACAGGTCAGCATCAAGTACTATAAGATCCTGACGTAACGATCCCTGATTTAACAATTCCTTTCCATATTCTTCAACCACGTATTCCGCATCTTTCTTCAGATTCGTATTCAAAGGAGCAGCCGAACTGACAGGTTCACCTAATGCGTTGAATATTGTTTGGTAAAAGGAATTTTTTTTCAGGGTATCCACATCTGAGGTAACCAGAGGTGAATACCCCATACTGTTAAGATAATCATTAATCCATCCCGTTATCTCATTGAAGGCTCTCGTGAAAGAATCATCATCAGGGGCACCGGCATGCCATGGATAAAGGCCATTCCCTTTTTCCAGTGCAGCAGGATGTTCCATGAAGGATACACCTTTGCCTTTGATTGTATCAGCAATGATGAATTTGGGTTTATCGGTTACCTTTTTAAGATCCCGGAATGCGGTATCAAGTTCACTGAGATCATGACCGTTTATCCTGATTACATGCCAGCCGAAACTCCTGATCTTTGTTTCGATATCTCCCAATGACAGTATCTTCTCAACAGGTCTGTCACTCTGAACTTTATTGTGGTCCATGATTACGGTCAGGTTTGTGACATTCTGGTGTACACATGCCTGCAGGGCCTCAAAATTCTGGCCTTCCTGAAACTCACCATCACCGGTCATCACAAACACATCTCCTTTCAGATTCAAAGCACGTTTCGCCCAGGCCATTCCCCTGCCTTTCGAAATACCCATTCCGAGTGAGCCTGAATTTGCTTCAATTCCCTTGATCCCGATATCAGGATGGCCATCGAGCCCACCGATCTTTCTTAACTTCAGAATCTGTTCCTCGGAAAGTATTCCCAGGGAAAATAGCACAGAATATAAACCTGGTACATCATGTCCTTTTGATGAGAAGTAAATATCCCTGTTCGGATTATTCAAGCCGACATCCAGGATGTTCAATTCTTTATAATACAGCCAGACTACAATGTCCATTGAACTCAAACTTGAACCAAGGTGGCCTGATCCGGCGTTTTTAACCATTGCAAGAGTATTCGCTCTGCACATGTCTGAAATAACAGACAGTTCCATATAATAATCATGATCGAGATTCTGGATTCTTTTGAACTCAGATATTGGAATTATTTCAAGCTTCATGATTTATCATTTTAAGTTTGTAATGTTCGATCGTGGTTAGTTCGTTAAGGTGATTATCATACCAGTATTGGCCCGCATAACGATTGTTTAATTCTGATAATTCAGGAAATTTTTCGATTAAGAACAGGATCTCATCAAGTCCAAAGACCGGGTTATACGGATAAAGCCTTTCATACACCTCTGAGATGAACCGGTAGTCTTCAGTGTAATCAATAGTCCATCGGTGTGATGTTGAAAAATCCTTTCCGGAAGACCAGGTAACATTCCCCAACCTGAACCGATCAGGATTTTCCCAGATATATGGTGTCGTGTGTTCGCGTTCAAAACCCCTCTGAGCATTCGTACAGGCAGCTGTAAGTGTTTCGAGTGACATGATTTCGACATCGTTTCCATCAGGCCAACTTGCAGGATGCAGATTGCTCACGTAATCAAAACGGTCCTGGTTGGTCAGGAAGTAACTAATCACACTGTCAATCACTGAAGGATCAATCAGCGGACAATCTGATGGAATTTTCACAAGGGCATCGGCCTTATATTCCAGGGCCAATTGATAATGCCGGTCCAGTAAATCGTTTACGCTGCCTCTGAAGCAATTGATGCCCCTTTCCTGGCATTGCTGTTCAATGATATTATCCTCATCTCTCTCAGTCGTTGCAACAACTATTGTACCTCTCAGACATGCTCTATTTACTCGCTCAATCAAACGAAAGAGCAATGGCTCTCCGCACAAGGGCATCAATACTTTCCCCGGCAAACGTGAGGATGAAGTCCTGGCCTGTATTGCGGTTACGATTCTCATTTCAATTAGATGAGTTTAAAAGGGTTTGTCTGGCGATCTTTGCTATCTCCTTCGCAGAATTCCCCCCATTCTGAACAGGTGTGAGTTTCTGCAGGATATCCAGGCTGAAATCAGAATACACTTCCTTTCCCAGAGCCATTCCGATATAAACCACAGAAGAATACTTGGTGACAAGCACATCACAGTTTGCAATCAATGGGTTGATGCTGATGTCAGAGTAAACCAAGGCTCCTGGGACGTATTCTGTAATCTCCCTTGTGGCGCGCTCCCAGTTTTCGTTTGGATGAAGTTTAAAAATAATTTGACGGCCTTCAGCGATAGTCAGAACTTTTTGAAGAAATTTTTTTCTGTTTTCAAAATTCATCGTTTCCCTGCGGTCAGAGGTTGCCGCCAGCACATAATTCCTGAGGGGAAAATCATTTACCAGAAATTGAGCTGCATTATCGAAATTAGGGATCCCGGTCACACGGATCTTAGAATCATTTACCCCCTTTGAAATAAATAAATCACGATATCCATCTGAGGCTACAAAAAACAAGTCATATGCATGAGAAAGACCGGTTGTTGAAGTGCCGGCCAACCACCTGGGTAAAGAAAATGATTTGGTTAGATGATATATGAAATTTTCCGGTTCGGTCATTCCTTCCTGAACAAGTACAAGTTTTTTTCCTCTTACATTCTGCGGTATAATCACATCCTGACAGGTAAACACAAGGTCATAGTTCTGATTCCTGCCTTTATAATCTACAGTTATATTATTTCTGGTGAAATACTGCTCTGTTTGTGCCCTGAATCTGCCGCCAAGAATTGTGAAGTCAAGAATGCCTTTCTGAGCTAAATATCCTATGAAACCCTCTGAATAGAAAGGTGTGAAATAACATGCACAATCAGTAAAATATTGCGAAATCTGGTGCATCATGGTTGTCTGGTTCAGCGATCCGCCTATAAAAAGGATTTTATGCTTCATTCTCCTGATGCCTTTAATTCGGGGATAAAAGTATATTTAAGTCAACTCAGAGATATTAAAGAGAAAAGAAGTTTTTGTTAAGGTATCATTAAGGGAAATGTGGATTCTGACGTGAATTCTGCCAAATACCTCTTGTACTTTAAATAATCATTAAATCAACTTGTTTCTGTTCCTATTTTCTCTTCCAGAGATATTAAACCTGTAGTTTTGCCTGCAGGATAAAGAAGATGAATGCTTTCTTTTTAGGAATTTTATTTGGCTTTACAATTACCCTTTCTTTTGGCCCGGGGTTCATAGCATTATTTCAGACTAGTCTGTCCCGCGGACTGAATGCGGGGATTTTTGTTGCTACGGGCATGATGGTCAGCGATCTTGTCCTCGTGAGTCTCAGTTACTTTGGTTTATCAGAGCTGATACCGAAGGAGGACTACAGGATTTTAGGAATAGTTTCCGGAATAATTCTAATCATTATGGGAGGTGTCTCCATATACAAAAAACCTCAACTGATGCTTGAATCAGACCGTATAGGAGGTGTAAATGATAAAATAATGGGATTCCTGGTAAAGGGATTTTTACTAAATATATTAAATCCGTTCAGTCTTATTTTTTGGATTGGATTAGTCGCATTTGCGGGGAAAAACTGGGAGCTTGGAAATTATAACATATTTTTATTCTTTGCCGGCGTATTTACAACAGCCTTTACTTCTGATATCCTTAAATGTTATCTCTCGGGTCAATTGCGAAGGATACTGGCTTCAAATACAATTCACTGGATAACGAAAGCAATGGGAATTGTTTTTATCGGTATTGGTTTGTTTGTTATTTATAAGGTACAATAGATAGGGATAAACTATTGATAATGAATTAAAAATAATCAGATCAGAGAAATTCCAAAATGACGAATTCAGATACAATTATTCTGTTGGTGGATGACGAAGCTGATATACTAGAATTCCTGGGGTATAATCTGGCCAAAGAAGGGTATCAGATAATCAAGGCAAGTACGGGTTTGTTTGCTATTGAACTGGCCCGACAGCATAAACCTCATCTCATAATACTTGATATTATGATGCCAGGTCTTGATGGGATTGAAACCTGCAGTCAGTTGCGGCTGATACCGGAATTACAGAATACATTGATTGTTTTCCTCACTGCCAGGGGAGAAGATTATTCCCAGGTAGCCGGTTTTGATGCCGGGGCCGACGATTATGTTATGAAACCAATAAAACCCAAAGTTTTCGTTAGCAGGATAAAGGCACTTTTAAAAAGGTTCAGTTCAATCCCTGAGATTTCAGGTAATTTAATGACCAGGGAGTTTTTCATAGATGTTGACCGATACCTGGTCATTAAAAACGATGAAGAAATTGTTCTTGCCCGCAAAGAATTTGAAATATTGCAACTGCTTGTTTCACGTCCCAATAAAGTTTTTACAAGAGAAGAAATATTCAACCAGGTATGGGGTGAAGATGTGATTGTGGGGGATCGAACGATTGACGTCCATATCCGCCGCATTCGTGAAAAGGTGAGAACCGGTCATATTAAAACAATAAAAAGTGTAGGGTATAAATATAATGAGGAATAGAATATTACGATTAGTTTCTATTTATAAACCTTACTTAGGTAATCCGCATTTTTGAATTCAATATATGCTTCTATACCATTATGGTCGGAAAGATATTCCTTCCCCTTTCCCCATTTGGATTTCAGAACAGCAACTTTCCTTCTGATCCAATGGATTAGCTGGGAATTTCTGGTCAGGATATAATCAATTTGCCGGGGGTCAGGATGAACTGATCTATAGACATCATTGGCTTCATCATCAAAGGTAATTTTCATATTTCCGGAAATCACCCCATCCTGAGCCTTTAAAATATTCAACAAACCATGATAATATTGAGATATTTTTTCATCCGTATTAAAATCACCGCAAATGATTTGCGGAGTTGAGGTTTGAGTGTATGGCAAGATTAATTTTTCATAAATTTCAACTAGTTGCTGCTCTCTGATACATTGAGGATACTTATCATCTTGTAAATGAGTAGCCAGCAACTGGAACCTGATGTTATGAATTCTTCCTTCAAGCAGGATTGCACCCTTTCGGGCAAAATCATCAAATCCGGTGGAAACTGAAAACTCGATTTCCTTTTTTATTTCCAGGGGTATTTTACTTAAAATCCATATTCCGCTGTTGCATTTTATGGAAAAGACTGATCGGTTAGCAGGCCCATAGGTATAAGGATAAAGATCCTTCAGTTTGTGCCTGAGAACAGATCTTGCGTATGAAGAAAATGCTTCCTCAAAAACAATAATGTCATAATCACAAGAAAAAAGGGCGGTGGCAACCGCCTCCGCCCTTTCATCTATCTCAGCAAACAGATCCATTACAGGGAGCATCCCGATATTCCAGGAAAGAAGTTTTAATCGACAGGGGGGGCTGGAAATTGAATCAAGTGCGCAACTATCCAGAGTTGCCGAATTAGTTCCACTGGTGGATGAAATTGTTAATGTCAGCAGATAAAATAGACTGATTAATCTGATTGCGATTGTTGACATTTTTATTGGTTATTTTTTTGATTTTGACATTGAATAGACTATCTGCCCTTTACTATTAATGAAATAAAGGGTTAGCTGCTTCCCATTGATTGACATAAGAGTGAAACCCGGTTCCGACAAACTGAAAACAGTGTTGGCATCTGTTCCTGTGGGCCTGGTTTCACCTCCTGAACCGGTAACAATATAATCTGTATTGCTTCCTGCCGGTCTTAGATGCTGCATGTCGTGATCATGCCCGCAGAAATAGAAATCGACGCCGTATTTATCAAAGAGAGGCTTGAATTTTGCAATCAACTCGGGTGTATTCCCATGTTTGGGACTGGCCGAGTAAACAGGATGATGTCCGATAACGATAATCCATTTCTCTTTAGCATTGGCTAAAACATCCTTAAGCCAGCTTAATTCCTTTGCTGTATCCTGACTGGAGATATCTCCGTATGATTCATTTTTTCCGTAGTATTCATTAACCATAGGAGGCGTATCGGTAAAGATGAAACGGGCTGAAATGCTGTCGTTCACCTTTTTTACAAGGGTGTAATACCTTGACGGCATTCTCCATCGCCTGCTGATCTTTGAATATTGTACCTCTGCCTCAGGAACGCCTTTGTAGTCATGATTTCCCAGGACTGGATACCAGTCGCATTGCATGGCCGGGCTTTTATATACATATTCAAAGGTTGTCAGCCACAATGGATCGTTCACGCTCTGAACCCCTTTAATCTGAAAATTATCTCCGCATGAAATTATGAATGCGGGTTCAGCCTGTTCTGCTGTTTTCTCCATCTGTTTTGCCACATCAGTTTGATATCCGTAACCATTCCAACCCCAGTCTGATACCAGGAAAAAATTCAATGAATGTTTCTTAAGCTGAAGTGTGGTATCTCGTCTGGCTGAGGTTTCATTTTGTTTGCCGACCGACTTCTCCTGCGAAAAACCGGTTAGATGGATTGCAAAGAATGCAACAAGTAAAATGGTTATTGATAAGCTGCTCAATAATTTTTTCCGGCTGTAAGTTTTAGAACATTTATTTCTCATTTGGATTATGTTTTTTAGATACTCCAATCCCGCATTGAGTGGAATTGGAGTACCTGGTGAAATTCCTGAATAGATTATCGTTGATTTCCGCTTCCGTCACTCTGATAGGCTCCGATGTCTTTACCAGGAAGCATGAGCGTTCCGATACCTGCGGTATATGGGGCCTGCTGGTTCCCTTTACCTATGGCTGCTGAACCTGTCTGAAGATGAGGATTGTTATTGTCGGTCATGGCATGAACATCCGTATCCAGGTTTACAAGCTTCGGGTTGTTGTTGCTCAGGCCGGTTGAAAGAAGGTCTCCCGTCTGGGGTTTGCCCCAATCGCCTGCCGGATAGTATCCTGCCCTTGTTGAATCAACTGTTGAGTAGAACAGGTTGTAGCCATATTTCCCCTTGATCTTGGAGGTGTCTGATTGAGCGGTAATCCGCAATCCGCTCACACAATTAATGATAAGGTTATTGTATACTGAAGCCTGGGCAAATAGGTCAACAAGTATCCCTGCAGTCGGTTCTCCCTGTTTACGCCAGCCACCTGCAATGATGGTATTGTTGTAGATATTGATCTTGCTCTGCGGATAAAGAACGGTTTTGTTTGTATTTACCTTGATTGAGTTATTTGCAGCACTCCATATGTAATTGTAGGCAACATCGCCGGTAACACCGTTTTTAATGTTTATATTATCTCCATCATCACTTCCCTGATGCTGAACCACGTTCCCTTTTATACTTACTGTTATGGGACCCATAAGCCTCATGCAATCATCAATGCC
>JBAXIO010000007.1:0-184078 GCA_037138335.1 Bacteroidota bacterium
CAGAAGGTCGGTAAAATGAATCGGCACAGGGTGATCAATTTGGTCGGCATATCCATTAAAACCTCTACATCTTCAGAAATACTTGTTTTAGCATTGTAACTTCGGGTTATAACAATCTTCTGGCAAGGAATCTCGGGAATATTAATATCAGTAAAAGTGATAGAAACACGGAAGTTATAGTCTTCCTCTAACTTTGCTAATCGATTCAAAGAATTGGCAATATATTTATTATATCCACCCTGGTCAGCAATTTCTTTTTTATACAGGTCATCTACTTCCTGCATGTTCCTGCCATAAAGACACCAAACCAAGGACATCAAAAAGGTTGTCTTTCCAAACCCGTTTCTTCCACTAATGATAAAAATATTGTGATTCTCATTAGTAGAAAGATCAATCTTATTCGAGCCTTTGTAGATTCGGAAATTATAAAGTTCTATTTCTTTGATAGTCATAGATAAACTTAGTTTTGATCATTTGTCTCTTCAATGTATTTGTCGATGCGATTTTCTATATCAGCCTGTAAGCCACGTTTACGGATCAAAAGAGTTTTTGTTTTCTGAAGCGCTAACAAATCTTGTATTAATTCAACGTCCTTTGGTTCTTCTTTACAGCTTTTTGTTAATAGTTCTGTCTCTTTTTGAAGCTTCTCAATTTGCTTACTCATATCAAGTTTTGTTTTGAATATTCGGTTATAAATGTCTGAAACTCGAGTTTTAAAAAAGCTGTCACGAAACCAATGGTACTGAATTAGAACCATCTCTTGGTGTGTAATTAATTCAATCCCTTCAGATTTTTGTATTTCCTTTTGTGCCTTGAGAATGCGTTTAAGAATCTCAACACGAGTTTCAAACTTATAAGGTCCCCAGTACCGGGCATGAATTTTTCCGTCTCGCCGTTTTCTTTCTCTATAAATTTCGGGATTATCCCTAGTTTCAACTAAAAAGGTACGAATATCCATAAGAGGTGACATCCACGCTTCCCCATTATCAATCAAACCCTCCATGCTCTTATCTTTATTTACAACGGTGCAAACCCAACATCCAAACCTACTATTACCACAACTTGGGGTTGTATCATCAATAACAAGTGGGCAATCTCCAGAATTTGCGTTCCTATATAATGTAACAAGTTCCTTGTGATTACCACCCCAAGGTGGAGGCACCTGATTTAAATACTGCCATAGGTCGTTAGTAATAACATCCTTTATAGGGGCAAAAACATATGCATTAGGCAACTGGTGTTTACGCAGTCTTTTTCCGTAAATCTCATGCTTTTTCATAGAAGCTGATCGCTTAGAGCTTTCATCACTTCTAGTACCAAGTAATATTACAACTTCACCTTTTTCATTAATCTTCTCTGTTATATATTGTGTAGTAGGATTGATCTTCAACCTTTCAGTACACCATCTATAAAATCGATTTGGAGCTGGATACCCTTTACCAATAAGTCGCACCCAAAATGAATCTTCTAATTTTGGAATTGTTTGATGTACGATTATTGGAATTTGTTGCTGGTTTGCAGCCTTTTGAATTTTTTTAAGTGTTATATTAATAAATTTAACGATACGTGGATTTTCAACCAACGTATCATTACAAATTACATAGATTTGGCGTGTGAGAAGAATTGGATCTAACTTTTTCAATGCATTCCATACTATTTGAAGAAGCATTGTACTGTCTTTACCTCCACTAAATCCTATTATCCATGGACGATCAGGATTTTCATCGTAAAGGTATTGATCAATGATTTCGTTCTCGAGAAATTTTATATTTATAGGCATGTCGATGTTCAGATTAGAGCAGTTCTATGGTCGATTTGATAAGGCCAAACAGACATCAAGCTATCTGTTACAATATCAATATTATAAAACTCAATCAATCCTTAAATCCTTTAGCAAAGGATATGACTGATAATATTGTCAAAGATATAAAAATGCAGGTATCTAAGTTGGACTTTCTGATACCGTTGTTATCATTTGTGATTTCTTCGGTCAGGGGCTGTTCTATGGTGACTTTTATGTACCCGAAAAATTGATTGGGATAGATCTTGCAGATCTCTGTTTCACTAAAGCCGGTGTAAGTATCCAGGATGAATTGTTGCTGCTCGCTGCAGATCTCCTTGCGTTTGCTCCCAAGGCTTTTTTTCATGGGCTTAAATAATCCGCAGGCATTGATCAATTGAATCTTACCCTTCCTCTGCGCTTTCTTGCTGTTGTTGAGGATCCAGATATAGGTGGTGATGCCGGTATTGAAGAAGAGTGAATCGGGCAGCTGCACGATGCATTCCAGCCAGTCGTTTTCGATGATCCACCTGCGGATCTCCGATTCCCCGCTTCCGGCATCGCCCGTGAACAGCGGGGAGCCGTTGAACACGATGCCGATGCGCGATCCTTTTTCCTCCATCTTGGAGATCATATGCTGAAGGAACAGCAGGGAACCGTCGGATGTGCGCGGTGTGCCGGCGAAAAACCTTCCGTTGGGATTCTGCGCTTCGGCCGTCACGAACTCTTCTTCGCTTTTCCAGGATACGCCGAAGGGCGGATTGGTGATCATGTAGTCGAACTTCTCGCCCGTGAACCCGTCTTCGCCCAGGGAGGAGCCGAGCCTGATGTGGTCGGGGTTCTCGCCCGAGATGAGCAGGTCGGATTTGCAGATGGAATAGGTCTGCGGATTGAGTTCCTGCCCGTATATCTTGATTTCTATCTGCGGATTGATATTCTCGAGCACCCAGTCCTTGCCGATGGTGAGCATACCGCCGGTGCCGCAGCAGGGATCGAACACCGAGCGGATCTTGCCTTTTCCCTGCAGGTCTTCCCTGTCGCCCGAAAACACCAGGGAGACGAGCAGCCTCACGATGTCGCGGGGAGTGTAATGCTCCCCGCTGGTCTCGTTGCTCATTTCGGAGAACTTCCGCAGAAGCTCCTCGAAGATCTGCCCCATGGCATGGTTATCCACCACATCGGGATGCAGGTCCACCGAACTGAACTTCTCGACCAGCAGGAACAGGCGGTTGTTCTTATGCAGCTTCTCCACCGGCTTATCCAGCTGGAAATTCTCGATGATATCGTAAACGTTCTTCGAAAACCCGTTGATATATAGACGGTAATTTAAATAGGTATTCTTCGGATCCTGCTTCAGCCGCGAAAGATCATACTTCGACGTATTGTAGAATTCAGCCTTTATGCGACTGCGGATGACCGGAGACGGATCCTCCACCTTCGTCTTATACTCCTCGTAAAGGTTATAGATCTCATCCTTCCTCGGCTCGATCACACAATCCAATCGGCGCAGGATCACAAACGGCAAAATCACATCCCCATACTCATGCGGCTTGAACAAGCCCCTCAGCACATCATCAGCAACGTTCCAAATAAGAGCCGAAAGCGTTTGGAAGTTAGACATTTCAGATTTTTAGATGTTTGGTGTTATGGAGTTGTAAATTTATACATATCGGTTTAAATATCAAAATTTCTTAGATAATTTGCTGATGACTTGCTTTAACCCGACAGCGGGGGATTGGTAGAATGTCATCCGCAGACATTAATCCCGTCAACCTGCCTAAATCCTCGCGACATTTTGTCGCGAAAAATGTCGCGCGGATCATCACTATTCTTTTATAATTGGATCTTCTTCCAGGTCAAGTACCATTGAACATATTTCGATTTCAAACCATTCAGAAAACATTTTATACGTTCTATTCTGAGGCCATGCATCTTCATCGGTGTACCAGTCATTCAGTTCATTATCGAAGATCAATTCGAAATGTTTTTTAACCCATTTCAGAACATCCTCATTGCTTTCCATCTCCCGCACCAGGTAGATATTGTTTTCATCGTTTTGAGTGATCGGTTCTTCCTCTGGCATCACCTGATTCAGCCAATCGAAATATGGCTTCTTTGGCCTGACAATGATCGCATTACGATCGATTGATTCATGAAATTCCGGGATTGGGTTCATATTCTTTTTTTGGTTTGTATATCATCTGCCTGGACTTTAACAGCCTAAGGGAATTTATCATTTTGTTGACATCAACAAAATGATCCAGGGTATTCTAATTCGGAATACCGATCGTAAAGACATTTCTATTTTTTCTTGGATTTTTTCACTGATTTAAGTAATTTCTTTTCTTCACTTTCCAGCCGCCGTTTTACTTTATTTACATCTTCCACTGGTGGTAAGCTTTCAGGTTTTACCCCTCGCTCGAGCAGCATTTTTCTAACTGCCTGATTATTTTCAATGTGTTCCCTGGAAATAGATGTCTCTCCCTGGAGATCTTTCTCGGTGACATTATGGCTGGTCAACTCTGTGGCAAAATCCTTAGCTTTAATTGTGAGGGTAGGCAGGAAATCAGCCAATGGTCTCGTTTCAGGAATCATTAGTTTCTTCTTCATGTCGGAAGTTGTAAATCCACCAAATAAAGCCCTGTCTCCCTGGGATCGGATGATGGCAAACCCTTTTTCATCAACGCCTCTTTCATAAATCAATCCTGAAAGTCTCTTTTCGGTTTTAGAAAGCTTCTCCCTGGCAATGACTCTTGCAATATCAAGAAGTCGTTGTTCAATTATCTCCTGTTTTCTTGTCTGTACCGCAAAATATGTCTGGGCGAAGGCAATTTCATTTTTATTCGGATCACCATTCTGCGCAACCAGATAACAGGCATACCGTGTAAGAGCTACATCATCTATCATACGTTGAGCGCCTTTCCCGAGATCGATCATTTTGTTGACGTCAACAAAATGATCGGCGGTTTTCTCTTCCAATTTTTCACAAGCGATTTTAGCCTTATCAATCACTTTCAGAAAATTCCGCCACTCAGTATATCCTAAAATTTCCTGCAATTCACGGCCGCTCCAGCACTCAATTCCCTCATATATGTAACAAGCTTCCTCGAATTTCTCAAATAATTCCCGAATAACCTCTTTTTTCATAGTTTTAGTATTTTCTACGGTTAGTCTACACAGTGGGTCTAATTTGGCTCATAATCTTAATAAATTATTACCGGATCCTTTCTGTCTTCAACAAGCATTAGTTCTTCGCTGGAGAAAGCGTCAAATCCAAAATAATCTTTATGCAGGAAGGTGTTCACGTCCAGTGCCAGTTTAAAAGCGAATTTTTTATTGGGGTCGAGTGCATATTCATTTGGAATGGTAATATAAATACCATAATTAACCCCATGCTGGATAATCATTTTAATAGATGGGCCTATCTTTTTCCCATCTTTTCTTTCAATTAGCAGCTGCCCTTCAGAATACATTTTATAAGCTAACCTCATATGATTTCTCAAGAGGCAAATGCTTTTACCATTAAAGGAAAGAGGAAATCTGGCTGACTCATCATTGCCATAATAAAAAAGAATATAGATCATGGAAAATTTTGAAGTGTCGTTGTCGGGCTTCTGGAATATTTTATATTTAATGGACTTTTTATATGTCGTATCATAGATATCAGTATACCCATTTGAATAAACGATTTTTATGACTTCACTTTTAGGAATCTCAAAGGTTGGCCCTTTAGGAATCTCATACTTTTTAAACTTAATAATATCAATACCAACTTCAAGGATCTTAGCTCGTTGGATAGTAGAATCCTTTTTCATGAAAATCAAATCTTGCGACTTAATAACCAGGTTAAACACAAGAACAAAAACAAGAAATAAACTGATCTTAAGAGTCATAAGATGTCGGAATCAAGCAAACGGGTGTAATGTTTCAATTTGCGCGGACTGACATCCGCCAGCAAATACAAATGAACTAGTTCTTTCATGAAAGTAATCGCTTCCGGCATCGCCCGTGAACAGCGGGGAGCCGTTGAACACGATGCCGATGCGCGATCCTTTTTCCTCCATCTTGGAGATCATATGCTGAAGGAACAGCAGGGAACCGTCGGATGTGCGCGGTGTGCCGGCGAAAAACCTTCCGTTGGGATTCTGCGCTTCGGCCGTCACGAACTCTTCTTCGCTTTTCCAGGATACGCCGAAGGGCGGATTGGTGATCATGATGGAGATAAGGATGGTGAGCATACCGCCGGTGCCGCAGCAGGGATCAAACACCGAGCGGATCTTGCCCTTGCCCTGCAGGTCTTCCCTGTCGCCCGAAAACACCAGGGAAACGAGCAACTTCTCGACCAGCAGGAACAGGCGGTTGTTCTTAAGCAGCTTCTCCACCGGCTTATCCAGCTGGAAATTCTCGATGATATCGTAAACGTTCTTCGAAAACCCGTTGATATATAGACGGTAATTTAAATAGGTATTCTTCGGATCCTGCTTCAGCCGCGAAAGATCATACTTCGACGTATTGTAAAATTCAGCCTGTATACGATTGCGGATCACCGGCGACGGATCCTCCACCTTCGTCTTATACTCCTCGTTAAGGTTATAGATCTCATCCTTCCTCGGCTCAATCACACAATCCAGCCTCCTCAAAATCACAAACGGCAGGATTACATCACCATACTCGTGCGGCTTGAACAAACCCCTCAGCACATCATCAGCAACATTCCAAATAAGAGCCGAAAGCGTTTGGAAGTTAGACATAGTCAGGTTTTTAGATGTTTGGTGTTATGGAGTTGTAAATTTATACATATCGGTTTTAATATCCAAGGTTTTTAGATAATTTGTTTATGACTTGCTATAACCAGGCCGCCGGGTAGAGGAGGAATGTCATCCGCAGTTAAATAAATGACAGAATTGTGTATCACTTTTACAGCTTTCCCGGATTAAGTATCACGGACTTGAAAAAATACTTCACATCGATTGATGAACTGGCATTAATTGAGGTAACTTTGCAGGAACAGAGAGGATTTGAGTTATGACTACTATTGAGCTAAAAAAAAGCATAATACTGAGAATAGCCGAGATAGAGGATTCTGAATTTCTCAAAGCCATTAAAACCATCATTGATTCCAATCAATCCGACGCAGTTTTCAAGGTCTCCGAGCCGATGAAAAAAGACATTGAAACTGGCAGGAAGCAAATCAGAGAAGGGAAGTATACCACCCGGGAGGATCTTGAGAAGGAAATCAATGCATGGCTAAAAGAAAGAAAGTAATATGGTCCGATAAAGCCAGGCAGGACCTGCTGGAGATCCTTGATTTCTATAACCATAGGAACGGGAATATCAGATATTCCTCCATGCTCTTTAAAAAGATTCTCAAAGACATTTCCCTGCTTTCAGCCCATGCTTTTCTTGGAAAACAAACAGATCATGAGGACATCAGGGTGTTGATTATTTGGGAATACCTGATTTTCTACGAGACCAATCCAGATACAATATTCATCACGAATGTTTGGGATTCAAGAAGAAAACCTGAAAAATCATACTGATATCACTCGTAATTGGGTGAATTCTTTTTTATTTGAGAACTTCCGCAGAAGCTCCTCGAAGATCTGCCCCATGGCATGATTATCCACCACATCGGGATGCAGGTCCACCGAGCTGAACTTCTCGACAAGCAGAAACGTGATTTCATCCGCCAACAAAATAAGCAAAGTAGTGTATCACTTTCGGTGGGTTGGCTGATTAAGTCATAATTGAATTTAACTATTGATTTACTGCAATGAAACCTGTTTTATCAGAACATTCCTATACAGAAGTACTGGCAGAGCTGAAAAAGAAAATATTGTCTTCCAGACACAATGCACTTATTACGGTAAACCAGCATTTGCTTTCGGTCTACTGGGAAATCGGAAATACTATCCTGCATCATCAATTCGAAGAGGGATGGGGAACCAAAGTTATAGACCGGATTTCGGCTGACCTGAGGAAAGAATTCCCCGAAATGAAAGGATTTTCGGTCAGAAACATAAAATACATGCGTGCCTCTGCCAAAGAAGCTTCTAAAACAAATGCCGACGAAGGAAGAGTTAGAAGAACAGTTTCAGTCTATACCCAAGATTCTGTAGCTATTTTAGGTTAAGACAGCAAAAAAGAATTGGTGGTGCAAAGGGTGGAAAATGGCAATCGTCGCTTGATGAGTGCACTTAGGGTTAACGCCGCTCCCTCATCCGCAGTAAATTAAAATAGATTTTATTTATCTTTACATTGAAAATGTTCATATAGTTTACAACTGCAAAGTGGATTACTCATATGAAAAAATATGCTGTCTTTTTGTTCGCTGTTTTTGCCATGGGAAGGATCATGGCCCAGGATCCCGCTGATCTGTTACTGAAATCCCGAGCCAAATGCCTTGAACTGAACAAGGTGTATTATGAGATGACCGAATGGTTCAAGCCGATGACCGACAGGGATACGGGTATTACTACCAGCATATGCTGGATGAAAAAAGTAAAGGATGATAAGGTCTTCGGATGTTTCTTCCATTATCAGTTCAGCGTCAATGGCCAGGGAACCGGTGACGGAATCTATACGGGTGAAGAACTGCTTTCAAGCTTTCCACCGGACAGTTCGGCCCAGCTTATTCCTGTCAAACAGTACCCCGATGAGGTTAAGAGCAGGGCGCATAATCATATATTCAGGATGTACAAGCCATTCAGGGACAAGGCCTGTTTTCCTTGTTTAAACGATGACGGATCCCTGAAGAAGGAATACGGCATTCAACTGCTGCCAGATGAGAATGTGGGAAGTTTACCCTGCTATCATATCTCGATCATACAGGATCCGAAGACATTTGACAATGGTTTCATGGTCCTCCTGAAAAATGAATACGAATACTGGATCAGCAAGGAAAGCCTGCTGCCGGTGAAATACAATTTTTACCTCAGGGGAATCCTTAACCGTGATACTGCCGACCAGTTTTTCAGCTATGCGCTAAAAAATATACGGATCAACGACAGGGAAGTGGATAAACAAATAATGCTGACAAGCCTCCCCTCATATTTCAGGATAAAGACCTATGAACCCGAGAAAACTGTTCCTCTTCTTGCAAAAGGTACAGCAGCCCCTGACTGGAAACTGGTTTCCCTCAAAGGGGATACGGTTTCCCTGAAGCAGCTGAGGGGCAAGGTGGTGCTGCTTGATTTCTTTTATAAATCCTGCTATCCATGCCGCCTGGCAATCCCTCATCTGCAGGAAATCCATAAAAAATACAGTGAACAGGATGTGGTAGTCATCGGCATCGATGCAGTGGATAAGAAACCTGATGACCTGAAAGCGATCCTGGATAAAGACGGTGCGAACTACACCGTGCTTTTGGCTGATAAGGATCTTCCAAAGAAATACCAGGTGAGCGGCTATCCCACGATCTATATCATTGATGGTGAGGGAAAGGTGTTTTTTGCTGTTTCAGGTTTCGGTGAATCGCTTGCAAAAATCTTTGAACAGGAAATCAATTCGGCTTTAGGAGGTGAAAAATGATTGCCTAAGGATGAACGAAGGAAAATACGCTGGAGAATAACCAGGACAAAACCGCAGCCTGGATCGAGTTTTCAAGTCATACCGGAGTCTTTTGTTTTTCTCATCCGCAGTCATAAAAATTAATACCTTTGATTCAGATACGATCCTGCTCTATGTCCTGAGAAAGCTCTGTCCAACATCTGATGCTATGAAAAAATCGTTCCTGATCTTCGCCGTTCTGTGTGCCTGCGGGCTGAACGCCTTCGCCCAGTTCACTTTCATTCATCTTTCCGATATGCATGTTTCCAGTATTCCTTTCGAAGAAAGCGATACAAATGCACAGTATTTCCACTGCTATATAGAGGAATTTGCAAACCTGGCTCCCAAGCCTGCCTTTGTTGCGGTTAGCGGTGATGTCTCAAATGTGGGCAACCTTTCGCCCGACGGCATGTATCCTGTAATCACCCAGTACCTGTTCCCGCCAACACAGACCAATCCGGGCATTGGCGATTATTTTATCGATTCTGCAAAGACCATCCCCATTTATTTCGTCCCCGGAAATCATGAGTACTGGGTCGCCCTGGTAAACCCGCCTGTATCCAATGACACGCTCACGTATTACAAAAAATTCCTGATCCCGGATGAGGATTATGCCATCAACAATGATATTGCAGTCATCGTTTTTCTTCGCTCGGGATCCGATTCCACGATTACCGCCAGCAATAAGAAAGGAAGGGGGCTTTCAAATGAACAGATCGCTTACCTCAGGGATGTTTTACGGAGACACAAGGATAAACGCAAAATCATCGTAATGCATCATCCTGCCGTCAATGCGGTGGGAACGAACTCCGACGGGACTCCGTTTACAGGTGTGATCAACAGTCCCGAGGACTGCTCCATCGCGAGCAACAGGACCACTTTCCTGAACATCTGCGATTCAAATCATGTGGATGTGGTTCTTGACGGGCACGAACATCAGAATGTGGTCGCCAACAGGGCAGGACAGGTGATCAGCGAAAATGGTATCGACAGCACGCGTTATGTACAGACTGCTGCGGGATTTAACCGTTCCTACCGCATTATTACCGTTGATGCTTCGCATGTCACGGTTAGCCCTCCCTTGAGAAGCTGCCTGGGCACAGGGGTGAATGAGATCAACGATCCCACCGGCATTTCTGTTTTCCCGAATCCTGCCAAGGATAATATCACGATAGTTTGCAAAAGACCGACCCTTATTGAAATCCTGGATATCGAAGGGCAGGTTATAAGAAGTTTGACTACGGATGAAATTCACGAGGTGGTGAACGTTTCCGGTTTACAAGGCGGCATCTATATCATCAGGGCATATACCGGCAGCGGAATTGTAATCAGGAAACTGGTAAAGCAATAAGCGGTTCGGTGGTCAGCCGAACGGGATACAGCAATCCGCAGTCAATTAAAATAAAACCCATAAATCAGGAATGAGCCGGGCCTGATGTGGTCGGGGTTCGCGCCTGGGCACACTTAGTCCTTAACGCAGCGGACCGCCCATGCGTAACTCTTTTCGTAATTGTACCGGCTCACCTCTTCAGTATTATAAATGATGTCGCGGTCAAATGCGCTTCCGGGATTTTGCTCTGACGACGACCAGAAATAGGCATAATTGGTAAGATTGTAGAAATTGCCGTTAAGGTCTGTATTACCGGCCCCAAGTGCAGTAAAGCCGCTTGAGTTGGTGCCGCCGGTATTGGGTGCAGCCCAATGCGCCGATCCTGCTTCTTTCAGTTTTCCTCCGGCTACGGCATCTCCTCCCAAGAATGCTGTTAAGGTCGTAAATTCTCCATCAGTGGGCACATGCCAGCCCGATGGACAAATCCCCTGCACTCCGGGTGTTGCTGATCCCTGCATCACTTCATCCCATTGATAAAGCCCGCCGTACTGATCACAATTTGATTCGAGGTTGTCAAAACAGTATTTTTCAATAACCCCATTGTTTGTCTGGCCCTGGCTTCCATCAATGCGTATACCTATATTCAAATTCTCCTTTGTCCAGCATTGCGTCCCAATCTGAACTGTATTATAGGTTTTTCCATCACGGGTATCGGTAACGGGATTTCCGCAGGCAAATGCACCGGGTAATACCGGTCCGGTATAAGCCGGAGCCTTAACCTCAATCCCCTGGAGTGTTCCTGTAAGAGCTACAGGAATAACTGCAAACCGGATGTATTTATTCAAATCGACCGGTTGCAGAGCATATGTGACTGCTGAAGCGCCTGAAATTACTGATTCATTTGTTCCTGTAGCATCGTCGGCCCTGTACCATTTATAAGCTGAAGTCCCTTGCAGATCACCTTCTGCATCAGAATAGGTATAAGAGCCTGTGAGTGACTGGCCCACCTGGGTATTCCCGCTCTGTGCAACATTACCGGCAACAGGCGCAGCATTATACACTCCCGAAAAAGGAATGATCACATCAGCCTCGGGGAAACAACTGCCTAAAGCGAAATCAACAACGCCATTGGTTCCATGGGGGATAAGCTGTGCATCGCTGAATGCCCAGGTATAGAAATAAACATAGTTAAAACCAGCGCCCTGGCGAACGTTTACATAGAGTTTGAGCTCGAAGGTGTCGGCAATACCTTTTCTGTCGGCATAAAGGACTTTAAGTGGCTGTCCTTCCCCTTTCCAGGCTTCGTTATTGAAAGAATTCATCAGAATATGATTCCTGTAAACATCAATCCTGAAGATAGCCGGCAGGTCAGGCTGTATCCCGTTGGACTGCCCCAGGTAGGGCGAACCGGGTATTGAATAATCGGCAATGCTTTGAATACAAATATCACCGAAAAATGGCTGTTCACGAAGGGTGACCTCTTCAACCTGGAAGAAGATAAAGCCGAAATCGGTATAATTACCGGGCTGGTAGCACAGGGCTTCAATCGGGATCTGTGTCTTTTCAAATGCAACCACGTTGAATGCAATATTCAATGGAGATGCTACATAGGGGGCATAGGTTGAACCCGAATGCGGTGCTGCCGCAAGCATGACATCATCGGTGGAATCATTTGGAGTCTGCTGATCGCTCCAGATCGTAAATTCCTGCAACGTATGAACACCCGTACTCAATTGTATGGTATTTGTATGCGGACTTCCGCCTATGTAAAAGACACCGATTGCATATATTTTTCCGTCAATGGTGGCCTTGACATAATTTTCAGTTTGAGAGAAACAGTCAGTACTGGCCGTCGATTTCAGCCCGCCCGTTTTACCGGGAGCAATAGAGAAGTTTACCCCCTGTGTAGCCTGTGACTGCTCATTGAGCTCCTTCTTGTTGCAGCTTGTGATGAAAAACAATACTGCCAGGGCCATAAAAATTGAGCAAAAATTTTTCATAATGAACTCCTTTCGGTGGACTTAACTAAATATCTTTCTTGATTACTATTTTAGGCAACTTAACAAATATATGACTGAGAACATGGTTTTATCAATCTCAAATACGTATCTGTTGCCAGTAAACAAGTAAATGTGGATAAGGTGAAACCATCTGTGAGATGATTAATAAACGTCCCTCATCCGCAGTCAAAAAAAATGAAATTTTTGCTGGATATATGAGAATTCAATATATTGGGTGTTTGATTTTTGACGGGAATTTAATCAGAACAACCCTGGCTTATTCCTGAATTTGATTACAACCAAAAACTCAGAATATGGAAAATCTTATCTCCTGCTGCGGCCTGAATTGCGCTTCCTGCGATGCGAGGATCGCCACGCTTGCAAATGACGATGAACTGAGGCGGCAAACTGCCGAAAAATGGAAGGTGATGTACAATTCACCGGATATCACCCCCGAAATGATCAACTGCACGGGCTGCAGGAAAGAGGGTGCGAAGATCGGCCACTGGGCCGTATGCGGCATGAGGACATGCGCTTCGTCGAAGGGTTTCAACACCTGCGGACAATGTAATGCCCTCCTCAGTTGCGATACCATCAAGCCGGTGCTTCAGTTTGCCCCGGATGCTGTGGACAACCTTAAGTCGGTGAACTGATGTTCCCTGGGAGTCCGGCGCAGGTAATCCGGAGCGGCTAACAACCTCAGGATCAGAACCCTCTCCCTGTCCCTCTTTTTACTCGGGCTTCGCCCAGAAAACAACGGGATTGTTGGTTTTGTAATTGATGAAGGTGATCCCTGATTTTTTGGATGTTTGTTCAGCCTTGCGCGGGGACTGGTTGTAAGCATCCAGGGGAAGGAGTTCGACGTACGACAGCTTCTTGCCTGTTACCGGTGTTTCGGAATCGTATTCGCTGGAGAACAGGCATTCTATCCTGTACAGGTTTTTCGCCATGTAGTTGTAGAGGTAATTTTCTTTGGTAATTGTTGATTGCCTGTTCCAGTTGGCATCGGGGTTCAGGATCACAGGTTTGCCGCTGATGATCCGCTCCCGCACTTCCTCAATGCTTAACAGTTCCCCTTTTTCATTCATCACATAGGCGTCGTTGGTGGGATCTATCCATATCCATTTGCCCGGGTCCTTGACGAAAACCATGTTGATCACATGGCAATCGGTGAATACCGAGTCTTTGGGCATGCAGGTCACGAAACGCGATTTGATCCCGAGGGCAAGGTAACATTCATTGAGCACTGTTGCGAGACCCCTGCAGTTGAGGCCCCTGTGATCGGTTTTGCAGACTTTGATCATGCTCATGGCATTATTCACCGGGGGATTGCCGTGGTTGCCGTCATGCGGGATGAGGTAATGTATCCAGTGAAGTAGGTTAATGATCTTCGAGACTTCATTTCCGGTCCCGGCAATGGAATCGAGTTTAAAGCCGGTCCTAAGTGCGGTGAGGTTGGAGTCGCCGGCCGGCTGGTATGTGAACTTCGGGATATCGGGCTTCTCGCTGGTATTGTATTTCGCAGCGTGTTTGAGGATGTCGAGATACGAAGGCTGGTACATGATCCTGGTCCAGGCCGAATCCCTGCCATTCAGCAGGATGATGAAATCGCAGGGATGGCCTGCCTTTACTTTGAACGTGATGGAGTCGCAATCGGTATAAAACGTGACTTTCTTATCCTTGTTCTGGGTGGTGTACACATCGGGCTTTAATGAGGGAGTGATTGTCCAGTCTTTCTTTTTCAGTTCATTCCCGTCCCTGATATCAACAGTTGAAGATGATGCCTTGATCACAGGCATAGGGTTCTGTGCTCCAACGAACATAGCAGGGAATAACACCATTGAGGTAAGAATGATCGCGGTAAATTTCATAAAGCAGGGTTTTGTTTGTTTACGGATATCATTTATGGCAAGCCCGTCTTCATCCCGGCTTGGCGGAATAGCATACAATGGACGTATGCCGGGCGGAAATGTTACAGATCCGTTATTTGCTCAAATCCGTCTGGTCGCACGATGCGGGTACTTTGGATTATCGCCGCTCCCTCATCAGCCGTCAATTAAACATATGATGATACCTACCTGTTCTGATCGACCAGCATGGCGCAGGTTACTTTTGTAACCTCCCTGCAATAAGGGAAATTACAGTTCCCGACCACATCGGTCAGCTGGTGATAATAGGGCGTACTGGCGGAACTGATGAAGAATATGGCTTTATAACCCTTGAGATAAAAGTTATAACTGTCGCCTTCTTTGTTGGCTGTGCTGTCGTGGGCCTTGCCCAGGTCGGTATACATGGAAACGTAATTCTCGGCCGAGACTCTCAGATCACCTGAATTTGCATAATCCATGAGGTTTACTTTCCAGTCGCCCTGGTTCGGGTGGTTTTCGTAGGATATCATATCGTTATTGAGCATCCACTTGATCTTTTTATTTCCCAGGGAGGCTTTGGTGGCATAATTCTGGCTCCCGTCCATATTCAGCTCTTCTGCTCCGAAAGCGATGAGCACAATGCTTGATTTGGGCGTAAAGCTCCGCTTCGTGATCACCCGGCCCATTTCAAGCAATGAAGCCACACCGCTCGCGTCATCATCGGCGCCCGGACTGCCCAGCCAGGGATTGCCCGGGGGATTGAGTATGGCGTCATAATGTGCGCCTATAATGTACAGGCTGTCGGGATACTGGCTGCCTGTGACGGTGGCTATGACGTTGTACTGCCAGGTATTGTAAGTTGAGTCTTTATAATAATTCGTCACGTAAAACGAATCAAGGACTGTATTGTTAAGGCCCAGGCGGATGAATTTGTTTTTGATGGAAACTGCTATACTACGCCGGTTTGCGCTTAGCATAAACCTTGGCTGCATGTTCTGAAGCCATAAGACGTATGCGCCAAGGGTGTCGGCATTGATGTCACTGATAAAGGCTGTGACGAAGGCATTGGCCCCTGGTTTTGTGGAAGTGAAAGGGGTAACGGTATCATCTTTCTTGGAACAACTCAAAGCAAGCATTACCAGGCTGATAATGAATACGTTTTTGAGGGAAATCAATCTTGGCTTTTTCATATCTCAAAATATTTATTTGCGGATGACGATTTGGCGGTGAACAATACCTGAAGGGGTTATGACATGAAGGATATAGATCCCCCCGCTGAGACAGCCGACCTGCAACTGGCAGCCGGATTGGAGTTCAGGGAAGGTATTGTTCATGACCTCCCTGCCGTCGATACTGAGCAGTTTATAACCCGAAATGACCTGCCGGCGATCTGCTGCTTCAACGCGGATATAATCAGAAACCGGATTGGGATAGATACTCAGCTCATCAGCCGTCAGCTTTTCTATTCCCAGGGGATTCCTGCTGACCCTTATCCTTGCCTGGTAAGTGCCTGTTTCACCGGTAAATTTCGGGGAAATGTAAAACAGTATTTTGCCCCCGTCATTCATAACGATGTTGAGCGGAATGGTGTCGTCAAAAATGCCTGACCAGTTCGTGCCGTCGGTGGAATACGACCATAGCCCGTCAAGGGTATAGGTTTGGGATGTATCGCTTTCCGAATCTATAAGTTTGCCTGTGACCAGGTAGGTGTATCCTGAAGGGAGGGACAGGGAATAGAAATCATAATCCAGGCCGTTATGGCAATTTGCACCCACCGTACTGATGATTGCAGGATTTGTGCTGAAACTGACCGGTAGGGCGGCGGCTGTTGCAACTGTGTTATCCGGTTCATACTGGTCGGCAACCAGGGGGACTGCCCTCACTTCCACCTCCACCGGGTTGGCATAATCGGTGGATCCTATGAGCTGCCAGTCGGTCGTTCCTGCAGGCTGGTACCAGAGTGCAATAAGATACGTGCCCGGCTGGGCATTGATACTGGTGGCGCTGAATGTTAGTCCGCTGGTATGTGCATTGGCTGCAAGGGTGAAATTCGGCTTCTCCCCTATGAAATTTATATATTCCCCGTCAATATCATAGAGTGAAAGGTCCAGGGTGCCGTTAAAGCCTGTTGTCCCGTTGTTGACAATGTCGAGCGCCACCGTCACGGGGCTTCCCTGCACTATGACCGTCCCGGGACTGATGTTCATTGGCGCATACATCTCTATATCGTTGGGGTTGATGACTTCCACCTGCCTGTAACTCAAATAGGCACCGGTATCAGCCACGTCTTTCCAGTTTGTATCCCCTGCGCTGTACATCATCCCGATGTAATAAGTTCCTGGAAGCATGGCCGAAACACCGTTGTTGGTGAAGCTGATCCCCGCAGGAAGATGTGCGCCGGGTTCAATGGTGACACCCTTTACGACCTGCACGAAATCGATAAAGACATCATTGGTATCAAAGATCCCTGCACTGATATCACCGTTAAAAGTCACCTGCCCGTTATTGATGATGTCGGTATGGAACGATAAGGAATCCTCGTAATACAACGTATCGGACTGACAGGTAATGGGTGCGTTCATGGCCAGTTTAAAATACCTGCTGCCCCCTCCGCTGGCGCTGGGAGGATGTATCCCGATAACAGCCTGGTGCCCGTCGTTAAATGCGCCTGTGCCGCCTCCGGTTCCTGTTCCCCCGGGATTCAGGGCGTCAATCTGGAAGTATCCGTCATAACTTCCCGACCACCCCCAGTTAAAATGGAAGTAATCGCTGTCATTATAGCCGTCACAAACAAAGCAATGCCCTCCCCCGGTTCCATACCCGGCATAAATGATAGGCCTGCTGGCATTGAGCTCGGTTTTTAATAAAGCAATCCATTGAGTGCTGGTATAGTTTGCCCTTGCCAAACCCTGGAGGGTGCTTGCATACCCGAAATAGGTTTTAAGGGCATATTCGGTACAATTGGTGACCGGGCTGCCCGATGAAATAACATAAGCTCCGCTCCCGCCCTGGGAAGCTACATTATAATCCATGTCGACGCTTACACCGCAATGATACATGAGCGTTGCCACGGCGATGTTTGCAGAAGTAACGGTATTAGGCATGGACGCCCAGTTATAGGACGTTCCGGCGAAATTTGCAGAAAGCGTGCCATAACGGGCGGTGTTGTATGAATGGTTGCTGATACCACTCGGGGGGAAGTTGAAGAATTTCATGACCATCGCCATAGCAGTTGCAACACATCCGGTAACCGTGCGGTCGTTCGCTGTATTATCAAAAGGGCATAGCGCATTGTAATATGGGCTCTGATCCCAAAGTGTCGCTATCAGGGGGTTTACACCCTGGCCGCTCTTTAGCGAATAGTCGGCCACAGGGCCATTGGCAAGCGACATCCAATCCGATTGAATTTCGGGGGTGGCGCTCATATGTGTGCTGATGGCATAACTGATCTGGTCTTCATACCCTTTGAGCCAGGCTGCGACGTTGGGCGGAATGTTCTTCGGATTGAATCCGGTTTCGGAGGAATACCCCAGTACAGGGGTCACGATATCATCTCCCGAAATAATAATGAACCCGCCTGAAGGATCAATGTTAAACACATAATATAATGGAACTGAAGCGCCTTTGAGCATGGAATTGCCCGGTGACAGGCAGGAATAACCCAGGCTTAAGACGGCAGGACTGCCCTGAAGGGCCTGGAAGGAATGTGATGTAAGGTAGTTTACCGCCACATTTTTTGCATGATTTTCATCCACCAATTTCCCAAACGCATGGCTTAGAAAGGTCAAAGCCATGAAGAGTGACAGTATCAGTTTCTTCATAACATCTCATTTTTGATACTAAAATATATAATTTCCAAAAAGAAAGCGTTTGTAACTTCTGAATATCAGCAATTTATTTCCCCTTTGAAGGCAGGTTGATATTTCTGAATTTCTTGCCGACATAAAAAACACAATGGATGACCGAACATGCTCAGTGATACAAATTTAAATTATAAAAAGCTAATTTCAAAACCAAAAACAGTTCAACATTGAGATCGGCATAAAATTATTATTTCCGGAATATTTATATTTGTGATAATAGAAATATTCTAATTTTTTATCCCATGAACTGGATAATATTTTCTTTGAAATCAGTTCTGATTGCGTTTTTCGTGATCACTTCAATGGCCCTCTCAGCCCAGGAAACAAATGAAGAACTGGCCAAAATCGCCCAGAACCCGCTGGGGAATCTCCTGAGCTTCCCTTTTCAGAATAATACCAGTTTTAATTATGGCCCTTATGACAGGGTCCAGGATATCCTCAACATTCAACCTATTATCCCATTCTTCAACGGAAGGCTCATAACCCGCACGATCATTCCCCTGCAATGGCCACTGGGTCTTCGGGGTACTGGCAAACAACCTCTGGTCGTTTGCAGGCAACGGCGACAGGACCGATGTAAACCAGATGCTGATCCAGTATTTTATCAATTACAACATTGTAAAAGGGCTTTATATCACCATGGCCCCGATCATTACGGCTAACTGGGAAGCCCCGGCCGGGCAGCAATGGCTTGTACCTTTCGGACTGGGTGTGGGCAAAGTGTTCAAGATCGGGGGGGGGAATTGCCGTTAAACATGCAGCTGGCAGGTTTCTATAATGCCATCCGTCCCGATTATGCTCCTGACTGGACCCTCAGGGTACAGGCCCAGGTCATGCTTCCGACCTACGTTTTCAAAAAAAAAAAATAGCAGGACTCTCAGTTTTTTACCCAGTGGAATACATCCCTGATAAGGCACCAGCGGTGGTCCTTTCTTAGGTTTGAAAACTTCGCCAATCACTGATCTTGCGGGTGAACTGAACTAAAAAGTCAAGATTCTATTGCTTCTCCGGCACTCCTTTCCTTCCACCTGTCGGCGGACTGGCATTCACTCCCCCCTGGGGGATATGCTCGAGCCAGCAATAACCGTTGGTGAGCTGCTGACCTTTATACGTTCCGCCACAGGTTCCCCAATGCTCATATAAGGGAGGATCCCATCCCCACATGCTGAAGTTGACCTCCAGAACGCCTTCGGGTGTTGTGGCTTTGATGGTGAATGATTTGTTGGCTTCGATGGGGGTGACTTCAAAATCGGAGGGGATAATGTACTTTCCATTTATGAACAACCCGGCGTCCTTGTATTTTCCTGTCATCACAAAGATCCCTTCGGCCTGGTCGGTGGTGAACGGCACCCACCATTCATTGCCATATTTCAAAAGAGCTGTCCTATAATCGGCTCCCTTTGCACCTCCGCAGAAGAGATTCTCCTGCTCTCCAAACCCTTTGGCCGTAACCTTTTTACCACTCACGGTGATTTCTGCTTCGGCTTTGCCTGTTTCTTCAAACCCTGTATTGGGAGAATTGGGGAGAATGAGAGCATAGTCGATGTTCTTGTTGTACCAGAAGGAATAACCGTTGTTCATCTCCGACTCGAGTTCCATGTCTTTATCCTTGTATTTGAGCATGATCTTCCCCTCGGCAAGTGTGTAAGTCAGTGACTGCCCGTTTTCCTCAACAGTCCATATGATCTTGTCCTTTTCGGTCTTGAGTTTTGGCAGTGCGATGAACTTCACTTTTTTTATGGTCTGCGGATCGGTACTGCAGCTGTAGGCAAACACAGTGGGGGGAACAAGTTTTCCCGTTCCATGGTGGTTGATGTAAACATAGGCCATATAAAGGTTACCATCATCTCCCTTGCCCACGAAGTTGTACCAGTAGTTCCAGCGTGGAACTCCGTGGACTTCCATCAGCTTCAGGTCAGCAATAGTGGCTTTATGGATCTTTCCCATGTCCTTGGGGTCTTTCAGAGGCGTGGAAGCCGGGTAGTCGGGCACATCCACGGGGCTGTATTGTTTAAGCAGGGTATCGGCTTCAAGCAGCATTTCAGCAGCCTTTTTCAGGTCACCGGCATCGAGGCTTGTCTTCGCCGCGGTAATCATTGAATCGGCTTTGGAGGCTTTGGTCAGCAATCCTTTTGCATAGATGTCATACCACTGGGTCTTCGAAATGTCAAGTTTCGCCTGGAGTTCGGTGACCTTAGCGGCGGCCTGTTCTTTGGTCATTTTCGGCTGACTGCTACAGCCGGCGATCAGCAGGCAGGTTACTGCCGCCAGGCCGATCATGTTGATATACTTTTTCATGTTGTTATTTGTTTATTGATTATAGAGGATTAACGATTTCGGGAGATTCCTGCACGGCTTTGACGCCATCCGGGGCTCCTTTGAACACATGCTCGAACCAGGCGCCTCCGTTGGTAAGGATCTGATTGTCGAAATTCCCGTCCATTACGGCCACCCTTTCGGTGTATACCGGGTCGTGCAGCATAATCCTGAAGTTCAACACAAGCTCGCCATATTCTTTCGTTTTTGCTTTCAGGGTCAGAGTCTGGTTGGCAATACCGGGTATCAGCTTGAACTCTGTGGGGATAATGTACTTGCCCTTGTACCACAGTGCCCCGTCACGAAACTTGCCATAGCTGATGAAAATCCCGTCAAGCTGGTCTGAATGGAAAGGAAGATACCATTCATTGCCATATCTGGTCATATTGGTACGGTACTCATCGTATTTTTTGCCTGGGGCCCCACTGATCATGCACACTTCTGTAACACCTCCGGCAGTCTTGTTGAAGGTTGCCGTCTTCCCGTCCATTGTAACAGTGCCCCAGGCCGGCCCTGGTTGCTCAAAACCTGCCAGAACGATATCAGGGTACATCGGGGCTGCTCCCAGGTTCTGATTGTACCAATACGAAAACGAAGGAATCGTGGTCACATCAAAGCTGATTGCAGGGGCTTTGCCGGCAACAGCCGGGAATATCCCGATAGAGTGGCAGATAGTCCCTCCGCCTTTAGGATCATCGGTGATAATAGTTTTAAAGCTTTTACCGTGGTCTTCTACAAGATATTCCACGCTATGTTCGGATTGCGTGACTTTCGTTTCGCCGTTCAACAGGTAAACATAGCGTTTGTTGGGATCTTTCGTCGTTATAATCTCTACAACCACCGGTTTGATGATATATCCGCGGGCATGATAATTGTAAAACGTGGTGATCAGGTAATACTCCCCGTCATCACAGTATCCCCAGATGGAAGGACCCACGTCGTTCATCTTCACTCCGTAGCGTTCCAGCACCAGGTAATCCTTCGCCTTTGCTTTGTAAACTTTTGAAGCATCCTGCTTTTCCATGGGTTTGTCGGTCTCGTAAGGGAAGAGTGAATCGCTTTTCACATGTATGTCGAGCAGGGAATCGGCCTGGTTGATTAAGCTATAAGCTTTATCAAAGGAGTTCCCGTTGATACCTGCCAGAGCAAGATCAAGCTTCTTTCCTGCTTCAGCGACATTGGCAAGAGGGACTTCCCCATCCATCAGATGGTCATACCAATAATAATATGCCACCTTGTATTTGTTCAGACCGTTTTCGTAACGCTCCATAGCATTAGCGGCCAGGGTTTTGGTGATGTTGGGATCCTTTATTTCAGCTTTGTTTCCTACCGGTTTCGGATTGCAGCTAACGAAGAGCAAGGGGATCATGCAACCCCAAAGGATGATGAGAATTTTTTTCATGATGTCTGTTATTAATTAATCACAATTATTTATTAATCAGGTAAATTTATCAGGGTATGTTCCAGAAGAAAACTCCCCTACCGTTTAGGTTTCCCGCTATCAAAGATTATTGTATAATGCCATTACTTTTTCACCGGCGGATATTTCAAAAGATTATATTTCTGCCAGTCAGCATAAATGTCCTGTGCGATTCTGGTGGCAGACTGGTCAACATAGTTCGGGTCGGTTACCGTAATATCACCGGTCCAGATGGCTTCTTTCGAAGACTTGGTGTACAGGCTTGCCTTCAGGTTCACCACCGAAGTAGTAGTCCAGTAGCCTCCTGTTGTTACGGTAGTGGGTGCGTCGAAGTTTGCTCCTCCATAAAACCCGTTGCCGTATCCACCGCCCCAGGAACCACCACCCCAGTATCCGCCTCCCCAGGAACCACCAAACCCGCCGGTTGTAACAGTGGTAGGGGGAACGTAGCTTTCTGATTTATCAGTGCCTTTATAAACGAATACCAGAATTGCATCAGCGCCAAGACTGTCGCACTTCTTTTTAATGTCGGAAACCGGATATTTGATATTTGGATTCAGTATATCAAGCGATCCAAGCGCCTTCAGTCCCCGGGTCATAAAATAGGCATCCATGGATTGTTCAAATGGTCTCATGTATTCAAGCTTGTCGAACAGAGGCATAACCACTACTTTCGAAATCTTTGAATTGTCGGCCGGGTTCTTCCAACTTGTCAAGGTGACCGGCGAACCGCAGGAAGTGATTACAAATGCCGCCACGACGGCCAAAAGGCAGAAATAAATTTTACTTGTTTTCATAATAGGAAGGTTAGTAATTTGAATGAAAAATGTTTTTATTTCAATGATCTAATCTTTTTCTACAACTACAATGTCATAGCTTTTTTTGCTGTCAATTTTAATATCATATCCGCTTATACCTTTAACTTCTTTATGAAATTCTTTATTGATAAATATGTTATATGTTTTTGCAGGATCCAGCTTTATCACTTTAAAAGTAGTCTCTGCCCCTGTTTTATTTGAAAATGTTGAAACGATAAGAGCTTTCTGAGTTCTGTCGTAAATAGCTCTTTTAATCATTACATTCATAACGTCAACTCCGCTTAAGGCAGGTTCGGTAAAGTGTAAATCATCAAAAGGTTTATTAACCATCATCCACATTCCGTTTTTTGGCAATGCCCGTGCAAGACCAACTACCTGATTGGAAACATCTGACTGAGGCGCCTGCATTTTTTTCATAGGAGATTCACAACACCTGGGCTTTTTCACGGTTCCGGTTTTCGTTGCTGCATCGGGCGACCCTACACTCAATCCGGGAGTATTCTCGTTGTATGCGTAATGGTATGTGCCATCCAGCCAAACTCCCTGGTAGATACTGTCCATTGTGCTTATCAACAGTTGTTTTGTTGGTTCATCGCCCATTTCGGCTACCAAACAGGTAAAATATGAATATGTAGCATCCTGTATAAATACATCCTGGTGCAATTTTGCCAGGCCATTTGCATCAACGGAAAAAACTTTTTTCTTTAAAGCAGGATATATTTTTTCGATCAATTCGGGGTTCCAGGCGTGCATAAAAGTCCCAACAGCTCCATCGTTACCTGCCGAAACAAAATCAACGCCCTCTTTAACCAACTTCTTTTCCATTGAATCTGACTTATTGCCATAGTATGGGCTCTTTTCCGAAAAGATCATTTTTTGCTTGATTAAATAAAACCATGCAATATTGTTCGTTTGAGGGTCAATAAAAAAATCTTCGAACCACTTCTTATATAGTGGGGCAACGGCAGCAAAATAACGACTGCCATGCATTTCATCATAAAGCTTCATCCCATCTAACGGGAACTGGTTGCAGGCCGAGAAAACAGCGTTACGTTCACATTCTATTCCCGGAACAGGATTACTCAGAAATTGCATTGTAATTAACTCCTGTATTTTCCTGTTATCATAAACAAATTGTGTGTAATCATCCCATTTTAACACAACAGAGCCCGGTTTATCCCATTTCATATCGCGGTAAAGGGATTGATAAAGATTCATCTGAAACAGCAGATGGCCTGAATACATAATGTTGGCAAATCCAACGGGGTCGGCAGTTGTGGGAAACGTTCTGTCCATGTTTGGCTGGAATTTAACAATCCCTGCACTCTCTTCGTTCCAATACTGCCATAGGAACTTCTGAAGCAGCTTCATGTTTACCCTGTTCAGAACAGGTTGAATTGCTTCGGTCCATGCAGGAAATTTATGGTATTGTTCTGCTGAAATAAAGTAAGCGGCATAATTATCAATAAAACGATTTGCAGCCAACCCCGACTCATTGGGTTCATCAAAATCGGTAAATTCATCTAAAGGCTGGTTGAAGAGTTTAAAATCCCACATTAATTGACCCCACTCTTCGTTTGATGCCGAAACGTACGAATCGGGGTTAATTGTTAATGCTGGTTTTTGGGCGTTTGCTTTGTTAACCCACACCGGCCCGATAATGAAGCATAATGCCAACAGTCCGATTTTTTTAATTAAAAAAAGTATTCTTTTCATGGTTCTTGTTTTTTCGATTATTTCAGGAAGAGCAGGCTGATCGCTGCTTTTACATACATTTCGGGGCCGCTGGAAGGCCTGATCACGTTATAGTAGTAACCCAGATTGGCACTCATCATCTGCTTGCCGATATGGAAGGCCTTAATGCCTGCCAGCCCTACGGGCACTGTCCACGCCTGTACCGAAGGCAGATTCCAGTTGGCATAGATCTCGGGAGCATAGGATATGGCCCAGCCTTGTTTGAAGTTGTAATTCGCGAAGGCGTTGATGTAAAGCTGGTTGACGTCGGGCATGGAACCGTCGCCTGCAAAAGACCAGCGCTGGTTTACAAGGGCACCCACCACCCAGTGTTTTAACATGAGCAATGCTACGCCAATAGGCCCTGCAGTCCATTTGCCTGAACACATTTCATAGGGAACACCGGTAGGAAAAGAAACCATTGGACCGAGACCCCAGATGAATTTTTTAGCTTTGGACGGTGCAAAATAGAATTGTAACTGTATGTCGCTCAGGCCCGACTTACTGACAGGCGAGGGCAGGAATACTACGGGAATTATGGACCTGACGATCAGGTTCAACCCGCTGCTAAGTTTGATGGGAATTACCGGTTTAAGCTCAAGGGTTGATGCATACTTCTTATCGGGCCCCCAGTTGATGTTGCCGTAATATCCCAATGGGATCTGGATCATCGACTCCACCGGGTTCTGTGTCTTCTTAGCAAGTTCGGTCATGTCGACCTTCGGCTTGGCATCCTGGGCAAAAACTACCATCCCGGCCATAAGGAATTGAACAAGCAACAATAAAGCGTTTCGTTTCATATGGATTGTTTTAACTGCTTAAGCAAGTGCTTATTTATCAATGACAGCAATTCCTTTTCCCTGACGGGGGCCTGAAGAAATTCATCACATCCGCTTATAGAGGCGAGTTTCAGCGATTCCAAGGAAATGTATGCCGAAAGCAGGAATACCGGGATGTTATCCTTTAGGCTCTTCACCTTTTTCAACACTTCAAACCCGTTGCTGCCTGCCAGCTCAGTGGCAAGGATTACCAGGGCGATCTCAGGATGTTCCCTGAATTTATCGAGTATTTCTTCACTTGACCGGGCCGTAAGTATATTAAACTCCTTTTCGCCGAACATTTCATAAAGTTCGTTTCGGTTATCGGGATGCCCTAAACCTAGGAGCACTGTGAAGGATGATGAGGGAATTACTGCCATGTAAATTTCAGGAAAACCAAAAGTATTGCAGCTGTATGTGCAAAGTCAACTTTCAGAGGCGGAAAAACCTTGACACTTATTTGATGTTCAAACTCAACGCATTGATTATATGTGTAATACAATAGGGTTTCCAGGGCGGGCAGACGGGCCGGAAATCATGAATTGTTTTGTAATAAACTGATTTACTACAAGTTACTAATAAGACTCAGATAAATACAAGGCCTGGGAATCAGAGAGATATAAGAAAACCTGTGAGACTTTCGGCATTGTCGAGCTCCAGTTTTTTCCTGACATGGTGGCGGGTCGTTTCAACGGTTGAGGTGCTTAGATAAAGCAAGCGGGCGATGTCTTTTGACGAAAGGTTAAGCCTGACCATGGCGCATACATGCAATTCGGTCCTGGTTAAGGAAGGTCCTTTGCTGAGAAGTTTTTCAAAAAAGGAAGGATGAAGTTGCTGAAAGGTATTCTCGAATTCGGCAAGGGGATCCTTTGAAGCTTCCCTGGTGATCTCGTCGAGTGCCCGGCTGAATTCTTCCTGGTCCTTTTTCCTTTGCAACCTCAGCATGAAAGGGAAAAGCTTCTCATGAACCGATCGATTGACCTGGGTAAGATCAGTACGTATGAGTGACTGGAAAACAAGCTCCTGTTCATTGAGCCTCGATTGAAATTCAAGATCACTGATCCTGGCTTCCTGCAGGTTGGCCTCCAGTCTTGCCTTTTCAAGTTCCAGTTCTCTATTACGTTTTTCCTGTTCCTCCCTGCATGCCATTTCTTCGGCCAGCAAGTTGAGCTGCTTTAGGTTTTTATAGCGGTAAATAAGCATCAGGATGATAAAAATAAAAGCCAGGGCCGAAAGCGCCAGGATGCCCGCCATGAAAATAAACCTGGAATGCTGGTATTGGATGTTTTTTTTCAGTAAAAGGTTCTCTGTTTCTTTGCGCTCTGTTTCGAATCTTGTTTTGAGCAAGGCGATCTCTTTTTGTTTGCCCAGGGAAAGAAGGCTGTCGGAAAGTTCCCTCCTCCACAGGGCTGTTTCATAGGCTTCTTTGTAGTTGCCTGTTTTTGCCAGCATATCCTCCTTCCTTTCAAGTAAAGATGGCAGGTTTGATACCAGGCCGCGTTTTTTTGCCAGCCATATGGCGCTGTCGGAATACTTAAGCCCGTCGCGGGTCTTTCCTTCTTCGTCGGTGATTGCAGCCAGGGTGTGAAGTGCATACACTTCCCCGTCGGATATACCTTTACGGCGGCAAATGGCAAGCACATCTTCCATAGCCTGGCGTGCTTCCCTGTAATTCTTCTGGTTCTTAAGTACCAGCCCGGTATTGTACTGAACCTTTACCAGAGTGTTAGAATCATGGAGTTTTATAAGTATTTCCCGGGCCTGGCTGTAGCAGATCAGGGCCGAATCGAGCAAATCCAGCTTGCGGTATGTAATCCCCAGGTTCTGAAGTCCCATGGCATATTCACGGAGCAGGTTATTCTTCTTTCTGATTTCCAGGGCTTGGCGGATGTATTTGGCCGCTTCCCTGCAATCGCTAGTAAAGTTCAGGGTAAGCCCGATGTTTTCGAGTGCAAGAGCCTGGTTTTCATAATTCCCTGATCCGACAGTCAGTTTTGAGGCTTCTGTAAAGATTTTAACGGCCCCGGTATAATCGCCTTCGTCTCTTTTTATCATTCCCAGGCCGAGGGTAAAATTATTCTGTTCCTTTTTATTCCCGGTTTTCCCGGCTATAAAGAGGCCCTGTTCAAAACATTCCGCCGCTTTAAGGTTATCGCCCAGGTCGACATAAAGATTGCCTTTGTCTTCCAATGATTCCATGAGCAGGTTGCTGTCACCTGCTGATATGGCCATGGAAACGGCTTTGTTGATCAGTGCTGAGGCAGTGTCATATTTTGATTTACCGGAGCATATCCTTGATTCTCCAAGTAAAGCCCTGACCTGCTGTGGCAGGCTGGCGGCATTGCTCTCGCGCAGAATTGAAAGATAGAGGGAATCGGCTTTGGCAGGATCGCAATGGCTTAAGGAATCAGCCAGGCCGAGAACAGCTCCAGCCTTTGAAGAGTCCATCTTCCCGTGGGGATGACTACAGGAAAATATAAGGAAGAGTATAACTACCCCTGCCTTTACCAGTGATCTCATAATTATAACAAATATATAAAAAAAGATCAGATCACTTCAGTTTTTTACCCAGTGGAATACATCCCTGACCAGGCACCAGCGGTGGTCCTTTGAGCGGGTTTGAACGCCTTCCATCCACCTTTTCTTAAGCATGGCGGTAGTTCCTTCGGTATCCTTGATCTGCAGCCAGTAATCCATATACCTGACCAGTGGAAGGGCATCGGGGGGCATGAAATATGCGATCAGGAGGGGGTTCCCGAAGTCGGCGGGTATGACTGCCGTGAACCCGGGATGTGACATGGCATAGGCTTTTGCCTGCTCAAAGGTCCAGATGACAAAATCTATATCGGTGCGTGAGGCAAGTTCAAAATAATTATCAAGCAGTACCTTATGGTTTTCAGGGAAAAGTACGTTGCTGATCCTGATGAGGACGGGGCTGGTGAAAGTTCCTACGCTGTATTTTGTATTTCCAAGCACTTTCTCCCTGGTGGTGAGTTCCCCGGCGATGGCTCCCCTGGCCAGGAGGGCAAGCGGACTTTGAAAATAGGGCCTGGTGGCAGGGAGTGCCTGGAGCCTCTCGTTCGTTACAAAAATGCCCCCTATTGCAATGTCGAACTCATGGTTTACCAGGTCATCTTCCATCCCGCCCCACTGGAAGGGTATGAACTGCAGCTTTACATTGAGATCCCTGGCAAGGTGGTACATGTTCTCAACGTCATATCCAACAAGCTCGCCGAATTCGTTGAAATAACAGAAGGGGATGATCCCGGCATTGTACCCGACCTGGAGAACCCCCGTCCTCCTGATATGGTCCAGGCGGAAATGTGCGGCTGAGTCATGATCGGTTTGCGGCCTGGCCTGGCCTGGCCTGTAAACAACCGCACTGACGCTTTCGGTCAGCTCCCTGGGCAGCCTGTACTGAAGATAAGGCCTGTTTCTTTCCAGGAAAAGTTCCGGGCTGAACGCCCTCAGTACAAGGGTAAACGCTACAAGTACGATGAGACCCCCTGCAAGAGAAGTAAAGAATTTAACGGGGTTGAACTTCAGCTGTCCGTAAAAAGAGAAGGTGGCAAGCAGGGCCGTAAACACAAAGCCCATGACGCTGAGCGCAACCTGTCCGTACCTCGTGAAGATAGTTGTGGCTGCATAGAGGTCCTCGGTACCCGGGGGCAGTTTGAAAACAACAGATAAAAAATTGATTGAATTGACTGCCGCACTCGGGGTGCCTATCGTGGAAATAAGTGTAAGCGGGGGCAATAGTATCTTCTGGATGAGCCCAAAGTCTATCTTGTAGAAAAAACTGCAGAAATAAATGAATAAAAGTACGCCCAGGTTCCCGAGCTGTGCAAAGGGATAGGCGAGTGAAATATTCGTTCCTATCACGTCCTTCATCCTGTTATCGTTGATTTTCCTGTCGCTGAGGAATTTCTCAATCGCCTGGGTGATGATAGGAAGAGCCACAACGCTCAGGGTCGTAACCAGGGCCAGGATGAAAGCCCCTTCCAGCTCCTTCATAAGTTCCCTGTACTTCAGGGGTACCAGGGATGTGATCAGTATGGGAAGTATCCAGAAGG
The DNA here is from genome assembly GCA_037138335.1 of Bacteroidota bacterium. Taxonomy (GTDB): domain Bacteria; phylum Bacteroidota; class Bacteroidia; order Bacteroidales; family FEN-979; genus CAIRDP01. Next base: position 29,569 of record JBAXIO010000007.1, read on the forward strand.
TGAACAGGGCCGATCCTGCAAGGAAAACAATGATGTACAGCAACAGCCCTTCGATCTCGGTCATCATCATGGTCCCTGTAACATTAGCAAACAATGCAAAAACGCCCAGGGGGGCAACCACGACCACCCAGTTCCAGATAGTAAGGCTGGCTGTTTTAATGGTCTCCATGATATCCAGAAGGGTATCCTTGTGTGAGACCCTTTGTATCGCCACACCATAGAGCAGCGTAAAGGCGACCACGGCGGGAATATAATTCTTCGAGATATCGCTGAAGATGTTGCCGGGGACGAAGACCGAAACCATATCCACGCCTTTTTTTGAGGCATCATTTATAATGGATACAGGCACCAGCGGTTTGGGGAACACAAGGGAGAGCAGCATCATGGCAGCGAGGATGATAACCCATGCCAGGACGAAAACAAACCAACCCCGTTTAAACATGAGCTTTGCGGTAGGTGAATCCATTTTCCCCAGTCCGTGCAGCAGGGATGCGACGAGGTAGGGATATACGCACATGGCGAGGAGCTGAACGTAAGCTTTGCCAAGGAATTCAAAGTATGACGCGTAATCACCTATGACGAGGCCGGTGAGGATCCCAAGGACCGCACCGACGAGGACCCTCACGGCGAGTTTACCGGTGTTTTGCCCTGCCGATGTCATTGTGAACCTCCGGTACGGGCCAATTTCCTGATCCTCGCTTCGAACTCCTTTTTGCCTGATCCCTTGTAGAGGACCTCATAACCGTTGAAGGGGCTGTTCAGCTCGTCGCGGTCCATGGTCAGGAGAATGGTTTTTGGAGGGGGAGTGATTCTTTCTTTTTTCCCGGCGCTGTCGCTGCAGGTTTGGTAAAGGTCTTCATCAACGAGCAGGATGTCGGCGGCAGTGTAGTTTGCGATCGCACTGCAGATGCTTTCAGGGGGTATGATGGCCACCCTGAAATCCTCCACCTGTTCAAGCATGGTCTTCAGCCCCTGGCAGTAAGTCCGGTTCCCGTCCGATAGAGCGATCATGATCATAAAAAGCATAATGAATCAGCAATCGAAATTACGACGGCTGTCATCCGCAGTCAACAGGAGAATTAATGAAAGGTCAAAGGGGATAACCTGAATTGCGGTCAGGGGAAACCCTGAAGGAACGGCATGAATCCCGGCTCCTGCACCGGGTCCGTCTAACGCTAAGGGGAAAAAGTACCCGGGACCGGTTAAGCAGCAGGCTGCTTTAACCGATGGAGTAATACTGGTTCCTTACGGCCCAGGCTATGAGCCCGGCTACATTGCGCACGCCGGCCTTGAGAAAGAGGTTTGAACGGTGGGTCTCAACGGTTTTGGCGGAGATGTGCAGGCGCTCCGATATTTCCTGGGAGGTATGGCCCTGGCAAATCAGCACCATGATCTCCACTTCGCGTGTCGTCAGCTCTTCTTCACCTCCTGACTTCCCGTTATACCTGAAGGCGAGCTTCTGGAGTATCTCCTGGCTGAAACAGGTGCCGCCCCTGTGCACCGAGAGGATGGCCTGCTCCAGTTCGAACTTGTTGGCCTTCTTCAGGATGAAGCCCCTGGCCCCGGCCTGTATCATCTGGGTGTAATGGCCGGTATCGGAAAACATGGTAAGAGCGATCACCTTCAGTTCGGGTTTCACCTCAAGCGCTTTCTGGGTGGTAAGGGCGCCGCTCAGTACGGGCATTTCAATGTCCATAAGGGCTACATCCACAGAGGTCCCGGCAAGCGCCTCCACGAAACGGTTGCCGTCGGAAGTGTTGAACACCACCTCAAAGCCATCGATCTGGCTTAAAACAAGGATGATACCCTCCCTGAAGAGGTCGTGGTCGTCGATGACCGCTATCCTGATCTTCTCCATAATCAAACGGGTATGCTTATATTGACTAAAATCCCTGCATCAGAGGAGCTTTCCATGACCAGGGTGCCGCCCGACGACTCAACTCTGTTCCTGATGTTATGCAGGCCCATTCCGGTCTTGCTGCACAGTGCCGGGTCGAACCCCTTCCCGTTGTCGGAATAACGGACCAGGAGCTGGTTCCCCGAAAGACAGATATCGAGGGTGATCCGGCCGGCTTCGGCATGCTTCATGGTGTTGTTCAGCAGTTCGGTGATGCAGCGGTAAACGGTGAGTTCTGTTTTGGTGGAAAGTCCCTGTTCCAGGGAGGAGGTGAAAATGACTTCATACCTGCCCTGGGCGGTGAGAGGGGCCATCAGGTTGTTGAGGGCGGTCATCAGCCCGTGTTTTTCAAGAACGTGCGGACTAATATTATGGGAGATCCTCGACACCTCGTCAATGGATTCGGAGATCACCGTTTGCAGCCTTTCCCTGATGGCTTCGCGGGTTTCGGGCTTTGCATCGAGGAAAGCCTGGAAATAGTGGTTGATGGCCGACAGCAGGGGCCCCAGCCCGTCGTGGAGGTCCCTGGCGATGCGCCTGCGTTCATTTGTTTCAGTTTCGAGAACCGCCCCGGCCAGCTTCTGCCTGATAGCCCCTTTCCTGCTGAGCCTGAAATAGAAGAAGCTGATGACCAGGGCCAGGGCGAGGGCTGCGATGAGGATGACAAGGAGGATGATCTGCCTGTGGTTGAATTCGTTCTTTTTCTGCTCCTCCCTGATCTTCTGCTCCTTGACGAAAAGATCGTAGCGGGCCGATTGCTCCACGATCTGGCTGTTCATCCTGTCCCTGAAGAACTCTGTCTGAAGCTGGTTGCAAAGAAGCAGGAACCCGTAGGCTTCGCGGTAGTCGCCGGCCGCAGTGTACACGTTTGCATACTGCCTGTAAAGGCGCATGTACAGGTTGCGGTTTTCCCATACCGGGGCCAGTCGTACCGCCTCCTGCAACGCTCCTATGGCCGCAAGGTGATCGCCTTTCCCCAGGTCAATGTTGCTCTGGTTTATAAGGGCGTTCATGGCCTGGAAGGGCATGCCGGAAGAGAGAAAATTGGAAATCGCCTGTTGCGACAGCTCGAAGGCCCTGCCGAAATCTTTCCTGAGCATGTACTGGTAGCTCAGTTCATTCTGGGCTGCCGCCAGGCCGGGTTTATCGCCTGTCATTTCAGAGAGTTCCCTGCAAAGCAGCGAGTATTTGAAAACCGAATCGGTGTAACTTCCGGCCGGGTTCCCGCATTCGTTGTAAAGGGCCGCGAGCCGGTTATAAGCATAGGCCCTGTTCCGGTCCGACATGGCGGCCGGCCTTTCCAGCAGGGTTTCTATCAGCGAGATCCCTTTGTGGTATTCCTGTTTCTGCCGGTAGGCCTCGCAAAGCTCTAACCTCGTATGGTCGGCATCGCCCGAATTCCCCGGCAGTACCTCCAGGGCCTTCATCAGCAGGGGTATGGCCAGGTCGGGCAAAGAGCGTTCGAGGTAACGCCTGGCATAAAACTGAAGGGAGTCCCTCAGGGTGAGGGGACCGGGAGCAGCGAACATGCTCCATTCAGCTTTGCCGGTTTTAGCCGCTTCGTATATCTTCATCTGCAGGTACCCCAGCCTGGCCCGCTGCAAATCGGAAAGGGGTTCCACTGATGCAGTAAGGATCTCAAGGTATTTCCCGGAAGCCCCGGCATCGGAATGAAGGCATCCCATTGCTTTGTCATAAATGGAATCGAACTGCGCCCTGGAAAGGCGGTCCTGGCCATGCAGGGTGGCCGACAGCAGGATAAGGGCTATAAAAGCCGCAGTTGTCTTACCGGTTCTGCTCAGGATAAACATGTTTAAAACTTGAATGTGATAAAGGTACGAAGTAATTTTCGAAATCTGTTTCATGTGTGCGCAACGGAATAATTGGTACCTTTATATGCGGGTTAATCACATTTTGAAAATTGTAAAAAACACCCTGCCTCCACTTGAATAAAAACCAATTAAAAACTATAATATGAAAACAACATTTAAAACTATCTTCCTGCTTGCAGCCATTTCCTTACTCAGTATTACCGGATGTCAGAAGGAAGGTCCCCAGGGACCTGCAGGGCTCAACGGACAAAATGCCGAAGTATATTATTCCGAATGGTTTTCTCCCGTAAGCTGGTCGGGTACATACGGCGACTGGTTTTTCGAGGCTTCCGCTCCTGATCTGACCCAGGATATTGTCGAGGGCGGTGTGGTGCTGGCCTATGCCTGGCTCGACGGTGATGTCTTCGGAGGAACTTCAATGCGTCCCCTGCCGGCCTATGCCGTAGGTGCCAACTGGGGCTTCCTGATACACCAGTACGGAAGCATTGTCTTCACCACCGACATGATCGGGACTCCAGCCACTTCCACAAACAAGTTCAGGTTCATAGCCATCCCCGGTACCGTACCAGCTGCTAAATCAGGAACCAAAGGGTACAGGAGCGCACAGGAACTGAGGAGCATGTCCTACAAGCAGGTCTGCAAACTTTACAATATTCCCGAATAGAGACCCGTACAGTTTAGTTCCCGGGAAATACCGGCATAGTTTGATTTTTTCTGCGGATACTCTGAATTTTTCAGCTTGTCGAAGGAGCCGGCGGGATGATATGAACATCCTGCTGGGGGTAAGGTATATTGATCCCGTTTTCTTTGAGGACGCTTAAAATACTGAACAGGACCTCGCTTTTTACGATGCGTCCCATGCTGTAGTCGGCGATCCAGAATACCTGCATGAATTCCAGGGCACTCTGCCCCAGGTTGGAAAAAAGGACCATAGGTTCGGGGCTTTTAAGCACCCCGGGGTTGTCCTGCAGTACCCCGAGCAGGAGCTTGTGCACAAGTACCGGGTCGGAACCGTAGCCCACCCCTACTGCAATTTCGAGCCTGCGCTTTTTATCCGAAAGTGTCCAGTTGATCACCTCGTTTGAAACCAGCTGTCCGTTCGGGACGATGACCTCAGCACCGTCAAAAGTATGTATGTTGCTGGAGCGAAGGTCGATCGACTTCACCTGCCCTGTGAGCTGCCCCACCTGTACGGTATCGCCAAGCTGGATAGGCCTCTCGAACAGCAATATCAGGCCCGAAACCATGTTGTTGAAAATGTTCTGGAGGCCGAACCCTATGCCAACGCTGAAAGCGCCGAGAATGATAGTGAGCTTGTCCATCGGCATCCCGGTTGTATTCACGGCAAGGAAAAATCCGCAGATGACGATGAAGTATTTCAGTCCTACGGCAATGGTATGAGGCAGTCCCTTTGCCAGTAGCATCCTGTTGAGGATGTCCTGCTCCAGGATTACCTGCAGGTATTTGGCCAGGTAATACGACAACATGATCACGCAGAAAAAAACGAGCAGGAGGCTGAGAGAGAAGCTCATGGTCCCAACTGTAAATTCGTGCGTGAGCGCCGAAGTAAGCGTCCCTATCACAAGATAGTCCAGGTGAAACGCCGCCAAAATGATATTGATCCAGATGAGTACCGAAACGATGTTGATCACGCGTATGGCTCTTTTCTTGATCAATTCGCCGTATTTCATGAACGCATTGAGCTTGCGTCCTTTCTGTGAGTCTATTCCCGCTGCCACCATACCGTTGAAGAGAAGGGAGGTGATGAACAGGATCACGCTGGTGATGACATTCGAAAACACCGCGCCCAGCGACATCTCGGTGAGTGTGACCCTGCCGAATATATTTGCGAACAGTCCCATTACAGCCATCAGTACGTTCAAGGTAAAAAACACGTAAAGCCATCGTTTCTGGCTTCCCCGTATTATTCCTTCTTTCCTGATCCTGTATACCAGCATCGACAGCAGCCCGGTCTCAACTACTGCGATAAGGAACATCATGACCCTGTATATCGTGGTCCCCGGCGAAAGCAGGACCTGTATCATGTATAGCACAAGCGTCACTGTGAAAACGTAAAAATAAAACCTGTAATGCCGGTTCAGGATCTTGTTCAGAAGGTAGATCATGGGGATGGCGATAATATAGGTCTGGAGCTCCCTGAAGGATACCGACCTGTCGGGAAAAATGAAGACGGAAACCGACAGGCCCACAACCACCGCCCCTGCCAGGGGCTTGGAAAGCATAAGCAGGAACATCTCTTTATAAAACCTGCCGTACCCTTCCATGTTCACCCGTATCCGGTGCCTCAGCCTGACAAAGACCATGTACAGGACCACAATGAGCAGGAGAAGGAAGAACAGGGATCCGATGTGGTAAGACAGGTAATCGCGAAGCTCCTTAAACTTGACGTTCCAGAGGTTTGATACGGATTGTGATATTTCCCTTAAGTAGTTCTTGGCAAACTCAAGCTGAAAAAAAGGAAGGTCGTCCACTGCAAAGGAGTTTTTTTCCATACGGATGATGAGGACAGAAGTTCTCTCCAGGCTGAGTTCTATTCTCATGCTCATCGCATTCGTACGTTCGATTATGCGGCCAAGGGTAATGGTCCTCTTGTTCAGGTATATAAGAGAGGAATCAAGGAAATTGACCGTGCTGTTCATTTTAGCCAGCAGATCGGAAGAATGGCTGTCGCCGGCATGCAGGTTCATGGTGTATCTCCAGGTCGCTGCCTCGTTGCTTATCCAGGCCGAAAGGGTGTCGAGCGGACCGAGTATGCTTTTCAGGACATTCTCTTCCTTGCTTACCTTTTTCTGCTCCTCCTGCAGCATGTAACGGCGGTTTTCGAGAAACCTCAGGTTGACCAGGGGATCATCAGGATCGACCTGTACGAGCAGGTTTGTGTCAACCATAGCCATGAATACGTCGTTATTGAACTTGATCTTCTTTACGGTATTGGGAGGGATCAGGTCCTTGAACGCCTGCTTTACCATGGAGATGACCTCCATTGACCGCACGGGTGCACTTGAAATATCAATGGTACGGGGGGGCGGGCTGACGGTTCTAACGGTTACCACTGAGTCGGCCTGGCCTGCCGATGAAAAATGCATGAGGATCCCGATGAGGGATGCAATCAGAAAACGATGGATGCCTGGCATATGGAATTTGTTTAGCCCAAATATAAGATAATTACGGAAGGCGGGATAGCGGGATAACTGGATAGCTGGGTAGCTGGATCACTGGATAACTGGATAGCTGGATAGCGGGGTAGCTGGATAGCGGGATAACTGGATAGGGGGAAATCATCCGGGGCTCTTGACTTTCCTATTTATATATCTTATATTTGTATGATATACAGTTCCTATGAAAAAGTTTGTACTCTTTCTGCTGGCTTCAGGCCTGGTCCTGGGTGCAGCCGGGATTTGGTTTGCCCATAAACAGAACCATAAGGAACATAAACAAAACATTTCAAAAACCAGGCAGGAGAAGGAAAAACTGTCCCCGTCCCTGATGCTGCCTATGATGGCCGAGCGTCAGCTGAACATGCTCCGTGATCCGCTTACAGGGAAAATACCATCAGGGATACGTTCGAAAGAACTGGAGTTTTCAAAAACCCTTCCCAAATCGGCGAATTCCCAGGCCTGGGACTGGAGGGGGCCTATAAACATAGGCGGCAGAATGCTGTGCATCACCACCGATATCGACCATCCTGATCACTGGCTGTCTGGCAGCGCAACCGGCGGAATGTGGGAAACAAAGAACGGAGGGATTAGCTGGCATAAGGTCACGGCCCCCGACGCTGAACAGAGCGCAACCTGCATAGTGCAGGACCGGAGAGCGGGAAAACATTCCACCTGGTATTACGGCAGCGGGGAACTGCTGAGCACGACCGACCGCAATGTGAGCACCAGCGTGCGTACCGTGGGTTTGGGGAACGGGATCTTCAAATCGACCGACAACGGTTCTACATGGCAGGCCCTGGCATCGACTCAGGGGGGAAGGCTGGGGGTGCTCGAGGATGTGTTCCAGGGGGTCTGGCGCATCGTCACCGACCCGGTGAGGACCGACAAGGACATAGTGTACGCGGCCTGTTACGGGGCAATTATGCGCTCTGAAGACGGGGGTGCGACCTGGACGATGGTGCTGGGTGACCTGGTGAATAAATCGTTTTGCTCGGATATCGCAGTGACTTCGGATGGCATCCTGTACGCGGCCCTGAGCGGCTACGGCTGGTCCATTGAACCCCCGGGAAGGAAGGGGATCTGGCGTTCGGTCAACGGCATCAACTGGACAGAAATCACTCCTGGAAAATTCCCTCACGATAACCGCACTACCAAGCTGGCTCTCGCGCCTTCTGATGAATCAATCATGTATGTTTTCACCGAGTCACAGTCGCCCGACCTCAACCCATTCAACGGCTATACGAATTCGGTGAATACCTTCTGGAAAATGAAATGGAGCAGCGCAGGGGATTCGGCAGTTTGGGAAAACCGCACCATGGGGATTCCCGGCCACGGGAACGGAAGCATCAACTCCTGGCCTTTTTCACTGGTCGTTTACGGCGGATATTGTGTTGGCATGGCTGTGAAACCCGATGATGCGAATAAAGTCTTCCTGGGAGGGATGTGCCTTTACCGCTCCGATAACGGTTTTGCCGACAGCCTGCATACGAACTGGCTGGGAGGCAGTCCGTACGATATGGACTCGCTTCACGCCCTCCACCCTGACATGCATTCAATTACATTCGACAGGAACAACCCAAACATCATGCTTACAGGGAACGACGGGGGCGTTTACCTCACCACTGACTGTCTTGCCGACAGCGCGCATATCAGCTGGACCCGTCTCAACAACCAGCTCACCACCACCCAGTTCTACTCGGTGGGCATTGACCACGGGGCTTCGGCCGAAAACTGGGTCCTGGGCGGCTTGCAGGATAACAACTGGTATTATACCATCACCAACGACCCTACGGAGTTCTGGTTCGATATCGATATTTGTTACGACGGATTTTCGGTTGCAGTAGCCCCTTCATGGGAGTATTGCGTGATCTCGGCATACAGCGGCAACATCTGGACTTCCCAGTTCGACGCAAATATGCATACGAAGAACATATATCCTCAGCTGCCCGATACCCTGCTTAAATACTACGACCCGGTGATGGGTTCGAATGCGCTCTTCCCCTTTTACCAGAATTTCGCCCTTGACCAGAACACCTCCCGGACCATTTACCTGCCCACCGTCAACAGCATCTGGCGCAAGGACGATCTCAAAGCCTCGGCACTGGATTCTTCAAAGCGGAACGCAGGCTGGAACCACCTGAGCAATGTAGATATAGGCAACGCATCGGTGATCAGCGCCCTCAGCATTTCCCGCTTCCCGGCCAACCGCCTTTTTTACGGGACCAGCCTGGGGAAGCTCTACCGCCTTGACAATGCGAATACAGGGAACCCTGTGCCGGTGGATATCACGGGCAGCAATTTCCCAGCCAATTCCTTCATTGCCTGTATCGATGTGAATCCTCTGAATGCCGACGGAGTGATGGTAGTGTTCTCAAATTACGGGGTTCAGAGCTTATTCCATTCTGCGGATGGAGGGACTACCTGGACCTCAGTTTCGGGAAACCTCGAGGAGCATCCCGACGGATCCGGCTCGGGCCCTTCGGTGAGATGGTCAAAAACTATGACTTACCAGGGTGAGCAGGTGGTTTTTGCCGGGACTTCAATCGGGCTGTTTTCCACCACCAGACTGAACGGAGATTCCACAACCTGGGTGCAGGAGAGCCCCGATTCCATAGGCAATGTGATCGTCGACATGATCGACGCCCGCTCCACCGACGGCTTTGTGGCCGTAGCCACTCATGGGAACGGGGTGTACAGTACGTACTATAAGCCATCTTCGGGAATCGAGAACCGGGATCAGGGAGTCGGGATCGGGGATCCCTATCCTGTCCCGGCTAATGGAGTCGTGAATCTTCCCCTTACCTCCGGCCACAATGAACTTCTCGAAATCAGCCTCATCTCTTCCTCCGGCCAGGACCTGGGTATTATCTGGAAAGGCCTGGTCAAACCCGGGAACCAGACCTTGAGGCTGAAGCTGGAGGGGCGCCCGGCGGGAGTATATTTTGTCACCGCCGCGTCCCCATCCGCCCGACAAACCAGGAAAATTATCCTGCTGTAGCCGTTGATTCGGTTTTGCGTTTAACGTAGTCGTTGAACGAACGCTCACCTTCTTCGTTCCAGTATTGTTCGTAATAACTCCAGCGCATGCCCGGGTCATTGCTTCCGCCATGCATCCCGCCCCTGTGCCACCAGGGACCGAATCTCTGCCTGCGGCCGCCGTGACGGGCTCCGTGATGCATATTCCCGAACAGCAGCCTGGCGAGTACGGCTAATCCTATAGCCTGCCAGTAAGTGATGACTCCAAGGTGGAAGATCACAGGCATGAGACCGTTCCATAGCCACATGATGGCGGCTGCGAAAAGGAAAAGCAGGGCTGTGAACCCAAGTACACCAAGTACTATCCATCCTGCGCGGGGCCTGCGTCCTCCGCAGCAGCGGTTTTTCATTGTTTTATTTTCAGTTGTTTCCATGATTTTTATTTGTTTTTGTTTAATAATATTTTGTGTAGTTTCGAAAGGGCCCGGTGCTTGCGCGAAAGCAGGGTGCCAATCGGGACTTCCCATTCATCGGAAAGCTCCTCATAGGTCCTCTGCTCAAACTCGGTCGCGATGATCACGGCCTGCTCGTCGGGCCTTAATTCTGCGATTGCTTCCCTGAGCATCGCAGGCTCTATATTGCTGTATGCCTTCTCTTCTGCTGTTTCATCGGCCATGGTGTTAAGTAAATAATTCCCGTTGTCGCGGTCCGCGAAGCTCTCGATAGTGACGTTGCGCTGCTTTTTCCTGCGTGAATCGATGATCCTGTTCTTTATCGACCGGTAGATATAAGCGCTCAGGTTCTCCACCTGCTGGTCGGGGTCAAGACGGGATATCAGCCCTAAAGCAACGTCCTGCACTATGTCTTCGGGAGAAGCCCCGAAAAACCTATCGTCGAGGTTCTTGCGCACGAAATTCAGGAGCTTCTGGTATTCAGTACGGAAAAAATTATCGACTTTGGTATTTTGGGAGTTCTGGTCCATGATGGTGTAGACGAAGAATACTGAAATTATTGCAGGGAAGATAGAAAAAAATTCGTGATCCAGTGATCCAGTTATCCAGCCACCCAGCTATCCAGCCACCCAGTCACCAGTCACGGTTCACGATCTAGATATCAGCTACGATAAGAGTACGCCGGTATTCCTTGCTGCCCACGTACCAGTAGAATTTCCCTGTCTTGAGATTGATATTCGGGATGGTGAGCTCCCTGATGCCGGGTTTTATTCCTTTCCACCATGCGAGCTTGTTGTTAGCTTCCGAGATAAGGTAGAAATTAGTAAAACTGTCGGTTCTCTGCTTCCACCTGAATACAACATCCTCCCCCCTGCTTATGACTTCGTTGTTGACAGGCAACAGGAGTTCTACGGGCCTGCCAATCGCTTCAGGTACTGAGGTGGCGGGGGTTGCTGCAGCCTGTACCTGTGCAGTGGTCTTGAGCCCTGCTGCTTCAATTGTTTTTTTTTCGGCGGATGTTTGCGAGGTGGTCTTCAGTTCAGTTGTTTTCTTTTCGCCGGATGCCGGTAATACATTGTCATGGCCTGTTGATTTAAATACCGGCAGCAGGAAACGAATGAACAGGAAACCTGAAACTGCGAGGATAAGCAACCCGGCAATAACCCATAAAACACGCCTGCTCCCTTTCTTCCGGACCGTTTCGGTGAGGTAAGATTCGACAGGGGTTTCGGGTAAATCCATGATAATTTCATCCTGACCTTCCGCCTTAAAAAGTGAAGGAAAAGTCTTCCTCAGCCTTAACTTCCGGGCAAATTCATGGTCCTCCTCCAGCCTGGTCTCAATTTCCATAGCCTCCTTATGCGAGAGATTCCCGCTCAGGAACCTTTCAATAAGATCAATATCTTCCAGTTCTGTATTCATTTAACAGGGCTTAACTCTTGTACGCAGAAAACGGTATTTAGTTTCACCGCAGTGGAGAAAGTTGGGATGCGGATTAGCAGGATGCGGGATAGCGGGATCGGGCAACCAGTCCCCAGTGCCCAGTCCCCAATCACCAGTCCCCAGTCCCCGGTCCCCGGTCCCCAGTACCAAGGCACCAGCCACTGTTCACGCTTAGTTCCAGTAATGCCCCAGTACGATGTAATATGCAAACTGATTGGGTCCTACGGCCAGGTCAATACCCATCCTCATCCGAAAGATCCTGGAAAGGAGGTAACGAAAACCCGCGCCCCCGGCCACATGCCAGGTAGGGTCCTCGAGGAACCTGGAACTGCTGAAGGTCTTGCCAACCCCCGCGAACCCGAGTAAACTCCACCTCAGGCCAAGGTCGAAGCGTTGCTCGGTCTCCAGCTGCAACACCTGGTCTCCCTGGTAAACCATGGCTCCTATGCCTCTCATTTTGATGTAAGGAAGCAGGTAAAAGGGGGTCGTGCCCCCGGCCCACTGCCAGTCGGCCCTCAAACCGCAAACCCACCATTTTGTAAAAGGAATAAAGCCGTTGATATAGACTTCACTTTTCTCATAGTCGAAATCGCTGGCGGTCCACTGCCTGCCAATGCCGAACGAAGCCTTACTGCGTATGCCCCTGTCGGGGGTGAAGATGCTGTTGCGTGAATCCCATTCAAGATAGAAGCCGAGCAGTCCGGTGTTTTTAGTCATTTCGGGTTGCTGGTTGAATACTTTATTAAAAATGTAATTGACTGTGTCGCTCAGTTTGGTGGAGACATTCACATTGGCATAGGTATAGTTGATCCCGGCAAAGAGCTTGTTTTTGAATAAATTCTCACTGATATCCAAAACGCCGAGTATGGTCGTAAGCTTGAAAAGAACATCCTTCTCCCCGAGGTAGGTGAAGTTCCGGTAAAAGTTTATATTGATGGGGGCATAGGCCGCGGCAATATTGTACCTCATGCCTATCCTGGGGAAGCTTCCCTGCCTCATCGCCCCTACCCCCCAGGTGTTGTTCAGGGTCCACATGCCTGCAATCCCCGTGATGTCGGGAAAATGGAACTGCTCTTCTTTTTTCGCGGTTTTCTTCGGACTGATGAATACGATTGCCAGGGCCAGCCCGAAGCTCCCCAGGGAGGGTTCGCTGATGATCACCGGCCAGGGAACAAAGCCATGCATGTTGATCAGGTAGTCGCTCATGTCGAGCTTATGATCAAGGGTGTCTTTCATGCTGATCTTTTTCTTTACAGGCTTAATCTTGATTGTGTCCTGGGCCCGCAGGTTCAGGCTTAAAATGGTTCCAAGAATAATTAGAAACAGGATGCAGGCCTGGTACGGTTGTTTGCTGTTCTGGTTCATGTCTTGTTGTAATTGTTTAGTACTTTATCCGGAAACATTGCGTTTCATATGCTTGATGTCTTGAAAGCATCTCAAAATTAATCATTTCTTTACCTTACCTTGCAAAAAATTTAAACTGATGAAACTAATTAATAAGCTTGCTTTACTGCCAATCCTAATCTCATGTTTAATACTTGTTTCTTCCTGTAAAAAGAAAAGCGAGGATACTCCTGCAGCCGGGCCGGTCCCGGTCCTGCTTACGTCGGGTTTCAGCAATATCCTGCTGACAACAGCTAAATGTACCGGAAATATTACCAGTGACGGGGGTACTTTTGTTGTAAAAAGAGGGTTCTGCTGGAGCCATACCAACCAGAACCCCAATATACAGGACGATACGGTCATTGCCGGGAACGGGGCCGGAGTTTTCTCGGCCACAATGACCAACCTTAAAGGCCAGTCTGTGTTTTATGTACGTGCCTTTGCAACAAACAGCAACGGAACGGGCTATGGGTCGATACTGACCTTATCGACCCTCGATTCAACGATCTCCGACATAGACAATAATAATTACCGCATTGTACAGATCGGGACCCAGGTCTGGATGGCTGAGAACCTGAAAACGACAAAGTACAGCAACGGGAATCCCCTGCCCAATGTTTATGATGCAACGGAATGGAGCCAGCGCACTGCAGGCGCTTACTGCGAATATGACAACTCTTCCGCCAACGCGAGTGTTTATGGGATGCTGTATAACTGGTATGCCGTAAACGACAGCCGAAACATCGCCCCTGTGGGCTGGCACGTACCGTCCCACGACGAATTCACAGTCCTGCTGACTTACCTGGGAGGGAAGGATGTTGCCGGCGGGAAACTTAAAGAGCCGGGTACAACCCATTGGGACAGCCCCAATACAGGAGCAACCAATGAGACAGGGTTTACTGCCCTTGCCGGCGGTTACCGCAGTGAAACCGGATCGTTCGGGGGGAAAGGAGGAGGAACTACATGCTGGCTTTCTACTGATTATGGCTCGAGTAATGCCTGGTTTATGCAGCTTACCTATAATAATGCCATGTTTCTCAATTCTGTTTTATATATAAAGGCCGGGGCCTCTTTACGTTGCGTTCGTGACTAAGCTGGTACAGTAGCCTTTGCAATCAGGGGATTGATATCTTACGGATGATCTGCACTGTTTTATCCTTTGAAAGCAGATATTTTAAACAATGTCAGGCCATCTTACTATATAAAATAAATTTATACTTATTTTTACCGAAATTAAAAACGCATGAAAGTATTTGCTACAGTTTCCACCCTGGCGACCCTGATTATAGTCATGATGTTAAGTCAGGCTTGTAAAAAGAAAACCGATGATACACCGCTGACCGGGCCTGTACCGGTTATAACCACGGTGGAATATAGTAACGTGCTGCTTAACACAGCTGATTTTACTGGGAATGTAACAAGCGACGGGGGAAGTTATGTAACAAAACGCGGGTTCTGCTGGAGTAATTCCAACCAGAACCCGACAATACAGAACGACACTGTAGTATGCGGGAGCGGGGCCGGTTCTTATACAGGAACGATAAAACGAATGCATGGACAGAGTTTATATTACGTAAGGGCCTATGCAACAAATACAAACGGAACTGGATACGGCAGTACATTTAACCTCACAACCATTGATTCAACCATCGCCGATGTTCAGGGCAATTATTACCATATTGTCCAGATCGGCACCCAGGTGTGGATGGCCGAAAACCTGAAAGTGACATCCTCACGCAACGGGGTTCCGATACCCAATGTTACAGATCCAGTTCAATGGGGCCAGCTTAACCAGTTTCAAATTGGAGCATATTGTGATTACGAAAACGATCCGGTCAAATCAGGCACGTACGGGAGGTTGTACAATTGGTATGTAGTTCAAAATATCCCCCTTTCCCCGGCAGGCTGGCATATTCCCAATTATTTTGAATGGTATATAATGATAGATTACCTTGGAGGCGAGACCATTGCAGCAGCAAAACTTAAAGAAGCCGGTACACTCCACTGGGACAGCGGTAATACCGGGGCAACAAACGAATCAGGCTTTACAGCCCTTCCGGGCGGATGGCGTAACGTGCAGAGTGCCTTCTCGGAGATCTTCTATGCCGGGAACTGGTGGACATCAACCTATTACCAGGCGGATGAATCTTGGATGATACGTATGACCAGCGATAAAAATAGTATGTATAGCAACAGATTTTCAACTACTTTCGGTTTATCAATCCGCTGCGTCAGGGACTAACCAGTAATGGTGACTGTTAAAAAGTGACTGGTGACTGCCGGCTCATGGCTCATGGCTTATGGCTTATGACCGGGCCCTACCCTTTATCAAGAATTACTCCTCCTTCAAAGACTGGGATTACCGAAGTTGAATCGGCTGTGAGGCTGTATGGGATCACATCGTCGAGACCCAGCTTCTTCAAGCGGTGACGGTGGGCCGCTTTTTCGAGATAAGCCGGCAGATCGGTCTTCGCGATATTCCAAAGGTCCATCGAAGCATGGGCGCTGTCGCAGAATGTTTCAAAACCGGGATGCTTCAGCAGCTTTTCTGACAGGGCCCCGGCAAAGAGCGAATCCTCAAGGCAGAACTTGTTTTTCCAGCCCGAACATAAGATCACAATGTTTTTATTCTCCTTAACCAGCCATTCACTTAAAGCGGTGATGTTCACGAAAGCACCCATGGCGATCTTCCGCGCATGCCTGGCGGTCTCAATGGCCCGCGTTCCGTTAGTCGTGCAATAAACCAGGGTCTTCCCTCCTATGGCCTCAGGGGTGAAATTGAAAGCCGAATTCCCGAAGTCGGCCCAATCGAGTTTTTTCCCGTCCTGCTCGCTGGCAACCAGGTAGCCTTCCGATTTAAGCTCCATGGCCTGCTCCAGTGAGGCTACCGGTATGATCTCCTTAACCCCGTTCTGAAATGCAGCACATATGCTGGTGGTGGCACGCAGGATATCGGCAAGAACAACGATATAATCGTCTTTGGTGGTGATATCCGCGAAGAGCTTGGGCGTAAAGCAGACTTCTATGGTTTTGTTCATTGGTTCTTGATAATGGCGCTGCGCGCCGATTCTTCCTATCCAGTTATCCAGCTATCCAGTTATCCAGCTATCCAGTTATCCAGTTATCCAGCTATCCAGTTATCCAGCTATCCAGCTATCCAGCTATCCAGCTATCCAGCTATCCAGCTATCCAGTCATCCAGTTATCTAGTAAAACACCACCTCGCACTTAGGATGTGCAGCCTTAAACTTCTCCACTTTCTTGGCCGAGATCTTGGTGTTAAAGATCTTGAGGTTTTCGAGGCTCCTGATGTTATCCAGCTCGTCGAGGCTGCTTACCTTGGTATTGTATAGCTCCAGTATTTTCAGGTTGTGAAGGTTCACAAGGTATTTCAGCCTCTTTACCGGGGTCCCGCTGAACTTCAGGCTCTCAAGCTGGGTCATGTTCTGTATGGGCATCAGTTCCTCCACCTGGCTGTTGCTGAAATCGAGGTCTTTAAGTTTTGGGAGCCCTGTGATCGGACTGAGGTCGGTAACAGGGTTCTTCCCGCAATGAAGGCTTTCAAGTTTGGTCATATTCCTAAGGGGCTCCAGGCTGTTCACCGTTGTACCGGTAAAGGTAAAATCCTTAAGCCTTGTAAGCTTTAGTACAGGCGTTAGATCGTTTATCGAAAAGTTTTCGGCAATGCTGAGCTCATCCATATTGGCGATTCTTTGCAGTTGCAGCTTGTCGGGCTGTCCTTTGAGCTCTTCTGCAGCCATAAGGACATCCTGCCAGGCTTTGCTAAGCCCTTTCCACCAGTTATTATTTTCAAACGTCTGGAAAAGAAGCAGGCATCCGGGATCCTTGTCAAGGAAAGCATTGGCTTCCTTCAGCACAACCTGGCTGTTGTCGGCAAACACGAATTGCAGGTCCTTCATGCCGTAAAGAGGGCTTAGATCGGCAACCTGTGTATTTTCGATGCTGATGACCTTAAGGTTGGCGAGGGTGCCCAGGGCCTGCAGGCTGCTTACCGAAGTATTGTTAAGGTACAGGGTTTGCAGGTTGACCAGGTTCTTCAGGGGAGAAATATCGGTCACAGCTGTACTGGATGCGTATAACACCCTCAGTAATGAAAGCATGGCAGCGGGTTCCAGGCTTTTAATGTTCATCCGCCCCACAACATTAACACTGTCGACGAGGATGAGCTTGTGAAGCTGCTCTTTTGAAGGCGGATTGCTGAGTTCGGTAAAATGGCTCAAGATGTTCTGCCAGTCGGTGTTCAGGACTGACCACCATTTGGCGAGTTCGGCCGATTCAAACACTAAGAAGGCTTTAGGATGCCTGATCATAAATGCAATGGCTTCCTGCTTCGGCAATGGGGTATAATCGCAATAGATCCTCTGCAGGGCGGGTAAGTTGTCCAAGGCTTTGAGGCTGGTTATCCCGGTGCTGTCGGCCTGCAATATCCTCAGCTTGCTCAGGTTCTGAAGCGCATCGATACTTTTTATGCGGGTGGATGAGATATTGAGCAGCTCAAGGTTCACCAGTGTGGCAATGGGAGAAAGATCGCTTACGGGCGTATTGCTCAGCCTGAGGTCGTCAAGGGAATCGAGTGAGCTTATGGGCGCCAGCGATGAAACCTTAGTATTGCTGATATCGAGGTCCGACAATCCCGGAAAATTTACAAGCAGTCCCAGGTCCTGTATCCCGCTTCCCTTCAGGAACAGCTGCCTGATATGGGTGCAATAATGCAGGGGCTCCAGGCTGTTCACAGCGGTGTTGGAGATATTGAGGATCCCGAGATGGTTCAGGTTCCTCAGGGGCATGAGGTCGCTCACCGGGGTGCGGGCCAGGTTGACTTCAAGGAGGTCGCTGAGTTTGCTTAAAGGGCTCAGGTCAGAGATGGTCACATTCCCCGAAAGGTCTATCTTTTTCAACCTCATGATCTGGGTAAGTGCGTTATAGTAGGCATTCTGGTCTATGGCGACCTGTTGCCCTGCCACCATTGCAACGGTATCGTTGTATGAAGCCACAGAGCCGAGGTTCACGCCTCCCCCAAGCTGCATATCCTTTCCCAGGGTTGCCTGCCATCCCTGCGACAGGCCGTTCCACCAACGCCTCATATCGTCTTTTTCATTGAGCTTGGTGGTATATACGCTTACGATCTTAAGCTGCTGGTTCTTTTCGTCGTAATTGATCTCGATGTACCTCACCAGGTTGTTATTAATACTCACATCGTTGAGGTTGACACCGCTAAGGTTGCGGTTGCATGTTATTTTGAAAAAAGTATTCCCCAGTTCATTGGTCATCACGCTGATGTCCTGAACGTTATAAGTAAACTTAGCCTGTTTGAAGAAGAAGTCCACATCGGTGAGGTAGCTCTGCACATCCTTGTACATCGGCACCATATGGGTATCGAGGTCGTCTTCGATCTGCACTTCGCTGTCCCAGAAAAACTTTAAATAACTGTCGTTGATGATCACCTGCTTGTCCTGGACTGTGTTCTTCTTATCGGCCAGGAAATTCAGGGTGCTTTCAAAGAATTTCACTATGCCGTTGGCCTGTTCTTTTAAGGGATCGATCTTGTCGGCAGGCAGAGCCCCGGGTTTAGGGGCGTTCTTATCAAGCGCTTTTCCCGGGGAGGTCTTAGAGGATCCTGATTTCTGTATCCCGGTTTTTGTACCCTTGCTTGCGGGCTTTGCGGCAGTCTTGCTGCCGCTTTTGGTTGCGGATTTAGTTTGCGTGCTGCTTGTTTTCTTGGCCTGGGCCTGGGCCTTGTTGCATACAAATCCGCCGAAGGCGATAATTAAAATAATGACCGCTATTGTGTGAAACCGGGTTCTCATGAAACTAATAACTATGTGTGTAATGCTTGAGCAATTCATTTTTGTCTCCGGGCGACAGCCTGACGAGGTTTGAGATAAGCCAGCCGCTGTTGTAGTTGTTGCGGTTAAAGAAGGATATCTCGAAATACCAGTTGGGAACCTGGAAGACATGGAATTTTTCGTTGTTGACCGATACAAATTTAAGGTTTCCTTCCTTCAGTTCCGAAACGAAGAGGGCCAGGTAGTCGGGAACATAGTTCCTGTCGAGGTAGAAGTCGATATTCTTCGGATCATCCAGGGCCTTATGGATGTTCATAAAATCGATCTCGTGGCTCATGGGGTGGAGGAAAAATTTAAGATTCGTAGTATCGCCAAGATGAGTGAAATACGTATTAAACTTGTCGCAGAAACAGTTTGAAAGCACCCATTTGTATCCCCCGTTCTGCTGTTCTATCCTCAGGTAAAGGATGATGTTTACCGTTTGCTTCTTCCAGGTGAAGGTAGTAGCGACCTCGCAGAACCAGTCTTTGGCATGGAAATCGAGCAGTACCGGGGCTTTCTTATTAAGGACTTCCTCTATGAAAACGGTTTTCTGGTCGTTGTTTACCAAAGGGCTGTCCTTGTCGAACAGCATGTTCATGTATTTGCGCCTGAGTTTGAGGTCGTGGTAAGCGGTTTGCCCGGGGTAGAGTCTGGTTCCGCTCACGTCTTCCTCCCCGTTAAAGCGGCGGAAGAACTGGTTTACCTGCTTGGTCTGGGCGTAGAACACGGTTTCGTCGCCGGCAATTCCGCCAATGCTGCCTTGCGGTCTTGCGCAAAGCGGGGCCAGAAAAGCCAGGAAAATAAAAGCCAGTGTTCGCAGAGCTTTGGTTTTAACAGGTTTCTTGAAAGCCAGTGTTCGCAGAGCTTTTGTTTTAGCAGGTTTCTTGAAAGCCAATGGTTTCAGAGCCTTACTTTTTGGAAGTTTCTTTCACCCTGATATCGCCGAGCATCACATCCCAGAACCCGATAAGCCGTCCGCCGATCTGTGTTTCCTTGCGCTTAACGTAAATCGTGATGTCTTTTTTCGTAGTGTCTTCGTAAACCAGTCCTTTTTCCTTGTCATATCCCTGGAATTTCTGGTAAACAGTGATAACACCCACGAAAGTGCCGTCGGGCTGGCGTTCGAGGTCGCTCACATACTGGATTTTGTACCAGTCGATTACAACTTTGCTGTAGTTTAACTGCATCAGGCGGTCGAAGTATTCGCGTACCTTGTAATTCGTGATCTGTTCGGGACGGTTGATGGAACTTACTCCCATTTCTGCTCCGTCCATGAAAAGTTCGCAGGCGCGTTCGATCACCCTCTGGGCATCGCTCCAGGGTGTGGTTTTATCGCCGATAATGCTGATGTATTTCGAAAGATCCCTCACTTTCTCAAGTGCCAGGCTGTCGATAGCATGTTTACGGTCAGGTGTGATCTCAACAGGGGGAACCTGCGTTTGGGCATATAATCCTGTTCCGAACAGGCATGCGAATATTGTTAAGGCTAATAGCTTCTTCATGGTCTTTCTTACTTTTTGATCAGGTCAAGTTCTTTGATTTTTCCGCTGGCATCCTGCTGAATGGCATCCACTGCATTGGCGCTTTTCTTCTGGTCTTTGCAGAAGTTGAGATAGCGCTGTATGGTGGTGGGTTTGTCGTAGTCGACCGTGTTGCCCTGGCGATAAATAATAATGAGAACCGGGGCATCAGGATCTGAGAAATACTGCAGGGTGTTTTTGATGAGGTTGTCGGCTTCGGTTGGGTTGCCAGCCTTGGCGGCATCGGCAATACCCTGGAAAGCGTTCTCAAGCTGTGTCTTTACAGGGAGTGCAGGTTTGTTGCGCATCCCGTCTATCTTGTTCTGGACCTTGTATATCAGGTCATTGACCTCTGAATCTCCAAGATTCTGTGATTTGATCACATCGAGTTGCTTTTGAAGCTCGGAAGCTGATTTTCCTTCATTGTTCAGCAGCATGTCGAGCAGGGCCGCCTTCGCCGCATCCACTTTTTGCGCATGCAGTTTCTCGTTATTTGCATAGGCTTTTTTTATTGCCTGCTGGGCCTGGATGATCAGGTCGTTGACAGTCGGGTCGTTGAGTTTCTTATTGATGATATCATTTACCTGCTTTTCCTGGTCGGCCAGCGAAAGTGTGCTTGTGCCGTCTATAATTGACGCCAGTTGCTTTTTCGCGATCTCAATCTGGGCCTTACGTTCTTTTTTGGACATTTTGCCCGTTGATTTGCAGCTCTCGGTTCCGAGGCCCATCGCGATAATTGCGATCATCACAATGACTGATGACCACCTGATAGTTTTTAGTTTATTCATTGGTTGTGTCATGTTTATTTACTTTTTTGATAACGGGATGCGGGATAAGGGATTCGGGATATCCTGCATCTTGCATCCTGCATCCTGATAATAACGTTTCTTAAACTCACTTAGTATATCTATCCTTTATAGAAAGGGAACTTTACCACGTGGGCTTTAAGCACTTTGTCGCGTACTTTCACGTAAATCGTTGATCCCTCTTTGGATAATTCCGAAGGAACATACCCCATGCCGACAGGTATTTTTACCGTTGGTCCCATGGACCCGGAGGTGACCTCCCCTATCTTGTTGCCCGAAGCGTCGGTGATATCGTAACCGTGGCGAGCGATACCTTTATCGTCCATCACGAAGCCCACCAGCCGGTGTTTTACCCCTTCGCTCTTCTGTTTCAAAAGGTATGCCTTATCGATGAAGTCCTTGGTGTCGGTGAATTTGGTGATCCATCCCAAACCGGCTTCAATCGGGGAGGTTGTGTCGCATATATCGTTCCCGTAAAGGCAATAACCCATTTCAAGGCGGAGGGTGTCGCGGGCAGCCAGGCCTATTGGCTTGATGCCGTATTCTTTCCCTGCTTCAAAAACGGCTTCGAAAATTTTAGGGGCATCTTCATTGGCCATATAGATCTCGCATCCGCCTGAACCGGTGTAACCCGTGGTGGCGAAGATCACATCCTTCACTCCTGCAAACGTGAGTTTTTTGAATGTATAATACTCCATGTCGGTGACCTTGGTATCGGTCAGCTTCTGCATTGCTTCCAGGGCTTTCGGACCCTGTATGGCAAGCTGGGCGATCTCATCCGAAGCATTATAAAGATCGGCTCCCATTTTATTGTTTTTAACGCACCAGGCCCAGTCCTTATCAATGTTCGCGGCATTCACGACGAGCAGGTAGGTTACGTCATCGACTTTATAAACCAGGAGGTCATCCACAATACCGCCCTGACCGTTGGGAAAGCAGCTGTACTGTACCTTGCCCGGGACGAGTTTGGAAGCATCGTTGGAGGTGACCCATTGCACGAAGTCGAGGGCCTTGGGGCCTTTCACCCAGAACTCTCCCATATGGGAAACATCGAAAACGCCTACGCCTTTGCGCACTGTTTCGTGTTCTGCAATAACTCCCTCGTACTGCAGGGGCATGTAATATCCTGCAAATTCCACCATCTTGGCGCCCATGGCCTCATGGAACTTGGTAAAAGCTGTGTTTTTCATTATAGCGATTTTTGAAATGTCGGAGGAAAAAGCAAAGTTAGGGAAAATCCCCAAGCTTTCCCGGGCCTGTTCAAATATTTGGAAGATTGTTCATAATTGAACAGGAAATTCATTTCAGGCTAAAAACAGAACTTAAGCAAGGATTCCTTAATTTTGAGACCGCTATGAACATTTTATCCCTACGCAGGAACACCCCCAGGGGCATCATCTGGCTCATCGATATGCTGATCGTAATGGGAAGCATCATCCTCGCTTACCTTCTGAGGTTCAACTTCGACATCCCGGCCAGCGAGATCAAGCCATTCCCTGTCATAATCCCATGGATACTTGCCGTAAGGGGGGCAAGCTTTTTGATTTCACGCACCCATGCAGGGTTAATACGATATACCAGTACTGCCGACGGACAAAGAGTTGTGCTCACACTTCTTGCCGGGAGCCTGGTGCTTGGCCTGACGAACCTTGTAACCTGGTTTACCATGCACTGGTTCATGATACCTACGACAATCATCATGCTCGAATTCCTGATCACCACCGTAGGGATGATAATTTTCAGGACCAGCGTGAAGATCGCCTGGCTGGAATTCCAGAACCCCGGCGGACAAAGGGTTGACGTGATCATTTACGGTGCCGGGGAGGAAGGCATCAGCGCCAAGCATGTGATGGACCGCGATGCGGCTACGCGTTATAAGGTGATGGCTTTCATCGACGACGACAAGGCCAAACAGTATAAAAAACTTGAAGGGGCGGATATTTACCCGCCTTCCAGGCTGGAATCCCTTCTTAAAGACCGTACCATTGCACAGCTGGTCCTCGCCTACCACCCGGTCGATACGGCTTACAGGCAGGAACTTGTAGACCTCTGCCTGAAATATGATACGAAAGTCCTGGCGGTTCCCCCGGCTATTGCCTGGGTCAACGGACAGCTCAGCTTTTCCCAGATCAGGCAGGTGAATATCGAAGACTTGCTGGAGAGGGATGTGATCGAACTCGACACCGACGACATCAGCCGGTACCTGAACAATAAAGTGGTGATGATCACCGGCGCTGCAGGCTCGATAGGTTCGGAGATCGTTCGGCAGGTTGCAGGCTTCCTGCCTGCCCGCATGATCCTCATCGACTATGCCGAAACGCCTTTGAACAGCCTGGAGCTGGATTGCAAAGCAGCATATAAAAACGTTCCCATTGACTTTATCCTGGGCAACGTTTGCAATGTACTGCGGATGAGATCTCTCTTTGAGCATTACAAACCCGAAATTGTCTTTCATGCCGCGGCATACAAGCATGTTCCGGTCCAGGAAGCCCATCCCGGCGAAGCCGTCTTTACGAATGTCCACGGAACCCGGGTCATGGCTGATCTTTCCATGAAGTTCGGGGTAAAGAAATTCATTATGATCTCGACCGATAAGGCGGTGAACCCCACCAGCGTGATGGGGGCCAGCAAACGAATAGCCGAGATCTACTGCCAGGCCATGAACAAGCTGAACCGGACTTCTTTTATAACCACACGCTTCGGGAATGTGCTTGGCTCCAACGGTTCGGTTATTCCCCTGTTCAGGCAGCAGATCGAAAAAGGCGGTCCGGTCACGGTAACCCATCCCGATGTGATACGGTATTTCATGACCATTCCCGAAGCCTGCCGGCTTGTGCTCGAAGCAGGGGCTATCGGCAAGGGCGGTGAGATCTTTATTTTCGACATGGGCAAACCGGTGCGCATCATCGACCTTGCCAGGCGGATGATCCAGCTCTCAGGGCTGGAAGCCGGGAAGGATATCATGATCGAATTTACCGGGCTGAGGCCGGGTGAAAAACTGTACGAGGAACTCCTGAACCTCCAGGAAAATACAATGCCCACCCATCATCCGCTAATCATGATCGCCAAGGTAAGGGAATATGATACGGAACAGGTAAGCACCGACATTGACGAGCTGGTGGAACTCACCACCCGCCCAAACGATATGGATATCGTTCGCCGGATGAAACAGATCGTTCCTGAGTACAAAAGCCAGAATTCGGTGTACGAGGTCCTGGACAAATCGTGACCTCTTTGTCAATCGTCAATCGCAAATCGTAAATGAAACCCATGCCCGTCATCCTCGGTCCCACTGCCTGCGGCAAAACCGCCGTGGCTGCCAGGCTTGCGTTTGAACTTGACGGGGAAGTGATCTCGGCCGATTCGAGGCAGGTTTACAGGGGAATGGATATTGGCTCGGGCAAGGACCTGGGTGATTATATTGTTGATGGGCACAGCGTCCCATATCATCTGATCAACATTGCCGAACCCGGGTCAGAATACAATATTTTCGAATACCAGAAGGATTTTGCAAGGGTTTGTGCCGACATCACAGGCCGGGGAAAACTGCCGGTTTTATGCGGGGGCAGCGGGATGTACCTTGAAGCTGTGTTAAAAGGCTATTCCCTTCCCGAGGCCCCGTCTGATCCGGGTTTTGCCGAACGCATGAACACCCTGGATGATGCAAGCCTCCTGGCTGAACTCGGCCGCCTGAAAAAGCTCCACAGCACCACCGATACCGTAGACCGCAGCCGGATTCTAAGGGCTTTGGAGATAGAGATGAAACGAAGGGAGGCAGGAATAACGGATGATGCGGGAGTAAGCATTTCACATGAGCCGCATCAGGAAGGCGAAGCGGGCCGTAGCGGCGGTGTGAAGATGAGAGCGACCTGGAACCTTCATCACGTGATTTTCGGTCTCAACCCCGGCCGCGAAACCGTCAGACAGCGTATCACCACCCGCTTGCAGTCCAGGCTCGAAAACGGCATGATCGGAGAAGTTCGCTCGCTTATTGACCGGGGAATCCCTCCCGAAAGGCTCAAAGCTTACGGGCTGGAATACAAATACATCACCCTGTACCTTGGAGGGGAGCTGAGCTATGACGAGATGTTCAAGCTTCTCAACATCTCCATACACCAGTTCGCCAAACGCCAGGTGACCTGGTTCCGGCGCATGGAACGCCAGGGAATGCAAATCCATTGGATAGAAGGGGAAATGCCATCCGCCGGCAAAGTAAAAAAGATCAGGGAAATTCTTGAATCAAATGTCTGATTCATTGTCCAATAATGCAGGATTATAGCATGCCTGCATTTTTCAGGATTTCGGCAAGCTTTGGCTGGGATCTTGAAAATTCCCTCAATACCGATTTGAGCTTTTCATCCTCGCGTTTCAGCGGAGCAAGTGAAAGTTTCCTGTCCCAGAATGCGAAACCGAACACACTGACCATCATGGTGGTGAAAATGCCGATTATAGCCCATAGAAAATTAAAGAGCTGGTCAAAACGCTTATCTATATTTTCAAAACGCTTGTCATTCGCGTCGAAACGGATTTTCATTTCCGTTTTCAGGGCCTCCAGTTTTTGCTCTGTCCTGATGATCCTGTCCCTGTCGTCTAAAGTAAACGGGATATCCTTGCTTTCGGCCCTGGATATAGCAGGCAAAAACATTAAAAATAAAACGGTAATTTTAAGAATCGTTCTCATGACCCTACAGATTAAGTTTTTATTCCTTAATCCGCCTGAGGTACAAAAGTAATACAGATCGACTGATTTTATTTCAGAAACCCGCAATAAATGAAAAAAACCGGCCCCTTTCAGGAACCGGTTTTTTATTCAAAGCGGGCATTTCACAAAAGCCGCCTTGGGTGTAGCGCAGCAAACCACAGCGGCGGTTTGATATATGAGCAACCGTTACTTCGTCTTATCGGGGAAAGGCGGCATGCCGGGCAGTTCTTTTGGCCAGGACTTCAGTTCTTCCTTCATCTGTTCGATGGCGCGGTTGAGCTGCTGGTCTTCGCCTGCATATTCCTTAGCCGGATCGTTGTCGACCACGATATCGGGATCAACCCCGTGGCCTTCGATGATCCAGTTCTTCCCGTCGTTATCGTAAGGAGCGAACTCGGGACGCATCATGGAACCTCCGTCAACAAAGGGTAATGAACCCCTGATCCCGACAACACCGCCCCAGGTGCGCAAACCGATTGCTTTTCCTATCTTCAGTTTCTTGAACTGGTATGGGAAGAGGTCACCGTCGGATGCTGAATAATTGTCGATAAGGATGCACTTTGGCCCCCATTGCATTTCCAGACGGCCAGGTGCGGGTTCGGTATTTCTGCTCATCGTGATCATGGTCATCTCGCGGTTAAGGCGTTCGATGATCATGGGCGATACGTTTCCTCCCCCGTTGCCGCGGTCGTCGATGATCAGCGCGCGTTTACGCAGCTGGGGATAGAAATGCTTTACGAATTCGTTGAGGCCTTCGGCACTCATGTCGGGAATATGGATGTAGCCTATCTCGCCGTTGGACGCATCGCTTACTTTCTTGATATTGGCTTCAACCCAGTTGTAATAGTAGAGTTTTGCCTCGTCATCAACAGGGACGACAATGGTCTTACGCGCGCCATCAACCGAAGCCTTCGCATTGACCGTAAGTTCAACCTGCTCCCCTGCGGTATTGACCATGGCTTCGTTGATATCATTCAAATCTTTGGTGGGCTTGCCGTTGATGGCGATGATGAAGTCGCCCTCTTTCACATCCACTCCAAGTTCGGTTAAAGGTGAACGCTCTTCACGTGTCCAGTTCTCTCCCTTGAGTATCTTGTCGATATGGTAATAGCCCGAAGGATCACGACTTATCTTTGCTCCGAGCAATCCTAATTTGATGCGTTTGGGCTCGGGCTTATCGCCACCTCCCACATAGGAATGGCCTATGCTGATCTCGCCTACCATTTCGCCCAGGATATAGGTAAGGTCATACCTGCTGTTGATATACGGGAGCAGGGGTTCGTATTTCTTTTTGATGTTATCCCAGTTCAGTCCCTGCATATTCGGGGCATACAGGAAATATTTCATCTGCCTCCATGCTTCATGGTAGATCTGGTCCCATTCAGATTTCAGGTCAACGACCATCTTCATGTTCGACAGGTCGGCCCAGTCCTTGACATCGATCTTGCCGCCTTTGGGAAGGTCGATCACGGCATATCTGCCCTGGCCGCCTACCATCATTTTCTTAAAGTCGGCCGAAATATCATAGATGTAAAAATCACCAAGGCTGCTTTCTTTCTTTTCCTTCAGATTGAAAGTCATCAAACCGCCTTGTCCGCGGCGCCCGCCTTTTACATAATATACATTATCGCCAACGGCTGTGACACCGCCGTAATTTGAAGCATCGATGGGAAGGACAACAATGCGTTCCATGATCCCGTCAAGGTCGACCTTAACATCAGGAACGGCGTCTTTCTTCACGTCTTTTCCTTCATCTTTTTTACCGTCTTTCTTATCATCTTTTTTGTCGGCGGATGGCTGATCGGCTTTTTCATCCTTTTTTACGGCTACTTCATCGTTCTCGTAGGCAAACGGATTGGGTGTAGCCTTGGCCAGGGTCACGAAATAGACCTTGCCCATATCGCTGTAGCTATGGTTCCATTCGGTGTTCGAATAGGTGGGGTTGAAATCACGGTTTGAAGTAAAGAACAGGTACTTCCCGTCATTGCTGAATGCGGCGTCGCCCGAGCTGTACCAGGTATCGGTAACTGCAGTTTTTGTTTTCGAGGCCAGTTCATAGATATAAACAATACTGAAACTGCGGCGGTCGGGAAACGAATAGGTGATCCATTTGCTGTCGGGCGACCAGTTATAGTTGTTGAATTCCCAGGCTTTGGATTGATCAACAATCGTTACTTCCTTCGAATCAACATCCACATACTGCAGCCTGAGCATTTTGTCGGACCACATGAGCTTTTTGCCATCGGGCGACCATAAAGGCGAATACTTATAAGTATCGGCATTCTTTGTCAGCTGGACTGCATCCCCTGTCCCGTCCTGTTTCTGGATGTAGATCTCGTCTTCCCCGCTGCGGTCGCTGATGAAAGCGATGAATTTCCCGTCGGGCGACCAGGCCACATCGCGGTTATGAACGCCCCTGGTCTGGGTGATATTGCGCGTGATACCGGTCTTTGCAGGCACCGTCCACACATCTCCGCGGGCATCAAATGCAATGCGCTTGCCGTCGGAGGAGATGGAAGATGAATTGATGAATTTGGAGGCATCCTTGAGCTGGTTCCTGCCGGTGATGAGGTCGTTCGCAATGTTTACAACCACCTTGTTGTACTTCTGGGTTGCAAGGTCGAAGACGTAAAGAAATCCGCCGTTTTCAAATACAATGGCATTATCGCCCAAAGATGGGAACTTGATGTCGAATTCGGTGAAATCGGTGAGTTTCTTCGTTTCTTTCGTTTTAAGGTCATACACGAAAAGGTTCATGGTACGGTCGCGGTCGCTGGCAAAATAGATCTTATCACCCACCCACATCGGGAAGATGTCCTGGGCGGGATTATTGGTAACGTTCACCGTTTCCTTTGTTTTGAAGTCGTAGATCCAGATATCGTCGGCCATGCCGCCGCGGTAGTACTTCCAGGTGCGGAATTCGCGGAACACACGGTTGTAAGCCAGTTTGGATTTGTCGGGGGAATAGCTGCAGAAACCCCCTGCAGGCAGCGGGAGTTCTTCGCTGAGCCCGCCTTTTACACTGGCCAGGAAAAGCTGTCCTTTGAAATCGTTGAAGCTTTGTTTGCGTGAACGGTAAACAATGTTTTCATTGTCTTTCCAGGTCATCACGACATTGTTCGGGCCCATACGGTCAGAAACGTCGTCGCGGTTCAGGGTAGCGGTATACGTTAAGCGAACAGGGACACCGCCATCCGCAGGTATCATATAAACTTCGGTATTACCGTCATACTGTGCGGTGAAAGCGATTTTTTTCCCGTCGGGCGAGAAACGGGCGAACATTTCGAAACCGTTTTCGTCGTTGGTAAGTTTGCGTGCCATGCCTCCGGCTTTGTCAACTGAATATAGGTCCCCGGCATAGGTAAATACGATCTGGTTCCCGTGAACGGCGGGGAACCGCATAAGCCTTGCTTCACCCTGGGCTGTAACGAACCCTATGAGCAGCATGGCAAAAAAAGTCAAACTGAGTTTTTTCATATGTTTTTTTGGATTAATGGATCATGGATAAATAACAAGGCAAATTTATTGATTTAATAAAACCGGCCCTGAGAAATCGGTGAAATCGGCTTTTAAGTCGCTGATCCCTGTTTCTTTTTGCGATATCTGCGGATGAGGGAGCGGTTGAGTGCTTGCAATTCGCGTTTTATGCGTTATTCCGGGTTTTATTCGCGGGATTCAGTTTTGATGAGCTTATGCACGGTAGTATTTTTGATCCTGAGATTAAACAACAAGGCTATGAAAACAATTGTACGATCCTCAGAATTGCTGCTGCTTCCCATGCTTTTATTATTTTTTTGCAGGGCCGGGATCCAGGCACAAAACAAGCCGGTATCGCCTCAAAAGCTTTATGACACCTGGATCTATCCAAACAAGGAATTTAAAGGACAGCACCTGGTATTGTTTGATCTTAAGGATTCGGCTGTCATCCTGAGTGACTCACGTTCCAAATATGATTATAACAAGGGGGATTATTCCTTGTCAAAGGTCGACATAAAGAATATTAGCGTGATGAAGGTCAGGCGAAAGGGAGCCGGGGCTGCCATCGCTATCGGCGGCATAACAGGAGCAGCTCTTGGAGGGATCATCCTTGTTTCATGTATCAATGCCCAGCCAAAGCCGGAGGGACTGGAACAATTGTTCAGACCCACGGTGCCGGTCACCGGGATCATTGCATTCATTGTTTCAACGGCAGTCGGCTTCGGAACGGGGATACTCCTGTCTTCCCCTGTGAAGTTCAACCTTCACCGCAGCCAGGCAAACTATGAAAACAATAAACAGACGCTCAACGAATATGCGATCATGGGAACAGGATATCTGAAGAATATTTCCGGGGCCACATTTTCAATTCTCCCTGACTCGGTTTCCGATATCGACGGCAATTACTATCATACCCTGGCCCTTGGCGGACAGGTATGGATGGCCGGCGACCTCAAAGTATCCCGTTACCGCAACGGGGATACTATCATTGAAATGAAGGAAAATTCAGAATGGGGAAAATCGGTTTATCCTTCCACCTGCTGGTATATGAATCATAATCCGGGCAGCAGGATGAGCGGAAGGTTGTATAATTATAATGCGGTGGCCGACAGCCGCGGCCTTTGCCCTAAGGGCTGGCATGTTCCTTCCATGCCTGAATGGGAATCACTGGTTGCCTGCCTCGGAGGCAGTACCGAAGCGGGGAGGAAACTGTCGTCGGGTATCGTGAACGGGACTGGAGGTGGAACC
This sequence comes from Bacteroidota bacterium, assembly GCA_037138335.1. Classification (GTDB taxonomy): domain Bacteria; phylum Bacteroidota; class Bacteroidia; order Bacteroidales; family FEN-979; genus CAIRDP01. The sequence continues at coordinate 60,332 of JBAXIO010000007.1, forward strand.
GGAGCCAGTGTCCTTTCCAATCCTTTTGCACTCCCGGGCGGTTTTCGCTTTCAGACCGGTGAATTCTCTTCGACGAAAGCTCCTTCATGCCAATGGTGGTCCTCTACACGCCAGGATCCGGCTTTATCGAAAACCATACAACTTGGGAATGATGACAGCGGGATATTTTTTACAGGCTCTGATACCCGTTCGGGTTTATCGGTGAGATGTTTACGCGATTAAATTGTGAGGAGGAGCAAGGTTTTCGATGTTATTAAAAGCTTGAAGCTGCCTATTTCCTCCGTTCTATCCTTTGCCTGAGCAGCTTTACTTTTTCCTGGAGGGAATTGAAGAAGTGGTACCTTTCCTTTGCAGAGGTACCGCTTATCAATGTTGATTTCTGCATCAGGTTACGAAGGGAATTCTCAATCTGGTCGCAGAATACAGGGTTACTGGTGATCATCTGGTTGATGACGTTATAGGTAAGGTAGGCCGTTTTCCGGCCCTCGGTATTGACCAGAATGGTATTGTCGTTTACGAGTATCTCATTATGAAACAATTTATACGAATTTTCAATCCCTTCGGCCGGCCTTCCCTGCATATACTGGAATCCATGCTCAGCCTGGCTTTGCACATGATCAAGCCAGGTGTTTATAACATCACATAACTTCAGGGCATCTTCCAGACGAGTAAAGAAACCCGACTCCAGGCAATAATCTATCTGTCGGATGATGCTTGCAATGGTGTCTTCACTCCAGATCTCAATAACGGGTATCTTCGTATAGCAGGACAACAGCCTTCGGCCGGTCTCAAACAGTTCTCCGGGAGTTTCCAAAACGACATGCCCGTTTTTATATTCGCCATAGGGAATGAGAACCTTATGCCAGAAGAAGAATTTAAAAGCGGCTATTTCGGGGAATTCAAAATAGTAGAAAATAGGTACGTCCTTGGCAGCATAAATAATCTCCCTGTTCCTGCAATCGTATATCCTTTTCATCTCACTCAGGAGGGTGTTCAGCCAGTTTTCAAAGGTGAACCCGTCCTTTCCAATGGCCAGCGTCTTGAACGATACCTGGTCAGAGTGGAAATTCAGGGCTTCGTCCATCGAAATATTGTAGTGCGAGCAAATCTTTTTCACTTCTTCCAGGGTCAGGTCTTTCTGCCCCCTGATCCTTCGGTATGCGCTGTCATAGCTAATTCCCAGAAGTTCTGAAAGATCGTGGACAAATGAAATATTGGGTGCAAGTTTGCTTTTTATGAGACTGAAAAGCGTTTCCTGGATACCGGAATTTTCATTCATAATGTGCAGGTTGATGTAGTAAAGATAGATAAAATAAAACACAAAAGTCAATAGCTGGTCAGGATTCGTGATGACGGTGCTTCGCACCGATGCAGGATCATTATCCCGAATCTATTTACCACATCCTTCAAATAAATAAAACATTTCATGCAATAGTTTCCGGTCAGATCCCGCGATTTTGCAAATCCTGCAAATCCAGGCCACCGGGACCGGCCGATTTTGGATTTTATGCAAATATCCTCCCCCGGTTAGCGTAAATCAGTTTTGATCCGCCCCGGGACCATGGTAATTTTGATTCAGACACTTTACACAGGAATTATGAAAAACATAAGCGGAAATCTTACCACCTTCCTGTCTGCAGCGATCCTCCTTTCTTTTGGATTCATTTATTTATTCAGGAACAGTTTCATGCCCTATCACTCTGTTGCAATATCCATGGACTGGACCCAGGTTGACCCTGCCACGAGATACCTCATCCTGGCGTTGATGAGAGCAACTTCGGGTGGATTCATTTCACTGGCTTTCGCAATGATTTTCCTGCAATACAAATTTACACAGTGCAGGATTCCATGGATACCTTCATTGATACTTATCATCGGCACTATCGCCATGATCTGTATCTCCTACGCCACAATTATAATCAGCTCACATACCCCCGGCAGGCCGCCCATCCTGGAAGCTGTCATTGGGGAAATATTATTGATCGCCGGATTTATTTTTAACCTTAAACATGTTCAAAAAACAAGTTCATTATGAGAACAACTTTACTCATTGCAGCACTTATCCTTTGTATGGCCGGTCCTGCAGCTGCGCAGAAAGACTCGATCTGGAAAAAGAAACTTTATAAGTCGTGGCTCAATCTGGATAAAGAACCTTCAAGGCAAAAAGGGGTACTTTATGAGATACGGGACTCCTCGGTGATACTCTCCAATTCAAAAAACACTGAGGATTATGTCGCAGGCAACTTCGCTGTTTCCCAATTTAAGGTCAGCTCCATCGAGAACATTAAGATCAGGAGGAAGCGCAGCATCAACAGGGGGGCTTTGATCGGCATGGCTGCAGGGTTTGTTGCGGGTGTTATTACCGGTGCATGCATCGGCCATAATGCCGGAGCCGCTTTATGGGTAGGCTGCTGGGGTTTAGGTTTTGGTGCTTGCATTGGAGCTACTATAGGTTCGGTGAAAATTTCCATCCCCATACACCGGGACCAGGCAAAATTCAATGAAAACCGGAAAAAACTGATGATGTATGCTTTGAATAATCACTATACCAGTGTTCCTATGGCTCATTTTACCAGGCTGCACAGCAATGTGACCGATACCGACGGCAACGTGTATCACACGTTTGCTGTTGCAGGACAGGTATGGCTGGCCGGGAACCTGATGGTTAAACATTACCGCAACGGGGAACCAATTGCCGATGTAAAGGCGAACGGGGATTGGGGGAAAGCTGCTGCCGGCGCTACCTGCAGTTATGTGAGTGATTCTTCAGCAAGCAATAACACCGGCAATCTGTATAACTGGAATGCCATGAACGACAGTCGCGGCATTTGCCCGAAGGGATGGCATGTGCCGTCATTATCAGAATGGTCGTCGCTTGTCGACTGCCTCGGAGGGGGATCGGCCGCAGGTAAAAAACTGGCAGAACCCATTCCTGCCGTTACAGGAAGCCTGAGTGAAGATCCCTTTGCCCTGCCGGGAAGATTCCGCTTTGCAAACGGGGAATATTCATCCGCAAGAGGATTATCCTATCAGTGGTGGTCTTCAACGCCTGCCGACAGCCTTACGGGAAAAGCTTTTTATATGGGCAATGCCGACGGGGGCATCATGTATACAAATACTGATAAAAGATCAGGTCTGCCGGTGCGGTGTTTGAGGGACTGAGGGCTGGATGACTGGATAGCTGGATGACTGGATGACTGGATGACTGGATGACTGGAATGACTGGATGTTGAAATTTAAAACGTACATAAAATGAAAGCATTATTACTTGGTTGTGGTGAAATAGGGAAAGAAGCGCTCAGGGACCTGTATGATTACGGGGTCTTTGAAGAAATAATCGTAGGCACACGAACGATGTCCAATTCTTCAGGGTTCATTCCTTCCCTCAAGGGACGGTCAACTAAAATAACTGAGGCAAGGATTGACATCTCCGATTCCGATGCAGTGGCAGAACTCATGAAAGACTGTAAGGTAGCCGTAAACTGTGCAGGGCCTAATTACAAATATGAGCTGCCTGTGGCATATGCCGCGATCAAAGCCAGGGTCCCCCTGGTCGATGTCAATGATGAGTACGAGATAACCTATAAAATGTACGATCTCGACGAAGCGGCAAAAGATGCCGGCATTCCCATCATATTCGGCCTGGGGGGAGCCCCCGGCATTGATAACGTTTTGGTCAGGGCTGCTGCCGACCAGCTCGACGAGGTGGATGAGATCCACACGGCCTGGGTCATGAGCGGGGCCGATCCGGGCGGATTTGCCCTGAGCCAGCACCTGCTGTATTCACTTTCAGGCAAGGCTTATACCGTGGAAGGAGGGATAATGAAAGAGATGAGGTCCTTTGTCGACGGGGGGGAGATCCTTGAATTCCCAGCTCCCATCGGGAATGTCGAAGTCTTCCACATAGGCCATCCGGAACCCATTACCTTATCAAGATCTTATCCATCGGCAAGAATTGTTGATAATAAAGCAACATTCATTCCGTCAGGCGTAAACAACGACATCCTTGAACTTGGGAAACTTGTGAGGGAAGCCATCGGGCCCGTGCGTGTGAACGGATCGCATGTCGAGGCCATGGACTTTGCTGCCACTGAGCTGCTCAAACGCTGTAAAAGCCTGGCCAACGTAGCCCCCGAGGCAGCATTGATGGTAAGGCTGAAAGGCCGGAAAAGAGGCAAAACGAAAAAGATACTGTTTTCATCGGTAGGCCGGCTCGGCCCGGCGACAGGGGTTCCGGCATCCATAGGCGCCATTATGATCGCCCAGGGGAAAATACATCTCAAAGGGGCCATGCCTCCCGAAGTATGCATAGAGGCACATGATTTTCTTTATGAAGTTCTTGACCGCCGTAATCTGGCCAAACTGAACGGCTGGGTAGAAGATTGATTATGGACCTGTTCGAAAAGTGCAAACGGTTTTATTACGAGGCTGATTACGCCCGTTCACTGGGATATCCCACCAACCCGAGAATGGCCCAGGCCCTGGGATTGTACCCGTTTTTCATTCCTGTGGATGAGCCGGAAGGAACAGAATTCATTCATGAAGGCCGGCGGTTCATTATGATTGGTTCCAACAATTACCTGGGACTTACGATGCATCAGGGTGTAAAGGAAGCTGCTGTCAAGGCGCTGGAGAAATACGGGACTTCCTGCACCGGCTCACGATTCCTGAACGGGACCTTGCAACTGCATCTTGACCTGGAAGACCGGCTGGCAGCGTTTACCGGGATGGAAAGCGCCCTGGTTTTTGCCACCGGCTACCAGGCCAACCTGGGCACCATCAGCTCAATATTGGGAAGGGGGGATATTGTAGTACTTGACAAGGAAGTTCACGGGAGCATCAATGACGGGGTGGGCCTGGCAAAAGCAAACAAAACGATTGAAGTCCGCTATTTCAGGCATAACGATATGCATTCCCTGGAAGAGGTCCTTAAGTCATACCCCGATGAAAAACCGGGGAAGCTGGTGATTGTCGACGGGGTCTTCAGTATGGAAGGCGATATTGCACCCTTGCCGGAGATCACGGCATTGTGTGAAAAATATCATTTCCGTCTGATGGTCGATGATGCCCATTCCATTGGAGTGCTTGGGAAAGGACATGGCACCCCTGCACATTTTAACTGCATTGACAAGGTAGACCTGGTCATGGGGACTTTCAGCAAGTCACTGGCTTCTGTCGGGGGCTTCATTGCCGGTAAAAAAGAAGTCATACACTGGATCCAGCATACCGCCCGTCCGTTCATTTTCAGCGCCAGCCTTCCGCCTGCAAACCTTGCAACGGTGATTGCAGCCCTCGACATCATCGACAGGGAACCCCGGCTTATCGAGAGAGTCAATAAAATTGGGCTGACCATGAAAACCGGCCTTACAGCATCAGGTTATAATACCGGGAACAGCCAGACTCCCATAGTGCCTGTTTTGATAGGCGACCAGTTTAAAACGATGAGGGCTTGGGACCTCCTCTTCAGGGATGGGATCTATACTAATGTTGCCCTTCCCCCTGCTGTGAAAAGCAAACGTTCATTACTGCGGACCAGTTATATGGCAACGCATACCGAAGACCAACTGGCAAGGGTTCTCTCGGTTTTTGAAAAAGTCAGGAAAATCATGACATGGTAAACAAACCCTATATGACAGATGAAACCACGCATCCGGACCTGAGAATAAGGCCGGTCCATACAAAACGCGAACTCCGGGCCTTTATCATGCTGCCGGTTAAAATCCATAAAATGCATGAACGATGGGTTCCTCCCCTGCTGGTTGAGGAATGGAGTTATTTCGACCGGAAAAAAAATCCCGCTTTTCAAAAAAACGACACCCTGCTCTTACTGGCTTATGAAGGGAACAGGCCGGTCGGCCGGATTATGGGCATTATTAACAGGCAGAGAAACGAAAGACTCGGGGAGAAAAATGCCTGCTTCGGGTACCTGGAATGTTACGACGACCAGGCAATCGCAGATGCCCTTCTGAAACATGTTGAAGACTGGGCATCGGTTCATGGTATGAAAAAAGTGACGGGCCCCATGGGATTTTCAGACCAGGACCCTGAAGGCTTTATTATAGAGGGATTTGATTTCGAACCCACCCTGGCTACCTATTACAATTTTGAATACCTGCCCGGGTTCGTGGAATCATCAGGATATGTAAAAGAGATTGACTATGTGGTCTACCAGGTCGACCTCACGAATCCGGTTCCGGAAGCATACAAAAGAATAGTGCAGCGGCTTTATGACAGGAAACAGTTCGACTTCCCTGATTTTAAGAAAAAGAAAGAGCTGAAGCCCTGGCTGAAGCCTGTACTGCAGCTTATGAACGAGAGTTTCGCAGGCTTGTACGGTTATGATCCCCTTACCGACGAAGAAATCATTGCCATTGGCAGAAAATTTCTTCCTGTGATCGATCCCAGGTTTGTCAAGGTCGCGTTTCATGGACAAACCCTGGCCGCATTTATTCTCGGCGTACCAAACCTGAATTACGGATTCAGGAAAGCCCGGGGGAAACTGTTCCCTTTTGGGTTGTTTTACCTGCTTAGAGCTCCCAAAAAAACAAAACAGTTTGATTTACTGCTGGCCGGCGTGCATTCCGGTTTCAGGGGCTCGGGCCTGGATGCCTATGGGATGCTGAGTATCATCGAAGAAGCAAAAAAAGCAGGCTACACCGTGATGGACAGCCATCATGAACTTGAAAACAACCTACTTGTCAGAAGCGTAATGGAAAGGCTGGGTGGTAAACTCTGCAAACGTTTCAGGATTTACAGGAAACAGCTTATGTGAAATTTGAATAAAGGCCTCATCACTTAATTTACTTTCATATGACAGACCGAAAAAAACTTTACAGGTTCCCCTGGTCAAAAACCGACAATCCCGGGGGGTGGATCGAAGTGACCGATGTATGCGACATGCAGTGCCCCGGATGTTACCGCAGCCAGATTGAAGGCCACAGGCCCCTTGATGCGGTTTACAAGGACATTGTTGACACGGCAGCGCTGACGAACTGCGATTATATCACCATCGCAGGAGGGGAGCCCCTGGGATATCCAAACCTGGTCGAAGTGGTGAGGTTCATCAGTAAAATGAACATAAAACCTATCATCATCTCCAACGGCTTGCTCCTTACCCCTGAATACGCATCGGAACTGAAAAAGGCCGGACTGGCAAAGATCCACCTGCATATCGACAGCCTCCAGAAACGTGAAGGCTGGGCCGGGAAAACCGAAACAGAATTGAACGAACTGAGGCAGTATTATGCCGATATGCTGTGGAACACCAAAAGCATACAATGCGGCTTTCATGTAACGGTCTTCAGGTCAAATTTCGCATTCATACCCCCTGTCGTTGAATGGTGCCTTAAGAACCTTCACAAAGTTCAGCATATTTCATTCATCGCTTACCGGGCCATTGCCGATGACAGCAGGTTTAAGTTCATTGCCGAAGGAAAAGTCATAGCGCCGGGAGATTACTCCCAGGGCAGGCCCGATCCCTACGAAATATCCATTACCAGCGAGGAAATGTATGATTCCCTTCTTAAATCATTTCCGGGGCTCCATGCAAGCGCCTACCTGAACGGAACCTCAAGATACGAGATCAACAAATTCATCAACATAGCCGCTATCGGGTCAAAGAGGCTGTGGATGGGTGTGCTTGGCGCCGAAACGGTGGAACTATCCCAGGTTGCCTATCACTTCTTTAGACGGCGCTATTTTGCCTTCCTCGACAGCTCAAAAGTCGGCAGGAAAGTATTTCTCGCTTCCGTGTTCGACAGGGAGGTGCGTAAGTCGGCCAAACACTTTATAAAAGCAGTGTTGCGCAATCCGCTCCATTTGTTTAACAGCATCCACGTGCAGAGCATCCATTTTCAGCAGCCGAATGAAGTAGATGAAGGGATGATCAACTTCTGCGATGACTGTCCGAATATGATGGCTTACCAGGGGAAGCTGATCAACTCCTGCAGGCTCGATGAATACAGGAAATACGGGGGTCCTTTACAGGTCATAAAATCCGTCAGCTAACATTAGAAGCCTTGAAAACAAACCGGAATACGATGTACAAACTGCCCTGGTCCCAAACCGACAACCAGGGAGGCTGGGTTGAAGTCACCGACCGCTGCAATCTCCTCTGCCCGGGCTGCTACCGCCAGCGTCTTGAGGGTGACAAACCCCTGGAAAAAGTAAAACAGGAAATTCTGCTCTGCAGGAAGCTGACGAATTGCGACACCATGGTGATCGCAGGCGGGGAGCCGCTTATATATCCTTATATCACGGAGGTGATAAGGTTTATCTCTTCCCTGGGGTTGAAACCGCTACTCCTTACCAACGGGAAGGAACTGAACGATGAATCTCTCGGAAAGCTGAAAGAAGCAGGCCTTAAAAGGATACATATTCATGTGGATGCACAGCAGGAAAGGGAGGGATGGTCAGGGAAAAACGAGACGGAACTGAATGAGCTGCGACAGGTTTATGCCGATATGCTGTGGAAACACAAAGGCATTCAATGCGGGTTCCATATCACGGTTGTTCGTGAAACCCTTGCTCATATACCGGCTATCATGAAGTGGTACCGTGCAGGCATGCATAAGGTGCAGCATATCTCACTGATTGCGCTGAGGGGGATACCAGTTATGCCCGGATTTGGCTATTTTGTAAAAGACAGTGAAGTTCCTGAAGATAAACTGGTCAATCTTTACCCTGACACTTCCAACATCGATATCACGACAGAGGAGATCCTGGATATCATCCGCAAAGATCATCCTGATTACCTGCCCTCCGCATATATCAGCGGGGATGCCCTCCCGGAAACCGACAAACAGTTATTCATCGTGAACATAGGATCCGAGAAGTCGTTTTTCGGAGTGATGGGAGCCATGTCCATGGAACTTACACAGGCATTTTACCACCTGTTAAGGGGAAGGTACTTTTCATTCATCCCTGACCCTGTCATCGGTAAGAAAGTCTTCCTGATGTCAATCTTCGACAAACAAATGAGAAAGACCCTGGGGATTTACCTGGAAAAACTCCTGAAAAATCCCCGGGTCCTGTTTGAGAAAGTTTACCTGCAGTCGATGATCATCCAGCAGCCTATTGAATTCATCCGGGGCGAGAAGAACGTTTGCGAACATTGCGTGAATCCCATGATTTTTAACGATATGCTCATTAACCCCTGCGAACTTGATGAATACAGGGTTTACGGAGATACTATCGTTCCCCAAAAGAAACTTAAACTGAGCCTTTATGAATTTCGTAAGAGAGGATTTATTTCGGATGCCCTGGTCCAAAACCGATAATCCCGGGGCCTGGATAGAAGTTACTGACGTATGCAACCTTAACTGCCCCGGCTGCTTCCGAAAAAACAGCCTGGAAGGCCATAAGGCCCTGAAAGATATCAAAGAGGATATCCTGTTCAGCCTTAAAAGCACCAATTGCAGCCGTATCTGCATCTCGGGGGGAGAACCCCTGATGCATCCCGATATCATTGAGGTGGTTAAATTCATATCGGCACTGAAGCTGAAACCAATTATACTGTCTAACGGTGAACTGCTCACAACTGGTTTGATAAGTGAACTTAAAAAAGCCGGGTTGTACCAGTTTTACCTTCATGTCGACGCAAACCAGGGCAGGCCGGGATGGACCGGGAAAACCGAGTCAGGAATGAATGAATTACGGCAGTATTATGCCGGCCTGTTGCATAAAGGGAAGATCAAATGCGGATTTAACATCACCATACGCCATTCAAACCTTGGTGATGTAAAAGACATTGTAGGATGGTTCAGAAAAAATATTTCGAAAGTGAGCCACCTTTCATTGATAGCTTTCAGGGGGATACCGAGGTATGAAGGTTATGAAATGGTTGCAGATGGGCAGCGCGTAGATCCCAAACTTTTTTCCAATAATGTGAAAAATATGGATGAGATCGATATTTCAACCATGGATATTTATAATATGCTCAGTGAGAGCTTCAGCAATGTTTACCCCTGCTCCTATTTGCCTGGGACTTCAAGGCTGGACACCTATAAAATGCTCATCATAAACAATATTGGATCTGATTCAGTGATCTACGGTGAAATGGGAGGGAAAACAATTCAATTCTATCAGTTCATGGTCCACCTGATATTCGGGAAATATGATGCGACGGTGCCTTCCGCAGGAAAAACCGTTTTCCTGTTGTCGGTATTCGATAAGCATATCAGGAAGGCCTTCGCAAAATACCTGAAAGCAGTTGCCATGAATCCAATGAGACTGTTTGATGGGATACATGTTCAATCCATGGTCCTTCAGCAGCCATTCGAAATGATCGACAGGGAAGCCAACCTTTGTGACGGCTGTGTAAACCTCATGCCCTATAAGGGCCGCATGATCAATTCCTGCAGGCTGGATGAATACAGGCTTGCCGGCGGTCCTGTTAATTTCAGGAAGATATGAAAAAGTACCTGCAAAAAGCGATCATCTTATTGTTTTATGGCATAGTTGAACTTTTCAACCATATCGGTCTTGCCCTTGACAATATTTTTTACCCCTCATACAGGGGCGTCATCATTAAATCACCATTGTTTGTTGTAAGCATGCCCAGGACCGGGACGACCTGGCTGCAGAATGTATTGTGTGCCGACCGGGAACAAATTACTTCCATGAAATTATGGGAAATGCTTTATGCCCCATCCATTATCCAGAAAAAATTCTTTCTCTTTTTATCGAAAACCGACAAGCGCTTTAACTGCTTCCTGGGCCGCAGGCTTAGAAGGCTGGATATATATCTGTTCAGGGATTATAATCCCATACACCCAAGCTCTTTTTTTGGTTATGAAGACGATGACCTGGTTCTTCTTCACATTTTCTCAAACCTTTTCCTGATATTCTTTTTCCCGGGGCTGAAACTCTACGATTTCCTGATGCGGTTCGACCAGTCGGCTGACGAAAAACGAAAGAAAAAAATAATGACGTTTTACCGAAAGTGCATTCAGAAACATTTGTATGTTTTCGGGAAAGATAAAATCTACTTCTCGAAAAGCGCCAGCCATATCCCGAAGATGCATTCGCTTCAGCAGACATTCCCCGATGGCTGTTTCATTTACACAGCCCGTTTCCCTGAGCAGGTCGTGCCTTCAGCCATCAGCCTGTATATCCGTTTCAGCGAGATATTTCATACACCGGTTGAACTGAAAACGATTACTGAAAGAACATTGAGAACATCCGACTACCTCTTCTCCTACCCGCTTGAAGTCTTTAAAAGCTGGCCGGGTAACAGGTATTTCGTAAACCTGTATGATGACCTGGTTGAAAACATCGAAAGAGAGGTCAAACGCATGTACGATCACTTCGGGATCCCGTTGTCTGATAAATTCAGCCTTTTCCTGGCAGAGGAAAGGTGCAGGGCACAGTCTTTTAAAAGCGCACATGTTTACGATCCTGAGAAATGGGGGCTCCCGGCGAAAGAAATCAGAAGCCGCTACAATGAAGCTTTTGAGCAATACAGCAGGCTGGTGAGCCGGGAAGCGGGAAGCGGGAAGCGGGAAGCGGGAAACGGGAAACGGGAAGCGGGAAGCGGGAAGCGGGAAGCGGGAACCCTGAGCCGCGATGCGTTTAAAACGAATCGTTAATGGTGATGCGTTATATGTGATAAAAATCACAATATTCATGATTATCACCATCGCCGGGACATTGTGATTTTCCGTACCTTTGCACACTCAAACCCGCTAACACATCTACACATGTCAATAGAAATATATTTCGCAGGACCCAAGAAGGTCAATGCAAAGCTCGAGGGATTTACCGTTGAAACCGACCAGGCCGTGCGTGCTGGCGGAGAAGGCAGCGCACCCACACCGTTCGCATTATTCCTTTCATCCCTGGGAACCTGCGCGGGGATCTATGTCAAGGGTTTCTGCGACCAGCGCGGGCTGCCGACCCAGGATGTGAGCCTCAGCCTTGATTATACCATCAACCCTGCAACCAAGAATATCGGTAAATTCATTATCAAGATCTTCATTCCTTCACATTTCCCCGAGAAATATGATTCAGCCCTGGTTCAATCGGCCTCTCTTTGCGCAGTAAAACGCCACCTGGACCCTGCCATCGAGAATGAGATCATCATCGTCAGGAAGTAAACAAGATCATACAATTCATTATAATTCCATTTTTTATGAAAAAGAAACATACCGGATTCAATTCCGCACTTGTGCATGGTGAGGGGTTTAAAGATCCCCACGGCAGCGTTATCATGCCCATCTACCAGACTTCTACTTTTGCCTTTGACAGCGCAGAACACGGAGCCCGCCTGTTTTCGGGCGAAAGCGACGGCTACATTTACACTCGTATTGACAACCCCACTACCCTGGATCTTGAAAAGACCATCGCCATGCTTGAACACGGGCATGACGGGATAGCTACATCATCAGGAATGGCTGCGGTGAACACCGTTTACATGAGTTACCTTGGTGCAGGAAAGCATATCGTGAGCCATAATGCGGTTTACGGCCCAGCACGCGGCATCATGGAAGGCACATACGCAAGGTTTGGCGTGGAGTCTACCTATATCGACACCACCGACCTCGAGCAGGTGAGAAAAGCCATCCGCCCCAACACAAGCCTTATTTATCTTGAATCCCCTGCAAATCCTACCATGGGTATTTCAGATATCCCCGCTATCTGCGAGATCGCACATCAGCACAACATCCCTGTATGCGTCGACAATACGTTTTGCAGTCCGTACCTTCAGAATCCTTTGGACCAGGGGGCGGATATCGTTCTCCATTCCCTCACGAAATTCCTCAACGGCCATGCCGATATCGTGGGCGGAATGATTGTGGTGAAGGATCCTGCCGAGTACAAAAAGATCAGGACCATGATGGTAAACCTGGGCTGCAATATGGACCCCCACCAGGCATTCCTCACACGCCGCGGACTTAAAACACTGGCGATCCGCCTCGACCGCGCACAGGAAAATGCCATGAAAGTGGCCGAATACCTGGAGAAACACCCCAAAGTTGAATGGGTGCTTTACCCCGGGCTTAAATCTCATCCCCAGTATGAACTCGGGAAGAGAATGATGCGCGGCCCCGGAGCCATGATTTCGTTCGGACTGAAAGGCGGGCTCGAAGCCGGCCGCAAGATGATGAACGCCGTTGAATTCTGCGTTCTTGCAGTTTCACTGGGAGGCATAGAAACCCTTATCCAGCACCCGGCATCCATGACCCACTCGAAACTCTCCCCCGAAGCCAGGAGACAGGGAGGCATCTCTGATGAACTGGTAAGGTTCTCGGTAGGCATCGAAGAAGTGGAAGATATCATCGCCGACGTGGAACAGGCCCTGGAGAAGGTATAGCTGGATAGCTGGGTTACTGGGTTACTGGATTACTGGATGACTGGATAGCTGGATATCCAGTCATCGCAGCGAAGCTGCATATCCAGTCGCCCAGTCATCGCAACGAAGTTGCATATCCAGTCGCCCATTTTTCCTTACCTTTGATCATCCAAATCATCCCGATGTTCAAAAGACTGCTGCTGATCCTCATAAGTGGTTTATTTTGCTCCATACCCGCTCAATCCCAGAAGGTAGCCGTGATACTTTCAGGCGGAGCCAGCAAGGGCGGGGCGCATATAGGAGTGCTCAGGGCCCTTGAAGAACAGCATATCCCAATCAGTTATATTGCAGGGACCTCGGTAGGCGCGATCATAGGAGGACTGTATGCTTCGGGATACACCCCCGACGAGATTGAAACCATGATCAGTTCGGAAGAGTTCCAGAAAAACGCATTGGGCACGATGTACGACGAATATGTTTATTATTACAGGAGAGAAGAGCCAAATGCATCCTGGGTATCGCTGGATATCAACCCGAAAAAGAAACTGACTTCTTCTCTGCCAGCCAGCCTGAAGTCCCCTTTCATGATCGACTTCCGCTTCATGGAACTTTTTGCCCCCGCAAATGCAGCCGCAGGTGGCGATTTTGACAAACTTTTCGTACCCTTCCGTTGCGTTGTGGCTGATATCGACTCCTCATCCGCAGTCATAGTGAAAAAAGGGGACCTCTCCAGTGCTATAAGGGCCTCCATGAGCATCCCATTCATATATAACCCTGTGATCCTTAACAATAAACTGATGTACGACGGGGGTATGTACAATAACTTCCCTACAAATGTTGCCGCTGATGACTTCAAGGCGGATGTCATTATAGGCAGCAGAGTGGCTGAACGCTATGACAAGCCGGATCCCGAGGATATTGTTTCACAATTGCTCATCATGCTTATGGGGAAACAAAGCTCCGGCATCCCCTACCCAAACTCGGTGCTTATCCTCCCGAATGTGCCTTCGGTGGACCTGCTGGATTTCGGGCATACCAGGGTTCTTGCCGACAGCGGTTATGCAGCTGCCATGCGCAAAATCCCCGCGATCCGTAAACTGGTGCACGACAGTGTATCTGCCGAAGACCTCATCCGCCGAAGGGAAACATTTAATAATTCTAAGCCCGGGCTTGTTTTTGATTCGATTATACCGAAGGGGCTTACCAGGTCCCAGGCCGCTTATGTAAAACAGGTTCTCAAACATGGCCGGGAGATTGTGAGCCTCGACGATCTCAGGCCGGAATATTACCGGTTTATCGATGAGGGCTTTATTAAAACGATTTATCCCGGGGCCAGGTTCAATCCCCTGACAGGGCATTATGACCTTCTTCTCGACATACGGAAAGCCGACAAATTCAGCGTGGACTTCGGCGGTAACCTTTCGCTGGGGACTGTTAATGAAGCCTTTCTTGAATTACGGTATAAATACCTTTGGAACAATGCCCTGCACTTCCTTGCAAACGGGTATTTCGGTAAGTTCTATGCCTCCGCCAAACTCGGGGCCAGGGTGGATTTCAATACAAAATACCCCTGGTATATCGACCTGAGTTATACCTATAACCACTTCGATTATTTTAAAAATGCGACCTTTTTCTTTGACGATAAAACGCCGAGTTATATCATTGAACGAGAATATTTCGGAGATGTCTGTATCGGGCTCCCCATTACCAATGCAGGGAAACTGGGGATTGATCTCACCTATGCCTTCACCAATAATAAATACTACCAGTCAAACCAGTTTTCGAGGTATGATACGGCTGACCAAACGGGGTTTAATTTCTTTGCGCCTTCGGTTTGCTTCGACCTCAACAGCCTGAACAGGAAGCAGTATGCTTCGGCGGGGGCCAGGCTGAAACTGAGCCTTGCATACGTTAACGGGACCGAAGATTTCCTCCCGGGGTCCACCAGTACCGAGAAAAATGAAATTGAGAACCACCATGACTGGTTCTGCTTCAGGCTTCTTTATGACAACTATTTTAAATCATTCGGTCCTGTGAAACTGGGTTTTTACGGGGAGGCCGTTGTTTCAAACCAGGCCCTGTTCAGCAATTATGTTTCAAGCCTGATCCACGCCCCGGCATTCCAGCCTGTGCCGGAAAGCCAGACCCTGATCTTGCCAAACTTCAGGGCACTGAGTTATGCAGGGGCAGGGCTCAAGGTGATAGTAAGGGTGTATAAAAAAATTGAATACAGGCTTGAGGGGTATCTTTTTCAGCCTTACCAGGAAATTCTTGAGGACCCGGCAAAACAAACTGCATCCCTGGGCCCGGTGTTCAGCACCCGCTCTGTCATAGGCTCCACCTCTTTCGTTTACCACAGCCCGCTTGGTCCTATTTCACTGGGTGTAAATTATTATGACAAATCGCCCGAAAGTTTCCATCTCAACCTGAATTTCGGGTATATCCTCTTCAACCGCCGGGCCATGCCCTGAGGCTCCGGGCTTGATTTCGTTAACGCTATTATATTATTTATTATCTTTGCTTCCCTTTAAAGCTAATCATTACCGGCCCAGGTCGGACTCTGAACAATAATATGCATAATTGGAGTTTATATTATAATGGAAAACACAGAAAACACCCCGAATCCCGGGTCAGTAGAAGATACTGCGCGGGAGGAGAATTCTTCATCTGCAGTTATCGCGGAACCTATTAACGTTAACCCTCTGCCCACTGAGTCAAATCAGACAGAAAAAGTAATAACCGAAGAATTCCACGCAGAACTGGTTCTACCTGTAGCCGTGAACCAGGAAGAGCATCTTGAAGAGCTTGTGGCTGAGCACGATGAAGAAGAGCATCTTGAAGAGCTTGCAGCGGAGCATGAAAGCCCAGAAACTAAGGTAAATTACGACCAGATGTCGCGTGCCGAACTGGTCGATCTCCTCGAAAAAGCAGTAAAAGAAGACGATATCAATGTGATCAAAACAACGATCGCACTGATAAAAGTCGCTTTCCTGAAGAAGAAAAAAGAGGAAAGCCTTACCAAATACGAGGCAGCCCTTGGTGCAGAAGGAGAACCAAAGGAAGGCGAAGTAAAAGAAGAACTTCCTGCCGAACAGGATGAACTGGATGTTAAGTTCAACGAGATCTTCAATATATACAAGGCCAACAAGGCGAGGTATATAGAGGAACAGGAAAAGCTGAAGCACGAAAACCTGAAGAGGAAACTCCAGATCATTGAGGATCTTAAGCAGCTCATCGGATCTGAGGAGACCCTGAAAAAAACCTACGATGAATTCAAAGCCTTGCAGGAACGCTGGAAGAATGTGGGCATGGTCCCCAGGGGCGAGATAAACAACCTATGGCAGAATTACCACTTCCTGGTTGAAAAATTCTTCGAAAAAGTCAAGGTCAACAAGGAACTGAAAGACCTTGACCTGAAGAAAAATTTTGAAGCCAAGATGGCGCTTTGTGAAAAGACCGAAGAACTGCTGCTTGAAACATCCATCCTGAAATCATTCAAGAAACTCCAGAAATACCATGAGGAATGGAAGGAAATAGGCCCTGCACCGGCAGATAAAAAAGACGAGATTTGGGAAAGGTTCAAAAACGCGACCGATAAGATCAACGAACGCCGCAGGGAACATTATACCCGGGTAGAGGATGAACAGGGTAAAAACCTGGAAACAAAAACTGCTCTTTGCGAACAGGCCGAAGAAGTCCTCACTTCCAAAAATGAAACAATAAAGGAGTGGCAGGAGCAGACGAATAAGGTCAACGAACTGATGAACATATGGAAAAGCATAGGTCCTGTGCCCCAGAAGGTGAACACCGATATCTGGACGAGGTTTAAAACCAGCCTCGATGCTTTCTTTTCCAACAAAAAAGAATTTTTTGACAAGCTGAAAGACCAGCAGCTGCATAACTACAATCTTAAGGTGGAACTTTGCCTGCAGGCCGAATCGCTGAAAGCCAATACCGACTGGAAGAAGACCAGCCAGGAAATGATCAGGCTGCAGGGTGAATGGAAGAAGATCGGCCCGGTACCCAAGAAGCATTCCGACAAGATCTGGAAACGTTTCAGGGCCGCCTGTGACGAATTTTTCAATGCAAAATCCTCATACTTCAGCAATGTCCAGTCGCATGAAGAAGAAAACCTGAATAAGAAAAATGATCTTCTGAAGAGGCTTAACGAATATGAATTCAGCGAAGACAAGAACGCCAACCTCGAGATACTGAAGAATTTCCAGAGGGAATGGTCTGAGATCGGGCATATTCCCATCAAGGAGAAAGACAGGCTTCAGAATGAATTCAGGGCTGTTGTAAACAAGCATCTCGACCACCTTAAAATAAGTGAGATTGAGATTTCCACCCTGAACTACCAGAACAGGATGGACCATCTTAAGAATGATCCGAATGCGAGGAGGATGATTGGCCGTGAGAAAGAAGTCCTGATCAACAAGATCAGCAAGATGAAAGAAGACGTTAACCTCTGGGAAAACAACATCGGCTTCCTTGCAAAATCCAAGAATGCGGCCATACTGAGGGAAGAATTCGAGAATAAGATCAATAAGACCAAGAGCGAGCTGAAAGTCCTGGAAGCAAAGCTTAAGATACTGAAACAGCAGCAGGTCTAAACCTGCGGAGTATTTCCGGCAATGCCGGGCTTGTTCATGATCCCTGTTTTATGGGCGGAAATTCATTCGGAAAAATTCTCGTGCTGACGACCTTCGGGGAATCACACGGTTCCTGTACCGGCGGGGTTCTTGACGGATTTCCTGCTGATTTTCCTATCGACCTTCACTTCATACAGTCGGAACTCAACCGCAGGGCTCCCGGGTTCGGCAATTTTTCCTCGCCCCGCAAAGAAGAAGACCGTATCGAGATCCTCTCAGGTGTTTTCGAAGGTAAAACGACCGGGGCCCCCATTGCTTTCATTATTCCTAACAAAGACCACCGTTCGGAGGACTATTCAGCTGTCAAAGACCTTTTTCGCCCATCGCATGCCGACTACGCCTGGGAAAAAAAGTTCGGGCATCGCGATTACCGGGGCGGGGGCCGTATCTCTGCCCGTGAAACGGCTGCCCGTGTTGCAGGGGGAGCCTTTGCCAGGCTGTTCCTTAACTCAAAAGGAATCAAGATCAAAGCTGTTGTTTGCGAGATCGGCAGGTTCAAATTACCTTCTGAAGAAACAGCAGCCAATGAATACCTCATGGCCCTGAAAGAAGCCGGGGATACTGCAGGGGGAATAATCCAATGTGTTATCAGCGGGCTGCCGGCAGGATTAGGGGAACCTGTATTTGACAAATTACAGGCAGGCCTTGCCAGGGCCATGATGAGCATCAATGCCGTGAAAGGATTTGAATATGGATCGGGTTTCGAAGGAGCAAGGATGAAAGGCTCTGAGCACAACGATTCTTTTATTGTTTCTGCGGATGGCAGTATCAGCACTTCGACGAATTTCTCGGGAGGCATACAGGGCGGCATTTCAAACGGTATGCCGGTTGAGTTCAGAGTTGCATTCAAGCCTGTTTCGTCCATACTGCAGCCCCAGGAAACTATCGATAAACATGGCCGGCCGGTGCAATACACAGGCAGCGGCAGGCATGATGTTTGTGTCGTCCCCCGGGCCGTCCCTATCGTGGAAGCCATGGCGGCTCTGGTCATTGCCGACCATATGCTGATGAATGGTGACTAGTGAATGGTGACTGGTGACTGGTGACTAGTTACTGGTGAACGGGGAATATTAGATCATACTGTTCACTATTCACTGTTCACCATTCACTGTTCACCGTTCAATCGGGTTCCTGCTGACTCAGGCAGTGCCAGGACCCCAGCCCCCAGATGATCTCAACCGAATCAATTCCCACAACCTTACGGTCGGGAAAGCATTGTTCAATTATTCGCATGGCCTGGTCATCCTGTTTGCACCTGTAGAGGGGAACAATCACTGCATTGTTGGAGATATAGAAATTGGCATATGAGGCCGGGAGCCGCTGATCTTCAAACACAATGGGATCGGGCATGGGCAGTTCAACTATGTCGGGCTGCTTGCCGCTGAGCAGGCGGAAAGTCTTCAGTTTCTTCAGGTTTGCCTCCAGTATGGCATGATTGGGATCGAGGCGGTTGCTTTCGACCATGGTAATCACGCCGTCGGGTTTGAAAAAGCGGCTGATATCATCGATATGCCCGTTGGTATCATCCCCCTCGATGCCGTCGTCAAGCCATAAGACCTGGCTTACCCCGTAAAAATTCAGCAGGTATTCCTCTATTTCATGCTGTAACAACTGCGGATTACGGTTCTCGTGGAGCAGGCATGCCGTCGTCGTCAGCAAAGTGCCTTCCCCGTTGAAATCCACTGCCCCGCCCTCCATGATAATGCCGGGATAATACACCGGGAGCTTAAGGAATTTCCCGACCAGCCCGGGTATCTGTTCATCCAGATCGTGGGGGTATTTGCCACCCCAGGCATTGTATCTCCAGCTTACGATGACTTTCGGGTCCCTGGCCTGTCGATTGAGCAAAAAAGCCGGTCCGTGATCCCTGCACCATGCGTCGTTTGTGGGATGGATGAAGAGATCAATCTGTGACATATCCGCTCCTTCGGCCGAAAGGGTTTCGGCGACATGCGCTTTCAGGGCTTCATCCCTCACATTGATACAGACCCTCTCCCCTTTTGAGATTTCCCTGATGAAGGCATTGTAATAAGGGAATATATTCTGCAGTGTGCCCGGCCAGGAATAAGAGTCATCGTGAGGATAACTCAGCCAGGTAGCCCTGTGCTTCTGCCATTCGGCGGGGAAGCTGTAGCCAAGGTCTTTGGGAGTTGGGTGAACTATCTTGTTTGCCATGGGGTCAGTGCTGAATTATGGGAGATCATAGCCTTTGTCGATGAACCTGCTCATGACCGGCCTGTAGCTGTCGATACGCCTGTCGCGTAAAAAGGGCCAGTGCACACGTATTTCATCTATCATTCCAAGCCTCAGGTTTTCGATATGAACTTCCTCCTTGTCGTGTGAGGCCTGGAACATAAGGTCGCCAAAGGGGGAAGAAACGAATGAACCTCCCCAGAAGTTCATATTCCCTTCCCGGCCTGTACGGTTCACCGATACGATATACACCCCGTTGGCTACCGCATGGCCCCTCTGAACCGTTTGCCAGGCCTGGTATTGCTGGCGGTTCGTGTCGGGATCCTGGCTGGAATCCCAGCCTATGGCTGTAGGATAAAATATGATCTCTGCGCCTTTGAGTGCAACTATCCGGGCGGCTTCAGGATACCATTGGTCCCAGCAAATCAGGGTTCCAATGCAGCCGTACCTGGTCTTGAAAACTTTGTACCCCCCGTCTCCCGGAGCAAAATAAAACTTCTCGTAATACCCCGGATCGTCGGGAATATGATGCTTGCGGTATTTGCCCAGGTATTTCCCATCGGCATCGATGACAGCAACTGTATTGTGGTAAATTCCCCGGGCCCGTTTTTCAAACAAAGAAGCAACAAGCACAACATTTAGCTCTGCCGCCAGTTCCCCGAATATGGAAGTGGTTGGCCCCGGCACTGCTTCCGCAAGCCTGAAATAATCATAATTTTCCTCCCAGCAGAAATATTTTGACAAAAACAGTTCCTGGAGGCAAATGATCCGGGCCCCTTTGGCGGCAGCCTCCCTGATCAGGCCGACTGATTTTTCCAGGTTGCCTGCATTATCATCCAGGCAGCTCATCTGGACCAATGCTACCGATACGTTTTTTTCAGACATCTTAAAAGAGGATTTTCATTAAAGGCCAAGCAGGATTTTTTTTGTAAATATCATCCCGTCATGCTGCACAACCAGTACATACACGCCCCGGCCGAAACCGTTGCATGGTATAATTATCCGGCTATTTGCCACGGAGACCGGGTTCAGCGAATACACCTCGCGTCCTGTCATATCGTAAAGCCTGGCATTCACGCTTTGTTCCCTGGTGAACTCACAAAAAACGATGAGCCTGCCTGTTTCCTTATCATGGTATACCGAGATCCCCGCGGCAGGGTCCTGCCTGTCGACGCCCACTGTATAATCCAGGGACAGGTCATCCACCCACAGGGCAGTACCGGCATGCATATCGGTCTGGGCACTGGAAATGGCCATAATATTCATGGTATCGGGGATAGTGGGTGTAGTGTAATTAATATAAGCTGAGAAATGGGTCCAGTCGGTGGTTGCCACCTTTGCGCTGAACAAACCTCCGCCGATGGTATCCCTCACGCCTGCCGTAGTCTTATACAACAGTATCCCCACAGTGCAGGAGTCGCCTCCTGTAGGCTGGAATTTATAAAACCCCATAAGATGGGTGGGCTGGTCGTTTATGGGAACCCCGCCATCGACTGAAAAAGTTTGAGAGATGATGTCAATATGAAGCTTCCCAAGGGTGATAAATCCAGGTGCATTAAAAGCCGATCCGGGTATGGCAATATTCTGGGTGAGAAGCTTGCAGGAAGATGTACCACCGTGAAAATCGGCCGATTTATAAACCACTGCTTTCCCGAAGAGAAAGATGCCCATAAGCGCCGAATTGGGTGTGTCCCATGAAGTGGGGTTGCTGTAACCTGTATAGTTGTTCCACGATTCAAACCCACCGTTCGGGATCAGTGTCTGGGCTTTCAACAGGCCGGACATGGCCGGAAGGAGAATGGCAGTAAGTAAGGTGATAAGCTTAAGTATTTTCATATATCATTTCCCGGTATTTGTGTTTTGCAATGTAAAATTAGCACAAAACGCCCTAACTTTGAAAAAATAATTCCTTATGCGCCCGGGCTCCCTTATTTCTTTTCTGTTTGCCATCCTCTTTGTTCCGGCTGTGGCTCAGGCTCTGATGGTACCCGGCGACTCCTGCAAGTCCCCCCTGGATAAAAAAACAGAAAAGAAATACAATGATGCGACGCTCAGCTTTAAGCATGGCAATTATGTCAACACCATCATATTGCTCAGGGAAGTATTAAAGGACGAACCGGCCTGTACGGATGCTGCCTTTCTTATGGGGCTGGCAAATGTAAAAAAAGCCGTTCCCAATTATAAGGATGCCGGGAAATGGTTCATACAGGTACTCAACACCTGCCCGGGATACGACGTTTACCTTTATTTCTACCTGGGGCAGCTCGCTTATGGTGCCGAGCGGTACGAAGATGCAGTGAAATACTTTGAGGTCTTCCTTAAGGATGTTGACAAGATCAAAAGTGATGAAGATTACAACAAGGCGACCGAGCTGTATAAATATGCGAAGTTCACCCTTGATGCGATCTCGCATCCTGTTCCTTTCGAGCCTAAGGTGGTAGAAGGGATTTCCACGCCCCAGGACGAATATCTGCCTATCCTTTCTCCCGACAACCAGGTTGCCCTGTTTACCAGGCTGGTAAAAATGGAAGGTGACAAGAATTCGGTAGTGTCTTCGGTAAGATCCAAAGAGAAATTCATGTTCAGCGAACAGGATAAGGATGGCAATTACAGCGCCGGGGAGGAAATGCCCGAACCATTCAACATCCAGGACAATGAAGGAGGCGCCACCCTTACGGCCGACAATAATTCGCTTTACTACACCGTGTGCAAGTACGACAATGCCAAGCATTACCTTAACTGCGACATCTATTCTTCGGAACGGGTAAATGGTGAATGGGGCCCTATAAAAAGTGTAAGCGACAAGATCAACCTGCCCTTATCATGGGAATCCCAGCCAAGCATTTCGGCCGATGGCAGGGCCCTGTATTTTGTGAGCGACCGCCAGGGCGGTTTCGGCGGATACGACATCTACCGTTCTATTAAAAACGTAAACGGGGAATGGGGCACACCAATCAATATGGGGGCCACCATCAATTCTCCCGGAAATGAAAAATCTCCTTTCATACATCCCGATGGAAGGACCTTGTATTTTTCTTCGGATGGCTGGATCGGGCTCGGGGGATATGATATTTTTTATTCGAGGATGAACGATAATGGCATATGGTCCAAGCCTAAGAACATTGGATATCCTATCAATTCAACAGATGATGAAGTGGGCTTTTTCGTGAGCACCGATGGGAGCAAAGGATTTTTTGCATCCAATAAATATACTAATGGCAAGGGCGGATGGGATTTGTATTCCTTCAGTTTGTACGAAGATGCCAGGCCGGAGAGGATACTCTTTTTAAAAGGTTCTGTGCACGACGAGAACACGGCCGAGCCGGTAAAAGCCAGGATTGAGCTGAAAAATGTGGAAACAAAAAAGGTGGAAGAAATCCCTCTTGACTCCAATACGGGAAATTATGTGGCCGTAGCCCCGTATAATAACGATTATGTGATGACTGTAAAGAAAGAAGGATTTGTTTATGAAACGAAATACATTGCCAAGGTCGACAGTTCCCACCCTTCAGTCAGGAACGTTGATGTGGATATCAAGCCTATAGAGCTGAACCAGTCGTACCGGATCAATGATATTTATTTCGGGTTTAACAAATTCGAACTCACAGCCGAGTCTAAATTCGTGCTTGACCAGCTGATCGAATTCCTGAGTGAGAATCCTGTGATCTGCATTCAGATACAAGGGCATACCGACAATATTGGCCGTGATGCCGACAACCTGAAGCTTTCCGACAACCGTGCGCGTTCGGTTTACAACTACCTTATCCTTAAGGGGATTTTAGCGAAGCGCCTCACCTATAAGGGATTTGGCAAAACCTTGCCGGTTGCTGAGAATGACAGCGAGGACGGGCGGGCGAAGAACCGCAGGACCGTGTTTGTGATCACCAAGAAGTAAATAGGCAGTACCCGGGAAGTATTACGCATAAGCTGCCTTGGCTTATCGGAGCGAGACAGGTGAATGCCAGGAGATCCGGATTACCCTTGCTTGAGCGGAGATAAGGCGCAGCAGTGTTGCGTTAATACTTCCCGGGAATACTAATTCCCAATCTCTTTGATCACATTCGCCATTTCGATGGCGGCAAGAGCGGCATCGAAGCCCTTGTTTCCGCCTTTGGTACCGGCCCTCTCGATAGCCTGCTCAAGGTTATCGGTCGTAAGAACGCCAAAGATCACCGGGATCCCCGAATCCATACCGGCCATGGCCACTCCCTTAGAGACCTCGGCTGAAACATAGTCGAAATGAGGTGTTGCACCACGAATCACAGCGCCAAGGCAGATCACGGCATGGTATTTTCCACTGCTGGCAAGTTTCTTTGCCAGAAGGGGGATCTCGAAAGAGCCGGGAGCCCATACAAGGTCAATCTTTGCCTCATCAGCACCATGGCGTTTCAACCCGTCAAGGCAGCCGCTCAACAGCTTCCCGCTGATGAATTCGTTAAAACGGGCGATCACGATCGCAAATTTCAAGCCTTTGGCATCAAGTTTTCCTTCTATTGTTTTCATATGAATTGATATTGGTTTGTCATTTATCTGTGACTGGTGAACGGTGACTTGTGACTGTTCACTATTCACTATTCACTATTCACTATTCACTATTCGAAATCAGCTTCTTCCCAGTTCGCTCACCTTCACTTCCTCAAGCACCAGCATATGCCCCATTTTCTCTTTCTTCGTCCTCAGGTATTTAAGGTTACGTGAATGCTTGATGATCTGAATTGGGATGCGTTCAACTATTTCCAGGCCAAAACCATGGATGCCCGATAATTTCTTGGGGTTGTTTGTAAGCAGTTTGATTTTTCTGATACCCAAATCGGCCAGTATCTCAGCCCCCGTTCCGTAATCACGGAGGTCGGCGGCAAAACCCAGGGCGTTGTTAGCCTCCACTGTATCCATCCCTTTATCCTGGAGCGAATACGCTTTCATTTTATTCGGGAAACCGATGCCGCGTCCTTCCTGCCGCATGTACAGGAGTACCCCCCTGCCCTCGGCTGCAATGGCTTTCATGGCATAATCGAGCTGGTCGCCGCAGTCGCAGCGCATCGATCCGAATACATCGCCTGTAAGGCATTCCGAATGAACCCGAACCAGAACCGGTTCACCGTCGTCGACCTTCCCCCTTACAAGGGCCAGGTGATTTTCGCCCGTGATTTTACTTTCATAACTGTAGGCAATGAATTCCCCGTATTTCGTGGGCATCTGCACCACAGCTTCACGTGCAATGATCTTTTCGGTTTGCCGGCGGTAATCGATCAGGTCTTTTATCGTAATGATCTTCAGCTTATGCTTTTTAATGTACTCCATCAGTTCAGGCACCCTGGCCATGGATCCATCCTCATTCATTATCTCGCAGATAACGCCCGCAGGGTAAAAACCGGCCATCTTTGCAAGGTCTACCGAGGCTTCGGTATGACCGGCCCTCACCAGCACCCCACCCTCCTTGTATTCTATAGGGAAAATATGCCCCGGCCTGGTGAAATCCCTGGCTTTGGACTTGGGATCAAGCACTTTTTTCACCGTCAGCGCCCTTTCATAAGCCGAGATTCCGGTAGTACATTCTATGGCGTCAATGGAAACCGTAAATGCAGTGCGGTTTGGATCGGTGTTCTTGGTCACCATGCGGTCGATGTTCAATTCCTCCAGGCGCTCGCGAACCACGGGAAGGCAAATCAATCCGCCCCCGTGTTTGGCCATGAAGTTGATCACATGGGCGCTAACCTTTTCGGCCGGGATCACCAGGTCCCCTTCGTTTTCACGGTCTTCGTCATCCACCACGACGATCATCCTGCCTTTGCGGAACTCATCAATTGCTTCTTCTATGGTATTGAAAGTGTATTCAGACATAGTTATAGTTTCTTTGTTTCAGAATCCGTATTTATCAAGAAGTCCCTGGTCAATCGTACTTCCCGCTCCGGTCCTGCCGGTATATTTTTCAATGTATTTGGCGACCATATCGCATTCTATATTCAATATATCCCCTGGCTTTTTATCCTTCAGCGTGGTTACAGCCATGGTATGCGGGATAAGCGAGACTTCAAACCCGGCCTCATCGGCACGCACCACGGTAAGGCTGATCCCTTCAAGTGAAACAGATCCCCTGGGGATAAGATAGCGCAATATCTCCGGGCCGGCATGAACGGTGATCCATACAGCATTATCTTCCTTTTTTACCTGGCGGATGAGCCCCGTACCGTCTATATGGCCCGATACCAAATGCCCGCCAAGGCGGGATGACAACTGCAGTGCGCGTTCGAGGTTAACATGGCTACCCGGTTTAAGTGATCCAAGGCTGGTCTTTCTCATGGTTTCGGGCATCACATCGACCGTGAAGGAATCCAGGCTTACACCGGTGACTGTAAGACAGGCGCCGTTCGTATTGACGCTGTCGCCAAGCTTAAGATCCGACGCTACCACATCCGCCGAGATCAGCAATGAAACTGATCTGGCTCCTTTTGTCACCGATCGTACGGTCCCGACTTCTTCTATTATGCCTGTGAACATTGTTTAGCGATTAGTTATGAGCCATGAGCAGTATTCTACATTCATTTCCAAACCATGTAACCTTCATTAAAATCTAGTGACTTGTGACTATTCACTGTTCACCAGTCACTGTTCACTTTTCCAGGTATCCTTCTATCATCAAATCTTCACCAACTTTCCTTACTTTCAGGTCACGCAAGGCAAGCGCATCCTCCATCCCGGGGATACCCATTCCTCCCACAGGAGTTGGGGCAGTAGCCCCACCGAGTATTTTAGGGGCAACGAATGCAATGACCTTATCAACCAGGCCTTCTTTCAGGGCAGAAAATGCCAGGGTGCTGCCGCCTTCCAGGAGAACGCCGGCAATATCCATATTACCAAGCTGTTCAAAAAGGGAAGGCAGATCCACACGATCATCTTTTGAAGGGCATACCAGAACCTGTGAGCCCCTCCTCCTGATTTCAAGAATTTTCTTTTTATCGGCCTTATCGGTAGTCGCTATGAGGCAGAGCTGGGGGTCATTTACAAGGGCTTTTGCTTCAAGCGGTATCCTGAGCCGGGAATCGGCAATGACCTTCAGGGGCGGCCTCCCTGGTTTCCCTGTCAGCCTGACGTTCAGCAAGGGGTCGTCAGAAATTACCGTATCCACCCCAACCATCACGGAACTCATGCTGCTCCTGAGCCTGTGGACGATCTTGCGGGATTTCTCCCCGGTGATCCAGCGCGAGGCATTATCCACTGTCGCGATCTTGCCGTCGATCGTCATAGCATATTTAAAAATCACGAAAGGCAGGTGAGTGGTGATGAATTTAATAAATACTTCATTAAGCTTCCTGCTCTCTTTCTCCAGGATGCCCGAATGCACTTCGATCCCCTTCTGCCTGAGGAGGTTGCTACCCTGTCCATTTACGAGGGGGTTGGGGTCTTTCATGCCTATGACTACCTTGCTGATACCCGAACGGAGGATCAGTTCGGTACAGGGGGGCGTTTTCCCAAGATGGTTGCAGGGTTCCAGATTGACATACAGATCGGCTCCCCGGGCATGCTCTCCCGCCCTGGCAATAGCGTTCACTTCGGCATGCGGGCCCCCGTACAGTTCATGCCAGCCCTCCCCGACGATTTTACCGTCCTTAACAACAACAGCGCCTACGAGAGGGTTAGGGCTGACATGCCCGGTTCCCCTGGCCGCGAGGCTCAGTGCGCGCCGCATGTATTTAATATCGGTCATCATTCCTTCTATTTCCGGCCGGGCTATTGCCTGTAAAAAAAAACAGAGCCCCGAAATGCATAACAGGGCTCTGTTAAAAACCAAAAAATATGAAGGTAAATTACTTCCATATTCTATGTCTTCTTCCATCCAGACTATAACTGTCGGTACCGTAGTTACAACGGTTCCCTCCGAAACCCGCGGATGATCCACATCCATGGATTCAGGAATCGCGGACTTTACCGCCGATCGGGAATTTCACCCTGCCCTGAAGATTTTATTATTAAAGAACAAAAATCGCTCTTCGGAACACCCCCTATTCCCATTCAATTGCTTTCTCAGTTAAGCGGGAAATGATTAAAAGGGATATTCAACATGCAAATATACGCTTATTTATCGATTGTGAAAAAATTCACAAATATTTTTTTTTATACAGGCTGAGCGGGTAAAAGACTGAGGCTGCCTCTTAGGATTGAGGCAGCCTCAGCCGTAACGAACAAATTTACTGTATTACGATCTTTTCAATTCTGCTCCGGGTATCGGTCTGTACCTTCATGATATAACAGCCCTTTGCCAGGAATGAGAGGTCAAGATGGTACTGGAGGCTGTTACCTGCAGGCCTGAATGCCTGGTGGTAAACTGAATGCCCCTGGAGGTCGGTAACCACGACATCCGCAGACTCTTTCCCAAGATTGCTTATTTTCAGGTTAACTATCCCATTTGACGGGTTTGGCTGCACATTGATATTCAGATCACCGGTTAAAGGATCATTAATGCCTGTGCAGGGGTCAAACCTGATGTAAACGGTATCGACTACATTACCTTTACAAGGCAACATTGCGTGCACTGTGAGGTAAAGTTTTACGCCGTACTGCTTATCATCGGTCATGGGATGATATTGGGTTACCATATGGGTGGGATCGTCAAAATAACCGTCACCCATGGTCCCCCATAAATTCTGGTCATATCCGGTTCCGCTTCCATGAATGGTAAATACAGGAACGTAGTTGCAATATGTTGTATCGTTACCTGCAAAAGCCTGTGCGGAGGCCTGAACAGTCACATGGATTGAATCAATAATGGTTTTTGACCCATCATTAACGGCCACGATGAACGTACTGGAAACCGTTGGGTGGGCCCAGGGACTTTGTACGGTGGAAGTAAAGCCGGCCGGTCTCGAGGTCCATGAGTAGGTATAAGTTCCGCTTCCCCCGCTTGCCTGTATATTGAGATGAGTACTATCGTTGGCGCAAAGTACGATCGGATTTGCAATAACAGTTGCCATCAAACTATTTCCAATTGCAAAGGTTCCGATTCTTGAATACCATGCCCAGCTTGAGTTTGATGTTTTATAATATTCCTGTGTATACCAGAATTTTCCCGGATACTTTGGATCTGCACTCATGGAGCTGTAATCGCCCCACCTTGGCCTGCCTCCGACATTAGTTGTTTGGGATCCTCCTCCATCAACTATGGAACCTTCGGCAACAGTCATGCTGTTTAAAGGATCCGTTCCCTTCCTTCCGGTATAAAATACAGAAGGATAGCGGGTGGAGCTCGAAATTGAATAGCCTAAGGCAATATTGTTGAGAGAGTCGATAGCAATAGACCCCATCCAGCGGTTGTCATCGGTGGGAGAATATATACTCTCCTGGTAAATGGTCCAGTTTGCGGGATTGCTGCCGGTATTTCGAAGTTCCCACCAGAGTATGCCGGCATGTCCGTTTACGTTTACAGTAGAGTTGCAGACCATGGACCAATGGTCGCTGAATTTCCTGAATGGGAGACGGAACATAATACGTCCGGGAATGGGATCCAGCTTATATGTTGTTCCCGGCTGGGGAATATCAGGAACCGCGCCATTATATGCAACAGGAAGCGATGTGAGGAGGGTGTAAGATGAATTTGCGGGAGTGGTCCAGTCAACATGGAACCCGTAAATGGTGATATGACCATTATTAAGATAACTGAAAAAATTAGGCGTTCCCATGGGGGGATACACTCCGTCACAATCGGAAGGCAGCACAGCCCATGCTCCACCGTAGGAATAGGGCAGGGAAGTATATTGCATGCTTGCAGGAAGCCCTGCATACATGGCTGCTTTATCAAAGCATGCAGCTCCTGTTCCGTCAGGATTGCCGGAGCCTGAAGCAAAATTGTTGCTGCTCATATAAATACCATCGGGCCATACAGCAAGCTTTGGATAATCAGGGAATACACTGAACTGAAATTGATAACGGTACCAGGAACCCAGGGGGTCACCGGTTTGCGAAACAGCAACCATTTCAAAAAAGGGTGCGTTGCCACCGTTCGGTAACGAAAACTGACTGAAAATCCAGCGGTTTGCTACCTCGTCATATAAAACAACAGCATCCCCGTTGTTACTGTTATTAGGCAGGCCGTTAAACATGCTGCTGTTGCTCAAAGGGCCGAGGAGCTTATTGCCGGCTTTATCATAAATTGAATAATGTAAATTTACAACCTGAAAGTAATGCTCAGGCCCTGCATCTCCCTGAACATCAGGAGGGGCAACCCCCTGAGTGTTGCTGTTGCCGTCAAAAGAAAGCAAAAGGCTGTCGGCAGCTGTGTTACCCATACGGTCCTGCACTTTAGTACCGGCACCGCTATTTTCATTAATAAAAATACCGGGAGGATATAGTATGTTTTTAACAACACCGTCCTTCCATGACATATCGGCTTTAGGCGGGACTGTTTTTAACATGTCCCTTAAAGGTGGTGACACATCAAAGTAAACACATTTCGAGACCTGTACTTTTGCAGCAGGCTCTTTCTGGGCCATAACAATTCCAATTGTAAGGCTGAAGAAAATTAAGAGTGTAATGATCTTTTTCATAAAGTCTGTTATAATGACTTATTGATAATTTTATTTGTAACTATTTGCTTTATCATCTCAGACAGCAAAAGTAGTCGAAAGTTCAGTAAGTATGTACAATTCAATCGGTTTTTTATATAATTTTAACTCCGCAAAAACGAAACGGATGAATATTATAGTTACAGGAGCAGGAAAAGGCATTGGCTATGAGATAGTTAAAATCCTTTGCAAACACAAGCAAAATCACATCCTTGCTATTTCACGCAAGATGAATGATTTGAAAGACCTGGTGAGCGATTGCCATAAACAAACTCCTGATTCAAAGGTCACACCATACGAATTTGACCTGAACCAGTTTGATTTCTATCCCTTCATCGCACAAAGGATGGAAGCCATCCTTCATAAAATCGATATTATCATTCATAATGCCGGCCGGCTTGTCAACAAACCGTTTTCAAAGATCCAGCAGGGGGACTTTGACGAGGTGTTTAATGTGAATGTCAAAGCCCCGTTCTTTTTTACCCAGGCGATGCTGCCTCTGATGAACAGGGGGGGCCATATTGTTATGATCAGCAGTATGGGCGGGGTTCAGGGAGCAAGGAAATTCGAAGGGCTTTCGGCATACAGTTCCAGCAAAGGAGCCCTTTCAATATTAAGTGAGTGTCTTGCAGGGGAGCTTTCAGAACAGGATATTTTTGTAAACTGCCTGGCTCTCGGCGGGGTTCAAACGAAAATGTTCGAAAAAGCATTCCCGGGCACCAAAGCTTCTCAATCGGCCCAGCAGATGGCTTCATTTATAGCCGATTTTGCGGTTAACGGGCAGAAGTTTTTTAACGGGAAAGTGCTTGAAGTGGCAACTGCGTGAATGGGTACTGGGGACTATTCACTATTCACAAATAATCCCCCTTATCTCCTGTCTTCCCTGTGAAAGGCGCTATGGCACGATGATAAATGCCATGTACCCAGGCAATGGTCATGCCATAATTGCTCACCGGTATCCCGGCATCGATGGCCGGCTTCAGCCTGTTGAGCAGTTGTTTTCTTGTGATCATGCAGCCACCGCATTGAATTACCATGGCATAATCGGTTATGGGCCGGCTAACGGCACCCAGGCCTGAAACAACATCGAATGAGAGGTCCTTTCCCGTGAAATTGCTCAGCCATCTTGGAATCTTAACCCTGCCGATATCATCACAGGAAACATGATGCGTGCAGGATTCCAGGATCAGTATCCGGTCACCTGGTTTCAGTTCGCCGAGTTTAGGCGTCCCCTTAAGGTAATTCTCGAAATCACCTTTCTGACGGGCTAAAACGATACTGAAACTGGTCAGTGGGATATCTTTTGGGATCGCGGCATCGGCCTTGGGAAAGACCTGGCTGTCGGTGATGGCAAGTACCGGTTTGGGGTACATCTTTTTCACATAGGCATCGGCTTCCCTTTCCTTGCAAACCACGCAGATGCCGTCATTATCAAGTACATCCCTGATCACCTGGACCTGGGGCAATATCATCCGCCCTTCAGGCGCTTCAATATCGATAGGGGTTATCAGAAGCACGGTATCGCCATAAGAGATCAGGTCCCCTACCAGGGGCCTCTTGGTAAAAGCCGTTTCCGGGATTGTTTCCCTTATAATGCGGATGAGTTCGTCCTGATTGCCGGGGTTCACCGAGGAAAAGTCAAGCAAGGGCATGTTATATCGTTCTTTAAGCACCCTTGCAAGGTTGGTATCCAGTTTTTCTTCGTCCGATTTATTATGGATGATGAAAAAAGGCAATCCTGCTTTCTGAAATTCCCTGATCAGTTTCTTTTCAATATCGTCAAAAGTGTTGCCTGAAATCAGCAACAGGGCCAGGTCGACCTGGTCAAGGGCTTCCTTTGTTTTAACAATACGCTTTTCGCCGAGTTCGCCTGTATCATCTGTTCCAGCGGTATCTATTAAGACAACAGGTCCCAACTGGGGTATCTCGATTGATTTTTTTACAGGGTCGGTGGTTGTTCCCGCAATGTCTGAAACAATCGCAACTTCATGCCCGGCAAGCCGGTTTATCAGTGAGCTTTTCCCCACATTCCTTCGCCCGAATATACCGATATGGGGTTTGGTATCACGCCCTCGTTTCATAATCACTTTCTTGTTTAATCACCAGTCACTGTTCACTGTTTACTGTTCACTATTCACTATTCAATGTTCACCGTTCACTAATCCCCGATAGTATATCCCAACTGCAGCAGATTTTCAGGTTTGAGTAATTCCATCAGGCTTGCAGGGTCTATCAGTTTGAGCCTGTCGTTGGCTTCAATGACCGAAAGACGTTCTGCCTTCATCAGCCGGGCAATTTGGGAAGACTTATTGTACCCTATGACAGGCACAAGTGCCGTAGTTATTGAAGGGCTTTGCATCAACCGTTCCAAACTGGTTTCCCGGTTGATAACCAATCCTTCCAGCAGGTTACTCTTAATCGAACGGTTAACCGATATCAGCAGCTTAAGGCTGCTGATTATCGAATGGCCTATCAGTGGGATGTACGCATTTAATTCAAGGCATCCCTGTGCACAAAGCCCCGAAACCAGCTGGTCGTTTGCATATACCTGGTGCGCCGCACTGATTGCAAATTCGGGTATGACCGGGTTAACCTTACCGGGCATGATAGTACTGCCTGTCTGCCTTTCAGGGATACTAAGCAATGGCGATGGCCTGTTCATGTCAGAGGCCATCAGCCTGATATCGGAAACCATTTTTTCAAGATTCACTGCATGAGCTTTCAGAATTGCATGGACCTCGACAAAGGAGTCGAGGTTTGATGTGGCATCAGCCATGTTTTCACTTCTTGCGATAGGCAGGCTGGTAAGTTTCTGAAGGGCCGATACAACTTCCATGATGAAATACCGCGGCACGGCCAAACCTGTTCCCACTGCCCCCCCGCCAAGATTAACAAGTTTCAGGCGTTCAGAACATTTAGAGACCCTCCACCAGTCACGTGAAAGCGCTTCGCTGTATGTACTGAACAGCTTCCCGAAAGAAGAGGGAACTGCTTCCTGCATCTGGGTATAAGCTATTTTAAGCATGTTCCTGCTTCCTGTTTCAATATGCTCGCATACTTCCCTCGTCTCATTTATTGCTGACTCCAGTGAAATGAGTAATTTAATTATGCAAACCTTCAGGGAGGTGGGAATGACGTCATTGGTCGACTGGAAGATGTTGGCGTGCTCGAAGGGATCTACAACAGAGTAATCCCCCGGTTTCCTGCCAAGTTTCAGCAGGCTTGCATTTGCTATGATCTCATTGGCATTCATATTGATGCTTGTGCCGGCTCCGCCTGATACAGCCGGGACGATCCAATGATGGAAATACAGTCCTTCGGCCACCTCGGAAGCAGAAAGGATAAGGGCTTTCAATACGTCATCTTCAATGATCCTGATCTGTTTTTCAGGGTATTTCCTTTCCACCGCACGAAAGTACTCCTGGCAGGTCAGATAGCATGCTTTTTTAACAATGCCGATTGACTCATACCATTCCCGGTGAAAAGCGGTCTGGTCAGGAAAATTCTGACGTGCCCGGTATGAATGGATACCATACAACGCTTCTGACGGTATCTCCTTTTCTCCCAGAAAATCCTGTTCTTTTCTCATCATGGCGTTAGGGTTTTCATGCAATAATGAATGATTTTTTTCGTAATTTTACAGAAATTCTTTCAAGGCTTCAAGGTTGAAACACATATACTTTCTTTTTTTCCTGGTTTTTATTCCTTTACTTCTATCCGGACAAACCAATACAGATTTCTGGTTTGCTGCGCCTGAGGTCACTTCAGAACATGGGGACCAGCCAATAATTTTAAGGCTTACTTCGTTTGGCCAGACTGCAAATGTAACGATTTCGGAGCCTGCAAATACAACCAATTTTCTGCCTATTACCATAAACATACCGGCAAATTCGACCCGGTCCTATGACCTCACTTCACGCATAAACCAGGTGGAATGCAAGCCGGCCAATACGCCGCTTAATTTCGGGATACTCATTCATTCTGATGTTCCGCTCACTGTCTATTACGAAGAATCGAGCACCAATAATCCCGAACTGTTTACACTTAAAGGCAACAATGCCCTGGGCACATCATTTGTGATCCCTTCCCAGGATAACCTGAAAAATCATACGTACACCAGTCCTCCTGCCTACAACTCTTTTGATATTGTTGCCACTGAGGATGCTACAACGGTGACTATTATACCAAAGAAACCGGTTGTGGGCCATGCGGCTGGAGTATCCTACCAGGTGATACTAAATAAAGGACAGACCTATTGTGCACAAGCCACCGGCTTCCTTGGAACCGACCACCTGATGGGGTCCACGGTAACTTCCAATAATCCTGTCGCCATTACGGTTAAAGATGATTCCGATGAAGATCCTTCTGCAAGTCATTGGGACCTGACCGGGGACCAGATTGTCCCTGTCAATATTGTCGGGACTGAATATATCGTGGTAAGGGGATATTCCAACAGCACCTTAAATGACTGGGTATATATTACCGCGACGGCCGATAACACAAAGATTTATCTTAATGGCAGCGCAACCCCCGTTGCCACAATTAATTCAGGCGCCACCTATCATTACACCCTGCTTACCACTGATCTTTCCTCTTTTATCCAGACCAGTCAGCCGGTGTATGTATTGCACCTAACGGGATACGGTGGTGAAGCAGGTACTGCACTCCTGCCCCCAATGAATTGCACGGGATCATCCCAGGTTGCCTTTACACGCACCTCGGGCAATTCTTTTGAGCTGATCATCCTGACCAAAGCAGGAGCCCAGGGTTCATTCACTCTTGACGGGAACTCAAGCCTTGTAACTGCCGGGATGTTTTCCCCTGTGAACGGAAATTCGGCTTTCTATTATGCGCGCATCGACTTTACATCAGCCCAGTTAGCAGTTGGTTCCCATATTCTTAAAAACTCCCAGGACATCTTTCACCTGGGCCTTATCCAGAGTTATGATGCGGGTTCCAACGGATGTGCTTACGGCTATTTTTCAGATTTTGCCAGCCTGAACCTTGGCCCTGACGAGACCGTATGCCCCGGGACTTCAGTCACTTTTAATGCCGGGCCTGACCGGCAAAGCTATGAGTGGACCTATAACGGGAGTCCGTTTGCCAGTGGTGTCCAAACAATTACAGTCAGTAGTCCGGGATTATACGCAGTAACAGTGAATGACCATGGTTGTATCCTTACCGATGAAGTTCAGCTCAACAACTTCGCGTCTCCAAATCCTGTTATCAGCGGGCTCACCAGTTTCTGTACCGGTTCTTCACAGCAACTTAGCGTAACGGGCACCTTTAGCTCCTATCTTTGGACAACAGGCGCCACTACACAGTCCATTACCGTCAGCACCAGTGGCACCTATGGTGTTTCGGTGACCGACAACAGGGGGTGCCAGGGTAGCACTTCGGTTGTGGTTACAGTGAATTCCCTCCCTTCGGTAAGCCTTGCCCAACCTTCCCCCGTCTGTATAAACGCACCTCCTTATGCTCTTTCGGGAGGCAGCCCGGCGGGAGGGGTGTATTCCGGGCCCGGGGTAACTTCCGGCACGGGAGTTTTCAATCCATCTTCAGGCATTGGGCCCCACCTGATCACATACACTTATACCGATGGGAACGGGTGTACCAACTCAACTTCAAAAACGCTTACGGTCAATGACCTTCCATCGGTTCAGCTGGCAAACCAGCCTTCTGTTTGTATTACGGCTGCCCCGTTTCAGTTAAGCGGCGGAACCCCGGCAGGAGGTGCTTATTCAGGTCCCGGTGTCACTTCCTCAACCGGCATTTTCGATCCTTCTTCCGGGCTGGGGCCACACCTTATCACCTACACCTATACCAACGGGAACAACTGCATCAACTCGGCCTCTAAAACACTAACCGTTAATGATCTGCCAATAGTCAGCCTTTCAAATCAAATTCCTGTATGCATCTCGGCTGCCCCGTTTAATTTAACCGGCGGATCACCGGCCGGAGGTTATTATTCAGGTGCGGGGGTCAATTCCATTACCGGGGTTTTCTCTCCATCCTCGGGGGCAGGTACCCATCTTATAACCTATACCTATACTAACAGCAACGGATGTCTCAATACGGCTTCAAAATTCCTTATCGTTTTCTCTCTTCCGAATGTTCAACTGGCCAACCAACCTGATATTTGTATCACCTCCCCGCCTGTTCTGCTCACGGGAGGTACCCCTTCGGGAGGTACCTATTCGGGGCCGGGTGTCAATTCCGCGACCGGTGTTTTCGATCCTTCTGTTGGAGCAGGCGTGTATCAGATCACCTATACATATACTGATGGAAATAATTGTACAAACCTTGCCTTCAAAACACTTACCGTATATTCGCTTCCGCAGGTTCAGCTGTCGGACCAGCAGGGGACCTGTATCACAGCCCAGCCTTTTCCGCTGACAGGAGGGAGCCCTGCAGGAGGGACATATTCAGGTGTGGGGGTAAACTCTTCTACCGGATACTTCGACCCGTCAGCAGGAACCGGAACTTATCTTATCACCTATACTTTTTCTGATGGGAACGGATGTTCCAACTCCACTTCAAAACCGCTGACAGTCCACTCTCTTCCGTTCGTTCAGATAGCTGACCAGTCGGCAGCCTGTATCTCCTCCCCCCCGTTTCCACTTACGGGCGGGTCCCCGGCCGGGGGGACATATTCGGGTACGGGAGTAAACTCCCTGACAGGCTTTTTTGACCCTTCATCCGGAGCCGGCACACATGTAATCACCTATACTTATACCGATGGGAACGGCTGTACTAACTCTGCTGTTAAAACCCTTACGGTCAACGATCTACCTTCAGTCCAGCTTGTAAACCAGCCTTCCGTTTGCATATCGGCCCTTCCTTTTCAACTAAGCGGCGGGACCCCTGCGGGAGGGACTTATTCCGGCCCGGGCGTGGATCCGGCAACCGGCTTTTTCACCCCATCATCAGGAGCGGGGCCACATACGATTGTGTATTCCTACACTGATGCCAACATCTGTACAAATACCACTTCCCGAACTCTTACTGTGTACCCCCTTCCGGTTGTTCTCCTGCCGGCACTGGCCGGCACATGTATAACAAGCCCTCCTTTCCTGCTCAGTGGGGGAACCCCTTCAGGCGGTTCCTATTCAGGACCAGGAGTGAATTCAACTACCGGCTTTTTCGATCCTTCCACAGGTACAGGCAGCCATACCATTATATACACCTATACCGATGCCAACAGTTGCACCAATTCCAATTCAAATACTCTGTTTGTAAACCCGCTCCCCATTGTCCACCTTGGAATTTTCCCATCAGTGTGCATCACCCTGCCGCCATTTCCCCTGAGCGGAGGGAACCCTTCAGGAGGTACCTATTCCGGAACAGGCGTTAATTCCCTGACCGGCGACTTCAATCCCTCATCGGGACCTGGCATCCATTCAATAACCTACAGGTACACCGATGCCAACACCTGCACAAACACTGCTACATCAGACATCCTTGTCATTCCGCTCCCTTTGCCCTCAGGAACGATCAGCGGCCCGGATCCAGTGTGCGAGGCGGCCCAGAATACACCTTATGCCCTCAGCGGGTCAGACCCCCTTGCAACTTCTTTCAACTGGGAGATCAGCCCGGTTGCTGCCGGGACTGTCAGCGGCACAAGCGCATTGCCTGTGGTTAACCTGAATTCGGGATTTTATGGAGTTACAGGCATCAGGTTCCAGCCTGTAAGCAATTGCGGTAATGGGAATTTTTCAGGATACACAAATTTCACCGTCACCCCTAACCCTGATGTTTGGATGCAGAGCTGCAATGATGCTGTTACCACCCAGGGTTCCAGGCCATTCATGTTAAAGGGCGGAATCCCCCCGGGCGGCACTTACGGCGTTGACGGGACCCCCCTCCCGTCAGGGATACTGGACCCTTCCACTTTAAGCGCCGGCGCGCAAAATCATGTGATCAGCTATACTTATTCTAACCATCTTAACTGCGCTGTCACTAAAACCCAGACATTAAAAGTCAATCCGGCTTCAGGCTTCATCTGTAAAAATACCCTTACCGACATCCGCGACCTCAGGACATATCCAACCTTTGAACTGGTCACCGGGACGGTTCACCGCTGCTGGATGTCGGCAAACCTCAATTACGGAACATTTATCCAGAACAACCTCGTTCAAACGGATAATTGTGCCGTTGAAAAATATTGCCAGGGTGACGATGCTGCAAAATGCAGCGAATCAGGAGGGTTCTACCAATGGGAAGAGCTTATGAACTACCTGCCTGCCACAATTGCCTCTGCAGAAGGGAAACAGGGTCTTTGCCCACCTGAATGGCATGTCGCCACGGAAGCCGAATGGGCCGAGCTTGAAAATTATTACAGGGGGGAAGGGCTGGCCGGATGGTCACTTATCGATCCTTATCCAGTTTACGGTTTTCATGCAAAAAATGAAGGGGTGCTGTACCAGAACATGTTATGGACCTTTATGCCACCTGGCTTCAGTGCAACTTTCTTCTGGACATCCACGGTCAGCCCGTTCAGCGACAGGAGGATTTTCACCCATGGGGTAAATCAAATAAATGCCAGTGTTTCAAAATATTTCTCAGGTCCGGGCAACGCTTTGCCTGTTCGCTGTGTCAAGGATTAGGATATGTTGTGAAAATTTACGGACCACCAACAACCGTTATGCCTATTAAACATTTATAAACATTTATCCGCCCTTACAATTTATAATAAAAAAATGATGTAATTTTACTCCGAATCTCTTTAAAGGCAACTTATTAATAAGGATGATCATATTTACCCCGCTCAGATGAAAAAACATGACAGCAAGGGCATAATGCTCCCTGTATATTATGTTATCTTAATATTAGCACTTCCCATTTGTTTTGCCTCCATTGCCATGGGGCAGGATACTGCCAGGATTGCCGGGGCTAAAGACACTGTAAATTGCAACAACTGGCTTGTTAGCAATGCCAACGGCGAAGGGCAGCTTAAGGCCGTAAGTGAAGAAGAGCTGAATGCAGAAGCAAGCCATGAGGAAGAGGATTCAAAATTTGACCACCCCTTGCATCCGCCCCAGGGCATTTTTGAAATTCCGGCTCCAAAAGAATGGAACGGCATGATGTCACCTTTGACTTCCTGCACAAATTCTGATTTTTCATCAGGAAATTTTTCAAACTGGTCAGGCTGTTATGGACTCTGGTGCGCTGATACACTCCCTACTCAAACCCGTTGCAGTGGTTCTTATACTCCTTACAAACCTCCATGCACCAATACCGGAATGCCATGGTATAACAATCCAAGCGGGGGGCATTTTACAATCCAGACTGTTGCCATGGGGAATGACCCCTGTATTACCTCATTAAAAAGAGTGTTCCCCGGAGATGCTTATTCAGCCCTGATCGGGAATCGAGCTTGTACTAGTAATGGAGGTTATGTAGATCAGCTAACTTATCCTATTATTTATGATCCCAATAACAGTTTCTTCATTTACCGATGCGCTGTTGTTTTGGCTAATCCAAACGATCCGACTCATAACAAACCTGACAAGAGACCCAGGTTTACATTTGAAATCAAAAACCATTCTACAGGGCTTATTGTGAGTTCGTGCGGCTATTATGATCTATATCCCGGAGATGGCATAACAGTTTGGAATACCGGCCCAAATAATTATTTATGGAAAGACTGGAGTACCATTGGAATAGATTTAAAAACATTAACGGGAATAGTACCCGGTCAACAACTTGATGTGGTTTTTACGGTTCATGGATGTGGTTTTCGAGCACATACAGGCTATGCATATATTTCTACGGTTTGCGGCTCCATGAATATCGATGTTGCAGGCTGTGAAGGATCAGGGAGTGTAACTCTCACCGGCCCCCCGGGTTTCACAACTTACCAATGGGATGGGCCATACTG
Source organism: Bacteroidota bacterium (assembly GCA_037138335.1). Taxonomy (GTDB): domain Bacteria; phylum Bacteroidota; class Bacteroidia; order Bacteroidales; family FEN-979; genus CAIRDP01. The sequence continues at coordinate 100,904 of JBAXIO010000007.1, forward strand.
CCCAACCTGCACACCCACCACTTTTTTCGGGAACCCATATACCACACCTGCCAATACCGGGGATCTCTTTTATTTAACCCTGACAGCATTGAATGGCTGCCAGGTTCAGAATGTTGCCCAAAATATAGCTTTTACAAGTGTTACTGCCGATTTTATAGTAACCGGCAGTTCATGCATGGGACAGGGCACTCAGTTCACTGATAAAAGCTCTGCAACCAATCATGGGATCACAGCCTGGGCCTGGGACTTCGGTGATGGAGGAACAAGCGCCCTGCAAAATCCAGTTCATACATTTCTTGCTGCGAATACATATACCGTTACCTTAACAGCCTATTCGGGCGATGGATGTCCGAAAACCATCCACAAACAGGTTACGGTTGAGTCTTTACCGGTACCCACCTTTACTGCCGGGGACAACTCCCTCTGCATAAATAGTACGGGCCATGTTTATTCCACCGAACCTGGCAAACAAAATTATGCCTGGACTATCCCTCCCCAGGCATCAATCACAGCCGGGGGGACTTCAGCCGACAACAGCGTCACCCTGACCTGGACTGCTTCCGGCACTTATACCATCAAAGTGAATTATACCAATCCGGCTTCAGGTTGCACTGGTGCAACTCCCACTCCTTATGATGTAACTGTTTTCGATTTACCTGTTCCATCCTTTACTGCAGGCGACAACTCGGTATGTCTTAACACTTCAGGCCATGTATATGCAACCCAGGCATCTAAATCGCTTTATACCTGGACTATCCCTCCCGAGGCTTCAATTACTGCAGGCGGGACTTCCACCGACAACAGCGTCACTCTTACCTGGACCACTCTTGGCAATTATTCCATCAGCGTGAATTATACCGATCCTGGTACCCATTGCACTGCTGTCGGCCCAACAGATTTTGCGGTAGAAGTTAAACCTTTGCCGGTTCCTTCCTTCACTGCAGGCGACAGCCCGGTATGTCTTAATATTCCGGGGCATGTATATTCCACCGAAGCCTCAAAATCTATTTATGTCTGGAACATCCCGCCTGAAGCTACAGTTACGGCAGGGGGAACTTTTGCCGACAACAGCGTCACCCTCACATGGAATACTGCCGGCAATTACGGCCTGAGCGTTAATTATACTGAACCTGCTACTACATGTACGGCAGCCACACCAACACCATTTCCTGTTGTCGTCAACTCCCTGCCAACACCCTCCTTTACCACAACCGACAGCCCGGTCTGCCTTAATATTCCCGGACGGGTTTATGCCACCGAAGCCTCAAAATCCGGCTACGTATGGACTATCCCCCCTGAGGCTACGGTCACAGCAGGCGGGACACCGGCCGACAACAGCGTTACCCTCACCTGGATTACACCTGGAATTTACGCCCTCAGCGTTAATTATACCGAGCCGTCAACTGCCTGTACTGCGGCAACCCCCACACCTTTTTCGGTTACTGTAAACGATTTGCCAATCCCTTCGTTTACTGCAGGCGACAACTCCGTTTGCCTGAATATCCCGGGCCATGTTTATACCACTGAACCCACCAAATCAAATTACGTATGGAGTATCCCTCCCGAGGCTTCGGTTACAGCAGGCGGGACCTCAGCCGATAACAGCGTCACCCTTACCTGGAACACGGTTGGAAACTATTCCGTTGGTGTGAATTATACTGAACCGTCAACAAACTGTACGGCAGCTGCTGCAAGCACTTTTGCTGTTGAGGTTAAGGCTCTGCCTGTACCAGCTTTTATTGCAGGCGACAACTCGGTTTGCCTGAATATCCCGGGCCACGTTTATACAACCGATCCCGGTAAATTGAGTTATGTATGGAATATCCCCCCACAGGCAAGCGTTACTGCAGGAGGGTTATCCACCGACAATAGTGTTACCCTGACATGGACTGTCAACGGAAGTTATAACGTGGGTGTTAATTATACAGAACCCTCAACTTCGTGTACTGCGGCATCGGCAACGCTGTTTCCTGTTAACGTTAGCACTTTACCCACACCCACTTTTACCGCAGGCGAGAACTCGGTATGTTTAAACACCCCCGGCCATTCCTATGTCACTCAGGCCTTGAAATCAAACTACGTCTGGAATATCCCTCCTGAGGCAACAATAACAGCCGGGGGGACTTCAGCCGACAACAGTGTTACCATAACCTGGAACACTGCCGGAAGTTATTCTCTAAGCGTGAATTATACTGAACCTGGTTCATCCTGCACAGCAGCCATTTCTACCCCGTTCGCCGTTACGGTTAAGTCCCTGCCAACCCCGACCTTTACAGCCGGAGACAACTCGGTTTGTTTGAATACTTCAGGGCATGTATACAGGACTGAAGCAGGCAAATCAAATTATATCTGGACCATACCCCCCCAGGCTAATATTACTGCCGGTGGCACAACCAGCGACAACAGCGTCACCCTCACATGGAATACAGTTGGCAGTTTCGCTGTCAGGGTTAATTATACAGAACCGGCCACCACCTGCACTGCAGCCAGCTCCACCCCGTTTAATGTTGTCGTTAATTCACTTCCGGTAACCACGATCTCTTCAGCCGCAGGACCAGATTGCGAGTTGCAGCAGCATATTTATTTAACACCCGTAAACCCGGCCTGTACATTTACCTGGTCGGTAATACCGGGTTCCTATGGGAATGTGGGTTCCGGCCAGGGAACCAATCAGGCAACGATCAACTGGCTCTTAACCGGTCCTGCAACTGTTAGCGTGACCGGGATCAATGGGAGTACGGGTTGTACCACATCAAGCAGTTTCCCAACTACTATTTTCCCATCCCCAAGCCCTACCCTTACCTCCTGCTTTGACCTTGTCACTACCAAGAATGCCAGAGCATTTGTATTAAAAGGAGGATTGCCGCTTCTGGGGCAATACCAGGGAAGCCCCGGCATTACATATGATGCAGGAACAGGACTATACTGGTTCAATCCTGCTTCTGCCTCTGTTACCCAGGGTTCCCACCAGATAAGGTATTTTTCGCAAAACAGTTACGGGTGTTCAAATATCAGTTCAGCCATGACAATTACTGTTGGCGCTTCCAATACTACATTTGCCTGCGGATCAAATTTTACCGATCCCCGAAACGCCGACCCGCTTTCAAACAAATACCCCACTACGACCTTTACCGGTAACGGCAGGTCCAAATGCTGGATGCTTAAAAATTTCAACTGGGGAGAGGTGCAATCAGCCGATGTTCCGCAGACCAACAACTGCAGAGTCGAAAAATACTGCCTCCCTACCGATGCAAGCTGTACTTCCTACGGAGGGCTTTACCAATGGGATGAACTCATCCAGTATGGAATGACAACCGGCCCTGATTATCAGGGCGTATGCCCCCCGGGCTGGCATATTCCGTCGCAGCAGGACTGGCAGGACCTTATCGACGCGGTTGCAGCTATAAGTCCGGGTGACGGACTGGCCGGAAGTTATCTCAAAGATCAGATTCAGCTCAACGGCTTCCATGCTTTACTCAATGGCATATATTACCTGAATACTTCACCGCCATCCTTCAGTACCGGGAGCCTCACCGCTACCATGTTCTGGACATCCACCTCCAGCCTGGCTGATCCTGCCCGCTCAATGGCAAGAGGATTAAACAGTTATAACTACAGCGTTTCCTTCTATCCTTCCTCCAGGGCTAATGCTTTCCCGGTCAGGTGCGTGAAGGATTAAATATTCAGGATTTTTTCCGTTAGGGTAAAAACCTTATTTTTGCAGGGTATTATCGACAGCAAAGCAACGATTCCTTTAATCTTCTGTCTATATCCCTGATGAAAAGAATATTTTTCCGGCATGATTTTTACAGACTTTTGAAAGCCTGTCTGGGGATTCTTTTTTTCACCTCCTTGTCCTTTAATTCATATAGCCAGGCAAGCTGCGCCCAGGCTATCGTATTTTGCGGGAGCCTGCCGTATACATACGCAGCCGGGGTTTGCAAGCCCAACGAAACTTGTAATGCCGAGCCTGGCCCCTGCTATTCATGTTTACAGACAACCCCTAATCCAGCCTGGTTTTACATGCAGATTGGAGATCCCGGAAAAATTGTCATTACAATTTCCAACTCAAATAATTACGATATAGATTTTATATGCTGGGGGCCGCTTACTTCACCAACAGGGGATTGCCTGGCAGGCCTGACCTGCCCGAAAGTAGTTTCCTGCAGTTATTCACTTGCAGCGACGGAGATCTGCACTATTCCGAACGGATTGACCGGGCAGTTTTACATGCTGATGATTACCAACTACCATAATCTGGCAACCAATATCAGCTTTGTCCAATCCAATTACGGCCAGGTCGGGGCGGGCACTACAAATTGTAACATTGTCATCAACTGTTCGATTTTATCCCTCTCGGCAAACCCGACTGCCTGTAACACCTTAACAAGCACCTATGACCTGAATGGTGTTATCGAGTTTACCAATCCTCCCGCTACCGGGGTATTACAGATTTCAGATGTAACCGCCAGTCCGGCAGTCACAATAAACCTCCTTCCTCCCTTTGTCAGCCCTTTGCCTTTTACACTGCCCGGGATTCCCTGCGACGGATTAACCCATACGATCCAGGCAGAGTTTTTATCATCCACAAACCCCTGTACATTCACAAGGACCTACGTGGCCCCGCCTACTCCATGTCCCGCAGGCACAATCAGCGGAGGTGGCAAAATCTGTGATAATGGGCAGCAGGCCAATGTATCCATTAACGTCACAGGGGCTCCACCGCCCTATAATTTCACTTACGCTATCTCGGGTGTCCCACAAACCAGGATAACAAATTACACGGCCCCGCTTCCATACATTCTCAATACTTCAACCCCGGGTACATATACCCTGACCGAGGTATCCACCGCCTCATGCTCCGGGTCTTTTTCTGGATCTGCGGATGTTATTCTCGTTCCCCGTCCGGCCGCTCCCGCTGCCGCTGGCAGCACGTTTTTCAACTGCGGCCCGGGGGTGGTAAGTTTGGAAGCTGTCAATATTGATCCCAATATACGCATTGACTGGTATAACAGTCCAAGCGGAGGTGCCAGCATGGGATCGGGAAATATATTTTTAACCCCTTTTATTGCGGTTACTTCCGACTTTTATGCTGAAGCTGTTGATATAACCACACCCGGCGGATGCCCGAGCCTAAACCGTACGCATTTCATCGCTGAGATACGCCAGATCCCAAACTTAACGAATTCACCCGCAAATCCGATTTGCTCGGGTTCCCAGTTCAATGTTATTCTCCAAAGCAATGTGGGCGGGGCCGATTTTACCTGGACCGCAAGCTGCAACCCCGTTTCTTCAGTAAGCGGTTTTACTGCAAGCCAGCCAACTCCGGTTTTTAACATAAATGATCGTCTCGACAACCTTACCAATGCAGATGCCAGTGTTACATATGCAATTACGCCCCAGGCCAATAGCTGCACAGGGCCACCGGCCAGCTACAGTGTAATTGTACATCCCGTGGTTCTGGTTACCAACCCTGCCCCTCCGCCGATATGTTCGGGTACATCTTTTAACATGACACTGACATCAAATCTCCTGCTTGATCCTCCTGACCTGTCTTTTACCTGGACCGCGACCTGCAATCCTCCGGGTTCGGTGACCGGCTTCCCCCTTAACCCTGTCACAGGCAACTCCATTTCAGATGTCCTGGTTAACAGCTCAAGCGATCCGGCTATGGTTACATATGTGATTACCCCTTTTACAAACGGCTGCCTGGGATCAGCTTCAAATTATTCAGTGACCGTTAACCCCAGCCCGCATCTTACAAATACCCCGCCCCCGGCAATTTGTTCAGGGTCGCAGTTTACCATCAGCCTGCAAAGCGATGTCGCCGGAGCTGACTTTATCTGGACCGCAATCTGCAATCCTGCTTCTTCCGTTACCGGTTTTACTGCAAGCCAGCCAACACCCGTTATAGTAATCGATGACCTTCTCACTAATGTCACGCTTGACAATGCAGATGTTACGTATTTCGTTGTTCCCAGAGCCAATAATTGCATGGGGCAGGCATCCGGTTATACAGTTACAGTGCACCCTGTAGCTGCAGTAAATGCCATAAATAACCAGGTTATTTGTTCAGGTGATCAAACACAGGCTGTTCCCTTAAGCTCCAATGTAACCACATTGCCTGTTGATTACACCTGGACCCTGAGCTGTGATCCCGGCATCCCTGTTTGTCCGGGAAACGGAAGCTCAAACCCAATCCCGCCTGTGCCCATCTCCAACACAGATATTGTGCCCAGGTTTGCAACTTATACGATCACTCCCTCTGTTGCAGGCTGCCAGGGAACTGCATTATCAACGTATAAGGTCCAGGTTAATCCCAGACCTGTAGTGACCAATGCTTCTCTGTCGCAGGTCATCTGTTCGGGAACATCCACTTCTGCCGTCACGCTTACAGCAAATGTCAATCCGTCAGACTTTGTATGGACGGCCACAGCCTCCTCTCCTTCCATAACCGGCTTCCAGGTTTCTGGGACAAATCAGATCCCGGTTCAAACCATTGCAAACTCATCTGCCGTCCAAGGTTTTGTCAATTATCATATCATTCCTTCGTCGCAAATCGGCATTCCGTGTGCGGGGGTTCCTGCCGATTATAAAGTTTTTGTGAACCCCTTGCCAGTTCCTGCCATCGTTGGCCCGAACCAGGTTTGTCACAACCAAACCGCGGTTATTTATTCTTCATCCAATGTTCCGGGCCACAGCTATAACTGGGTTGTTAACGGTGCCATTTCTTTTACAGGAAATCCGGGCAATTCCATCCAGGTAGATTGGGGGCCGGGACCTTCAGGTACGGTTCAGGTCACTGAAACAGACCACAACCTGGCACCCAACTGCAGTTCGTCAACCCAGCCGTATAATGTCATCATCAACCCGTCCGCCGCTCCGGTCATCACAGCCAGTCCTGCAACTATTTCCCCCTGCGGCAACAGCCAGGTCACTTATTCCCTCGGACCTGCCCTCACAGGTCATTCCTATGCCTGGACCATTACCGGGGGAGCCCCGGCCGGGAGCACGGGTTCAAGTATCAGTGTAACCTGGGGAAACACAAACCCGGGTATTGTTGATGTAGTTGAGACTATCCATTATGCTCCCGGCGTGGATTGTTCGGCACAGGACCTTAAAACCATTACACTTACCCTTATCCCTGATGCGGCAGGACTCATATCTGGCCCCCAGGAAGTTTGCCGGGGTTTGTCAAAATCATACCAGGTCCCTGTCATAAATAATGCAGATGGGTACCTGTGGACGTATCTCCCCGCTGCAGGGGTTGTCACACCGGCACCCCCAGCTGGCACCACCGCTGTAGTGGCCTTTGACCTGACTGCTTCAAACGGGAACCTTTCTGTTCAGGGAACTAAAACCGGCTGTGCATCAGGACCGGCTTCCTCACTGCCGATAACGGTCCATCCGCTCCCGGATGTCCACCTGACTGCCTGCAATGATCTGGTCACGACTACCACCTCCAGGCCTTTCACTCTAAAAGGAGGTTTACCCCTTGGCCCAAACGGCAGTTATTATATCGATGGGACACTTTCACCAACAGCAGTGTTCACCCCCTCGGCGTTTCCGCCTAATACAGCTCATTCTGTCACCTATTTATTCACCGACTTCCATACATGCAAAAAATTTTCGGATCCTGTTGTTATAACTGTCAAACAGGGAAGCCCGTCTATAACTTGCCCTGCTGCCATAACAGATCCCAGGGACCTTCAGTCTTACCCCGCGTATAATATAGGCGGGAAATGCTGGATGCTGTCTAATCTGAATTACGGCAACCCAGTCTCGGATCAGCTACCGCAAAGCGACAATTGCATCCCGGAAAAATACTGCCAGAACGGGAACTGCTCAACATCAGGCGGCCTTTACCAGTGGGATGAACTAATGCAATATCAGGCACCTGCCCCCGGCCAGACGGTTCAGGGTCTTTGCCCTCCCGAATGGCATATCCCCACCGAGGCAGAATGGCAGAACCTGATAAATACCGTTGCAGGTATCAACCCCGGCGAAGGGCTGGCCGGAAGCTATCTCAAAGATCCGATTCCAACTAATGGATTTCATGTTTTGCTTGACGGAATCTATTTCCTCAATGACACCTGGACCTATACTTCAGGCAACCCACTCACGGCCACCATGTTCTGGACTTCGGGTACAAGCGGCATTTCAAGGGCAGTCGCAAGAGGGCTTAATGTATATTCATACAGCGTTTCCCTGTACACCTCCTCCAGGGCCAACTCCCTTCCGGTCAGATGTGTTAAGGATTGAGCCCTTCAATAGGATTTACACTATTTTTTCGTATATTGCGTTTGAATCCAATAACGTTCCATTATGGATAAATCGGAAAAGTATAATTTTAAGTGGAAAGACCTGGGCGACATCTCCCTGGGCAGGCCCAATCTCGGCCCTCTGACTCAGGTTGCCGTTTACCGCCTGATGCAATATACAATGCGCGACATCCTCGAGAAAAAATACGGAGCTGTCGAAGCCAACAAACTTTTTCATGACGCCGGGTTTCTTGCCGGAACGGAATTCTGCAAGAACACCCTGAACAGGTCTTTGCAGGTCAATGATTTTATAGCCGACCTTACACAAAAGCTCCTTCAGTTTGGAATAGGCGTATTGAGGGTTGAGTCAGCCGACCTTGAGAAATTCAGCTTTATACTTACTGTAAGCGAAGACCTGGATTGTTCAGGATTGCCTTTCTATGGAGTACCGGTTTGTGATTATGATGAAGGATTTATCTCAGGGATATTTCATTTGTACTCAGGGAGAAATTTCGAGGTCAAGGAAATAGATTGCTGGGGAACCGGTGAGCGCACCTGCAGGTTCTCAGTAAAACTTGTGAACTAAACTGTTGTATGTTGGAAGTACCCGGTGAATTTGCGCAAACCATTTGCGAAATCCTTAACAACATTTCCAGGGGAGAACTGGATGAGGCCGATGCATTACTTAATAAACAACTTGTTAATCATGAGACCAATACGCCCTGCGGGAATGTTGCAGAACACATTAAAAACCTGATCAGCCATCTAAGAGAAGGCACCCGGTTTGCCACCGCCCTTTCGGAGGGAGATTTATTATATGAGGCTCCAAGAAATTTTTATCTTTTTTCAGGATACAAGCAACTACAGGCTAACCTGAGGCACCTTACCTGGCAGGCCCAGCAGATCGCCAAAGGAGATTACAGCCAGAACGTCAATTTCATCGGTGAATTATCAGCCGCTTTTAACCAGATGATTGAAGGATTAAGAGCAGCCCGGAGAACCCAGGATCAACTTAAGGAACTTTATTCAACCCGTGACAAATTCTTTTCAATCATTTCTCACGACCTGAGAAGCCCTTTCAATGCCATCCTTGGCTTTGCCGACATCCTTAATGAAGAATGGGATGAACTTAGCGATACAGAGAGAAAAACTTTCCTTCAAAATATCCGGAATACCTCGCATAATACATTTGACCTTCTTGAAAGGTTACTGGAATGGTCGAGGGTGCAAACCGGCAAAATGAAAATTACCCCCACCCGTCTCAACCTGGCAAACCTGGTAAGGGATAATTTCAAATTACTCTCCCCGACGGCTGAAGGGAAATTCATACATATGGTGTCGGAGGTTGCAGAGGACTGTTATGCCTGGGGCGATAAAGACGCCATCCTCCTGGTTTTACGCAACCTTCTCAATAATGCAATAAAATTCACCAGGCATGGAGGGTTAATCACAGTTTCGGCTGCAGCCATGCATAAACTTGTCGTGGTCACGGTGAGTGATACCGGGGTAGGTATATCGGCAGAGAATATGAACAAATTATTCCGGTTCGAAGAACAGCTTAAGACTGAAGGAACCGATAAGGAAAGGGGAAGTGGCCTCGGCCTTGTTCTTTGCCGCGAGATCATCGATAAAAGCAACGGGAGGATTTGGGCTGAAAGCACAGAAGGTGAAGGAAGCAGGTTTAGTTTTACATTACCATTGAAAGCACCAACACAGGATAACCCATGAAAAAATTATTTGTTTTTTTGCTGATTGCATCCCTGGGAATTGCCATCTCCTGCAGGAAGAGCGAAACACCTCCGATTCCTTACGTTAAATTCAAGGCTGATGGCGTTCAAAAAATGTATTACAATTACTCAAGGTTCTGCAAGGATTTCTGTGCCTCCTCCACATTCTGCGGGACGTTTGACCTGAACGACAACCTCCTCCCGGCAGAAATGCTGAAAATTGGCCTTCCCGGGGACCCTGTAAGCGGCCAGGTATTCAAGAGCGGGGACTACCGCTTTGATTTCACTTATGTTGATCCCAACCAGAAATGGTACAAGGTCGACGGAGGGACGCTTCAACTTACGATTACTAAATGGGAAGGACAGGGCGGATGGGCCTGTGGCCAGTTCAGCGGCTGGTTAAAAGCCACGTCCACCGACAGTGTGTATCTTACCGAAGGATATTTTCAGAACTGGATCTGGACATACACGACCGGGGCAAAGTAAACAGTGACTGGTGAACAGTGACTGCCGACTGCCGACTGCTGAGTTTATTTGATTTTATCAGAAACTTTCTGTAAAATCTTTTCTTCCCTGTCCCTGGTAAGGGCAACAATCTCATCAGCTTCTTTCATTAGTTTTTCAAGATAAACCTTGTCTTTGAGCCCTGATGCATTGATCCTGACATTAAGGTAAGCCCCGATTACCGCCGACCTCACGCAAAGCGCACCAACTCCGGCATCGGTTACTGAATTCGGGTTGCCCGTTTCAACCATGGCCTCAATAATATCGAAGGACTCATAAGCCTTTTTCATAGTTCTGAAAGGCACCTCGATTGCATATTTCGTAGCATCCTGAATAGCCGCAGAGCGGGCCGCCTTTTCTTCTTCTGTACCCTTGGGGAAACCGAATGCATCCATGATACGGTTGAAAGCACGGGTGTCCTCATCCACAAGAAAAAGCAATTCCTCCTTAAGCGCCTGGCCTTTTTCGGCCCAGTTGCCGAACACTTCCCACTGATCGTCCCAACCGGGTTTATGTGAAGAAAGGTTGGCCACCATTGTTCCGAGCGACACACCAAGGGCAGCAATGTATGCCGAGACGGAACCACCCCCCGGAGCAGGGGATTCAGAGGCCGTTTCGCTGGCAAACCCTTCGGCGGTCATACTTACCAGCTTCCTGTCTTTGGGATCCTCAAGGATGAATTCAATGATCTTTTCTTTCGGATTAAAGGGTTTAAGGTCATCCAGGCCCAGGGATTTTACAGCAATCTTAATAATCTCTTCTTCTGAAACACCTGTCGAACGGCTTTGTTTCCTTAGAAAATATTTCCCGGCTTCTATCATCGCACGCTTCGGTATCAGTCCGACCAGTTCACTGCCGGTAACCCTGAGACCCCTCTCAAGGGCTTTCTGGCAGGCTACTTCAAAAGCAATATGCACAGGTGTGATACTTATGTTGGTAAGGTTGATCGAAACCTGCGCAATCCCGTATTCTTCAATAAACCAGCCTATGGCTTTACAGGCCTTCAATGCGCCCGGAACCCATATTTCATTACCCTTTTCGTCTTTCTGTATTTTTCCTGTAACCGGATTGCCTTCACGGACAGGCCTGCCTTTTTCGCGTATATCAAATGCTACAGCGTTGGCCCTTCGCGTGGAGGTCGTATTCAGGTTCACATTGTAAGCCACCAGGAAATCCCTGGCACCGACAGCAATCGCACCGGTTCGGGGGTTGAATCTAGCAGGCCCGAAATCGGGTTTCCAATGCGGATCGGCCAGCTTCTTCGGCAAGCCTTCATATTCACCGGCCCTGCAGTTGGCCAGGTTGCGGCGCTCTTCAGAAAATGCTGCATTCTCGTAACAATATACCGGTATTTCAAGTTCCTTCCCTACTCTTTCGGCCAGTTTGCGGGCATAGGCAGCTGTTTCATCCATGCTGATATTCGCAATCGGAACCAAGGGGCAAACATCCGTTCCGCCGAAACGGGGATGCTCCCCCTTATGCCTGCTCATGTCGATTACTTCTGAAGCCTTTTTTATGGCCCGGAATGCAGCTTCCAGCACCGCATCAGGAGTGCCCACAAAGGTCACCACCGTACGGTTTGTAGCTTTTCCAGGATCCACGTCGAGTAACCTGACACCATCAATTTTTTCAATTTCGTCGGTAATAGTCTTTATCACGTGCATGTCGACACCTTCGGAGAAATTGGGGACGCATTCGATGAGTTGTTTCATAGTATGGGGTTTAGGGATTTGTCATCCGGCACCAGATAACTGGTATCCGGCATCTGACATCCATGTACAAGTCTGCAAAATTACAAAATTCAGCTTTCCCTGCGCAATTCATCTGCTTTCAAGCCAAGCTGGCGTAGCATGACAGGTATCCTGACCCTTAGGTATTTCATTAGTTCAGGGAGCTTCTCCAGGTGTTCTCCTGTTCGGGCATAATCATGGATCAACCTGATGTTCTTACGAAGATCCTCTTTTGCAATGATATCCAGGCTGGATTTGATTTTGTGAGCTGCCTTGGCGACTTCTTCCATATCGGCTTCTTCATAGGCGTTAAACAGTGAAGCAGCATATTCGGGCGTCAGCTCTATGAATTGCTCTATCACTTCAATAATCTCGCCCTTGCTGTCGCCCAGCAATTTTGAAAGCCTGCCGAGATCATAATGAAGGCTTTCAGGTTCAGAACTCACAGGCTCGTCCTGTACTGACCCGGCTGGTTCGGAAATGTATTGCTTGTCTATGCCAAATGCCGATAACAGCTGGCTGAACAGGGTTTCTTCTTCAAACGGTTTCGTCATATAGCCATTCATGCCCGAATCGAGTGCCCTCGCAATGGCGTCCTTTGTGGCAAAGGCAGTGAGGGCGATCACAGGAGTTGAAACATGAAGTTCCTGCCTGATGAGGCGGGTAGCTGAACAGCCATCAAGCACAGGCATCTGCATATCCATCAGGATGAGGTCGTACTTTTTTTGCCTGACTTTATCAATAGCCTCCCTGCCGTTGGAAGCAATATCTGTAATAACATTCCACTTTTCCAGTATGGATTTGGCGATAAACTGGTTGAATTTATTATCCTCAACAACCAGTATTGCTTTGCCTTTGAGAATTTCATTATCAATAAATACCCTGGGGTTGAGATCCTGGAGAACTGCAATATCCCTGGTTTCGAAACCGAGAGTAAAGAAAAACCGGCTGCCCCTGCCTTTTTCGCTTTCCACCGCAAGTTCACCCCCCATCAGGTTCACAAGCTGCCTGCTGATTGCCAGGCCGAGCCCGGTTCCCCCATACATCCTGGTAACGCTTTCATCCTCCTGTTTAAATTTTTCGAAAATAGTACCAAGATTCTCCTCACTGATCCCGATACCAGTATCGGTTACGGAAAAAAGGAAGGAAGCCCTGCCGGCAGATTCCCCTGTAAGGGTGCACGATAAATCAATCCCGCCTTCTGACGTAAATTTAATTGCATTGTTTACCAGATTGGTTAGGATCTGCTGCAGCCTGACCGGGTCCCCCATGACAGCTTTTGAGAAACCTGCTTCCGTTGAACTTGTCAGTGCAAGAGATTTTTCTTCAGCAGCATGGGAAAGGGACGTACGCACCTTCCCGATAATGATTTTTAAATCGAAAGGGATATTTTCAATTTCAACCCTTCCTGCTTCTATCTTTGAGAAGTCCAGGATCTCGTTGATGATCCCGAGGAGGTTCTCACCTGAAACAAGCAATTTATCGTTGAGGACTTTCTGATCCTGGCTCAGCCGTGTATCCCTCATCAGCCTTGAAAGACCTATTACAGCGTTAAGCGGTGTTCTGATTTCATGGCTCATATTTGCAAGGAAGGTGCTTTTGGCCGAGTTTGCCGACCGCGCTTCTTCCGTTGCCCGTTGAAAATCCTTTTGAATCCGGATCCTGGCTGTGATGTCCCGGTATTGCCAAAGGTTCCCGAGGAACCGGCCTTCAAGGAAGATCGGGATATAATCACGTTCGAAGATACGCCCGTCGGCCAATTCAAGTTCTTCCCCGTTTACCGGACTTTTATCAAGAAGGATTTTCTCAATTCGACTGACAAAATTATGAGGGTCGATAAACATACCCTTGGATTGTTCAGCTGAGTTAGAACAATCGCTGCCAAGCAAAATTTCGGGTTCCACCGGGATTCCGAACATATTACAGAACGATTTGTTTATCAAAGCAATCCTCCGGTCCTGGTCTTCGACAAGGATCCCCGACTGGAGGTTCTTTATCAGGGTTTCAAGCCTTATTGTGATAGCGGCAAGGTGATCGTGTGCATTTTTCTGCTTCTCATTATTAAGGATGTTGGCATATATCCCTCCTGCAATATTGCATATGAATGAGAGCAAAACACGATACTCTTCGTTGAACCTGTTCTTCTGCGAACTCACTATACCAAAGGCTCCCACAGGCTGATTCCCGTTAAGAACAGGCACATATAGCCTGGATCGTACAATGAAACTCCGCTTAGATGACACTGAGATCTGTGAAGGGTCATTTTCGGTGTCGGGGATATTGAGCATCGTTCCTGACCTGAAAACATAACCCGGATGCCTGTCCATTGCTGTCCGGTCTGCCTCCTCCCGTTCCTCATCCGTGAAACCCTTGGCAACTAACAGCTTGAGCCTGCCCTCCTTGAAATCATAGAGATATAAGCCCGATGATTCAATGTCAAGCAGGTCATCTAACATCAGGCTCACTTCGGATGCAAGCTGCTCAATGGTTGTGGTCTTTGTAAAACATTTTGAGAAAGCATCAAGCCTTTTCAGGATTTCCAGCTGATCATGGATCTTAGTCATGGCAAGGGTTTTAAAGAGTCGAGGCCCGCAAGTGCACATTCAAGGTCCTGTGAATAGTGCCCTCCGCTGACGCCGATAGCACCAATTACCTGATCGTCAACAATGACAGGCAAACCCCCTCCCATCAGCATAAAGTCATTGAACCCATGTACGCCCTCCCTGAGAATTGGGTCATCTTTGATCATCCCGAACCAGGGGTCGCCAGTAGGCAAACCAAAACCCACGGCAGTTACCGCTTTCTTACGGGATGCGTCAACCCCTATGAGCGGGGCATTATCCATCCTTGCGAAAAACTTTGTTATCCCGCTCTCATCAACAACAGTTACCGCGATAGCCATCCCGAGCGACCTGGCCCTTGCAATGGCCGCTTCAGCTAAACGCCCGGCATCAGCAAGACTTATTGATCTTTTCGTGTAATTATCCATTGGGTTCATGCTTTGATGATGTAAATATAAATATATTCGTTATCAATTCCCCTACATCTTTTTTCTTCCCATTGGACCTGAATAACCTCGAATTATTAATGCCCCGGAAACCCGTAATTGGTAAAATTCCATAAATTTGTGTTAACCTAACAAAATTCCCATGAAAAAGTATTTCCTTCTACTCCTCCCCCTGGCATTGATCTTAAGCCAGTGTAAACAGAAAGAAAGCACAACTGAAAAACAGTGTGCCCGGTTTATCAAACAGCAAACCGTGGATACTGTCATCACTGTATTGGTTGCAAAATACGGTGACATCCAGAAACCACGCATCGAAAAAGGCGTTAAGCAACTTGCCGCGTTATGGACTGATAAAGACGGCAAAGACATTGATTTCAGGGACTTCTGCATTAAATATTTCATCGGGGACCAGGCAAAACTCGAACTGCTGTTCAACCGCCTGAGCAATAACTTTGAACAGCTCTTCGGGCGTTATAACCTGATTACCCTGGCTATGAAGTGGGCTGTTCATATCGATATAGGTGAACCTCTTGACGTAGACGAGATGTTTGGTGCTTGGGAGCCTTCGGCCCATTTCAACGATGATTTCTTTGCGAATAAAATCGCTTTCGTCACCTGTGTGAATTTTCCCTTTTACACCCTTGCCGAGAAAGAAGAACTTGGCCCGAAATGGTCCCGCAAAGAATGGGCTTATGCACGCCTTGGTGATATGTTCACAGCCAGGGTTCCTGCCGATGTGAGCCAGAAAGTATCCGACGCACTCTCATCCGCCGACAATTATATCAGCAATTATAATATCTATATGGGAAATTTGCTGGATGATAAAGGCCAGGCCCATTTCCCGAAGGATATGAAGCTGATCTCCCACTGGAACCTCAGAGACGAGCTAAAAGCGAATTATAACAAGGGAGAAGAAGGATTGCTCAAGCAGAAGATGGTATACAACGTGATGCTGCATATAATCGATCAGAGCATTCCCGATTCGGTGATAAATAACCCGGCTTTCCAGTGGAACCCTGAATCCAATAAATTATTCAAAGGCGGCAAGGAAGTTGCTTCAACACCGGAACCGAACAAGCGTTATGAGATTTTCCTGAACAATTTCAAAGCCATGAAGGCGGTGGACCAGTATACTCCCTTATATCCTACTTTTATACTGAGGTCATTCGACGGAGGCATGGAGATCCGCCAGGAGCAGGTAGAGAAACTGTTTACCGATCTCTGTTCCTCCCCTGAGATAAAAAAAGTTGGAGAACTGATCAGCAGGAGGCTGGGGCGGCCTTTGCAGCCCTTCGATATCTGGTACGACGGATTTAAAGCGAGGAGCACGATGAACCAGGACGAGCTCGACAAGATAACCCGTGCAAAATACCCTGACCCTAAAGCGTATGAAGCCGACATCCCGAATATGCTTATCAAACTTGGTTTTAAACCTGACAAAGCCAGGGAGATTGCTTCGCATATAACTGTTGACCCGGCCCGTGGCAGCGGCCATGCCTGGGGAGCACAAATGAAGGGCGACAAGGCCCACCTCCGCACCCGCATAGCAAAGTCGGGCATGGATTATAAAGGGTACAACATTGCCGTTCATGAGATGGGACACAATGTGGAACAAACTATTTCTCTTTACATGGTTGACAATTACATGATGCAGGGAGTTCCAAATACAGCCTTCACTGAGGCTTTGGCTTTTATTTTCCAGAAACGTGACCTTTTCCTTCTGGGAAAGACTGACAATGATCCTAACAAGGAAGCCCTTGCCGCATTGGACCAGTTCTGGATGAGTTACGAGATTATGGGTGTTTCGCTTGTCGACATGAGTGTTTGGAAGTGGCTTTACGAGAACCCTGATGCCACAACCGAACAGTTAAAGGAGAAAGTCATAGGTACTGCAAAAGATGTTTGGAATAAATACTATGCCGGTGTTTTTGGCGTAAAGGATTGCCCACTGCTGGCCATTTATTCCCATATGATCGACAACCCCTTGTATCTTCCGAATTATCCGGTGGGCCATCTCATCGATTTCCAGATCGACGAATACCTGAAAGGCAAGAATTTTGCGGATGAGATCGTCCGCATTTACTCAACCGGCCGGATGATACCGCAACTCTGGATGAAAAACGCCGTTGGAAGTGAAATCTCGATCAAACCCATACTGGACGCAACGGATAAGGCCCTGGTCATTGTTAAATAGTGACTGGTGAATGGTGACTGGTGAATGTTGATTAGTCACTGTTCACCACTTCCCCGTTCAGTACTACCGTCTCCACCTTGTTTGAGCCGTACGCATATGGCATGAATTCGTATGAGGGGATGGGCTTTGTAATAAACAGGTTGGCCTTTTTGCCTGCGGCAATACTGCCGTATTCTTCACTCAGCCCCATGGCATATGCCGAGTTTATTGTCACGGCATTTATAGCTTCTTCCGGCAGCAAATGGTATTTAATACAGGCCATTGAAAGTATGAACTGCATGTTTCCCGATGGTGAGGAACCGGGATTATAATCGCTGGCCATTGCTACCGGGAGGCCTGCATCTATCATTTTCCTGGCCGGGGCATATTCCAGACCCAGGAAAAAAGCCGCGCCGGGAAGAATGGTAGGCATGGTCTCCGAGCCAAGAAGGCAATTGATTTCAGCCTCGCCGGTATATTCCAGGTGGTCTACAGAGAGGGCATTATATTTTACCCCAACCTGCACCCCGCCCGAATAATACATTTCATTGGCGTGGATCTTCGGCCTCATTCCGTATTTCATTCCGGCTGTCAGGATACGTTCGGTGTCGTCAACTGTAAAGAATCCTCTTTCACAGAATACATCGATATAATCGGCCAGTTCCTCCGCGGCGACCCTTGGGATCATTTCATTGATCACTACATCAACGAATTCCGACTGCCTGCCTTTATATTCAAGGGGCACAGCATGGGCCCCCAGGAAAGTGGGGACCAGTTTAAGCGGGGTCATGAACTGAAGCCTGCCGATAACCCTGAGCATTTTAAGCTCGTCCTCAACCGAAAGCCCATACCCGCTTTTGATCTCAACTGCCCCTGTCCCAAGCATCATGATCTCCTGTAAGCGTGGCAGGGCCTGTGCTACAAGTTCCTCCTCGCTTGCTTCATGAAGCCTGCGCGCTGAGTTAAGAATGCCTCCCCCCCTGGCCGCTATTTCTTCATACGTAAGCCCCCTGATCTTGTCAATATATTCTATCTCCCGGCTGCCGGCAAACACCAGGTGGGTATGTGAATCGCAGAAAGAGGGAAAAACCATCCGGCCCGTGGCATCAATTACTTTCATCTTCATGCCCCAGGCTTTGCTGAAATCGGGTATGTCTTTCATCTTCCCGAAATCGCTGATCCTGTCACCTTCAATGTATAACCAGGCATCTTTGATGGTTTTCAGTTTTGCCATTTCAGGCCCGCTGACGTTCAGTTTCGGTTTGTTCTCAACCTGGACCAGCTCCAGGATATTTTTAATCAACAGAGCCATAAATACTTTGTTATGTTATGTTATCGGATGTACACAAAGATAGTTAAATTTCCATACCTTTGGGGCTGCATATTTTCAGTATTTTCACTGTTCAAGGCCACTTACAATATTATACAGACACTATCCTCATCAATAAACAATAGCCCATTCATGAGAAAACAAATTACCCTTACTCTCATCCTTCTCGCAGCAGCGTTCGCAGGATTTGCCAAACAGGCAGAACAAACGGTCATCCGCCAGGTTGCCGTCGGCTTTTTTTACGATCATGCACGTCTCGCCGAAAATCTTTCATGGAACTCAGTGGGGATCAGGAAAATGACCCCTACCGTCCTTAACGGCCACACCCTGTATTACACCCTTACCATGAACCCAAGGGGATGGATCGTGGTAGCTGCCGACGATGCCATAACACCTGTACTTGCATATTCCTTTGAAGATAATATGAATTCAGCTTCCCTGCCTCCGCAGTTTATTGCCTGGATGGGAAAATACCAGAAAGAAATTAATGATGCCGTTAGCAGGAACCTCCCTCAGTCAGGCAATATTGCCGCAACATGGGCCAGGTATGCAAACTATGACCCCAACCAGCCTCTTGCACCCGAAACGAATTCAGGAGTTGCCCCACTCATCATCCATAACTGGGACCAGGGCTTTCCCTATAATCTATATTGTCCCGTCGACCCGGCCGGTCCGGGCAACCATCCCTGGGCTGGTTGCGTCGCTACGGCCATGAGCCAGATAATGTATTATTACCGGTTTCCCCAAACAGGCAACGGCCAGCATTGTTACAACCCCAGCGGCTATCCCCAGCAATGCGCCAATTACGGAACCTCTACCTATGACTGGAACGCTATGGTCAACACCTTATCAGGGACCAGGCTGCATAGCGACAGTGCCGTAGCACTTCTGATCTGGCATGCCGGCGTATCAGTCGACATGATGTACAGCCCAAGCGGTTCAGGAGCGTATTCAGAAGATGCAAGAAATGCACTGGTGAGTAATTTCCGCTACAGTCCCGGTGCAACATATCTGCAGCGCGATAATTATTCAATCACTGTATGGGAAGGTATGCTCAGGGATAACCTTGATAAAAAAATGCCCATTTATTATGATGGTTACGGCCCCCAGGGCGGGCATGCTTTCAACTGCGACGGCTACCAGGATGTCTTTTATTATCATTTCAACTGGGGATGGAGCGGTACGGCCAATGGCTATTATTACCTTGACAACCTCAATCCGGGAGGTGATAATTTCTCCCAGGGCGAAGGGGCTATTCTGAATATCTTCCCCGATACCCTTGCCAATACATATCCATACCCCTGCCAGGTTGCAACACCCCTGACATCGATTAGCGGTACGTTTGGGGACGGCAGCGGCCCTGTCATGAATTACAAGAGGAACAGCCAGTGTTCATGGCTGCTGGCTCCACAGAGCGCCGAAGACTCTGTTAAAAATATCACCCTCACTTTTAATTCCTTCAGCACTGTTGCGGATGACGGTATTTTAAGGATTTATAAAGGCATCAATACCGATGACTCACTTGTAGGCCAGTATTCCGGCAATGGACTGCCCCCAAATGTCACTATCAACGGGTCCAGGGCCTTTATTACATTCTCATCAGGCTCATCGGCCACAGCTCCCGGCTTCCTTATTTCCTATTCGGGCCAGGTTATGGACTGGTGCAAGGATGCAATAACAATCGGTGATGCAAACGGAACCATATCCGACGGAAGCCTGCACTTCAACTACCATAACGGGACCACTTGCCGCTGGAGGATAGTACCTCAGGTCAACTCAGGCCCCCTGAGCCTTTCATTCACATCGTTCAGGACACAGCATAATAAGGATGTGGTGAGTATCTATGACAATGTTTCAGGTGTGCTCCTTGGAGAATATTCCGGAATTTATTCCGGGACAACTATGCCTCCCTCTGTAATTGCACCAAGCGGCCAGATGTTCATCATTTTCTCGACCGACGCCAGCGTTACTGATTCCGGCTGGGAAGCTATGTTCTCCTCCGGTGTTGGAATAAGTGAACCCGACTATGCATCGTCAATAGAGGTTTATCCCAACCCCGCAAACCGCTATTTATTTGTCAAAACAACCCGTGAAATCACAACAGGCCTGCAGCTGGAATTAAATGACATAAACGGTAGGACCGTTCTAAGCCGGAAGGCAGCGGCCGGTGTAAATCAGGTTACAATTGACATTTCAGGTATCCGGGGGGGGCTTTACTTCCTGAAGATAATTACCGACAGCCACAGCGTGGTGAAGAAGGTAGTTGTCGAATAGAGTGACTAGTGAACAGTGAATAGTGACTGGTGACTAAAGACAATTCACTGTTCACTATTCACTGTTCACTGTTCACTTTTTGTACAACAGATCGATTTCCCCTTTCTTCTCGATACATTCAAGGAGCTTTGATTTCAGTTTCCAGCAGGTCATCTGCCGTTTCTCAAGCTGGCGCGATAACTCATAGGATGAAATGCCGGGGTCATGGCATACCATGTATACCATACGCAAGGCTTCAGTAATAGGAATATGGCAACGGTGAAAAATAGTATTTGCAGTTGCTGATTCTTCCGATTTGCAACGTGTGCACCTGCGGGAAAATTCCGTTTTGCCTTTGCAGAAATTAGTATGCCCGCATTTCTTACAGAAAAATCCTTCAGACCATTTTTGTTCAGAAATAAACTTAAGACAGTTTTCCTCCGTGGAAAAAAGGCTCTCAAATTGACTAATATTCAGTTTCTTAATTTCCAGCATCAATAGTAAATTCCTTATAAAATCCTGTCTCGGAAGTAATTAATAGGGTGCAACAGCCTCCTGATTTGCAAAATTAAAATAAATAGTGATACTTATGCGATTTATGAAAAAATAATTTGTAATTTTGCAGCAGAAATATAATCCACTGTAAAAAAGATCATGAAAAGATTCGTTTTTCTCTTAAGCCTGCTTGCTGCATTCAGCCTGAATGCCTGCAGCGGAACTCCTGCGGTAAACCTGGCAAATGCTGCGTCCAAAAAAGCAGTTATCGATGAAAGCTCCCTGGGTAAGGTAGTTCATCTCGACCAGGTACTTTTCAGGGAGGTTGTTTGGAATTATAAGAAAAACTCAAATGCCTGGGTCTTTGAAGGGGATATTCCTGTGATCGTCGACTTTTATGCCGACTGGTGCCGTCCTTGCAGGGCCCTTGGTCCTACTATGGATGAACTGGCAATGGAATACAAGGGAAAGATCCGCATTTTAAAGGTGAATACCGATGAGAACAAAGAAATATCAGGGATCCTGGGGATCAGTTCCATCCCGGCCCTCCTGTTTGTTCCGAAATCAGGAAAACCGACTTTTTCGCTTGGCGCCATCCCCAAGGACAGGCTCAAAACGATGATAGATGAAACATTATTAAACCAGAAAAAACGATAACCGACATTTTATGGCAACAGAGCACTTGACCAAAGCAACCTTCACCGAGAAGGTGTTCAATTTTGAAGCTAACCAGGATTGGAAATTTGAAGGCAAACTTCCATGCATCATCGATTTTTATGCCGACTGGTGCGGCCCGTGTAAGATGGTTGCCCCCATCCTGGAGGAACTCTCGGCCGAATACGCCGGCAAGGTTAACATTTACAAAATTGATACTGAAGCCGAGCAGGAACTTGCCGGTGTTTTCGGTATCAGGAGCATCCCTTCCATGCTGTTCTGCCCTGTTTACGGACAGCCGCAGATGGCCGTAGGCGCACTGCCCAAAGACTCACTGATCAAAGCTATTGACGACGTCCTGCTGAACAAGCCGGCCAACTGATCTTCAGCGTATGGCCGGTGAAACCATCATCGTCTCTACCTCATACCTTCCTCCTTTAGGCTATGTTTCCTCCCTCCTCAAAGCAGGTGAAACTGTAATTGACCTGGGTGAAACTTACCCTAAACAAACATGCCGGAACCACGCCAATATTTATGGTCCGACCGGCAAACAAACATTAAGCATCCCTGTAAACAAGCCTGGGGGCAACCATACGAAAACCATGGATGTCAGGATCTCGTATGCCCTCCCCTGGCAAAAGACCCATTGGCGGGCTATAGAGGCCGCTTACAACAACTCGCCGTATTTCCTGTATTACCAGGACTATTTCAGGCCTTTCTTTGAAAATGAATATAATTATCTTGCGGATTTCAATTCTGAAATACTTGAAACCTTGTACCGGCTATTGCGAATATCAGGGCAGATCAGGGTTACAGAAACTTACGCCAGGAATCCCGAAGGCATGCGCGACTTGAGGAATGAGTTAACGTCGAAGCATGCCGGGGCAATCTGCCCACCTTATACCCAGACATTTTCCGAGAAACACGGGTTCATTCCCAACCTCAGCATCATTGACCTTATTTTCAATTTAGGCGAAGAAGCCGCGGAATACCTGCAATCAGTAATATTGAATTGACGTACAGCGAACTTCTGCAGAAGTACTGCAGAGGTTCGCTGTTACTGAAATATTTTTATAAACCTCACAAAATTTTGCAGGTATTCCGCAATTTTTCGTACCTTTGTGTTAATTTAATCTAAATTAATTGTCCACACTCTTTGACCTCAGGGAAGGCGAACGCGGTCTCATCACGAAAGTCCGCGGAAGAGGTGCATTCCGTAAACGGATCACCGAGATGGGATTCGTGCGCGGCAAGGAGGTCAGCGTTGTCAAATCGGCACCCCTGCTTGATCCCGTGGAATACAAGATCCTTGGATACAACGTATCCCTGCGCCAATCTGAGGCCCGCCTTATTGAGATCATCCCCAGCGGGACCGAAGCCGATGCGACATCCGCCGACACAGAAAAAAAGCAATATAACGGCACCATAGAGGAAGAAACCCTCAGGGAACAGGATGGCGACAGGGGAAAGTCAATCGACATAGCCCTGGTCGGGAATCCTAACTGCGGCAAAACCACCCTGTTTAATTTCGCTTCCGGTTCACATGAAAGAGTGGGAAACTTCGGGGGTGTGACAGTCGACAGCAAAACCGCAAAGTTCAGGCAGAAGGGCTATACTTTTAATATTACCGACCTCCCGGGGACTTATTCCCTTACCGCATACTCCCCCGAGGAGCTTTATGTGAGGAAGCATATCACCGATAACATCCCCGATATCGTTGTAAATATTATAGATTCGTCGAATCTCGAAAGAAACCTTTACCTGACCACCCAACTCATCGATATGGACATCAGGGTGGTGATCGCTCTGAACATGTACGACGAGTTTGGAAAAAAAGGGCATATACTGGATTACAAATCCCTTGAACAGCTCCTCGGGATCCCTGTTATCCCGACCATTAGCTCCAAAGGCGAAGGCATAAGGGAACTCTTCGACAGGGTGATCGAAGTCTTCGAGGACAGGGACCCGGTGATCCGCCATGTTCATATCAATTACGGGGATGAACTGGAACGCTCGATACGCCGCATACAGGAAGTGATCAGGAAGGATGATGCCCTGTCGGTCAGGGTGTCAACGCGTTATTACAGCATAAAACTTCTTGAAAAAGACGATGAAGCAAGGAAAGGCCTGGTACATTCCGACCACTACAAAGCAATTACAGCCATTGCCGACAAGGAAGTCAAACGGCTCGAGGACAATTTTTACGAAGACAGCGCCACCCTGATCACTGATGCACGATATGGTTTTATCTCCGGGGCCCTTCGTGAAACCATGAGTGCCAACGAACAGGCCTTTACAGGTAAGACTTTAAGCGAACGCATCGACAATATCATTACACATAAATATTTAGGTTTCCCCGTTTTCCTGTTCTTTTTATGGGTTATGTTCCAGACCACCTTTTCACTGGGCGAATACCCTAAACACTGGATTGACATGCTGGTAAGCACCTTCGGGAGCATCTCGGGAAGCTTCCTTCCGGCCGGCCCGGTCAAAGACCTGCTTGTCGACGGCATTATCAGCGGGGTCGGGAGCGTGATCGTCTTCCTGCCGAACATACTTATACTGTTTTTCTTCATCTCCCTGATGGAGGATTCGGGTTATATGTCGAGGGCCGCATTCATCATGGACAAGCTGATGCACAAGATGGGGTTGCACGGGCAGTCTTTTATACCCCTCATCATGGGCTTCGGCTGTAACGTCCCGGCCATCATGGTCACCCGCACGCTGAAAGACCGCAACGACCGCCTTCTTACCATGCTCATCAACCCCTTCATGTCGTGCAGCGCCCGGCTTCCGGTATACCTGCTGATCACCGGCGCGATATTCCCAAGGCATGCGGGAACTGTGATCTTCATGGTCTATATGACCGGTGTTATCCTGGCCGTGCTCATCTCGGTAATTTTTAAAAAATTCCTGTTCAAAAATAAAGAAGCGCCTTTTGTGATGGAGCTCCCCCCCTATCGCATGCCCACAGTAAGGGTGATCATGAGGCATATGTGGGAGAAAGCCCAGCAATACCTGAAAAAAATGGGAGGCATTATCCTCATTGCAGTGATCATCATATGGGCCCTGGAATATTTTCCCGGCGGCAGCCGCATGGGTAAGGCCGAACGCCTGCAACATTCCTATATCGGGAAGATAGGCAAAGTGATAGAGCCTGTGATAGCACCTCTCGGTTTCGACTGGAGGATGGGCGTAAGCCTGATTACCGGGGCAGCTGCAAAGGAAGTCGTTGTTAGTACCATGGGTGTCCTTTATGGTACCTCTTCGGCGGATGAGGTCAGCCCCAAGGCCGATCTTACAGCGAAACTGCAAGCCGTAACTTATGAAAGCGGACCCATGCAAGGGAAGAAAGTATTTACACCCCTCGTGGGTTTTTCCTATATCCTGTTTATCCTTATATACATGCCCTGTATAGCGGTCATCGCGACGGTCAAGCGTGAATCAGGCCACTGGAAATGGGCCCTGTTCCTGATAGTTTATACAACAGTGCTGGCCTGGTCAGTCTCCTTCCTTGTTTACCAGCTTGGCTCCTTATTCCTCTGAAATATGACGGTTCAATATATCATTGTCGGTTTTATCATAGCCTTTGCCCTTGGAAGCGTGGTTTTCAAGCTGATCCGTTCTATAGTAAAACCGGTCAGCAAATGCGACGGATGCGCCTCCGGCTGCGGGGGATGTGCCATAAGTGAACTGAAAACAAAAAAAACAATATGAAAATAAATCCGGCAGGCTTAACATTTTCAAAATGATTCATTATATTTGATATGTTGTTTTATGGTTTAAAGCCGTCCGATGTTACTAAAACCTGCGATAAGTTTCGAGCAATATCTTAAACGTCGCGATTATACCTTTTTATCGTTCGACCAGGCCATTTTTAAAACAATCAGGAAAAGTTTCTCTCAAAAAAGTTTTTGCGGTTTCTGGAGGATGTGGAACCCCTATTCAGGCTACGTTTTCTTTCTTCTGTATTCATTGATGGGCGGTAACAGGAAAAGGCCGTTAGCCATTTCTTTCATTTTCATTACAAGCGGCTTTGTTTTTCATGACCTGGTCCTCCTTCTGGTGACCGGGAGTATCTCTATCGTGTTCACAGTTACGTTTGCAATTTATTCCATGATCTTTAATATTGAACACAGGATGCTGGCCCTGGGAAAAGGAGTCAACTCTTACATCTCCCGCAAAAATCTCTTCCCCCTTAAATTTCATGTCATGGTTAACATGACCTTACTGGCCTTACCCCTGGCTGCAGGGTTCTTTATTAATTTTCTTGTTTTCCCCCATTCTGTAATAAGCAGGTTATTCCATTGAAACTGAGGCGAAGAGTAAATGACCTGAAATGAAACCTGCTGCCTGTAACCCCTTATTAATATTGCTTCTCCTGTTTTGCAGCCTTTGTATCCAGGCACAAACCTGGGATTATATCAAAGAAAAGAACGGTATTAAAATTTATACACGCACCCCCGAATATTCAAGCTTTAAATGTTTTAAAGGCGAGACCATACTCCATGCCACAATGCAGGAAACAGGCATGTATGTAGGCAATGTAAAGAACTTCAACTGGTGGGATAAAAACATCAGGGACCTTAAGGTCATTGAGTCGGAGTCTGATAAACATGTAAAATACTATTTTATTTATGATGTTCCCTGGCCACTGAACGACAGGGATATCTGTGTGGAGGTCTTCATTACGATCGACACTGCCTCGGGAGTGAAAGTAGTTTATGCCAAACCTTTGCCGGGAGTTATCCCGGAGCGTGACGATATCGTGAGAATAAAGAATTACTGGCAGAAGTGGACTTTGACGCCCATCGACAAAAACTCGGTGCATGCCGTGCTGGAAGGGTTTGTTGATCCAGCCGGAAGTGTTCCTGCATGGCTGTATAATATGGTTATCGTTGAAACTCCCCTGAAAGTCATGGGGGGAATCAAGCAAAGAGTTGAGGACGCTCACAAGGATTAACAGCTTAAGGTCAAAGGCAGCTCCGGCTGAAACAGTAATAAGAGATTTCACCATCTCACCATTTCACTATTTTCTATCTTTGCTACCTAAACCATAAACCCATGTCACACGGCATTTGCCTCCTTAGCATAGTCCCGGTTCGAACAGGACCTTCTCATAAAGCTGAAATGTGCACCCAGCTTCTTTTCGGCGAATTATACACTGTTCTTCAATCTGAGAATGAATGGTTGAGAATAAGCCTCGAATACGATGGTTATGAAGGCTGGATCAGCGTAAAAGGCCATGCTGCAATTACTGTAAATGAGTTCGATTCATTAACGGAGACCAACGCCCGCGCTGCTATTGACCTCGTTCAGCTGGTCACCAATGAAACCAAAAAGGAACAGTTCCCGATATTATACGGAAGTTCCCTTCCCGGGATAGAAGAGTTCAGGATGCAACTGGCCGATCAAACCTTTATTTACGACGGACAAGTTTCGATGGTATCAGATTTTGAAGAAGGAGACGAAGATGGCCCCGAAGACCTGATGGAACTCAAACACGACCTGGTGCATGACAGCATGCAGTTCCTTGGTGCGCCCTATCTCTGGGGGGGACGTTCGCTTTTCGGTATTGACTGCTCCGGGTTTGTCCAGATGGCATATAAACTGAAAAATATCCGGCTTAAAAGGGATGCCTCACAGCAGGCTGAACAGGGAGAACCGGTTAACAGCCTTGAAGAAGCCCAGCCAGGCGACCTGGCCTTCTTCGAGAACGAAGAAGGAAACATCTGCCATGTTGGAATACTAGCCGACCGCCAGAAAATACTTCATTGCTCAGGCAAAGTAAGGCTTGATATCATCGACCAGCAGGGCATCTTTCATAACGACCTGCATGAGTATACCCATAAGCTGAAGATGATACGGCGGGTGATATAAGAGAATGATTCAGGATGCATCCCGCATCATTCTCTTTCTTCCCCTTACAGTTCAACCCATAAATTCAACAATTCACCGGTTTTCTTCTTTCGTATCGTTTCTGATTGGAGGTATTTTGCCTGAAAAAAGCAAATACTATGAAAGGCACAATCACTATTCTGACTTTTCTGATCATCATCAGCACTTATAAAAATGATTACGCACAGAACCCAAACCAGGTGATCCACGGAACAGTGGTCGACAAACAATCACAGATGACCCTGCCTGGAGCCAACGTTGTCATTCTCAACACAAATCCGCCGAAAGGCGCTTCCACCGGGACCGACGGAACATTTAAAATAACAGGGGTGCTTCCCGGGCGATATGATCTGCAGGCTACATTTCTGGGATATAAGACTGTTTATATTTCCAATGTAGTAGTCACGGCAGGCAAGGAAGTGGTCCTGGAAATAGGGATGGAGGAAAATGTCAACTCCCTGCAGGAAGTTGTCGTTTCGGGCATGAAAAAGAGTGATCCTATCAACCAGATGGCTCCGGTAAGTGCAAGATCTTTTTCAATGGAGGAAGTTAACAGGTACGCAGGCGGCAGGTATGATCCGTCGAGGCTTGTAGCAAACTATGCAGGGGTGAGCACCCCGAACGACGCACGTAACGACATTGTAATCCGCGGAAATTCTCCCACTGGGGTTTTATGGCAGATTGAGGGATTGACTGTGCCCAATCCAAATCATTTTGCCACTCTTGGAACTACCGGAGGACCGGTTAGCGCACTCAACCCGAACGCTCTCTCCAATTCAGATTTCTTCACTTCCGCCTTCCCGGCCGACTATGGCAATGCTACAGCCGGTGTTTTTGACATACATTTAAGGACAGGCAATGCCGACAGGAATGAGGAAATGGTGCAGATGGGAGCTCTCACAGGGCTTGAAGCAATGGCGGAAGGGCCATTTAAAAAAGGTGGCAAAGCTTCCTACCTCGTCGCATACAGGTATTCCTTCACAAGCCTGGCCCAGAACCTGGGGATCTCAATAGGCACTGCGGCCACTCCTCACTACCAGGATATCACCTTCAAGATCAATTCGGGGGAAACCGGTATTGGCCGTTTCACTTTTTTCGGCCTGGGCGGTATCAGTCATATCGATTTTCTGCATAACCAGATCGATTCCACCGACATATACTCCATCCCCGGGCAGGATGCCTATTCGAGAAGTAAAATCGGCGTTCTTGGTTTGAAACATTTTATCCGCCTGAATACTAAGATCTACCTGAATACAGTTCTTGGCGTTACATACTCCGAAAACGGTTATTCGCTCGACACCATTGCCGGATCCCAGGACCCTGTGAGAGTGAGAGATTCAAAAGATGTGGAGATCCGCTATGAGATCAACTCCTTCATCGACTACAAAGTAAACTCGCATCTCATGCTCAAAGCGGGTATACAGTGTGAATTCCTGAGCCTGAACCTGCGACTCCAGGACCGGCAGTTCTCAAAAGAATGGATCAACAAATGGGCTTACACGGGAAATACCTCACTGCCTGCAGCATACATAGAAGCCAAGTACCGCATCAACGAAAAATTCACCCTCGATGCCGGGTTCCGCAGCCAGCTCCTGACACTCAACAATTCAATTTCTTTTGAACCCCGGCTGGGCCTCAAGTATCATGTAAATCCTACAAATACCCTCGCCATTGGATTCGGGCATCACAGCCAGATCCAGCCTCTCTCGGTTTACTACTACAGGTACCTTCAGCCCGATAATACCTATGATGAATCGAACAGGAAACTGGGATTCACAAACAGCCTGCATTTTGTGGCTTCCTACGAAGTATTGCCTTTCAAGGACTGGCGAATCAAAACAGAAGTATACTACCAGGCCATTTATAATGTTCCTGTTTCGCAGGTCTCAAACAGTTTTTCCATGCTTAACGAGGGCTCTTCCTACGCTCCGACACAGGAGGGAAACCTCGTTAATAACGGGACCGGCACAAACTATGGCATTGAACTCACCCTTGAAAAATTTTTCTCACACGGGTATTACGGCTTGCTGACCGGCTCTCTTTACCAGGCAAAATATAAACCGAGCGACGGGATAGAAAGGAATACCGCTTTTAACGGAGGCTATGTTTACAATTTCCTAGCCGGCAAGGAATTCAAAGTGGGAAAAGCAAAGAGAAATGCCATTTCCATCGACATTAAATTCACCCAGGCAGGAGGCCGTTACTATACCCCGATTGATCTCGCTGCATCCAGGGCCGCAAGGCAGGAAGTCCTGATGGGCGATGCATATGCCTTTTCGGAACGCTATCCCGACTTTTACCGTCTCGATGTTAAAGCCGGCTTTACTCTCAACAGTAAAAAACTCAGGCTCTCACAGTCGGTATTCATTGACATCCAGAATGTGACAGGACATAAAAATGTCTTCGCCCAGCAATACAATCCATATACACAACAAATCAACACCTTGTACCAGATCGGGTTCTATCCGAATTTCGTGTACAAAATCCAGTTTTAACCAACATCTTACAATCTTTATTGTTCCAAAAATCCCCCTAAAATGAAAAAGACAATCTTATTAATCTCCTTAGGCATTTTATCAGCATGGTCAGTCAGTGCAATGTCTAAAAAAGCTATCATCCCTTTAACCACCCAGGTCGTAGTTGAAGACACCTATACCATCATCTGGAACGGGACCAGCATTGCCTATCATTTCGTTGATGGTAATTGGGAAAGAGCTGCAAATTATGATTATCAGTTCAGTGTGATGCAGAAACGGTACGACAACCTCTGGAAGTCGGTAAAAACGCTTCATCGCATGCATCCCGATTATGATTGGAAAGCAGGCGAACGGGACCAAACCATGTATTTCGAATTGGCTTTCAGCTCAAGGAATGATTCTGTAATTTCAGATCTTACTTCTTCCCTTGGAAAAGGAAAAGGGTTCACCGATAAGGAGTTCAGGAAACAAACCATTGAATTTAAAGTTGATGACCTCAGCAGTTTCGTGCCTTATGACCATATGCGCATAACTCAGGAATACAAATATGAAGAAGGCGTGCTGTCAGAAACCGTATTTTTGTTCAAGTTAAAGGACGGGAAAGAAATTCCATTCATGAAAAATGAGGAAAAGGCATACTTTTATATGAAAGGGAAATTGGACAAAGCCCCTACGACCTTCAACAACAAAGTTTCAAAACCGTAAACAAACTTTAAGCCAACAACAATACTCAATCTGTCATGAAAAAGATCCTTATAATAAACGCTCATCCAAACAAAGACAGTTTCAACTTTGCCCTTGCAGATGCATATAAACAAGGTGCATTAAAAGCAGGGGCTGAAATAAAGGAAATCACTATTGCTGAATTAAAGTTCAACCCCAACCTGCATGCCGGGTACCAGAAAAGGACAGAACTGGAGCCTGACCTGCTCGAAGCATGGGAAAAGATTAAATGGGCCGAACACATGGTTTGGGTCCACCCGGTTTGGTGGGGCGGGCTTCCTGCAATCACCAAAGGGTTCATTGACCGGGTTTTCCTGCCGGGTTTTGCATTCCAGTACCGCGAGAATTCTCTGTGGTGGGACAAACTGTTAAAAGGCAAAACGGCACATATACTAACTACACTGGACCAGCCCGGCTGGTATTACCGTATTATGTATGGCAAGCCCAGTGTCAACCAGTTAAAGAAATCAACACTCGAATTCTGCGGAGTAAAGCCTGTGAAAGTTTCGTATTTTGGCCCCATGAAAAGCTCGGTTGAAACATCAAGGAAAAAATGGCTGGAGCAGGCAGAAAACCATGGCAGGCAAAGCGCCGGATGAAATCCGGCAGAAAAATAAATCAACTGATCTGATAAAACACGAATGAAGTCAATCTGCAATAATCATGCGGCATAAAAAAATAAGATTTCTATACATGGTCCTGCTCGGGACCCTTATTACCCTGGGCCTGAACCTGTTCATCCCGGGTAAATCGGGGGAAATAATACACTTCTATGATTTTCTCATATCCATTCTCATTACCATCCTGGTTTGGGAAGGGAACCTCCGCATCGACGAATGGTTAAACCTGAGATATCCCTGGATTTCAGGGCCGGGAAAAAGGATACTGGTCCACCTTGCCCTGAGCGTGGGATACAGCGCACTGACCATTTTTATCGCGGCCTTCCTGTTCAACTGCTTTTCAAATGAATTGCCTTTCAACGGAAAGGAATTTATCAGGGTAACCCTGATCATTCTTGGTGTTCTGGTGTTGATGTCGATTATCCTTCTCACGTTTGAAATCAGTTCCCAGTTCTTCAAACACTGGAAAAATTCACTGGTCGAGATTGAAAAGTACCGGGCTGAAAGCCTTCAGGCCCAGCTTCAGAACCTGAAAAACCAGATCAATCCCCATTTCCTGTTCAACAACCTGAGCGTTCTCTCTTCACTGGTGTATAAAGACCAGGACAAGGCGGTGGAGTTCATAAGCCAGCTGTCAAAAGTTTACCGTTACCTTCTCGACAACCAGAACAATGAGCTTGTAACGGTTGATCAGGAACTTCTGTTTATCAGCTCCTATACTTTTTTACTGCGGATAAGATTCGGGGCAAATCTCATCATTAATACTGAGATCCGGAAGGAGGACCTCTCCGGGCTAATTCCGCCGATGGCGCTCCAGATCCTTATAGAGAATGCGATCAAGCATAATGAACTGTCATCTGATCATCCGCTTTCAATATCTTTAGAATCGGCCAATGAGAACCTCGTGGTTTCGAATAACCTGCAGTTAAAACCACAGCACGAACCTGGTTCTCAGACCGGGCTGAACAACATCAGGGCCAGGTATAAATTTTTCACTGAACGGCCAGTGGAGGTCATTCAGGATTCAGGATCTTTCATTGTTAAAATCCCTCTATTATCTTCGAGATGAAAGCAGTTATTATTGAAGACGAAAAACTCTCGGCCGAGCATCTCGTCAACCTTCTCAACAAGGTCGATAAAAACATAAAGGTCCTTCATGTCTTCGACAGCGTAAGGACAAGTATCAAAGCCTTTAAAGACGGACTAAAGGCCGACATCCTTTTTGTGGATATCCAGCTGGCCGACGGGCTGAGTTTCGAAATATTCAGCGAAATATCAATCGATACGCCTATCATCTTCACAACTGCTTACGACGAATTTGCAATCCGCGCATTCAAACTGAACAGTGTTGATTATCTGTTGAAACCGGTGGGTATCGATGAATTAAGAACCGCCGTGGAGAAATTTAAAAAATTCAGCAGGGACGATTATTCCAAAATGATTGACAATATCGTCAACTCATACCAGGTCATGAACAGGCAGTATAAAAGCCGCTTTATGATTAAAATGGGTGAAACTATTGTATCGGTGAAAACCGAGAACATCTCTCATTTTATCTTCGAAGACGGGCTTGTGATGTCAGCAACAAATACAAACCGTCAATACCCGGTCGATTTCACCCTCGACCAGCTGGAATCACTGCTTGATCCCTCACAGTTTTTCAGGATCAACAGGAAGGTTATCATCAATATTAACAGCATTCAAAAAACCGGGACTTACTTTAACAGCCGTCTCAAAATAACAGCCCCCGGGCTCCTTGAAGATAACGCAATAGTAAGCAGGGAGAGGGTAAATGACTTTAAGGAATGGTTGGGGAGATAGAGTAGTTTTTTTTACTCATAAGGCAGATCGCAGCTTCATCCTGTCCAGCTATCCAGTTATCAAGCTATCCAGTTATCCCGCATCAATTAACCACTTCTCCCTCTCCTTTGGCTTTCTTGCGTTTGCCCGGGAGTTCCTGTTTGAAAATATAGGTGAGGCGTAAACTGATGAGATTGTTGTACTGGTCGCGGTCCCAGGTATCACCTGCAATATTTGGGTTGGTAAAAGTTACGGTTCTGAGACTTAATATTGAGTACTGATAACGCACATTGATCCAGAAACGGTTCCATATCCTCACGGAAACTTCGCCCAGGGCCGAAAAATCATAAGGGAGGAAATTTGCATGGGGAGTCACGACATACAGCTGTGATTCCGACTTGCCTATAAGCTGGCCGTAACAAACCCCGACACCTGCCGAAATTATTTTTTTATCGGTAAAATGGATCATTACAGGGATATCGATATAATCGAGATTAAGCCTGTAATAGGTTGAATCGGTGCTTCCTTTGTGATAGCTTCCTTTTTGCGAGTAAAGGAGTTCCATGCTTACCGACCAGTTTTTATTTTTCCCGAACGGAAGTATGACCATAGGCCCGAAATTTAATCCGACTTTACGAAAGCCATAAAACTGGTCCCCGTCGACCTGGCAGAAATTGGCGCCGACCGATATTCCCCCGAGTATCTTCTGGGCATGGGCAGGGCGCATTGCAAAAATCATCAGGATGAGCAGTAAAGGAAGTAAAACTTGTTTTTTCATCGGATGGTCTAAGTGATCATACTGTGAACAAAGGTAAAGAAATTAAAACGCTTAGTTTTTCGATTTATTGTGGGACTTCATTGAGAGCTGGATACGTTTGCGGGGGATGTCGATATCCACAACCTCAACCATCACTTTCTGGTTAAGCTTCACCACCTCATTAGGATCACGTATAAACCTGTCGGCAAGCTGGCTTACATGGACCAGGCCATCCTGGTGTACGCCTATATCTACGAAAGCCCCGAAATTCGTAATATTTGTGACTATCCCCGGCAATTTCATGCCAGGCCTGAGATCGTTGATTGAATGAACTTCTTTGGAGAATTCAAACATTTCGAATTTCTGGCGGGGATCCCGGCCGGGTTTGGCCAGTTCCTGCATTATGTCCTGCAAGGTCGGCAAACCGGTCTTTGTATCAATAAAGTCATCCAGCTTTATTTTTGACCTGCATACTGCATCCAGCATCAGATCCTTCACCGAACAGCCCAGGCTTTTCGCCATCTTATCCACCACATGATAACTTTCGGGGTGGACCGAGCTGGAATCAAGGGGGTTTTCAGCGTCCCTGATGCGTAGAAAACCTGCAGCCTGTTCAAAAGCTTTTTCCCCGAAGCGGGTGACTTTCCTGAACTGTTCGCGGGTTTTAAAAGGGCCTTTGTCGTTGCGATAAGTTATAATGTTCTTTGCAAGCCCCTGTCCAACCCCCGAAACATAGGTAAGAAGCTCCTCGCTGGCTGTATTCACCTCCACACCAACCATGTTAACACAACTTACCACGGTATCTTCAAGGCTTTTCTGGAGTGCAGGCTGGTCCACATCATGCTGGTACTGTCCCACACCTATGGATTTGGGATCTATCTTCACCAGTTCGGCAAGGGGGTCCATCAGGCGGCGGCCGATCGAAACAGCTCCTCTCACAGTCACATCATAATCGGGAAACTCTTTACGGGCAATGGCCGATGCGGAATACACAGAGGCTCCGCTTTCGTTTACAACCAGCGCCAGGATATCCTTGTCGAAGGGAATGGCACGGATCAGCTTTTCAGTCTCGCGTCCTGCCGTACCGTTACCTATGGCAACGGCCTCGATTTTATAGGCATTGACAAGGCTTTTTATCTTATGGATGGCATCTTTGACTTCGTTCTGGGGTGGATGGGGATAAATGGTTTCGTTATGCAACAGCTCCCCCTGCCTTCCAAGGCACACAAGTTTGCAACCACTCCTGAAACCCGGGTCGATAGCCAAAACATTCTTCTGTCCCAGGGGCGGTGCAAGTAAGAGCTGGCGAAGGTTCTCGGTAAAGACACGGATAGCTTCCGAATCGGATCTTTCCTTGGCCCATCCCCGGGCTTCAGTCTCCATCGACGGCAGCAGCAACCTCTTGCAACTGTCTTTAATGGCATCCCTGACGAGTTTCGCTGAAGCATTTTCTGATTTAATGAAGATCCTGTCGAGGATTTCTTCAGCCTTATCATCCGGCACATCTACCGACACCCTGAGAAATCCCTCATGTTCCCCTCTCAGCATTGCCAGCACCCTGTGAGACGGAGCCTTGGAGAGAAGCTCGTGGCAGTCAAAATATATGGCATAGTTTGCCCCTTCCTCTTCTTTCCCTTTGATGACTTTTGAACTGATGACCGCTTCCTTTTCAAAAAGCTGGCGAATGCGCTTCCTTCCGTAGGTATGTTCATTTACCCATTCTGCTATAATGTCTTCAGCTCCGCGGATGGCATCCTCCACAGACTTCACTCCTTTTTCCTCATCGATGAACTTTTCGGCCTGGCTTTCGGGATCATCATATTTCTGCGAGATGATGATCTTTGCAAGAGGCTCAAGCCCCTTCTCCCGGGCGATGGCTGCCCTGGTCTTGCGTTTGGGTTTATAGGGAAGGTAGATATCCTCAAGCTCGGCCATGGTGGAGGCTTTCATTACAGCTTCCTCCAGTTCCGGGCTAAGTTTCTCCAGTTCCTTAAGGCTTTTCAATATAGCTTCACGGCGGGAATCGAGGTCTTTCAGCTGGATTAGCCTGTCCCTGACCCTGCCTATCACCACTTCATCCATACTGCCTGTCATTTCCTTACGGTAACGGGCAATAAACGGGATGGTAGCCCCGCTCTCAAGCAATGTGAGTGTATTAAAAACAGAAGCTTTATTGATGCCCAGCTCCGACGAAATTATCGCGGTATATTTTTCGAGGTCCATGAAAATGAAATGCTGTTTTATAATATAAATTGATCACTTCACCAGCCGGAGGCAAGCACATCCACAATATGGATCGTCTTGATGGGGAGGTTATGTTTGTCAATATAAGCCTGCTGGTGCATCAGGCAGGATGAATCGGTGGAAACAATATACTCTGCTCCTGATTCGAGGGCGTTATTGATTTTCTGTTCAGCCATTGCCGTGGAAATGGGCTCAAATTTGACAGAAAAGGTGCCGCCAAATCCGCAGCAAACTTCATTGTCTTTCATTTCCCTCAGCTCAAGCCCCTTGACCTTTGCAAGCAGCCTCCGCGGCTCGTCCTTAAGACCATACTCCCTTAAAGCCGCACAGGAATCATGAAATGTGACCACATGCGGAAATTCGGCCCCGACGTCTTCCACATTCATGACATTGACAAGAAAATCGGTGATCTCGTATACGTTCTTTTTTACCTGCTTGTATTCATAATGCAGGCCTGTATTGTGAAAAAGCCATGGATAATAATTGCGGATAAAACCGATGCAGGAAGCCGAAGCGCCGATGATCGGCCTGTCGTTAGGGAAATCCTTCATGAACTTCTCTCCCATTTTTTTTGTCTCGTCCCAGGCCCCGCTGTTGAATGTCATCTGTCCGCAGCAGGTCTGGTTTGGATTGTAAAACACATCCACACCGAGTTTTTCAAGTATTTTCACCATGTTCATCCCCGTCTCGGGGTAAACCTGGTCAATGAAACAGGGAATAAACAGATCGACTAGCATCTTAAAAACTGAAAGTCAAAAATAAACATTTCTTTTCAAGATAAGCAGATGAAGTTAAAAATTCAGTTGCTGGACGGGAGGTATCTGTCGAAAGACCATTTGATGATCTCTTTGAAAGAACATTTTCGATGATTGCAATTTATTCAATTATGAAGTATCTTTGCAGATACAGAAGAAAAAAATGGCAACAGATACAATCATATTAAAAATTAAGGATAAAAAGAAAATCTCTTTCCTGGTCAAACTTTTAGAACAACTTGGTTTTGTAGACTTTGCCTATAACCCCGGAAAAAAAACCAACTCAAAGCACGACTTTTTTAAGAGCGCCGGCTTTTTGGAAAACCGAAATCTGAACGCCAGGGAACTCAGAGAACAGGCATGGAGCAGAAACAGATGATACTCTGTGATACGGATGTAATCATTGAATTTTATCGCAATAATCCTAAGATTGTTCGTGAATTAAAACGCATTGGTCAAAAACATCTCTGATCGCTGCTACTGCAATAGAAAATAACCTTGAATTATTCACACTGAACACGAAAGACTTCAAATACATCTCCGACTTGAGTCTTTATACCATAAAATAAATTTATCCATCGTTTAATCCTGTTACGTATTTTTCCTTATAAATTCTGCGCGCAGCGATGTCTTGTGCAGTGAGCAGTGATGAAGATTTGTTTTAGCTATTTCTTCCATCCAAAAACTATTTAAACTCATTTAATGATGAACAATGAATGATGGAAAAGAGGGTGTTAATCTTTGCTATATTTCTACTCTGCATGCCAGCAGTATTTGCAGTAACTGCAAATAATTGTTACATGATTGCAACAGGAAATTGTGCAGCAGGATATACCGCAGTCGGACATGTAAGCAGCGACGGACATTTCACAACTGATTCAACGCTTAACAATTTTCCATATGATTTATGCTGCATAAACTACGGCATTAATTCAGGTGCAGTTTCATTCAAGTACGCAAGAGATCCATCCGGAAGTACAGGTCAAGGCGCTGTATCTGTAAATAGTTCAGTTACAAATTTTGCAGGCAGCATCAAACTAGGTTTTCAAAATTCTTGTTACTTAAAACAAACCGCGTGCGACAATAGCGCGTCAGAAGTTTGCGTGTTCAAAGTCAGCAACTCGAGCGATAGTGTTCCATCTAAATGGAAATCCGTTGCAGATAGTTCCCATATCGCTGATTGTACAACACCGAACACACCAAATGCAAATTCATATCCAAACTACGTCTGCTGTAAACTCTCAGAAATCTGCGACAACGGCATCGATGACGATGGAGATGGAGCGATTGATTGTGCAGATATAGATTGCAACCATGCAGATAATCCAACTATTTCTCCTGAGTTCTGTACAGGCTCAATTTACAACTCGAGTACGTGCGCATACGTTGTAAGATATCCAAATGGGGTGCCTCCTCCAACAATAGTATACAACATCAATTGTACAGGTCAGGTCCCATATAACAATAATCATTATTACTGTAGTTACGGAAGATTCAACCAATACTCTACAGGACTTTGTTGTCCACAAGGAAAATATGCATCTTATGATACTGGTACTGGTTTGTGGAGTTGTCAAATTGCGGCAAAATGCGGTATTGATAATACATTTCCTTGTAATTATGATTTTGATTCTAATAATGCTCAATGGTTGGCTAGTCAGTATAATGGTAATGATTTTTGGTGCCAGAGTAAAATGCCTTATTTGTATTCTCCTCAAATAACTCCGACTATGGATACTGCTTGTTGCTTCATAGCACAGAATGGTGCTGTTGGTTATTATACGGATGCAGGTAATGTTAAAATACTAGGTTATCAACCTGTGTGTGGAGATGGAATATTAGATTCTCAATCACCGTATAATGAACAATGCGATGGTTCAGTACCTGCAAGTGCAACTTGTGTTGGGCATATTAATTGTCAGGGTGGACTGGTTCCTATGGGTAATCCAACGTGTAGTGCGGGTTGTCAGATAGTTTATACGAGTTGTTATTGTGGGAATGGCAATAGTAATGGTTAATCGTTAAGAATTCTGTAAATCAATTTTTAACATAAGTGCTTGTAATATTGAAAAATAAGATAAAAATTTAATAGTATTTCGTATCTAGATTTAGAAGATAAATTGTTCTTAGCATTTTTTTTCCAAGATCTGATGATGTGTGGTTTTGCTGAGACCAAACATATGCTGCAGCAGTAGGGCCTGAGTTAGGATCTCCGACAGAGGCAGATAAATCGAAATACTCTCCGAATATAACTCCATCTGTATCTCCTGTACCATACACAGCAAAGCCCCAACTTTCTCTAACTGTGTTGTTATAAGTATAATTATTTTTGTAGAAGACAGAATTTCCAGGAAGAACATTGCCGAAAGCTATTCTTGTGTATTGGTCTCCGCCATTACTTCCTCTTGTTTGGCATTGAACAAGTATTGCATCGCTTGGGCTTGTTGCTCTGTGGAACGTATGCGGAACCATTAGTGTATCATTTGTGTTTGGTATAATTGATAATGTGTCTGTCATTTCTGATAATGCTTTTGCTCTGTCTAATTGAGTTGTGGAAATTTGAGTATTTGGATCTGTGCTTGAATAAGTACATTGTATTTTGTAGAATGGCAAAAGACTTGAGACGTTTACGTCTATGAATTTGTGTGTTTTGTTATCTACTCTTCCTGCCATCATTTCTCGTATTGGTTCTGCGTCCATTCTTATTGAATCGCCGGGTGTTCCTGAGTTCATGTCTTTGTGGCCGTATTTGTTTACAACATAAGTGTAGATTGTTTTGTCGTTGATGTCTGGGTTGCTCATATCTACAACGACTGGTTGTGGGAATTGGCCCCATTCTTTTGGACTTTGAAATATGTTGGAATCTTGTCTTGCTTGGTGTATTTTTCTGCCAATAAGCCAGCCTAAGAATTGTTGGTTGTTAGCAAAGCTTACTGAGTCTAGTTCGAGTGTTGCGTTTGCAGTTGATGTGTATAGGTCTTTTTGGATTATTATTTCGTTGTTGGTGTTTGGAGAGTAATTATTTGTTGTTCCATCAGGCCAATGCGCTGTGATTGTTATGTTTGCTGGGTTTCCGTTTACATCGTATGGTTTGAATGTTGTGTTGATTGAGAACGTCGCTCCTTGCAGCAATGTTTCGTCTATTGTTGTAGTTGTTGGTGCGAATGTTGTGTCTTTTGTTATAAAGCCGTTTTTTGAGAATGTGGCGTATGTGCTATCGAGTACTGCGGGATTTTCTGTTGTTGCGGATTTTAATTCTGATTGTTCTACTTGTGTTGGCTTTGTGTTTGTAAAATTTGAAGATATGTTTTCTGTTTGTATTGATTTAAATGTGTGAATGTCTGATTTGTTGAGGGTGTTCATTAGGTTAATTAGGTACATTCCTATGTTTCCGCCTGCGATTGTGATTTTGTTTGCTCCGGCGTCTGCGTGAACTGTTGAAGTATAGACTTGTCTGCCTAGTGCATCGTTAATTTGCAGTAAGTAGTCTCCTCCTGTTTTGGAGTTGAATACGAGATTTGTTTGTCCATGTGAAGGATTAGGATATAATTTGTCTTCAAGGTTTGGTTTTTTATGTTCTTGTTGTCCTACGTAGATGAATGGTGCATCGTAGTATCCGTTTGCATCTGTGAATACTTCGTCTTGGAGAGTCATGGTTTTTTTGTTATAGAAGTTTACATCTACTTGTTCTATTGGTTCGCCATTTATTTTTTTTACGTGTCCGTTAATTTCTAGATTTAGATCGGATGCGCTTTTTATAGAGTCGCACTGCCTCGTACCGGGGCCGTTTAAACCAGGCGTTTTTTCAGATGGGCCCGCTTCGGCGCAAAAGATCATAAAAAAAATCAAGGTTGTTGCTGTCAACAGAATAAGATTCCTCATACCGGGTCCTTTAAAAAAACGGAATTATGAACGGGTGGCATCTGCCTGCCGTAAAGTAACAAAAAATACCAATATCTTTAAGGGTCCATCACCGGGATTCATTAAACTCAGTCTAGGATACCTGGCTAAGCTGAAATCCCATTGATTTTATATCCTCCCAGAAACCCGGATATGATTTGGCAACCACATCCGGATCGGCTATCCTGATGCTTCCTG
This sequence comes from Bacteroidota bacterium, assembly GCA_037138335.1. GTDB lineage: Bacteria > Bacteroidota > Bacteroidia > Bacteroidales > FEN-979 > CAIRDP01. The sequence goes on from JBAXIO010000007.1 coordinate 142,410, forward strand.
TTTTAAGGGAAAGCATCGCAAAGGTCATGGCCATTCGATGGTCCCTGTATGTATCGATAATAACATCGGGTTTGGCCGTCAGCTTCGAAGGCTGTATTTCGATTGCAGGGAAGTCTCCGGTTGTGATCGTAAGCCTGCATCCTAATTTTTTTAGTTCAGTAGTAAGTGAATGAACCCGGTCAGATTCCTTGATCGCAAGGCTTTTCAATCCCTCAAACCTTCCCCTGAGACCAAGGGCTGCACAGGTAGCGATCACAGGCAGGGCCAGGTCGGGATGGTTGGTAAAATCATAAAAGAAACCTTCGAGGCGGGAAGGGTGCCTGGAGAGGTGAAGCGCGATCCGGGAGCCGTGACTGGGGACTGGGGACTGGGGACTGGGGGCTTTTCCCTTCCCGGAAATTGCATTTCCGCCTTTTCCTTTAAGAAATTCCGAAGTAACCCCGAACACCGAAAAGGCCGATGCCACAACAGAATCGCCCTGCAGGCTTTTTTCTTCAAGGCCGGGCAGCTGCAGATCCGTTTTATCGGATAGGGCGGCAGCCTGGTACCAGAATGAGGCTGCCGACCAGTCTGACTCAACTGTGAATTCACTCACGGAATATACGCCTGGTTCAACACTGATTTTATGTTTCCACTTCCTTGCCTTTATCCCGCATTCCTTCATCAGCGCAACCGTCATGTCGATATAGGGTTCTGAAACCACATCCCCCCTGAGATTCAGGGTAAGCCCTTCCGAGAGGTACGGACCTATCATCAGCAGGGCGCTCACAAACTGGCTGCTGACCCCCGCATTGACGTTCAGGTTATCCGATACAAGCTTGCGTCCTTTGATAAGAAGGGGCGGGAACCCCACATTCCCGAGGTATTCAATTGAAGCGCCAAGGAGTTTCAGGTCCTCAACAAGCTCTCCTACCGGCCTCTGCCTCATACGGTCGGTTCCGGTGAGTACCCAGCGCCCAGGCTTTACAGCAAGAAGTGCGGTAAGGAACCTCAGGTCGGTCCCGGCATCGGAACAATCCAGCTCCACCGCATCCTGTTTGCCTGAAGAGGCCTGGATCTTATTCAGCAGTTTCTGAAGTATCAGGGTATCAGTAGACTTTGAGAGGTTTTCTATTTCGAATTTCGTACCCGACAAGGCCTGCATGATCAGCATGCGGTTGCTGATGCTTTTTGAGGAAGGAAGCTGAATTGTTCCTTTCAGTAGTTTTTCGGGTTTTATTATTTTAATGCTTTTCATAATCCTTACCCACTTCTATTCCCGTTGTCAGTCAAAAATCTTATCCAGGGAAGCTGCTGTTTCATCCCGCCCTGCCTGCCTGTTTATCCTTGGTTTGCCCGCCGCCTGTATCAGGGTATATCTTACCTGTCCTTCACTGTTCTTTTTATCATATAATAAAAGAGTATAAATATTGTCGTAGGAAGAAGGGGTTTTTTGTACCAGGTCACCAAGTGTTTCAGCCTGTATCTTATACCCGGCTTTCAGGAAGGAAATGATCTCCATTGCCTCCTCCCCGCTTAAGCCCGCCTTCAGATGTGAAAGCCAGGTTTCTGCTATCATTCCCAATGCTACAGCATCTCCGTGTAAAAGACCTTTTTCATCCCTTGCAAGAACAAACGATTCGAGGGCATGGCCAATGGTATGGCCGAAGTTCAGTATTTTCCTGAGTTTCTGCTCCCTGAAATCCTGGCAGGTAATGCGGTTTTTAAATGTCATGGTTTTCATGATCAAATCCTGCCAGGGTTTTTCGAGTATGTCGAGGGCCAGGATATTTTCGGCTCCCTTCCTGAGAAGTTTGCGCCATAAAACAGGGTCACCTATGAGGGCCGACTTTACAATCTCGGCAAACCCCGAGCGAATATGATCTGAAGGCAGTGTTTTAAGAAACCTTGCGTCAACGAAAACAGCCAGGGGGGAATAGAAAAAACCCAGCTGGTTTTTGAGTTCCCCCATATTTACCCCTGTTTTTCCGCCTATAGCCGCATCCACCATGCCTGTAAGACTGGTCGGAATATTTATATAAGGGATCCCCCTTTTAAGTCCGGCAGCAATAAACCCGCCAAGGTCTGAAACCACCCCTCCTCCCAGGTTGACCAGGAGGCTGCGGCGGTCGGCGCCGGAGGCTAAGAGTTCAATCCAGATTTTTTCAGCTGATGACAAGGATTTGGAAGCCTCGCCTCCTTCAATCTCAAAAACCAATGCCGCATCAAGTTCAGGGCATGCTTCGACAAGAAGCGGAAGGCAGTGCTTTCCTGTATTGGCGTCGACGAGAATAAAAACCCTGCTTTTCCTGTATTCATGCGAAAGCAGAAGCTTCCTGAAACCCTGTAAGGCATTTGAACCGCAATGGATACGTGTTCCTGAAACAGTGGCCACCCTGGCTGAAAGGATCATATACCCCCGGTTTTAATGAAATGCAGCCATCAACAGGTCAAGATCCTGGAAAGGCAGGTTGAAGTGGCGGCTGATAGGAAGGCTTGTGATGAGTCCGTTATACAGGTAAACGCCCTGCCTTACACCGTAATCCCGTTTTAAAAGGTTTTCGACCCCGCCTGCGTTACCTATATCAAGTATTATCGGGACCATGATATTGTTCAGGGCCTGGGAAGCCGAATGAGGCACTTTTGAGGGGATATTGGGGACGCAATAATGGGTCACTCCATGGACTTTATAAACAGGGTCTTTAAGGGTAGTGGGCCTGGAAGTTTCGAAACACCCCCCCTGGTCTATGCTTACATCAATGATCACCGAACCTTCTTTCATCTGCCTGATCATTTCTTCCGAGATCAGGCATGGAGACTTGCCTTCGGGTGAATGCACCGCTCCTATCATGACATCCGCAGTCATCATGGCATCAAGAACAGCTTTCGGATGCAAAAGGGAAGTATATATCCTTCTCCCGAGGTTATCCTGTATACGCCTGAGCCTGTAAACCGAATTATCAAACACTTTTACAAAAGCCCCGAGCCCGATTGCCGATCTTGCGGCAAATTCGCCGACCGTTCCTGCGCCGATAATCACGACTTCCGATGGCGCAATCCCGGTAAACCCTCCAAACATCTTACCCCTGCCGAATTCCGGATCGCTGAGGTACTCGGCGGCAATAAATATGGCTGTATTCCCTGCAATCTCGCTCATGGTCCTGATCACCGCCATCTGGTTGGTCTTGTCACGGATAAATTCAAATGCAAGGGCCGTTACTTTTTTCTGGCTGAGACCCCGGAAATACTCCCCGCACTGCATTGCGATCTGAAGGGTGGAAATAAGAGTCTGCTTTGGATGAAGAAGCTCAATCTCGTCCTGTGTGACAGGCCCGACCTTCAGAATAATATCGGCCTTGTACACCTCGTTGGAAGAGTAAACGATGCTTGCCCCGGCCTCGCTGAACTCATGATCGGGGAAATGGGCCGTAAGCCCTGCCCCTGCCTCGACAAGAACGTGGTGGCCGTTGCGCACCAGCAGCCCTACACCGTCGGGAACCAGTGAAACCCTGTTTTCCATGCTGGAGACTTCCTTTGGGACTCCAATAGAAAGTTCGCTTTTCCTGCTCGCCACTTCAAGCATTTCTTCCTGGGGCATCAGCCTCTCGCCAAGGGTTAGTTTGCTGAAATCAGGACGGGAATCTTCCATGCGTTAAATTTTAAACGAAGTTACAAAAGAATCAGGAATATTATGCCAGGGGAGGAAAAATCAGCCGGTTGTCATCGGATCTGACTGTTTCGCCCTTTGGAATGCCGATGATACCGAAAATCCTTTTAAATCATGGAAAAATCCCGTAATCTTGCATAAAATTCAAAACTTTTCGTTATGCAGTTGAAAAAATTAACCATGAAAAGGTTTCTCGTCACAACGCTAAACCTTCTCTCATTAGGATTCTTAATGACCTTACTTATGAGTGCAACCCCTGAAGTAAATTATCCGGGCTACAAACTGATCGAAAAAAGGTTTGTCAAAGAGCTGAATGCAAATGTATTCTTCCTGGAACATCTGAAAAGCGGGGCGAAGATCGTGAAATTCGCCACCGATGATGCCAACAAGACCTTTACCATCGCCTTTAAGACATTTCCCGACAACGATTTCGGTGCTCCGCATATCACAGAGCATTCGGTTTTGAACGGAAGTAAAAACTATCCGGTAAAGAGCCCGTTTGACGTTCTTATCAAAGGTTCGCTTCATACCTTCATGAACGCTTTCACCTCGAAGGATTTTACGGCTTATCCTGTAGCCAGTATGAATGACAAGGATTATTTCAACCTCATGCACGTGTATCTTGACGCTGTATTCAATCCGCTTACCTACAGCGATCCCAGGATTTTCAAGCAGGAAGGCTGGCATTATGAACTGCTCGACAAAGACAGCGCGCTTACTTATAAAGGCGTTGTTTACAATGAAATGAAAGGCGCTTTTTCTGATCCAAGGGAGGAACTTAGCTACCAGGTATACAGGAACCTCTTCCCCGATAATGCTTATGGAAAGGAATCAGGCGGATATCCCTTCACTATTCCCCATCTTACCTACGAACAGTTCCTGAATTTCCACAAGAAGTTCTACCATCCCGAAAACTCTTACATTTATCTTTACGGTGACGCCCCCCTGGCACAGGAACTGGCTTTTATCGACAAGGAATATCTTTCCCATTATACCAAAGCAAACAATAAGGCCAGCATCACCGACCAGAAGCCGTTTGCCAAGATGATGGACCTCACCGGCTATTATCCTATCATGCCGGGCGACGACGCCAACAACCAGACTTACCTTTCACTGAATTACGTGACAGGCCACAATACCGACCAGGCGCTGGTAATGGCTCTTGACGTTCTCAGCGAGGTTCTCGTAAACCAGGAATCAGCCCCGATCCGTCTTGCCCTTCAGGCAGCAGGGATCGGACAGGATGTCAACGCATCCTCCAGCAATTACAAGCAGAACGTGTTCCAGATCATGGTCCAGAATGCCAATGCGGCCGACAAGGATAAATTTAACGACATTGTTAAAAAATGCATGCAGGATGCTGTTGACAAGGGCCTCGACAAACAGGTCGTTGAAGGAGTCATCAACCGTATGGAATTCCAGCTCCGCGAAGGCAACGATGCACAGAAAGGAATGTACTGCGTATTCCGCGCATTGCCTACAAGCTTCTTTGCCGATGATCCTTTTACAGGGCTTGAATATGAAAAACCCCTGGCAGAAGTAAAGAAAGCCCTTACGACGAAATACCTGGAAAATATCATCAAAACCAGTTTCCTCGACAATCCGCATACCCTGCTTTATACCCTGGCCCCGAAAGTCGGAGCTGATGATGAGAAGAATGCAGCTGTTGCAGCCGAACTTAAATCATACAAGGCAATCCTGACACCTGCCCAGATCGACGCTCTTGTGAAGGATACCAAAGACCTGCTGGATTACCAGAAATCGGAAGACAGTCCTGAGGCCCTTGCAAAGATCCCTTTGCTTGAGATCAAAGACATCAACCCCAAAGCCACATTCTACAGTGTTGAAGAAAGCAAAGTTGCAGGCGTACCAATGCTTTACCGCAACGAATTTACAAACGGTGTGGTTTACATGAACCTTTTCTTTGACCTGAGGGCGCTTCCCCAGGACATGATCCCTTATGCTTCCCTGCTGTCGAATGTGCTTTCGATGTTGAATACCGAGAAATACAGTTTTGGAGACCTGAACAAGGCATTGAACATCAATACCGGGGGTTTTTACACCTCACTTAAAACCTACCAGGAAAACCTCGACGATAATACAATGATCCCTAAACTGGCAGTCACATCAAAATCCATGACCGGGAAAGTTGATAAGATGGCCGAACTCACTTCGGAGATCCTGCTGAAAACAAAATATGACGATGTGGAAAGACTGAAAAATGTACTGACAAGGCATTTGTCACAATTGGAAGCCACAACAAAACAGGACGGCTATACCATAGCAAGCGGACGTTTCCCGTCATACTTCAGCAAGTCGGGTGTATACGGCGAAATGACCACCGGTCTTACTTACTACTGGTTTGTTGCTGACCTGATGAAGAATTTCGACAGCCGCTCGGGTGAGCTTATTGCCAACCTGAAGAAAGTCGCTTCACTTTTATTTACGAAGAACAACCTGATTGCCGGAGTGACAACGAATAAAGAAGCTTTTGCGAAATTCACACCTGCGCTTGAGAAGCTTGTGAAGGAATTGCCAAACGTTCCGGTAGCAATGAAAACATGGGCCCTGGATCCCCAGGCTAAGAATGAAGGCTTCCTTACACCTTCAAAAGTGCAGTATGTAGTCGCAGGTTTTGACTACAAGCAGTTGGGATATAAGTGGGATGGAAAGATGAGGGTACTGAGCCAGATCCTTTCAACCGATTACCTGCAGACAAGGATCCGTGTAATGGGAGGCGCTTATGGAGGATGGAGCACAATCTCTCCACTCGGAAGCATTACATTCAACTCATACCGCGACCCTAACCTTAAACAGACTCTCGATAATTTTAAGGGGATCCCCGAATACCTGAAGACGTTTGAAGCCGACGACAAGTCTATGACGCGCTATATCTTAGGCACCGTTTCAAGCATCGACCGTCCGCTTACCGCCTCCCAGAAAGGCGACCAGGCATTCAGTTACTACTTCAACAAGAGAACTGAAAAGGCAATACAGGATGACCGTACGGCTGTGATAAACACCAAAGCCGCCGATATTAAATCATTTGCCAAGATGATACAGGATGTCCTCGACAAGAATGAGTTCTGTGTTTATGGAAACTCCGACAAGATCAATGCCGACAAGGCTTTGTTCAAGAACCTGGTTAATATTCAAAAATAATTTAAGAAATTCCACGGGTTTCTTCCCGGTGAAAAAGAAAGGGTGGTCAGAATCTGATCACCCTTTCTTTTTCCCCTGATATCTCCATCCTTACCGTACCCTCGGGCAGGAGATCCCCGGCAAGCTCCGGCCACTCGATAAAACAGTATGAACCGGAGTAAACATAATCTTCATACCCGATATCAAAGACCTCTTCTATCTTGTTGATACGGTAGAAATCGAAGTGAAAGACAGATCCTCCGGATAAAGTTTTGTACTCGTTGATAATTGCAAAGGTAGGGCTCTGGACCTCGTCGGACACTCCGAGCTGACGGCAGAGTTCCCTGATCAGAGTCGTCTTGCCTGCCCCCATCTTTCCATATAAAGCAAACACCCTCGAATGGGGGAAGGTTTCCAGGATTTTCTTTGCGACTTCCGGCAAGGACTCAAGGGTAGAGGTCAGGGTCATTTTCTCTTCAAATACACGCAGGGCACCAGCATCTCCTCCATCGAAATCCCACCGTGCTGGAACGTATCGCGGTAATAATTAACGTAATAATTGAAATTATTGGGATAAGCGAAAAAATCGTAGTTGCGGCAAAACACAAACGAAGAGCTCACATTGCCCCTTGGAAGGAAAGCATCCGCAGGATTCCTCACCTCAAAAGCTTCGTTCTTCTCAAATTTCAACGCTTTGCCGGTCTTATACCTGAGGTTGGTGTTTGTATTGCGGTCGCCCAGCACTTTCACCGGGTTGTTCACGCGAATGGAACCGTGATCGGTTGTGATTATGAGGTTCACATCCTTCTCCCCCAGCCAGCGGATGATCTCATACAGGGGTGAATGCTGGAACCAGCTCACGGTGATCGAACGGTAAGCCTTTTCATCGTCGGCCAGCTCCCTGATGATCTCCATCTCGGTGCGGGCATGCGAGAGCATATCCACGAAATTGTAAACGATGAAGTTCAGCTTGTTCACCATCAGGTTCGGAAGCAATTCGACGAGTTTGCGCCCATAGGTCTGGTTCAGGACCTTATAGTAAGAGTATTTCACATCCCTTCCGTACCGCTTGAGCAGTTCCCCGAGAAGTTCCGACTCGAAATTATTCTTTGTCCCTTCTTCATCTTCATTCACCCAGTACTTCGGGTACTTCCGCTCTATCTCGGTGGGAAGCAGTCCGGCAAACAAGGCATTCCTCGCATACTGGGTCACCGATGGCAGGATACTGTAATAGATATCCTCTTTCTCGACCCTGAAATTCTCTTCAAAGAAAGGCTGTAATATCTTCCACTGGTCATACCTGAGGTTGTCGACAAGAATTACAAATACCGGCTTGTTTTCGTCCATTACCGGGAACACTTTCTCCTTGACGACATTATGAGACTGGACAGGCCTGGGGTTTACTTTTCCATGCAGCCAGTCGATATAGTTCCTTTCAACAAACTTGCTGAAAACCTGGTTCGCTTCGTTTTTCTGGAGTTGCAGCACCTGCTGCATACCGTCGTCCATCGACTGCTCAAGCTTCAGCTCCCAGAAAACGATCTTCTTATATACCTCGACCCATTCCTCGAAATTCAGGCGGTTGCTGATCTCCATCCCTATATTCCTGAATTCCTGCTGGTACTGGAAATTGGTCTTCTCGCTGATCAGTTTTTTATTTTCCAGGTTTTTCTTTAGGCAAAGGAGTATCTGGTTTGGTTTTACAGGCTTGATAAGGTAATCGGCTATGTTTGACCCGATGGCATCCTCCATGATAGCCTCTTCCTCGCTCTTGGTGATCATTACCACCGGTAAACCCGGCAGGTCGGCCTTGATCTTCATCAGGGTCTCAATACCCGATAAGCCAGGCATCTGTTCATCGAGGAAAACGATATTAAACTGCCTGGCCTTGATCAGGTCCAGCGCATCATAGCCGCTGTTGGCTGTTTCCACTTCATAGCCCTTATCCCTGAGAAAAATGATATGCGGTTTTAAAAGGTCAATTTCATCATCAACCCACAATATACTTACTTTATCCATGTTTATTTTTATTGACTGCGGATGGCATTCTCCCGGGTTTTTATCAGGGGACTGATTTCCATGTTAAGTATAAATGTCGTAAGTTTGCTTTTATTGTGGCCCTGGCCGTAATTTAGCATTCTTTTAACAAATTTAAATGAATTTCCGGGCAATCAATAAGATAAAAACGATCAACGACCCTGTCTACGGCTTTATCAAGATCCCTTCCGAGCTGGTTTACGACATCATGGACCACCCCTGGTTCCAGCGCCTCCGCAGGATCAAACAACTGGGCCTGACCAATTATGTCTATCCTTCGGCCCACCATACCCGCTTCCAGCATGCACTGGGCGCCATGCACCTCATGAGGCAGGCGGTTGGGGTGCTCAGGTCGAAAGGGATCCAGATAAGCCACGAGGAATCGGAGGGGCTCAGCATCGCCATCCTCCTTCATGACATCGGCCACGGTCCGTTTTCGCATACCCTTGAACAATCCATCGTGAAAGGGCTTTCCCATGAAGATATCTCCGACATGTTCATTGCCGGGCTCAACAAGCTGTTTGAAGGCAAACTGGAACTAGCCAGGAAAATTTTCAGGGGGAACCATGGGAAAAAATTCCTTCACCAGCTGGTCTCCAGCCAGCTCGACATGGACCGCCTCGACTACCTTTCACGCGACAGTTTTTTCACCGGGGTCGCCGAGGGCACTATCAATACCGACCGTATCATTAACATGCTCACGGTTTGCGATGATGAGCTGGTGGTAGAATCAAAGGGTATTTATTCCATCGAAAAGTTCATTATCGCCCGCAGGCTGATGTACTGGCAGGTATACCTTCACAAGGCAGTGCTTGCCGCCGACCAGATGCTGGTGAATATCCTGAAAAGGGCCAAATTCCTTGGTGAGACCGATAAGGATATCCCGGCTGCCACCCCTGCCCTTAAATATTTCCTTACCCATGATATAGGCAATGAAGCATTTATAAACGATCCTGGCTGTCTTAAACGCTTTGCCCTTCTCGATGATTATGATGTCGTCACTTCCATAAAACTCTGGATGGACCATCCCGATAAGGTGCTCTCAACCCTTTGCCGCTGCCTTATCAACAGGAACCTTTTCAGGATGGAAATGCAGAATGAAGCTTTTAATCCTGATTATATACTGCGGATCACCGGGTCCACAATGAAGCAGTACGGGCTTACAAGCGAAGAAACCTCATTTTTCGTAAATACCGAAGTAGTCACGAATCATGCATACAACCCCCGCCACGATAAAATCCTGATCCGCACCGGCGACGGCAAACTCACCGATGTTGCAGCGGCTTCTGAACAACTCGACATTGCTGTTCTCTCGACTACCGTAAGCAAACACCTGCTAAGCTATCCGAAGGATATAAAGATTTGATTTACTGAATATTATAAAATTCAAAAGAGCTGTTTCAAAAAAAATCGATAAATTTGCACCCCGTTAACCAAAAACAATGGAGTTCAGCGCTCAACAGATAGCCGGATTCCTCAACGGCATAGTTGAGGGTAAACCCGAAACCAGGGTATCAAACCTGTCAAAGATCGAAGAAGGCAAACCGGGAACAATGACTTTCCTGGCTAATCCGAAATACACACAGTTTATCTATACCACCGAGGCATCCATAGTCGTGGTGAGTAAAGATTTTACTCCTTCCCAGGCCATTGCCCCCACCCTCATCCGTGTTGACGATCCCTACCAGAGCTTTGCCAAACTGCTGGAAATGTTCAACAGCATGACGGCAGGCAAAAAGGAAGTGTCATCCCTGGCATTCATTGCAGCTTCCGCAAAAACAGGCAAAGACCTGTCGATCGGGGCTTTCAGTTTTGTCGGAGAGAATGCCTTGCTGGGAGATAATGTGAGTATTTATCCGCAGGTATACATTGGCGACAATGTGAAGGTCGGGAATAACTGCACCATATATCCAGGTGTGAAGATCTACCGTGATTGCGTGATAGGAAATGACTGCACACTTCATTCGGGAGTGATCATAGGCAGCGATGGTTTCGGATTTGCGCCCCAAAGCGACAATAATTATCAGAAGGTTCCCCAGATCGGGAACGTTATCCTCGAAGATCATGTTGAGATAGGCTCAAACACCACCATTGACCGCGCAACCCTCGGATCGACCATCATAAGAAAGGGTGTGAAACTGGATAACCTTATCCAGGTCGCCCACAATGTCGAAATTGGCGAAAATACCGTCATCGCGGCACAATCAGGCATTTCAGGGTCGACTAAGATCGGGAAGAACTGCATGATCGCAGGCCAGGTTGGCATCATAGGCCATATTACCATTGCCGATGGCGTGAAGATCGGCGCACAGTCAGGCATTGGAGGATCCATCACCGGGGAAGGCGCCATGGTCCTTGGTTCCCCGGCCATAGACGTAAGAAAAACAAGGAGAAATTATATCCATCTCGCTAATCTCGACGAGATCGTGAGGAGGATCAACCATTTAGAGAAGGTCTTAAAAGACCATAAAGAGTAAAACCGAACCAGAATTCATGAGTGAGAAGCAAAGAACGATAAAATCATCCGTCAGCGTTTCAGGCGTGGGCCTCCATACGGGCCTTGACGTGACCCTGACCTTCAACCCTGCCCCGCCTAACCACGGCATCAAATTTAAGCGTACCGATCTCGGGAATAATGTCATTGTGGACGCCGATGTCGACCTCGTGGTTGACACTTCCCGCGGGACCAGCATTGAATACGAGGGATCGAGGTTCGACACCATTGAACATGTGATGGCGGCCCTCACCGGGCTGGAGATCGACAACGTGCTGATCGAGATGAACCAATCGGAAACCCCTATCCTCGACGGCAGTTCGCGTTTCTACGTGGAGGCCCTCAGCGGCGTGGGTACGGTTGAACAAAATGCACCCAGGAAATATTTCGAGCTGAACCAGATCATCACCTATACCAATCCCGAGAAGAAGGTTGAAATGATCGCCATGCCTTCAAAGGATTACCGCCTCTCGGTCATGATCGACTACGAATCGAGGGTGCTTCACTCGCAAAATGCAACCCTTAACGACATCCGCAGGTTTAAAGATGAAATTGCAAACTGCAGGACCTTCGTCTTCCTTCACGAGATGGAATACCTCCTCAACAACAACCTCATTAAAGGCGGCGACCTGAGCAATGCCATCGTATTCGTAAACCGCGCCGTTTCAAAGGAAGAGCTCGACCATCTTGCAGGGATCTTTCATAAGCCCAAAGTGGAAGTGCTGCCCAGCGAAGGCATACTGAACAACCTCGACCTGCAGTTCCCCAATGAACCTGCAAGGCATAAGCTTCTTGATATCATCGGCGACCTCACCCTGGTTGGCATGCCCATCAAGGCCCATATCATTGCCACCAGGCCGGGGCATTATTCGAATGTCCAGTTTGCAAAGCTGATCAAAAAACATATTAAAAAGGAGAAGAAGCACCAGGAAGGCCATAAGTTCGACCTTACCAAGACGCTTTACGATATCAACCAGATCCAGAAGATGCTCCCCCACCGTTTCCCGTTCCTGCTGATCGACCGTATTATTGAAATGGGAAGCGATTACGTGGTGGGCCTTAAGAATGTGACCATTAACGAGGCTTTCTTCGTTGGCCATTTTCCCCAGGAACCCGTGATGCCTGGGGTGCTTCAGATCGAAGCCATGGCGCAGACCGGGGGGATCCTTTCATTAAGCACAGTAGACGACCCGCATAATTATACCACCTTGTTTGTTAAAATTGAGAATGTCAAGTTCAGGAGTAAAGTAGTGCCTGGCGATACCCTCGTATTTTTCAACCAGCTGTCGGCCCCCATCCGCCGCGGATTGATCTCCATGAAAGGCGTGGCCTATGTTGGCAATAAAATTGTGATGGAAGCTGAAATGATGGCACAGGTAACCCGAAAATAAAATCCTATGAATCAACCTCTTGCATATGTAAACCCCCAGGCAAAGATTGCCCCAAACGTGGTGATCGAGCCGTTTGTGACCATTGATAAGAATGTGATCATTGAAGAAGGCACCTGGATAGGTCCCAATGTGACCATTATGGAAGGCGCCAGGATAGGCAAGAACTGCAAGATCTTTCCCGGTGCGGTGATCTCGGCTATTCCCCAGGATTTGAAATTCGGAGGAGAGGATACCATAGTCAGGATCGGCAACAATACCACCATCCGCGAATATGTCACGATAAACCGGGGCACGAAAGCCAGTTACGAAACTGTTATCGGCGACAACTGCCTGCTGATGGGCTACGTCCATATCGCCCATGACTGCGTGGTTGGCAATAATGTGATCATGGGCGGTTATTCCGCGCTTGCCGGCCACATCTATCTTGACGACTGGGCTATACTCGGAGGTGTTGTAGCCGTTCACCAGTTCGTACATATCGGGGCCCATGCCTTTATCGGGGGAGGTTCCGGTGTAAGCAAGGATGTTCCTCCATATACCAAGGCTGCAAGGGAACCCCTGTCGTATGTGGGGGTTAATTCTATCGGACTTCGCCGCCGGGGTTTCAGTTCCGAAATGATCAATTATATCCAGGATATCTACCGCATCATCTTCGTAAGGGGATACAATGTTTCAAAGGCCGTGCGGATGATCGAGACCGAGATGCCCGCCACTCCTGAGCGGGATGAGATCCTTTCGTTCATCGCCAATTCCTCGAGGGGTATTATGAAAGGCCTGACAAAACGCAAATCTTCAGACTGAGCGGGGATCTTTTCATGAATATTTATCTGGATGGCATTGGGAAAAAGTTCAATACGGAGTGGATATTCCGTAATATTTCCCTGGACCTTCATTCAGGTGAAACCTGCGCCATTCTCGGCCGCAACGGCTCGGGCAAATCAACTCTTCTCCAGGTCATAGCCGGTAATATACATCCCTCTTTGGGAAAAATCAGGTATGAATTCGGCGGCAAAGAGATCCCTGACAACCTGGTTTTCCGTCAGCTTGCCATGGTTGCACCTTACCTTGAGATCATAGAGGACTTCACCCTCGACGAGATGATCGATTTTCACTTTTCATTCAAGCCCTATTTACCGGGAATGGATGCCGGGAAGGTCAGGGATATCCTCGACCTGAAAGTAAGAAAGTCAAAGGTTATACGGCAGTATTCCTCGGGAATGAAACAAAGGGTGAAACTGGCCCTGGCGATGTTCAGCGATGTGCCCCTGCTCCTGTTTGACGAGCCTGTAATGAACCTCGATAAAGCAGGGATGGAATGGTATTTGCAGCTGGTGGGCGAATATGCCGGCAGCCGCACCCTGGTCATTTGTTCAAACCAGCAGGCGCAGGAATCGGCGTTCGCGGTAAAATCGCTGCAGATAGAAGATTATAAGTCATAGTTAGCTCGCAATCTCGAAAAATATTGCTACCTTTGCAGCCCTTTTTAATGATCAATCAACTCATTACAATTTATGGCAACAACTGCAGATATCAGGAACGGCCTGGTCATCGATTATAACAACGATCTTTATACCATTGTTGAATTTCAGCATGTGAAACCCGGCAAGGGCCCGGCATTTATTCGTACAAAACTCAAGAGCCTGAAGAATGGGCGCGTTATTTCAAACACCTTCGATTCAGGGGTTAAGATTGACATTGCACGTGTTGAACGCCGTAAATACCAGTATCTCTTCAAGGATCATTCGGGATACCATTTCATGCATACCGAGACATACGAGCAGACCTTTATCAACGAAGAGCTTATCAACGCCCCTCAGTACCTGAAAGAAGGACAGGAAGTTGAGATCGTATTCCATGCCGATACCGAGACCCCTCTTTCATGCGAACTTCCGCCGTTCGTGATCCTGAAGATCATCTACACAGAACCCGGACTGCGCGGAAACACCGCAACCAACACCTTAAAGGATGCTACAGTTGAAACAGGCGCCAAGGTGCGCGTGCCTCTTTTCATCGAAAACGACGAGGTGATCAAGGTTGATACCAGGATAGGTGAATACGCCGAACGGGTGAAAGGTTAAACAGCGAAAGCGAGGCATGTCGCACAAGCTGCCTTGGGTGTTTTAAGCGAAGCATCTCGCACAAGCTGCCTTGGCTTCAAGAAGCGAACTGCTGAAATGATTATGATTTAGTGAATGCCGGTGTGAGCGACGAAGAAGGCGCAGCAGCGTTGCGAGGATGCGAGCATAAGCAAGACGAAATAAGCCAAGAATATGAAATTCCCCCAGCCATTAACACTTTCCCAGGTCGCTGAAATGACCGGCGCCCGCATGATCGGCGACCCTTCATTCATCGTCAGCGGCATCAACGAGATCCATATGGTCGAAGCAGGTGACCTAACCTTCGTTGACCATCCGAAGTATTACAGCAAGGCCTTGAATTCAGCTGCCACCACGGTTCTTATCAATAAGGAAGTGGAATGCCCTGAAGGCAAAGTCCTGCTGATCCATGATAAGCCATTTGATGCCTACGTTTCACTGGCAACCCGTTTCCGCCCTTTCGAAAAAGCTTCCGGCATGATCAGCCCGTCGGCATTAATAGGCGAAGGAAGCGTTATCCAGCCCGGGGCTTTCATCGGGAACCATGTTAAGATAGGCAGGAACTGCATCATCCATGCAAATGCCAGCATCTATGACTATACCGAAATAGGCGATGATGCCATCATCCATTCCGGCGCCGTTTTGGGAGCAGATGCTTATTATTTCCAGCGCCGGCCCGAAGGCTGGAAGAAACTCGAATCCTGCGGTAAAGTTGTGATCGAAGACAAAGTGGAGATTGGCGCCCTTACATCGATTGACAAAGGCGTTTCAGGTGATACTGTGATCTCTTACGGCACCAAGATCGACAACCATGTCCAGATCGGCCACGACACCTTTGTTGGCCGCCACTGCCTCATCGGCGCACATTGTGCCATTGCAGGAGTGTCGCGTATCGAAGATGACGTCATCCTCTGGGCCAGGGTCTCGGTCAACAAAGACCTGGTGATAGGAAAGAAAGCTGTTGTGCTGGCCATGTCGGGGGTCGACAAATCCCTTGAAGGCGGAAAAACATACTGGGGCGTTCCGGCCGATGATCCGCGTAAAAAATGGAAAGAAATTGCCGCTGTAAAAATGCTGCCCGATCTCCTGAGGAAACTCAGGTAAAAACTCCCTGATTTATTCTTGTAATTTCTTCCCCGGTACGTAATACAGGTCAAAAGCGATCAGTATTGCAATAAAGCCCCATACCGGTACCGAAGCTTTGTCGGAATCCAGGAAATTGTTCATCAGTCCGTGGAAATAATAAGTGATCAATCCAAGCATGATGGCAAGGGTTAACATCCGTATTTCCTTGTCGGTAGTCCTCCTGTATACCCGCATCGCAACAACGATGGAATAGAGAAACAGCGCGATAACAATAAGAGTTCCCGGCAGCCCCTCTTCGGCAAGGGGGCCGATATATTCACTGTGTGCATTCCCGCGGTCACCGGCGTTGGTGCTGATCAGCGTTTTCTCTTCAGAACTCTGGAAAGGTGCATATTCAAACTGGTATGTCCCGGGTCCGAATCCGAATACGGGCCTTTCCCTGAACATCCTGAGGGCCGAGGACCAGCGGTTTAAGCGTTCAAGGTTACTTGCATCGGTGCTGATATTTGACATCGACTGTACATGCTCCATGAAATTTCCGGAAGTGCCCTGCTTGTTCTTTGACAGTGAGTCGAGGATCTCGAATTGAAAAACATAGAATATAAGTCCGCCCAGTAAAAGAGTAAACACTATGTATTTGAATTTGATCCTGAACAGTATGATGAGATAGAACATCAGCGCAATCACCAGGCTGATCCATGCTGCCCGGCAGTATGAGAGGTACAGAGCCATCAGGAGGAACAATAATGCAATGATGGAGAAGAACCTGACTATGCGTGAATAAGACTTTGTGAAGGTAATGCCTACAAACACGGGTACGAAAAGCGCAAGAATGGCACCGTATGCAGTGTGGTCGTTATAGAACGGGGTCATTACCCAATGGCCTGCGTTCTCCTCGAAAGCCCAGAGGGAATGCTGGTATGTGGTATAAATGATAACAATTACAAGGGGAATTGCATAAAGCCATACAAACAGCCTGATATTTTGCCTTTTTCTGAACAGGTGAATGGCGAAAATGTAAAACGGAATGACGAACCACAGCCTTGCAAGCATGAATTTAAAAGAAACAAGAGGGTATTGGCTTGTTATGCTGGTTATCAGTATCCATAGAAACTGGAAGCCTATGATCATGGTCATGGGATGTTTCCAGACCCTGGGATCGAAATTATTTTCGTAAAACAACTTTAAAACAAACAACAGCAGGACCCCCATCATCAGGGGTTCGGTGGGCAACGAGATACCCACATTGAATTCAAATTGGGTGAGGTTGACAGCGAGGGGCGTGCAAAATGTTATCAGTAATAAAACATAATCAACACGGTAAAAGAAAATATAAAGGATGACAAGGCCCAACGGCAGCAGCAGGGTATAATAAAAATTGCGGTATACCATGTAGGCATTCAGCAAAATGAACAGGCCGCTGATTGCGTAAAACAAGGTATACCTGGCATTCTCCCCTGTCAGGTAGCTTTTTACTTCTTCTATTTTATCCCTGCTGAGCTGCATTCCTGGAAGTTTGCTTCCTGTTTTCAATTAAACCGGCAACGATGAGGGCAAGGAATAAGGCCGCGAGGGTCGACATCACTACGATAAGCCAGCGAACGGGAAAAGATTTTTTATCGGCCGGGAAAGGCTTGCTGAGTATGTTTGCATGGGTATACTTCCGGTTATAATCCATCAAAGCCCTGTCGGCATCAAGTTTTAACTGGGCAAACGTTCCCGATTCAGAACGTATCATTTCGTCAAGTTTCATGATCTCACCGCCATGCTCTTCAAGGTTGCGCCTGTATTTTTGCACCTCGCTGCTGCCCTTGTTCTGAAAATAGGCACGCATCACTTCACGGGTTTGTCCTTCGTATTCCAGGATGCCATACTTTGTTCCCAGCGCTACTGCTTCCTTGCCAAGTGAATCAATGTATTGCTGCTTTTTAGACATGATGAAATTGTAATTTTCAACAACTTCGCCGAATTTTTCCTTATGCAGCGACCTTACTTTTATATTGTAGTAATTAACAATGGCTGAAGCCATATCACATGCAACCTGGGGATCCGGATCCAGGACTTCAATCTCAACGGCTTCGTTCGGGGTCTTCCCGATCTTCACCCTTTGTTCCCAGAAAAACACCATAGTGCTCATGAAGTATTCATATGTGGAATCGATACGCCAGTGTTTTGCAAGATTGAATTTATGGATCACACTATCGCGTATATCCCTTGAACCCAGCATCTGTATCATCTGCTCTGTCTCATTCTCAGTTGAATAAGGGGAGATATTTGAAGGATAAACTACAGCATATGATTTATACAGGGGTGTAATGAAGATCGGGCTTGAGAACAATACCGAAAGCAGAATTGCCGCAACAATGACGGCAAGCAGGTGGTACTTCCATTTGATAACGAGATCAAGCAGCTTAACATTATTGAAGAAGTTATCCATAAACTGAGATTTTTTCTATAGTTCTGATTTTTTATGACTGTCCCAGCTGGAAATTCTTCTGGGTATTGTAGGCATTTATCTTTTCCATGACCATGATCACAATCACTGCGAGGAACAAGGCAGAGACCGTAGAAACCAGCATGATCAGCCAGCGGATGGGATATGATTTCTTTTCAGCCTTATACGCATCGCTGACGACAAACTTGACCGGAAGGCTTTCCTCTGCATCCACTTTGGCCTGCTTGTATTTGGCCTGCAGAACGGTAAGCTGCTCAGTCTTGAATTCAAGTGCATTTTTCAGCGACATGTAAACACCGCCATACTTTCCAAGTACATCCAGTTTCTTCTGGATTGCAGCCTGGGCCGAGCGGTTTCCTGATGTTATGTTTTTCGCCAATTCCTGGTTAAGTACTTCCGACTGGTATTCCACATCGTTGATACCCAATTCCCCTAATCTGACCAGTGAATCAACGATATTGCTCAACTCTTTCTGCAGGTCGTTATATTCAGTTTCAACAATATGGAGCCCTTTTACCGAACGCTGCCTTTGCATCTCATTTTTAACGGTATCGAGCAGGCATGAGATCCCGTTTGCTATATCGGCTGCAAGCTGGGGGTTTTCATCATAAACAGTGATCTGAACCGCCATGAACTCGGTGCGGCGGAAACTGATGTTATCTTCGTATTCCTTATAAAGTTTTGAATACTTGTAGTTTGAGGATGTGTCTATCCCGTAATGATCCATCAGGTGGAATTTATTTATAATGCGTTCACGGATGCGGCTCGAATTGAGGATCTGAAGAAGCTGTTCAGCCTGTTCCTGCTCGCCTATTTCCACAAGGTCCTGCCCTTTGGAATACTGCGCACTCAGAAGAGCTTTTGAGATGGAACTTGTGCTGGCAGGGAACATGATGACGGTGGATTTGTATTTGGGTGTGATGAACCATGGCAATGAGAAGAACCAGGAACCAAATAGCGCGCAAAGCATAACAATGAATAGTGGCTTTCTCCACTTATAGAGAAAAATCACCAGGTTGGAAGAATTAAATTCTTCCGTCTTTTTTTCGTTACCGTCCATAGGGATGGGGGATGAAATTTGTTTCAAAGGTAGGGAAATTTACTAATAGAACAATAGGCCGGAGAGAAGAGGGTCAATATCAACGCTCGCTCCGGAGGATCCTGAGCAGGGACCCTACACTCCACAGTTTTAAGAGGACCGACAGGAGGACGGAGGCAACGACCATCAGCAGGAAGCCTCCTATCCAGCTTAGATGGCCGGGGATGAACGAAAGATGCACAGGGTACATCCGTGAAATGACATTTATAATGATAACACCGGCAATATATAAAACCAATGTGAGAAGGTAGCGATAGTTAGGTCTCATTTTAAAAACCTTAACAGCAACGATTACCTGGACAAAGGCTGTTGTGAACTGGGTGATAAGGCTGGCATATGCCGATCCGATAGCCAGGTATTTCGGGATAAAGAACATGTTGCATGAAAAGCTGATCAGCAATCCGCAGCAGGCAATGATGTTAAGCTCCTTGAGGTTGCCGTTGGCCGTGAGCAGGGTACCGAAAATATAGGTTGTTGAAACCGCGATAAATCCGCCCATCAGTATCTGGAATACATGGGCCGAGTCGTGAAGATGTGCATTGTAAAGTAAGGCCATCAGTTCATTGCTGTAAAAAAACGAACCCAGGGCAATCAGGATGGCCGGTGTGATGATCATTGTAAATGACAGCTTCACCATATGCTCAATGCTCTCCTTATGCTTGATCATCTTGGAAAAGACA
This sequence comes from Bacteroidota bacterium, assembly GCA_037138335.1. Taxonomy (GTDB): domain Bacteria; phylum Bacteroidota; class Bacteroidia; order Bacteroidales; family FEN-979; genus CAIRDP01. The sequence goes on from JBAXIO010000007.1 coordinate 162,535, forward strand.
GGGATCAGCAATACCGAGAAAAGATAGGCGATCATATTCACTGCGTCGAAAATGCGGAAGCCTGATGCATAAATACCGGCCTGTTCATTTCCTTTTGCCTTATCAAGCAGTAATCCAAGCATGACCGGGTCAAGCCTGTTATAAAAGGTCATGAAAAGCACAAGCAAAGCAAAAGGAGCGCTTTGCTTCATGATCATCAGGAAAAACGGCCAGTTCCAGTTAAGCCTTTTAAACCTGGCTTTTTTAACGACTATCATCAGGGCTGTAAGGGCTGTAAAAATATAGGCAGCGGTTTGGGAATAAACAAACCATTCAATCCTGAAAGGGGTTGAGGTGACATGCCCCCATAACAGCACACCGCAGAAAAGTATCATCAGCATGCGGTCGAGTACCGAAAGGAAACTGTCGGTCTTGAACATCAACAAGCCCGAAATATTTGACCTGAGGTAAAGGATAAATGAAATCAGGAACTGGTTAAATGCGAGTACGCCGAGGAGCTTAAGCTGATCGGGATTGTATTTCCAGATGGCGACGAAAAAAGTGACCCCCAGGTAAAGGAACGCAAGCAGCAGTTTCATCAGCAATATGCCTGAAAAGTGCTTGCTCAGCAAATGATGATTCTGGGCTATATTCCTGTTATTAAAGTTGGTTATGCCCAGGTCAAGCAGAATGTTGAAAAGAAATGAAAAATTGAATACGACAAAGTAGAACCCGAAAGCCTCTACTCCCACAAGGTTTTGCACTGTCCTGTCAATGCCAAATACCCAGAAAGGCTTGATAAGCAGATTGAGAAATAGCAGCAAACTAAGGTTTGTCAGGAATTTCCGTTGCATCTGATTTCAATTTTCCTGATCCTTCGGGAATATTTTCCCCGACAATCATTAAAAAATATTATGATATTTGTGACAAAGTTAAACAATTCGATGAATATTGCTGTCAATACCCGCCTGCTGATCCGTAACAGACTCGAAGGGATAGGATGGTTTACTTATGAATCCCTCAAACGCATTACCAGCCAGCATCCGGAGCATCGTTTCTATTTTATATTTGACCGCGAATATGACACGGAATTTTTATTTTCCGACAATGTCACCCCTGTAATTCAGTATCCCCACGCCCGCCACCCATTCCTTTATTACTGGTGGTTTGAACTTACCCTCCCTGGTCTTTTTAAGAAACTGAAGCCTGATCTCTTCCTTTCCCCCGACGGCTACCTCTCGCTCAAAACAGATGTGAAGTCCATGGCAGTTTTCCATGACCTTAATTTTGAACATTACCCCCAGGACCTGCCGTTCTGGACCAGGAGGTTTTACCGTTACTATTTCCCCAAATATGCCGAGCGGGCGGCAAGGATTGCCACAGTATCGGAATTTTCGAAAGAAGACATTGTGAGGCAATACCATGTTGACCCTTCCAAGATCGATGTGGTGTATGACGGGTACAACGAAGCTTATCATCCGCTGAGCGAGGAAGAACGAAAAAAAACCAGGGAGGAGTATTCCGACGGATGCCGGTACTTTGTTTTTATAGGTTCGCTTCATCCCCGGAAAAACCTGGCAAACCTTTTCCGGGCATTTGATCTCTTTAAAAAATCAAATCCTTCGGAAGTGAAACTGCTGATCGTTGGCGCCAAAAAATGGTGGACCAGCGACATTGACATAGCATTCCAGGAAATGGTTTTTTCTGATGATGTCGTATTTATCGGCCGCCTGGAGATAGAAGAGCTCGTAAGCGTGCTTGGTTCTGCCCTGGCCCTCACCTATGTTTCTTATTTTGAAGGATTCGGCATCCCCATTGTTGAAGCGTTCCGCTGCGATGTGCCGGTGATCACCTCCAAGGTGACCTCTATGCCTGAAGTGGCCGGGGATGCGGCACTTTTCGTCGATCCTTTCAGCCCTGAGAGTATTTCTGACGCCCTATACAAGATTGCGAATTATGAGAGCATCCGCCAGGACCTTATTATTCGCGGCAGGAAGAGGAAAGACCTGTTTAACTGGCAGAAGACTGCCGACCGCCTCTGGGAATCCATTGAAAAGGCTCTTAAATCCTGATCGTATATGAAAATACTTTTGCTTGGCTCAGGAGGCAGGGAACATGCCCTGGCCTGGAAAATATCACAAAGCCCCCTCTTAGGGAACCTGTTTATTGCCCCTGGAAATGCAGGGACATCCCAATTCGGCGACAATGTGCCTCTTTCGGTGAATGACTTTGCCGGGATCAGGAAGTTCGTTTTGGAAACAGGCATTGACATGCTTGTTGTCGGACCCGAGGACCCGCTGGTAAAAGGCATACACGATTTCTTCCTCGCCGATAATGAACTGAAAAAAATCCCCGTCATAGGACCGTCAGCAGCTGCAGCCCGGCTTGAAGGCAGCAAGGACTTCGCAAAACAGTTTATGGTCCGCCATGGCATCCCTACAGCGGCATATAAAACCTTCGATCCTTCAACCCTGGAGGAAGGGCTTGAATTTATACGATCCCTGGAACCTCCCTATGTGTTGAAGGCCGACGGGCTAGCGGCAGGCAAGGGCGTTGTGATATGCCAGTCGGAAGAAGAAGCCCTGGATGAGTTAACCGCTATGCTGAAGGATGCTAAGTTCGGACAGGCTTCAGCCCGGGTGGTGGTCGAGGAGTTCCTTTCAGGAATCGAGTGCTCCTGTTTCGTGATCACCGACGGGAATTCCTACCTGGTCCTTCCTGAAGCAAAGGATTATAAAAAAATAGGCGAAGGCGATACCGGCCCCAATACCGGGGGCATGGGCTCTGTGTCCCCCGTATCTTTTGCCGATGAGGCTTTCCTGCATAAAGTAGAAGAACGCATCCTGAAGCCGACCGTTGAAGGATTGAAAAACGACGGACTGGATTATACCGGCTTTATTTTCGCAGGGCTGATGAATGTTAAGGGGGATCCTTTCGTAATTGAATATAACTGCCGTTTGGGGGATCCCGAAACCGAGTCGGTGATCCCGAGGATCAAAAACGATCTTATAGAATTACTGGTGGCCGTCGCTGAACGGAAACTGGAAAAACAAACCATTCAAATTGATCCCCGTGTTTGTGCAACCATCATGCTGGTTTCCAGGGGTTATCCCGATGCCTATGAAAAAGGCAAAACGATAAATGGTGAAAAGAATGTTGAAGGTTCACTGGTGTTTCATGCGGGAACAGCCATGAAACAAGGCGAACTCGTCACCAACGGGGGAAGGGTCATTGCCGTAACCTCTTTCGGGAAAAGCATGCATGAAGCCCTTGCCCTCACTTACCGCAATGCTGAAAAAATTGAATTTGAAGGCAGGTACTACCGAAAGGATATAGGGTTTGATTTATAAATTGTATCTCTAGTAACTGGCAACCAGTCACTTATCACATTGTAAGACATGTTCATCCGCTTTTTCCGCTCCAGCTTCCCTGCCCAGTACCTTGTTATTGGTCTGATTGGGTTTATCCTCTGGGGCAAAGCATTCGTATTGCCCACACATATCCCCCCTCCCGAAGGCCCCGTCCCCCTTTATAGTTTGCTTTACTCACTGCTTGGAAACCTGCCCCATCTTTCCGTAATCCTTGGTTTTCTGCTCGTTTTGCTTGAGACGTGGTGGATTAACATACTCTTTAACCGGCATGAGCTGGTACTCAAGAACTCTTCACTGGCATCACTGGTCTTCCTTATCATGATGAGTTCTTCCCCTCTGTACCTTACGATTCACCCGCTCAATATCAGCATTGTCATTACGCTTCTCATCCTGAATAACCTGATGAAGTCCTACAACAGGAGCGAAGACCTTGACCTTGTTTATGGAGCGGGTTTCCTTGCCGCACTGGGCTCCCTCTTCTATTTCCCTTACCTGCTGATGCTGGGGATATTGCCGGTTTGTTTTGTGCTTTTCCGTTCGGTTAAGTGGAGGGAATGGGCCGCCGGTGTCATCGGGGTCTTAACGCCCTACTTCTTTCTCGCAGTATTTTATTTCCTCACCGATCAGCTCCCGGGCCAGATCGTAGTTTATGAGAAGATGCTTGCGTCGTTTTTCTTCTATCCCATTCACCTGCATACCGACGACTGGGTCATAGGGATATTCACCCTGGTGCTTGCCGCCTGGGGATTTTCTCATATGTTAAGCGGCCCTATGGAAAAAACAGCCGATATCAGGGCTAAAACATATCTCGTTGTATGGCTTGTTCTGATCTCGATGCTGAGCGTGGCCTATTCAACGACGATGGTTGTTTACCATCTGATCCTGCTCTTCCCCTCCCTAACCCTGCTGCTGACTTCAGCATTTCTCGGGATTAAGAAAAAGAGGTGGGCCGAGATCATTTTCCTGATTTATTTCCTCCTGATCCTTATCAATTCGTACTTTTATAACCCTGAATAAAAAAAAGGCTTATGTTACAGGCCTCTTATACCGAGGGTTTACTGGAAGCAGGACTTGACGAAGCAGGAAGAGGCTGTTTGGCCGGTCCGGTTTTTGCCGCTGCAGTCATTTTCCCTCAAGGCTATAAGGATTTGGAGCTGAATGATTCGAAGCAGCTCACGGCCCGTAAACGGGAACAGCTCAGGAAAAGGATTGAACAGGAGGCCCTTGCATGGGCCGTTGCCACTGTCTCAGCCGGCACTATCGATGAGATCAACATACTCAATGCTTCCATCCTTGCCATGCACCATGCCGTCGAAAAACTTTCAATAAAGCCTGAACTCCTGCTTGTCGACGGGAACCGTTTCAAACCCATTAACAACATCCGCCATCAGTGCATTATAAAAGGAGATGCAAAATTCATGTCGGTGGCGGCAGCCTCCATCCTGGCAAAAACACAGAGGGATGAGTATATGTGCAGCATTGCGAAAGATTTTCCCCGGTATGACTGGGCAAACAATAAGGGCTACCCCAGCCAAAGGCACCGTGAGGCAATCTGTTTATACGGACCCTGCCACCACCACCGTATGAGTTTCAGGTTGTACCAACAACTAAAACTGGCTTTATGAAGAGACCCAAAGCATGGCTACTCTCCATCGGGGCGGTGTTAATACTGGCAGTCCTGGGCTGGGGCATTTACCGGCTTGCCGAATATTCAGTCCAGCCTGATGAATCGCCTTTGAATGCAGTGCCCGACAATACGGCGCTTATTATTAAAATCAACAAACCCGGCAATCTATGGGAAGAGCTTAACCGTTCAAACCTTATCTGGAACTCACTATCTCGTTATCCTGTGATACGGTCAATCAAGAACGAGCTTCATTTGTTTGATTCCATAAGCCGTAAGAATAAGAATATCAGCGCTGTGCTGCAGCGGTATAATCTTGTGCTCACGCTCACTCTCAGCGGCCATACCAGGTTCGGCGTGGTTTTTCTTACTTCCGCCCCCGGCCTGGATCCCGGGAAGTATGCCGACGAATTTGCAAAAGAGCTTTTCGGGGATTCGGCGAAGATCAGCGAAACTCCGTATGCCTCAACCACTATCCACCGGCTGCAGAGCAGCGATAAATCGTCTCCGTTCTATTATTCTACGGTCAAAGGTGTATTCATCGGAAGTTTTCTTGCCGACCTGGTGAAAAAATCCATCGACCGCCTCACTTTCAACACCCCCGCTTTCCAGGCTTCGGGATTTCACAAAGTGGAAGCCCCTTCGGGAAAAAAAGCCGATGCGAACATCTATGTGAACTATCGCATGTTGGCACTGGCTTTATCGAGGATCTCGAGGACCGAAAATCATATGGCCCTGATCCAGCTGGCGCGTCTTGCATCATGGAGCGGGCTGGATGTGATCATAAAAAAGGACGAGCTTTTCCTGAACGGGTTTACCCTTGCCGACGATACCACCTTTCATTACCTCAACCTGTTTACAGGCCAGGAGCCACAGCCCAATGAACTGATTTCAGTGGCACCTGAGAAGACTGCTTTTTTTGCTTTCTTCGGATGGGGGGATCTTACTGCTTACTTCGAACGCCTGGAGCTGAGGAATCACCAGGATGAGCTGGAAGCTGGGAACCAGAATGCGCTCAGCCTGATGAACCAGAGATACCGTATCAACCTTTCCGATTTTTTTCTGCCATGGATGGGGAAACAGGCTATGGCTTTTACAATGGAAGCCGATTCGGGCCAGGGCATCGACAAGGTCTACGCTGCTTTCCAGGTCAGGGATTCCATCCTGGCCGTGTCACTGCTCGACAGCCTCAGGGTAAGGATAGGCCTGAAAAAGGACTCTTTAAGGTATAAAGGATACAGGATCACCGGTCTCCATTTCAATCATGTTCTCCAGAATCTCTTCGGCTCTCTCTTTGAACCTGCAGGCCATGGCTGGTATACCTTTATCAACCACTGCCTTGTCTTCGGGCAGGACCCGTCGGCATTGAAATTCCTTATCGACGAGAATATCACCGGTTATACCCTCGGAAGGAACAAAGACTATCTTGATTTCAACGGTAAAATGGCGGCAAAGTCCAACATTTTCATCTATTTCAACACCCCGTATGCATCCAAAGCCTTAAGCCGGATGATAGCCGATCCCCTGCTTTCAACACTTCATCCCATGCTCGACAGCCTGAAAAAATTTCAGCCTGTCGGGATACAGTATTCGGCCCTGGAAGAATTCTTTTATACAAGCATTTTTATCGGGTATACCCCCAATCTCCATAAAGAGGGTCCCTTGAACTGGCAGGCGAAACTTGATACGACCTTAACCGGCAGCCCCCAGATACTGAATACAATGGTAAAGGGCGACCCTGTGATACTTGTTCGCGATACATTGAATAATATCTACCAGTATGGGGCCGACGGACTGCTTCGATGGAGGCTGCATGTTATGGGGAAGATACTGTCGAAAGTCAAACCTGTGACCATGCCTGATTGCGATACCGTGTTTTATTTCTTTAACACCGACTCGCATCTCTACCTCCTTAGATCAGACGGACAGCCTGCCCGGGACTATCCCATGCGCTTCCCGATTCCGGCTACCAGTGCGCTTACCATCGTTAATTTTGACCGTAAAGCCGATTACAGGGTCTTTGTCGCCTTTAACGATAAACGTATTTACCAGTTCGACCTTAAAGGGCATTCGATCACGAACTGGGAAAGGCCCCTGATGAAAGCGACTATCCGCAACCCGGTAGAATATATTGTTTCTAACCACAAGGATTTCTTTTTTATACGCGACCTTGAGAACAACCTGATGATCACTGACCGCCAGGGCCGGCAAAGGATAAGGGTGGGCCCTATGTTCCGCCCGGCTGACCACTCTACCTTCTACCCTGTAAACATGGCCCAGAAAGGGATCTTTGTGACTACGGGCCCCGGGGGGAAACTTATATTTATCCAGGAAAACGGGAAAACTGTCGAGATCAGCCTCGGACAGTTTTCGCCCCACCACTGGTTCTTTAATGAGAATGTGATGGGCAATATCGTCCCCGAATATATATTCGTCGATAAGAACAGGATATCCTATTACAGCCGTTCCAACAAGCTCATATATTCTTATGTGTTCCGCAGGGAGATCAGCCGCGCACCATTTGTACTTTATGACCGCCTGAACCATGTTTCTATGATCGGCGTTACCATACCTGAGACAGGGGAACTGTTCCTGTTCGACTCAAAAGGCTATTATCCTATGGAACCCGGTGTTTACGGGAACACAGCTTTCGACATCGGCCATATGGACAGCGAAGAATCGCTTAACCTGGTGGTGGGATCGGGCAGCTACCTGCGCAATTACCATATCCCTTCAAGATAGTGGTGGTAAAATGTCACCCTGCCTGAACAACTTACCTCAGGGGCAATGCCTGTCCCGGGTATGGTTCAATACCTGCCGACATCCCGCTGCGCTTTAACAACAACTTCATCTTTATACCGTAGCGCTGGGATATCTCGTAAAGGGTCTCACCTGCCTTTACAACATGAAGGGCGGCGGAAGCTTTACGCTTTTTGGGTTCAAAATATATCACCTGACCTGTTTCGAGCGATCCGGGAAATTTCAGGTCATTGTATTTCATCAGCCTCTTTTCGGAAACATCCAGAAGAGCCGCCAATTTTGACAAGGTGTCGGTATTCCGGGCCACAACGCATTTCAGTGAGTGGTTATCATAAATAATCCTGCCGTCGGCAGCAAAACCAACCGCAATAAATGTTGCAACCCAGGGATATCTTATGAAATCAGGGTTAGCATCGGCTAAAGTTTCAGGAAGGTAATCGGGTTTGTCAAACAGGTATAACTGGTATTGTTCTATGGTGTGGATCAGCCTCTCTGCATATTGAGGATTGGTGGCATACCCGGCCTTCTGAAGCCCTTGGGCCCATGCATTGTAATCGGTCACCGGCAACAGGAAAAGGCTTTTATAGCGGTCCCTCTGGGCCAGAAAAACCGAATGGTCGCGGAAGGAATCTTCGGGATGCTCATATTTCCTGAAACATTCGTCGATGTGGTCATCGGTACGGTGATATGTTTTGCCGGTCCAGTCCTTATGGCATTTGATGCCAAAATGATTATTAGCCTCCGCGGCCAGCTTGCTCAGCCCCGCACCCGATTCTATGATCCCCTGGGCCAGGGTAATGCTGGCGGGAATATGGAACTGGTTCATCTCTGTTACAGCTACTGAACTGTATGTTTTAACGTATATGGCTATGACAGCGTCGTAGGATGAGGATTGGGCGAGGGAGCCAAACGCCAGGAACCAGGGAACGAGTAACAGGATGCATCCTCTCTTATTCATGCCTTCACCAGTTCCCTGAAACGTTTTCCCCTCTCCTCGAAATTCCTGAACTCATCATAGCTTGCAGCTGCCGGCGAGAGCAGGCAGGAATATCCCGGCCGTGTTTCGCGGAACACGATTTCCTTTAACAAATCGAAGCGGTTGATATAAAATAAAGACTGCTGATGAGGTTTACGGGCTTCCATGCATTCACCTATACGCCTGCCTGCAGCGCCCACCAGCACAAGGGTGCGAACACCTGACCCTGCAAGAAATTCAGCAAGCCCGTTATAATCAATCCCGCGGTCGAAGCCTCCAAGTATCAATGTATCCACCTTTGGGACCGATTTCACAGCTTCAATGGTTGCTTCGGGTATGGTTGCTATGCTGTCGTTGTAGAAATGGATAAGTTCTTTTTCACCAACATATTCGAGGCGGTGTTCAAGTCCTTTGAATGTTAATATGCCTTCCCTGATCGCCTCATCCTCAATCCCGGCTACACAGCATGCACCAATGGCCGCCATTATATTCTTAAGATTATGCTCTCCCCTGAGATAGCGCTTCTGCTCAAGCTCCCAAACAGCACGGTCGTGAATTCCGTCGGAGAAAAAAATGGTATTGGGATTTCGCCATATGCCCGGCCGGTTCATAGCCGACAACGAAAACGGGAAACAATGGGCTTTGCTTCCGTGGCCGGTTAAATGGCCGGAAAGCAGGTCATCTGAAGAATTGTAAATAAGAAAGTCGCCGCTGCCCTGGAAACGGCTGATGTTAAGTTTAGCCTGCTGATAAGCCTCATAGGAAACATAGGCGTCGAGGTGCTCCTGGAAAAGATTCAGCAAAACGGCAATATGAGGGGATGCATTTATGTATTCAAGCTGGTGAGAGGAAAGCTCGAAAACAATGATAGTGGCCTCATGCACCCTGGCGCTGAAATGAAATGCAGGTGAGCCTATATTTCCCACAAGGCAGGAATCTTTCCCCGCCTGCTGAAGGATGTGATGTATCAGGCTCGAAGTCGTGCTCTTGCCTTTTGTCCCGGTAACCCCAATCACCTGCCTGCCGTATCTTTCCAGAAAAAGCGAAGTCTGGGATATGACTTTTCCCGGCGGGACCGGTGGCTCCAGGTGGTTGATCCTGACTCCCGGGCTTTTCATTAACAGGTCGCAACGGGGTATCACACCGAGGTATGTTTCGCCTGTGTAAAATTCAATATTGCTGTCATTAACAAGCAAGGGATGGCTGCGGATATTTTCATCCAGGTCGGCTATCAGCAGGAGCTCGTAGGGAAACACCTGCCTGATAAGGGAATACGACGACTGCCCTTCCCTGCCGAAACCGAGAATGGCAGTGAGCCTGCCGTCCAGCTTCTGTTTCAGGAACTCAAGCATACAAAGCCTCTTTTAAAATGTCCTCAAACGGTTCCTGAAGGTTATTCGGAATCCAGGATTCCAGGGCTGAATAAAATTTCTCCTTGCTGTAAATCTCAAATTCGGCAGAGTCCCTGTATAACTGTAAAAGGGCCGGAAGCGGTTTTTCCCCTTGCATCCTCACCGCCTCGCATAAGGCAAGATTGACCTCCGATATGGTTCCAATGCAATCGAATGGCTTTTCATCGGCGGCACCTGTGAACTGCCTCAGTATTTCCGACATGGAAGGCTGGTCGAGAAGGTTCTTCCCGAATATCGCACTTAGCCTGTCCAAACCCAAAAAAGGCGACAGGATAATGAATGTAAACAAACACTTGGGGCAGCTGCAGCACCAGGTATCGGTTTTGCTTCCTGCATTGCAGGAACGGAAAACCCCGTGGTAAGCCGGCAAGCGCGAGAACAGCAAAGCTATCTGGAGCTCGTTCAGCGGTCTCAGGAAGCTGAAATATTCAATGTCACGAGTAATATATTTACTCACGTAAGACCTGAAATCGTCCTCAAACTCCAGTGATTTCGAATACTGGTGGTTTATTGCTGTTCCCGGGATGGTGGCTTCGTTTGCGCTGGATTCGTTGGAAAGCACAATAAATTTCCTGCCTGTAAGAAGGGCGGCGGTAAGGGAGACAAATGCGAGCAAGGCCGAGAAAGGCGTATGCCCGTTGAGGAATCCCTTTGCATTCAATTCAAGCAGAAGGGGGTCTATACATCGAGTTATAAGAAGGGCCCTGCCTGCTGGTATTCCCGAAGCGTTTATTACTGCGGATGTGGCGCCGCGCCCATTCAGTACGAGAGGCAGTGTATCGAAAGCGGGTTTAAGCAGGTCCAGTGTGACGGCCGAATCCTTGCCCCCCCCAACCGGGATGATCACCCCCGCTCCCATATCCGGCGTAGCCAGGGAAGGAAAAAACTCACCTTCGGCGGTAATCTCCATAAATGAATTTGCGTTGGTGCTGATTGAATTCAGGTAGAAAAACTCCCCCAGCCCCATGAAATACAGTTTTTTCCACCATTCAACCTGCTCCTGGGCAAGCCGGGCAGGTTTAATGATGAGTTTGGGCGGACAGGCGGTTTTCCAGTAGCTGATGAGTTCGATCATGCCGATATGGAAAACAAGCGACGGAAGAAGGGGTTTGAGAATTTCGTCGTCATATGCCCAGTTGTCTCTCGGGATAAACAGGGATGGATGAAAATGGTAACGGCCGCCGAGGTTAAAATGAAAGTGTATATTCAGTCCCCCCCGGTCAAGTGAGAACCTGAATTCCTCATAGATAAAAAAGGGGAATTCAGCCGATAATTTATCAAGTTTATCCTGGTTGCTGGACTTTGGCATTAAATGATATTATCTTTACCCTGAAAATTATTTTGCAGGAGTAACGTTATTAAGCCGAATAAATTTTTTGCCACTTGCAAAAGTAATCAAATTCGTGTACGTTTGTCATGAAAACAGCCCGGGGAAAGGATGAATAAACAGATCATAGAACCTAAGCAGGGGATCATATTGATTTCCGAGCCTTCCTTGCAGGATTATTACTTCAGGCAAAGCGTTGTTTTGCTTGCCGAACACAGCAGGGAAGGCACATTCGGTGTCATAATAAACAAGCCTCTTGAAATGAGGCTGCCCGAGGTTTTTGAAGATCTCAGGGAGTTTGATTTCCAGGTTTACCTGGGGGGGCCGGTGAAGACCGACTCTGTATTTTTCATTCACACCCTCGACCATCTTGAAGGCAGCCTGAAGATCATGAAAGGATTGTATTGGGGTGGCGATATTGAGAAGATAAAATCATCCATACGCAAAGGGCAGATCGGCGAGAACAATATACGTTTCTTCGTAGGCTATTCAGGATGGCATCCCGACCAGCTGGAACGGGAGATCAAAGAGAATTCATGGGTATTGTCCCATACAACGGCTGATGAAGTGATTTCACAGACTCCCGGGTCGCTTTGGAGCAATTACCTTAAGCATATGGGGCAGGACTATGCTATCTGGTCAAATTATCCCGCAGACCCCAATTTGAATTAAAATAAGGTGACCAGTGACCAGTGACTGGTGACTAGTGAATTCTGATACAATTTTACTTACTTTTGCATATCTAATTATAAGCATATGAGCAACACGGGTGTAAAACCGGCGGATTTTTCTGACTGTCCGGCTGAATCGATAAATTATTACGGGGATAAGCCTTCACAGCAGGTTGAAGACCGCGAGAAAGGCCGTAAACCGACCCCAAGGGCGAACCAGGCCCGTGAACTGTATTTCAGCGCCAAGTCGTCGACCTCTATGGAATTCCCATACTGGTACACCCGCCGCTGGGAAGAACTTGACGGGGAGATACCTGTAATCAGGAGGGCCGAAAGCCTGAAGGCGGGCTTCGAGCATTTAACCCCTGTAATATACCCGGGTGAACTTCTTACTATGGGAAAGGCCTCGTACCTGCGCAGTTCATACCCTATGCCCTGGCTTTCTGAAGCGTTTTTCATGGCTTCTGAGGACAAGTTGTACAAGGAAGCCCTTGAATCGGGAAAGCTGACTGCCGATACGTTTACAACGGTGGGCAAGGGAGGCGGTAACGTAACCAAATCGGTGGGCAAGGTGATCTCCATTGCCGGAAAATTCGGCTTAAGGCTTGAGGAGATGCCGGTGATGCTGGAAGTTGCCAAGAAGTGGAAGGACCGTTCGGTGGATGACATCGGCCATAAATACGAGCAAATGGTGCCGGGCTACAAGGAGAAGGAAGCTATCATGCGTTCGGTCATCTGCATGTTCGATTCAGGTTACACCCTGCCCCAGGGGCGGGAGGTGATGAATTATTACTATCCCCTTCAATACGGTATTGACGGGATAATCAGGATATGTGAGGAGGAAATTAACGAAGTGGCAGGTTATCCTGAGATGGACCGCCTGTATTTTTATAAAGCCGTGATCATCATGCTCCGGGGCATCAAATCGTGGATCAGGAATTACGCTGAAGAAGCGAGGTTCCTGGCTTCTGTTGAAAAGGAAGAAAAACAGAAGGCTGAATACCTCGAAATGGCAGGCATGCTTGAGCATATTTCTTCGGATCCCCCCCGCAATTTCCATGAAGCTCTGCAGATGCTCTGGACTTTCCATGTTGGAGTTCTTAATGAGGATGCCATCTCGGGGCTTTCCCCCGGCCGCGTAGGCCAGGTATTGTTTCCTTTCTGGAAAAGGGATATGGACCGGGGTATCATCGACCGTGCGAAAAGCATAGAGTTATTGGAATGTATGCGTATTAAATTCACCGAGATAGACTGTTTTGCCTCCATGGGTGTCGTAGGAGGTGTGTTATCAGGAAATACCTTTAACAATCTCGCTCTTGGCGGGCTTACAAAAGACGGGATCTCGGCGGCAAATGAACTTGAAATGCTGATCCTCGAGACCGGCATCAGCTGCGAAACCCCCCAGCCTACCTTATCGGTGCTTTACGACGAAAAACTGCCGGAAGAATTCCTCCTGAAAGGCATAGAATGCACCAAGGCCGGAGCCGGCTACCCTGCCTGGGTCAGCAACCAGGTAGCGATGGAGTTTCTCCTGAACAATTACGGCCATGAGGGGATGCAGCTTGAAGAAGCCCGTGCATGGGCAATAGGGGGCTGTCTTGAATCAAGCCCGGGGAGCTGGATGCCCCTGAACCTCGACGGCGAGATCCACTGGATACCGGGCGGATCGGCCCCGGCAACAAGCGTCGGAGTTCATTTCATCTCGCTTCCCAAAGTGCTGGAAACGGTGATCTTCGATGGGGTGGATATGCGTACAGGGGAAAGGATATTCCCCAGCCATGGTTACAAACTGGAAACCTTTGATGAACTCTGGCAGGGTTTTAAGGATTATTTCAGCAGGGCGGTGCATGTACTTACCCTTACAAACAACATCCAGCATGACGCCTGGCGGAAGATCAGCCCTTCGCTGGTAAACTCCATGCTCAAACCCGACTGCCTTGAGAAGGGCAGGGACCTGGGGCAGATGGGCGCAAGGTTCAATACTACCTTTAACATTGAATCCTGCGGAAACACCACCCTTGTGAACTCCCTGGCTTCACTGAAAAAAAATATTTACGACGATAAGAATTTCAGCCTGGAAGATTACCGTAAAGCCATTCTCGACAACTTCGGATACCATACGGCTCAGGAAACAGGGTCCTATTCACTGGTAGACCAGAAGCCCGCCGAACATTTCAGCGAATACCGTAAGATACACCGCCAGAGCCTGGATGCTCCCAAATTCGGCAATGACGATCAGTATGTGGATGCTATTTTCAGACAGTGGGAGGACTGGTTCTGCGAGATGACCCATAATTACCGTTCACTGTATGACCAGCCCATGTACGCCTGCCAGATCAGTGTTTCGACCCATGGCCCTATGGGAGCAGTAACCCTGGCTTCCCCTGACGGGCGCTTATCGGGAACAACATTCTCCGACGGATCGGTTTCGGCTTACCCTGGTACCGATAAACATGGCCCATATGCTTTGTTCAACTCGGCAACCTGCTGGAACCATTCGCAATCCCAGAATTCCCAGCTGAATATGAAGATCCATCCCTCGGTCGTGAGAGGACGGGAAGGCTCCCGTAAATTCCTCGAGCTGATCCGCTCATATATGCGGAAAGGCGGGTTCCATGTGCAATTCAACATCGTTGATTCAAGGATGCTGAAACAGGCCCAGGCCGATCCCGATAAGTTCCGGAGCCTGCTGGTGCGTGTTGCCGGCTTTACCCAGTACTGGGTCGAACTCGGCAAACAGATACAGGATGAAGTCATTGCAAGAACGGAGTACGAAGAACTCTAGTAAACGGTAAATAGTGAACAGTGAACGATCACCAGTCACCAGTCACCAGTCACCAGTCACCAGTCACCAGTCACCAGTCACCAGTCACCGGTCACTAGTCACTATTAAAAAAAGGATACGATTTAACCGAAATAAACATGAACAATTGCACCGACTGCAAATTTTACCTTCCGGTTGATGTTTTCAAGGGGATGTGCAAACTCTCAAAGCAGGACATCCTCCCCGACGATCCATTCTGCGGCAAGGCTGAAAAGATTGCAAAATGCAAGTTTTGCAGTAAATACACTGCTGAAAAAGATTTTCTGGGCAAATGTATGTCAGCCACCCTGGCCTACCCCGATATGATAGCGGCAAAATGTGCCGATTTCGAATGGATCAGTCAAAATTAAACGGGGGATATATTTTCGACATCCAGGGGTTCTCGGTACACGACGGCCCCGGCTGCCGCACACTGATATTTCTGAAAGGCTGTCCGCTCAGGTGCCTCTGGTGCTCAAACCCGGAAGGGATAAGACCATTTCCCGAGCCCCTGTATAAAGAAACAAAATGCCTTTTCGACCTGTATTGCCTGCAGGCCTGCCCACACAAGGCTATAACGTTGATCGGCGATAAGGACACCCCCCGGCTTCAGTTTGACAGGGAGAAATGCAGCAGATGCGTTACTTATGACTGCGTAAGCGCCTGCCTGACGGGAGCCCTGGCAAAAGGAGGTTACTATATCACGACAGAAGATCTTTATGACAGGATAAAACGCGACAGGCAATATTGGGGTGAAAAAGGCGGGATCACCCTCACCGGAGGAGAACCTTTTGCACAACCTGAGTTCGCCTCAGCTTTGCTTAAACGCTGCTATGATGCCTTTATCCATACTGCGGTTGAAACCTGCGGTGACATCCCCTGGAAAAATATAGAACCAGCCCTTCCCTGGCTTGAATGGATCTTTTTTGACCTGAAACATATCGACGCGGCTTCACATAAGGAGCTTACATCCTCAACAAACTCCCTGATCCTTGAGAATGCCCGGCAGCTTGCAGGGAAGTTCGAAGGCAGGCTGGTGTTCAGGCTGCCACTTGTGCCGGGACTGAATGACTCGGATGAAAATATCAGGGCAACAGCAGGTTTTATTCTTTCGACAGGCCGGAATGAGCTGAATATACTTCCCGTTCACCACCTTGGGCGTGAAAAATACCAGCTCGCAGGAATCGTGTATAAGCTCCCCGGCTTTGAAATGACACCCCGGGAGAAGCTGGTTGAAATCCAAAACCGGTTTACATCACTGGGTATAACATGTTACCTGGGAAGTGAAACTCCTTTTTAAAACTGTTGATAATTTCTTATAATTGTTATATCCGCATGATCTATATCATTGCCGGATTGGAAATTATTTATGACTTTTGCTGTTGTTCAGCAATTAACAAATCTTGACAAGAGGGAAAACATGAAAGAGACTCCGATAAATGCAGAGGTTGTAAGACGGCAGATAAGCGAAAGCAAGATCCTTAATATTGGCACCGCAACGATTCGTGAGATAAAAAGGCTTATCAACAATATCGAAAAGGAAACCGGTGAGAAGTTCATCCGCATGGAAATGGGAGTTCCCGGACTGCCTCCTTCCGAAATAGGCGTTCAGGCAGAGATCGAAGCTCTGAAGAGGGGTGTGGCAGCAATTTACCCCGATATTGAAGGGACCCCTCTTCTCAAGAAAGAAGCTTCACGTTTCGCCAAATTATTCCTCGATATTGATGTGGATGAAGCCAACTGCGTTCCTACTGTTGGATCCATGCAAGGCGGCTTCGCCGCTTTCCTGACCCTTTCAAAACTTTCGAAGGAACGGGATACAACGCTTTTTATCGATCCGGGTTTTCCTGTTCACCACCAGCAGCAGATCGTATTGGGCATGAAATATGCAAGTTTCGATGTCTATGAGTACAGGGGGGAAAAACTCAGGGAAAAAATTGAATCCTATTTCGCAACTGGTAAAATTCATTCGGTACTCTATTCAAACCCGAACAATCCGTCATGGATCTGCTTTACAGAACATGAACTCAGGATAATAGGTGAACTGGCGACTAAATATAATGTTGTTATCATCGAAGACCTTGCCTATTTCGGAATGGACTTCAGGAAGGATTACGGGCATCCCGGGCATCCTCCTTACCAGCCTACCGTTGCCAAGTATACAGAGAACTACATCCTTCTCATTTCCAGCTCCAAAGCTTTCAGTTACGCCGGACAAAGGATAGGTCTGATGCTTGTCTCCAACCAGCTTTTCAACCTTGTTTCTGAAAACCTTCTCTGGTCTTATTCTTCCAATATCTTTGGCAGGGCCCTCATCTATGGCACACTATATGCGCTGAGCGCCGGCACCGCCCATTCCACCCAGTATGCCATGGCCGCTATGCTGAAAGCTGCAAATGACGGGACTTATAACTTCAGGGAAGTTGTTATGGAATACGGGGAAAAAGCAAAAATCATGAAGAAATTGTTCATCGATAACGGGTTCCGGATCGTGTATGACATGGATGAAGGCAACCCTATCGCCGATGGCTTCTATTTTACAGTCTCATACCCGGGCTTTTCAAGTGAAAAACTGCTTGAAGAACTTCTCTATTACGGCATAAGCGCCATTTCATTAAGTATCTGCGGAAGTGAACGCCATGAAGGACTGCGGGCCTGCGTCTCACTGGTCAAAAGAGAGCAATTCCCTGTGCTCGAAGAAAGGCTCAAAACTTTCCACGAAAATCACCCTGTAAGCTAGTGACTGGTGAATGGCGACTGGTGACTCCTTCCACATGGCTCATGGCTCATCACTATTCACTAGTCACTGTTCACCCTTGGCCGTGCCAGACTAACTACCTGGAAAGCAAACTTATCAACAAAATTAGCAGAGTTATTAACAATGCCACGTTGATATTTTTCTGATTTCTGCTTCCATACCGGGCAGCTCCATACTTTTCTTTGTGCGTCGAAAACCGCATGAATGGCTTTCCTTTATAGGTATTGTCTTTGGTTACTCCTTATTTTCTGCCTTTTCCGGGAGGCGGATGCACAGCCTGTATATTATGACCAAAGGAGCGGAGTAGAAGTACTCTTTCCTTCCAAGCTGAGCATTTTCCCCCATCAATGGTCGGGCAAAAAGGTCAATCCCGATATCCGCCCGGTCAGCACAGAAGAGATCGGGAGGTTGGAAGACCTTCTTTCGCATGCGTTCTCAAAATACCCCCTTGACCTGCTTAACAGCAATCTCGACAAGGTATATGTGTTAAAGTCAATGAAGTTCTACGGGCTTCCTTATGGCGGTACTAATTACCAGCATTCAATTTACCTTTGTGACGACACCGACAATCCCTGGTTCACCGACGATTATATTGAACAGGTGTTTCATCATGAATTCTCCAGCATACTGATCCGGAATTTCCCTTCCTGTTTCGACAAGACCAAATGGCTGTCGCTCAATCCTTCCTCTTTCAGATACGGCAACGGCGGGGCGGATGCGATTTCAAAAGGCCTGGCCAGCATGGCCCTGGATCCCGCAATGATCGACCAGGGTTTCCTTTCGGAATATTCCGCAGCCTCCCTTGAAGAAGATATCAATGTGTTCGCCCAGAACCTGTTCACCGGCGGACGCGAATTCTGGAGGCTTGTCGACCTGAATGAAACGATCAGGCAGAAGACAAGCATCCTCATAACATTTTACCATAAGATCAACCCGGTCTTTACCGAATCCTATTTCAGGAGCTTCTATTACAACAGCACGGCCCAGAGATAGTGACTGGGGAACGGTGACTGGTGACTGTTAATTATTCACTATTCACTATTCACTGATCACTGTTCACCAGTCACCCTCCACTGATCTCTCCCCTAATTATACTTGTTCTAAATTTAACAATACCCTCCCCGGGTTCGGAGAAATTTCCTAATTTCGCCCTGGTATTTAATACCTGACGCTTAATTTTTCTAAGTATGGCTAAGATCAAAGGTGATATCCTGGTAAACGTGGAACGCTGCAAGGGATGCGAGGTATGCATAGCTGCATGTCCCTCTGCCACTATTGCGATGTCGAAAGAAGTAAATGGCAAAGGCTACCATTTTGCCATGAAGGTCAATAACGACTGCACCGGATGCATGAACTGCGCAATTGTTTGTCCCGACGGCGTGATTACCGTATACCGCGGAAAAGTTTCTGAATAACAATCTTAAACTACATATCTCATGGGTGAATTACGATTGATGAAGGGTAACGAAGCTGTTGCCGAGGCTGCCATCAGGGCAGGCTGCGACGGGTATTTCGGATATCCTATAACACCTCAGTCTGAAGTGATGGAATACCTCATGGCTGAAAAACCGCATGAACGCACCGGAATGGTAGTCCTTCAGGCCGAAAGTGAAACGGCTTCCATTAATATGCTGTACGGCGGTGCAGGTACAGGTAAAATGGTGATGACTTCGTCGTCAAGCCCTGGCATCAGCCTGATGCAGGAAGGACTTTCATATATGGCCGGAGCTGAGCTCCCTGCCGTCATAGTGAATGTCGTTCGCGGTGGCCCCGGCCTCGGGACAATTCAACCTTCCCAGGCCGATTATTTCCAGGCAGTAAAAGGAGGCGGGCACGGAGATTATAAAATGATCGTTCTCGCTCCTGCCTCGGTTCAGGAAATGTGCGACCATGTAAAACTCGGGTTCGATCTTGCTTTCAAATACCGCACCCCGGTGATGATACTTTCAGATGGCGCTATCGGCCAGATGATGGAGAAAGTCGTTCTTTTCGATCCCATCCCCCGGCGTACCGAAGCGGAACTGATCAAACAAAACCCATGGGCCGCCACAGGCAAACCGAAAGACCGGAATCATATTATCATCACCTCCCTCGATCTTGACCCCGCCGGGCAGGAAAGAGTGAACCTGAAACTCCAGGCCAAATACAGGGAAATAGAGAAAAATGAGGTGTTATACGAAACCCTGGGATGCGAAGATGCCGAATTCCTATTCGTTGCTTTCGGGCTCTCAGCCCGCATCTGCCAGAAATCGATGGACCTTGCACGGGCAAAAGGTATTAAAGTAGGACTTTTCAGGCCCATTACCCTCTTCCCCTTCCCGGTAAAGGCAATCAATGACCTTGGTAAAAAAGTCAAAGGCATACTGGTTGTTGAAATGAATGCCGGTCAGATGATAGAAGATGTAAAGCTGAGTGTAGGATGCAGCATTAAAATAGAACATTACGGGCGTTTTGGCGGCATCATCCCGACACCGGACGAAGTCGTGTATGCGCTCGAAACCCAAATTATCGGAGGCTGATTATGGAGGAACCATTTGTAAAAACCGAGATACGCAAGGATGAAAATATCGTTTATAAACGCACCAATCTCCTTGTTGACAGGCCATTGAGCTATTGTCCCGGCTGCGGACACGGCGTCGTGCACCGTATGCTTATGGAAACCCTTGAAGAAATGGACATCCAGGATAAAACCATTGGAGTATCCCCGGTTGGATGTTCAGTTCTGGCTTATGATTTCATGAATATCGATATGCTGGGCGCAGCCCACGGACGTGCCCCTGCCCTGGCCACCGCCATCAAACGCCTCTGGCCTGATAAATTCGTATTTACTTACCAGGGAGACGGTGACCTTGCAGCTATCGGCACAGCTGAAACAATCCATGCCTGCAACCGCGGTGAAAATTTCACTATTATCTTCATTAATAACGGCATTTACGGTATGACCGGAGGACAAATGGCCCCCACTACCCTCCCCGGCATGAGGTCTTCAACTTCTCCCTACGGACGTGATGTGCCAACCATGGGCCACCCACTCAGGATCACTGAACTGATATCAAACCTGCCGGGGGTCTATTATGTAACCCGCCAGGCAGTGCATACACCCAGCCACGTACGCAAAACCAAAAAAGCCATCCGCAAAGCATTAGAACAACAAAAAGAAAACAAAGGCATCGCTTTTATCGAAGTTGTTTCAAACTGCAACTCAGGTTGGAAAATGACACCGGTGCAGTCAAATAAATGGATGGAAGAGAATATGTTCCCTTTCTACCCCCTTGGCGATATCAAGGTTGACGGAAAATTAGTTGAAAAGAAAGAAACTGTCGTTAAAGAATAAAAGGACAATTTACGGTTTACGGTTTACGATTTACGATTTAAATTATGACAGAAGAGATTATCATCGCCGGTTTCGGCGGACAAGGAGTCCTCTCGATGGGAAAAATCCTCGCTTATTCAGGGGTTATGCAGAACAAGGAAGTCAGCTGGATGCCATCCTACGGGCCTGAAATGCGCGGCGGCACAGCCAACGTCACCGTTATCATCAGCGATGAACGCATCAGCTCCCCTATCCTTAATTCATTTGACACAGCCATCATCCTCAACCAGCAGTCCCTCGACAAATTCGAGAAAGCTGTAAAACCAGGAGGATTGCTGATTTACGACCCCAACGGCATCACCAGGATCCCGGTGCGCAAGGATATCAACATTTATACCATCGCCGCAGCTGATGAGGCCGGGAAACTTGGCCTTTCCAAAATATTCAACATGATCGTCCTCGGGGGTTTCCTTAAACTGAAACCTTTGGTTCAACCTGAATTCATTCATAAAGGGCTGGAGAAATCACTTCCAGCACGCCATCACAAACT
>JBAXIO010000008.1:0-179778 GCA_037138335.1 Bacteroidota bacterium
CAGGCTGGCTTTGCTGAGGAGGTTTCTGTTGTGGTTGCTGCTTGGCAGGCTGGCTTTGCTGAGGAGGTTTCTGTTGTGGTTGCTGCTTGGCAGGCTGGCTCTGCTGAGGAGGTTTCTGTTGTGGTTGCTGCTGTTGAGGAGGCGTCTGCCTGGCCGGTTGAGGATTATGCTGGGGCTGCTGTTGATTTGGCGGCAGGCTCTGTTGAGGAGGCTTCTGCTGAGGTGGCTTCTGTTGCGGTTGTTGCTTAGCAGGCGGATTCCCCTTTTGTGACGGAGGTTCTGTAGCTCTCTGCTGAGAAGGTTTCAGCTTGTCCATGCTCTGTACTTTGGATGGGGCAGGCTTGTGGCCATCAGCTGCATTTTTTTGAACCTGCGGCCTGTATATCTGAAGCTGGCTGCTGCTGACTTTCTGCCCTGGCCTGCTGCTTTCTTTAATAACAACCGGTGTGAATGTTTTACCGGCACGTTTTTCCACTTCAGTCCTTTCAGGACCCGCATTATAAGATACGTTGCGGGTTCTGTTCATATGCGTATTATTTATTACTGTTGAATTGTTGATTATTGTCACGTTGTTAGAAGACCTAACATAGTAATTATTGATATTCCTTCTGCCAAAATCCCTGTCGTGTACGAAAGTCCATTGATTATAAGGTACGTCATAACCATTACTGTAAGCCACATTGATGCTGATTCCGGGTCCTATCGGAGCCCATCCGTAATACCCTTCGGATCTTCTCCAGGTAACCCATCCGGGCCCCCATTCATTATCGGGAACCCACATATATCCGTAATTAGGATCGTTATACCAGCGTCCATAATGAAACGGGGCCCAACCCCAGGAATAGTTTGAAACCCAGGTCCAGCCTTCATCTGTAAATATCCAGTAGCCATTAGTGGCGTATGGTGTAAACCCGGGGCCAACATTTGGGACCCAAACGTATCCGTATTCAGGGCTTATCACCCAGGATCCATATGGAGTTAAATCATCATAAAAAATCTGGAAACTCACAGGACCTCCCTGTGCAGATGCCTGTTTCGGTGTAAAAGAAGCACCAATACCAAGCATTAAAATAAAAGAAAAAAATAAGATTTTTGTTTTCATAGGTCTTGCTTTATTGTGATACAATATCACTTTGCAAAGTTGCGACCCTAAAAAAGGATTCGTGTTACATAACTAATTATATAAGTTACATGATTCACACATTTGGTAAAATGATGGAGAAATGATCTTCCCTGAATAATTACTTCAATTCCTTCTGCGCTTTCTTGTTTTTCTCGCGTTCTTTTTCATATTTCTCACGCGGCGCTTCTTTGTTCAATTCATTCATTCTGCGGTATGCCTTAAGCAAGGCTTTTGGGAGATCCCCTTTATAAGCTATTTTGTAGAATGAAAAGCCATTATAGGGAATGTCATTTTCACCGGCATGAATTTTCACACGGTTTTCAACTGACTTAATTCTGAATTGAGATAAAAACACATTCTCTCTTTTCTTGTTTAATTGATTGAATCTGGAATTAATAAAATCAGGACCAACAAAATTGTTGCATTTCTCCTGGATTGTAAATACCAGAGCATTATCATGATGTTTGTTCAGATATTGAACAAATAAAGAATCCTTGACCGACATTTTATCAATCATTAAAGAATCATGTTCACTGATAATATGACCGCTGATATTGTTAATGATTAAAAAATATTTCTTCTTGGCTTCAAAAAACCGGATATATTCTTTTTCTTTTTCAGAATATTGTACAGGATAAACAGCGATTGAAGCTTCAGGATTCTTTTTTAGAAAATCAACCATTTTACCGATGAACTTTTTCTGCTCAGGCTGAAGTTCGGTTTGCCGCATCTCCCACTTCAACGTAAGTGATTTCTCGATCTCGGTTTCCATTTCTTTCACCTCCATCCTGTAAGGCGCAGTTGCAGGTTTTACAAACAGGTTTTCAAGAAAATCCATTAGCACATCGTGTAAATGAAATTTTGGATCTTTCAGATTACCGCTGATCGGAATCTGGTAGTCAATGACGTTTCCACGTTCACGCACCAGGGACATAATGAGGGGCAAAGGAAGCCATGAATCATCATTATTCTTAATCCGTGTTGTTCTGCTTGGATCGATTATGACCAGGTGGTTAACGCTGTTGATCGATCCGTCACTTACATTCCACCTACCTTTGATTTCGATGGTCCCCCTGTCAAGAGGATAAGAAGTATACGTAATAAGGTAGGGATTAAATACAGATGCCGGGATTTTCTGAAAATAATATTGCAGATCGAAATCCCCGCTGTTTTTGGGATTAATACTCAATGACAGGTTTGTATTACCATACGGTTTTATGCCGGATTTTACAGATACTTTCACCCTTTCATGATTTTTATCGACAGAATCTGCAATAATAAAAAGGGGATCCAATTGTACCGAGAATTTTTCCCTGATGGCATAGTCATTGAATTTTATGTCACCCCTGTAAATTGCCAGCCGGTTTACTTTGTAATAACTTTGAAAAAAGTTTTTCACCAGAACTTTTATGTACCTGGCGATCTCGATAACAAGGTTGAATTTTGCAGGATCATCATACGCTTCTGAAAGGTTGGCTCCGCTTTTTCCGAATATCATCTGCACATTATCCAGGTAATCATAACGCTCATACTTGATATAAGGATGAGTGAGTGAAACCGAATCAAAAAGATATTTATGATTTTTCGGACTTACTTCTGTCATTGCCACTACCAGTTTGTCGAATGATGCGTAATCATCATCAGGGGTTTTCCCAAAATGAAAATCATTAACAGCCAACATCCCTGAGGCCGTAGCATTTTCTTCATCGTCAAATCCTCCCCTCGCTTTCACATCGGCATCGATATTTGCAGAGAAGCTGCCATAGTTCATCAGCTCTTTGAGGTATTGTTCAATAATATTCAAATCGAATTTATGAACGATAATCGCAAAGCGGTATTCATTCGTTTTAAAATTGATTGTGAAATCGCCTTTTATGTCTCCGGTTCCCCTACCCTGTGTTAAAGAAAATTTTGCACCAAGAGTATCTGAAGTCCAGCGCTTCCCCTGGCTTTCAATGTTAACATTTTTAATAAAATAGTTTACCGGAATGAGTTTCTCAAGGTAATAAAACTCTCCATCAATTATTTTTATAGCCAGGATATTAAAATGAAACTTTGCCGGTTTTGTTCGTGGCTGTTTTGGAGTCCATAGCGTGATCAGATCACTAAAGTTAAGGCGCTTGCTGTTTTGAATAATTTTTCCTTTTGGATGGTCTAATGTGATCTCCTCAATCTCGATGGTTTTCGAGAATATTAATTTATATAAGCCAAAATTTGCGCTTACTCCATTCGCAGAAAAGAATATGCTATCACCATCTGTGGTTGAAGGAAGGGTTGCTGATTCATATACTTTAAGATTGCTGATGTGGACATAACCGGTAAAAGGATTTACGTATATCCAGCTCATTGTTATTTGCCTTCCCAGGTACTTTCCGACATGCTTTTCGACCAGGTATTTTGCAATAGGTGAGATAAATACAATAACAGCAACTACGGTAAGGATTATTGAACCGGTTACAATAATGAGGGCTTTCTTGAATTTAGTATTTAAATATTTCATTTTTTACCTGCCGGAAGTGGCAAGACGTTTATTGTCCATTCTCCACGTGACACCTACACCCACAACATCGGGAGAAGTAGCCATGGTTACTGAGAGATATTTACTGCATGGGATTTTATGCAATGCCGGGACGACAATTCCAATGATTGCTCCAAGTGCAAAACCCACCGCATCATCTGAAGGAAAATGATCCAATGATCGTATTCTTGCGTATCCCATAAAAAGCGGAGGGACAGAGGCAGCCAGGTACAGAAGATATTTCCATCCACGGATTTCGGGATGGTAGTCACAATAGACCTTCACCATGAAGAAAGTGCTGTATGTACAGGAGGCAACATGTCCGCTATAAAATGAATTACGGTTACCGCTTTCCTTTTGGGTGCCTGCACCGAGTTCAGGATAGTAAACAGCCGGTCTGTATCGGTTCTGAAACCAGGGTCCGAGCGGGCTGTAGTTGTAAAAGGTAAATGTAACCGTATGTCCTTCAACGTACATGAACAGCAATCGGAGCCAGTCCTTCCGGATATTTTTATCGATCATCAGCAAACTGGGTAAAAGAAAAATACCGATCTGTCCATAATCTGAAACCTTCTTCCAAAGGTCCCGGTTCGCAATGGGTTGTTCAAGCGCCCACTTGTCAACAGTGTGAATCAGATTTTTCTGCTGATCCGTATTTGCAAATGCCAGCTCATCATCAGTAAGAACAGCTTTGTTTTTCAAGCGCGGGATGGCAAACAGATCCCCGGTCATCCCAACGGCGATTATAGCCCCTTCAACAAAGTAGTTAATGCGATAGACCTTTGTTCTGATAGGTTTTGCGACAGAATCGCGTTTTTTCATAACTGTGTCGGCAGGTAAACTGTATGCATTAATGCATAATACCAGTGTAATTAAAAAACAGAAAATAATTTTCATAACGCAGTTTTTTGACATGATAAAACAGGAAGCCCTAATTTGCATTAATCAAGTGTTTATTAATCTTTGCAAGTAAAACCTCCCGTGTAATTGGTTTAGGCAAATAATCATCACACCCGGCTCCCAGTATATATTCCCTTTCACCAAGCATTGCAAATGCAGTTGTCGCAATGATGGGAAGGTCTTTTCTGAAGGATTTAATAATTTTTGTAGCGTCGATGCCATCCATGCGTGGCATTTTGATATCCATTAGGACTACGACTATTTCCGGATGTGTTTTGCAATGTTCGACTGCTTCCAGCCCGTTCACAGCCACAAGGAGTTTGATACCGGTGGATCGCAATACTGCTTTTAGAAATTGAATGTTAGATTCTTCATCTTCAGCAATAAGCAAAGTTTTATTTTGCCAGTCTGGCCTGGATGCTGCCGGAGGTTGGATATGCTTTGAGGGGTTGTCGAAAATCCTTTCTGCAGGCAGATAGGGAATCTCTACAAAGAATGCACTGCCTTTTCCAGGTTCTGATTCTACCCTGATCACTCCCGACATCATATGGATATAGGCATTTGAAATGGATAAACCGAGCCCCATTCCCCCGTATTTACGAGCTATGGTGATTTCTATCTGGCGGAAATGATCAAAAATCAGTTCTTTCTCCTTCTCTTCAATACCGATCCCGGTATCTTTCACTGCTATTACCAGTCTGTCACCTGCTTTGGAGTATTCAATATCTATGCTGCCCTTATCTGTAAATTTTATGGCATTTTCGATCAGATTACCGACGATCTGCTTCAATTTTGCAAGATCTCCCCTGATCATGACCCCCGTATCTGATATTTTCTTACTCAAGCTAAACTGAAGATCCCTTTGCCTGGCTTTGGGTTTAAAATCCTCAAATAATTCATCCATCATTTCAGTTAAACTGAATGATTCAAGTTTCAAATCCACTTGTCCGGTTGTTATTCTTGAAATCTCAACGATATCGGAGATGATATGCAAAAGCTGGTGGGACTGGTTGTTAATGATATTGATATAATCCTCCCTGTCGCTGTCGGGGAGCTCAGGATCCTTGAGAAAACTGGCAAAACCAAGGATCTGGTTCATAGGGGTGCGGATTTCATGAGAAAGATTATTTAAGAAAGCTGATTTCAGGTTATCGCTTTCTTCCGCTTTTTCACGGGCTTTAATAAGTTCAGCCGTCCGTTTTTCTTTTTCTTCGTTCTGAAAGTGAAGCTCTTTATTGGCTTCTATTAATTCTGATGCCCGTTTTTCCTTTTCCTCGTTTTGAAAGGCGAGTTCTTTATTGGCCATGATCAACTCATCGGCCCGCTTTTCCTTCTCCCTGTTTTGAAAGGCGAGTTCTTTATTGGCAATGATCAGCTCATCGGCACGCTTTCCCTTCTCCTCGTTCTGAAAGGCCAGTTCCTTATTGGCAATGATCAACTCATCGGCACGCTTTCCTTTCTCCGTGTTTTGATAGGCAAGTTCTTTGTTTGCAATGAATAACTCGTCGGCCCGCTTTTCTTTCTCCCTGTTTTGAAAGGCAAGCTCTTTGTTCGCAACGATCAGTTCAACGGCCCTCTTTCCTTTCTCTTCATTCTGGAAAGCAAGCTGTTTATTAGCAATGATCAATTCTGCAGCCCGTTTCTCCTTCTCTTTATTTTGATAAGCAAGTTCCTTGTTGGCAATGATCAGTTCATCGGCCCGCTTTTCTTTCTCCCTGTTTTGAAAGAAAAGCTCTTTGTTTGCGATGACTAATTCGGCAGCCCGTTTCTCCTTCTCTTCACTCTGGAAGCTTAGCTCTTTGTCGGCAATGATCAACTCTGCTGCCCTCTTTCCTTTCTCTTCATTCTGAAAGACAAGCTCCTTATTTGCTACGACTAATTCTGCTGCCCGTTTTTCTTTCTTTTCATTCTGCTCATCAATAAGGTCAATCTTTTCTTTGAGGTTGATCTCGGCCTGTTTCCCCTTACTCTCAGTTTCACGCTCATGCAATGCCCTTTTAATTGCCGGGACCAATCTCTCAAGCTTGGTTTTAAACACATAATCCGTTGCCCCGTTTTGCATCGCGATGATTGCATCATCTTCTCCGATCGTACCCGAAACGAAAATGAAAGGGATCAGGGAGAATTTTTCCCTCGCAACTATTAATGCTTCATTGCCATTGTAATCAGGCAGGTTGTTGTCGGCAATAATAAGATCAACATTCTCTGTTTTCAGGATATTTAGAAAATCCTTTTTGGTATCGGCTAAAAAATAGTCATGTCCGATTCCGCCGGCGCTAATCAAGGAATGTATTAACTCAGAATCTTTTAAAGAATCTTCAAGGTGAAGTATTTTTATTTTTTTATTCATAAATCAAAGCACTAATGAATTTCTTCAGATTGAAGCCATTACCTGGGAAGTGGCGGCGGTTGATTAATCACTGCCCAATACTGTCCCAACGTTTTAAGTGCATCAATGAACTGGACAATACTAACAGGCTTAACTACATAAGAATTAGCTCCCAGTTTGTAGCTTTCAACCAGGTCTTTTTCTTCACGGGATGATGTTACCATGATCACCGGGATTAATTTAAATTTAGGATCTGAGCGGATGTGTTTAAGTACCTCTATCCCATTCATCCTGGGCATCTTTATATCCAGCAGTATAACAGCCGGGAAGCCGTCTTCATTAGAAAATTTTCCCCGTTTATACAGGTAATCCAAGGCCTCCACCCCATCCTCTGCTACAATGACTTCATTTGCCAGGTTTTTTTCGGAAAGGGCTGAGATGGTGAGTTCAACATCTTTAGGACTGTCGTCCACAATAAGAATTCTTTTAATTTCAGTATTCATAATTTTGGTTTAATAAGAATTATTAATTGGGCAAACTAAAAAAGAAAGTGGCGCCTTTGTCTATCTGACTTTCAGCCCAACATTTCCCCCCATGCCTTACTACTATCCTGTTTACATTGGCAAGCCCGATCCCGATCCCTTCAAAATCCCTTGTTTTATGAAGCCGTTGAAAAACTCCAAACAGTTTATCAGCATACTTCATATCAAATCCGGCACCGTTATCCCTGATAAAAAATATTACTGTACCATTCTCCATTTTTCCTCCAATATCAATCACTGCTTTCTCTTTTTTCCGGGAATATTTCAACGCATTGGAGATAAGATTTACCCAAACCATGCCGATTAAATTTTCGTCACCTCTTGTATCCGGAAGTTCTGAAACATTAAATTCAACATTTCGGCCGCTTAGTTCATCACTGAATGTGCCAATTATACGGTTTACTAAAGCATTTGAATTAATCTCTGTACGCTCAAGTTCTGCCCTGCTTAACCTTGAAAATGTAAGTAAGGCATCTATAAGATTTCCCATTTCAACAGACGATTCTGAAATGATATCTAGATATCTCAACCCTTTCTCATCAAGCTGGGAGGAATTATTTTTTATCAACAAATCAACATAACCACCAATATGTCTCAGTGGTGCCCTCAAGTCATGGGAAACAGAATAGCTGAATGCTTCAAGTTCTTTGTTCGCACCTTCCTGCTTTTCATTCTCTTCACTTTTAAGAAGCAGGTCCTGGTTGGCCGTGTTTAATTCTGCTGTCCGTTTTGCTTTCTCTTTAGTCTGAACCAGATGGTTGCCCGTGGCAATTATTAAAAGAATTATAAATGCGGTCATTAAAATAAGCATGGCTATTGAAAGCAGGCTGAATGTTGTCAAACTATTTGCGTTTGTTTGATTTCGCTTGATTAACAAAATGCTTTCTTCATTCTGGATGTCATTCGCGATCTGCCTCATGTGATTGGAATAATACTCACCACGTTTAGAAGCAACCATTGCAATGGCTGATGATAATCCATGCTTCGCTCTTGATTCAATCGTTTGCATCGAGAAATTCAAACGCATGGTTATATAATAACTGAGTGAATCTACATGCCTTTGCTGTACAGAATTATCCGCAATAAGGCGCTTGAGCTGACCTATTAATGGAAATATTGACTTCCTGGCAATTATCAAGGGTTCAAGAAATGTAGAATCATTAGTTACGACAAAACCACGTGATGACGTTTCGACGTCCTTTGCAAGTGAGAGTATATTCCCCGACAGGAACAGCACTTCCTCGGTATGCTGAATCCATTTTGCAGATTCATTCAGTTTATGGTAGGTTGAATAAACGGCATAACCCAAAAACCCGTTACCTAAAACGACAACTAAGGATAAGAGCATGATTTTCTGACGAATACTAAGCTTCATACACCGAACTTTTTAATTTTTTGCGGAAATCATTTTTCATAACCTTGCCATTCAAGACTGCGACTGTATTACAACTTCAATACAAAGGTCTATATCACAAGCAAATTACATGTTATACTATTTTCTAAATAAGTTACATGATTCACACCTTTATGGTAATTCTGCGCCTGGAATTCGAAAATGCGTGAATCATGTAACTTATTTAGAAAGTTCTGTAACACTTATGGCGCGAAACGCAAATAAATTTGCAGGCAACGATTAAGGAACGATATGAAGAAATTTAATCCTGTAATAAAAGTTAAAGGATTTGCCACAAAACATTCAATTACGCTCAGCGAAAAAACACTGGCAAAAAAAGAAGCGGCAAGTAACTTCCTTACCGATCTTGCCGATGTAATGCTGTTTATTTTAAGGATTATCCGTGAGACCTTTTCACGGGATTTTGAATTCAGAGAATTTTTCCGACAGTGTTTTCAAATAGGTTACAAGTCACTGCCGCTTGTTTCAATCACCGGTGCCATTATGGGCCTTGTCCTTACCATTCAATCTCGCCCTGTTCTTATCAATTTCGGAGCAGTGACTATGCTTCCCGGCATGGTTGCAGTGTCGCTTATCAGGGAAATGGGGCCGGTCATCACAGCGCTGATATGCGCAGGAAAGATCGGATCGGGTATGGGGGCAGAATTAGGCTCAATGAAGGTGACCGAACAAATTGATGCAATGGAAGTTTCATCCACCAATCCTATGCGGTTTTTAGTGGTTACAAGAGTTTTGGCAGCAACGCTCATGGTCCCGCTATTAATCCTGTATGCCGATGCTCTTGGCATATTTGGAAGCTGGGCAGGAGCTAATATTAAAGGCGATGTTTCCTTTGTATTATTTTTCAACCAGGCATTCAGCCATGTTCATTTCATGGATTTGCTTCCCGCTGTTATTAAATCATTCTTTTTCGGTGCAGTGATCGGGGTGGTAGGATGCTATAAAGGGTACAACGCCGGCCGGGGAACCGAAAGTGTTGGTGTTGCAGCAAATTCCGCTGTTGTGCTGGCTTCACTCCTGGTGATAATTGTAGATATGATTGCAGTGCAAATTACCGATATGATGGTGAAATGAAAACAAATCAAACAGATACTTCAATAATTGATAAGCCGGTCATCGAGATAAAAAACCTGAAGAAATCTTTTGGACAGCAAGAAGTCCTGAAAGATGTTTCCCTGACGGTAAATAATGGCGAAAACATAGCCGTGCTGGGTAAATCGGGGATCGGTAAATCTGTCCTTATTCAATGTATTGTCGGTTTATTAATTCCCGATAGCGGGTCAATCATGGTACTCGATGAAAATGTGGCAAGCCTGAGCAGAAAAGAATTGAATGTTTTGAGACAGAAGATTGGTTTTCTTTTTCAAAGCGGGGCATTGTATGATTCCATGACCGTAAAACAGAACCTTGTCTTTCCGTTGAGAAGGATTAAAAAGGATCTGACTGAAAAAGAAATTGATGAAAAAGTAAATGATGTCCTTGAAAATGTTGGTTTGGCCGACGCATTGAATAAAATGCCTTCACAACTTTCGGGCGGTATGCGAAAGCGCATCAGCTTAGCCCGCACTATTGTTGTTGACCCTATGATCATGTTGTATGACGAACCTACAACAGGACTTGATCCTGTTACTTCCGATGAGATCAGTTCACTTATCAAGGAAATTCAGAAAAAATATAAAACCTCTTCAATCATCATCACACATGATATCAAATGCGCCCGTAATACGGCAAACCGGCTTATCATGTTAAGCGATGGGGAAGTATTTAAAGAAGGAACATTGGAGGATTTCGACAACTCAACCGACCCCCTGATCAAATCGTTTTTTCAGGCATAATTAATAATCGGGTCAAATATGCAGACCTGGTTATCAGCAATCAGCGCATTAATAAAAAGAAAATGGAAACGCACACACAAAAATTCAAAATCCGCCTGGGCCTGTTTATTGCCGGGGGATTGGCACTGTTTATACTTGCCATATTTATCATCGGGAAACAGAAAAACTTATTTAACCCTGTGTTCAAACTTTATTCGACTTTTTATAACGTAAGCGGATTGCAGGTCGGGAATAACATAAGGTTCTCGGGAATTACAGTCGGTACGGTCGACAGGATCAGGATAATCAACGATTCAACGGTGAAGGTTGATATGCTGATTAAGAAAGAGGTTCAGAAGTTTATCAAATCAGACTGCGAAGTGGCGATAGGCTCGTCAGGCCTTATAGGCGATAAGCTCCTGATCATTACCCAGGGAAGCACCGAGGCTCCCGTGGTAAAGGAAGGACAGCAACTTGAATCAGCCGAGCCTGTTGAACTGGACGCCATCATGGCAAACCTGCAGGTCACATCAATACAACTTGCTGAGATCATGTATAAAATCAACAGCGGAAACGGGACCCTTGGCCGCCTGATCAATGATTCAACCATTGCAAACGATTTTGGCCAGACCATGGTGAATATAAAAACCAGCAGCAAGGGGTTCAGCGAAAATATGGATGCAGCCAAACATAATTTCCTTTTAAGAGGTTATTTCAACAAGAAGGCGGAAGCGGCAGCCCAAAAGAAGAAAGATGCTGAAGATGCAAAAGCCTCAGAACAAAAGAAGAAGGAAAAAGAAGAAAAGAAAGCAGCAAAACAACAAGCAAAGGATGCAAAGAAGTAACTGATGAGAAAACTATTCGGGCCTTTTATTGCAATCTTACTTCTTATTTCTCTGGGAAACGGATCCTGCCATTTAAAGGAGAAAAGACGGCTCGAGAAACTTCACCTGGAATATCTGCGGGGCACATTTAACCAGGAAAGCAAACTGCCCTTCGACAGTAATTTGATAATCTCCTTCTACCGGTCCTTCCCCGCATTAAAACAATACAGGAAAGAAGTAACGGAAGTTTACCGTCAGCACAAATACACCCATATCTGGTATGACAAACAGGGAGTTGTTGAATTTGGGTTCACCCTCATCAGCAAGACCAGGGAACTTAACATTGAAGGGGTATCTTCGAGGTTCCCTTACCAGGATAAGGTTAACGGCCTTGCTGAAAGTGGAGTGAAAAGCAAACTTTCCCAAATTGAGACCGAATTCATGCTGACCAATCTCTACTTGTTTTACACTGAGAAAGTATACAAAGGCCTCGGGGACTCGACCACAACGGCCCTGGGCTGGCTTTTACCCAGGAAACAGGTCTCATATGCCCGGCTGCTTGATTCTGTAATGACGGATCCTCAGATGCTATATGCCGGCGACAGTGTATTATGCAGTCAATATTACAAGCTTAGGGATGTTTTGAAACGATTCAGGGAAATTGAGAAGCATGGCGGATGGAAAATGATTGATACGGATCCCAAAGTAGCATCCTATAAGCCGGGCGACACATCCAAAACGATACTTCAGATCAGGGAACGGCTTTTCATTACAGGGGAGCTGAAACAAAACAATGAAAGCAACATGTTTGATCCTGAACTGGTTGAGGCAGTTAAAAAGTACAAACTGCATAATGGGAACAATCCCAAAGCAATAATTTATCCCCAAAACATCCTGGAGATGAATGTCACGGTTGGCGAACTTATCAAAAAGATAATTCTGAATATGGAGCGCTGCCGGTGGATCTCCCCAGAATTTGACAGGGGAAAAGTATACATCGTTGTGAATATTCCTGCCTTTAAGCTGAACATGTTCCGCAATGGAAAAAGTGAACTCGAATCCCCCGTAATCGTGGGAGACAAGGTCACGAAAACTGTTATTTTCAGCGGTTTGATGAACCAGATTATTTTCAGTCCTTACTGGAATGTACCGAAAAGCATCATGGATGAGGAAGTAAGACCCGGGATTTTAAAGAATAAAAATTACCTTAAAACTCATAACATGGAGTGGGATAAGGGCCAGGTTCGCCAGAAACCGGGGAAAAATAATTCCCTCGGGCTGGTCAAGTTCATTGTCCCAAACTCAGATGATATTTATATGCATGATACCCCGGCAAAGAGCCTGTTTGCGAGAGAGAGCCGGGCCTTCAGCCATGGATGCATCCGTGTGGGGAAACCCAGGGACCTTGCAATCGCTGTTCTGGAAGATGATCCGGACTGGACGCCTGGTAAAATCGATGCTGCCATGCATGGAGGAATAGAAAAATCATATAGTCTGAAAAATAAAATCCCGGTTTATATCGGCTATTTTACTGCCTGGGTGGACCTGGAAGGCGAGATCAATTTTTATGAGGATATATATAACAGGGATGACAGGCTCTGGCAATTGCTGGCCGCTAAAAAATAATCCTGCCTCCTTTTGTGACCTCAATTAATCCGGTATATTGATAAAAACGTTGCTTCCGGGAAATAGACTACCTTTGCAATATGGTCAAACCATTATGGTACCTCCTGTTTCTTTTCATCCCACTTATGAATTCTGCAGGCTCCGGCACCCTGATTCCAGCCGGGGAGAAGCATGATGATCTATACACAGTCCTGAATTTATTGGAAAAAGGACTGTCGGATGAAGTGTTTCAGCTTGCCCTGAAAGGTCAAAGAAAGCTGGAGGCTGAGGGCAAACTCAGGAATCCCGGTATACTTACCATCGCCGACTTCTCCCAGTCAAGTAAGAACAAACGGTTTTATGTGATCGACCTGCAGCACAGAGTTCTTTTGTTCAATACTTATGTGGCTCATGGAAGGCATACAGGCGATGAGTTTGCAAAGCATTTTTCAAATGTATCGGGCTCTTACCAGAGCAGCCTGGGTTTCTATATTACTAAAGAAAAGATCACAGGTTCCAGTGTCGGATTATCGCTGATCCTCGATGGTGTGGAAAAGGGATTCAATGACAATGCACTGAAGCGCGAGATCGTCATTCATGGGGCTGATTACGCTACTGAGAGTTTTATCAGGAAGACCGGGCGGCTCGGCAGAAGTTATGGTTGTCCTGCGTTACCGCCCGGCCTGGTCAGGCAGGTTGTTGATATCATTAAGGAAGGCAGCTGCTTATTCATCTATCACGCTGATGCCGCTTACATAGCCCATTCCGCCCTGCTAAATCAGCTGAAATAGGTAATAGATAAGCTGATTCTCCCTATAATATTTATTTATCCGAAATCAGCCTGCCTGATTGAATGGTTTTACCATTACAAATCAATTTATAGAAATAAATCCCGGAAGGAAGATTACTGGTTTCAAGTTTGGTAATATTCCTGACCAGGGTTTTATTTATCAAGTCTATTCCCAGAATATTATACAGTTTAAATTCAACTACGTAAACCAAAGATTCATCATTAATCATAATGGTCATGGATGTTTTGAAGGGGTTTGGGTAAATCGTAACTGATTCCGCTGCTGCATCGATCGGTGGGACGCTTACCGTTGAACAATTGGAAGGTATCACTGTAGCGATGGCATTAATCGCATCGGTTGTTAATGCACCTGTGGTTGTAAGCGCCCTGCCGTCAAGCATAACGCCTGTATTTAATGCGCCCAAAGCTCCGTTGTTACAGATTATCGTTCCCCTGAATACAGAGTAGTTATTTATGCTAACTGCACCTTCTATTTTCCAGTATACATTTTTTGATTGTGCCCCGTTAATCAGTTTGACAATCGAATATGTTCCCGTTGAAAGGGCGCCGTTTATTTTGATCACAAATACAGCATCTG
The DNA here is from genome assembly GCA_037138335.1 of Bacteroidota bacterium. Lineage (GTDB taxonomy): Bacteria > Bacteroidota > Bacteroidia > Bacteroidales > FEN-979 > CAIRDP01. Next base: position 14,458 of record JBAXIO010000008.1, read on the forward strand.
CATTACCCTGTGCATTTAGGAACAAGGTATCGGTAAATACTGTTGCAGCATTTAACAGATAGGTATGAGGTGTAAGAACAAGGCTGTTCCCAAACTGTGCAGGATATAAAAGTTCGATATCATATGGCAGGGTGTTCAGGTAAGAATAGACATTAGCCAGGTCAGCTGCACACTGTGCTGTAGAAACATCGGGAATCGGATGAATAGTCCCTGTCACCAGCAAGGGGTCGAAACCGGTAGTCAAACCCACATTTGTTCCAACATCACCTGTAACAGACGTTATACCGGCATTTGAAACAGGTCCATCCGAAGAGAATAAAACATAACATGCTGTGGAAGCAAGAACAGGGGCAGCTGGTCCTGTAAGAACAGGGCTTCCGCACCCAATAGGCATATATGCAAGCACTCCGTCAACGGTGACTGCCCCGGTTGTAGAAAGCGCCCTTCCTTCAAGTGTATCGCCGGTATTCATATTGATGGCTGCATTGTTTGCAACAACGGTTCCCTTCATGGAAGTTCCGGTCGCCATACTCACAAGGCCTTCGACCTTCCAGAAGACGTTACATGCCAAAGCCCCGTTAGCCAACCTGATCTTTGAATTGGCGGCTGTTGAAAATGATCCTTGTATCTGAAAAATAAATACGGCAGATGCATCTCCCTGTGCATCCAGTGTAAGGTCCAGGTTCAGACTTGCAGCGCCGGATATGGCGTATACACCTGCATTGAGGACCTGCCCGTTCCCAAGTAAAGCCGCAGGGAAGAATGTTGGAACGGCACTGTTCAGCAAATTATAGGCAATGAGCAGATCTGCTGAACATTGGGCGCTTGCACCGTCATTGTCGTGCATCACCCCGTCAACATTCCCGAACCCGGTGCTGGAACCGCCGTTTGTGCCTATGTTTCCTGTAATATGAGAATTCCCCGTATTGCTAACTGCCCCTATCGTTGAAAAGAGAACGAAACCTGCGGCTGTTCCCAAAGGAGGAGCCTGGGCAAAATTATAAAAGGGAACAATGAGTAATAAAACTACTCTCAGTATGTTGAGTAAATGTGTTTTCATTTTGTTTGTTTTTAAAATTCGTGAACCGGTTATTTCTGCTTTCCATTTCCACCGCCATGACCATGGCCATTATCATTACCATTCCCTTTACCATTGCCATGATCGCCACCGCCTTCCTTATTGCCATGATTTCCCCCGGAGGAGTTTTTCCCGCCCGGATTTCCTTTTCCCGGTTTTTCGCTGATAGTTCTTTGCTTCTCACCGTGGTAGCCTTTCCTGTATTTCTGTTTATGTTCCTTGAAATAAGCGTAAGGTGCATTGCCATGATAGTCTTTCAGCACGACCTTATATCCGCCATATAAATCATAATTTCTGTATTTTGAAGGAAGTGATGCCCTGTGGATCCAACCGCTTCCGCCCCAATAAATAAACATGGTGGAATGAACATCATAATATGCTTCCACATCGGGGAGGTAGTAATACTGCACTGCAGAATAGCCGAACGGGCCCCAGGGAGGAGGTGCCCCAATGGACACATTCACTGAGACCTGGGCCTGGAGGATGCCTGAGCAACAAAGAATAAGCCCTATAAGGGTTAATTTTAAACCTTTCATTGTATTTGATTTTAATTGCAGGACAATTCCCGTAGTACAAAGGTGATGCCTGATCCTCAGTATTACGTTACACAATTGCAGATAAGAGTTACATGATTCACGCATTCTGAAGTATCCATTTCCGGGCCTCACCGTTGGGATAGAATATGTGAATTATGTAAGAAAATGATAAAGTTGTGTAACACATTTCCACTTGAAGGCACACAACTTTGCATTGTGAAATCCACTTAAGAAAATCCAAATGAAAAAAACATTCCAATTCCTTGCAGGCATATCATTGATCCTGAGCCTGGGGCTTGCTTCATGCGTTTCCAACAAACAATTTAAAGCATCAGAAGCAAAAGTTGAAAAGCTTCAACAGGACAATGCCGGCACTCTTGCAAAGCTTAATGATTGCAACATGCAGGCAAAAAGCCACAAAGACGAGATCGTAACATTGCAAAATGCAAATGCCGCGGTTATCAATGACCTCAATATCCTTACATCAAAGTCAAAATTGACTATTGCCGACCAGGCCAAACGATTAAAGACCCTCCAGGATATCATTCTTTCCCAAAAGAATATCATGACCAGCCTGCAGAATGCAATAGCTGATGCCCTCGTAAATTATAATACCGATGACCTGACGGTATACATTAAAGACGGGAACCTGTATGTTTCCCTCCAGGAAAAGCTGCTTTTCACATCGGGGAGCGATGTGGTAAATCCCAAGGGGAAAGAAGCACTGAGATCACTGGCCAATGTCCTGAACAATACCAAGGATATCACTGTGATGATTGAAGGCCATACCGATAATGTCCCTATTAAAACAAAACAATATAAAGATAACTGGGATCTGAGTACGGCAAGAGCAACATCTGTCGTTCGCCTTTTAACGACCGAATATGGCTTTGATCCGGGCCGCATCATCGCTTCGGGCAGAGGCAAATTTTACCCTGTGAAAACAAATGAAACAGCCGAAGGGCGTGCCGGTAACCGCAGAACCGAAGTCATTTTGTCGCCGGACCTGAAGGAGCTATACAGATTAATGTACCAGTAAAACGTGAAAGTATTACTTGTATATCCCGATTACCCTGACTCATTCTGGAGTTTCAGGCATGCACTGCGATTCATTTCCAAGAAAGCCGGCGTTCCTCCCCTTGGTTTGATCACCGTATCGGCAATGCTCCCGTCAGGCTGGAAGAAAAAACTGGTCGATATGAATGTTTCACCGCTTCATACTGCCGATATTCTTTGGGCCGACTATGTTTTTATCAGCGCCATGTATATTCAGAAGGAATCGGTCAGCGGGATCATCGAAGAATGCCTGAAGCATAAAGTTAAAATTGTTGCCGGCGGCCCCTTGTTCACCCAGGAATTCGACAACTATCCCCAGGTCGACCATTTTATTTTAAATGAGGCTGAGATTACACTGCCTTTGTTCCTTTCAGATCTTGAAGCAGGCAAGGCTCCGGAAAGAATTTACAGGTCCGGTGACTTTGCCGAAATTACCTCGAGCCCGGTGCCCGATTACCATTTGCTCTCGATGGAAGTTTACGCTTCTATGAGCATCCAGGTATCACGCGGATGCCCCTTTTCATGCGATTTCTGTGAGATCACCTCACTTCTCGGGCATAAGGTGAGGATGAAAAATACCAGCCAGGTTCTCAGGGAGCTTGACATCCTGCACAGCCTCAACTGGAGGGGGCCTGTGTCAATCGTTGACGACAATTTCATAGGCAATAAAAAGGAAGTTAAAACCGAACTGTTGCCGGCCATGAGATCATGGATGAGACACCATAAATATCCTTTCTCGTTTACAATACAGTCATCAATAAACCTTTCCGACGACCCTGAACTGATGTCACTGATGGTTGACTCAGGATTTAACTCAGCTTTTATCGGTATTGAAACTCCTGAAGAAGATTCCCTGGCTGACTGCAATAAGTTTCAGAACAAGAACAGGGACCTGTTAATGAGCGTAAAAAAGATACAGTATGCCGGGTTACAGGTTTCAGGGGGATTTATTGTTGGCTTCGACAGTGACACTCCCGGGGTTTTTCAGAAACAGATCGATTTTATCCAGCAAAGCGGGATTGTTTCTGCCATGGTCGGATTATTGAATGCACCAAAAAACACAAAACTGTATAAACGGCTCGAGGCCGAGAACAGGTTGACGGTTGAAGCCAGCGGAAACAATACCGATTCCTCCATGAATTTCATTCCCAGGATGAATTCCCACGAACTTTTAAAAGGGTATAATGATATTATTCATAATATTTATACGACAAAACCCTATTATAAACGTATAAGGCGGTTATTTCTGAATTACAGGCCAAGAAAATATAATGCATCAAAAATTGATTCCACTGCATTGCTCGGATTCCTCAAATCCCTTATAATTATAGGGATGCTTAATAAAGGCAGAAGGGATTACTGGACTTTCATGGCCTGGACCATTTTCAGGCGCCCAAGCCTTGTTGTGGAGGCAGTAACATTTTCAATTTACGGATATCATTTCAGGAAAATATTCGGATTAAAAGGATAATCCTCAGCGATACCGTTTAATCTTTCCACTGTTCGAGGCGGGACTGAATATATTCAATGACCTTCTGATGGTCTTCTTTGCCGGTACCCTTTACCCTGAATGGTTCTTCGAAAGCTATATGTATTGTTTTCTTACGGTCGATAGGGCCGAGGTATCCTGTGAACCTGCCGTTTCCCCAGAAATCGGTTTTTATGGCAACCGGGATTACAGGAACGCCGGCTCGGGCGGCAAGTTTTATCCCCATGGTATTGAACTCTTCAGGATTGAATTGGGTTCTTCGTGTATGTTGGGGAAAAACAATCACCGAGATCCCATTGGAGATTCTTTTCAATCCCTCTGCCATCACGATACTGAAATCTTCCCTTGGTTTGCTCCGGCTTAATACGATAGGATTGCGGGAACGCATCACGGCTCCGAAAACCCAATGTCTGACGAGTGCATCTTTTACGATGAACGTGACATCTTTCAGAGGCTGAATGATGCCCGGGAAGATCATGGTCTCAAGCGTACTCATGTGGTTGCTGATGAAAACCACCGGGCCTTTGCAGTTCCTGACATTTTCAAGTCCTGAAATCCGGAAGCGGCCACCGCAACCTTCAATCAGCCTGAAAATATCATGTGAAGATGACACCCAGTAATCAGTATCATAAAGTCCCTTTATGGCGGCGCTCCGGGTAGAAAAACAAATACCCACATACCGGCTCATGAAATAGGCCCTGGTACCCAGGGCAAGCCTGTCAAACAGGAAACGATGGGTATTCGCCGGGGTGGTATACTCGTTTGATTCCAGTAAAAACCTTGTAATATGGTCTTTTTCTTTCTTCATTTCAGATTGCGAAATTACCACTTTTTCCCGAAAAGGAACCTCCAGATAATATACATCATTATGATCCCGCAATTGAATTCAATGAGGGAATTTACCAGCATCATCCCCATGCTCCATTGCCCCTGTTCAAGACGGATCCCCGATACCAGAAGGGAAAATTCCAGGGCAAATTCCACAAGGGTTCCCACGAGGAAAAGATACAGAAGGTCTTTCCATTTTATCTTGTGATAAAATACCATGATGATCCCGATAATGAAGTTGGCCAGCGCTAATCCCCCCATGATCAGTCTCTGGTTGCCCTTCCCCATATCACGGGCCGCCCGCAACAGGGTATCATCCAGCGGGATCCACTGTGACAGCAATCCGACAGCAGTCCATCCGCAGTAAAAAAACAAGGTCCAGAATACCGCTTCGCGGACGCTTCGTTTTTCAAACATCACGATCACGTATGAAAACTGAACAAAACCAGGGGAAAAACAAAACCAGGCAAAGAACAATTCAGTATCTATGGGACCCGAATAATGTCTTGAACCCATAATGCGAAACCATAGTAAATAATCTATGAAGATATAGATGATCCAGCCGGCCAATCCCCACCTTATCGCGGTATAATATTTTTTATAAACCAGGAAAACAATCCAGCAAACGAGAAAGAAAATGTCGAAGTAGATAAAATCCACACCAAATGTGCGGGTAACAATATTGTTCATATTCCCTGAAGTATTTTGAAAGCTGAAACCGCCCTGCAAAAATAGCAGCTTCTCATACAGGATCAGATCCCGTTTTTCATTTTTTACCAGGAATAAAACAATATGTTTATTCAGTTGCGCTCCATTTTCACCTGGCCTAATTTTGACAAAGAAATCCGACAAAACAACCTTTGATGTATTGCATTGAAAAAATAACAGATATGTATAATTTTGGAAATGGAAGGCCCCACCTGAAGTTTCTGCTGATACTTGCGATGGCAAATTTACTGGTAATCAATGCATCCTATGCACAAACAGGAGGCAGGCTGGTAATCGGTTCAGGCGCAATTATTACCTCGGTCAATGACCTTTCGGTCCAGAGCGGGACTACTCTCGATGTTCAGGGAACGCTAATACTGAAAAAGAACCTGCTTAACGAAAACAGCTCATCCAACAGTCTTGGGAATGGCCTTATCGAGTTTGCAGGCTCCGAGGCCCAGTCCATTAAAGGTTTGAACATCATTGAGAACCTGAGAATAAACAATTCTGCCGGGCTCACTATTGCGGGAGAAACGAGAGTGAATGGGGAACTTAAATTTAAAGCCGGGATAATCACTTTAGGCTCCAACAACCTCCTTCTGGGTCCTGCAGCTGTTGATTCAGGAGGTTCTGCCGCTTCCATGGTGGATGCCGGCGGGACAGGTGAATTTCGCAAGGAATTTCCATCATCCCCGGGTTTCCCGTTAAGTTTCACATATCCTGTGGGTGATGCAACGGGGACTCCCGAATATTCGCCAGTCTCATTGACTTTTGCTTCAGGCACTTTCGGAAGCGGCAATTATGCCGGTGTGAAGCTGGTAAATGACAAATACCCGAATGACAGTATTACCGGTAGTTACCTTAAACGTTACTGGACACTGGGCCAGGCGGCTATAACCAGCTTCAGCTGCAATGCCAGTTTCCGGTATTTGACGGCCGATGTGACAGGGACAGAAGGCAGTCTTTTCTGCACCAGGGTTGATCCATCTCCCCTGATAACATACAATGCTACCAATACAGGGACCCACCAGCTCGCAGCCAACGGCCTTACATCTTTCAGCACTTTTACAGGAAGCCGGGGAGGATTTGATGCAAACCTTACTGCTTTTCTTGAAGGGCCTTATAATTCCGGAACCGGGAATATGAACACAACTCTTAAAACAAGTGGCCTCATCCCATTGTCACAGCCATACAATGTGTCACCCTGGAATTATGCGGGCCCTGAATCCGTTGCCGGCATTCCAAATGACGTTGTCGACTGGGTATTGATTGAATACCGCCAGGCAGATATAGCTTCAAACGCCACTTCGGCAACGGTCCTGAAAAGACGGGCTGCTTTCCTGAAACAGGACGGTTCCATTGTTGAAACAGACGGCAGCAGCGCGGTAAGGGTGTATAATTCGGCGATAAGCAGTAACCTTTTCCCGGTGATAATACATAGAAACCACCTGGCAATAATGGCAAATTCGGGAGTGGCAAAAGATGGCACTGGTAAATATGTTTACAATTTTTCAAGCGGGGCAGACCAGATTTTTGGAAGCGGTAAAAAGCAATTGGGGAGCCTATGGTGCATGATAACTGCTGATGCCAATGGGGACGGGACTATCCAGACAATCGATAAAACCATGTGGGTAAGCCAGTTTAACCAGGATGGTTACCTTGGTGCCGACTTCAACCTGGATGGAACCGTTCAGACCAGTGATAAGACAAAATGGGTTTTGAATTTTAATATTGATTCTACAGTCCCCTGAATAATACTGTTTCAAATCTTATAAATCAATAACAATAATATTATTGAGGCCCATGAAAATATCCGCAAATCTTCGCCTGAGAAATCTCTTCCTGGGTTTATTTTTCCTGCTTTCTGTAATCGCAGAAAGTCAACCAACCCTGAGCTTTCGTCTGACTAATCCCAGGATAATCAGGGTCTCAGGAACCGACCGGCTTGAATTCCAGGTTGAAGTGAAAGCTTCAGCATCCGGAACATATTTCAATGCACTCCAGGCAACGCTGAATACAACATCAGGGGCATTCATAACTGGTACACCAACTGGTAACTTCACTCCTATAAGGACCGGATTGTCAGCCAATGCCACCAAATATTCTACTCTGGTAGGCACTGTAAATGCAAGCGGAAGAATTGGAATATCACTCTCAACCGATCATCTTTATGATCCCGGATCAGAAGTTTTATCTGATTACTTTGATCTTATGCCTACAACCTGGACGGCCCTGTTCATTGCCCAGGTTAAAATCAGTAACAGTGCTTTGGTTGCCGGCCTGAACTGGAACACCGGGCTCATGAATATAAATGAATTTTATCAGGATCCTTCATCCTCAGGCCTGTTGTCATATAAGAACCCTAACAGCTATGACCCTGACGTCATGCAAAACCTTTACATGGGCAGGATTTACTCTGCAGCCTGGGGCTGGTCGCAGGTTGGAAATACATCAAATGCGCAATGGGTAAGCTGGCCGGTGGCTGTTGCAACATCGGTTTATGATACTTCTGCGAATTCGGCAACGATCACAGAAACCGGTTCATTGGCGTCTGCTCTCAGGATCCATTCCGGCTCCCGCCTGACAATCAACCCAACCAAAGACCTTAGCTGCAGCGGGGCGACAGAGATCAATGAGCCCAGGGGCCTGGTCATCGCAGCTGATGCAACCGGACTGGGCCAGTTTATAGATAATGGCAGCATTACATACAATAACGGGGGGAGCGTAAGGACCCGGTGCTATTTTTCCCAGATGAAATGGCATTACTTGTGTATTCCTGTCGCCAGCACTACTGTCGCTCCGTTTCATAACCTCTATGTAAAGTATTACCTTGAAGCAGCTCACAATTGGAAATATATCTCCAGCCCTGCCATGGACTCGGTACTTAACACGGCTATGACCGGGTATGCCTTGTGGTCGCATTCCACAAATCCGCCCATGGGAAATTATACTGTGAATCTCACCGGGTCGCTGAATACCGGCAGCCAGTCAGTTCCGGTTACAAGAACCTTAAACGGCGCTGATTACGACGGTTATAACCTGGTAGGGAACCCATACTGCAGCGCTCTCGACCTCAGCTCCGGAAGCATTACCTGGAACGATGTTGAGCAGAAAGCCTGGTTTTGGGATCCCACTGCCGGAAACTATAAAATTTACAACGTTGCAGGAGGAGGTGACCATACAGCATACTGCCCGCCCCAGCAGGGCTTTTTTGTACATCACAGCACGACCAATTCAACCGCCACCTCCCTGGCCGTCACAAATTCAGCAAGGGTGATCAATAGTGAACCCTACCTGAAAGACAATATGATACTGGATGATTATCTTGTTTTAAACGCTACATCCAATTCAAACGCAAAGTCTGATGAGGCCCTGGTATATTTCCGCTCCGCTGCCACCCTTGGTTATGATGAAGTTTACGATGCCGATAAGATGTGGGGGGATAATGATGCACCTCAATTCTATTCCATTATTCCCGACCATTCACTGACATTAAATGCACTTCCCTGGACGGGGAAAGAACAGTCCGTTCCAATGGGCTTCAGCTCTGGAGTTTCAGGGAACTTCAATATTGTTTCCGATAATATCCAAAGCTTTTCCCCCGGAATACAAATTGTTCTTGAAGATCTGCAGGAACATAGATTACAGAACCTGAATCAAAATAATACATATGCCTTTACATACCTGGCTGGGGCCGACAGAGCCCGTTTTCTTATTCATTTCTCAAATTTATACTATGGAGTCGATCCAAAGAACAGTGAAGAGCAACAGCTCTATTCCTGCCGGGATGCAGTTTATGTGAAACGGGTCAATGACTCGCCTGCTGAAGGCACGCTGACCCTTTTCAATTCTCTCGGCCAGGAGGTTTTCGTCGCCAGGTTGGAGAATGTACCGTTGAACAAGTTTACTCCTGGCATCCCTGCCGGATATTATATTGCCATTTTACAATCAGACCATCTCGTAATTACACGAAAAATAGCTTTGACAAACTGAAATCCGATGTGTCATGAAAATACAATTCTGTAAATGGTTATTTATTTTGTGCCTGTTGCTGATCCCTTCCGCTAAGGCATTATCAGATAATCCAGGCCCTCCCTATCCTGACGGGGACCCTGCGGGAGGCGGGCCGGGTCCTGTTGGCGCCCCCATCGACGGGGGGCTTTTAATCCTGCTTGCCCAGGGCGTTGCATACGGGGGCTGGAAGTTCTATAAGTTGAAAAAGAAGACGGCCCCGGAGACTGATGCCGGATCTGAAGCAACATAATCCTGAATTGATATCGGATCGGGAGATTTACTCAATCATTTCCTTCCATTTGGTTTTCTCTTTGTATCTTTATAAGAGATTATTCCGGTCCGAACTTGCTCCGGACCGGGTTCTTTCAGGACATACGTATGTTGCATAGGATTTTTCAAAGGCTGTTTTTTATCCTGTTATGCTTTTGTTTTCCAGTTTTGTTATTGGCGCAAAATGAAGCCATGCATTTCTCGCATCTTACAAGGGAAAACGGCCTGCCTTCAAACCGCACACGCTGCGTTCTCCAGGACTTTATGGGTTATGTGTGGATAGGCACTGATAATGGCCTGGTAAAGTTCGATGGGCGAAACTTAACAGTTTTCACACATGACCGCAATGATTCTTCTACACTGATTGATATAGTCATCAATACATTGCTTGAAACTCATGATTCATTGCTGCTGATAGGAACTGTCGACGGCCTTTCTGTTTATAACCCGTTCACAAAAGAATTTTCAGGATACTCGGTTTACCGGAAAGGGAAAAATCACTTCCCTGTAAATAATATACATTGTTTTTTTGAAGATGCCGACGGGAGTATCTGGATTGGTACTGAAAGTGGTTTGGTACGTATGAACAGGAATCCATATGAATATAAATTATTCCCTTTAAATAAAAGTGAAATCGAATCGGACAGGGAGCATGCATGTAATTTTGTTACCTGCATTATTCAGGATCCACGGAATTCTTCGAAGCTGATTGTTGCTTCCCTGGGGGGTTTGTTGCAGGTTGATAAGTCAACAGGCACCATTTCCACTGATTATAAAAAAAATATCAATAACGGTTATGATATTATTGACCTGCGCCTGGATAACAGGCGTTACCTGTGGAGTTGCGGATGGGGCAAGGGATTGAACTGCCTCGACCTCCTAACCGGGCAGTGGCAGGAATTTCCGCTTGACCCCCTGAAGCCTATCAGCATTGTGGGTATCACAAATAAAAGCAAAAATGAGTTATGGCTTGCTACCATTGATCATGGTCTTGGCGTTTTCAATAAATCAGACCACTCCTTCAGGTTTTATCAAAAGATCCCGGGTGATGAAACATCCCTGTTGTCCAATTCGGTCATCCGGATAAACAATCTGAATAACAATCAAGATCTCTGGGTTATAAGTGATATTGGGATCAATATTTTAAATCAGCGGTACCATTCTTTCAGGGAAATTGCCGTACCCTATGAGAACACCAATATCAGTGAATTTTTCAGGGATACATTAACAGGGCATCTTTATATCGGAGCCATAGATTGCAAAGGGCTTTTCGATTGGGATGAGAAGATTAAAACATGGCATGTTTTTCCTCCCAAAGAATATCCCGGCAAGTATGGGCTCAGTATTCTCAGCATGTATAAAGATTCCCGATCAGTGCTTTGGATAGGATCGCGATCAGGTCTTCTGTATCTGGATCGGATAACCAGGAAACTTAAATTATTCCGCACGCCCGATGGCAAACCTATACCTATGAAAGAACCCTGGATCTATACCATTGCTGAGGACAGCAGGTCCAATTTATGGATAGGGACAAGGAATGATGGTGTTCTCAGAATCGATTCTTCGAGGGCCCAATTCAATCATTATCTTCATGACCCCCGTGATCCTAACAGCCTTATTGATGGCAGCCGCTTCTCAGCCATCTGCAGCGACAAATATAAAGATATCTGGATAGCCAGTGATAATGGAGTAAGCATTTATAATCCCGCCAAGGATAACTTCCGGAATGATCTGATGGATTCCCTTCTTAAGTTTGGTGTTACCAAACGATGGACCAACGGAATTATTCGGGATTCACTGGGAAGGATGTGGATCATTGTTGATGGAGAGGGTTTGGTTAAAATTGAAATGCCGGCAAAAGGTCATTACAGGTTTAAACTTTTTAACACTTCTAACGGATTGAATGACCCCACGCCGGGAAGGATGGCCACCGACAATAAAGGAGGGCTCTGGCTGATAAATTACGGCCTGCTTTACATTAATCCCTATGATGAATCCATTCATCTGTTCGATGAACACAATGGGCTGAACAGTCCCCTGAGTTTTGATGAAAGCATGTATATTGATCCGGAAAATAATATCTACATCGGAGGAAAAAGAAAGTTTGAAATAAAAAATATCAAGGAGCTGGAATTCACCCCACTGACCATCAAACTATTGCTTGAATCCTTTGAAGTCAACGGGAAAAATGTTTCTACAGGGGAACTCAGTCGTCGTGATCATATGCTTATGCTGAGGGCTGATCAGAATAACTTATTATTCCGCTACACCGGCATCTGTTTGCAGGATGTTGAACATATCCTGTTCCGTTATAAAATGGAAGGTTATGACACGAGTTGGATAATGGCGGGGAATGGAAGGGAAGCGAGATATACCAACCTGCCCCCGGGGCAATACCGTTTTGTTTTCCAGGTCGCAAACCGCGGAATATGGCTTGACCAGGAATCCTCCACACGCTTCATCATACGGCCGTTTTTCTGGAAAACCTGGTGGTTTATAGCACTGGTCATTATTGCAGTTGCAGGTATCCTCTTTCTGATCTACACCTACCGTGTAAGGGAACTTTTAAGGCTTGAAAGGCTCAGGACCCGTATTGCCACTGATCTCCATGATGACGTGGGATCTACGCTAAGCAGTATTTCAATTCTCAGCGAGATCCTGTCGAAACAACTTGATAACCCGAAATCGGCCAAGATCGTTGGGACTATCGGAGCCAATGCGCATAAAATGCTCGAAAAGATCGACGACATCATCTGGGTTGTAAATCCCTCAAATGATAAATTTCAGAACCTGGGACTGCGTATCCGTGAATTTGCAATACCGCTATTTGAATCCAAAAACATAAAGCACGTGATACGGTTTGACCGGCAGATGAATGACCTGCAACTTCCTATGGAAGCGAGAAGGAACATTTACCTGATTGCCAAGGAGGCTGTCAACAATGCCGCAAAATACTCTGAATGCAAATCGATGAATATTACTTTCAGGCAGGAGCACCCTGGATTTCTTATGGAGGTAAGCGATGACGGAAAAGGGTTTAACACTGATGCACCTACCTCCCGGAACGGAATAAAAAACATGAAACTTAGAGCTGCCCAGATCAATTCTGAAATTGAGATCAGATCGATAGCCGGAAATGGAACCCGCATCATACTTAAAGTAAACCTCAAATGAACCAGGCTAAATGCAATCCGCAGTCAAATACCAAGAAACCATATAATCATATAGTTGTAATTACCATTCACAGGTTGTAATATTGCTATTCAGTAAATCAATGAAAATGAATATCAGGGTTTCCATATATGAAGATAACGACGACCTTCGTGAGAGCCTTTCATACCTGGTGCTTGGAACGGGGACCCTTGAACTCATGGGCGCATATCCTGATTGTTCAAAGGTTATGGAAAACTGCGTTGTGGCCAAGCCTGACGTCATCCTGATGGACATCGACATGCCTGGCATTTCAGGAATTGAAGCGACGGCGATGATCAAAGCGACTTTCCCGGAAATCAATATCCTGATCCTTACCATTTTTGAAGATAAAAGCAAGGTATTTGACGCTCTTTGTGCCGGCGCAACCGGGTATATGCTGAAGAAATCCTCTGCCGTGGAGATTATAGAAGCCATTGGAGAGCTTCATAACGGGGGTTCACCCATGACCGGAGAAATTGCAAGAAAAGTTTTTGAATTTTTTGCAAGTCCCTCCATTTCGAAAAACAACGATTATGCACTCTCGTCCCGGGAGCTGGACATCCTGAAATGCCTCGTTGAAGGCGACAGTTACAAAATGATTGCCGATAATTGCTGCATTTCCATAGGCACCGTTCGTTTCCACATCAATAACATCTATAAAAAGCTTCACGTCAATTCCAAGTCGGAAGTCGTCATCAAAGCGATGAAAGAGCGGCTGGTGAGGTAACCACAAACCCTTACACTACCTGGTATCCCCCCGATAAAACAATATGTTTATCCGGTTGTACCTGTTTTCTTTCATGACTAATTTTGATCAAATCATTTACTAAATGACATGGTCATGAATATGAAAAAAACTCTTCTCCTTTCCGCATTTTTACTTCTCAACGTAATTGCCGGTGCCACGGTAGTGAAAACGGTTGGAAGCAGCGGGGATTATGCCACCCTGAAACAGGCATTTGACGCCATCAATTCGGGCTCGATCGCAGGGGAGATCCAGCTGAATATCATTTCAGATGTAACCGATAACAATTCTGCCATGCTCAATGCTTCCGGAACAGGATCTTCTTTGTATACCTCAGTGGTCGTAATGCCCACAGGGAGCCCTTCTTCAGGTCACTGGACCCTGACCGCAAGCATTGACGCCGCTGTCATTGACCTTGCCGGCGCCAAAAATGTGACTGTTGACGGGCGCCTCGATGGCGCAGGCTCTGACCAGAACCTTTATCTTGTCAACAATGCCGCAACGTTCATGGGAGTTGGAATCCTCCTTCGTGACAATGCAATTTACAACACTGTGGAATATTGCCATATTGCATGCAACAATACGACTTCAACGGGAGCCATCTATTTTGGAACGGGCCTGTCTTCATCCCAGGGCAATTCCCATAATGTCATCGACCATTGTGACATCACACATACTGTATCGGGGACCCTTTATGAAGGAATCGCGTCTGAAAATTCATGGAATCACAGGAACACGATAAAAAACTGTGCTATCTACGACTGGATGTCGGAAGGGATCAAACTGAACCCGAATTGCGGGGACGGCTGGATCATAGGAGGTTCGGGCGAGGGCAACAGCTTTTACCAGACCGCATCGTTTTCATCACCTGATGCACATTATGCGATCAAAGCAACAGAAGGCGACAGTCTCGCGATCACAGGGAATTATATCGGGGGGGGGAATCCAGGTTGCGGGATTCCTGTTTGGACCAATACCAATACGTCTTCCCAGTCATACGGGATCTATGTTTCGGGGAGCAGCTCTCAAAAATGTTACATCAATTCGAATATGATCCGCAAAATGAATCTGTCGGGCACAGGATTCACCTGTATTGAAGCATACGGCTGCAAGTCATACATCGGGACCGACGGGGCAAATTATATTGGAGGAGGGGAATCTTCAAACGATATCATCATGCTGGGTTCGGGGCCGTTGACGGGGATCCATGCATGGGGTGATGCCGGTGCACCCGATATCCATATTTCATCCAACCAGGTACAATCCCTGAAGATCAATAATACATCAAATTCATCAGTGCTTACAGGGATTTCGATAAGCAGTACACTAACAGGAAATACGATTGAGCTTTCGGGCAACACAGTTCAGAAACTGAACTCCAACGGGAGCGCCGACGGGCCGGCTATCATAGGTATTGGGATCTCAGCAAGTTCCGCTATTATTAATGTGTCGGAAAATGTCATTGCCCAGTTCACCGGATCAAATGGAGGAAGCCATTATACCTGGGTCGAAGGAATCAACCTTGACGCCGATAACAGCACATTTACCGTTTCAAAGAATCAGGTTACTGATTTTTCCATCAACAGCCTGGGTTCCGGGACTCTCCCCGAAATGGACGGGATCAGGATCGTTTATAAAAATGGAACAATTACCGCTTCCAATAACATGATAGCCCTTTCGAACGGGACAAACAACAATAACATTCACATTTACGGTATCCGCGACAGGGGGATCTCAGGCACAGGAAGCGGTGACCATAAGTACTTTTTCAATTCAATCTATATCGGAGGAACCAGCTCAGGAACGGGGATTACGTCCTGTTTCATGCGTGAGAACGATTTTCCCGTTACGCTGGTCAACAATATATTTTTCAATAACCGGGTGAGTTCCGTAACCCAGAACCTGGCCGTGGTCGTGAATTCGAATTCCAACACATATCTTTCAAGCAACCATAATGACCTGTATGCCAAAAACACAAGTACCGTGGGTTCGGTGAACGGAGGCAGTTCACAGTTGACATTATCGGGCTGGCAGGGAGCGTTCTCCCCTATCATGGATGCCGCTTCGTTAAGCGTGAATCCGAATTTCGACTCAGAGACAAATCTTCGCATTACATCGAATGCCCTTCTGGATAATACAGGGGTAGGATTTACCGGAATCACCGATGACATAGACGGCAACAGCCGCAGCCTTACTCCTGATCCCGGCATCAATGAATTTGCATATACTTCATATACCGTGGGTACGGCGGGACATTTCCATTCCCTTAAACATGCTTTTGACCGCATCAACGACGGGACTGTTACGGGGTATATTCATCTTTCCATTATTTCCAACATCACCAATGATACCCTTGCAACGCTGAACGCCAGCGGAACAGGAGCTTCCTCCTATTCCTTTATTCTCATCCAGCCAGGGGGAAGCCTTACCTCCCCTTCCAGATGGACCTATCAATCAGGAAACCTTACCGGGCCCATGATCATTTTAAACGGCGCAGGCAATGTGACTATTGACGGGAGGATCCCCGGTGAAACGAGCGGAATAAATCTGTTGATGAGAACCTTCGATTATGACAATGATAAAGGTGAGGTGATTCGTTTCCAGAACGGGGCGAATACGAATACGATCAGGAATTGTGCTATTCAAGCAAATAACGGAGCATACAACGGCGCAATTCATTTCGGGAGTTCCGGCAGCAGTCCGACAGGGAACAGCAATAACACCATAGATAATTGTGAGATCTCCTATGTCACCACACAACTTAAGAATGCAATTTGTACCGACTCCCTGGAACATAAAAGCATTCAAAACTCCATAATAAACTGCAGAATATACAACTGGTCTGAACACGGGGTATTTATTTCAAGGCCAACAATACCGGGACAGGGATGGATTGATTATGGCAATGATAACTGGATGGTCTCGGGAAACAGTTTTTACAGGACAGCGGTTGGCATACCTGACGGAGGGACCGCCATTGAACTGCAAAAAGGAAACTGGCATAATATCACCAACAATTTCATTGGCGGAGCAGAGACCGGTGCACTTGGAAGCAGCTCGGGGATATCAGGGGGGATCAAGGTTATGGGCACAAGCAGCACATCGGTAAGCCAGCCTGATAATATCGACGGGAATATAATCCGCAGGATCAGCACGGGTACTTTCAGAGGTATCAGCGTTCTTGACCAGAATGTAAATATAGGTCTTTATTCCGGGAATAAGATTGGTGACAGTCTGCTGGTTGAAACGATCACCTGCAGCGGAACGGCCTCCTACGGGATATATGTCCTTAACCACCTCGACCATGTGATCAATATCTGCAACAATATGATCGCCAACATTACCGTTTCGGCTTTTGGTACAGGCGACGACCTCGTCGGAATAGGCACCATCCGCAACGGTAGCGCATCTTATCTCGGTTGTAATGGTCAGATATTCAACAACAGGATCTTTCTGCTTAAAGACATTTCCCCTGAATATATCTACCACGGTATATACTATCCTGCCCAGCCCGGTGTTTTCGGGATACAGGTTAAGGGCAGGAACCTTGTCGTGAAGGATAATAAGATCTATAAGTTCGGGTGCCTGGTACCCTATTACGAGGGAGTGGTTGATACGGTCACTGGCATCTGGTCCGATACTCACAGTGCCGGGGGGGCCGACAGCTGCACGTTCTATAATAATGAGGTTTCGCTTGGCTACATCACCTCCGACTGTTTGCATGAGACTTTTTGTGGTTTCTATGATGCTTCCCAGGCAGGCGTCAAGAATAAATATTACTTCAATTCAGTGTATATCGACGATGGCGGGACAGGTAACCTCACATCAACCTATTGCTTTCTCAGAAAAGGAGGGGCAGTGATGAATATCTTCAACAATATCTTCGTCAATAAAAGGCTATGGGGAGGCACCCCTTCAGCTGCAGGGAATTTTGCGATCGGCTTATGCAGCGTGTCGAATTTCATCAGCAATCATAATGATCTTTATGCAGCTGATCCCAACCGTATAGGCACTGTTCAGTGTGGTACAACCCATCTCAACCTGAAGAACTGGCAATTTTCATTTTCACCCAGGCAGGATGAGCTTTCAGTTTCGGTGAACCCGGATTTCATTTCGGTGAACGATCTGCATTGCACCGGGCCCGAAGCCCTGGATGACCTTGGGGTTTGCATCCCGGGGATCAGCGACGACATTGATGGAAACGCGAGGCTCAATCCCCCCGATGTCGGGGTCAACGACTTCCTTGCAAAAACATATAAAACATGGCTTGGCATTACTAATCCTAACTGGGACGATGCAACCAACTGGTCTCCAGGCGGAGTTCCTGCAGCTACCAATAATGTGCGACTGAACCCGGGAATAAATTTCAGTCCGGTCATCCGTAATGACGGGGCGACCTGTAAAGATCTGCTGATTCAACCTGGTACCATTCTCACCATTAATCCGGGAAAAACATTCGATGTGAAAGGAGTAACGATACTGGTTAAATACTGTCCATAAGCCTTTTCCGGACCCGGATACTGGATTCTTGTTTATTATCGTACCTTTGCAACTCAATTGAAATCCTTAAACAAACATTAATGGCGAGTTCACAAGAAACATTCAGTAAAAGGGAAAAAGAAAAAAAACGTTTAAAAAAACGCGTTGACAAACAACAGAAACTTGCTGAACGTAAGGCAAACTCGCCAGGCGGCGGGCTTGACAACATGATCGCCTATGTTGATGAAAACGGACGGATCACCGATACTCCTCCTGATCCCGCCCACAGAAAGAAAATCAATCCCGAGAGCATACAGATAGGCGTCCCCAAGAGGGAAGTAGAAGAGGCCAATGCAATACGCAAAGGCAAGGTTGAATTTTTCAACGCTTCAAAAGGCTTCGGTTTTATAAAAGATTCTGAGAACCAGGAGAAATACTTTGTCCACGTGAACAATGTGAGCGAAGAGATCAAGGAAGGCGATACTGTCATTTTTGAGACAGAGCGCAGCTTTAAAGGCATGAATGCTGTAAGGGTCAAGAAAGGATAAGGTGCCCGGGCCCCTTTACGGATACCCGGCCGTCATCCTGTTGTATATCAGCTCCTGAAATGTTTTTTTAATATCCCCATCAATTCTTCGGTATCGATTGGCTTTGAAATATAGTCATTGCATCCCGACTCCAATGCTCTTTCTTTGTCACCTACAAGACCATAAGCAGTCTGTGCAATAATGACCACATCCTTATTAAATTGACGGATCAGGCGTGTGGCCTCATATCCGCTGATTATGGGGAGCCTGATATCCATCAGGATAAGATCAATGTCAGGGTTGTTACGGCATATTTCAACTGCTTCCTGGCCCGATTTGGCCTTTAACAACTCCTTACTGAATAATTTAACAGCCACTTTCAGGAATAATGCCGATGCTTCATCATCTTCTACAATCAGTACTTTAAGGTTCTGCACCGGGCCTGTTTCTCCCTCATTTAAAACCAGAAAAGCAGCCTCTGATGATCCCAGGATATCAACTTTGTAAGGTATCGTGAAATAAAAGACCGATCCTTTTCCTTCCTGGCTTTCAACCCAGATCTTTCCGTCAAGCATTTCAACGTAGGCCCTGGTGATCGACAGGCCCAGACCTGCTCCGTCAATCGCCTGTTTGTTGGAAATATCGGCCTGGATAAAGCGTTCAAATATGGCCTCGTGCCTGTGACTTTGAATCCCGATACCAGTGTCTTTCACAAAAAATTCAAGGATCCCATTTTTCTTTTTATAGCCAAAGACAATGGTACCTTCATTGGTATATTTAATCGCATTTTTAACAAGGTTGGTCAGGATCGCATAGATCTTCTCCTGATCGGTCCTGATCACGGCATCTTCAGAAGGCAGGTCCATTTCTATATGGAGATGTATCCCTTTCCGTTCTGCCTCGGGCTTGAAGAATGTATATACATATTCGATCTGATCATTGATGTTTGCATCGGAAATTGAAACCTCCATCTGGCCTGATTCAATTTTTGAAATATCAATAATATTGTTGATGATATTAAGCATGCGGGCGCCGCTTTTTTCGATGATTTGAATATACTCCTGCTGTTCTTCCCCTGTTAGTTTTGGTTCCTTGAGCAGTTTGGAAAAACCCAGGATCCCATTCATCGGCGTCCTGATCTCATGGCTCATGTTTGCAAGAAAGGCTGATTTCAGGCGGTCGCTCTCTTCAGCTTTTTCCTTTGACTTGAGGAGTTCCTGCTCCACGAGTTTTCTTTCAGTGATATCATGTGTAACCCCGACAATACCGGTTATTTTACCATGCATGTCAAAAAAAGGAACCTTTGAAACCAGTATCCATTTCATCTTCCCGTCCCTGTCGGTCAGGAAGCCTTCAGCATTCAGAACCGGGTTCCCTGTAGTCAGAACTGACTTATCTTCCTCCCAGAAAAGGGAAGCCTCATTAAAATTATAAAGGTCAAAATCGGTCTTGCCAATGATCTCGGTTTCAGAATTTACTCCTGCAAACTGTATTTCCTTGGGATTGGCCAATATCTTTCTTCCGGTGAAGTCCTTAACATAAACCGCATCGGGGATGAGGTCAATGATCGTCCGGAAAAGCGTACGCTCATTATTCAGTGTTTCCTCTGCCTGTTTGCGGTCAGTTATATCACGAACAACAAAAAGAATGCTTACCGGGTTGCCCTGGTGATCAAATAAGACTGTTGAATTAATGTCAATATAACACCTGCTTTTGTCTTTTTTAACCGCAAGATATTCACTGAGCCTTATATCGCTCTTCCCTGAGAGCAGTTTGCGGATATTGTCGATTAACAGAGGGTGATTTGAAGGATCAATGAACTCCAAAAGGGAACTGCCAATGTATTTATCCAGTTCGTCAACCGAATAGCCATACAAGGTCGCCAGTTTTTCTGATATCAGCTGGATTTTACCATCAGGCGAAATCATTCCGATACCATCAGGAGAAGCAGAGATGATGGCTTCCCATTTCCGGTTGCTTTCCTGGAGGTCTTCTTCCGCCTGCTTTCGCTCTTCAATTAATTTTATCAGTGATTTGAACAGATGGGAGGGATCATCATTACTGTCGGTGACCCCGTTTTGTCCGGGAGGATTAAGTGCATTGATGGCTTCCTTTATCCTGTTTAATGTTTCCTTCCGGGTCTCTGCATCATTCTTGTGTTTTAAAAATGCATCACGAAGCTCCTGTGAACTTAGTTCAATGGAATTCTGAAGCAGCCCGGCATCATCTTCATAATTATTGTACGTCTCGCTTATATCCTGAATAATTCCTTTAAGCTCATCAGGGATGTTGTCTGATGATCCGAAGCGCCTTTTTAACTGGCGTTGAAGCAGTTTATTCAAATTATTTTCCAAATCGGAGGAATTAATTTTCCTTGAAAGCAGTGATCGTCATAGTTTGATTATGCAGTTCACAATGGTTCAAAAACGGTTTTGTGGGACAAATTTCCCCATAAGAGTAGAAGCCTGTTAAAACTGTTGTATCTCCGGTCACCTCACGCACACGTTCAAGTTCTTCTTCCACTCTCAGTTTTAATACAAGTTTACGGCCTACACAACTGATCAATATAGCCAGGTCAGGAGTCAGGTTTCTGAGGCTTATCTTCATCATTTCGGCTGCCCCGTTAGCCCCATCCAGCAATCGTTCAAAGTTCGCCTTCATCAGGCGCACATATTCTCCCTGGGGAATATCCCCGGCAAAAACCATGCTCCCGTCAGCTTCGTTAACCGACAAGACGGTGCGTACAAGAGCTGTTTCAGATCCCTGCATGCGGAGGCTGAGGGGAAACAGCAGGGCCGAAGCGGGGAGATCAGCTGCATGGCTGCCAAGGTAACGTTTATAAAGTTCCAGGGCCGGGAGTCCGTCCAGTTCATACAGGATATTTCCTTTTGACCTGGTAACCTCCCGGTCAACACCAAACGAATCCCATCCTCCCATTGATCCGTATCCTACACTTAAATCCTTACCATAGAAACCTATGGCAAGGATAAGGTTTTTCCGGCCGATATTGTTGTGAACAATTACAGTTTCGTTAAAGTTGGCCTGGTCCCCTGCCAAACCTCCTGTAACCGGGATCCTTTCACCCAGACGTTTATTAAGCCCTTTTGTTAGTTCGCTTCCGTTTATATTCAGGCCGTCCGACAGGATCATGACATGCACCAGATGTTCCTTGTCGAGCCGGTCTGCCAGTTTTTCCCCGATCATGAAGCTGTCATCCATCGAACCGATTTGTTCTGCTGCAATTTCGACAACAGTCTTTTCAAACCACACTGCCGTGCAAACAATGCTGTTATTAAAGACCTCTTCCTGGCAGATCTCTCCGGAAGTAGAACAACCGATGATCTGAGCTTCAGGGTATTCCTTTTTTACATGATCAATATGAAGCTGTTCTTTAAGGAGGTCTTTATTGCCAAACAGGAAAACAAGGCCGGCCGACTTACCAAGTGCGCTCTTGCTTTTTCTTACCCATCCCTTTTCTTCTGAAAATACGCTCTGCTCTGTTTTCATATTGAACAATTTTTCTGAAACCGAAAAAACCCATCCTCAAAGTTAAAGAGATGTTTGCCAAACAACAAGATATTTTTCAGGATAATTCTGTTTGATTATTGAAATATTTGTGTATCAGCTTCATTAATGAATCGCCTTCTATCGGCTTCGAAATATAATCATCGCATCCTGCATCCAGGGCTTTCTCCCTGTCGCCTAAAAGGCCAAATGCAGTTTGAGCTATGATTACGACTTCCTTATTGAACTGGCGTATTCTCATTGTAGCTTCATATCCGTTCATTTCGGGCATCCCGATATCCATTAATACAAGATCCGTATCAGGATGATTGCTGCAAAATTCCACAGCCTCCATACCTGTTTTTACCAGAAAAATTTCTTTGACCAATCCCTTCATTGATTTGGTAAGGAACATTACTGAAGTTTCATCGTCTTCAGCAATTAAAACTTTCAGATTTTCAATTTTCACTGTACTTTCTTCGATATGCACATGAGCAGGGGCAATGCTTTGTTTTTGCAGACCGGCATTATACGGCAGGGTGAAAAAGAATGTAGAGCCTACCCCTTCTTTGCTTTCTACCCAGATATTCCCGCCAAGCATTTCCACATAAGCTTTTGTGATGGACAATCCCAGCCCGGCTCCCTGCAAGGCATGCTTATCGAAGATATCAGCCTGGATAAACCTTTCGAAAATGGCTTCCTGCCTGTCATGCGGGATCCCGATGCCTGTATCCCTGACATAAAATTCCAGGAATGAACCTTTTTTATTGTACCCGAATTCTATTGAACCATGGTTGGTATATTTATTGGCATTTTTAACCAGGTTGGTAAGAATGGCATAGATCTTTTCGCGGTCTGTCTTTATGGTGGCTTCATTTGACGGCAGGCCATTTTTTAATGAAAACTGAATTTTCTTCCTGTCAAATTCCGGTCTGAAGAAATTATAGATGTATTCCATCTGGTGATTAATATCAGAGTCTTTAATATCAACTTCCATCAATCCCGATTCGATTTTTGAAATATCAACGATATCATTTATAATATTAAGCATACGGGCCCCGCTTTTCTCGATGATCCTTATATATTCCTGCTGATCTTCCCCGGTCAGGCCGGGTTCCTTCAACAAAGAGGCAAAGCCAAGGATCCCGTTCATGGGGGTACGAATTTCGTGGCTCATATTGGCAAGAAATGCCGATTTAAGCCGATCGCTTTCTTCAGCGCGCTCTTTAGCTTTGATCAGTTCAGCTTCCGCCTGTTTCCTTTCTGTGATATCCCTGATGGCTCCGTCTATATGGTGGGGATTCCCCTGGGCATCATAAATTAATCTTGCGTTGATTGAAGCATTCCTGGTTACGCCTGATTTTGTCCGCAGAATAAGTTCATAATCCCTAAGTTCGCCATTTTTCAAAATTTCATTTATCAAAGTATCCCTGTCCCCGGGGCTTTTATACAATTTGTCGACTGAGAAGCCAAGAATTTCATCCCTGTTAAACTGTGAGAAATATTTTATGGAAGGGCTTATTTCTTGTACAATCCCCGAAAGGTCGGTTTGGTAAAAAACATCCTGGACATTTTCGAAGATATTTCGGTATTTTTCTTCGCTGACCCTGAGGGCATCTTCGGCAAGTTTGCGCACATTATTAGAAAGTATCTGGGCAACGATTGATGCCACTGTGCTTGCAAAGGATTCCTCATCAGGATGCCAGATGCGCTTCTCACCGGTATGTTCAAAACACACCACTCCATTTAACTTACCTTCAAGGGTTATACCTGCATCAAGCATTGAACTTATTCCTAATGGTTTAAGATACCCCTCTGCAAATTCACTTGTTCGCAGGTCAGTTTGTGCCTCATCGGCATTGATCCTGCTCTCTCTTTTGATAGCTTCAAAATACCTTGGATAATCATCGCTTTTTAAAAGTATTCCTGAGCTGTGGCGATTCGCTTCGGCCTCAAACAGGGAGCTGCATTGCAATGCAGCCTTATCTTCGGTGTATAGCCATACACTTGCGCGTGATACCCTGATCGCTGATGCAACTTCTTCGGTAAGCCGATTCAATGACTGGGTCAGCGTACCGAAAGCAATAACCTCATCAAGGGCGATCCTGGCAATAGCATTACGCTGAAGCCGGGTACGCCCCTGGCTTTGCAAAAGCGCCTCACCCGCAAGCTTCCGTTCAATGATATCATTTTTAAGTGATTTGTTTTTTGCCTGGATTATCAGTAAAAAGAAAAAGGCAAGGAGAAGTAAAAACACTAATACACAGGATTGAAATACTTCAAGCCATAAAAAAGAATTCCAGGATTTTGCATTATAATCCATTCCAAATACCGCATACGGTTTGCCGTTTGTATCATCTTTAATTGGAACCAGTACAGATACCCAAACCCCCCAGCGGTCTGAAACAGGACCGGCGATCAGTGTCTTTCCGTTTGTCAATGGTACCAGATATTCAGGCATGGCTTCAGTATATTCCTGGCCGGGAGGAGAATAATCAGGGGAATTTTCGGCTTCAGAATCAGCATAGAAATATATTTTCCCTTTCTGTTCATTATAGAGGTAGGCAAACCTGACATTGGGATCGATCCTGATTATTGCTTTCAAGATCTTCTTGATCAACGTATACTGGGGCTTCACTAAATCACCGGGTTTGGCTTCAAGCATTTTAAGGTCAGACTTTGGCAAAGTAGCTTCAATAGACCGTGCAATTTCCATTACCTTGTCTGCTCTGTCGTTTTCAAACCTTTTCCAGGTATAATGCACATATATTACACCTAAGACCATTATAACAAGGAATAAAATTATTCCCGGAAGCGCTATACTATTATCTCTGATTTTCATCGACATAAAAACTGAATGTTAAACAGGATGCGAATATAAAAAACACTTATCAATTACCTAACATTCTAGATAAATATTTTAAAAATTTTAAAAGGCCTGGATTATTCGCCTTTGATCCTGAGAAGGAGAATATTCCTCCCTCCCTCATAGAAGTAATCAACGCTCCTGCATCTTCCCCTGATCAGTTTCAGCCCGATATCATCTTCGAGGGCATCTTCCTTAAGAGGATTAAAAGGAGGCCCGGCGCTATCGCATTTCAATTCCACATCTCCTTCTTTTTCCGAATAAGAAAGGCTGAGGCTGACATCCGAGAGGTCCTTTTGAAGCACCAGCAACTCTTCAGCAATATGCAATACGTATCCTGTGACCCTCCTGGTGAGCATATGTTTTTCACAAAACACCTCCATTTCGCCCTGCAAGCCATACAAATCATAATCACTGCTTGTAATATGGCAATTCAGGCTGCGTATCCTGTTGATGAATGCTTTTGTTTTTTCTTTCTGCGGATTATCAAAGATCTGCACGGGCGTGCCTTCTTCATAAATCAGCCCTTCGTCCATATAAAACACCCGGCTGGAAGTGTTCCTTGCAAATTCCATTTCATGTGTCACGATGATCATGGTCATCCCTTCCCTTGACAGGCGGCGTATCACAGCCAGGACCTCGCTGACCATGGTCGGGTCAAGGGCCGAGGTAGGTTCATCAAAGAGCAGTATTTCAGGTTCCATGGCCATGCACCGGGCAATAGCCACCCTTTGTTTTTGCCCGCCTGAGAGTTCATCGGGGTAACTGTATGCTTTTTCGGCAAGGCCCACTATCTTAAGAAGCTCAAAAGCTTTTTCATCGGCTTCTGCCCTTTTCTTTCCCAATAGTTTGACCGGGCCTATGGTCAGGTTTTCCAAAACCGTCAGATGTGCATATAAATTAAACGACTGAAAAACCATACCCATTTTCTGCCTTAGCTTTGGCACATCGGTATGTTTATCAAGCAGGGGAACATCATCAATAAAAATGCTTCCGCCGGTAGGGACCTCTAACAGGTTTAGGCAGCGGAGGAAAGTGCTTTTTCCTGTTCCTGACGGGCCTATAACAGAGATAACCTCTCCTTTACTGATATCCGTACTGATATCTTTAAGGACCACCAGTTCTCCAAAATGCTTTGAAAGGTTTCTTACTTTGATCATCGCTTTGCCTCCTCTGTTTGCCTGGTACGTTTTCTTTTAGGATCCACCGAAACCTCGATCAAACCAAGGGCCCAGGTAAATAACCATGCGATGCACAAATACAATACAGCCACCATGATCAAAGGGAAAAACGCGTCAAACGTGCGGCTGCGGATAATATCGCTCGCCTTGGTAAGATCCTGCACTGCTATATACCCTACAATGGAGGTCATTTTGATGAGCGAGATAAATTCCCCTTTATATACCGGAAGGATATGGCGCAAAGCCTGGGGAAGGATAATGTAAGAGAAGGTCTGGATTTTCGAGAAGCCCCCTGCGATTGCAGCTTCCTTCTGCCCTTTATCTATGCTTTCAATGGAAGTCCTGAACATCTCCGATACATAAGCGCCGAAATTCAGGGAGAATGCAATTACGGCAACGACAAGAGGATTGATGTTCACCGAAGCAAAAACAACATAATATATGATCATCAGCAGAACCAATACAGGTGTACCGCGTAATATTGAAATATACACACTGGCCGATCGTGAAAGGAACCTGCTTTTAGACATCCTCATGTAACATACCAATGAGCCGATGAGCGTTCCCAGTATTGCTGCGAGGATTGAAATGAGCATGGTGACTTTTAACCCGTCAAGGATACTCAAATACCTTTTTTCGAGGATGATGTTGTTGTAAAAACTGTTTGAGATGGATTTGAAAAAAGAGACATTGCCATTTTCATCTTCATTATATTCATCGGGTGTTCCTGCTCCCGAAAGGGTTTTACTTTCAATGTTAATCTTCTTTGCAATGACGCTGACGCCTGATTCATAATACGGGTCGGAAAAATCAATCTGTTTTTTGCGTTCATCGGTTATCATCAAAGAACTCATGATGATGTCAATCTTATTTGTCGAGACCGATGCAAGCAGGCTCCCGAACTGCAGGTCGACCGGGACGAATTCCTTGTGGATATAGGCTGCAAACCTCTGTGCCAGTTCAATGTCAAAACCAATCAAACGGCCGTTTTTCATGACGGTGGAAGGCATCCCAAGATCACTTACAACACCAACTTTGAGCTGGCCATTGATGTTCGTGCTTGTAATCCCGGGCATTTCTTCCAGCCCTTTATCCATCCAGCGTTCGACCAGGTCCTTGTATACACCGTTCGACCTGATCTCTTTAAGAAAAGAGTTGAATTGTTTCCGCAGTTGATCGCTATCCTTGTCAAATCCGGCTCCGATGTTAACTGTAAATACGTTTTTAGCAAGGATCCCAAGCCCGGGGTTTTTATTGAAGATATCATTAACGGATGACTGATCAGAGAATGCCACATCCACTTTATCAGAGTTCAGGCCAAAGAGAAGATCAGAGAGATTCGGATACTGAAAGATTGCTGCATTGGGAAACTGTTTCGTTGCATAAGCATCGTGGACACTTCCAAGCAGCACCCCTATCCGCCTGTTTTTTATATCGGCAAGGGTTTTCATCCTGGATTCGGTTGTTGCTTTTTTCTTTTCACGGTTATCTTTTACCACCGCAGCAATACCGCTAGGATAGTAGCTTTGGGAGAACAGGACTTTCTTTGCCCTTTCCTCAGTGATAGAAAGGCCAGCGCCAATCATGTCGACCTTGCCGGAAATCAGGGCAGGGATCATGGCCCCGAATTCCATGTTGACTATCTCCAGGACTTTCCCTGATTTCTTAGCAATGTAGGAGGCATATTCGATATCGAATCCGACAACCTGCTTGCTGCTGTCGACATATGACATAGGTTCGCTCACAGCCGCCGTTCCAAATCGGAGTATTCCTTTTTCATTGGTAAATTTGATTTCAGGCATGGGGCCGGGGTTCCCCTTATCGGGGAACCAGCGTTTCTGCATCTCCTGGTATGTACCGTCTGATTTTAGCCGGGCGAGGACTTCGTCCATTGTTGATTTCAGCGCCATGTCCTCCGGGCGGACGGCAAATCCGTATTGATCATCAAACAGCAGTTCATCTAAAACAATAAGGCCCCCATTTTTTGCCGCAATGTTTTTCAGAACGGGAAGGTCATAGACCGCTGCATCGGCTTTCCCGTCTTTAACAGCCAGGGAACAATCAAGCACACTGTTGTAGTACTCGATTTTTGCATCAGGGAATTTCTTCATCACGAACCGGTCGGCAGCGGTTCCTGTGGGGACTGCAAAAGTCTTCCCTCCTTTCAGCATCAGCAGGTTTGTAATCTGCACATCTTTTTTGTGGCCGCATCCGCAGATAAAAATGATCACAGATAAAACCAGAAATTTCAGGTAGTTGTTCATGGATACTATGATGTGATTTACTTTTTATCCAGGGTGCATTTTATCGCGAGCTTCCGGCAAACTGTTTGTATAACATCCACCGCTATATCTGTTGCTTGCTTTTCTGCATTGTCGGCATGAGCTGAGGCAACCGTGATCTGCGACAATGCGGCGGCAAGTGAATCAACCTGCATTGAAACTTTATAAGTCCCTGTTGTGAATTCCACGAAACGTTTGGTATTATCCCTCTGGCTTATTTTAAATTTAGGATTGGTGGTCAGGGTATCAATCACCGCCCCGTAAACCTTAAATGTTTTTGCATCAACGATAACTGTAGCGACATCGGTCGACCCTGAATGCATCGATTTTATTTTCCTGGCGATGGTTATAAACTGCGCGGATGAAGTAGAGGAAAAAACAAAAGAGCAGAGGATGATCAGGACAAGTGAATAGTGTTTTAGCGTTTTCATGGCGCAGGTTAATTAAGTTCCCTGATCAGTGAAGCGATCTTTTCGAAAGCAGTCTCATCCTTTACTACATATTGCTCGGCGCCACTCTGAATGGTTTGAAGCGCAATGGCATAACGTTCCTGGCTCGACAGCATGAGAACATGCATCCCCGGGTAATGTTTCTTGATCACCTGCAATATCTCCATGCCGTTAGCTGCCTCTTTCTGAACGCTGTTAAGGTAATAATCGAGGATGATGACATCCGGGTTTTCGGAGAGATGATTCAGGCATTCTTCGCCTGTGTTGAAAATACGGATATCATTCAGGGTTTTACGTGTGAGATAATCTTTAAGCGCTTCAGTAAGCATTGTATCATCATCCACAATGAAAATTTTCTTAGGCATATCCAGGTCCATAGCTTATATTTTTTGTAAAAATAATGAATATCGGAAGATCGCCACCTTTTATGTTAATTCAATGATCGCACGTTCAACATCCCCAAGCAGGATTTTAAGTTCTGTATGCAATGTGGCTGGTTTTAATTTACTTCTGCATTTCTGTTCCAGCAGGAGTGACAGCCTGCCTGTGTTCTTCATACCCATCATGATAAATTTAGTCTTAAAACCGTGAAGCTGATTCGCTGCCTCCTCAAAATCATCCGCGTCAATGGCTGCATTTACTCTTTCTAGCAGTACCGGGGCTGATTGTAAAAACATGCTGACATACTTTTGCATTTTTTTCACGTCCCCTTCGCAGAAGGTTTTGAGGTACGACATATCAGTTACCTTCCCCTGTTCAGGCGGCACTGTTTCCCCGGCTTCAACTGAATTCTCCATCGTTCTCACTTTAATATCCAATACTTCAGCAAGGCCAAGGATCAGCTGGGAAGAGCTGAACGGTTTGGGAATATATGAGTTCATACCGGCCTGCCTGCATTTATCCAGGTCGGTTCTCAGCACACTTGCCGTCAGAGCAATGATCGGAATATCTTTTTTTGGTGAATTAAAGTTCGTGCGGATGAACCTGGTGGCCTCAAAACCATTCATTTCAGGCATCTGAACATCCATTAATATCACGTCAAAGTCTTTCGCTTTAAGTAACTCAATTGCTTCATTCCCGTTGGATGCGGTTTCTATTTCAACGTAAGCTTTTGATCTCAGCGTATCCTCGGCAACTATCCTGTTATACTCGTTATCATCGGCAATCAAAATTTTCAATCCGTCGAGGATGTGCCCGTCAAAGTGTGCATGAGCATTCAGTTGTTTATGCAATCTCTCCCCTGAACCTTCTTCAAAATTGAGTATAAATGAGAACGTGGTACCTGCTCCTTCTTCACTCTCTATCTGGATTTCCCCTCCATACAATTCCACCAGCTGCCTGCTGATGCTCAACCCCAGTCCGGTACCTCCATACTTCCTGGTGTCCGATGAATTGGCTTGTTTAAAACTTTCAAAGACTGTTTCAAGTTTATCTTTCGGTATCCCTATGCCTGTATCGATGACTGAAAACCTGAGATTAAGCGTAGCAGACGGGTCACCGGAAATTGATTCAACCTTGATCTCGACACTTCCTTTTTCAGTGAATTTAATAGCATTTCCTGCAAGGTTCAGAATGATCTGGTTCAGACGAACAGGATCGCCTATAAGCACATCGGGAATGCTGTCACTGATATCACCCAGCAAATGCAATCCTTTTTCCTCGGCTTTATGTTGCATGGTTTCTACTACCTGTTCAATTGTTTGGCGGAGGGAGAAGTCTGTTTTCTCAAGTTCCATTTTTCCGGACTCAATTTTAGACAGGTCCAGGATGTCGTTAATGATGTGCAGCAGGACATCGGAGGATTTTTTTATCCCTTCCAGGTATTGCTTCTGGTCGGCCCGGGGATTTTTGTCGATTAACAGGTTCGTCATTCCCATCACGGCATTCATCGGAGTGCGGATCTCATGACTCATGTTGGCAAGGAATTGCTGTTTGAACCTTTCGCTTTGCTCGGCACGTTCCTTTTGTTCCAGGATTTCCTTTTGAGCGGCTTGCAACCGCTGATTGGATTTACGCTGGTTGTTGTAATTTTTAAATACGAAGAACAGTAAAAATGCAACCAGGGCCATGCCGATGAAACCTGCCCATGTAAATGTCTTTTGCTTCTGCAGGCGGAGCTGGTTCAGGTTGTTTTCAACTGCATGCCTCAAACTGTCGGTTGCCTGCTTTTTATCGAATTCATATTTCATCGAGAGTTGGGTGAGCTTTTTCTCCCGGTCGGCATTTAAAATCGAATCACTGATGATGTTATATTGCTTCAGGTTTTCAAGAGCTCCCTTGTAATCGCCGAGCTGCTCCAGGGCACGGCTCCTCGAAATATAGGTATCCTGCAGGTAATAAAGATCTCCCAGCTCCTTCTGGATTGCTATTGAACTGTCGGCATATGTCATGCATACTTTTACTGCGGCCTTTTTATTCCCGGAAAAAAGCTTATTCAATACGGTTGTATTGCGGTCGGTTGCGATCATGAAATAAGTGTAAGCGATCACCCCGAAATTATAAGCAATACTTCTTCTCTCATTTAACTCTTTCTGAATCCTCAGCGCTTTAAAGAGATATTCAAGCGCCTTAAGGTACTCGGTTTGCTGCCGGTACATATCTCCTACGTCTTCCAACTCTGCAGCCAGTGATATTTGATCTCCTGCAGCTTCATACATTTTAATGGATTCTTCACAATACTGATGGGCTCTTTTAAAATCTTTCATTAACCGGTAAATAAAACCGATGGCATTTAAGGCCCTGCTGCATCCCGGATTATTTCCAATAGACTGGTTTATTTTCAGTGCCTGGTTGAATATTTCCAATGCTTTAGGATAGTCTGATTGCTTTTGATAGATCTCGCCAATATTAAACATGATTTTTTGCATGCCATTCTTATTCCCTTCTTCCTTTGCGATGTTTAATGCCCTTTGGTAATAGTCCAAAGCTTTCTTATAATCCGACAACCTGGAGTAAAATAATCCAAGGCGGTTCAGGCTTTTTGCGATCCTGGTATTATCATGGATTTCTTCACTGATCTTCAATGATTTCAAGTAACAGTCTATCGCACCTGTATAATTGGTTTTGCCATAAAAGTAACTCATGCCAAGAACAACATTTGCATCAGCAACACCTGGTTGCCAGTGAAGTTTTTGGGCAAGCGACAAAGCTTGTAATGCGTAACTGATCCCTTCGTCGGCATTGATTTCTCTGACTGTAAGGCTCAGTTCGTTCAGTAGCTTAACTTTATTCGTATCTTCCTTTGATCTTGCGAATTGCCGGAGCAGGGAATCAATTCGGGCCTGACCCTGCTTTTGGGAGAAAGCGTGAATTGCAATCATCGTAATTGCAATGAAAAGGATTGCTGTTTTTTTCATTTTTCAGAATGCTGGATTAGTTCATTCAAATCAGGAAACTGCCTTTGATGTCATGGGGTTTAATGACCTCCCGGCACCGAGCCGTCAAAGAGCCTCCATTTCCAGGTATTCTTAACTTTCACTAAAATACCAGTGAAACGATAAGGAAATTTTACAGTTTTTCCTTTATCATCGGAAACGATCATATTTCCATCCATAAAAACCCAGGCCGTATTCCCGTTATGATGAATATCTACCCGGTTCATGTCCCATGAAAAACTGCGGTGAGCAAATAACATTTTCATCCAGGCTTCTATCTGATTTCTGCCTTTGAAAATTTCGCCGCTGTCGGAACCCACGACGATAATATCCGCCGTCTTATCAAATAAATCCATAAAATGATTTACATCTCTGTTCTTAGCCATTGTATTCCAAAGTTCCAGAGCAGATGTGATCTCCTTTTTAAAAGCTTCTTCTGCTTCCGGCTTTTTGTCAGTCTTACCGGTCTGTGAATAAGCAGATGCGGCTGTCAATAAACAAAACAGCAGAAATATTACTAATGCTGATTTTTGAAGATGTTTCATCTGATTGTTTTTAAAGTGTAAATATTGGTTTCTTTCCATAGTCTCAGATTCCTGACACAGCGTGGTTGGTTAAGATCATCCCATATCATATACAAATATATAGATGTTATCGAAATATGGCAAATTCAGGAAAAACCATTCATGATTACAATTGTTTAATTTTTGAATTGAATAGCAAAATCTTTTTATAACATCCGTTTTGCAAGCAATGGTATTTATATGTTGTATCTTTAACTTGTTCAAAGAATAAACCGTGACCATCTTCGCAATATCAAAAAAAACCAATGTAAGTCCGACCTCCTGGCGTGTGCTAAGCCCGAAGTTTCATTCAGGGGTTATTCTATGCCCGTAAAAAAGACATGATTTGAAAAACGTTATAGTTCTGCTGCTCCATTAATCATCAAATTGAAAATCTAAAATGAAAACAAAAATCAGCACATTAATTTACTCTTTAATCATAATGGGATTTGGAGTAATTATTATCAACGGTTGCAAGAAAAGTAACAGTACAATCACTGTTTCAACCTCGGTTGATTATTCACAAGCTGCTCATTGGCTGTCATTGCCTGCGACTCTATACAAAGCAGATGTCTTTTACTTATATCCAACAACGTCCTGGACAAAGAATAATTCCACTTCAATGATTTGCGCAATTGACGACTCCCTCATGATGGCAGGTGCAGCATCAGCCTTTGCACGGCAAGCCACTGCTTTTGACACCGCAGCTAATGTTTACTCACCCTATTACCGGCAAGACAACTCATCACCTGATAACCGATTAAATGTGATCGCT
Source organism: Bacteroidota bacterium (assembly GCA_037138335.1). GTDB lineage: Bacteria > Bacteroidota > Bacteroidia > Bacteroidales > FEN-979 > CAIRDP01. The sequence continues at coordinate 48,374 of JBAXIO010000008.1, forward strand.
GGAATTCCCACAACGGATGCTACTGCGGCCTTCGACTACTACATAAAGCATTTCAATCAGGGACGTCCGTTTATATTAGCCGGACATTCACAAGGAGCAAATATTGTTTGTAATATTTTATCCGGATACCTGAAAGCTAATCCGCAGGTTTATTCCAGAATGATTGCGGCATACGTAATCGGTGGTCCTGTTACAAAAGCATTTCTCCAGGCTAATCCTCACCTGAAATTTGCGACTGGCCCTGATGATACAGGAGTGATTATTTCATATAACACCGAAGCAAATGGTTTTACCGGAGTGAATCCAGTAATATATGGTGATACTGGCCTTGTGATAAATCCTATCACCTGGACGAGAAGCGAAACTTTAGCAGACACTTCACAGGGCCTGGGATCACTTTTTCCAAATAAGGCAGGAGTATGGGTGAAAATATCACAATATGCTGATGCCCGCGTAGATATCGCAAAGGGGGTATTGGTTTGCTCAACTGCCGATGAATCCAGAATAGCCATATTAGATTCACTCAGTGGGTTTCCAAAAGGTGTTTACCATAGCTTTGATTATCCTTTTTACTATTACAATATCAGACAAAATGCTGCAAACAGAACTCAAAAATTCCTGAACAAATAATAACCATGGCATGTAACATTAATGAACCATAAAAAAAGATTGTACTTTTTGTAACAGTTTAAATGGAAAAGCTGAGTGTTTTCGCACAATTCTCATTGATGAGCCAAGCCACACGACTAAATCAGATTAAATGTAGTTTACATCCTCTCAAACAATAGTAGAAGATGGGCAAAATCCGACTATTTGTTTGTACTTTTGTTTGTATAAATAAAAAAACCACTTACAATTTTACTCGTAAGTGGTTGATTTTCCTGTCTCCCCGCCAGTACTGTTACAACCTTAATCAGTTATATTCAGTTGAATTTGATATTTGAGTTATTAATTTGAATATAAACTACTTATCAAAATATCTGGTTGAATCAATTTCAACTATGGTATAATCAAATTAACTGAGTCATACCCAGTTTATGAGACAATTCCGAGACAATTTTATCTATCTCTGACCTTCGGTTAATTGACTGCCATCATTGTTTTTTATTTCAAATACTGGATATCCTCTTTGATTATCTCTATTGGAACTTCGAGATACTCCTTGGAGTTCCAGTGACAGTTTTTATACTTCTTCCCACTGCCACAGAAACAACCATCATTTCTACCAAAGGCTATCTCACCAGTGATGTACTTCACCTTCCTTAATATCAATTTGTCATCATCCATTCCAAACCACTTTCTATAAAACTCGCGGATACCTTTACCACCATGAGAGTATTCAACATCCGAATATTGACCTGTTTTTAATTTAAATTCATGATTTGCCATGAAAGGAATTACTAGCTTCTCTAACCATTTCTTCAGTGTAATTCCATCTACCAGTTCTAAGTAAATCTTGGCCGGTGGTGCAAGACAACAACTCCCATCATGGTTAACATGCCATTCTGGTGACCGTTCTATCTGTCCACCGATTTCGAATAAGGTTGGAATTCTTAATGGATAGTTATCAGGAAAGACAATTCTTATTTCATATGTGGCCCAGTTAGTTTTATTCCTGTCAATTATATCAACCGTACCTTCAATTAAAACTTGATTGTCCTTTTGAATAGGTTCATATAATCTGGGGTATAATTCCATTGCTTCGAGGTAATGTTGATACACTATGTCGAAGCCTGACTGACTTATTTCCGATACCAAGGAGTCGAAGTTTTGGCAATATCTCTTAGTGGTTCATATATGGCCGCTCCAATAGTTGGCCCAGTTGAAACCAGATGACACGGAAACCTATCCCCAAAATGAATTTTCCACTTTTCACAGGCGTTTTTCTTGTCGGAATCATTCAATGCTCTTTTTCCATCCTCAATAAGGTCATCTAACCTTTTTGAGAATGAACTCTTTTGTTCCACGGTATATTCAGCAAACAAATCTTCACCCTTAGGTGTTGTGGGTCTCCTACAAACAAATTCCTTCTTTAATGATGCTCTAATTGCTTCTAAGGTTCTATATAGTGACATGTCATCCCTCTGGTCAGGAACATAGTTTCCAGCAGCGAGGATGGTCATAATAATTCCACTCGGCATTCCCCCATTTTTATAATCACACCACCCTTTTAAATATCGAACCATTCTTCTCAATTGGACATCCTTCTTCCGAACATCTTCGGCCCATGTCCTGAATTCCTCCTTTCTTGCTGCTTCAAATAGAAACTCTTGTTTAAACCCTGAGTTTGTTTTACTTTCAAACCATACGATAAACTCAATTGGATTACTAAGTATCCATCCGTCTCGTTTGTGAGCCAGTTCTGGGCTGTAATAGCTTGCATAGTATATTGGAAGGTCAATGTGGAAACCAGCTGAGTACACCACCCTGACACAGGTATTCTTATCAATAACCTTGTCGGTGTGAGTTCCTATTGCTTCGATAATCCAGTTATGAAAAGAAACTGGGGTTGGACGGTTCTCTTTCGACGCAGTACCCAGAAAATACACTCCATCGTCCAAATCATAATCCCACTTTATCGGATTTACAATAGTATCCATTACATATGACCCTTGACCCTGAAATTGGGGTCTATAGGAGGGTCGATTCTGAGAAAAATGAATAGTGATTTTGTTCCTAAGAACATCCCTTGCTTCCTTTAAGTTTTCTCTTTTAGCATCGGTTAACCTAACCCGATTATTAAATCCTTGAAATAAATCGTGACAATCTGCCATTTTGTAAAATTTTAAAATTCTCCTTTTCTTTTCTTTGATTCAAAAACGACTTCAATCTCACCTTTTGTCTGTTTCTGACGATTTGTAAAATAGTAACCGGTAAGCTTTGAGCGAGTCTTGGTTGTTTTTGGTAAATACTTGAGCATATTTGCCCCTTCATGTGTATCCAATTTCCCGTCTGTCTTAGAACCACCATTGGAATAGAACAGGTAGATTGAGTAGTTACCGTCATCACCTTTTTCTATTGTTTCAATAAAACTCCGTGATTCTGTCCTTTGACGGTTTTCATTATTGAAAAAGGAACGGACATGAATTTTTGATGCCGTCTGATTTATTTCGACAACACAATCCTTGCTCTGAGCCTCATTCTTCCATCTATAATGAATATTTCCTGTATACCTACCATTCATGTCAGGAACACTTACAAGAAAGCTAAATATTGGGCATTTCCAAAGGAATTGGTCATACAATATTAAAAGACCACCAATTATAGCTGCATTACTTGGTATCCGAATTAAATATTCCAGATGGTTGTTCTTTAACAAGGGAATTAAAAATGTTCCAATAGACCAATCGAGAAGGCCTGCAAGCAATATTACAACTGTAATGAGGTAGGTCGTTTTGTAGTATTTGAAATTCATATTTCATTCTTTTTTAATGATTTGATAAAATCTCAACCGGCAAAGGGGGCCTCTCCCCTTACACCTCACCCTTTTGATTTTCGAGGATCATCACTTCTTGGATAAGTCCTCTCCTCCTGAAACTGACCATCCTCCTTATGGATTTTCAACGAACCCCCATGATTGTTCATGTAGTCGATACTGAAATTCATTGCTTCACTTTTTCTCTCAAAATTCCGAATCGACCTCTCCGACCCTTGTTTCTCTAATTTCCACTGGTCGTCCTTATGTACTAAATGATAATTATCCATTATAAAATATTTTGATTAATACTCCCACCCATTAATGGTGGCCTACACTCAGATTAGTTTATTAACATCAATCCATAATCCTCCTTTCTATGTTGACCCATCAATCGGAGTGAGTCTTTCTCCATGCAAATACCCAGATGCAAATATGAGTCCAAAGGTTGATTTCCAGTCATTTAGTTATTAACAGAAAAATGTTGAAAATAATGAATCCCCTATCCTCCTGTTAATTAATTACTTAAACTGATTAAGGAAGTATGATATGACTTGGGTTTACTAAAAACACATCTGACTGTCAGTGAAATAATGGCAGATTTGGACGAAATGTCATATTATGTCAAAATGTATATATGAAATAAAGTCCTTGTATGGAATAGAACTGACTTTCCTCAAAAATGGGGATTCATTCAACTGAATGAAATGGAGTACTTTTGACCGTTTTAAGAGACAATTCTGAGACAAAAAACAAAAAACCCACTGTAATAATATTGATTTACAGTGGGTTAGTCGTATTTTGGTGTCTTCCCGACAGTACTATCACCTCGTCAATCTGGTATATTCAATTGAATTGAAATTTTGGGTTATTGGTTTGAATATAAATCACTTATCCTAAAATCTGGTTGAATCACTTTCTTCTTTGGTATAATCAAATTAACTGAGTTTTACCCAGTTAATGAGACAATTCCGAGACAATTTCTTTTTTCTCTATTTGGACAATTTGATTCTTGGCAGGTCAACAGGATAAAGCACAAATTGATAAGCGTTTTTCCAAAGGATATTCATGATTTTTTCATGTAAATCTTCCGTGGAATCGATTACTTCATTCTCATGAAAACCGCGAAGTATCCTACATTGATTGTAGTCCATATGATCCATATAAAGACAATATGTAGGTGAAATCGGAAAGAAAATTTCTGTTTCCTTTGCAATCAAAGTATGATAATCTATATTGCTCTTTATCACTACTGGATTATCTGTTGTTAACCATCCCCGACTCTGATAATCCTTTATAATTACATAATCAAAATTTGACGATGTTAGTTTTTTACAGAAGTAATACCATACGGCAAGTAAAGTAAAATTCAAATGATGCTCACTTCTAACTTTTTCAGTGAAACTTTTTAAGAACCTACCTTTATCAGGCAGGAAAGATGTGATTTCCGTTATAAATAATTCTCTCAAGTCAGATTCCAAAAAAGTCTTGATGGTATTTCTAAAGGGATGTGTTCGGCATAAAAAGTTAACCACTAAGGAAATAAGAAAGGCCTTACTCTTGTCGCTTAGTTTACTATTGATATCTAATTCCTGAATAATCTTTGGATAATATGTTTCAATATCACAATTCAACTCTTCAAAAAGTCTTTTTGACTTTTTTCCATCAAACGGCAAATCAAAGATGTTTACCTCTTTAGTAAAGGACTTTACACTTTTTCTATCAGTGTATTCATCTCCGAGTTTCCATACCGAAATCCAATATTTACCATTATCATCCTTGTATCCGAATTGTCGAAGATACACTTGTGATATCCTATGTTGACCTTGGTCATCAGGATTGTTAACCATTTCCGTTTCCCGTATGACTTTCAAAGTTACAATAAGAATTTATTGAAAGCATCTCAATACACTTTTTTCTTACAATGCTGAAATCCTATATTTGACGCACCTTTCCAAAAATAAATTAAAACTTTTCTTTTCTCCCGGTATAGCAAATGGAAAAAGGAAAGGAACGATTATGAATATTCACTTTGTATTAAGAAACACCTACGAGAATAAAGACGGGTTGAGACAAATTCAGTTGGTTTACTGTGCCAACAACCAACAAATCAGGCTAGACACCAAGGTAAAGGTAAGAACCAAGGATTGGAATGATAGTAAACAACAGGTACTTTCATCGGTCAGTGAAAACGGGAAAACCAGTAAAGAACTGAATGATAAATTAACGGAAAAGAAGAAAAAAGTACTCACTATTGTAGAATACTTCAAAGATGAACACAAAAATGGGACTTCCATAGTACCAGACCCAGATATTACCTATGTGAAGGAAAGATTCAAGGAAGTACAAAAGAAAATCAAAGAGGAAAAACCACTACTTGAACACCTTCAGGATTTTATAACTGAAAGAAAAAGTCAGTTAGATACTGTTTACGAGGGAAGGAACATTGATAAACGAAGTGGTGAATATAAAACTCTTAGCCATTATGAAATTCTGTTGAATGATTTGAAGAGGTTTTCAAAGGAACAGGGAAGAACATACTATTTCCGGGATATTGACAAGAAATTTAAAGAAAACTTAGTCAAGTTCTATCTCTTCAAGGGGTCTAAAAAAGAAAAGAAAAAAGGGTTGTCTAACAGTACTTTAAAGAAAAAATTCTCCAAGTTTAAATCCTTCCTCAATTCGATGACCGAGGACGGATTAAACAAGAAGCTTGATTACAAATCATTCTCATTGAAAGGATTCAAAGTTGCTGAAACGGATGATAACATATATGCACTTACAATCAAGGAATTCTCACAGTTCAAAAAACTTCCTTTAAAACTTGAAAAACTGGAATTAGTACGAGACTACTATCTTTTATCCTGTTCAACGGGTCTGCGTTGGTCAGATGTATCTCGGTTAAATAAAACTAAGATAAAGAATGGTCATATAAAAACCAATATTTTAAAGACAGGACAGACCCTCACGATTCCTTTAAACCCCATTAGTGAATTCATCTTAAAAAAGTACGATTACCAGCTTCCAACGATTAGTAAGACGGAAATCGACAGGAGATTGAGATTGATGTGGATTATTTTGAAAGCCTCAATTCCATCCTTGAATGAGACTACACTGTACAAATATTATATTGGACGTACTGTTATTGAAGAATACTATCCTAAGTTTGAGTTGTTATCGTTCCATACGAGTAGGAAATATTTCATTTCCTATCTTATTCATAAAAAGAAACCCATTGACGAAATCCGTAAACTATCGGGTCATCGTGGTAGTTTAGATGTTTTCTTCAGGTATGTTTACGATGGGAACTTTGATACAAAAGAGAGCCAGAATCTGTTTACCGAACCCCATCTTTGGAATGAATAATAATAGGTGGGATTTGGTTGATTGTTAAAGGGGGGTTACCCCCTTTTTTATGTCTCCCCGAAATCGGTGGAAGTTAATTCCCTTATAAACAGTAAATTAAATCATCCTTTAGCAATATCTCCATATTTTCAAGACACAAAAAAGCTTACCCAAATCGGGTAGGCCTGTTAATCAATGTAATATTAGGTTATTCCTTTGTTTCTTCAACCGTGGGGATGATGGGTTCAACAATTGAAGTGACTGGTTCAACCACAGTTTCTTTCTTCGCTATAGGTTTAGTGAGTTTTGCAGACTTAGCCATCTCATCTATTCTCTTTTTCTCAAGTGACTTTGTCTTAGGGGCTTTCTTCACTTTCTTCTTCGAAACCTCCTTAACTTCTTTTACCGGAGCAGTTTTCGGAGTAGTTTCAATTTTAACTGGTGATTTTTTTTCTGGTTTTTTCTTAGCCACCTTCTTCACATCTTTTTTGGGAGCGACCTTGACTTCTTTTACCGGTGTTGGGACTACATTCTCGGTTAATTTCTTTTTCGGAGTCGCCTTCTTAACGGCTTTCCTACCAACTTTAGCTTTCGAAACCTTCTTCTTCCCCTCATTCTTCTCAGGTTTAGATTCAGGAACAATCTCCAAAGTGGGTATTGTTATTTTGGGTTTTCTTCCACGTTTCTTAGGTTCTACCTTTGATTCAACAGTTTTTACTTTAGGTTTCGGGCCACGTTTTTTATAAACCTTTATTTCAACTGGCTCTTCCTTCACAGATTTTTCACGAACTCCTAATTTTTTAAGGATTTCAAGAATCTGGTTGACATATTCCTTTGCTTGGGAAAGTTCATCCTGATATTGTTCACGGAGAAATTCGAGTTCTTTTTCACTAAATTTTATTGCTTTCATAATTGAGATATCTTGTTAGTAATTTTCAATCGGCTAAATTACTAATTTTCAACGGGAATGTAAAACCTGTGTATGGGTGCGACTCGAACAAGCACACAGGTTCGCCAATACTTAGAACCATTTAGGACGAAAGAGGTAATTATTAAATAGTCCGAATTATTCCGGCATTCTTATTTATGATTAAAATCCTCCCCGAAGATAACTGGACTTGAGCACTCTCGTCTTTCTGGTTATACCAATCCACACGAACTGCGTCGTTCTTGGCGTAGTAGGTTCTGATTTTATTCCCGTAAATATTCACCAGAACCGCTTTCCCATCAACTATTTTCAAAAATCGTTCTAAACTCATTTCACTTTCACCTTTGTTTTTACTTCGTCCACGAATTCCTTGCAGGGTTTGAATGCCGGAATTTTGTGAGCTGGAATTTTAATTGTAGTATTCTTCGAAATATTTCTTCCCAGTTTTTCTGCTCTTTTTTTAAGAATAAAACTTCCAAACCCCCGTAAATAAACATTTTCCCCTTTTATCATCGAGGTTTTAATACAATCCATTAAGGATTCCACTGTCCCAGTAACTGCTACCCGGTCAATTCCAGTTTTTTCTACGATTTGATTTACAATTTCTGCTTTGGTCATTTGCTTTGATTTTTAAATGTTTACAAATATCCGAAGAAATTCTATCCACTTAACTTTAAGAAAAAGGTCACCCCTAATTCGGTGGAAGTAAGAAAATCCAGTTATAGAGTTTTATATATAAAGTAAAAAACCACATCACTATGATAACTCAATTTAACGATTTCAATGCACAGCATGAATTGACAAGACCTCCAATTTCTGACCAAGAAAAGATTGTCCAAGAATACCTCGGAACATTTGAACGTAGAATGTTAATTCTCGAAAATCCTTGGAATTTCGATGTATTCAACGGTCAATCCGTGAAACCCTTTTTAAAAAATCTTGGAAACCTGATAAGCAAAGATATACAGGTTGGTCATCGATTCATTGACAGCAAACAAGGTCTCTCCTATTATATTAAACATCCCGGTGGTTTAATCTGGGAAAATCCAGCGACCTACGGTTGTACCGCTTTCGTTTTTGAAACTCATGGCAGTAAACAAAATGGAATGGAACTCCCTGTAAACAATGTAAACAAACAGGACATATTAGACAACTGTACTGGATTTAAAGAATCACCCAACATTTTATATTTCGGGGGGTGTGGGATGTTTGCAGGTCAAGAAGGAAACCAATTCGGGTGGGATCTACTTCAAGCATCAGGAAGTAGAGGAATATTTGGATTTTCTTCTGAAAATGTCAGTTTTGCTATAGGAACATTAATAAGTTTACATTTTTTGTCCATGTTCTACTTGTCGTTTGATTTGGGAGACCCCTTTGAACATCTCCCTGACATTTATTCAAGTTTTATTTCAGAATATCCAGTGGCTGCAAGTGAAGATGTAGGATTCACAATGTTTTTCGAAGAAGGTTAACTCCTATCAAGACATCTTATGAGAATGTAATTTCTCCCTTAACATCCCTTCAAAGACCAATAGATTATCCCTGTTTAGACCAAAGGCCTGACCTGCCTTAATGAGTTTGGTGTTCCCACTGGTCTGAGGTATATCCAACCCGTGATCATACTCTACACATCCCAGAACTCTTTTTTGTTGTATTGTAAATCGGGCAGTATGCATTGTTCCACTTTTCTGTTCCGATTCGATAATCACCACTCCAAGACTGAGTCCTGATTGTAATCTATCCCTTTGAATGAAATACTGTTTTCTGGGAGATGAATGGTCTGGATATTCCGTGATAAGAAGTCCACCGGATTCTACGATTCGTTCAGCCAGTGTTTGATTTTCGGGTGGATAAATGTTCTCTAATCCCGAAGGAAGGACTGCGATGGTTTTACCACCTGTTTCAATACAGGTCTGGTGAGCGATCGAATCAGTTCCTCTTGCAAGACCACTGATGATGGTATATCCATTCTCTACAAACCAAGTGGTAATGAACCTACATTCCTCGATTCCAAATGTCGAAGGGGTTCTTGTGCCGACAACAGCCACCCTCTTTGATTCATGAATTAATGAGATATCCCCCCGGTAGTGAAGCAGGTGAGGTGGTTTGTTAATGGATTTTAGATACTCTGGGACATCAGTAAGTAATGATTCAGAATACTTATTGGGGAACATCTTCTTTTACGATATAGACAGGTTAACCCTTTTTCTCACCAAGTTTTTTGGCAGCCATTTCTCGGAGCTCCTCAAGTGTAAGTCCGTCTGACAACATTTGTTTAATCTCAGCAGCGACATTGTCATCACTTGCCTCAGACTTCCATTTCAAACATATTTCATAAGGAACAAAGACATACATCGTTTTAATTCTTTTTATTCCCAATGTTTTTTTATCCCTATCCCTATAAATTCTTTGTTGTATCGTCCCCTTGTCCATTTCTGTAAACTCTGATACTTCTGGTAACGCAAGGTAATCCTTACCCTCTATCGTAAAGATTGTTGGTTCTGGTTTCAGTTTTGTATTCATAATAGGTTTTGATTTTGTATTAGACGACACAAAGGTAATACCTATTATAATATAAAACAAGTAATCAACAAAAAATATTTTTATACCGATAAAAAGCATTGTAAACCAATATCAACAAGCCTTTTGAATATTTTTTCATCTTTTTGGTGAATACATGTATTTGAATTACTTCGCATATTATTTTTTTATAACTAAATTTTGCATACATTTGTATTCTGATTTCATTTGTATGTTTTTGAATACACGTATGAAGAATCAAACAACTTGACACGAAACAACAAAAATTAATATAAAAAAAACAGAAAAGATGAAAACAACAATCAAGAAAAAGTGTTCAAACATTACCGAAAACAATTCGGTAGTAATTAATGATACCACAGTATCGACTGATGGTAATTCTTCAACGGGTCTTGTATCCGATTCTAATAACGGGTTTATACCAGAGAACCTTGATTCGTTTCAGGAAAGACTCAGTGAAATCTTAAATATATTCGATAATCTCACCAGAGGGAATGTTATTTATGACCCGACAGTTAAAGATTTGGAATATTCCATAAACCACTTGAAAAGGAGAATCGAATGGGTATTGGGGGATATGGACAGGATGTTTTTCGATTTTGGGTTAACAGATTCTGTATTTTTCAAGGATCTACATGAAGAAGTCTCGGATAGGTTGAATGACATTCTTAGTCAATTTCGTTCTCTTCAAGAAGATAACACCATCGGGTTCAGTGAACCAGTGGTTCAAGAGATACTCTTTTACTTACGAATCGACCAATCTACTTGTTCCGAATATCTCTCAAAAAAGATGAACCAAAAGAATGTCCTCCTGAAAAAGTTTCAATCCATTCTTCAGGAGTACGAACCGGTGGTGAATCAGATTTTGGAAAAAGTACTGAACCACAAGGTAACACCTGAGTTCATCAATCAAATGAAACATAGGGTAAGTAAACCTCATTCCCGGTTAGAAGATTTATTAATCGAGGTAACCTCTTTTTTGAAGAAGAGAAAATCAACCTTCAATTGGAGAATGTACGAAAACCTTGTATCATTCATCGAAAGTAACCTTTCCATTTATGATAGACTGTTCGACTGTATCATCTTATCAGAAGAAAAAGGGTTTGATACTCTCGATGAAGAATTCTTGGATATACTCGATTACAACGAGAGTCAGGAGTACTTCGATATTGATGAGATTCGTGACCGTGTTTTACATAACTAAAATTCCTATCGATATGAAAAAACACAGTTTCCCCAAAGTTTCGGACGGTTAGTTTCTCGTTCACTCTCTCCCCTTTAACTTACTGAAATAACATCACATACAAGTCATATTCATATGATTTCAGGGAGAACTCGTCCTTTCCGAAACGAAAACAAACTATAAAAAATGAATTTAAATATCGGATTAGTAACATTATAAAATAAAATATTATGGAAACCAATATTAACAAAATCATAAATAAGAAAGTAATCCTTGATAGTGATTACAATAACTGTTCAGTAAATCTCATAAAGTACATTATTGAATTCTTTGGATTCAAAGATGTTCAAGTGAATCTTGAAGATGGATTGATAATATATGGGGATGATGAAAAAAAGAAGTTTTGTAAAACTCTTTACATCAATTCATTGAATCGAGAAGTATATGAGTTAGTAAAGAACCAATTTAATCACCTGTTCGATTCAACTGAGGTGACTGAAGATGGTATCTTGGAAATGTCAAAAAAAATAACATATAAGAAAGAAGAAAAATCTGTTTTTCTTCCATATATCTTAGATTGGGAACAAGAGTTGGATAATATTCTTTTTGTGTCCATCTCAATATTTTTGAAACCACTAAAACGGTAAATAACATATCTGGAATCAGACCGTAGGGTCTCCGACTAACACACCCTAACACCTTACTGAAATACCATCAAAAAATTCACTTGAATGTGAATTACGGGGATTCTACGGTCTTTTTAGTAAAACATTAAACAATTGAATATTAACAAAATAAACATAAAATCAATGACAAAAACTAAACAAAAGGATTTCGGTGAAACCCCGAAAACAGAAATGACCCCTTCGGAGAATGGGTCATCAAATTCCACTGAAAATGACACATTGGAAAACAACAACGGAATGGTAAATGAACCTACCATCAACGAATCATCAGATGTTTTGGAAGAACCACCTCAACCTGAGGTAGTGAATCCATCATCCACGAAAGATCCAAAGGTTTTAAGAGTAAAAATCACCGACCTTACAACTAACCCTTTAAAGAGGAAAATCTACACCAATCCGTTGGTGGACGACCTCATGGAGAACATCATCGAAAATGGAGGGGTCATCCATACTCCACTTTTGGTAACCAAGGAAATGGTCATTATCGATGGTGAAAGAAGATTAGAGTGTTGTAAACTTCTTGGTATCGAAAAAGTGGATGTCGTTTTCCGTGATATCAACGAATCCGAGATGGACTTGATGATGGTAAGTTCAAACCTCTATCGTCTCAAGACTGGTGAAGAAATTTACAATGAAATCCAGATTCTCCAGAAGTACTATGGAAACCGTCAGGGTATGAGAACCGACCTTATAACCGAAGTCGGTGGTAGTGACGGGAAAAAAGAAGATACCCAAACTCGTATCAGTAAGACCCTGAAAATTTCAAAGGGTACGATGACACAACTGAATGACATATTCAAACACAATCCTGAGTACCTGAAAGAAATTGACAACGTCAATGTTCGAACCAATACAGTTCATTCCAAGGTTGTCAAAGAACAGAACGAGAGGATTGAAAAAGAACGAATGGAAAAATTGAAGGACAAGGAATATGAAGTAAAACCCAATGTTTATTGTTCCTCTCCAAAGGAAATAATGAAGTTCGTCCAGAAAGACAGTATTGATGGTATCATTTCTTCGATTCCAATCTACAAAGGGAAGGACTATGGTAACGATACTTTGACAGAAATCGGAACGGAAGATACCGTAGAGGAATACATCGAAGGTCTATTACCAATCTTCGAAAACTGTCACAAAGTCCTAAAAAACACAGGTAGTTTCTTTCTCAACGTGTGTGATGGTCGTGACGAAAACGGTTGTGAACTGAACATCCCTCACCGTATTCTCGACTCCCTGAAAAAACTTGGATTCCTCTGTGTCGAAACCCTCATATGGGAAAAGACCAATCCAACTTCCATTGGGAACAACGACATCTACCGTCCTTCTTTCGAGTACATCTTCCACCTGACCAAGTCCGTGAATTTCAAAACCAAGGGGTTTATGAAATCCATGTCACGAAATGTCATCGATGAACAAAAAACCAAGTTTGACGAGTCTTTCCTTATTTATAACGGGAAAAGATGGGATGAAAACTGGATTACGAATGATTTGGTCAGAACATCCATAAACCAACCCAAATTCGAAGGAGATGAATTGAGTTGTGTCATCCATTCTCATCCTCTCATTGAGGTCGTTCCAGTTCCAATGATTCTCGACTTCACCGATGAGGGAGATACCGTACTTGATCCCTTCTGTGGAATAGGTACTGTCGGTCTGGTATCCCTGACCTACCTCAGAAATTTCATCGGGTTCGAGGAGAACAAAAACCTCCATAAAATTTCATTGGAACGGTTACACAGGAAGATAAAAGAGATGAACTCACATAAAGGAAAATGAACAAGAATTGATAGAAACCGGAATCAGGAGTGTTGGAGTGACACCCCTGACATCCACAAAAAGGAAAAGTTATGAGAAATAGATATAAATCAAGTAAAAGAAAAATCAAACATCAGGACAGAACATATACGGGAACAAAAGAGTGGTCACCCCTCTCAATGAACCTGATTCAAGGATGTCTCCACAACTGTCGATATTGTTACGGTAAGTCCAATAGTATTTTCTACCAAAGTTCCAGACCGGAAAACTGGGAATGTGAATCCATTCGGTTCAACAAATTAATGGGTAAGGTAGGAAACACGAAAAAACTTATCATGTACCCTTCGACCCACGATATCCACCCGTTCCATATTGAACAACACATCTACTATCTTGGGAAAATCCTCAGGTCGGGGAATAAAGTTCTCATCGTCACCAAACCACATCTTTCCTGTATCCAAAGAATCTGTCAGGAGTTTGAACAATACAAATCCCAAATACTCTTTCGATTCACCATCGGGTCGGTGGATAACGAGGTGTTGAAGTTCTGGGATGTGAATTCCCCCTTATTCGAGGAAAGGTTCGAGTCACTCAAACTATCCTACAACTTGGGATTTCAGACCAGTGTCTGTTGTGAACCTCTGTTCGATTCAAATCCCGATAACCTGATTGAAACCCTTGAACCATATGTAACCGAATCTATCTGGATTGGGAGAGGGAATCTGATGAGTCAGAGAACATCAAGGAATGGTTGGAAAGATGATGAAACAAAAAAACGTCTGAAGGAACTTAAAAAGTGGATGGAGGACGATGACCACATGGTGTCCATTTACCTCCGTCACCGGGACAATCCCCTAATCCGATGGAAAGATTCATTAAGGAGACAGTTGGACGGGTATTGGAGAGAACCCGACCCCGAAATGGATGACATGGAATATAAAACTACGGACTACCTCTATCATCTACTGGATGACTTTTACGGGAACATCAATACTTATGAAGAATATTTAGTCGTGAAGAAACAAGAGAAAATGACAAAGTATGGACTATAAATTTTACAATGAAGATTTAAACCCTCAGGAATTTAAAATAACATTTGAACGAATTCCTCAGACAGATTTTTTAAGATTAACCAACAGTATTAGTTCCTTTTCTGTCGAATCACAGATAGGAAGAAGATTTTACTTCATGGTTAAGAACCATGATTCTATTATAGGATTTATCCGAATCTCTTCACCAGTGATTTCCATTAGTAATCGAAACGAATTATTCGGAACAAGACTCAACTCCACCCATATTAACAACCACATGATGAATGGGAGTGTCATTATCCCTGTTCAACCTTTTGGTTTCAATTATCTGGGTGGTAAACTCCTGACATTGATTTGTGTTTCAAATGAGATGTCCGAAATCATCAAGGAGAAAGTATGTGACTATTGTTTTCTTGAAACAACCAGTCTTTTCGGTTCAACAAAGAAGGTTTGTCAATACGATGGTTTAGAACCGTATTTGAAATCATTCGGTCTTACCAAATCTGATATTCTTTTACTACCTACATCTAATATCCTAAAAGAGTTAAGGGACACACTAACTCCCATATATGGGAAACCCGAATATAATGGTCGAGTTGTTGATATCAAGAAGTCATCACCTAAACTCAGAGAATTCAACAAACTGGTCTCCATCATTGGGACGAACCTAAAAAAACTTGACCCTCGGAAATACCGAGACTTTAAAAAATTGAAAGAAGAACACATGATGTGTCATACCCAACGAGGGTATTACTACTCATTCCTTGGGTACACCAATGTGATAGAACATATAAACCAAGGAGTGGACTTAAAAGATTTGGACAGAAAAAAATATGATTTCGAGAACCTCTACAATTGGTGGTTAAAGAAATCTATCAACAGATATAAGAAATTAAAAGAGAATAACACATTTAAAACCCAACTGGAGATTCACAGTCAGGGAAATGTGATAATTCGATAACAATTCATGGTGTAATTATAACAGGAGAACTTATTATGAATGATTTCGTCATTGGAAAGAAAATAGAAAAGGTTGATGATGTGATAGAATTCGTCAGTGAATTACTGGAAGAACCGATGGAACACCCGGAAGTCATACTCGACCTTATTGATTCATACAAAGAATTCATTGAAGAGAACGACCCTCAGAAATGTACACTTCTTGTAACCGTAGGAGAGGATGTCTGTTTAAACTTCGTTAACTCGGATGAATTACCAACTACGGAGAATCCCATGGATTTTGTATCAGAACTACTCACGGGATTCAGTTTAAATTGAACTTCATGGTTTCATCAATAAATTCATTATCACAGGGATCAGTTCGACTCTGGTAAGTTAAAAACTTTCGTATAGGGGGTACGGTGATATGAATTGAACAATTGAAAGGTGGTACAGTATTGTATCACCTTTTCTTATTCATCTTCAAAGGATTGGATCGTCATTTTTTACTAAACAATGCCCCTTACTTTTGTGAAAGCTTTGCACCATGGACAACCTCCAATATAGAATCAATAAACACCTGTTCGTATTATTCGACAACCTTGATAGGAAGATTCACCACGATGCAGAAGAATACATCAGGGTAAGAGAGGAAAAGTTGATAGAAATATTCAGGAATTCAATCAAGGTCGAGGATTACGAGATTTTCCCTAACTGATAAATTTTGGGTGAACAATCAATTGACATTCACCAAAACGTACAAGTCACCGTAATCTTTAACTTCTTTTTTACGTTCCAATCCTTCAGAAACATAGGAGAGATTGAATTTCACCTTGAATGGTATCATCTTTGGTGATAACAGACAAAATTTTCTGACAAGTTCGTTTACCTCAGGACGTTCCATTTCAAAAATGTAAGTCGGAAAAGGTTGGGTACTATCTTCCAGCAGTTCTTTCAGTTTTTGTTGAACAAACCGTTTTTTCAATTCTTCGTCCATGTCCATCGATATAAAATTACGACAGCGTCACTTGTAAAAAAAATCAGTCAGTTTCCAGTACAACTCAAGATTTCAATTTTCGTTTCTTCTTTTCTCGTTCCAGATATCTACGAATATCCATGTCAATTTCTTTGATGAGACTTTGATACATCTCGTGGTTCTTCAGGGAATCCACCAGTTCCTCTATTCTTTGTTTTTCCGTTTTCCTTTTCATACCAAGTCTTTCTTCTTAATCCGGGAAAAGGGAAAAAGTGATAGGGAAAAATGAACTTTTTTTTATAAAACCATTCAAGTACTTGATATTCAGTGAAAATAATTTTTCCCAAATAGGAATTGAAATGGAACATTTCATTTCTGTCTGATATTCAAATCAATATAAATCAATGTGTCATGTCCATGAGATTACGACCTCTGAAAAATCGTGTAATTAATCTTTATAAAAAACTCATAATGTGTTACATCTGTGACTTTTAATTTTTTCAGTATTCTCTAATCAACCTAAACTGACTTCAGAAGATTAATATATAAACCAAAAATACCCGAATTAAAATGGTTCTCTATTACAACGACAATGAAATCTTTCTTGATTTTCAAACTATCAGGGAAAGGGTTTCCCTACCTGAAACTACCTTATACAGACGTTTAAAGTCTCACTGTACAGGAATCAGGTATAGAAACCGAATGTTATTCAGATATAAGGATTTGATTGACCTTCCTGAAATCTCAAAAGAAATTCAACTGAAGAATGGAAACTCCTAAACACGTCATGACCTTCGAGAAATTCAGACATTCCAGACTTCACATGAAACTGAGGAGAGAAAGGAAGAAACAGGAAAAATTGAAGAAAAGAAATATTGAACAAGAACAAGGATTTGGACAAGACGACCCTATAAATCCGGGTGAAACAATCTCCAGAATAAATTAGTGAGGACTATCAGGCTGGTTATTACAGAATTTTTCTGTCATTATAAATTTAAGTATTTGCATTCGATTTAAGACACCGAAACATTGGATGAAGATAAACATCATCCCAAACCACATCCATTGCCAAAATCGACCTAATGATGTAATATCATCAATTCTCCTGTTCCCGACAGAACCAAGATACAATCGAACAAGGCAAGTCTATATTTCAACCTAAATATTATTTATCAGAGAATTGCATGGAGAATGTGAAAAATTCGATTAAATACTCATCTCCTCCAAATACTTCATTCAGGTTTTGGCTGTTCCTGATATAATCTCGAATTATTCCATCAGGACTTTCTCCGTTCTTTCTTTTCTTTTTTTTACCTCTTTGTCCTTTTAACGAAGCCATTTTTTCAACCACCTTTGCCCTCTTTGCTATTTTCTCATAACTATCTCGGTCTATTATTATTGATAGACTCCCTTGTGTTATTTTTCCAACAAGCCAAAGTAGATTATCAAGTTTTCCAAAGTGCTCAATCTTTGAAAGAATATTCAATTGTTTAAGACTGTCAAAATACGAAACATCAAATTCCTTCTTGAGTTCAGGTAAGTCAAAATTGTATTTTGATTTTATCTTGTTGTAGGAAGAGACGGCTAAAGTGTCATAGATTGGGAAGTTGGAACTCATTAAAAAATAAAGATACTTTGAAATCAATGACGATGCCTGTCCAGCAGGTTCACCAGTTTTATGTATACCATAATGTTCTTGTTCAAATAAATCCTTAATACCACCTGAATCTAATGGTGATTGAAGGAATTTATAACATTTCATTCTTAACTCATCGTCAGATTGGTTTGAAATGTGGACAATTTTCTCTGCTATCTCATCAATTCCGAACAACCGTTTACTATTAATCTGGGTTGAATAATAACTATCTATCAATGTCAATCGAGAAATTACCGTTTCAAAATAATTCTCCTCGGAAGAATTAAAGAATGAAGTTATAATCCTTTTACTCCGACCATAATTTGTCTCTGCACTTGTACCTTCCTTATGTAAAATTCTATATGCCTTTTCAGCATAATCTTTCAGGTCACTCATTTGAGACTGTATTTAAATTATTTGTTCCCAGAATTCTAAAGAGAAATCTAAAAAGGAAATAGTTCGTCATATTCAGGTGGTGGAATTTCGTCTATTGAAGTTGACCCTTTTACATTTGTTATATGCCTATGAGGTCTTTTAAAATTGTTTGTTGAAACATCATAACTTATGTTACAGTCATTACAGCGAAAGACATCGTCAGGAAGTTCTTCCATCAACTCACCACACTTATAACAAAAATGCTCCGCCCTTTCCAAATGACCCAATTTGTTGTCAACCGCATTAATCAATTTTGGGTGAATATAGCCACCAGTAGTTCGAAGATTTTGAAGTCTCCTACTCAACATATCATGAGAACAGCAACAACCACAATTTTCATTTGAACAGATATAAAGCCCATTTGGACACTTTTTAGACCACCTACTGTCAATTATTCCATTACACTTCCCATTTAAACAGTGATGTAGGTATATTTCTTTATGATATTCCTCACAATCTTCATTTTCACAATGAAAACGAACAACTCTGTGATGGGCAAAATGTGAATCTTCAATTGGATAAAGAATTTGACTACAAGAATCACAATACATCCTTTCCAATAATCGATTAAATTGATTTATAGTTGAGATAAATTGATAGAACTTCCCCTTTTCAATATAATCACCCACTCTGTTACCGTCATCAAGGTGACATCCCAAGATTAGTAAGAAATCCAGAAAAGTGTATTTTTCCCATTCTTCAGACTTATGAATGGTCTCACAATGATTAAAACAAGGCTGATTACAGCACCACCAAAACTCTTTATTAAAGTACTCATGCTGTTTATTCGCAAGTCTGCCTTCACAAAACTGAATTCCATTTGGAATATCTTTCAGTTTTAATTTAGCCAAATGTACATTGTTCCTATAATTACCTCCTTCTATATCAACGAAGAACCGATTATCACGAGCGAATTTTAGAACTTGTTCCTTATACTTTGATGGGACTCCCCAGTGCTTTTTATCTGGATTCCATTTACTTCCGGGTAATTCTTTTACTTTTTCCTTGATTTCCACAAAATTCCCTTCCCCAGTATTAAACTGAATCGCATAGTAGTATTGGTCATTCCCAAAATATTGTTTACTAACTTCTCCGTTTCTCCTCCAATCATATTCTAATCCACAACGACCTTTACAATCTTCAAACAATTCCGAGATTTTGAAACGGAATTTTTTATCATTAGTAATGTTTCCTAAGACTAAGGTAAGAAGCTGACTATCGAATAAAAACTTGCCATTCTCCGAAAAGGACTTGATTGCCTCAATCACGATATCAACGGATATATCCAAATGAACATCAGGGTTCACTTTTGCATTGAGTTTGAATATGTCAAAATCAATCCTGACCAGTTGGTTCAGTTTTTCAACGGTCAGGTTAAATTTATTCGAGTGTTTGAGCCAGAATACCTTTCTTAGAAATTTGATTTGGTGTTCAGGGTTGAGGTAGACAAGTTTTGTTTTGAATTCATCGAAATTGAATTCGGATGATAATCCTTCAAGCCAACAAATAAGTTTAAAAAACCATAAATTGTCATCAAGTTGTTTTTCTATGTCTTTATATGATATATCTATATTAACAAGTGTTCTGACATATTTGTGAAGTATATAAAATTCTCTTCGGGATGTTATTTTATCTTGTTTTTGAATATTTGCCACGATTAATTTCACGACCTGTTCTTTAGTCATTCTATTATTCGACATCCATCGTTCTATCTTACTTTGAAAATCCTCATCAATGACAGAATTATTTGATATATACTCAAAAGGGATAAGGTCTGTATAACCCTTTTCCCAAAGTTGAAAATGAAGCCATATTGGTATTTCTTTAATAATTTTTCCTATTTCCCTTGAACCGGATACATCAATATACCTACTGAAGTGTTCAAATAACGATAAAAAAGGTCGAGCACTTATTTCTTTATATTCATTCCATTCACTTCCATATCTTGTGATGTCACTCTGTGTCAAGTTTATAGTATTATCCGGCTTATTTAATTCATTGAGTTCTTTATTTATTTGACCCTTCAATATTAAAACCGTTTCCTTTTTTGAAAGGAGTTTGGATTGAAGAATTTTAACAATCTCATCATGGGTTAAGTTGATGCTATTTGCAAGCACATATTCATTTGGAAATGAATCTAAGTATCCACTGAAGAACAGGTCTAATTTTCTTTTTTCCTCAAGATTATTTTTGTAATATTCTAATGTAGTAGTTAAGAGGGTATAATCCTTTTTATCAATCCAATATTTTTTGTCATTTAATTTTTCTTTTATATCAAAATAATCACGGATGCCATTTATTTGTTTAATATGGTCAAGAATAAAATCAATGATTATTTCGGGTTCCTCAGATTTTGTAAGAGTTGTCAGTAGATTTACTTTAATCTCCGGAGCCAAATAATTGAAAATTTGGAGACGTTCCTGTCCACGTATTTTGAGAAAATAAGCTATAATAATATTTTCCTTAGGTGGTTCTGAAATCATTCCATCTAACCATAATCGGATATAAAATTTCGGATTTTTATCTTGAGCTATCCATAAAGGAAGTTTTTTATCGATTTCGTCCTTCAACTCAATGGAAAGATTACCAGAAAGAACCCATTTAATACTATTTTTAAACTCTTTGTTGTTATCATCAAATTCAATAGAATTGTACTGTTTAATAATCGATTCAAGTAGGTTAATCTTTCCCTTTTCCGGAAGTACCTGTAGAATTATTTTTCTTAGAGATTCATCCTGATATTTGATGTATTGTTTTATAAGATAATCAGGGTCTTGAGTAAATTTCGATACCAAATTAACCTTGATGGCTTCAAAAGTTCCCGGCTTTTTTCGAGATGGTTTTAATTTAAATACAACGAAATCATTATCAGAAATCGGATTTGTTTCAACCTGAGAAACATGAACAAAATAATCCTGCTTATCATCCCAAGAACTAGCAAAGCCAAAACCCTTAGTATTATCAAAAAATTTTATTTGACCCATCATCCAAGATTGTATATTAGGTATGTATTGGTTAACACCGTAATCAATCTTTGGTAAAGACCTAAAATCAATATTACCGAGAATTTTCAGATTGTAACTTGGTATTTGTGTAGGGATAAAATGATCATCATGCTTCTGTTGACTGTTTTCGGTATGGCGAAAAGCTTCTTCAATTGTAGTCCGCGGAATCTGTTTAAAATTGTCTTTACAGAGATTGTACTGTTCAATAGTAAGTTTACTATTAGGGTCTCTATCCACCTCATATCCTTTTGATTCCAGAAAGGTTATAACATAGCGGATTCCAATATTCAATTCTCTTGCAACTTTTATTAATCGAATTTTAGGGTTCTCACTGTCCATTTATAGATAGCTATTTTATGGAGTTGATAAATCAAAGATAATCAATCGGTCTTTGTCTTTGCATCCCCAGCAACCATCTTTTTTAAAACTTCCCTCCAAGATTTTTATATTTAATTCTATCAAACCCTATCAAGGGTAACATGAATCCTTTTCTGAGGATTGAAAAAAGAATCCCATTATGAATGACATTACTTATCCCAAAACCCCTTGAACACCTAATCGATGTTAAGAAAATCAAGTACAAGAACGAATATATAAAGACCGTACACCTGTTTCATCTGGTTCACCGATTTATCTATGAATGGACTTTCGACAGAAAGGACGTACCACTCTACTCTAAAACCTTACAGAATATCTATGGAATGAAATATCACCTGTTACTGGAATACCTCATGGAGAACAGTATCATTAAACAGACAGGGAACTATTCCACCGAAACAGGAGCAGCGAACAAATATAAACTACTCGTCCCTCTGGATGTTGATGTCCTGATTTACCAATCCAAGGATTATGTATTCAACAAGAATTACCTTACCTATTTGGAGGAAAAGAAAAAATCCATCCTTGACGTTAAAAGTCCAATTCCTATACCAGTACGAAAGAAACTCCTGTCAGACCTAAAATCAGTGACTATAACCAATTACAATGAAGCCATCCGATTTATTAATGAAGCCATTAAGAATAACCGAAGAAAGTACCTGAAAAATCTTATCATGATAACCAAACTTAGGGATGGAGATATCTTCTGGGATTTTGACAAACACGGTAGATTCCATTCCAACCTAACCAGTTTAATGAAAGACATCAGGGAGAATTATTTATTGATAGACGGAGAACCCATTCGCTCGCTTGATATAAAGACATCACAACCATTCTTTCTTGTACAGATAATGAAACGAGAATGGTTGGTCAACAGTGACCCGGAAATTCAACAGTTTATCAAGTTAGTGGAGACAGGAGATTTATATAACCATTTTATCCAACGATATCCAGATATGTTTACCGATAGAAAATCAGTTAAACCAATGGTATTTAAATGTCTATTCGATGAAGAAAAGTATAATCATGTGTATAAAGAATTATTCAGGAGTGAATTTCCAGTTGTCTATGAATTTATTGAAAACTATCATGGTAATTATGGAGAACCACTTTGGAAAACTCTGCAAAGGATGGAAAGTCAGCTCATTTTTGGCACAATCTATCCAATAATAATCAGTGAAATAAAAGGTATAAAGATGTTTTCAGTTCATGATTCAATTCATTACCCGGAAAAATATCACGGCAGGGTGAAAAAGATTTGGGATGCAGCGCTGGAAGAGGTAATCAATAAAGGATAAAAAAAAAGCGCCAAATAGTATGAATATTGATATAATACCATATATGTTGTATAAATACGAGGAAACATATGATGGATAAGGGATTGAGTGGTTTTTGGGTGGCTATAGGATGAAACATGATAAACTTCCACCGAATTCGGTATGGATTATTATTACTCGGGATTTCAGAGTTTTTGACCCTCAGGTAATTTATATATAAACCTATCACCCTTTGAACGGGTAAAAAACAATCACCATTTATATGGAATCAGATGAAATGAACCTATTCCACGAGTACTTAATCAGGTTAGATGACGACCTCTCATCAAAACTGGTTCACTTTTCTAAGACAAACGACATGACCATAACAGGTACGGTTCGAAGAAGTCTCCGTCAATTCTTGGAAAGTGTAGAATCACAAGAACCCCTCAGGGTAAAAAATAAGACAAAGGTGAATGAAAATCGAGATTTGTAAATTGACATCACACCCTTATAATCATAGAATCTACGGGTACACAGACAACACTGAACTGACCGAAAAGATTAAATCTTCCGGATGGATAAAACCAATATTAGTCACTAAGGATTACATGGTAATTTCCGGACACAGAAGAATTGAAGTTTGTAAAACTCTTGGTATTTCTGAGATTGAGTGTGAAATTGTCGATGATGACCCTTTAAAACAACTGGAACTGTTTGTTAGTGAGAATTTCTATCGTGTCAAGACGACTACCCAACTAATGAAGGAATCCGAAATCTACTTTGATATTGAGAAAAAGAAAGCATATCAACGAATTATGTCTGGGGTGACCCCTGAGACAGGCATGACTTCTGGTCGAACTACTGAAATCGTGGCAAAGAAAATCGGGATGGGGGAAACTTCTTATAAAAAAGGGAAGAAGGTCATGGAGTATATAAAGGATTATCCCGAGTACACATGGCTCTTTGAAAATCTTCTTGACCAATCCATCGACAAATCAGCTCAAACGACTGAGAAACCCCCAGAATTTCTTGATAAAGTTATTGAAACCGCCAGTGGAAACTCCGAAATGATAATTCCCGTAATTAAGGAACTTGAACAAGAAGAACAGAAATCTCATACTCCCCTACCACCGGGGAAATACGGTGTCATTCTCTTTAACCTTACTGACCGATTTACTGGAAACCTTCTTCTTACAGATATATCGTCCATCTGTCAGGAGGATTGCATTCTTTGTATGTGGGTCAAACCAAATCAAGTCTCTTGGGGATTAGAACTTTGTACTCACTGGAAATTTAGATATTCCCGTTGTCTGATTTGGAACAAGGATACAGAAAGTGACATCACATTCAATTGTGAACTATTACTAATTTCTGTAAAAGGTAGCCCCAATATTGTCTTTAAATCATACGAATCATCCTCAGAGAAACCACTTTTCGTTGAAAATCTAATAAACAAGGGGTATCCAGAACTTTCGAAAGTTGAAATATTTGTTGGGGATGGATGGAGGATTTGGTAGGTTTTATAATATCCTTAGAACTTGTTCATTATTGTTTTTTAAAATAGAGAAAAATGCTTTCATTCAGGCATTAGTGTGGGGACTTTCTTTATATTTGCTTTAAACTAATACAATACGTTATGAATATTCAAAATATCATTATTTATATTTTGGCTTTTTTATCAATGACAAGCTTGATTGGTGTCATTATTGCCCTCATTAAATTTCGAAGTTTAGGAATAAATTTTGAGAAAACCTTTAACGAAAGAGATATCTTTTATTATCAAAGATTTAATATTCACCCTCGATTGACAAGAATAATAAGAGAAATTGAAATTGAAATGGATATTCGGCTTACTCGTGGAAGTAGAGAAATGATTGCCATTCCACTAATTGAACTTAGAGAATATGACGAAGATATTAATTGGGGCGAAGTAAAAAAGAGTGTGAAAGATTTAGTTTTGACAATGAAGGAATATCAGCTTCAATATAAAAGTCAACGCAAATTTGATTCATTCTCACTGATATTCTCCCTTCATAAAAGATTTTGTAACATTCCACCATTTTGTAAACCCACTGAAAATTGATAAAACTAATTT
This sequence comes from Bacteroidota bacterium, assembly GCA_037138335.1. GTDB lineage: Bacteria > Bacteroidota > Bacteroidia > Bacteroidales > FEN-979 > CAIRDP01. Next base: position 73,981 of record JBAXIO010000008.1, read on the forward strand.
TTTATGTGTAATCCAGTTGTTCCCCCAGCTCAACCTGCAGCTCCCGTAGTTCCACAAATTATTTCTGATGGTAAGAAGGAGGCTTGTAAGACATACATTGAACAAACAAAGCTTCTTGTAACCCTTTCTTCAGCATTTCTATTTGCCCCAATTGGTTTGTTCACTTTACTTAAAGATAAAACAGCAATTGGGATTACGGGGTGCCTTCTTGGGTGGTTAATTGTAATGGAAATAGTATTCGTATTAAGTGTTTTATTTGGATATGTTGTTCACGGAACAATCGCTGGTTCACAAAATGATAATTCTTTCAATGTGTTTCGGACTGCAACAATGGTTTTTTCACTATTACAACTTGGCTCATATCTGTCTGGTATGGTGATTTTCGTTTTTCTAATTGTACATTTTGTTTAATCACAAGATTAGGTATCTCACTTCTGTTTTTATCAAATTATACAGTATTCCTCCTTCCTTGATTTTTTTTATAATTTCTGCGATTCTACCTTTGTAGTATGAGTCAAGAAATAGAAGGTAATCAAGTAATAAAAGCCATCGATACAATTTACCAAAAAGGTAACAAATCCAAATTTTCACCACATTTTCAGCAATCCGTAGCCAAGGAATCTAAAATCATTTGTGAATACTTGGGTATCGAATCAACAACTCAGTCAATTTTTTGGGCTATTCTTTTTTCGATGTCAATCGAAAAAAATTCCTCTATAGACATCGATGACTTCAGTATGTATTTAGGTATTACTGTACTTCGAGTGTTCACATTCCAAAGCCATTTCGATGAATTGGTAAAAAGAAAATTAATCCTCAGACAAAAAACCTCAAGACGAAGAAGATGTTCAGAGAGTTTGAATTATTTGAGCTTGTATGTTCCCGGTGATATCATTCATTGTGTCGTTACTGGAACACCCTTATCAAAAAGGAGAAAATCAGATTTGAGTTTCTACGAAATTCTGGATATAGTTTTTAATCTTTTTGAGCAGAAAGATAACGGCTATATTGATATGGAGGAATTTGTTTCTGAGATAGAAGCATTGACGACTGAGAATAAAAAACAACCCATCGTTCGGCAAATTCTGAATTTTAAACTTCCAAGTTTTGAACTTGGTATCCTACTTGTGATTCTTCAACAATTTACAGAGGGCTATCAATCGATTGATTTAGTGAAGTTATCAAGAACTTTTCTGAACGATACTAATAAACAAATCCACTTTCGAAAAGAATTCATGAGCGGTAACACTAAACTTCAAAAATTGAATCTGGTGGACTTGGAAACAGAATCGACATTTCGAAGTGATAAAACTATAACATTGACCCAGAAAGGTAAGGAGCTGTTTGGAGAGGATAAGAACCTGTTTATGGAACAGGAAAGTCAACAACAAAATGATATAATTCAGTCATCCAGTATTATCGAACAGAAGTTATTCTTCAATGAAAGGGAAAAAAAGGAAATAGATACACTAACCAAAATGTTAATTCCTGCCCAATACAACGAAATTGTACATCGGCTGAAAAAAAACAAAATGAAAGGGAATTTTACGATTCTCTTCAGCGGTCAGGCAGGTACAGGTAAAACCGAATTGGTATACCAAATAGCCAAGGTTACTGGCCGAGATATTAAACGAGTCGATATTTCCCAAACTAAAAGTAAGTGGTTCGGAGAATCAGAAAAACGGATAAAGGCTGTATTTGATTCATACAAAAAACTTGTAAAGAATTCTTCTTTGACCCCCATCCTGCTTTTTAATGAAGCAGATGGGGTTTTTGGAACTCGAAAGACCCTTGGAAATTCTTCAGTTGATCAAACAGAAAATGCCATACAAACAATCATCCTACAAGAGATGGAAGATTTTGAAGGTATAATGATAGCAACCACCAACCTTCCAACACACCTGAAGGAGTTCGAAAGACGACTGCTTTTCAAAATAGCTTTTAACAAACCGAATTCCAGTACACGGTTACTGATTATGCAGGATAAAATACCTTTCCTGACGGTTGAACAGATTCAACAACTATCAGAACGATATAGTCTTACAGGTGGACAGGTTATGAATATATCAAAGAAGCTGATGATGAATCAAATTTTAACTGGGAATACACCCTCGATGTGTGAAATTTTGGAAATGTGTGAGGCGGAATTCTTAGTTAAAAAGGAAGAAAGGAATCCGATTGGGTTCAAAATCATGAATACTTGACAGATGCTTTCTTTGGGTATTTAGATTCGTTCCTGAGAATTTTAGCATTACTTTTGAAACACATTTTCTTGGTATGACCAATAAACTTTTTAGAAAGCATAGTGGAGCCACATTCACACCTGAAGGGCTAGCTGATTTCCTTTCTGAACGAATTATTAAATATCTCAACACTGCTACTATCAGAATATTAGACCCGGCATGTGGAGAGGGTGAGCTATTGGTGTCAATTGGTAAGAAACTTAATGATAGAAGAGTTAACTTCAATCTGACAGGAATAGATTCAAATAATGACTATCTGAATGTTGCCCAACAAAGGATAAGGTCAGAAACTGCCCAAAATCCTATTATAATTTCTGGAGACTTCTTAGAAAGTTTTAATTTGGTCAGTGACCAGTTGTCATTTGACCTCTTTACCACCCCCGCTCTTCAGGATTTAGCTGTCAATGTTGTGATAGCCAATCCACCATATGTTCGAACCCAGATATTGGGTACGGAGAAGGCTCAACTTATCGCTAAAAAATTCAATCTTAAAGGAAGGGTGGATTTATATTATCCATTCCTTATTGGAATGACGACCTGCCTTCAAGAAGGTGGAATTTTGGGGGTTTTGACTTCAAACAGATATCTATCCACAAAAAGTGGTGAGAGCATCAGAAAATATCTTGCCGATAACTACGAGATTTTAGAAATCATTGATTTAGGGGATACAAAATTGTTTGATGCTGCTGTTCTTCCCGCAATCTTTATTGGAAGAAAACAAAAAAAGACAAACCCTTCACCCATCTTCATGAAAATATATGAAGAATCCAGAGTAAATTCACAAAATGCCACTCAAGCCAATAGTGTTTTTGAAATCCTTAATAGTGAAAAGACAGGAAGTTTTCATTTGGGAAATAAGTACTATCATAAAACAGAGGGCGTATTAGTCACAAGTAATTCAAAAGGTCACCCTTGGAGCATGCTGTCTAATGAAGAATCTGGATGGGTTTCCAAAATTGATGGTTCAACAAAATTTCGTGTGGGGGACTTTTTCAAAGTTCGAGTTGGAATTAAAACTACGGCTGATAAGATTTTTATTCGGGAAGATTGGAATGACCTTGGAAAACTTAAGCCAGAGGAAACATTATTAAAAGAATTAATATCACAAGAGAACATTCAAAAATGGAATTTTTCACAGAATAGTAATTTAAAAGTCCTATATCCGTATACTACTGTCAATGGGAAGAAGGAGGTCTTGGACATTGATAATTTCCCTAAGGCTAAAAAATATTTTCTTGCCCATGAAAATGATTTAAAGAAACGGAAATATGTAATTAAAGCAGGTAGAAAATGGTACGAGATCTGGGTTCCGCACAACCCAGATTTTTGGAGATTACCAAAACTTGTTTTCCCTGATATCAGTGATAATCCAAGGTTTTGTTTTGATTTAAGTGGGAAAATTGTAAACGGGAATTGTTATTGGATAGTAGGTTCTGAAGAATCTGATATCGACATTTTGTTATTAATTCAAGGGGTCGCAAATTCAAAATTGATGATAAAGTACCATGATTCCGTTTTCAACAATAAGTTGTATTCTGGAAGAAGAAGGTATTTTACTCAATATGTCGAAAAGTACCCAATACCGAATATCGACCTACCTGTTTCTAACGAAATTATTCAGATTGTAAAAGAACTAAATGATTCTTCATCTCCAGAACGAATACTAAATCTGGAAAATGAGCTTGAATTGAAGGTTGCGGAAGCATTTGGAGTTAACCCTATTTTAATCTAATCGAAATCTAATCCGAAGGTTTCTTCTAAATCAATGAAGAAATCTTTTCTCAGTGGGATTTGAATTTTCTTGTTTATTCCTTTCCCCTTGAACTGTTGGAATCTTGAAAAGAAATCTTTCCCAGTTGTAAGAAAAAAATGAGTCAATTGAACTTCACCATTTTGACTCTTTCCATAGAAAAGGGCATACCTGACATCACAATGTCGAATCGTCATACCACAAACTTTAGGGATACTTAATAGTGATTCACTGTTGGGATTGACTAATCCAAGGTCAATTGTTGGGGAGGTTTGAAGTTTGACTTCTAAAAGTTGATTCCTAATATCTGGAAATTGACCATCATCCCTATATCTTTGATAGCCAAGTTTCGAACATACCAACCTCTGAAGTTCAGCACCCCGATTTCTTTCTTGGTCAATACCAGAATCGGTTATCTTTTCTCCAACAAGTGTCTTTAATAAGTCATAAAGGTTTTTTATCGAAAAGAGATTACCGACTGTGGGAGTAAGAGCTGGGTTAGAAGGCAATGTAATTTTTCCAGAATCATTCGCGTTTAGAATCCTTTGAGTAACCTCGGTGTCATTTGAACTGATTAATTCACTTGGGTTTTCACCAATGTCTAATCTGGCTTGAAATTTTTGTGTTAAAGTTCCAGTTGTGTCTAATTTCACAAGGTCACTTCCCGTTACTACCTTTACTTGGGTAACTAAACCCTTCTGGTTTAACCGAATAAGAACATACCTTCTGGTAGCATCTAATTCTTCATTCCAAACTTGAAGGTTATTTGCTTTTTGGACATATGTATCAAACTTTTGTCCATAAAATCGAGGTTGAATCTTTTTGAAACTCTTCGGTACTGGATAATTGAGTGCCTCACAGACCTTGGTTTTAGCTTCTTTGGAACGGGTACGAAGAGCAAATTTCCCCAAATCTAAATTTTTCAATTTAATATCCAAGAAGGCTTCTAATTCGTCATTTGTCAACCAAAGACTCGCGTCATCGACCTCAATTTCGTCATAAATCGTGAGGCTCCTCTTTTTAATATTCTCTATCTTTTCTAAGGCACTTTTGAGAACTTCTTCCATAATAGCCATGTTTACGACAGATTGATTATTAGTCGTAAAAATAGCGATGTTTTAGATTCAATGTTTAATCTTATTCCTGTTTTACAAAAAATCGCTCTTTTTTTTATCCGAAGCAGCCTCTTTATTTTTGTTTGTCATTAGTCTAACCCTATGAAAAAAATAGCATTATACTGTCGGGTCTCCCTCTCGAACGGTTCACAGACCACAGAGAACCAAAAAATCAGACTGGTCGAGTTCGCTGAAAAAAACGGATATAATTATGACATTTACGAAGAAACCGAATCGTCACGGAAAACACGTCCAGTGAAACAAGGTCTGTTACAGAAGTTAAGGAATGGTGAATACGACACTGTGGTCGTTTACAAACTCGACAGGTGGGCAAGGAGCAGTACCGAATTAATTCTCGACACAAAAGAAATTTTGGATAAGGGAATCGGGTTCATCTCAATTTCAGACAACCTTGACTTCGGAACTGCTTCTGGTAAGTTACATTTCCAGATTTTGTCCGCCTTTGCTGAGTTCGAGAGGGAACTTATTAGGGAACGGACGTTAGAGGGTCTTAGAAGGAGTAAGCTACATGGAAAAATTCCGGGTCGGCCTAAGGGCTCCAAAGATTCTGTTAAGAGAAAACGCTCTGGATACATACTCAGAGAAGCGAAAAAACGACAGAAAGTTGAATCCGATTCTGGAATCCACAAAGGGATTGAATCCTATCTGAACTAAAAAAGCCTCCCCCAAATAATTTTACAGGGGTTTTAATGACCTAAAACCCCAGCAACCTCCCCTGTATTTCGGATATTAAATAAACGTTCGATTATTTGGTCAAGGGAATTCCTTATATCCACCTCCAGTGTGTATGCTATTCCGGAAAGGTGTCTGAAAGATTGAGAGAATCAAGAGGGTCATAACTAAAATCAAAATCCTGCAACCTCAAACAACTATCGGTGGCAAAATCAATCAGGAACTGACAATAATCTTTGTTGACCGTTTTCTTGGTTGTATCTCCGAAGATATAATTACCATCATCATCTTTGTAAACATAGGAAGGGGTCAACATTCTAAACTTAGCGAACTTACGATAATCTAATCCAAGTGAAAGAACTTCAAGGGCTTTCCCAACATTACAGAAATTCTGATTAATTTTCAAGATGACATCTTTCATTGAATCATACACCTTCCTATCCATATTCTCCGAATAGGAAGGATTATCAAGGTGAATTGTTGAGATAAAATCAAATTCACTCTTATCATCTTCACTTTTCTTGGTCTCCTTATAGTGGTCAAGAAGTTTATAAAATCCATTGGATACTTCATTAACACATCTGTCTAAATCATTCTTTACCAGATTTTCATTCCCTCTTATCAAATGGTTTCTTGTTTCCTCAAATTTAATTAAATGAAATAGTGTAATGTCTTGGAAATCTACGTCAAAGAAAATTTTACTATTTTCATTTAGAAACTTTGTGGTACTTAATCTCACATCTGTCACCTCTTGAAAGACTGGGATGATCCCCTTATGTTTGATACCATTTCGTAACTCGTTGAGTTTTCTCATTGAACTTGACATCGAGAGTTGTGGAACTTTTTCCCAATAAGACATGAAGTTTTTATCACCACTCATTTTTACATTCGGGTCATTTTCACAAACAAGTACAAGAAACATCTCTACCGAATTATGAAAGGATAAAATTGAAAGAAAGGCTGTTGATTCTGATTGTCTTGATTGTTCTATACCAATTTTATAAAGTAGCTTAACAATTGACAGTCTTTTTAATAATGATTCCTTTTCCATTATGAATAATTCTAAATTTGATATAAAAATAGTAAGAAATCGTTACTTTTACATACATTAAAGTTCTCACTATGAAACTTTTTTCTTCAACAGAAAAGAATGTATTCAACACTTTATTCAACATCAGAAAGTATGTTAATAGGTTTTGGAGATTAAGAGTAATTAAAAAGAGAAAAATTTCGTTAGGTCTTGCTATAATATTTACAATCCTAACCATTTACTTGTTATTCTCTATTAGTAGTTTTTATGAAATTCAAGAGAATAAATTGTTATTAACCTTAATACCTGATCCTGATACAAACCATATTAAATCTGTTAAAATTTGGTTACAACACGATGTAAATCATGACAGTTTACAAATTAAAGTCTGCTTCAGAAATGAATTTAAAGACACTTCGTCTTTCGCAATTATTTATCCAAATTCAATACACTATTTGAGGAAAATATGTGATTTCCATTATGTAAAAGAATGGGGTTCATACACAGATCATGGTAAGACAACAACTCAATTTAAAATTTCACCTATTTCAAATAGCACACCATATTTAACCATTGAGCTTGAAGGAAACATCCTTACTGGAAATTCACGAGAATCATTTTTCTCGTTCATAATTGATCTTTCGAAACTATTAGATTGTCCAATTGAAGTTGCTTTCACTGGCTTAAATGCTGTGGAAGTGAATAATCTAAGTCCAAAACCAGATGAATTCAACGAATATTATATGAAATATGTATTTATACAGCAAAGACCAGATATAAGAATGCATCTTTATGACAAAAAGTCTGTATTTAAAAAAGAGTATTGGTTGTTTCTGATTGGTGTATTAATTGGAGTTTTTGTTTCATTTACGACCAATGTCATTTTTGATATTGTGAGGGAACAGGAAAAAGAATAACTTATTGCCAAAACATCACTTGCACCGATTTCGGTGCTTTACTTCCCAAATTACTCCACCCCTTCTCATTTCCAAAGGTTGACAGACCGTCTTACTCAGATTCAGAAATTGTAGCCCCCATACAGTTTTTCTGAAGGAAATCTGAAACTCCACGGATCTATCTTGAAGTATTCAATGAATTTATCAATAGTCTTTTGAGATTGTCCATAATGTACATCTGAACCAACTTCTGGAGGTCTACTAATCTCCTTTCCTTTTTCGTACCATCTCTCAAGAGTATCAATTCTGATTTTGGTAATGGTATTAAATCTTTCCGATTCCTTTTGTGAAATGAATTTTAAAGATTCTATGGCTCTATCTGAGTATTTTTTTTGTCCGAACTTATCGGTGCCGATAAAAGGGTCTTTCATAAACAGTTTTCTATGTATTAGATACCTCGATGTATTGAAAAAACGATTAAAGAAATCTGTAAAGAGTTCCTTATCTGACTCAGTAGAAACAATGAAAATTGGTATTTCAATATTTATTCCATCAAAGTATACTCTAAAATATGGTTGTCCCGGAAGTTTTTTCATTCTTGTTGTTCCTACGTTATATCAAAAATGTTAGAAACTCCTATAGCCTATCTTTCTTTTTAAAAACTGCGAATTGAAAATCATTAAGTGAATAGTCAACATAGAATATATATTTCCCATCCGAAATAGGTTCTATTCTGTCGTATCGCTGTGCAGTACCGCTCATTAGTGCTCTTGCTTTAATTTTCACATCCCCAATTTTACCAAAGACATCAGTATATAAACCACAAGGGCCACTTGAATAAAAAGCAACGACAGTAAAATCGATGAAAATCCCATCATATTCTTCATTGATGTTTTTTTCGAAAGAGGATAAAATACCCAAACCCTTTCTATCTGGGTCTGGGTGCATAGAAAATTCAGCTTGATTCCTGAGATACTCAGCCGTAGTGGTAGCTGATTTATAAGGTTTCCTTTTCCACGATTTACCGACAATAGATATTAAAACATACTCATTGTCATTAAATTTAAATGTTTTACCGCTAAAATTCAATTTTGCATCCATCTTATTATAATTTCTTCTTGACATAGTTGATTTGATTAAAGTGGTTAAAATTGAAATAACCCCCAGTAAGCTTCTATAACTTATTCTTATCCTTTACCCATTCCAACATTATGGATAAGTGGTTTATATTTCCCGGCCCGAATCCCATACCAGTGAAATGAGGAACATGCCATGTCTTTCCATTCTCATCTTTATAATCCGAAATTGGTTTCCAAAACATCTCAACTTTTTTATTACCCAACCGATTATATCCTGCAAGGATTGATGGAGATATGTTACTCCCCGGGTTATCCCATAATTCACAAAAGCACAATACGGGGACTTTCCCATTATATCGTTCTTCTACAAAGCCATGTATGTGGAAACATTTCCTACAAACCGTTAAATAATATTTATCTATTGTCATAATACCTGTTTTTAGTGACTTGTTAATTATTTAAATTTCGTTCATGAATCTCTAATGAGGTTATTCTGGGTTTAATATCCAACCAGTGATCATCGATACGAATTTGGGGGGGAGAGCCGAAAACCCCCTTCATATAGGTGTCCAGCATACCATATTGGTAATCCTTGCCTTGATAACGGAAGTCGAAATGAACTCTGTGACCTCCGGGGCCATGACAATAAAACGAATGAACCTTAACTTGAATCTCTTGACTTTTCCAAATGAAAGTATTCTGACTCGAATATTCCATAAAAAGTCCCCAAGAGAGTTTTAAGATTGGTTTTCCTAAATCATGTGATTTTCCTGTCGTTTCCATAACACAATGGTTTTAAAGTTAAACTTCATTGCATCAGGAAAAACTCAGAGGATGGGAAGGGGGGAAATAAAAAAACGAACCCTTTTGATCCTTATGATCCACATCGTTTTACCACCGTGGTGTTCGACTCGGTTGGTTTCCATTTAAGGAATCGAGATGCAAGTGCAAAGATACGGCAGGAATTACCGGATTCGACAAATAGTTGAAAATAAATATTTTGAGAGAAAATTCTATGAGAATAAGTTAACCAATTAAGGTAAACTATGCTGTATCAGTTTTGGAGGATCATTCTCAAATCTTTCGTTGTAAAAGTTATACAAATCATATAATAATGATAAATTGACCTCTCCAATAATATCCCTACATTCAATATTAACTCCTTCAAATTTTGTGAAAACACTCATCATTCCCCCTGCAACTTTTTCCATTACAACATCTCCATCGTCAACAATCTCTGCAATTTCATATATCCTTGATGGAAATCCTCTTTGGAAAAGTGCCCAATATTTTTTGTCCTTGGTAGACTTGATATCAAAATTCAGATATCCAGAATGCATTGGAGATTGACTCCATTCACCGATTAATGAAAAATAGTTTTCCGTCCATTTTTTTCTTTTTATTTGAGAAAATCTTTTAACCTCATTTTCATCCTTTGTGAAATAGGGGATCACATCAAATTTTTGATGATGTTCTATTGTTTTGTAAAACAATTGAGAATACTCTTTAGATTTCTCCCAATTTGACCTTTCCGCTTTGTATTGCTGATTCAAAAAAGTAAAATGCTTACAATTCTCGAATGAACCACAAACCATACAAGGTTTATTGATGTAATCTGGTTCTACCCAGTCATCAACTTCATAAGAATGCTTACTTTTATCTTGTGACTTTGGGTGTTCGAGTATCTGTAATTCTTGTATCCTTTTTATTACAACCGACTCATGTGGCCAGTATTCTATTGTTGTATTCAATGTAGAATAATGACTCACTCCAACCTCAATACCTTTAAATAGTTTGAAATAATGAGTCCGATTTTTTCCGGCTATAATATCCTTACCATAGACGAATAGACCTCGTGTCGAATTAATAAAATCTTCCCCTATTAGATAAGGGTTAAATAGAATTTTCTTCTGAGTTCTGTCATCCCATTTTATAGTCATTAAAATGACTTGTTTATTATCAATACAATCATATAATAATTTGAAAATCTCATCTTGTCTCTGTTTCTCTTCAGGTTTCAATTTGAATGTCATCCTTTTCAATGAATGGTCAAATTTTAATTCGGGGATTGATTTGATTATAACTTCATCATACTCGTAATCAATTTTATATTTCTCTAATTTCTTTTCTTTATAGAATTCAACTTCCTTCAGTTGATATGACGAAATTCTATCCAATCGATAGGTTGAGAACTCTTTTTTAAGGTGGTCATATCCATATGTGAATACCTTCCCTAAAACTTTTTTACTAACCAAGTATGGGGAGAATGTTATAATGTTGACTTTGTCAGATGGAGATATCCATTCAAACTTAAATTCGATAACGGTTGATTTTTCAATAGCATCAGAAAACACCTTTATCAATTCTTCTATGCCAATAAAAATTTTATTTTCCACGATATAAACAATTAAAATCTCAACTATTCATGAAATTTTTCCACATTTTATCTGTGATTTAAAAAATGTAACGAATTTGGCGATAAGTCATTAAAGTCGCCTTTCTTTATCATACTATTATTGAGTATCTTGTTTACTCATTTCTCTGAACACGAGAGATAGATTAAATAATTCTCCTGCAATTTTTTGTAATCTAATTCCCTTCCAAGGTTTTACTCTATTATGAGAGCTTATAATAAAGGAATTTAACTTTTCATTAATATTAATATTATGGAAACTAAACTGTAAATTGTATATCTCAATATATGCACATTGATCAATAGAATTGATATAAAAGTCCAATTTGTATTTATTGAAATCAAGGCTGGTCAAATAGTTAAGAAGTCTACTAACGTGACCCTTAATAAAGAAATATGTTAATTGATTTTTATAATTGGGTCTTTTGATAGCTGTATTCAATAGATTTATTGAAGATAGTAAAATAAAAAATTCTGTCGTGGAATACGCATTAGTATTAATAAGTTCCTTTGCAGTAATAACATCATCATCAGTTATTTCAGATTGAAAATCCTCTCCTTGAGATTTTTCAATTAAGTCATTTAGGTTTTGTTCTAGCCATATTTTTTGATTCATAGAGGGCATTTTGGAATATAGGCAAGGTACGACACTTTACTTCCAATTCGTTATATAATTGTAAGGGAAAGTTACATTATTCTCACATTTAATGAGGAACTCCCACCGACTTCGGTGACTTCACTTCCCTAAATACCTATCAACATCCGATTTCCAAACCCTGTTTTAGTTTCACCTTCATATAATGTACCTTGAGTGGTAAAACGATTTTTTTATCTTAGGAATTTTACTTATCTTAAATAAAATGGGAAGAAATAGAAAGTATGAAGAAAAACGAGAAAGGTTTGAAACAGGTATTGAATGTGTTGGACATACTGAAAGAGACGGATTTACTCCATACAGAAATAACAGTTACATTGGTCAAACCCTCAAAAACCTTATTTCAATTCACTCCCTTGACCTTCTCCGAAATCCAATAGAAAAACGGACACAAGATTAACATTATACTCCAAAACTCATGATTATAATGTGGAAACACATACCTACCGAACAAGTAAATGGGTGGAAAATATCCAATCGAGAAGAGTAAAAAATCAATCGTCTCCGACCAGAACCCAGTTTTACTCATTTTCATCAAGAACTAACGATATAAAATCAATTAGATTATATCTCTTCCAGAGGAATACACAATCAACATGAAGAAAAACAATTTTTCATCAGAAAAAGAACAAATTAACATTTACCACCCCTCGTCCGATATAACAAGACCATTCTTTGCCAAAGTTTAATGACCAAAACATCGGTGGTAATTTACCCCGTGTGAATAGGTGGGGTTATTTGCACTACGGATTTAAAAAGGAAATTCTGTCCCTTCTGAAGGAAAGCAAGCAATATCGTTAAGAATACACTTTACAGTTATTTCAGTTTCACCAATCGCTTCTTCATATATGGAAATATCAATGTCTTTTTTAAAGTACTTCCTTGCATAAGGAATTAGCTTCCGATCCTCTTTCATATCAAACAGGATCATAACATCTGGACATCCTTTAAGACGGTCAATCAGAGATTCTTGTACAGCAATTTTCTTCTGCCAAAATGATGATAACTTCCCCTTTTTCAAATCAAAGGCAGTAAGTGATGGTCTTATCTTGTCAATAATAATAAAATATTTCACCGGATCTTTCATTATTAAGCTATACTTATAGGCAATCCGAGCATTTATTAAGAACCTTGCGTGTTTCTATAAATCAAATTTAAGGCTTTTATAAGCTAGTTTCAAAGGTCAAACTCAGTTTCTTTATTAACATAGAATTGAAAAAATCTCAGTGCAGCATTAGTGCTGATGATCACCTACTTACAGATAAACAAATCCTTGACTTTTTATAACGCAGTTTTAAAAGAGCCAATCTAAATATCTCAACAATCATGAAAGTAGTTCATAATGTCCGTAAATTAGGAACGAAGAATAAAAGACAACCTATGAACTTCCTATTTATTATACAATGATCGAGGAAAACATTCTTTATAAGTTGATTAACAATAAATACCATTTTTGTTATTATATAATCGAAGATCCTTTTGACGATGAGGAAATCTCTGACTATAACCCTTATGGTCTTGAATATTGTCAAGGTGAAGTAGGAGAATTTCCCGACTATGAAGTTGAAGTAGATAAAGACATAGACAAAATCAGAAGTTACAAGGATGAAGTGGTTAAAACATATAATATTAAGGAAATCCCATCCTTTGAAATACAGGTCTCTATCTTTTTAGAAGAAATTCTAAAAAATTGCGACTATGACAAATTCAATCGATTGTTCATTCATATTACGAGAACCATTGATTTTGTTTCAAAAACAGCGGGTCTTGGAATAAACAACTTTGTCTGTCCTTCCGAAACCTTGACTCGTGAAACGGGTGCTTACAACACAAGGGTAATGGTAAATGATAAAGAAGCGTTCCAGAAGATATTTATTGACCTCATCAGCTCATGTGGAATTACGATGGATTAAGTGAAAATCATTTAGATTTTGTTCATTTAACATTTCTAAAGGGGAGTTTTATAATAGATATTTTCCATATTAGTTCATACTAAACTAGCAATGTACATGGATTATGACGAAAGCCCATATTTAACAGCTCTTTCAGAAATAAGTTCTGATGACTTTGAGGAAAGAGATTGGTTGTATCGAAATTTCAAACTCTATAAGAAAACTCTAAATTGGCCGGATAATTTATGGCCAATCGGAAGAAGTAATTTAGTAAAAGGAACACTTCGAGAAAAGTTTAATTCTACCTACAAGGAAATATTGGAGGAATTTGAATATAGTTTGAACCTCAAATCGAAAACCCTTGAAATCCGCGATACGCCGCCACTTGCTGCTTGTTAGTTCTCTATTGTGGTTATTAAAATTGATTCCAAAAATCAATACTCTGTTGGTCCATGTCTAAATTATCATCATAATTCGACCAATCTATATTGTCAACTTCGTTAGCTCTGGAACTATACTCATTGTCTTTCTTCTTAGTTTTCCAATTACCTGATGTGTAATCAAAACCATATTTAGTTTCTAAGCTATTAAACCCTTTGATATAATCAATTTCCATTTGAGTTGTATCAAAGTCTATATACAATGTTTCTGCTTCGACTTCTTTACGACTATTTAAATACAGATATGCACTTGTTGACTTCTGACTTAAATCAACAAACCATTTTTTAAAACCTAATTCATCTGAAATTTGGGCAGTTAAAAAATCAACAATATAGCGTGGTGAAAATTGGCCAAAAATAGTCGAGCCATACCAGAAATCAGCAAAGGGTCTTCCAATAAAATTATTTGAACAGACTATTCCTTCCAATGAATGTTCTTTGAAATAATTTGGATTTAAATTTTCATAAGCAGAGGAATACATTGATGAATTATCCTCAAAATAATAATTTTTATTTTCATTTATCCTTGATAGATTGTCTTTTGGCTTATTTAATAATTTCTCATTATTCTTATCAATAAAATTCCATGCAAAATCAGAAATATATGTACCTGTGTTCCAATCTTTAAGTTTTCTACATTTTGCAATTGCCACAGCTGCATAGCCCTCTGAAAAAGAACGAGCATCATCATAAATCGCTGGAACAATAAGTTTTCCAGTAGTATCAATAAATCCAAAATATCCATCCTTTTTTACTTTTGCCAATCCATCATTGAAGCCACATGCAAATTCAAAAGTTTCATCAAATTTAAATTTTCCCAATAAATGACGATTAAACGATTCTACCGAAATAAAACCCCATTCTTTATCAAAATGTTTAACAGCGATTAATCCATTTCCGGGCAAGGAGAAATCTTCAATTAAGGAAATTAACATACCCCCATCATACCTGTTAATTAGTAAACAACCTTTTCTGTTCAAATCATCTGGATAGCCTTTAACCTTAATATTTAAAGAGTCAAATTCCTTTTTTAATTGTCCACAATCTACACTTACTATCAAATTATGCCTTATTATGTAATTTTTAAGAAAAAATTCATTATTAGGTGAAATACAATTAAAAGCGGTATTAATAATTTTTGAAAAACGAAATGTTTTCAATACAGACTCTCCAATTGGATTTATAATATCCCATTTTTTATCATACTTATATACAAATGCATAACCATCAAAGAATGATTTAGCATATTTATATTTCTCCTTACTTAAGGTGTTTCCATAATAATCTTCATAGAAGAATTTATGAAACCAACTATTATCATGGTAGGTATCTTTATTAAACTCAAATTTCAATATTGGATATGGCATTGGGGATAGATGCTTTAAAATTATTGGTATTACTGTATATAATCTCTTCGCCGTCCACGATATTTATGGTTTATATTTATCGGTTAATAAAATAATATCGGTGTCGGCTGCAAATTGAATCAGTTCCAAATCTTTCAACTCTAAAAGCCCCCGTTGAATATCATTTGTAGGAATATCAGTCAAACTTTTTAGTAAATGGTCTCGATGTATTGAAGTCGAATTGCCCAAATTTTCCGAAAAGATGTGAGATTCCTTTATACAGGTTTTAATCCTGAAAATTATCTCGTCTGTTGTCATATGATTAATCTTTAGTTAAAGCTATTAAAACCCAATTACCGCAAAGGAATCACTAAATACCATTTAAATATACCACATGGTAACCTGCAGTCACCTAAATAGTCGTAATTTATGTTGGCAAGATAACAAAAATATTGCGAAACATATTTCTTTCTTTTGGTTGAAACCATGGTGCAGTTTGTACAGCGTAATATTTTAACTTACCAGTAAGCTCAACCATCTCACTTTTTCACAAATTTAGTCTAGCTGTCACTTCCACCGACCTCGGTGACTTCACTTCCCCAGATACCTATCAACTTCAGATTTCCAAACCCTCTTTGATTCTCTTGCACCCGGCTTATCTACACCCGAAATCCCAATTTTCTTCAACTTCCCCTGTTTAATAAGTTTATAAATCATAGCAGGTGTCAATTTTGTATAGTTGGCCACCTCTTCAACCGTCATTACTTCATCACCCCCTTTGTTGGGGTACTTTTCCTCAATCATTTTGGGTAATTCAATCGACAGATACCATTCCGATAATCGGAATAGAGTGTTCATGTTTTCTACCTCAAATTTAAACGGGGTAATGGCCTTCTTACCGTTCTTCTGAACCAGACGATCACAATGGTCGGTAAGTTCGGTTAAAATCGTTTCTTTTGTGGAGTTTGAAAGGTATTCAAACAATTCGGATAAACTTCTCATAATAATGTTTTCATTATTGTATCCGGGAAAAGAGGAGAAGTTTAAAATAATTTAAGGGAATGGAAGATATATATATAAAGCTTGAAAAAGATGGACTACTTGACAAGTTAAAAACTTATTAAGAAATTGGTCTGAAAAGAAATATAATTATCTATGCAACATTATGAAATTGATGTCATTAAAATTATTTCTATGTTTTCACTAGCGTTGCGTCTTAGTTATAACAATATCAACTGATTACAATTTTGTTCTTTGACATCTTGATAATTTTCGGTTAAAAAGAGCTTCTTTATTGGTGTACGATCAAATGCAGAAAGGCTTACCATTTGCAGGATTTCGTAAAGTGAATGTTGCAAGTTGAGCTTTTTCTTTGCGAGGAGTACAAGCACATAAGTTGAAATAGCTATCCAAATCTGCGTCTTTACTGCATTTTCGCTATGCCCCCAAAATGTTAGTATTTTCAGATGTTGCTTTATCCATTTGAAAAATGTTTCGATTCCCCAACGATTCCTGTATAAAGCTGCGATTGTTAAGGCTGATAATTTGAAATTATTTGTGAGAAAGACAAATGTATTAGCACTTTCTGCATCAAAATATCGAATTCGCCTTAGGTTACCGGGATATCTTTTTATCGTTGCTGGGCCAGTAAATTCAATGGTTTGGTCGCAAAGAACCCCTTTCGCTTTGTCTGGTATTCCACGGTCTAGGACTCTGTATTTCATGTTCTCTTTTGCTCTGATTACAAAGTTTGTCCGCTCACGTGCAAGCCGCCACAGTCGTGCAAAATCGATGTACGCTTTATCCATAACCAGGTAACTTCCTGCAGGCAGTGAAAAGTAATCCAATGTTTTAACCTCGTGCACAGAACCCTCGGTGATAAAGATATATTCTGGTATAGCCGTTTTAAGATCAAGTAGTGTATGAAGTTTTACTGCTCCCTTTGTTGATCGAAACTTGGCCCACCAGAATACATCTAAACACAGATCCACTACTGTTGCATCCAGAGCAAAGATTCTTCCTTTAAGCTTCGAATCCAGTTGGTTCTCATTAGCATAAATGATTTTTGCCTGTTCAATAAGTTTGAGGCCAAAATCACGGAAAATTCTCCAGTCTCTGCTCTCGTTGGCTCTTGAGATGGTTGATTTATCGAATGCTTTACCTATCCCGAGCCGATACAACTTATCCTGGTGCAGGCTTAGGCAAAGTGCTGTATCACTTAAACTTTCCCGATGAGTAAGTTGCCCGAATGCCATGCAGAGAAACTGTTTCCAACAGGTAAAGTCCTTGGCTTTATAGTTCCCATTGTACCGTTTGACGCATACTTTGAACAGATCATCTGAAGCGAATTCAATCAATTGAGCAAACACCATCTTTCCCTTGTTCATCCTTGTATTTTGGAACAAAGAAAGGTAAAACCAATTTCTAATCGTCGCCGACCAAAAAACTCTTCAAACGAAGATATATCAAGACTTTCAAAGAACTTTTATTAAAAACAACGCAACGCTAGTGCTATGTTTTAACTTTTCTTTAAATTTAACCTTGACATTTTATGTTAAAGAATTATATTTGTATAATAGATTATTCGAAAATATCAGTGTCTTTTACAATTTTAAACTTAATACCTTCGCAAAATGGATAAAAAAACATTATTATGGGTATTACTACTATCCCTATCATTGATTGGCTTTGAAAAAACCGCCTATCCAGCAAAAAAACATCATCAAGCTTTTAATAAAAATGACACCATCCCAAAGGGCCGCGCAGTGGTATATGTTTATTCATTAGCATCAGCGTATAAAATATGGATTGATTCTATGGAAAATAAACAAAAAGTTCGAGTTAAGGAATGCATTGCATTTTACGTACAACCCGGAAGTTATTCAATTTCTGCCAAGAGTTCTGATGATATAACTAAGGAAATAATATTAACGAAAGTTGATGCAGGAAAAAAATATTTTATTTCAGTTGAAGTTGGTGAAATTGTTCATCACCAATTTACTGGGCAGTATGATACTTATACTCATCAATGGAAAACATATACTTTAGATTGGAAAGTCCCTGCTCTTAAATCGAAACCATATGAACAAGCTTTACGAGAACTTGATAATTATGAGATATCGGCAACAATTTATCGATAATTTAGATAATTAATGGGGACAATAATCGATTGTTTCTATGTATGTTTTTGACATAATAAAATAAAAGAAAGAAAAATGTTTTAAACCCTTTTTAAAAAGGTGTCTACTTTTATAGCGGTTTTTAAACACCTCTTGTGGATGTAGTTTATTTCCCAATTGATGAGCATTTAGTACTACTTGTTCCGCAAGCATTGAACGCTACAGTACTACTGGAAAAAAATAAACAGGAAAGACCGGCCTTACAATCGGAGTCTTTACTGCATGTACAGCATTCTTCTCCATTACAAGATTTATCCTTTGTACAAGAGATAACATTAAAAATAGAGATTACAATTAAAAATACAATTGTGACAATTGACAGTTTAGTTTTCATGTTTTTCATAGTAACTTTTTTTATTCAATTTGAAATTAATAAGATAAATACAAACGATATCAATTAAAATAACTATGTTTTTGATCAAAAACGTAATATCAGGTTTAATTTGAATAAATGTTCCAAAGCACATGCAACTCTGAAACAATGATTTAAAGGAGATTACAATAATTGTGAGTATAGAAACGAATAATAACGCTAATAGATAAAGTGATTTGTATGATGAAACCCGAATAAAAGAAATCGCGATAAAGGACTCGATCAATAATATGAGGAAAGCGTTTATATATCCAAGATTACTTCCTAAAATTTCAATATTAAAAGAAACCCAACTCCTAAGGGAGAGTAATTTCAACATCATCGAAAAAAGAAAAAAACTACCTGTCAAAATATTTAAAATAATAAAAACTTTACTTAGTAAGTTCTTTTTCCAAATAGTTTTTAATTTTAGAATACTCTTTTTGAATATCATTTCTATTGTCAGTTGCATATAGTACTTTATCATCTCTCAACAAAATTAATTGAGGTGTACTAATCAAGTGAAGTAATTTACATAAAGGAAGGTCTGCTTCCATAAACGGAAAGCCATAAGAGTTGAGAATTTCAGTGTTCCAAAACTTAGGCATACAAAGACCTATAAAATCGATAGACTGTTTATAATTCTTATAAAGATTTTCAATACTATCAGAATATTGAATACATGAGCCACATTTGGGTTTTACAAAAATTAAAAGAAGATATTTTTTTGATTTTTTAAATGGGTAATTTAAATTTTCTCCGGCTCTTAAAGGTTCAAAAGATATTGTAGGATTAGAAGAATAACGATTTATTAGGAGAATAATATTAAAAATTAATAAAATACAAATAATAACTGCAATTGTGTATTTAACATTTAAGTAGGAAAATATTCTAAATTTAAAAATATTAAACATAATAAAAAATAATAATAAATATCAAAATTATATTTCGAAAAATATTTTCTCAGTCGATTACTCTTTAAACTTTAACGGTCCCTTATAATCATCCCAAGCTATAGATGCTTCAGTCCTTGTATTAATTTGATAATCTTCCATTACAACTTTCCCATCTTCAACTATTTTAACATGGATATCAGGACTGAAACTGTCAACCAGAAACGTCTTATGCTTTTGAATAATTGGCAGAAAAGTGATTTCTGTTATTTTGTTTGGAAGGATATTGAATTTTAAAACATTCATGTTAAAAAAAGCACTTGTTGATAAAACTTTTTGAACATTTTTGCTACTTTTAGAAAGTATATAACCTATGCAGGATATTGCATAAGTACCTACAGGCCTTTCAATTTTAATCTCGGATCCACACTGAGTATGTTTGACACTATCAATGGCTATATATTGTGGGTTAATCTGAGTAATAATTAATGAACTGTCCTTAACATACCAAGAAATTCCTGATCGCTTTAATTTCCATTCAACTTCATCTTTGAGTTTAACATCAGATTTGTAATTTAATACTTTAATAATCAGGATTCCTGATTGCTTTTGTGAATTTGCGTTGATTGCAATAAACTGCATTACAACAATAATTAATAACAATTCAATTTTTTTCATGGTAATTGATATAAGTATTCATTTGTTTTATGATTATAGCCAATCTTTATAAACTTCAAATTGTCAGAAAGTCTAACTAATTATTAAAAAATATCCTAGCTTGCTTATTCATGCCATGGAATTCACATTTTGAAAGGTCTTTTTGTCCTCTTACATTATCAATCAATAATAATTTACAACGTGCATGATTTATACCAAACTTTGGTTTAATCTCAATATAATATGTTTGATTGGGCTCACCCTTAAGAAACAATTCATCAACATTTTCACAACCACTTGAAAAAACATGCTTCCCCGGATTTAAAATACAGATATAATAATTTTTTGGAGCAAAATTTCCTATAATTGTATCATCACAATCGACTGGTAAAACCTCATTAGCACTAAGGTTAGAAATTCTATATATATAAACTAATATCTTATTATTATCAATAGTTACGTTTTTTAATGTTTTTTCATTCTTATTACTATTTTGAGCCAATAAATAATTTGAACATAAAAGTATTCCCGCTACAATTAATACTAATTTTGTTTTCATGCTATTTTTACTAAATTGTAATTACTATTGCTAATTCTGGTTGATGAAATCCATTTAAATCAGTATTTAACTTTGGGAAAACTGTAAATTGTAATGGACTCCTATAAATAGTGGATTCTTTCTTAATCGCAAGGCCTATAGATGCCCCTATTAAAGTTAATCCGCTTGTCCAGCAAATTACCCACGTTGTTCTCATATCATTTAAGGGTGGTTCTTTCCAATTAATAGTGCCTAATAATGATCCGATTAATCCGCCAACACCAAAGCTAATTGCTAAAATACCTGCATAATTGCCGGTTTTTATTATTCTATAGACAGAATGATTACTAATATTAATTTGCTGTCCACTTTTGTTTTCAAATCTTACTGAATCATTATCAACTCTCAAACTACGGAATTTAATTGTTGTGCCGTCTTGTAAAACTAACTTCCCCTTTTTCTGTAAAGGTATCTCAGTGATAGAATTATATTTTTGTCCATAAACAAAGGTGGAAATCAGAATAAAAAAGATTAAACAAGTACTTTTAAAATAGTGATTCATTGAAAAATTATTTCTATTTTCAGGAATTGGGAGTTATTAGTTTTTTCAATATCAGAGCATTACTAAACGATTTATAAATTTCTTCGGAGTCTTCAAATCTTCAAATATATTGATAAATTTTAATAAAAGTCAATCTGTTATGGCATGATTTTTTTTAACTACTTGATCTAGCTATAAAATAATTTATTATTCTGTTTTTGTTAGGCCTGTTTTTTGTTAAATTATTAACAGTATTAGTTGATATGCCCCATTCTTATTACTAAAATAATCTATGCATTAAAAACACATAGGTAAATTAATATTTATAATCATCTCTTTTAATATATTTGGATTTCATCTATTTAGATGATTTTTCCAAATGTAATTTCAGAGGAAAGTTACTAAGGGGTCACCGGACAAATTTTCGCAAACTATATCCACCTCCGGTTCAAAACGTTGATTCCTTCTATTGACAACAGCTATATCTTCAAGTAATCAACATAGGAATTGTATGTCTTTAAGGTAGGTATTATAATCTGAACCCAACCGATTCAACCCCTCTCCAAGTCCTCATTCTACCGAATGAATCTGGATACTTTTGACTGTTTTAAGAGACACTTCCGAGGATAAAAACAAAAACCCACTGTTATCAAAATGTTTTACAGTGGGATATGTCTTTTTTGATTTTCCTATACATCTACTCGTGAGCCAGATAGACTAAGTAAGGTTCTATCCTATCTTTCCCTTTGAAATTTCTCTCGCTTCGGATATTTCTGTTATTAGGAAAGGGCCTGAACCTGTTAATTAAATACCCTTCCATTTGATGGGCTTCTGATTTTGAATGACACCGATAAAGGATTCTGATAATTCTTACCTTCAAACCTCTGTGCTTCTCATAACCCTTTACTCGTGGTCGAAACCACTCTTCAGAAATATGACCGATAAGGAAGCGACCATTAGATAATAAATACTTTTCTACCTCAGCAGAACAATCACCTTTTATGGTCTCAAAACTACCTTTTATCATTGGAGAAGGCAAAACCTTGATGTGTGAATTTGATGGATTAAGATTTTTCATATCTACATTTTTTTATATATAATGTAACTATAATAACAAAGAACAAAACGAGAAACGAATAGAGGAACTATTTTGGGGATTCAAGGATTATTGTCTGATTTTCAGATTAAGAATTTTTACCCTGTGAGATAGATATTTTCAACCGAATCCAACCGATTCACCATTATCTCCAATCCTCATTCAACTGAATGAAATGGAGTATTTTTGACCGTTTTCAGAGACAATTCCGAGACAATTTACAACAAACCCACTGTTATCAGAATGATTTACAGTGGGTTATGTCTTGAATGGAGTCTCCCCGCCAGGATTCGAACCTGGGACCCATTGATTAAGAGTCAATTGCTCTACCAACTGAGCTACGGAGAGGTTTGGGGGTGCAAAGATAGAAATTTTCCAGGGAATGATAAAAGGATATTGCGAAATATTTCCAATTGGGGGTTTTTCGTACTTTTGGTCTGTCTGAAACCCGATATCAGGCACCTTCGCATGCATAGCTATTTCAGGACAAGACGACCGAAGGATAAGCGAAGGATGACCGAAGGAAAGACGGCTTAATGACGGCAGGAAGATGAACCCAAAAAAGGAATTTAAATCGGCCCTGAATGTGATGGATGGGATTGAACAACCTGACCCTGTCAATGCTGATGCGCTCAGGAAACTTAAAGCAAAACGTCCCCAGTCTCTGAGCACCGAAGAATTTGTTCATGGCATCAGGTATGGCAACCGAACTATCCTCAGCAAAGCGATCACCATGGTTGAGAGTTCGCTTCATTCCCATCAGCAAAAAGCCCAGGATATCATCAATGCCTGCCTCCCCTGGTCGGGGAAATCAATTCGCATCGGCATCACAGGGGTTCCGGGAGTTGGTAAAAGCACCTTCATCGAAGCGCTTGGCATGTTTCTCACCTCCCATGATCACCAGATCGCGGTTCTTGCCATCGACCCAAGCAGCACCCGTTCCAAAGGCAGCATCCTTGGAGATAAGACAAGGATGGAAGAGCTGGCGGTCAACCCGAAAGCATATATCAGGCCTTCCCCTTCGGCCGGTTCCCTGGGCGGCGTCGCCCGTAAAACCAGGGAAACCATCATCCTCTGCGAGGCGGCTGGGTTCGACGTGATCCTGGTTGAAACAGTTGGCGTGGGCCAGTCTGAAACGACGGTCAGGTCAATGGTTGATTTTTTCCTTTTACTCATGCTTGCGGGAGCAGGTGATGAACTCCAGGGTATCAAGCGCGGGATCATGGAAATGGCCGATGCGATCTTCATAAACAAAGCCGACGGCGATAATGTCAATAAAGCAAAAGCCGCGAGGGTGGAATACAAAAACGCCCTGCACTTATACCCCCCTGCCGAAAGCGGCTGGAACCCGGTGGTTGACCTTTGTTCCGCCCGGGCCAGGATGGGTATTGAAACTGTGTGGACTTACATAGAAAACTACAGGGAAACCACGAAAGCCAGCGGATTTTTCGAGTTTCAACGTAAAGAACAGTTCAGGCAGGTGCTTACCGAAACCATAGACCAGGCTATAAAACGCGATTTTTACGGCCGCAAGGATATCGCCCAGGCCCTGGCGTATTATGAAAAAGAAGTCATAGCGGGTAATATCAGTCCGTATACAGCGGCGGCGATGCTGTTGGAGAAAAACAGGATGTGACAACATTTCACTTCCTTATGAAAGGCGCTATCTTCCAGTACAGCTCCGAAGGATTGAACGGCTTGATGATATACCCGCTCATCCCGTAAGTATAGATCTTTTCGCGGTCTTCAATAAACGCTGAAGCTGTCAGCGCGATAATCGGCAGGTCTTTGTTCGGATTATTTTCCATTTTCCGGATCTCGAAAGTGGCATCATACCCGTTCATTTCGGGCATGTGAAGGTCCATTAAAATCAGGTCATACGTGTTACGCCTTGCCTTTTCAACCGCTATCTTCCCATTCTCTGCCACATCCACATTCACATCCCACTTCATTAAAAACTTTGAGACGATCTTCTGGTTCACCAGGTTGTCTTCAACAACCATAACCCTTAACCCTGCCAGGCTCTGGAAGCTTGCCTTCATCAGCATATCCTCGTCGAGATGGGTCTTCTCGCTGCGGATGAATGGCATAGTCACAGAGAATATGCTCCCCAGGCCTAAATTGCTTTTCACTTCGATTTTTCCTCCCTGCATTTCAACAAGCTTCTTGGTTATCGCAAGCCCAAGCCCTGTGCCGCCGTATTTGCGGGTAGTGGATGAAGAGGCCTGGGTAAAGCTTTCGAACACGAATTGCAGCTTATCGGCGGGGATGCCAATTCCTGTATCGGATACCCTGATCACAAGATCAACGGTATTATCTCTGATTCCAAGCAAAGAGGCTTCCACGATGACTTTTCCCTTATCTGTAAATTTAATGGCATTGCCAACCAGGTTGATCAGTATCTGCGATAACCTCGCTGAATCGCCAATGATCACATCCGGGACATCCTGCGAAAGTATAAATTCGAGTGTGATTTCTTTCTGGGTGGCCTGGTAGTCAAAACTCTGGTGGATGCCGTTCATGAGTTTTCTCATCTCGAATTCAATCGCTTCAAACTCTATCTTGCCGGCATCGATTTTCGAAAAGTCGAGGATATCGTTGATCAGGTGAAGCAGGTTTTCGGCCGAGAACACAAGGATCTCGATATCTTCCTGCTGGTCCTCCCTGGGATTCTCCTCTTTCAGAAGTTTTGCCGTATTAACGATGGCATTCAGAGGGGTGCGTATTTCGTGGCTCATGGTCGAAAGGAACAGCTGCTTTGCGTGAGCGGCTTCCCTTGCCTGGTCGCGGGCTACTTTCATTTCCTCTTCAGCTTCTTTTCGTTTAATCACTTCCTGTTCAAGGACTATACGTTGTTTGTAGAGATTGACAAACAAAGTGACCTTCCCTATAAAGAGGTCGGGGATTATGGGTTTGGCAATAAAATCCACAGCGCCTGTCTTAATGCCCTTGGTCCTGTAATAATTTTCATTATAGATTGCCGTGATATAAATTATCGGGAGCAGAATATTTTTTTTATCCTGGCGGATGATCTCTACGGTTTCAAAACCGTCCATTCCCGGCATCTGCACATCCATCAGGATGAGGGCGAATTCCAGCTGTTTTGTTTTTTCGATAGCCTCCAGGCCCGATTTAGCCCTTACAAGTTCAACATCCAGATCGGAAAGCAATTCTTCAATGACAATGATGTTGCTTACATTGTCATCCACGATCAGTATTCTAGGTTTGAGGCTCATAAACACAATAATTAAGGCATTCCAATTATAAACTATTCAGAAGCGCAGAAATTTCCTCAAGCGGCAGAATATAATCCACGGTGCAGGCCTGGATCGCAGCTTTGGGCATAGAGTCAACTTCGGCCGTATCGGGGTCCTGTACGATAGCCAGTCCGCCCATCTCCTTGATCCGTTTCAACCCGTGGCTGCCGTCATTATTTGCCCCGGTCAGGATAATCCCGATAAGGTGTTCCCTGTAGGCTTCAGCTGCCGTTTCAAATAACACATCTATCGACGGCCTTGCATAATTCACCCTTTCGTCGACCGTGAGGGTGAAAGTCTGGTCGGGCTCAACCAGGAGATGGTAATTCGGCGGAGCCACGTAGGCGTAGCCCGGCTGGGGCTGTTCCTTTTCATCTGCTTCCTTCACCTTCAGGCGCTTCAGGTCGTTGAGGATATGGATGAGGTAATTTTCCGAATCAGGGCTTATATGCTGCACAATGATCACAGGAAATTTAAAATCCCTGTTCAGGTTCCGCAACAAGGTTTTCAGGGCATTCAAACCACCTGCCGAAGACCCCACAACAACTGCATTATATTTCCTGGCAGGCGTCATACCTTGTACTTTTTAATGTAAATCCTCTCACCGGTCACCAGACCATCAAAGTTATCGAAATATCCCGAGAACTGCAGGTTTTCTTTCGATCCGAGGCATAACACCCCTCCCCCGGTAAGGGAATCGGCAAAGAGCCCGATCACCTTATCCTGCAGCTGTCGGTCAAAATAAATGAGCACGTTGCGGCAAACCACCATATGGACCTCGGCAAACACCGAATCGGTAACCAGGTTATGGGTGGCAAACACTATGTTTTTCTTGAAGGAATCCAGCAGTTTGGCCGATTCGTAATTCGCGGTATAGTAATCAGAAAACGAAGCCTTGCCTCCGGCCCTCTGGTAGTTCAGGGTGAAGTCCTTCATCCTGTTTATAGGATAGATCCCTTCTTTCGCCTGTTTGATGATGACCGGGTTGAAATCGGTCGCATAGATCTGGGTCCTGTTATAAAGGCCCTCTTCCTTCAGGAGAATGGCCATGGAATACACCTCCTCGCCGCTGGAACAGCCTGCATGCCAGATCTTGATGAAAGGATAGGTCTTCAGAACAGGGACGACATGCTCACGCACTGCCTTGTAAAACGAGGGATCCCTGAACATTTCCGTCACGTTGATGGAAAGGTCCATCAGCAGTTGGTCAACGAATTTATGATTCACCAGCGACTCATGGATCATCTGGGAGATGGAGCTCATGCCTGAAAGATGGAAACGGTTGAGCATCCTGCGTTTGATATGGGCCTGGGAATAGTTGCGGAAGTCATAGCCGTACTTATCATAGATCGCCTGGATCAGTAACCTGATCTCGATATCCTGGTTTTCAAGCTGTTCTTCCTGCGACTTCTTCATAGCTTACTTATACAGCCAAACTCTTAACAAAGATAGCAGCTTTTGGCTGTCGACCGGTTTTGCGAGGTAATCATTCGCCCCGGCTTCAATACAATGGTCCCTGTCTTCCTTCATTGCCTTAGCCGTAAGCGCTATGATTGGGAGGTCTTCATATTTCTTCATCTTCCGTATCAGCCCGATTGCTTCGTAGCCGTCCATCTCAGGCATCATGATATCCATCAGCACCAGGTTTACCCCGGGATTGGCCATGAGTTTTTCGATCCCTTCACGGCCATTCCCGGCCGGGATAACATTCAGCCCCCTTTCCTCAAGAACGGCAGTAATGGCAAAAACATTCCTGGAATCGTCGTCGACAAGCAGTATGGTACGGTCATGAAACACATCCTCCTGGCTGTAGAGCATCCTGATCATCTCCTGCTTTTCCTGGGGCAGGTTGGCTTCTATCCTGTGAAGGAAAAGCGATGTCTCGGCCAGCAGGCGTTCGGGTGAACGTACGCCTTTGATGATGATGCTGTCGGCATATTTTTGCAGCCTCTCTTCCTCTTCCTTGCTTAACTCAGTGCCTGTATAAATAATGATGGGAAGATGGGCAAGCCTGGAGTTGGAACGAATTTTTTCGATCAGGTCATATCCGCTCATATCCTTCAGCCCCAGGTCAAGTATAAGGCAATCGAAATTTTCCTTTTCAAGCAAAGAAAATGCCTCCTTCCCGGTATCCACCGCCGTTGTTGTCACATCCCCATTCCCGATCAGGCTGATAATGCTCTTTTGAATGATAAGGTCATCGTCGACCACGAGCAACTTCTTCATGGGTTTTGAGATGACATCCTCAATACGCCCGAAGGCTTCCCTCAGCTTATCTATGCTGACGGGTTTCGTAAGATAACCAATCGCCCCCATCTGAAGGGCTTCCCTCGATTTATCCATAGCCGAGATAAAGTGGACCGGGATATGCCTTGTTTTTGCATCCTGGTGGAGCCTTTCCATGACTTCCCACCCGTCAATTCCCGGAAGCCCTATATCCAGCACAATAGCGCTGGGCACATGCAGGTCGGCAAGGTACAATCCGCTCTCCCCGTCGCGGGCGACAAGGCATTTATAGCCTTTCTCTTCCGCAAGGTCGAAAAGGATCTGTGAAAAAGCCGGGTCGTCTTCGATGATCAGCAATACCTTATCCCCTTTTTGCAGGTTGTCCCTGTGGTCGTGCTGGGGGTTTTCATTGGCCAACGCCCTCGGCTGGCGATGTTTCGGTTCAGCCGGGACCCTGGCTGCGGGCGGCTGTACAGGTTCCTGAACAGCTACTTTGCTGCGGTTTTCTTCATATTTCTCAGGAAGGATGAGGATGAATACCGAGCCTTTTCCTTCTTCGCTTTTAAGGCGGATGTCGCCTCCCATAACCTGGGCAAAGGAACGTGAGATGGTAAGCCCGAGGCCTGTGCCGCCGAACCGCCTGCTGGTGGTTCCGTCGGCCTGCTGGAAGGCTTCAAAAATAATATTCAGCTTGTCCTTCGGTATCCCGATCCCTGTGTCGGTTACAGTGAACATCAATGAAGATTCCAATTTAAGTGATGTACCGCTGAGTTCAAACATGTCGGCCGGCCTCCTTACTTCCAGGGCTATGGTCCCTTTCTCGGTAAATTTCAGCGCATTGGAAAGCAGGTTCTTCAATATCTGCTGCAGCCTCTGGTTATCCACGAAAATATTCGAAGGCACTTTCCCGTCAATATTCAGGTTGAAGCCCAAGCCTTTCTTTTCCACCATAGGTTTGAAAAACATATCCATCTGGTTCAGGATCTCTTTCAGGTCGATGGTCTCGGGATGGAGCTCAATACGGCCTGCTTCAATCTTGCTGAGGTCGAGGATCTCGTTGATAAGATCAAGCAGGTCGCTGCCCGAGCTGTTGATGGTGCTGGCATATTCAATCTGCTTATCGGTAAGGTTCTGCCGCTTATTTTCAGAAAGCAGCTGCGAAAGCACAATGATGCTGTTCAGGGGGGTCCGCAGTTCATGCGACATATTCGCCAGGAACTCCGATTTGTATTTGCTGGCAAATTCAAGATCTTTGGCCTTTTCCTCGATCTCGTTCCTTGCTTTGGTAAGTTCAGTATTTTTAATGCGGATGTCATCTCTTTGCTGCTCCAGCGTTTTGGTGCGTTCCTGGAGCTCTTCGTTGATCACCCTCAATTCCTCCTGCTGGGCCTGCAGGGCTTCTTCGGAACTCCTGAGCGCTTTGGTCTGTTCTTCGAGCTCTTCATTGGTCTGCCGTAGTTCTTCCTGCTGTACCTGCAAACGTTCGGTCTGCTGCTGGGTCTGGTCGAGGAGTTGTTTGACCTTGACCCTGGCGGTGGAAGTATTCAGGGAAATAGAAACCGGTTCAAGGATCTGTTCCACGAATTTTTTCTGGAGTGAAGTGAAGGCTTCCAGTTTGCCAACCTGCACCACCCCTATTATTTTGTTTTCGAACACCAGCGGGGCAATGATGAAGTGGGCGGGTATTTTTTCATCCACTCCATAATTCAGGCTGGCTGCGTTTTCCTGCACATCCCTGAACAGGATAATTTCTTTTTCCAGGGCCGCCTGTCCGACCAGCCCTTCACCCGGCTTCAGCCTGCTGAAATTGCCTTTGCGGTCATGGAATGCATAGGTGGCAGTAAGGATCAGATCATCCTGCTCATCCGCCAGGTAGAACAAACCAAGCTGTCCTTCAAGGTATCCCACGAGGAACTTGATCAGTTCGTGTGTGACATCATGGATGGACTTGTCGCCGCTGAGTTTCATGCTCAGTTCGGCCATCCCCGATTTCAGCCAGTCCTGCTGCCCCATCTCAACTGAATTTTCCCGCAGGGTCCTGGTCATCTGCTGAAGGGCCTTGCCAAGGCTGTCTTTTTCACCCCTCGGCTGCATTTCGTCAGAATAATCCCCGTTTGAGATCAGGGTGGCCTGGCTGATCACATTTTTGAAACTGGCGAGCATGTCGTTCACCGATTTGCCAAGGACATCCTTTGGTCCCCTTACAGTCACCTGTTTTTCAAAGTCCCCGACAGCCATTGACACCGACACATCCGAGATTTCCATGAACGAATCCACAACCGACCTGAAGCTGCCGGCCAGCTTGCCGATCTCATCCTCCGAATGCCTGATGTCGGCATAAGAAAGGTCCCCTGTCGAAACCCTTTCGGCCCATTCTGAAAGTACGTTGATGGGCTTTATGATCCTCCTTGAAATAATAATGGATAAGAAAAATACCAGCACCATGAACCCGCTCACAAGGATGGTTACAAGCAGGATCACCCCGCCTATGCCGCCAATGGCTTCTTCCTTACCCATTTCCTGAACGAGAACAAGCGTTTGCCCGAATTTCAGCAAGGTTTCCACCGGCAGGATCAGCCCGTAAACGGGATTTCCTGAACGGTCCTTGAATTTCAATATTTTGCGGTCATCGGGACCGGCAGACTGATGAGCTTTTATTATCGCTGCGGCCTGGACTCCTTCAGCAGTGTTTTCAATGCTCTTCATCAGGCTGTATGCAGGCTTTTCCGGGTCGCTGCTGGCAACGATCCTGAGATCAGGGGAAACAAGGAAGGCCACGGCCGTAGATCCGAGGTCATTTAAATTACCAAGCATCCCATACAGGCTGTCGGCCTGCACCTTGACGGCGGAATAGCAAAGGACTGAATCACCTTCAGTGACGGGATTGACGATATAATAACACATCTCTTTTTCTTTCAGGGGCATCCCAATCACTGAGATCCTCGTTTCCCTTCCGGCCCGGGCTTTGCGGAATACATCCCCGAGGATAGTGCTGTCAAGGGGGGGGGATAAAATATTACTGCCCGCCAAGCTGTTGCCGCCTAGCGAAAAAACGACCTCTCCCCCGGACTTTACTACCATCATATCAGAAAAGCCGGATTCCTTTGCAATTTTCCTGAACCGGTCAGCGTAACCCGCCAGGGTTTTTCCATATTCTTCTATGTTGGCGGACCCTGCTGCTCCTTTTATCTTTTTCACTCCGCTTGCCTGTATGCTGTTGATCAGTTTAAGCGAAAGATCTTTCACAGCCTGTTGCTGTGAAAGTATGACCACTTCCCTGAAATAACGGTCGATCTGATTAAATTCCTGCCTGAACGAGAAATCGAGCGACTTTATGGCTGAATTCTCGGAAACAATGTTGGCTACAGGAAGCCCTACGATCAGGATAATGAAAAGGGGCAGGGCTGAAACCGCCAGGAACCAAAGCAGCAGCCTCGTGCGCAAGCTTTTGCCAGGTGACAGGAACTGTCTTGTTTTTCTTCCGGATTTCTCTTTCATTTTGAACTTTTTTGGATGAAGGAACGGATCAATGAAGCGACAACACTAAGGACAAGGATGGATGCAATGATGATGAGGGAATGATTGGTGCTGAGTTTGTAAAAATAGGCGAGCAGCATTTTCACCCCTACAAAACTAAGCAGGACAGCCAGTCCGAGTTTCAGGTAATAAAACCGGTTCATCACATTCATAACCAGGAAAAACAGGGAACGGAGGCCGAGGATCGCAAAAATGTTTGAGAAAAATACAATGTACGGATCGAGTGTTACCGAGAATACCGCAGGCACTGAATCAACGGCAAAAAGCACATCCGAGAATTCGATGATCATAAGAACGATAAACAAGGGGGTGAAATAGAATTTGCCGCCCCGGATGATCCAGAATTTCTGGTCATGGTCCTCTTTGGTTACCCTGAAATACTTCGACATGAACTTGACTACCGGGTGATGCTCGGTATCTATCTCCTCCTGCTTTTTATGGGAAATGAATTCCCAACCCATTTTCAGGCCGATTATAACCAGCATCCCCCCGAAAATATAAAGGAACCACTCAAACCTCTGTATCAGGGCGCTGGAAATAAAAATAAACAGGAACCTCATGACGATGGCGCCGAGGATGCCCCAGAACAGCACCCGCTTGTAGTACAGGGGCTTGATCTTAAAGGAAAGGAAGATCAGTACAATTACGAAAACGTTATCCACCGAAAGGGAATATTCGATAAGGTAGCCTGTGAGATATTCCAGTGAAAGGTTTTTATTATAACGGCAGATGGCATCCTCCAGCCCCAGTCCGTTTATGCTTATCGGGTGGTGGAATCTGGTTATCCTCTCCTGTATGGCCGATAAGGTATCTGCCCCGTGTATCCAGTTCCCATGAAACCTGATGAGCAGGTAAAAAGCAAATGAAATGCTTACCCATACGAGGGTCCAGATGACCGATTCCCTGAATTTCATCACATGGGAATGTTTCTGAAAAACACCGAGGTCGAGCAGCAGCATCAGTAAAATAAAGACGATAAAAGAGGAGAAAAAAATGAGTTCGTTAAGGTTAAATGACATTTTGTTTTGCATGCTTTGATGATGTATCAAATTTACGGAAAATTCTTACTTTTGCAAGTCTCTGAATTCTTTATCTAAAACCGATTGACATGAACGAAGCGGTAGTCCTGAATCCCAACCCACTCATCAGTTTCCTCGACAAGCCATCCGAAGAATTTACAAAAAGCGACCTCATCAGGTTTATCGAAGCCAAAGGCGTAGGCATGCTGAATTTCCGCTATGCCGGCGGCGACGGGCGTTTGAAGACTCTGAACTTCATGATCAAAAGCCGCAAGCACCTCGACAGCATCCTCAGCGCCGGCGAGCGTGTCGACGGTTCCAGCCTCTTTCCGCATTACGTTCAGGCCGGTTCCTCCGACCTGTATGTGATCCCACGATACCGCACCGCTTTCGTAAACCCGTTTTCGCAGTTCCCTGCCATTGATATTATGTGTTCTTATTACGATAAGGACGGACTGCCCTTTGCCAATTCGCCCGAGTATATTTTGCGCAAGTCGCACGAAGCCCTGAAAAAGGATACGGGCCTTGCGTTTGAGGTCATGGGGGAGCTTGAATATTATGTTATATCGGAGAAGAACAACCTCTTCGAAGCTGCCGACCAGAAAGGCTACCATGAATCGGCTCCTTTCTGCAAATGGGAAAACCTCAGGCTGGAAGCCATGAAAGCCATCGCAAACTGCGGGGGCTATATCAAATACGGGCATTCCGAAGTAGGGAATTTTACCGAAACCGGCTTGAGTTTCGAACAGAATGAAATTGAATTCATTCCCGTCAAGCTGGAAGATGCCGCTGAACAACTCCTTATTGCAAAATGGATCATCAGGTCACTGGCCTATAAATACGGAGTCACCGTTACTTTTGCGCCCAAGATCACTTCGGGCAAGGCCGGGAGCGGATTGCATGTGCATACCCGCCTGATGAAGAACGATAAAAGCCAGATGCTCGACAACGGAAAGCTGAGCGATACCGCCCGCCGCGCTATTGCCGGTTACCTCGACCTTTCGCAGTCCCTCACCGCCTTCGGGAATACCATCCCCACCTCCTATTTCAGGCTGGTTCCCCACCAGGAAGCTCCGACCAATATCTGCTGGGGCGACCGCAACCGTTCTGTGCTGGTACGCGTACCCCTTGGATGGGGCAGCAAGCACGATATGATCACCGATGCCAACCCGTTTGAAACTGATACACAAAAAGGTTTCGGCAGCAGGCAAACCGTTGAATTCAGATGTCCCGACGGGTCTGCGGATATCTACCTCCTGTTCGCCGGGCTCACGGTCGCTGCAAGGCACGGCCTGAAGATGAAGGATGCGCTCGAATATGCCGAAAAGACTTATGTCGACATCAATATTTTCGATGAGAAGAACAAACAAAGGGTGAAAGACCTTCAGCATCTTCCCGATTCCTGCTGGAAAAGCGCCGGTATTTTACAGAAACAGAGGGCGATCTTCGAAAAAGACGGGGTGTTCCCTCCCCTGGTGATCGACGGTATCATCAAGAAGCTCCGCAGCTATAATGATGAGTTCCTGCGCGAATCGATAAAGGATAATGAGAAGGAGATACTGAAGCTGGTGAATACCTTCCTGCATTGCGGATAGCCGGCCGCTTGCATTAATGCAACGCTGCTGCGCTGGTCTCTCGCACCTAATACCCCAATGCGAACGCCAAAATGTCGCTTAAACCTTAATGATAACGGTCATTTTGTCAGAACACCTGCTTGCTTTTACGCTGGCATAAAAATTGAACATACCTCATCAGTAAACATAAAAAACAACATAAAAAAGGAGGTACACCATGACACTTATCAGATGGCATCAGAGAAACCCCTTAGGGGATATGATGAGTAACTTTTTTGAGAACGAGCTGGGTGATTTCTTCGGAAAACGTATCACCGACCCGGCTGCAAACATCGTTGAGCAGAACGAATCGTTCCTGCTGGAGATCGCTGCACCCGGACTGAAAAAGGACGATTTCAAGATACATCTTGAAAACAGCGTCCTTACAATTTCCGCAGAAATTGAAGATGAAAAGAAAGAAGAAGGCAAGAACTACACCCGCAAGGAATTTTACTATGGTTCTTTCAGCCGCTCCTTCACACTGCCCAAGACGATTGATCTTGAGTCTATAAAAGCTGATTACCAGGAAGGTATTCTTAAAGTTTCCATGCCGAAGCGCGAAGAAGCCAGGCTGGAAATCAAGAAAGAGATCAAGATCTCTTAAGCTTGAGCCGTGACTCGCCAACCCTGAACCGGGTTGCGGGTTACCAATCACATAAATTTGGTCGGTTAATAGTTTGGTTTGAAAGGCTGTCCCCATGGGATGGCCATTTTCTTTTAAACCTATCGTACCTGTAATTTTTATTATCTGCTGAAGCCAGGTTGAAACATCCTTCCCACTGCGGGTTTTGAGTTTTGGGATTTCATGTTTAAGGTACTTCTGTTGGCAGATTAATGTCCTCATTGAGCCGACTTATCCGGCAACTTGCAGAACATATTTTTCGTCGGGTACACCAGGGAAGATCTTTGCGCATTGATTTTTTATTTTTTATGAAAAGAAGTAATAAACTATGAAAAGAATAATTTCGACAATTGCAGTAGTTTTGATGATGTCGCCTGTTCTCAAAGCTCAGACCGACAACATGTATGTCTACAATACAGCATCATCATACTGTAAAAGGACTGTCACCCAAACCGACAGTGTGATATTCCGTAAGTCTGCCGGAACGCTTACCGATATTGACGGCAATGTTTACAAGACGATTGCTATCGGGAACCAGGTGTGGATGGCCGAAAACCTGAAAGTTAGGCATTACAGCAACGGAGACCCGGTTCCCAACGTAAGGGATACAACTGCATGGGGCGCACTTACGAGCGGCGCATATTGCTGGTATAACAATGACAGTTTGAGTAATTCCGGGTACGGAATGATGTATAACTGGTTTGCTGCAGCCGACAGCAGGAATATTGCTCCGGCAGGCTGGCATGTACCAAGTGATGCTGAATGGACTGTGTTAATGAATTACCTTGGGAATTCAAACATAGCCGGGGGCAAGATGAAGGAGGCAGGCACATCGCACTGGTTCAGTCCCAACACCGGGGGGACCAATGAAAGCGGTTTTACTGCTCTTCCCGGGGGGTACCGTTACACCGACAACGGTTCTTTCAGAAAGTTGGGCTGTGATGGCGATTGGTGGAGCACAACAGCCGTAGATACCACTTATGCATTTTTCAGGAACATATACTATAATGATGCAAGTTCAGGGCGCTATTATTATAATAAGCAGAACGGCTTCTCGATCCGCTGTTTAATGGATGCTCATAAAGAATAATATGGAAGGGGGAAATAGAATATTGATCCGTTAGCAGTTCGCTTTCAATCAGGACAGGTACATTCATTTCGGCTTATAGTTGTATTTTTGCCGCTATGAAAACCCCCAGCCAGAACCAGCGTGCCCACCTTGCCTTACTGGCAACCGCCTTCATCTGGGGGCTTAATTATACCATCTCAAAATACCTTCTCACAGGGATCTTTACCCCCCTGCAACTGATCTTCCTTCGCTTGCTGGGCGGGATGATATGCTTCTATATTTTCCAGAAACTGTTTGTCCATGAGAAAGTCGCCCGCAAAGACCTGATCATGCTGGCTTTCCTGGGGATCATAGGGTTCGGGCTGAACCAAACCTTGTTTTACGCGGGGCTCGCGTTTACATCACCTGTAGATGCTTCCATCCTGCATGTGATAAATCCCATACTGGTCCTGATTTTTTCCAGCCTTCTGATCGGCGAAAAAGTCACCTTCAGAAAAACAGGGGGGATCCTCCTCGGGAGCTCCGGTGCCCTGCTGCTCATTTTCTACAGCAGCGGCGTGAGTTTCAGCGGCAACCATGCCCTCGGCAACCTGATGATTATCCTGAACATGCTTTGCTATGCCCTCTACCTGGTCCTCATAAAACCACTGACCGGAAAATATAAAACCGCCACCATACTAAAATGGGTTTCCCTGTTCGGCTTTATTTTCATCATCCCGTTCTCGATCAAACCGGCCTTGCAGATCCACTTTTCGGCGATCTCACTGAACACCTGGCTCTGGGTCCTCTACGTCATCCTCATGAACACCTTCATAGCCTACTTCCTCGTAAATTATGCCCTGGAAAGGGTCATGCCAAGCGTGGTTAGCTATTATACCTACCTCCAGCCGTTCATTGCCGCGGCTGCCTCGGTTACCGTAGGAACAGGGTCTATCACCTGGACCAAAATCCTTGCAGCCTCCCTGATCTTCAGCGGGGTGGCCCTGGTAAATACCGGGTCAAAAAACGAACAATCAACGGAATCAAAGCCGGCCCCGGATTGAGTTTCGTAAAAGCGGGAAATTACAAGGATGGCTTAAAGGAGGTGACGGAAAGGGGTGAGTAACCACTCAAAGAATTTTTCCACCCAGGACCTTCTTTTCCAGACTTCATAAATGAATGGCTCCGAAGATTTTAACGTCTCTTCGACATGCGATTTTAACTGGTCGATAATGGTTTGCTCATATCCTATCAACGCGATTTCGTATTGGAAACGAAAACTGCGGTAATCGAAATTGGCCGAAGAAATTGAAAAAACCTCATCGTCGACCATCAACATCTTGGCATGCAGGTTATACGGTCCGTAAAAGAAGATCTTTACACGGTTCCTGTCGAGCAGCCCGAGGTATTTGTTGCGTAAAATATCGATCATCCTTACATCGGAGTTCTTTGGCATGATGATCTTCACCTCCACTTTTCTTTTGCTTGCATCCATCAGGGCTTTCCTGAGGTTATAGCCCGGGAGGAAATACGGCGTTTCGATGACAATGGATTTCTTCGCCAGTTTGATCATGCGCGAATATTTCTTGCGGATCCTCTGCAGGGGAAGGGAAGGCACATCCCGCATGATCTCGAAATTTTCATGATGAATGGTACGGGTGAAAGCAAGCTTGTTTGTAATGATATAAGGGTTAAAAGCCTCGTAAGTTTCATTGAAAACCTTCTTCATCGCCAGGGCCAGGTCCCCTTCGGTCCTCATGGCAAGCTCTCTCCAGTTAAGATTGTAACCGGTGATATTAGCCGAACCGAGGTATGAAATTTTATCGTCGATCACAAGAATTTTACGATGGTCGCGGCGATGCCCCCTGGTGAACAGGTCGGAATTGATCTTGATCTTCTCAAAAAATTTCACCTCCCCACTATAACGGATCATTTCGGTAAAGAAATCCTCGGTTACAGGCCCTTTCCCCCAGGAATCGATAAGTATGCGGATTTTAACGCCTTCTTTTGCCTTTTTCGTCAAGGCATCCCTGAACCGTTCGCCCATATGGTCATTGGCGAATTTGTAAGTCTCCAGCAATATGTACTCCTTCGCCTCAGCAATATCATTCAGCATGAGGTTATAAAGTTGAAACGTATCGTCGATGAGCCGGTACTGCATCTTACAAAGATACAAGATATCTGTTATCCAAATATCCAATTATCCAGTCATCCAGCCATCCAGCCATCCAGCTATCCAGTTATCCAGCTATCCAGCTATCCAGTTATCCAGCTATCCAGCTATCCAGCCACCCAGCTATCCCAAAATTTCACGTATATTTACATCCTATAACTCCAATCACCATGATCAAATCAATGACAGGCTACGGCAAGGCAATAGCCGAATACGGCGACCGCAGGCTGAGCATAGAAGTCAAAAGCCTGAACAGCAAACAACTTGACCTGGCGCTCCGGCTCCCGGCCATGTTCCGCGAAAAGGAAGCTGAAGTGAGGAACCTCATCTCCCAGAAACTTGAACGCGGAAAGGTTGACCTGATCATAGGCACCGAACTCGCGGGAGAAACTGCCGGCATTTCGATCAACCATGAGCTGGCAAAACTGTATTATGCCGATCTCAAATCACTTCAGCTCGAACTCAAGGAAGACTGTCCGGAAGGTTTGCTGCCCCTGATCATCAAAATGCCCGACGTGATCCAGTCGGCCAAAGACGAACTCAATGAAAACGACTGGCTGCTGGTGAGGGCAGGAATTGAACATGCCCTTTCCCTGGTGGATGAATTCCGCACAGGCGAAGGATCCATCCTTTACGGCGACATCAGTCAACGCATACAGCTGATAATGCAATATCTTATTGAAGTAGAGCCCTTTGAACAACAAAGGATGAACGACATCAGGGAGAAAATGCACAGGGATTTTTCCACCTACAAATCCGACTTCAACGGTTCGGCCCCCGACCAGAACCGTTTCGAGCAGGAAATGATCTATTACCTTGAACGCCTCGATATTACCGAAGAGAAGATCCGCCTTAAAAAACATTGCGATTACTTTCTCGACACCATGGAAGAAGGCTTGTCCCAGGGCAAAAAGCTGGGCTTCATCACCCAGGAGATCGGCCGGGAGATCAACACCCTTGGATCGAAAGCCAACCAGGCCGATATCCAGAAACTGGTGGTCCAGATGAAAGATGAACTTGAAAAGATCAAGGAACAGCTCATGAATATCCTATGACGCGAAAAGCTATTATAGTTTGTGCCCCTTCGGGCGCCGGAAAGACCAGTATTGTCAGGCACCTGCTGAGCGTTCTTCCGAAGCTGTCGTTCTCAGTTTCCGCATGCAGCCGTCCTAAACGCGAAAATGAGATCAACGAAAAAGACTATTATTTCATGACTGCGGATGAGTTTCGCTCCAGGCTCAACCAGGGTGACTTTGTTGAATGGGAGGAAGTTTACCCGGGGAGCTATTATGGCACCCTGAGGTCGGAACTTGAACGTATATGGAAGGACTGCAAAACCCCGATTTTCGACGTGGATGTGAAAGGCGGCATCAGCCTTAAAACCTATTTCGGCTCCAATGCCCTCGCCATTTACATAAAGCCCCCATCCATTGAAGCCCTTGAAAGCAGGTTAAGGAAACGGGGGTCCGAAACCGAGGAAACCCTCAGGAAACGCCTTGAGCGGGCCGAATTCGAGCTGGGGTTTGCAAACAATTTCGATATCGCAATAATCAATGAATCCCTTGAACAGGCCTGCAGTGATTCAGTTGATGCCATTATACAATTTCTTAACCAGCAATGAGCAAAGAAGCTAAAACCGGGCTGTTTTTCGGGTCATTCAACCCCATTCATAACGGCCACCTGATGATCGCTTCCTATATGGTTGAATATGCCGGCCTCGACCAGGTGTGGTTTGTGGTATCGCCTCATAATCCCCTAAAAGAAAAATCAACCCTACTGGGCGACAATCACCGCCTTGCAATGGTAAACCTGGCTATTGACGACGATCCCCGTTTCAAATCCTCCATTATCGAATTCAAACTTCCCCGGCCGTCCTATACCATAGATACCCTGACATACCTGGCCGAGAAATACCCCGGGAAGCAGTTCGTCCCCATCCTGGGGTCAGATAACCTGCCCACTTTTCATAAATGGAAAAACTGGGAAGCCCTGCTCTCCCAGTATACGATTTATATATATCCCCGTCCCGGCTCCGCCCCCAGCCAGTTCGACCAGCATCCCTCCCTGATCAGGGTTGACGCGCCGCTTATCACAGTCTCGTCTTCGTTTATCCGCAAAGGCATTAAAGAAGGCCGCGACATGCGGTATTTCCTGCCCGACAAGGTGTGGAAGTATATTGACGAGATGAATTTTTACAGATAGATTTCATTTGTGATCAGTTATTAATTCCGACGCCTTAGGAACTACTGAGCCCCACACCGCTCGCATCTTTACACCGCCGCTACGGTCGCTGCGTCGCTCATGCCTCCCTGATCCCTGGTCCGATCCGGTTGAAATTCACTCCTCGCACCTGATGCGGCTTGTGTAAAATGCCTCGCTGATTACATTCTTTTTTCGGAATCTTCGCCGGGGGAGGTCCCCGCAGTAGTTCCTGAGGGGTCAGACTTAATCCGGATATTGAATCCTAACCTTAAATCGCTAATTAATCCAGCTTGAAAGGCGAGAAATTCGTATCCCGGTCGTAATAATCTTCGTTTTCTTTTTTCTTCAGGAATGCCACAATACGGTAGGTCGCCGGCGTGGCACATACTTCCCAGAGCACTTTCAGTGTATAGTTTGTAAGCAGGACCGTGATCAGCAGGTTAGTTGGCCAGAACCCGAGGAATGCCATGGGATAGAAGATCAGTGAATCCACAGCTTCACCGGCAACAGTTGAACCTATGGTGCGTGTCCACAGGTGTTTCCCGTTGGTCCAGACCTTCATTTTCGCAAGTACGTATGAATTGGAGAGCTCTCCGCAGAAAAAGGCCGTGATGGAGGCAATGACCACCCTGGGGGTCTGTCCGAACACCACCTCAAAGGAATGCTGGTGCACCCAGCCGGCGGCAGGGGGAAGATTTACAACTACGGAAGCCATTACCGAAGCGAAGATCAAAGCGGTAAACCCGGCCCATACGACTTTCCTGGAACGGGCGTAACCGTATACTTCGGTGAGGATATCATTGAAAAAATAAGAGATAGGGAAAAACAGTATCCCCGCCCCGCAGGTGATGGGGCCTACAGTGATCACCTTCTCTGCTCCGATCAGGTTGGAGCACAGCAGCACAGTAACGAAAGCTGCCATGATGAGGTCGTAGTAACGGTATGTTCGTCCCATGATAATTATCAGATATCTTGATAAGGCGCTTCGCGCCGATAACGGGATTTCCAGTCATCCAGCTATCCAGTCATCCAGTTATCCAGTCATCCAGTCATCCAGCTATCCAGTCATCCAGTTATCCAGTCATCCAGTCATCCAGCTATCAAGCCATCAACTCTTCTATCTCCGCCACTGTCTTCGGTATCGGCCGGCCCAGCACCCTCACGCCATCCGCAGTCACAAGAACATCATCTTCAATACGGATGCCTCCGAAATCGAGATAGGTCATAACCTTGTCATAGTTGATGAATTCGGCATTCCTGTTTTCGTTCTTCCAGATCTCGATGAGTTCGGGTATGAAATAGATGCCCGGCTCAATGGTCATGACGAATCCCGTTTGCAGCTTGCGGCCGAATCGTAAATAGGCCAGTCCGAATTCTTTTGAGCGCTGTACTTCATTATCATAGCCCACGAAGTTCTCACCCATTCCTTCGAGGTCATGAACATCCAGACCCAGGGGATGGCCCAGGCCGTGGGGAAAGAACAAGGTATGGGCCCCTTTTGCAACAGCTTCGTTCGGATCGCCTTTCATAATGCCCAGGGCGGTAAGCCCTTTGGCGATCTCGGTGGCAGCGAGAATATGGATATCCTTAAACGGGATTCCGGGTTTTACGGCTTTGGTGGCTTCCATATTCGCCTTAAGCACGATCTCATAAATCTCTTTCTGACGCTGTGAAAACTTCCCTCCCACGGGGACGGTGCGGGTGATATCCGATGCATAATGCAGATCGTTTTCGCAACCGGCATCGATCACCATCATACGGCCTTCGCTCAGGACGTTGCCGTGGTAATGATTGTGAAGGGTTTGCCCGTTGACTGTAAGTATCACCGGGAAAGAAACCGGACCGGCATTGGCCAGGGAGATGCCTTCTATGGTTCCGGCAATCTGCTGTTCAACCACACCGGGTTTGGCCATTTTCATAGCGGTGGTATGCATGACATACGCCACATCGATCATCTTTTCGATCTCTTTCACTTCAAGCTCATCCTTGAGCATGCGGAGTTTTACAATGGCGCGGATGAGTTCTGGGGATACCTGTTCGTGAACTTTCTGGTGATCGACACCAAGCAGTCCGGCAAGCTGAACCCGGGTTTCGGCCCTGTAGGTCG
Organism: Bacteroidota bacterium; assembly: GCA_037138335.1. Classification (GTDB taxonomy): domain Bacteria; phylum Bacteroidota; class Bacteroidia; order Bacteroidales; family FEN-979; genus CAIRDP01. Next base: position 116,593 of record JBAXIO010000008.1, read on the forward strand.
GTGCAAAATGAATTTTGCGTCCTTTGGCTACGGCCATCCCGATATATTCCAACAGTTCGATGAGGGGGAAAGTAACTGAAATCCCTGCTTTGGCAGCCTGTTCAGCTATGGAGGGCTGTTTCCCCATCCAGATGATGTCGCTTATATCCAGATCATTCCCGAAAATAATGTCTTTCCCGTGATCCAGGTCAAGCATTCCGGCCAAGTCGGGATGATCCAAACCGAAGAAATATGAAAAATTACTGTCCTGCCTGAAGCTGTATGTGTTTGCAGGATAATTAAAAGCCATGTCGGTATTGCCTAAAAACAATACTATACCTGTTGAAAGCTCAGCACGGAGCTTTTTTCTTCTTTCTGAATAAACTGCTGGGGGAAACATAATTTAGACTGGTTTTGAATTAGTAAAAAATCGGGTTCTTTATTCTGTTTTCAAAAAATTATCTGCTAATTTTGTTCGGTCCGCGATAATTCTATCAACAAATTAACGGCAAATTCCTTTTACTTCATCTAATTGACAAACATTTTTAAGTCAGGGTTATGAGCGCATCATTGTTACGATTCTCATCCATTACGAAAAAGATCTGGATGGCATTGCTTGGGATCTTCCTGTTGATCTTCCTGGTCGTGCATCTGAGTATTAACCTCTGCCTGCTGAAAAGCGACCCCACATGGTTCAATGACGCGGCCCGGTTCATGGGCACGAATTACGTCGTGAAAACCTTCGAGGTAGTGTTGTTCGCCGGTTTCATTTTCCACATCCTGCTCGGGATCATTTTGCAGGTGCAGAACTGGATGTCGCGGCCTGTAAGGTATGCGGTGAACAACAAATCCACAACCCCTTTCCTGTCGAAGTACATGATCTGGACCGGCGGGATCGTATTCATATTCCTTGCCATCCACCTGGTGAATTTCTGGGCGATGAAGCTGGGATGGGTTGGCGGTCCGAGGTTTGCCGACGGGGAACCCAATTTCTACCAGAAAGCCATTGATCTGTTCAGCATCCCGGCATATTCACTCTTTTACATCGTGCTGATCATCGTGCTCGGCTTCCACCTGAACCACGCATTCCAGGCTGCTTTTCAGACCCTCGGACTGAATTTCACAAAATACTCGAAGTGCATCGAGAGGTTCGGCATGGTTTATTCCATCGTCGTTCCCTTAGGCTTTATTATCATTCCCATTTACTTTTTACTTATCCGTTAGGCTATATGGCTGAGTTGAATTCAAAAATCCCGAAAGGGCCGGTGGCCCAGAAGTGGAGCAATTACAAGGCCCACCAGAACCTCGTGAATCCATCGAACAAACGCAAACTCGATATCATCGTCGTCGGCACGGGGCTTGCAGGAGCATCTGCAGCCGCTTCCTTCGGCGAACTGGGTTTCAATGTTAAGATCTTCTGCTACCAGGACAGCCCCCGCCGCGCACACAGCATTGCAGCCCAGGGAGGTATCAATGCCGCAAAGAATTACCCGAACGACGGCGACAGCGTGTACCGTTTGTTTTACGACACGCTCAAGGGCGGCGACTACCGCGCCCGTGAAGCCAATGTTCACCGGCTTGCCGAAGTCAGCAACGCGATCATTGACCAATGTGTTGCCCAGGGCGTTCCCTTTGCCCGTGAATACGGCGGATCGCTTGAAAACCGTTCCTTTGGCGGGGCCCAGGTCTCAAGGACCTTTTTTGCACGCGGACAAACAGGCCAGCAGTTATTGCTCGGTGCATATTCAGCATTAAGCCGCCAGATCAAACTGGGTATGGTAAAGATGTATAACCGCCATGAAATGATGGACCTGGTGATGGTCGATGGCAAAGCCCGCGGGATCATTGCCCGTAACCTGATAACAGGCAAACTGGAGAGATATTTCGGCCATGCCGTGATACTCGCAACAGGCGGTTACGGAAACGTGTTTTACCTTTCCACAAATGCCATGGGTTCCAACACCAGCGCTATCTGGCAGGCTATGAAACACGGGGCTTACTTTGCAAATCCCTGTTTCACACAGATCCATCCGACCTGTATCCCTGTTCACGGCGATTACCAGTCGAAACTCACGCTGATGAGCGAAAGCCTCCGCAACGACGGCCGTATCTGGGTTCCTAAGAAAAAAGAAGATGCAGAGAAAAACCGCCAGGGACAGCTCAAAGCAAACGATATTCCCGAAGAAGACCGCGACTACTTCCTTGAAAGAAGGTACCCGGCATTCGGAAACCTCGTCCCCCGCGACGTTGCTTCACGCGCAGCCAAGGAACGCTGCGATGCAGGATTCGGGGTGGGTCCCACAGGGCTGGCTGTCTTCCTCGACTTCAAGGAGTCCATCGGAAGACTGGGAAAGCATGTAATAGAAGAGCGCTACGGCAACCTCTTCCAGATGTATGAAAAGATAGTGGATGAAAATCCGTATGAAAATCCCATGATGATCTACCCTGCGGTACATTATACCATGGGCGGATTGTGGGTGGATTACGAGCTGCAGTCAACCATCACAGGGTTGTTTGTTGCGGGTGAAGCCAACTTCAGCGATCACGGCGCCAACCGCCTGGGGGCATCAGCCCTCATGCAGGGCCTGGCCGACGGTTATTTCGTTCTTCCGTATACGGTTCAGAACTACTTATCCGCCGAAATTAAAATTCCGAGAATTCCCGTCGATTCCAAAGCCTTTGCCGATGCTGAAAAGAAAGTGCAGGACAGGCTCGAAAAACTGATGTCGATACAGGGTATGAATACTGTTGACTTCTTCCACAAGGAACTTGGGAAGATCATGTGGGAGCATGTTGGCATGGGACGCACCAAAGAAGGGCTCACAAAAGGGATTGCCCTGATACGTGATCTGCGCAAGAAGTTCTGGAGCGATGTGCGTATCCCCGGAAAAATCGATGAACTAAACGTGGAACTCGAAAAAGCCAACCGCGTTGCCGATTTCCTCGAATTAGGGGAATTGCTGGCGCTTGACGCACTCGAACGCAATGAAAGCTGCGGCGGGCATTTCCGCGAGGAATACCAGACACCCGAAGGCGAATGCCTGCGCGACGACCAGGATTATAAATATGTCGCCGCCTGGGAATATGTGAAGGAAGGCGAGTTCAGGCTGCATAAAGAGCCACTGGTGTATGAGGAAACAGAAGTGAAAGCAAGAAATTATAAATAGCCATGAGGCATGAGCCATGAGCCACGAGCCATGGCTTGTTTATAAAATACCAAATGTATGAACCTTACGCTTAAGATCTGGAGGCAGAAAGATGCCAAGTCAAAGGGAAAATTCGTGATTTATAAGCTCGATAATATTTCCCCGAATTGTTCTTTCCTTGAGATGCTCGACATCCTGAATGAAAGCCTCATCAGGAAAAATGAAGAGCCCGTGGTGTTCGATCACGACTGCCGTGAAGGGATATGCGGAATGTGCAGCCTGTATATCAACGGCCGCCCCCATGGCCCCGATGATGCTGTTACCGCCTGCCAGCTTCATATGCGGAAGTTCAAAGACGGGGATACCATCACGGTAGAGCCCTGGCGTGCCAAGCCATTCCCGGTTATCAAAGACCTGATGGTCGACCGTACGGCTTTCGACAGGATCATCCAGGAAGGTGGTTATATCTCGGTGAACACCGGCGGAGCTATGGAAGCCAACAATATCCTGATCCCCAAGCCTGCCGCTGAACTCTCGATGGATGCCGCGGCCTGTATTGGATGCGGCGCCTGCGTGGCAGCATGCAAAAACGCTTCAGCCATGCTCTTCGTCTCGGCCAAGGTCTCCCAGTTTGCACTCCTTCCCCAGGGCCGGCCGGAAGCAAAGGAAAGAGTAATGAAAATGGTTAAAATGATGGATGATCTCGGCTTTGGCAACTGCACCAATACTTACGCCTGTGAAGCCGAATGCCCGAAAAGCATTTCCCGTTCGAATATCGCAAGGATGAACCTGGAGTTCATTTGCGCAAAAGCATCATGGGAATAGCCACTCGCATCATCACACCGCTGCTGCGCCTTATCGCTCGCAACCTCACACCGCCGCTACGGTTCTCTTCGTTCACCTGATGCGGCTTGTGTGAGTTGCTTCGCTCCTGACAGCCAAGGCAGCTTTTGCATTATACTTCGCTCCTGACCGCCAAGGCATCTTGTGCAAATTGACTCGTTGTTAAAAATTTCGTGAATTTTCCTATCACTTTTCCCCCGATGGCGGATTAAGCAATAAACATCCCCCATGCATCCGATTATTCGTTTCATCGCATATGAAATCGAGTCGAAGGTCTGTTTCATCTGCAAAAAAGAGAAAATCGAAAAGGAAATCCCTGTGAAATCCTGGATCCTTATCCCCGAAAATGATCCCGAAAAAGTGAACAGGAACCATTCCCTTATGATCCCCGAGATTTTTATGCAGTGAGCCGGGCCCGGGTTTGGAATATATCAGTGGCAGGAGAATTTTGGCGAGTCGAATTTGCTTATTTTTGCCGAAGAATTTTACCAGGATCATATGCGTTTCAGCGAAATTCCGGGCCAGCAGGAGATAAAAGACAAACTCATACGCACGGTCACCGGGCAAAGGGTGAGCCATGCACAGTTGTTCTACGGCCCCGAAAGCTCAGCTAAATTAGCGCTGGCCATCGCGTATGCGCAGTATATCAATTGTAAGAACCGGCAGTCGGCAGTCGGCAGTCGGCAGTCAGAAGTCACCAATGCCGACTCCTGCGGCACCTGCCCGTCCTGCGTGAAGTACCAGAAGCTGATCCATCCTGACCTTCACTTCATTTATCCTGTTGCCACCACCCGTAAAGTCACCAAAAAGCCGCAGAGCAAGCTCTTCGCCGAGGACTGGAGGAAGTTTTTCCTGCAAAAGCCGTTCCCGGTCAACCTCCAGGACTGGTACGATTTCATAGGCATTGAAAACAAACAGGGAATCATCAATGTTGATGACTGTAATGAGATCATCACGACCCTGGGTTATAAATCCTACGAATCGGAATACAAGGTCATGATCATCTGGATGGTGGAGAAGCTTTACCATGCAGCCGCCCCCAAGATCCTGAAGATACTCGAGGAACCTCCCGAAAAGACCCTGTTCCTGCTCATCACCGAAGACCCTGATCAGATCATCAGCACCATCAGGTCAAGGTGCCTCATGGTGAGGATCCCTCCCGATAAACATATCGTTAAAACCGATGCGGAAGCCAGGGAAAACCAGTTTCTCCCAACTTTTACAGACTGGATGCGCAACTGCTGGCTGGCAAAGGTTCCCGAACTGATCAGCTTTTCGGCCGAGATCACCAAATCAGGAAGGGAAAAACAAAAAGCATTTCTGCATTACGGCCTCCATATCCTTGAACTTTGCCCGGCCGTCGCTTACAAACAGGACAGCCGGTTCAGGGACGATCCCGAAGAAGCTGCATTCCTCGAAAAGTTCGCCCCCATCATCAACTCGGCCGGCCTGTCTTCGTTCCACGACCTTATAAACACCGCTATTTACCATGTTGAACGTAATGCATATGCCCCTGCCCTCTTCCTCGACCTCTCCCTCAAAATAGTACGTCTTTTTAAACCGAATTTCGTACCTTTGTAGTGGAATTAAAGGCAATGGAAGAAACGTTCAACCCGATCTACCCGGAAGAAGAGAACCCGGAACCCGACGATGCACTGCAGCCTGAAGATGCAGGGCCCCAGGAGGAATACCGTCCTGTGTTCCGCGATGCGGAGGGGCAGCAGCCGTCAGATTCCCTGCCGGGTAACGAACCGGAACTGGAAATCCGCGGATCCACCTACGACTCTTCCAAAAACCCTTTCCTTACCCGCGGATGCTGCGCAGCACCTGCCCCTCACCAGAAAAACAACGGGGTATACCAGCACCGCTGCAGCAAGTTCGACACTTACGACTGGATCAAATCCATCCCTCTTCCCCCAGGCCAGGTACCTATGGATATCGTAGAGGTAAGGTTCAAGAACAGCCGCAAGGATTTTTTCCACGTACCTGCCGATATGGAAGTAGAAACAGGCGACATAGTCGCAGTTGAAGCCTCCCCCGGCCACGATATCGGCATCGTTTCCATCTCGGGCGAACTGATTCGCTTCCAGCTGAAGCTCAAAGGCATAAACCCCAGCTCACCTGACATCCGCAAAGTATACCGCAGGGCCCGCCTTGCAGATATCGAAAAATGGGTGTCGGCGGTTGAAACCGAATCATCCACCATGTTCAGATCGAGGGAGATAGCCGACGGACTGAACCTCCAGATGAAGATCAACGACGTGGAATACCAGGGCGATAATACTAAGGCCATTTTTTATTACACTGCGGATGACCGGGTCGATTTCCGCGAACTTATTAAAGTGCTTGCCGAGGAATTCCACGTAAGGATAGAAATGCGGCAGATAGGCGCAAGGCAGGAAGCAAGCCGCCTCGGCGGTCTCGGGACCTGCGGAAGGGAACTTTGCTGCTCCACCTGGCTCAGCGAATTCTGCTCCGTTTCAACCAATACCGCCAGGGTGCAACAGCTCTCGCTCAACCCCCAGAAACTTGCAGGCCAGTGCGGTAAATTAAAATGCTGCCTGAATTACGAATACGATACTTACCTGGATGCAATAAAGGATTTCCCAAATACCGAAGTCCGCCTGAAAACCAAAAACGGGGACGCCATCCACCAGAAATCAGATATCTTCGGAAGGACATTGTGGTACTCCTACGTTAGCGATCAGCAAAACCTGCTCGCCATCCCCCTGGACAATGTATTGCATATTATTGAAGAGAATAAAGCCGGGCGCATACCCGATAAACTCGAAGATTTCGCTAATATTACCGAACAAAAGCGTGAGTTTGACAACGGTCTTGGAGGACAGGACGACCTGACCCGTTTCGATCACTTATAATACCGGCCCCTCATATGCGTCGTACCATTCTGGCTTCAGTGTTAATCCCTTCGATCATTTTGCTCCTGCTTTCATGCAATACGAACCGGTTTTTCCGTGAAACCCACCGCATCCCCGACGGAAAATGGGAAACGAAAGACAAAGTGAGCTTTTCAGTCAACATCCCCGATACATCAAAACAGTTTTCACTCTATATCCATATACGGAATGATGTGAATTATCCGTTTGCCAATATATTCATGTTCCTTGACACCCGTTTCCCCGATGGCCGCGTTGCCCGTGACACCGTCGAGTGCCAGCTTGCCGATTACGATGGCCGCTGGCTTGGCACAGGCTCAGGCAGCATAAAATATAACCGCTTTCTTTTCCAGAAAGGGGTCAGGTTCAAGCAGAAAGGGAATTATTCATTCAGCTTTGAACAGGCGATGCGGACCAGCGAACTGAGCGGGATCAGGGATGTCGGACTGGAAATCGAACAATGAACGGTATAGATCATATTCCTATTTTAAAAAACAAAGAGATAAAGCCAAAACCATTGGATCCTAATAAATATATTAAGTACTTCTGGATCTCTTACATCGCCGGCATTATCCTTATTGTATTGTTTTTCGTGGGTGTTGCCCTGGGTGTTTTCGGCAGCATGCCCACCTTCGTCGAACTGGAAAACCCGAAAAGCAGCCTGGCTACGGAGATCCTCAGCGAAGACGGCAAACTGCTCGGCAAATACTATTTCGAAAACCGCACCAACACCCATTTCCAGGAACTTTCACCGAATGTGATCAATGCACTGATCGCCACCGAAGATGCACGCTTTTATGAACATTCCGGCATCGACTTCAGGGCGATTTTCAGGGTGTTCTGGGGAATGGCTACAGGAACATCCAAAGGCGGGGGAAGCACCATCACCCAGCAACTTGCAAAGAACCTGTTCCCGCGCAAGCCAAACCGCACTTTCGGCGAAACGGTGATGATTAAATTCAAGGAATGGATCACCGCCATCAAACTCGAACGCAATTATTCCAAGGAAGAGATCCTTGCCATGTATCTTAATACGGTGGATTTCGGATCCCAGAGTTTCGGCATCAAATCGGCTGCCAAAACGTATTTCAACAAGGAGCCTGATCAACTGAACCCCGAAGAAGCTGCATTGCTTATAGGGATCCTTAAAGCCCCGACATATTTCAGCCCTGTAAGGAACCCCGCAAGGGCTATCGAACGCCGCAATACCGTGCTTTACCAGATGCAGAGGTACGATTATATCAGTAAAACCGAGTACGACTCGCTGCGTGCCGTGCCCCTCGATATGGAAAACTACCGCATCCAGGACCATACCACCGGGCTGGCTACGTATTTCAGGGAATATCTCCGCGGCTATCTTACCGAATGGTGCAATACCCATAAAAAAGAAGACGGCACTGAATTCAGCCTTTATCGTGACGGGCTCAGGGTACATACCACCATCAATTACAAGATGCAGGAATATGCCGAGAAAGCCGTTGCCGCATACATAGGAAAAGAACTCCAGCCTGCTTTCTTTGCCCACTGGAAAGGCATCCCTTCGGCTCCGTTCGTATTTGAGAAGACGGATGAACGCAAGGAGATCAATAACCTCCTTATTTCGGCCATGAGGCGTACCGACCGCTATGCAAGCATGAAAACGGCAGGGTACAAGGAAGCCGATATCATCAATGAATTCAAGGTTAAGACGAGGATGAAGGTCTTCAGCTGGAGGGGGGAAAGGGACACCATCATGACCCCCTTTGACTCGATCAGGTATTATAAATTCTTCCTCCAGGCCGGGCTGATGTCGATGGACCCGCATACCGGCTTTGTAAAAGCATATGTAGGGGGTATAGATTATCTCCATTTCCAATACGACCATGTGAAATTCGCCAAACGCCAGGTCGGATCCACTTTCAAACCATTCCTGTATACCCTGGCTATGCAGGAAGGCGAATCGCCCTGTGCCCGTTACCCGAATGTTCAGCCTGTGATCGAACTCGACAACGGCACCGTTTGGGCGCCCGAAAATACCAGCGAAGAGAGAAGAGGCGAGCAGGTTACGCTCAAATGGGCTCTGGCCAATTCCAACAACTGGATATCCGGACAGCTGATCCGTAAATACTCACCGGCGGCAGTGGTTGCAATGGCCCATAAAATGGGCGTGACCAGCAGCATCCCGGCAGTCTACTCCATAGCGCTTGGTTCCTGCGATATTTCCCTCTACGAAATGGTTGGCGCTATGAGCGTCTTTGCCAATAAAGGGGTTTTCACCGAGCCCATTTTCATAACACGCATCGAAGATAAGGACGGCAACCTCATCCAGGAATTCAAGCCTAAAAAACAGGAAGCCATAAGCGAGGAAACAGCATTCCTTATGCTTCAGCTGATGCAGGGCGTGGTGAATTACGGTACCGGGATCAGGCTGAAATACAAGTACGGCTTTGACAATCCTATCGCCGGGAAAACAGGAACAACCCAGAACCAGAGCGACGGCTGGTTCATGGGCATCACCCCCGACCTCGTCAGCGGGGTATGGGTTGGATGCGAAGACCGTTCAGCGCATTTCCGCACCCTTGCACTTGGACAGGGAGCCAACACAGCGTTGCCGGTATGGGCCTTATACATGCAACAGGTGTATGCCGACCCCAGCCTTCATATAGTCAAAGAAAAAGATTTCGAACATCCGAAGAAAGGTCTCGAAGTGGAATTTGACTGCGGGGATGAGGAAAATGCCATCGCTTCCCCGAATTCACATAAAGAAGTGAAGAAAAAGAAGAAAAAGGCGGTGATTGATACCGACGAATTCTAAATTTCCTCTACTTTTTCCTTATACACCACCCCGCGTTCGCGGAGGCCTTTGAGTAAATAATCTACGCATTTTGACTGGGCGCCGAAGTACTCGGGAACGATCACTCCCTTATCGGTAAATACCCCGTCGGCAATCATGCGCAAAGCCACCGTAGCGGCATAACCGGTACAACGGGCCATGGAATGGATACCCGATTCTTCATCCTTGCGGTCAAACAGGTCCCAGGTGAAACGGGTGCGTTTCCCGTTTTTGAGCCCTTCAACAACAACCTTCATCACGGTGATATCCACATCCTCTTCGGTGAACTTCCATTTTGGGAAAAGAAGGCTGGACGTAAGGTCGATCGGACGGACTTTTACTCCTCCCACCGAAACTTCTTCCTTGGAAAAGAAACCTGTTTCGCGGAGTATCCTCATTTTTTCAATATGCCCCGGGTAGCGCAGGGTCTTCTCAAGCATATTGGATGCCTTGATAGTACGCACCAGCGAACGCAGTCCGTCGGTATTGAATGCTTCAAGCGTGCCTACCCCCGGGAAATTCATCAGCTCGGGATCACTGAGAGCAGGCTTGACCACGGTCGTGCCACCTACAATAAACCTCGCGGGACGGGTATATTCCTCGAGCACATCCACAGGCGAAAATACTGCCTTGTATTCATAAGGCCATTCCCTCAGCTCAGGCAATCCGCCTACATAATACACCACATTCTCGGTGGTGTCAAGCAGGTGGTGCGCATCGCCTATCAGCACATTGCACATGCCGGGAGCCACGCCGCAGTCCATGACGGCGGTCACATTCTGTTCCCGGGCCATTTCATCCAGGGTGAACGGATCTTCAATAAAAAATGAAATGTCCACGATATCTTTGCCCGCCTGTATCACGGCTTTGAACGTTTGAAATCCCATAAAACCGGGAACCGCATTCACAACCATGTCGAAATCCCCGGCCAGCTCACGCACACCGGCGGGATCCTTCAGGTCACGGTGCAAAACCTTTAATTTTCCCGCAGCAGCGACTTTCGCCAGCGCATCTGCGTTATAATCCACAACGGTGACCTCAAACCGTTCATCCTTTGCAAGGTCAAGAGCCATTGCGCCTCCAACCATGCCGGCGCCCAGAACTAAAATCTTCCTTTGCATACTTTTAGCTTAAATTTTTTATAAAAATACTAATTTTGCTTTCACAAAACGCAGACATGCTTTTTACTTCCCTCGTTTTTCTTTTTTTATTCCTGCCGTTTACCCTGCCTGGTTTCCTGTTGATCCTGCCCGGACTGAGAAAGCCTTTATTGCTGGTTGCAAGCCTGGTGTTCTGCGCCTGGGGAGGGGTATCATACGTTTCAATCCTCATTGCCATCATCCTCTCCAACTATCTTTTCGGGATACTTCTGGGTGCGTCTCCTTCCCCAAAAACACGTTCTTCCTGGCTCATCATGGGCCTGCTGGTGAATGTTCTTGCGCTGCTCTCCTTTAAATACACTTCTTTTTTTCAGACAAACTTCAATATCCTCATATCGGTTTTCAGGCTCAACCCTGTTCATGTATGCCATATCATACTGCCCCTGGGTATTTCGTTTTTCACTTTAAGAGGAATATCCTATCTCGTAACGGTTTACAGGCAACAAGCGCCGGCTCAGCGAAACGTCGTTGAACTGGGGCTGTACATCGGGTTCTTCCCAACCCTCCTTGCAGGCCCCATTGAAAGGTATAAGGATATGGAACCCCAGCTTGCAGCTCCGTTTCCCGGCCTGGAACTGTTTGCTTCGGGCGTACGCCGCTTTGCTCTCGGACTTGCAAAAAAAATAATCATTTCAGCGCCTCTTGCTTCCGTTGCAAACCAGGTCTTCGGCACTGCAATGCCCGCATTGAATTCTCCCCTTGCCTGGCTGGGGCTTATAAGCTTCGTATTGCAGTTCTATTATGAATTTTCGGGTTATGCCGATATGGCGATCGGCCTGGGCCGGATGTTCGGGTTCCGTTTCTCCGAGAATTTCAACTTCCCGTTTACCGCGCGCTCTGTAAGCGATTTCCGGGAGAGATGGAATATCACCCTGAATACCTGGCTGCTCGATTACATCTTCCTGCCGCTGACAACGTCTCCCCTGAAACAACCGGGAGAGCTCCCTGCTTCACGCAACCATAGCCCCCGCTCAGGTTTTGCAATCCTTCTTATCTTTTTACTCTGGGGATTCTGGTATGGGGCCGGCTGGAACTTTATCGTTTTCGGACTGGTCTTCGCTTTGCTTTTTCTCCTTGAAAAAACCCGGTTCGGATTAGCGCTTGAGAAAAGCCCTGCAGTTGTTGCAAGGATTTATACCTTGTTTTTTGTCCTGATGGCCTGGGTGGTTTTTCGCCTGCCCGACCTTCATACTTCAATACACTATTATAAGGTACTTTTCGGAATTGAAGGCGCCAGATTTGAAACCGGCAGGGTCCTTGGTTATTTCAACAGGGAATACCTGCTCAGTTTTATCCTCGCAATTGCAGGCTGTACAAAGATCTTTGATCTGGCCAGGCGAAAAATAGCGGGCCTCTCTGAAGGCGGCAATGCAAAAAAACCTGCATTCCATGCATATACGATCATTACCCTGCTGCTGGTGGTACTGGTCCTCGTTTATTCAGGAATGACGGTGCTTTCACAACCTTCTGTCTCCCTAAACTATTTCAGGTTCTGATGAAACAAAACAGGAAAATATACCCCATGCTGTTTGCCGTTTCATTTATGGTCTGGCTGCTGCTCCCGTTCATCCTGGGCAATATAATAGGCAACCCCAAGCCTAAAATTACTTCCGAAGATATCAGGAATACCGCGTCACGCCCTGTTATCAACGTAAACCGCCTGGATCCTTTCCCCGAAAAATTCAGTGCATTCTATTACGATCATTTTCCTTTCAGGGAGAAACTCCTTGCCTGGTGGTCGGCAAAGGTCGGCGTACCTGCTTTTAAAAAAGCCCCATTAAAAAGCCTTGTCGACATAGGCGAAAACGGCTGGCTCTACCCTGCCGAAGAACGGCCTGTGTTTGAAGGCACTAAAATGCTGTCGGACGAGAACCTGGAACTCATCCACCAGACCATCCGCAACCGCGTGATCTTCTACAGGGCCCAGGGTGTCAGGTTCTACGTGTTCATAGTCCCCATGAAATCGGTGGTCTACCCCGAATTCCTTCCTTCATATTATTATCATTACAAGGATACAACCCAAACACAGAAGCTTATTGCTTTGCTGAAACAAGATACCCTTATTCCCTTTATCGACGTGAACCCCGCTCTTGTCAATGCAAAGCCAAAAGGAAATTTATATACGCATACCGATAAATCGTGGAATTCCAATGGCGCTTATGAAGCCTATTCACAAATAATTTCAAGGATCCGAAAGGATTTCCCTGCCATCAAACCATTGGAAGCAAAGGATGTTTCGTTTGAACAGTATACAACCCCGGGAGGGATGCTCGCCTTCCAACTGGGTATACAAAAAGAAGTGAGGGAAACAAGGTACCGGCCAGTGATAAAAAACGCAAATGCCCAGCAAGGGAAGAAAGCAGGCTATGCCCCGCCCCCCTGGTTCGAGCTCCCCGCTGAATTTGAGAAAGTGAGCGTTTTGCCCGACGGCAGCCTGCCTGAAGCCCTGGTAATCCGCGATCCGCAGATAGAACCCATGATGCCTTTCCTTAACCAGAATTTTAGAAAAACAGTGTATATTTTCGATGCCTGGATGTATGACCTCAACTGGGAAATCATCCAAAAAGAAAAACCGGATATTGTCATACTCGAAGTAAGCGAGGCCAACATTAAAAATATCATTCACCTGTAAAGAATAAAAAAACGACAGATGCTCTTTAATTCGCTCATATTCATTTACCTCTTCCTGCCCCTGAGCCTGCTCGTTTATTACCTAACGAATGAACGGTATAAAAACCTTATCCTCCTTCTTTCAAGTTTTATCTTTTTTGCCTGGGGAGGGATTTCATATTCCTTCCTGCTGGTACTGTCCACCCTTATAAATTACACTGCCGGTATTTTGCTTGGCAAGACCACAGATAAGCGTAAACGGAAGATCATCCTGGCAACGGGAATTGTGCTGAACCTCTTCCCTCTCATTTTATTCAAATATACAGGCTTCTTCACCGAAACCCTGAATGTGCTCACTTCGGTATTCGGGATCAAACCGCTGACAGTAGCGCATTTCATACTGCCCCTCGGGATATCCTTTTATTCGTTCAAGGCCATCACCTACCTGATGAGCGTTCACCGCAACGAATGCCCGGTTCAGAAAAATTACATCGACCTGGCCCTGTTCATTTCAATTTTTCCCCAGGTCATAGCCGGGCCTATCGACAGGTACCGAAACCTCGAACCCCAGCTGAGATCGAGGGAATACAGCTTTGAGCTGATGGCTTCAGGGATCAAACGCTTTGTACTCGGGCTGGGCAAGAAAGTGCTTATCGCCAATACCCTGGGGATTGCCGTGGATGAGATCTTCCACAGGCCCCCGGCCAACCTCGGCATGGCTGTTGCCTGGCTTGGCGCACTGGCGTATACCCTCCAGATCTATTATGATTTTTCGGGGTATACCGATATGGCCATAGGCATTGGCCGCATGTTCGGTTTTAACTTCATCGAGAATTTCAATTTCCCATACCGTTCAAAGAACGTGAAAGAGTTCTGGCAGCGCTGGCATATGTCGTTGTCGAACTGGCTCCGCGACTACCTCTACCTGCCCCTGGCCTACTCCACCTCCCGCAAACTCAAAGAATACAAGTACATGGGGATACGGGCCGACTACATCATTTATATCATTGCTACCGCTGTAACCTTTACCGTTTGCGGCTTCTGGCATGGGGCTGCCTGGGGCTTCATCGTATGGGGCATGCTGCACGGACTTTTCCTGGTGTTTGAACAGCTCGGGCTGAGAAAATTTTTGAAACACAGGATCAAACTGGTACAGCATGCATACCTGCTGTTGTTCATCAGTATTTCCTGGGTCGTTTTCAGGTCGGCGAACCTGGACTATGCCCTGCATTACATAGGGATCATGTTCGGCATCCATGCCGCCCCGGCAAAATGGGATATTTTCATGGAGTTCATCAATCCCGGGTTTGTTGCGGCATTCGCGATCGCCGTTGCAGGTTCAACTTCCCTGTTTGAAAAAGTCCTGGGTCTCTCAGTGAGAGCACGTGATCTGCAGGCAAAAGCAATAAGGGGCCTGAGCGTTCATTTCTTCGAGATCTCGGTGATCCTGATGATACTTTTCATCATGGCGGTCTCCACCCTGTTCATTCTTGCGGGTACAAACAATTCATTCATTTATTTCCAGTTCTGAGATGAAACGCACCCGCCACATATATGCCATTCTGCTCTCCTTAGTGTTGTTTGCGCTGATGACCTTCGTTTTCATGAACAACATCTTCCATTATTATACACCCCCTGAGATCAGCATTTACGAGAACCGTTACCTGGCCCGCAAACCTTTCTGGGACATAAACCGCGCCGATCCTTACCCCAGGGCTTTCGAGGATTACTACAACGACCATTTCCCATACCGCTTAAACCTTAACGATTTCAATGCAGGCATTATAAATTACAGGATATTGCACAAATCGCCCTATCCGAATAAAGTCAATATAGGAAAAAACAACTGGCTGTTCTTTGAACTTGAAAGGCCGCTCTACCAGGGTGATTTCATGATCGACAGCGTTCAGGTTGCAGCGGTGGTGGGCGAAATGCACAAGCGCGCTGAATTCTTCAGGAAAAAAGGAATAAAATTCTATTTCATTTCGCCCCCTGCAAAACAGGAGTTGTACCCCGAATTCCTGCCTTCACGGTTTTACCGCTGCCCCACAGGTACCGTCACCGATAAGATCATGGCGAAAATGAAACAGGATACCACAATCCCTTATATCGACCTTAAACAGCCCCTGCTGGAAGCAAAAAAAAGAGGTAAACCGTTGTATTATAAAACCGACACCCACTGGAATTCCTGGGGCGCTTACTTCGGCTACATCGAAGTGATGAAACGGATGAGCAGGGATTTTCCTTCCATGAAACCCCTGGCTGAATCGGATTTTACCATGAGTTACCCTGTGATCAAAGGAAAAAACCTGGTGGAAGTCATGAACCTTACCAATTATATCTCCGACGAAGATGTGGTGATCAACGTCAAAAACTCAGTCACCAAAACCGGGAAACTGCACAACTACCCCAAGCATCCCAATTCGGTATTCCCCGGTGAATATGTAAGGTATACGGGCGATGCCAGCAAGCCAAGGCTCATGGTCATATCCGATTCATTTGTTTATTCCATCATGCCGTTTTTCGATGAGGGGACCAGCAAAACGGTGTATATCTATGATACCGGGTTTTACGGGACCAATGAAAATATTGTGGATGATGTGAAGCCCGATATGGTGCTGATGATCATTTACGAGCCCCACCTGGTGAATCTTATTGGGATACCGAACTGATCACTCGATCGTTACTTCGTAGATCTCCCCCACTATATCCTTCCCCGGGAAAGGAATATTCTCCTGCATATACTGCGACCCCACCCACCACCTGGTATTATGGAATTCCTGGGTCACGATCAGCAGCATGGAATTATTGGGAATGCAGGTCATGCTGCTGTTCACATAACCCACCACCCTGAGTTTGTCTTTCGACGGACCAATCCTCCAGATGATCTCCGTCGGCCTCCAGTCGATCTGGAAATAATAATAAGGCGAAGCGAAAAGCTCATCATCAGGCTCGGGAGTTTTCTCTGTAATAGCCCTGTAATTCTTGTCCCAGCGGTGGGCCCAGAATGTCTGTCCCTGGTAATCTATGGTCTGGCAGCCATCCTTGAACTTCGAAGGATCCCAGCAGGCCATATCCCAGTTGGTGCAGGAAACGGTGATCTTGTCGTCATCGGCCAGCACCTCTTCGGGGAATGGCACATTCCAGGCCGGCACGTCATACTGCCTGTCGAGCCCGATATTGTAAGCGGGGGGCATCAGCCACTGCGGACAGTACGGTACGGTTTTCAGTATCTCGAAATCGATCTCAGAATACCCCACCTGTTTGATCCTCACATCCTGCTGTCCGCCGTAATAATTCGCCATATACCCGCCCTTCTTACATTCCCTGCGGAAATTCCATTCGGCCTGGTCCTGGGTGATCAGCCATACCGCATTCGTAAGTCCGTTCCACATATTGTTCCTGTTCAGCAGCTCGGTAAGCTTGCATTTTACTGTCCACCGTCCATAGGTAAACGGATGCCTCGTAATAACGCCCACATTCTGCTTCTGCCATTTCCCGAACTCGGCTTTCGGGTTGAACATGGTAATCTTATGGTTGACCGCATCCGAAACCACCGTCTGGCATGGCTCGGGAGCCGTGAGCGAAGTGGAGGCGATCAGTTCCTCTTTTCTGTAAAACCGGCTGTTCCAGTTGTAATCCATCTTCGAATAATTATCGCCCAGCACATCCTCTATAACGGGAATGTTCTTCAGTTTTGTCGAAGCATCTATAAAATGGATGAACTGCCCGAAGGCGGCCTTCTGAAAGAGTTTGTCATCCTGCCCGCAGCAGGCGGTGGCATACTTATCAACGAACTCCTTTTTAAAATGGACCGGGTGAATATAAATGCCCGCACCGGGATCGGGGCTCGCCATCACTTTAAGTCTGGAAGAAGAAACGCTCACCAGGGTATTAGGCAAACGCTTTCCCAAACCGTAGAGGAAAAAGAAATAGGGATTGATGAATTCGCCTTTATCCCTCCGGTTGATATACTGGATAAAATCGGGTATCAGCTTCCGGCTAAGGTTTGAAGGCGTGGTCACCACCAGCATGAAACTGTATTCCCCAACCCTGGGGTTCCTCTTCCAGCGGTCGTTCCAGGGGCCGTTGAAATATAATTTTTCATTTCGGGGATTTCCCACTATCCGCACCTGGCTTGTCACCTTATGAAACGCGTTGTCGCCGGCTATGGTTTCCGTTTCCCTGAACCCGCTCAGGGTATCTTCCCAGCTCCCGTAAAAATTTTCCCAGGCATTCACGCTTTGCCGTGTGGTATCTAAAGGATCCAGTTCGGGAAACTTGTAAGACTCATTCTGGTAATAGATCTTGTAAGCGAATTTTTGTGGAGAAGCAGAGGTGTTTTTAATCGCAAATTCCACATCAAAAAACCCATCCCCTGTTTGCCTGACCGTAGGGATGATGAACCCGTTTTGTATCGCACCTTCATAATCAAGGTTCAGCACCTGCTTCAAATCCCAGTTGGTTGCAGGGTTGAAATCACGTACAATAAAATTTTCAGTTTTGACTTCGGATGTCTTCGTGCCGCGTTTACAGGCGGTGAAAACGGCAAGGCTTGCGAGCCAACACGAAAAAAGGATAAACAATATGTTGCGGCTCTTCATCATCTTCTTTCAAAAGAATAAAGGGAAATAAAACCGGGCAATTCAGGCAGGTCCTCGTACTCACTGCAGTCCCGGCCATCATAGTCCTTGTTCCTGGCATTTCGCCCGATCACAATAAACGAACACTGGTTGCCGGTGAACCTGCCGGGGATCAGTTTAAGCACTTCATAATACTTCGGATTATGGTCTGCGGCATACCCGGTAAAATCAACAGTATTGAGGATATGGTACGTTGAATCACTGAAGGTTATTTCCTTCAGGTCATATCTCCAGTCGCGGTTATACTGCATCACCATAGGACTGCCGTTTTCGCCGAAATTTCCGCAGATAAATTTGTCTGATGGCTTTAGAGTATCAAGGCCTGCAATCTTTCCATACCCCCTGGTTTTTTCCGGAAAAAACGAAACGAATTGTTTCCGTGACGGATTGTAAAATCTCAGGGTGTAAGAGCATTTCCTGTCCTTTCCGTTTTCCACAACTGACAGTACCCCCGCCTGGGCCCGGCCGGGAATGAAATGCCCTGCCGTGAGACTTCCCTTGCCCGCAGCAAACTTCCAGTCTTCAACAGCATCTTTTCCCTGGGTGATCACATTCCAGTTTCCCCCAGGTTTTCCTGCCAGGAACTTATACAATTTCCACGCCCCGCCCTCTTCAACCGAAAGCAGTTCGCAGATGCCGTCCCCGTCAAAATCGGCGGCCAGCAGGGGCTTCCCGAAGTCAAAGGCAAGGGTTTCGAATTTCTCCGACTGCCATAAGAGTTCAGCTGCAATATTGTTCCCTTCTTTACAAACCCCTGCTTTGCTGCTGAACTTACACAAACAACAGGTTTTTTCGCCTATATACAGCAATTGTTCTGTTTCCCCTGAGGCAAATTTTCCTGCGAGCAGGTATTGCTTCCCGCAGGCTGGTACAGGCAAAGCCACGGGCAACTCCACTGAAGCCCGCCTGAATGAGTTCGATTCGCTGCAATAGCTGAAGATTGACGGCTTCCCCGAGGGAGGGATCACGAAAAGTACATCCTTCGATCCGTTGCCGGGTAAAAACACACCGCTGATCACGGGATCGGAAGGCAGGATGACCCCCTGTGTTTTTTCGCCACCGGGTATGAGGCTTGTCCCCTCCATGCCGCCGATCGCCGACATCCGCAAACAGCGAACAGGAAAAGGAGGGTAATTGAACTTAGGCTGGAAAGGTCCTTTGGTAAGGTCGACATAGGTCGTATCACCCCTGCGCGACTGCGGCCCCCCGTAAACAAGATAGTAATCGTCGATGAGGATGTCGGTGTTGCTGTTGTTCCAGAAATACATCTGCAGCCGGGTGTCGCTGCTGAACTTCACCTCGCCGAGGTCCAACTGCCCGCTCATCTTGAACCATTTCCCCCTGGGGACCAAAGGGTCTTTCAGCCCTATCCCTTTCCAGCAGATGTTAACGCCCATATTATTGGAAGCGGCAAGCACCAATGCTGCATTCACAGGATCGGCGCCGGGTTTCACATAAACCCAGGCTGAAACCGAGATATATTTAAGTTTATCAACCCCCAGCTCCCCCGCAACCTTCTCCATTGCAGGAGTGAATGAATTCTTGCCAAATGCTTTAGCGGCGTAATTCCCCGAATGGGCATTCCCCATCACAATGCCGTTCGGGACTTCTTTTCCCCGGCTGACTTCAAAATTGAAAGCAAGGCTGTTGGGAGGTTCAGAACCGGTTGTAACAGGTTCGCTGAACGATAGTTCTTTGCTGGCAGTAACCCTGATGATCTTGCGGATAGGCGCGTAGCGGTATGCAAGCCCGAGCATGATGAGGAAAACAAGGCCGATTATAAAGAGATTCCTGTAAAGCCTTCCTTTGCTTTTCATTACTGCTGCTGCTTTTCAGCCACAAACTTAAAGTTTTTCTTTATCAGTTTGAAGATGTTGGGTAAATTTACATGTTCAAATTCCCGTAAATGACCCCGGTATGAAAATTACCAGTATCAGGCATCCCGAAACGTATATCCTTGCAGGTATGCTGATTTTACTGCTTGTCCTGTCAATTCTTTCCCAGGGCTATTACGGGGGAACCGACAATATCAACCATTACTTCCTCTCGCGGTATGCCTTTGCTTATCCCAAACTTTTCCTCAACCCCTGGGGCCGCCCGCTTTATACCATACTGAGCTCGCCCTTTGCCCAGTTCGGATTTACAGGCATCAAAGTATTCAATGTCATCCTGGGAACCCTCAGCGCATGGCTGTTGATGAAAACCGCCAGGGAACTCAAGTTGAACCCTTCCTGGATGGCCGTTATCATGCTTTGCTTCACCCCCCTGTATATGGTGATGCTGTTCACCGCCATGACCGAGATACTGTTCGGCTTTGTACTGATCTGTAGCCTTTACCTGTTCTTCTCAAAGCGATACATTGCTGCAGCCATAGTCATTTCATTTCTTCCCTTTTCCCGATCGGAAGGCTATTTCATGATCCCGTTCATTTTTCTTGCGCTGCTGTGGAGAAAACAATGGAAAGCCATCCCCTTTCTCGCGGCGGGGTTTGCCTTCTTTTCGGTTCTCGGCGCTCACCAGTACCGTGACCTGCTCTGGGTCATCCGCAATAATCCTTACCCCCTCATCCACCCGGTATATCATACCCCCGGTGATTTCTGGAGTTTTATAAAGCAGGCTGATGTCACTTTCGGGGTGCCCAACCTGGTCCTTCTGTGCGTGGGTATTATCATGCTGGTTCTCAGCCTGTTTAAGGGGAACAGTGAAAAACGCATCAATGCCGCAGAGATCATACTGCTGTTCCTGCTCCCCGTACTCGGTTATTATTTTTTCCATTCGTTCATGTATTCAAAGGGATGGGCCGGCTCACTGGGATTTATCAGGGTTATGGCAGCGATCATCCCCCTTACGACCCTGATCTCGTTATACGGATTTTCGCTCTTCACCATGCTGGCGGGCAACCGTAAGTGGCTTCGCTCGACCTTCTTGGCCCTTCTGACCGGGCTGCTGGTTGTCTTTAATTTCAAAACCTTTAATTTCCCTGTCCCCATGGGGGAAGAGGAAAAACTCATTAAGAAAGCTTCCGATTGGGTTAAATCAGGTTTCAGCCCCATACCCCTGGTGCTATATAACGACTTCAACGTACCGTATTTTCTCGGCACCGATCCCTACAGCCCCCAAAAAAGCATGCAGATCTGGAAACCCTCCTCGGTGAAAAACATCGCAATGGGAGCAATCTACATCTGGGATTCCCATTTTGGCCCCAACGAATGCAAAATACCCCTCGATACCGTGATGCGCGATCCATATATGAGGCTTATCAAGCTGTTCAGGCCACGCGCCGAGCTTTTTACGCTGGGCGATCATCCATATGAAGTGTATGTGTTCAGGAAAAACCCGGTTGCCAATGAATTCGATAATTATTTTCTCACAAAATCCTTTCTTGACGCGGAAGACAAGGAATTTATACCGGTAATCAGGAAAATTTTCGATTTTGAATCCGGTTCTGCGGATGTCGACGCCCGTCTCACCCGCCTTAATGCGGCTTCAGGGAAGCAGGCTTTTGTCATGGATAGCAAAACGGAGTTCAGCCCGGGCCTGGCGCTTAAATGCAGCGAGCTGCCTTCAGGCGGGGGGAAGATCCGTGTTAAAGCCAGCGTGTGGTTGTTCTCGGCTGTTTCTTATGCCGACAACCCTTCTGCTTTGGTGATCTCGCTCGAAAACAGCAAAGGAAGTTACGGTTATAAAGCCATTTTCCTGGAGAAATCCGGGTTCGAAAAAGGGAAATGGAACAAGGTATTGCTGAATACCGACCTCCCGGAAATAAGATCAAAGGATGACATTATTAAAGTATACGTCTGGCACAGGGGGAAACCAGATCTTATCGTGGATGGCCTTATTATTGATATTTTAGCCGGAGGGAAGGATTAAATTGGCATTAAACCCAGGGCTGGACCCTGGACCCGGGTTCCGCCCCAAAGTGGCGGGAATTGACCGGGAAGGATTAAAAACGAAATAATGTATAAACCATGGTTGCAGTCGTAATTCCCAGTTATAAGGTAAGGGACCATATACTGAAAGTCATCGCCGGCATAGGCAGGGAGGTTGACAATATTTATGTGGTTGATGATTTTTGTCCCCAGCATTCGGGCGATTTTGTCAAAGAAAATTGTTCCGATTCAAGGGTAAAAATATTGTACCATACTAAGAACCAGGGTGTTGGTGGCGCTACGATCACGGGTTATAAACAGGCCCTGGCCGATAAAGCGCGGATTATTGTAAAGCTCGACGGCGACGGGCAGATGGACTCTTCCCTGATACCAAAGCTCATTGAGCCGTTACGCCTGAACCAGGCCGATTATGTAAAGGGGAACCGTTTTTACGACCTGGCTTTCCTTCGCCAGATGCCTTTCCTGCGTAAACTCGGGAATTCAGGGGTGTCGTTCATGAACAAAGCTTCAAGCGGTTACTGGAACATCATGGATCCCAGCAACGGCTTCACTGCTATCCATAGCAATGCCCTGGAAAACCTGTCGCTTGAGCGTATCGACAGGCGTTTCTTTTTTGAGAGCGATATGTTATTCCGCCTTAATACCATACGGGCGGTGGTTGCAGAGATGCCTATGCGTGCACATTACGGGGACGAGCAAAGCAACCTTAAGGTCCACCAGGTTGTCTTACAGTTTCCGTTCAAGTATTTCAGCCGTATGCTTAAAAGGATCTTTTATAATTATTACCTGCGTGATTTCAACATAGGTTCCCTCGAACTTATACTTGCATTTGTGTTTACAGTGTTTGGGGTTATTTTCGGGGCCTATAAATGGTCGGAAAGTATTATCACTTCCCACCCTGCAACCGCCGGTACCGTGATCCTGGCCGGGCTCCCGATCATACTGGGGTTCCAGTCGCTTTTTGCTTTTTTGCATTTCGACGTGGCAAATATTCCGCATAAACCATTATCAGGGATGGGGGATTGGTGAATAGTGAACAGTGAACAGCGAATAGTGAACAGTGAATATAGTGATGATATTGAAGCCATGCATTTTGCAAAAACTGTTTTAAGTATAGGAAGCGAAATATATCGCAAAAGTCGCCTTGGGTGCAGCGAAGCCAACCCCAGCGACGTTGCGATATATGAGCGACCGCGGCGATGTGAAGTTGCGAGCGGGAAGCAACCAACAAACATGAACAGTAAAAGCATACTTTGCATTCTTCTGCTCTTCGCCGGTTTGCAACTCCATGCCCAGGTGGTTGCAGACTTCACCATGCCCGATACGATCTGCGTGAACAGGGACATCAAGATCACCAACCTGACTACCGGGGGTACCACGTTTTACTGGAGCTTCTGCTCTGGGAACACGGCGGCAGACCCCATCGGATCTGAAATGTTGAATACCGGAGGTAAACTGGGCGGGCCTTCGTATATAACCCTTGCGCAGGACGGCCAGAAATGTTACAGCTTCGTATCCAACCATTTCAACAAGTCTGTAACACGCTTCTATCACGGACAAAGCTTCAGGAATGACCCGGTTTCGGGTGACCTCATCGCATTGCCCAATATTAAAACCGACAGTTCGCAGGGGATACAGGTTAAAAATGATAATGGATTATGGTATGGGTTTCTTGCAGCCGATGATATCCTTGTGCGAATGGATTTTGGTAATTCATTATCAAACAATCCCGCACTTGTACAGGTGGGTATGGGAGGTGCGTTCAGCCTTCACGGGTTGTTCATCATGCAGGAAAGCGACCAGCATTGGTATGGGATTGCAAGCAGTTCTGTCGGGAACAGGGTTTTTCGTTTTGAATTCGGCACAAACCTTTCAAATACGCCCCTGGTTACCGACATCACCAACGGGTTCCCATTCAGCCATCCCGGGCCCTTATGCCTCATCCAGGAGGGAAGTGATTATTACTGTTTCATAGTCAATTCCGAAAACAGCTCCCTCAGCCGGGGAAGCTTCGGATCTTCCATCCTGAATACCCCGGTATGGACAAATCTTGGGAAAGTATGCGGATCTGATGCGATGGGCATCATGCTTATCAGGGATTGCCAGCAAACAACCGGCTTTATGTCGCGCTTCGTGAACAGCGGGAATATCCTTTTCCGCTTACTGATGCCCCAGGGGATAACAGGCCCGGCATCAACGGTAAGTATGGGGAATATAGGGAACCTGAATAAGCCGCAGCAATTTTCGGAGATCACCCGCGTGAGGGATACCATATATACTTTTCTCTGCAACCAGACTTCGACTTCGATTTCACGCCTGAGTTTTGTCACCTGCAGGAATTCTTCCATCCCTTCATCCCAACTCTATAATCCTCCTCTTTTCCGTTATGATTCTGCGGGGATCTATAATGTGCGGCTTACCGTGAACGAAGGGATGCCTGACCAGCAGAACATCTGCAAACATATTGTAGTGGTTGACAAGCCACCCCTTAACCTTGGCCCCGACCGTACCATTTGCGCGGGAGCCAGTGCAACCCTCGATGCAGGGGCAGGTTGTGATTCAATTATATGGTCTACCGGTGATACAACGCGCACCATCAACATCTCAACATCGGGAACATACAGTGTTCAGATAAAAAAGTTCGGATGCTGGGGGGGCGATTTGGTGAAACTGACAGTATATCCATATCACCCCACTAAAATAAAACCCGATACAGCTATCTGCCAGGGGCAGAAATACCTGCTGGACCCCGGGAACGGATTTGCTTCGCTTCTCTGGAGCACAGGCGACACAACACAAACACTGCTTATCAATACGGGGGGCAATTACTGGGTAAACACAATAGATTCGAACAACTGTGCCGGCACCGATACGGTGAATATTACAATGAAACCGGCCATCAATGTGAATCTCACACACGATACAACCGTATGTGCCAAAACTTCAGTAATCCTTCATGCAACTGTTACCGGCGCCACCTACGAATGGAAGGACGGATCAAGGGATTCGCTCTTCACGGTGACGGAACCTGGGGTTTACTGGGTGAGGGTAAGCCGCGACGGCTGCGCGGTTCGCGATACATCCTTTGTTCATGACTGCTCCAGTGAAATATACTTCCCGGGGGCTTTCACTCCCAACGGTGACGGCTTGAACGATACGTTCCACCCGATAGGGCCGGTACTTTATTCATTTAAACTTACGGTGTACGACCGCTGGGGACAACAGGTCTTCATGACAACCGACCAGGAAACTGGCTGGGACGGAAAATGCAAAGGCGGCGAGTGCCCGCTGGGCCTCTACTCTTACACCGCCACCTACGAACTGGCCTCTTCGCCGGGGGTAAACAATAAAATTGCAGGGACTGTAACCCTGATCCGCTGAAAATGAAGCTGCTGAAATTGATAATAGCATTTTCCCTGGGGATGTCGTTCCTGCCTGAAAGCCGGGGACAGGATGCCGCTTCCCGCTTAACGTCCCCAAAGCCATTTGCTTTCATAAGGTACGATGGGAACAGGATAAACGGGATCCCCGTTCTTCAGATGCCTGATCATTGCCTGAAGACCGTTTTACCAGCCGTGGTTGACAATTCGTCCAACGCCTGCTTTTGCGGCATCACCTCACAGAATACCTACGCTTCCTGCCAGCAGCACCACAGCGTTTCCTATGTATTCGCCTATGAGATCAACCGCCTCAGGGGCCTCGACGGCAAGCTTACCGAAAACAGCTATCCTTCACATTATACTTATAATTTCTTTAATAATGCCGAATGGGGCAATGGGGTCAGCTTCTTTTACAGCCTCGACGTCTTACAGTCCCAGGGCCAGATGACCGAAGTCGATTACGGTTCCAACTGGGCTATGGAAGCCTGGGGATGGCCTTCAGGCTATGAAAAATATTATAACGGCATGCATAACCGCCTGGGAAGCATGTACACTATCCCAATGAATACCGAAGCCGGACAGAACACACTGAAACACTACCTCTATGACCACCTGGAAGGCTCCCCTACAGGGGGTGTTGCATTATACTCGGCCGAAGCGCCCGACGGTCCTGACTTCAGGCACCTCCCCCAGGGGACGCCCGAAGCCGATAAACCGGTTATGGTCGCCTTTAACTGGTTTGCAAACCATGGAGGAACCGTGATCGGGTATAATGACTCCATCCGGTATGACCTGAATAACGACGGGAAGTATACGAATAACATCGACATTAACGGGGACGGGAAGGTCGACATACACGACTGGGAAATAGGCGGTTTCAGGATAGCCAACAGCTATGGGGACTGGTGGGGCAATGACCACGGGTTTTACTATGCATTGTACAGTGCATTGGCCTTGCCGTATGGTGCAGGCGGGATAGAAAACGGCAGGGTGATCATTATGCAACCCCTCGCAGATTACCAGCCCGAATTAACCATGAAGGTTTCTTTCCGTACAATATGCCGTAACCATTTCAGCATAAGGGCTGGAGTAGCTGCCGACACCTCGCTTATGATCCCTGAGCATAGTATTGATTTTCCAATTTTCAACTTCCAGGGCAATTTCCGCAAAATGCAGGGATCCGACACCATGCCGGGTTCCGACACACTTGAATTCGGACTGGATGTGAGCCCTCTGCTTAGCTATACCGAACCCGGCCAATATGCCCGCTTCTTCCTTATCGTCGAAAACCGGGACTCCCTGATGAATATTGAAGGTGCAATACTGCATCTTTCTTTCATAAACTATTCAGGCGGAACAATTGTTTATACCTGTCCCCAGAATAATATAACTTGCATTAAGGATGGGCTTACCTATGCTTCGGTGCTCGCAAACCCCGGTTTCAATAAAGTACAGATCACCACAACCGATCTTCCCCCGTTTAACGCAAACCAGCCTTACCAGCAGGCTATCCGGTCGACCGGGGGCATCACACCCCTGAAATGGTCGTTAAACCAGGATTGCAGCAGGATATTGAGCGATTCAGTCTTTAAATATTACCCGGGTACATTCATGGCATTGCCCCCCCAGCTAAAACCATTCCGCGGCTATGCCCTTCCCTTCAGCTTCCCCTTTGCAGGAAAAGAATACGATTCGGTTTGGGTGAATACCCTGGGACTTGTTTCGTTTGAGGACAGGGCTATCCCATACCTGTTTACCATCGATGATGCCATAATGTTAAAAACCGTTGCTGCCATTTTTCCTGCTTTCTCCCGCAGCTACTTCAAAGGGATCAACCCTGTTGACAGCGTATGTGTTTCCCTGTCTCCCGCCAAGGCGGTGTTCCGATGGTTCATGAGGATTAATTTTCAAGGCAACAAGGCCGACAATAATATTGAGCTGATACTATATCCCGGCGGACAGTATGAGGTCCGTTACGGGGTCATAACCAATGAAACGGTTTCAATACCTGTTTATACCGGCTGGTCGGGCGGGGACGGCATCTCATATGATATTGCATGTTTAAACCAGAGGGTTCCCCTTCAGGGCAAGTCATACCTGTATAAACCCATGCAGGCGAATGAGAAATTCAGGATAAGTGACAGCGGGATGCTTTCGGCCACGGGCCTCGATTCTACAAAAATCTATTCGGTAAACGTAAGGGTTGAAGATATATCCCACCAGTTTGACAACAAAGCATTTCAAATTTCAAACGGGCTCGGTTTATCATTTTCATACGCTGCCGGCTGGGACGGCAATTTACGATACAATACACCTGCTTCCCTTAATCTGTCGGTGAGCAACAAAACCCTGCAGGACATGCAGGATATTAACATCAGGCTGGTTTGTTCCGATAAGTCAATCCATTTCCAGGACAGCACCCTTCATATCACTCTCCTCAGGGCCGGGGGCTCACTGCAGTTCGACAATGCGTTCATCTTCCGCCTGGCCGGGTTCATCCCCGACCAGCATTCGGTTAGTTTCACCATTCAGCTCACAGCTGGAACAAGGAATTGGACCCGCGATCTCATCCTCCCTGTCATGGCCCCTGATATGGCCATTGGGGAACCGGCAATCATCGACGGCAACAACCACCAGCTCGATCCCGGCGAAGTTGCCGAAATGGAGATAAGCCTTTTTAACAACGGTCATGTTAGTGCCGAAAACCTCAGCATGAGCCTGCTGCCTGCCGATACCATGATCAGCATACTCTCGGCTTCAACAGTTCAGATTGCACAATGCCCTCCGCCAGGAAACCAGAAATACCGCTTCCTCGTCAGGGCATCGCGTTCGGTTAACACCAGCCATGAAATCATCCTGAATATCCGCCTCAGCGGCAGCAACATCCCTTTAACAACGTTCCCCCTGGGCATGACCCTGGGCCATAAGAAGATCGTCATAGCCAGGTTGTCGGCTTATTCGAGGTCCCTCCAACCCATGATCACTGCCCTCGACAGCCTGGGCACCCCATATGACATATTCACAAATACCTTGTTTAACCCCGAGCTTTACAGCGCTGCTTTCCTCATGAACGGGACAGGCGGCAATGAATATATCCCCAACCATTCCGAAGGCTTTGAACTCGCCAACTACCTGAATCATGGAGGCAACCTATACATGGAGGGGAATGCCATATGGTCGATGACGAGCCCGCTCCTGGTATTGCCATACTTTAAGTACACTTCCGCCAGGGTCCCCGCCTTCTTCTACAACCGAGTCAAAGGCAATCCGGGGAGTTTCACCCATGGTATGAACTTTATTTACGAGAATGATATTAACGGAGCCATCTACAAGCTTGAACCTGCCGATGGCGGACTGAGGGCTTTCGAAAATACCGATCCCGTCCCCGTATGCCTGCAGTTCACCTATGACAAAGCAGGGTATAAAACCATAGGTTCACTGGTTGAATTCGGCAGCCTCATCGACAGCCTGTACCCCACTACCCAGAAAGAGCTGATGAAACGTTACCTCGATTTTTTCAGCATCAATACAAGCGGTCCGTACCCCCTGTTCCATGCCACGAAAACCAATGTCCGCATCAACGATACCATCACTTTTTTGGATGATTCGTATGCGGATATCATTTCCCGTAAATGGGAGTTCCCCGGCGGGACGCCGTCGAGCTCCACTGCTACAAATCCTGTTGTAAGCTATCCTGAAAGCGGTTCATATGACGTCACCCTCAGCGTTTCGGATAATAAAAGCACTAAAACCCTTACGCGCAAAAATTTTATCAATGTCCCGCTAAGCAACGGCATCAACAGCCCCATTGCAGGCATGCTGAAGATATTCCCCAATCCTTCAAGGGACCGTATTAACGTTTGTTTCCCCGGCGACATCAGGGGAATGATCAGGATAGAACTCAGTGATATCAGGGGCTTCGTGGTATTATCAAAAAACTATTCACCTGAATCGGGACGGGTATTGCTGGATGTAAGCTCCCTGGACCAGGGCCTGTATTTCCTTAAAGCCACCTATGGTGCCCAACAATGGGTCGCGAAAGTGATCATAGAATAAGAAGGGGAAGCGACCGGCCCTAGAACCTGAAGTAAATAAACGGGCTGAATCCCGTGGATGTGACCGCCGAAAGCGCCAAAATAAACAGCAGCATGGCAAGTATGGTAAAGCCTGTGATCATTGCATTCCCGGGCTTGTCATAAATCCTGTTTTGCCAGCTTTCTATCGTTTTGCTGAACCCGATAAATGAAAATATCACAGCAATGATGAGTATCGTCCAGAATTTCGGGTTGAGCCAGAGATCATTGTTCCCTCCCCTGAATGCAAACATCCGCCGAATGTAAAACCTGAACGAATCCAGGCTGTCGCTGCGGAATAAAACCCATCCGAAGACAGTGATAAAAAATGTCACGATCACGCTGGCGATCCGTCCCGCCTTTTTATAATATTTAAGCAGGAACAAACGGTCGAAGATGAGGAATATCCCCTGGTACACTCCCCATAGTATGAAAGTCCACGCAGCTCCGTGCCAGAAGCCGCAAAGCAGGAAGGTAACCGAAGTCGCTATGAGATAGATCACCTTATCGGCACGTATCCCGAAATATCTTTCTTTGGGCAGCTTGCGCGAAGTAGCATAAGCCAGGGGCAGGAAAACATAATCTCGGAACCAGCTCCCCAGGGTCATATGCCAGCGTTTCCAGAATTCGGTGATGGATCCCGAAACGTACGGACTGTTGAAATTCTCGGGCAGCCTGAAGCCCATCATACGGGCGATGCCGATAGCCATATCGGTATACCCGCTGAAATCGAAATAGATCTGGAAGGTATAGGCGATGGCCCCTATCCACGCCAGGGAGCTCGAAAGCTGGGCCGAATCCATCGCAAACACCAGGTTCACCTGCTCTCCCAGCACATCGGCTATAAGCACTTTTTTTGCAAGTCCGATCGAGAACCTGAAAAAGCCCGCAAGTCGGTCATCAAGGGTTTCATTACCAATGCGATCCCTTATCTGGGCTGCGATCTGGCCGGGTCTCACAATGGGGCCCGACAACAGCTGGGGGAACATCAGTATATACATTGCGTAATGCTCCAGCCTCTCAAAGGGGGCAAACTGCCTCTTGTACACATCGAGAGTATAGGCAAGTTTCTGGAAGGTGATGAACGAGATCCCCAGCGGCAAGGCTATCTTCACCCAGGGCGAGGGGTTGGCGCCGAAATGGCCGAAGAAGATATCAAGCTGATCTATGAAAAAGTTCATATACTTGAAGTAAAGCAGCAGGCCCAGGTTTAATAACAATGAGACCCAGAACAGCAGTTTGCGCGTATCATCATGGGACAGCGACATCCGCCTAACAAGATAAAAATCAATGAGCACCGAAGCCAGCAAAACCAATACGAACATCGGCGCACCCCAGGCGTAGAAAGCAAGGGAAGCAAGCAGTATCCAGTAATTCCTGAACTTAGGCGGGCACAGCAATAAAACGATCAGGAAAGCCGGCAGGAAATACACAAGGAAAAGACTGCTGCTGAATGCCATATTATTTCTTTTTGCTGTTCATGACGTCCTGTTCAACCATATACACCGCATCACGGTGGATCTGCTCATCCAGAGAAACATTGTTCTTCACCGCTTTCTGCCTTACGCTCTCAAGCCATTCGGGCGAATTGCGAATGCTCTTCTCGAACTCCTTCACCCTGTCGCCGCTGGAATTCAGCCCCTGCCATGCCTGCTGAACGAACCCATAGCCCACATTTCCGTAGGCAGCATTGGTCTGTATGAGCACCACCAGGTCCTGGCTCAGGATCTCGTGGATGTAATTGATCTGGTCGGTGGATTTGGGCGCATTGAAGGTTTCGGGATACACGTCTTTGTTGTAATACCAGAATTCATTATTGCTGAAATTATTTGCGATAAACCCCGGGTAATACAGCTGCCAGTAGAAACTGTCGCCCACGAACAAAGCCCTGGGCCTGGGTTTCGTGGTATCGGCGATAAAATGGAAAGACGGGTAAGCCATAGGGGGATACGAAAGGGGCCTCACCAGGTTAAGCGTGCGGCCGATATCATCATCCTCGTACCTCGCCTTTTTGCTTACCACGATACTGTCGATTGCCAGCCTGGGGATATTCATCCCGAACCTGGTCCTCAGGTAATTCATCATCGAATCGATGGCGAGGGTCGATCCGTAAGTGCTCCAGTGTATCCCGGTCTTGGGGTAAAGGATGTACCTTGACGTATCCTTCATCTTCAGGAACCAGGCGTTATAATCGATGAAATTCACCCCGGCCGACTTGCAGCGACCGACGTAATAGGCGTAGTTGGTGAGCTCCTGCTTCTTTTTAAGGTATCTCTGCGGAATGATCTCCGGGTAGAACGTGCCTTTGTCGGGGACGAACAGCACCAAAAAATGCACCTTCGCCGTCTGTTCCAGCTTGTCCTGCAAGGCTTTCATCAGCTCCACGCTGCGGTCTATGGCCGCTTTACCTGCAAAATCATAGCCCAGGGAAGCTTCGATATACTGCTGTGCGATAAGATAATCGCCCCTGCCGACCACGATCTTGTTAGCATGCGGAACACCGAACAGGGTGAAATCGATCTGGTTGTAAAGCCTCACCAGGTCGCTCCGGAAACCCAGGGTGTTATTGACATGAGTACCGTATGCCGACTGGAACGAACCGTTCATCCAGCTTTCGGCGCTTAAGTGCGGTACCGAATCTTTTGGCACAAAGCCTTCAAGGCCTTTGCTGTGTATCAACCCTGTCTTCTTCTGCAATGCGAATACGCAGAGAAGGATAAGCACCATCACGAAAAGGATCTTCCTGCCCATTTATTCGGTATTGATTTCAAGATCATCCACGTAAAACGTTGTTTTGGCCTTGTTCCAGATATACACCCTTACCTCGCTCCAGGGATCCAGGTTCGCAGGAATATCGAAATTTGCAGGCACGGCGTACCATTGACGGGTTGCCGACATAGGCACATCCAAAGGCCTTGATTCATAGTATAACTGCTTCCCGTCCTTTTTTATATCGCAAACGATCACAGCCCCGGTGGCTGAGGTTGCGGTTTTAAAAACCTGGTAAGTCACCCGGAGTTTGGCCGGCTGTTTGGCCTTTTTCAGGTTATCCAGGTATTCGAAATAGTACATATTGTATTCATGCTCCCTGTCAAACAGCAGGCTGTAGTCCCCCGACCTGGCAAGCAAACGCGTGGTTATTGCTCCGTTGGTGATGGCCCCGTTCTCAAAATCATTGCGGTAGGAATATCCCGGCTTTACAGGCAGGATCTTTGCCTTATTCAGCATCCTCCCGAACTGCGCCCAGTCCCAGGCAGACCCGAAGAAACATTCCTCGAAAGTATAGCTGAACCTGGATGTGTAAGCTGAACACAGCAGCATGAGGCCAATAAGAATTATAGTCTGCAGATGTCGTTTCCGGTTGAAGGCCTGCTGCAGTAAAAATGCAAGAGGCAGCGCGAACAAAGGGAGAAACCCTGTGAACAGCGGCTGGGAATAGGCACAACCCGAATACCAGCACCACCAGGAAGCGAGGAGATAGCTCAGCAGAACGAAAACCCCCGGGCCCAGCCAGGCGTTCCCGGCTTTTTTCCTGATCATGGCCACCATCCCTGTTATGATGAAAAACATCAGGGGGGCATAGATAAACAATCCGTTCAAAGTCGAGAACCATACTTCAGGCAGCCGGGGCGAAAGCAGGTTGGTGAACCACAAAGCGCCCGGCCTCGCCGGAATATAACTTCCCGTGCTGTATTTCCAGTACGCCATCTGCGGACAAAATACCAGGAAGAATATCAGCAGGAATACCAGGGAATATTGTGGCATGAGTAATTTTCTTACTCTTTCTTTTAGCTGTTGAAGACTGGAAACATCCAGGAAAAAAACGGCAAAAAGCATCAGGGCGGCGGCAGGGGTGAGCAGTATCTCCAGCGACAGGGCAAGCGAGAACAGCAGGAAATACCAGTACTTCACTGGAGCATTTAAATCGGCATTAACCTCAGGGCAGAGCCCCGGACTCAGGTTCCGCCCCTGAGGAGCGGGGAATTTCCCGGGATCAATTAAAAATTTCTTCAGGAAAAACAAGAACACAGCCGAAAGGAAAAATGTGAAAACCGGGGGCATCAGGCTCGCGGCTATGGAGTAGTAAAACAACCCGGTACCTGCAAAAAGCAGGAAAACAGTGACGTATGAAGCCTGTTCCGAAACATAGCTGCAAAGGAAGCGCCTTAATAAGATCAGCCCGAGCACGAGATAAAACACCGAAGCGACATCCGCCATGTGATGGTAGATCGGCGCAAAAGCCCAGTCCTGGGGGATATGGAAGACCTTGGTGATAAAATGAACGCCAATGAAGAAGGGTGAAAGCAGAAGTGAGATGCCGTAGGTATTATCGGTAAGTATCTTATGGTTCACGGTATCGTAACGGAAGCCGTAACCGGTTTTCTCATCCATTTTCGCGGGGACCTGTTTGAGGTCCCAGTGATAATAGAAGGTTGCAGGGAGGTAGATATAATATCCCGCACGGTCGCTCCAGATCTCGCTTTTCCAGTTGAAGTAACCTTTCCCGGCATGAAAGCTCAAACTCAGGTTTACAGCAATGCTGAAAAGGACAATGAAGAAAACAGGCTCCAGCCATGCAGGCAGCTTTTTTTTCATCTCCATCCTATTCGAATTTAATGCTCATATCGTCAAAGTAGAACTCTCTCCCCAAGGGGTTATCGATATAAAAATGAATGGCGGTGTTCTGGTCCACCCACTCGGGGATATCAATCGTTCCGTGAACTTCGGTGTAAATATCCTTCTTCTTTACGAAATCATCAAACTGTAATGTCTTAAAAAAGATCAGTGTGCCGGCGCTGTCGATGCGGCAGATCCAGCTGGCATGGGTCAGGTTTGAATCGGGAGAATAAACCCAAACGCTCAGGCTGAGTTTTGAAACCGGGTGGTCAAGGATGGCTGAGAGACGGCGTTTATAATGTGCATTGTCACGGATGCCTTTGTCGCAATAGCTTGCAATGACCCTTGAGCGCGGGTGTTTCCAGGTCTGGAAGATGGGTTCATACCCGTAAATATTTGAAAAATCGGTTTTCCAGGTATAGGTTTTCTGGGGATAGTCGACCAGTTCGTAATTCCTGAGTTTGATGAAGAAATCGTCCCAGGACCACATCCCTCCCGTGAAAATATTGTAGTTGTAGAACTGCATCAGGTTGAAGTAAACCAGTACCAGGAAAAGGAATACCATGGAAGATCTCAGGAAAAGGTTTTTCCAGCGCGATATGGTTAAGATGAGCCATCCCAGAGGAAGGGCCATGAATACGATGAATTCGGCAAGCGGGCGGAAGCCGAAACTCCCCCCGTAGAACCAGCAGTGCCAGCAGGA
This sequence comes from Bacteroidota bacterium, assembly GCA_037138335.1. Lineage (GTDB taxonomy): Bacteria > Bacteroidota > Bacteroidia > Bacteroidales > FEN-979 > CAIRDP01. The sequence continues at coordinate 151,346 of JBAXIO010000008.1, forward strand.
GAAAACGTAGGAAGCCAGGAGAAAGAACACCAGAGAGAACAATCCGTTCAGTTTCCTGTACCATATCATTATACCAATGCCTGCCAGCAGCAAGGCCCATAAGGGATGGTAAGGGAATAAGCCGTTGAACGGGGAGAACCATACCTGAAGCAGCATGGGATATCCCCAGAAGAACACCTCACCAGGGTATGAAAAATAAATATAATGTCCCGAAAGGTAGTTCCAGTAGAGGAACTGGGGAATGAGCACGGCCAACTGTATAAGGATATAGATGAGGCTCCGTTTGGGGTTCAGGAAGAACAGTATCCTTTGCCAGAGTTCCCTGGCCGATTTCAGGTCGAGGAACGCCATCCACAAAATGATCAGCACATTGGTCGGTCTCAGCAGCACGGCAAGCGCAAGGCTGAGGCTCAGGAGTGAAAACAGGGTATAGGATCTCTTTCCCCCTTCCAGATATTTTTTCAGGAGGTATAAAAAAGCGCTGAACAGGAAGAAAGAGTATACATGCGACATCAATGCAGCCTCGTAGGCATAGTAATAGATCTGGCTGGTCAGGGCAATAATCAAAACAGAGATGAGTGCGACGGAATGTTTAAAATAATAGTCGAGGAATTTCTTTATGAAGAACAGCCCCAGGGTAAAATAAAACACGCAGCCCATGAGCATGAATACCTGGTAGAACGAAGAAAACCCGTCCATAGGCAGTTTGAAAACATAAGCTGATGCATGGGCTGCCAGGAAGAATGGCGTCAGGAGGATTGCTTCCCCGCAGGTGGTCTTGATCTCGACTTTCCCGGTTTTATCATTCAGGATGAAACCTTCGAATTTCTTTTCGATCTTGTACGGGAACCTGTATACATCCCAGCCATATATGAAGGTTGCCGGCATGTATACATAGTAATGCGCGGCATCGGACCATATCTTTCCCGGGTGCCGTACCTGCCCGTCGCGGATGTTGTTGTTGATCGTAAGGAAGATGCCGGCGGCGAAGATCAGGATGAAGATCACCAGGTCACGGAATGCTGGATGACTGGATAACTGGATAGCTGGATGCGGGTTAAGTCGCTTCGCATCGTTATCCTGCTTTTTCACTCGTTTACTATTGTGATGTTCGATATTTTCTAATTCCGTCATCCCGTTATCCAGTTATCCAACTATCCAGTTATCCAACTATCCAGTCATCCAGTTATCCAGTTATCCAGCCATCCAGATCACTTCTGTTCAAACACTTCCACCCTGAGGTCATCAATATACATCGCCGAATTGCCTGTATACCAGAGGTTGCAGATCACCAGGTCGGCGGGGTCGCAGGCGTGGGACATCACATAATCAAGTTTGACTTTGTTCCACTTCCCTTTTTCAAGGTTCAGTTCCTTTAATGAGACCGTTTTGTATCTGTAAAACTGTCGCTCGTGTATCAAGGTAATTATAAGATTTGCGGGGTTATCCCTGAAATCGGTTTCCGAATAAACCAATGCCGATAAGCGTATCCCCAGGGGGTATGCAGATGGAAGCTTCGAGACCGGCATGCTTACGTCGGGTGTGAATCTGAGGCTGGTATCAAGCCTCATGGCAGCTTTTCCGGAAGCGGCAAATTTTTCCTGTATATGTGAGCCGTAACCCGTGGGATCATTTTCAAAACCCAGAAATACGAGGGTGGAAATTTTGAAATCGTTTTCGTTGGAGAGGTATGAACTCATGTCAAGGTTGTAAAACTCCTGCAGCATCCTTGTTCTTCCGTTTACGTTGGTTTGCAGGAATACCGCCCTGTAATATCCGGGGGTTGTGAACCATGGGTTCAAAATCCTGTTGCGGTACTGCCAGGTCTGGAACAGGTTGAGGGCAGCCAGAGCAGAGAGGATAAGGCAGAATGCCGTCCTCCTAAGCCATCCGCCTTCAAAGATCCAGCTGATAAAATATCCTATCGGGATGAACAGCACGGCAAAGATCTCCGTCATCCTCGCCTGTGAAAAATTGTCGGGGGTTGCGGCATCGGGGGTAGAAGCAAGCAGCAGTATAAATACCAGGGAAAAAAGGAATGTTGAATAGAAGATGCTTTTATTCCTTTCAGCCAGGATGTAAAATCCCGGGATTGCAAACAGCACAAGTGGTGTATAGATCAGCCATCCGTTTTTAATCGAAAAAAGCACCAGCCAGAGCCATGGGGCGAGGAAATAAACAGCCCGTTTATGTTCCACATAATCGCAGAACCAGCTTCCCTGGAAGGCCTGGGGAAAAGTCAGCCTGAGCGCTATCCCTGCAGCGAAAAGAACAATGATAAGGATGAGCTGCCACAACTTTTCCCTGAACAGTTTCCATTTGAGCCTGAAGGTTTCTTTATTGTATGCCCCCCAGAAAAAGAAAAGCAGGAATGAAGCAGTTCCTGCAGGTTTGATAAAAATAAGGCTCCCCATCGCAAGTCCGAGTACGGCAGCTTCAATCCATCCCGGTTTTTCGTACCAGCGGGCGGTCATCCATACCACCAGCATCATCAGGGCCAGGAGGATGCTCGCCTGCACGGCGCCGCTGTATACCGACATCAGGAAGAAGTTCGTGCCAAGTACCAGCAGCAGCAGGGTCACAAGAGTCACCCCGGCGGTGAAGTACTTATGAAGTACGTACCACAGGCCGATCAGGGTAATTAAACCGGATATTGCTACAATCATTGTCTTTTTATTAGTGACTAGTGAACAGTGACTGGTGACTAGTGACTAAATGCATTCACCGTTCACTGATCACCATTCACTGTTCACTGTTCACTGTATTAAAACATCTTTAATCCTTGCTTCTTCCTGGTATTCCACATCGGTATTGATCTTCCAGAGGTCGGTGGCCAGGCCCTGTATGATCTTGTCGGCGGCGAGGATGCCCATTAAAATCGAATGGTCCTGGTTATTGTATTTGAAAGCGCCGTAACGGCCAATGGGAATAAGGTTTTCAACCGTATCGAGATAATTCTCGACTTTCTTCAGGTTCACCTGGTAGCCTGTTTCGTAAACGGGATAACAGCGGGGAACCCTCAGCACAAAAGTGTTCAGTATTTTAGTCTGAGGGGGGACCAATTTCATGATATGGATCTCCTTCATCGCCAGTTCAGCTATGTTCTCATCCTTGTCTTTCCAGATCTCATCATGGTCGAAAGCCCAGAACTCCATACAAAGTATGGTAGTCTTTTTATCGCGGTTCAGGTCCTTGCTCCAGTTCCGGAAATTCGTGATGCGACCGTGTTTCACTTCCGGAGAGTGCACGTAGATCCAGTTATCTTTGAACAGGTCCATGGAATCCACTTCCAGGTACACGAGGATGGTATTCCTGAAGTACAGTTTCTCAGCCGCCGAAACCACATCCGCAGGTACATCTTTTAAACCCTTTACCATCAAGGTTAGCGGCATGGTCGATACAACACGGTCGGCCGTTACAACGGTACCGTCTTTCAGTTCGATCCCGTTAACACTGCCTCCCGCATCCTGGATCACTTTTTTCACCGGGTTCTGCAGATTGACCTTTCCGCCTTGAGTGGTGATATACTCAGCAGCCCTTTCATATAAAGTCCCTGTGCCGTTGTTAGGATATGCAAACTGGTCGAGAAGGGTTTTATGCTTATCGCCCTTATTCCCGAAGATGGCGCTGATAACGGCCTCCCAGAGTGAAAGCGATTTGATGCGCTGCGCGGCCCAGTCGGCATCGATCTTTGAGGTTGAGATCCCCCAGAGTTTTTCGGAATAATGTTTGAAAAATATTTCGAAGAGTTTTCGCCCAAAACGGTTGGAGACCCACTGCTCGAAGGTCGTCGGATTTTTGTACGGGAACATCCTTATCCGCAGGTATTCCCAGAGTATCGAAAGGATCGTAAACGGGGGCAGGTTCAGAAGCACGTTGAACAACTTGATGGGATAGTGAAAAAACCTGTTGCGATAGTAGATCCTTGTAAGCCTGTTCACCAGGGTGTAATCGTCCTTCACTAGGGTTGTGAAGAATTCATTTATATGTTTTTCCCTTGAGAAAAAGCGGTGGGGCCCCATGTCGACCCGCTGTCCCCAGAGGTCGAAACTCCTTGCCATACCTCCAATATAAGGCGAGGCCTCGTATATTTCAACATCGATCCCGGCCTTTGTCAGTTCGTATCCGCAGCTTAAACCTGCAGGGCCTGCGCCTATAATTAGTACTTTCATTCGTGATAATAAATGCGTTTAACTCTTCTGGAAATTCCCGTCATAATCTCGTACGGGATGGTTCCCGCAGCTTTTGCAAGTTCCGCAAGCGGGTGGGTGTCATCGAAAATAACAACTTCGTCGCCTTCCTTCACATCCAATCCGGTCACATCAGCCATCGCCAGGTCCATGCATACATTGCCGATAAGAGGAGCCGCGTTCCCGTTGATAAATACCTTCCCGTTACCATTGCCCAGCCTGCGGTCGAGCCCGTCGGCATAGCCTATCGGGATCACTGCAATGCTGCAGTCTTCACCTGCTTTTCCTTTCCGGTTGTAACCTATGGTTTCTCCCTTTTTAATATTTTTCAGCTGGATGATGATGGTACGCAATGTGCTTACATTCCTCATTTGCAGCTGTTCTCCTTCATTCGCCCCTACCCCGTACAGCCCTATCCCCAGCCGTACCATATCGAACTGTGCCGAAGGGAAACGGCTGATGCCGGCCGAATTCAGGATATGCTGCAAAACCGGATAGCCGATGGCGGTGATGATTCGGGAACCCATTCTTTCAAAGGACCCGATCTGGTTAACGGTAAATGCATCTTCGCGCTCATCCTCGCTGGCGGCGAGATGCGAGAAGACCGAGACAACAGTGATGCCGCTTGCATCTTCACACCGCCGCTTTCGCTCGCAATCTTGCACCGCGGCTGGGGTTTGCTGCGCTGCACCCAAGGCCGCTTGTGCAAATTGCTTCGCTTCAATATCTTTTCCTCCGACAAGTCTTTTGATCAACTCATCAACCTCATCCTCCTGGAAGCCCAGACGGTGCATACCTGTATCCAGCTTGATATGTACGCGCACGGCTTCCTGGTTTGAGGTTTGGTTTCGTTTCACTGCTTCGATCAGCTGGTCAAGGATCTGCATATTGTAGATCTCCGGCTCCAGGTTATATTTGAGCAGGGTGTCGAGGCTGTGCTCTTCGGGGCTCATCACCATGATCGGCAGATGGATCCCGGCTTTCCGCAGTTCAACACCTTCATCGGCATAAGCCACGGCCAGGTAATCGGCCCTGTGGTATTGCAAAAGGTTAGCAATCTCGTAACTCCCGCTTCCGTATGAAAACGCCTTGACCATCGCCATCACCTTAACTCCCGGCTTCAGAAGGGAACGGTAATAGTTGAGGTTGTGGACCATCGCGTCGAGGTTGATCTCGAGCACGGTCTCATGCGCCTTCTGCTGAAGTGCGTTGCTGATCCGTTCAAACTCGAACAATCGCGCGCCTTTCAGGAGGATGGATTCATCCTGGAACGAAGAGACGGGATAATGCATCAGAAAATCATCGGTGGTATAAAAGAAGGTCTTCTGCATTTTAAACTTATCGGAATATTTATTCATATCCCGTCCAATGCCGATGAGTTTGCTTATGTCCTTGCTTTCCAGCAATGACGATATCTCGTTGTATAAATCGTTCTTATCCCTCCCGCTCTGCAGAATGTCGGAAAGGATCACTGTTTTTTTCGTATGCTGGTTCTGCTGTATGAGGAAGTCGAGCGCGATGCCCAGGGAGTTGATATCTGAATTGTAAGAGTCGTTGATGAGGGAGCAATGGTTGATGGCGTCTTTGAGCTCCAGCCTCATTGCGATGGGAGCCAGGCTTGAGAAACGCTCGAGGATACCTGCTTCGTGATCCCTGGCCCCCGGCTCATATTCAGCAAGCACCAGGCACATCGCGAAACAATGTATTGCATTCTCGATGGATGCATCGTCGGTAAAAGGGATCGCGAACGACATATCCTTCCCCTTGTACAAAACATTCACGACAGTCCGGGCCACGCTCCCCGGTTCACGGGTAACGCTCTTCACCTCGAGATCGGCGGGCTTGCTGCGGCTCCATGAAAAAGGAATATACGTACGGTCGGGATCGCAGAGTTTCACGCAGGTATCGATCAGGTCGTAATCGGAACAGTACACCACCACTTTGGAACGCTTGAAAAGCCTGAGTTTTTCATCGGTCTTCTGGATGGTGCTCTTGAAATGCTCGTCATGCGCATGGCCGATATTGGTGATGATCCCGTAATCGGGCCGTACAATCTCTTCCAGTTTCTCCATCTCGCCCGGCATGGAGATCCCGGCTTCAAAGACAGCAAGCTGGTGTTCCTTTTCCATCTTCCATACCGAGAGCGGGACGCCTATCTGGGAATTGTATGATTTGGGACTGCGGATGATATTGTACTCAGGAGCCAGCAGCTGGTACAGCCACTCCTTCACGATGGTCTTTCCGTTGCTGCCCGTGATGCCGATCACAGGGATATCGAAGCTGCGGCGGTGGAAGGCGGCGAGCGCCTGGAGAGCGGCAAGGGTGTCGGGAACAATGATAGTGATTTCACTCGCATCTTCACACCGCCGCTGGGGTTTGCTTCGCTGCACCCAAGGCGGCTTGTGTGAAATGCTCGTTTCATCGCCATTTTGATTGTAACAATCTTTCGAAACCAGGAACAACCTCACCCCTTTATCGTAAAGCTCCTGTATATACTGGTGCCCGTCATTCCTGGGGGTGACAACAGCTACAAACATCGTCTCTTCGGGCCTGATCAAACGGCGGCTGTCGATCAGGATATCCCTCACCTCAGCATCGCCACCGCCTTCAGGGAACAATTTTCCGCCGACAACCTTTGCTATTTCAGAAATCTTCATCACGTTCAAAACGCCATAACAACTATCACGATTCTTTCGGAGGTTCCGCAGGTTTCAACGGGTTCGCAACAAGCTCGTCATACCTCTGCCTGTTCTCAAAGATGTCGCAGGCCAGGTGGACGGCTGTTCTGAATCCCTCGGCCGAAGCCACATTCTTCCCGGCAATCTCATAAGCCGTGCCATGCCCTGGGGATGTCCGAATCACCGGCAGCCCGGCTGTAAAATTCACTCCTTCGTCAAATGAAAGCAGTTTGAACGGGATCATGCCCTGGTCGTGATACATTGCAAGGATGCCGTCGAAATGCCTGAACTGGGCAGCCCCGAAAAAGCCGTCGGCCGGGTAAGGCCCGAAAACCAGCATATTCTGGTTAAAGCATTTTTCAATAGCCGTGCGGATGAATGTCGAGTCTTCATTCCCGATCAGGCCTTCGTCGCCTGCATGCGGATTAAGCGCCAGCACGGCGATCTTCGGTTTTACTATCCCGAAATCCCTGATCAGCGAATGATTCATGATATGGATCTTCCGCATAATAAGATCTTCCGTAAGAACCTCCTTGATACGGTTCACGGCAACATGCCCTGTGATCATACCGATACGGACTTCACGGCTGACCATCAGCATAAGATGGTCGGGACAGTTGAATTTATGTGCAAAATATTCGGAATGTCCCGGGAAACGAAACGCATCGGACTGTATGTTCTTCTTGTTGATGGGGGCTGTCACAACCACGTCGATTTCGTTCCTTGCCAGGTCGGCGGTTGCGGCTTCAAGTGAAAGCAAAGCCAGCTCGCCGGCTATGGGTGTCGATTTACCTATGTCGATCTTCACCTCCTCATCGTGGATATTCAGGATGTTCGGACGACGCGGATGCGCCAGTTCGGCTTTGTGGATCACATTGAAATTGAACTCGTTAAAATTCAAAGTTTTACGATAATAGCTGGCGATCTTGGAAGATCCATATACGATAATGGTCGAGCTTTCAAGCAAACGCTGGTCCTGCAAGGTTTTTATAATGATCTCATAACTGATCCCGTTGATGTCGCCGTGAGTGATCCCGACGCGGATTCGCTTTTCTTTCTCCTGTACTGGTTCCATGTATGTTTTTTTTTGATAGCTGGGTTCTGGGTTACTGGGTTACTGGGTTACTGGATATCCAGTTATCGGCGCGCAGCGCCTTATCCAGTTATCCAGTTATCCTGCATCTTTATTCCTTAATTATTCTCTTTAACACGTAATCAAACAACAACCTCACCCCGAATCCCGTTCCCCCGATACCCCTGTATGAATCGGCCTTGTCAAGGAAAGCCGGACCGGCGATATCGAGATGGATATAAGGATAATCGGTGAATTTTTCGAGGAATTTCCCGGCGGTGATGGTTCCGGCGTCGCCAGGACCAATGTTCTTCAGGTCGGCGACTTCCGATTTTATCAGTTCACCATACTCTTCCCACATCGGGAGTTCCACTATCCGCTCAGAAGTCTTAAAACCGCTTTCGGTAAGTTCGAGTAACTCTTCAGGCGCCCCTGACTCCATCCCTGCGCAGGCAAATTTTCCTATGGCACGAACGGCAGCACCTGTAAGTGTAGCCATGTCAATCACCAGCTCAGGCTTGTATTTGCGCGCATAGGATAGAGCATCTGCCAGAATCAGCCTGCCTTCCGCATCGGTATTGAGTACCTCAACGGTCATGCCGTTATGCATCTTCAGCACATCGCCCGGCACAATGGCTTTAGTCCCGGGACGGTTATCGGTAGCGGGCATCAGCCCCACAACGTATACCGGAAGCTCTGCTTTCGCAATGGCATACACGGCCATAGCTGCGGCAGCAGCCCCGCTCATATCGTCTTTCATGTTCAGCATGGAATCGCCCGGTTTCAGGTTCATCCCGCCGCTGTCAAACACTATCCCCTTGCCTACAAACACTATAGGTTTCTTATTCACGGCATCCGCAGGTTTCCATTCCATCACAGTGAATGTAGGAGGCTCATGGCTTCCCTGGTTCACGCCCAGTATCCCGCCCATCTGCAACACCTCGAGCTTCTTCTTATTCATCACCTCTACCTTCGCCCCGCATTCCTTCCCGAGTTTTTCAACCTCCTTCGAAAACACAGTCGCAGTAAGGTAAGAAGCCGGCTCGTTAATGAGGTCGCGGCATTGGAAAACAGCGTCGTTCACGATGTTCATGAAGTGACTGCCGACTGCTGACTGCTGACTGCCGACTAACTCATCATTCACTGTTTCCGAATAAATTTCGATCTTCCGCAGGGTATTCTTCTTCTCCTTATCGGCCTTGTACTTCAGGAACTGGTAATTCCCCAGCGCCATGCCTTCGGCGAAAGCAAGGGTTTCGGCGGGGTGGTTATCATGATCGAAGACCACAACCTTCGCGGCCTTCTGGGAATTCAGCATTTCACCGACCTTTTTCCCCGCTTTGCGGCTGGCCTCAAGCCGTTTGTATTCCGATTTCTCTTCCTTGATCACGTAAACATAAGTCCAGTTTTCGAGGCGGTTATAGGAGATAATGTCCTTTTTAAGTTCTTTGTGCTGCCTGCGGATGAACGACATTTCGGATGCCGTAAATACCCCGTTGGGCAAGGCTTTCAGAGAGCTCACCACAAGCACGAGGTTCTCGAGCTCCTGTGTGCGGTCTGTAATGGAAATTTTTGGAAGCATGGTTTAGAAAATTATTGCCGATTTATACCTTGCAAAGGTAGGAAATTTCGCGGGGAAATACGTGGGAGTTGTAAGTGATAAAGAACCTGATGGCAGTAAAGCATAATATAGGACCACGGTCTGCACCTCATCATTATTTTCCTTATCTTTATCCTGCTAAAATTCCGTATCATGTTTCTCCGACAACTCCGCCCTGTATTTCTAATCGTCATTATCATACTGGCATTACCGGCTTGTATACAAGCCCAAAGCCGGCAGGATCTTGATCAGATAAAAAGCTCTACAAACATCAAAGCGCTCCAGGGCCTTCAATCGAGGCTTTCAAAACAAGCCGAAGCAAGCCACAGCCTTGCCACCCGGTCCGCCGCGAAAAACGGCTGGTTTATCCGCAAAGAGTTTGAAGGCGGAAAGATCACAGAATTAAAATGCCTGGATGCCGTTGGCAAGCCCATGTACTTTTCCACGGCAAACCTCAACGCCGCTAAAACGGTATCAGCAAATAGAGTGTGGACCGGAGGGTCGCTCGGGCTGAACCTCAGCGGGAACGGGATCGTCCTTCGCGAATGGGATGCAGGTGAAGTCCGTCCTACCCACCAGGAACTGATCAACCGTACGGTCATGGGCGACGGGGCTACCAACCTGGCCAACCATTCAACGCATGTAGCCGGAACCATGATGGCTACCGGGATCAGCCCCAACGCCCACGGGATGTCAAACCAGGCAAGCCTGAGGGCGTTCGACTGGTTCAGCGACTATGCCGAAATGGCTGCAGAGGGCGCCGCCGGGGCCCTGCTTTCGAACCACTCATACATTTTTATCACCGGCTGGTACTGGAATGGATCAAACTGGTACTGGTACGGCGACCCCGCTATAAGCCAGACCACCGATTACCTCTATGGTTTCTATATGGCGGATGCAGCGACGGTTGACTCGATCGCATTCAACGCCCCTTATTACCTCGTATGCAAGGCCGCGGGGAACGACCGTTTCGGCGGTCCGTCAACCCAACCGGTTAGCCATTATGTTTGGATGAATAACGCCTGGACGCTGTCGAATACGGTAAGGGACCTCAACGGCGGCCCCGACGGATGGGATTGCATCTCCTCAGGTTTCGGGGTCAGCAAGAACATCATGACCGTAGGCGCAGTGTATCCGGTACCAAACGGGTATACTTCCCCGGCCGATGTGGTTCATGCCTCGTTCAGCGGCACAGGCCCCACCGACGACGGCCGTATCAAACCCGATATCGTGGCCGACGGCATAGAGCTGTATTCAACCTTCAGCGGCAGCAACACCTCCTATGGCAGCAGTAGCGGAACCTCCATGGCAACGCCCAATGTGACGGGCTCCCTCGCACTTCTCCAGGAACATTACCACAACCTACACGGGCATTATATGCTGTCGTCAACCCTCAGGGGCCTTGCGATACATACTGCGGATGAGGCAGGGAGTAATCCCGGTCCGGATTATAAATTCGGTTGGGGCCTGCTAAACATCGCATCCGCAGCCAATGCCTTATCCCAGCTATGTAACACAATAGTCCTCGAAGACACCCTGTACAACGGCAACACCCTCACTTTCAACCTCAATGCGACAGGCAGTCAACCCCTGGTTGCCACGCTTTGCTGGACCGATCCGCCGGGAACCCCTCCTGCCCCGGCCCTGAACCCTCCGGACCTGATGCTGGTAAATGACCTTGACATTCGCATCGACGGGAATACCTTCAAGCCCTGGGTCCTCAATCCGGCCAATATCGCAGCTGCCGCGACAACAGGCGACAACTTCCGCGATAATGTTGAAAAGATCTATATCCAGAACCCTTCCCAGGGGAACCATGTGCTTACCATTACGCATAAGAACAGCCTCGCCAACGGGATGCAGGTTCTCTCACTGATCGTCACCGGGCTTGCTACAAACCTGGTCCCCGGAACTGCCGGCTCAGATCAGACTATCTGCGCTAATACAGCTCCCCAGCAACTGCAGGGGACACCGCCCATGGGAGGGATCCCCCCGTATACCTACCAGTGGCAGAGTTCTCCCGACAACTCAGGTTTTACAAACATCCCCGGCGCCACGGGATTGAATTACCAACCCTTAACGCTCTCGTCCACCACCTGGTTCAGGCTGCTTCAGGTTTCTTCGGGCGGTTGCGTAAGCGCACCTACAAATCCTGTCATGATTAATGTGATCCCATTACCCCTTCCCGCCATCTACGGGGAAGAAACAGTTTGCTCCGGCACTTCAGGGCTGACCTATACCACCGACCCGGGCATGCATAATTACATATGGATCATCTCCCCCGGGGGTTCCGTCACCGACGGATCCGGCACTTTCCAGGTTACCGTCACCTGGGATTCGGCCGGGAGCAGGGCCCTCAGCGTGAACTACACCAATTATTTCAACTGTACTTCACCTGATCCGAAAGTTAAAAACGTAACGGTGAAACCGACCCCTCCGGCGCCCTTGATCACGGCTATCGGCGACAGCCTTTTTTCGAATGCCCCAGCCGGCAACCAGTGGTATTTTAACCTTAACCTTATCCCCGGTGCAACCGCTCCCGTTTACAAAGCGACAAGCTCCGGGTCCTACCATGACATAGTTACTTTGGACGGCTGCATCTCCGACTCCTCCAATGTGCAGTTTATCGAATTAGGTACAGGCGAATTGCAGACAGGGGATGTAAGTATATACCCTGTCCCCAATCACGGACTGTTTACTGCCCAAATCACATCCGCAGTCAAAGAAACCGTTAACATCAGGATTTACAACCAGCTTTCACAGCTGATCTTCGAAAAGACCGGGGCTGCGGTAAACAATACTTTCAGGCAGACGATCGACCTCCGTGCGTTCAGCACTGGGGTTTATACGGTAGTCATCCGCAGTGACAACAAAAGCATCGCAAGAAAGATCCTCGTTATCGATTAGGGCGGATGGCGTTGTGGGGATTTACTAACTTTGACGCGGATTTAACCCATGAACTCAATAATCGCCAAAGCCCTCTCCTCAGGATTCCTCACAATAGACGAGGGCAAAAAGTTATTTACCGGACTCCCACTTGCCGACCTCATGTGGATCGGGAATGAGCTTCGCAAAAAATACCATCCCCATGGCCGTGTTACCTGGATCATCGACCGTAACGTGAACATCACCAATGCCTGTGTTTCGGGATGCAAATTCTGCAACTTTTATAAACCCGTCAATAACGAGGCATGCTACATCACCAGCATTGCCGAATACGTTCAGAAGATAGACGAAATGCATACCCTGGGCGGGAACCAGCTGCTTCTTCAGGGTGGAATGCATCCCCATCTTGGAATTGTATTCTATACAAACCTTTTCTCCAACTTAAAGAAACTGTACCCCACACTGAGGCTTCACGCCCTCGGGCCTCCCGAGATCGTCCACCTGGCCAAAATGGAAAAACTCAGCTTCCGCGAAGTCCTCGAAAAGCTTGTGGCATCGGGGATGGACAGCCTTCCCGGGGCCGGGGCCGAAATACTTGTCGACAGGGTCCGCCGCGAAATATCACCCGTGAAATGTACCGCCATTGAATGGCTGGAAGTCATGAAACAGGCGCATATCATGGACCTCACCACTTCAGCAACCATGATGTTCGGGCATATCGAAACCCTGGAAGAAAGGCTGGAGCATATGGTTGCCATCAGGGAGGTCCAGGCCCTGAAACCGGCGGATCATAAGGGGTTCCTTTCATTCATCCCCTGGCCGTTCCAGGACGAAGGCACGGTCCTTCTTAATAACTATGGTATCAGAAACCATGTCACATCCGAAGAATATATCCGCATGATCGCCATCAGCCGCATCATGCTCCCGAACATTCCCAACATACAGGCATCTTGGCTCACGGTTGGAAAGGAAACGGGACAGCTTTGCCTGCATGCCGGCGCGAATGATTTCGGGAGTATCATGATTGAAGAAAACGTGGTTTCCTCAGCGGGTGCGCATAATTCCATGGATGCAGAGGGGATGCAGCGCGCTATCCGCGAAGCAGGGTTCATACCGCAGCTCCGTAACCAGGATTTCGCCTGGCAGTAAGGCGTTTGTCGCTTGCTCAATGGCTCATTCAATGGTTCGCTCACTGAGCGACCCATTCTCTTCGCAGGACAAGCTGCCTTGGCTTCAAGGAGCAAGCCTGGTGTAAGATTCTATCCTGGAGAATATTAATGTGAGCGACGCAGAAAACTCAGCAGCGTTGCATTTATACAAGCGACAGGTGCAGCGACGTTGCGTATATATGAGCGACAGGCGATGTAAGGTTGCGAGCGAATAAACTACTTCTTCGGCTTATCCGGGAACTTCAGCAGTCCGTTCTTCACCCAGTCGGCATACATGGTCCCGATGATCCCGTACGTTGCCTCATCCACATAGCTGGGATCGGTGATCGAGATATCGGCAGTCCACAATAAAGTATTATCGGAATTGGCATACAGGTTTGCCCTGAGGTTGATGACCGAGCTGGTAACCCAGTACCCGCCTGTTGTCACCACATTCGCACCGGGGGCGTAATAAGGATATCCCCAGGAATAATACCCGTAATAATTATAATAGAAATCAGGATATACGGTGGTGGTGGGAGGCACATAGTCCTGTTCTTTATCTGTTCCCTTATAAGTCACGATGAGGATGCCGTCGGCTCCGGCGCTGTCAAACTTGGATTCAAGTTCGGCAAGCTCGTGTTTCGAGCCCGGGGCGATAAATGAAAGAGCTTCGATGGCCTTCAGCCCTTTGCTTTTAAGATAGTTCACCGATGTTTGCTCAAACGGTTTCTGGTATTCGAGCTTGTCGAACATACCCCATATGGCGATCTTCGATACCTGCTGGTGTTCCTTAGGGTTAACCCAGCTGGTAAGGCTAATGGGCGAAGTACATCCGCCGACAATTAAAATCAGCGCAAAACCAAGCGCGGCAATACTTAATAAATTTCTTTTCATAGGTCTGGATTTAAAGAATTGGATTTCCTGATTCAAATATAGAAACTTCGAACGAGTTCTCAAAATTATCAGCGTAAAAGCTTGTATGCCCCCTCCATGATCTGGAAAGAAGCCCCCCGGTTCTCTTCTATGAAATCAAAACAGATATTCGCGGTCCTCTCAAATTCCTTTACATCAGTGAACAGCCTTAGGGCGAGTTTTGTGAACTCCTCCGGGTCCTTCACCATGAAAGCCCCGCCTTTTTCTATCAGGGCTTCGGCTTCCCAGAATTTTGCATGTTTCGGGCCGAAGAACACCGGCACCCCGAACACCACGGCTTCAAGTATGTTATGCAGGCCCGAACCAAAGGCCCCGCCTATAAACGCAAGACTTGCATACTGGTAAAGCCGGGAAAGTACGCCTATAGTATCGATGATGAGGATATTCGTCGAAAGGGCATTTTCCTCATTCAGGCTGGAATATCTTACGGATGGCATCCCCAGTGAACTTTCCAGCGAACGTATCCTGTGCTCACTCACATCATGGGTCGCGAGAATAAACCTGATGGAATCCCCGGCCTGCCTTATAAGCGGTATCATTACCGCCTCATCTTCAGCCCAGGTGCTTCCCCCCATGATCAACTTGTGGTCACCGCAGAATTTCTTAACCAGGGGGAAATCCTCAACCGTGGCAGCTGTCGCCGAAACCCTGTCGAAACGCGTATCCCCGGTGATAGTGACATTTTCAAACCCAAGGGATTGTATCTGTTTGCCAGAGGATTCATTCTGAACGAAAAACCAGTAAATACTCTCCAGCTGCGACCTGAACCAGCCTCCGTACCATTGGAAAAACATCTGGTCCTCCCTGAACGTAGCCGAAGCAAAAACAACAGGGATGTCCTGTTCCTTAAGCGCAATCAGGAAATTAAACCAGTATTCGTATTTGATGAAAAATGCCATTTTCGGCTTCACCGTTTGCACCCAGAACCTCGCGTTTGCAGGCGTGTCGAGAGGAAGATAAACCACGGCGGAAGCATATTTATAATTTTTGCGGATAGCATAGCCCGACGGACTGAAGAAACTCACGATGATCTTATACCGGGGGAAACGGCTCAGGAGTTCTTCTATGATGGGCCTCCCCTGCTCAAATTCGCCCAGGGAAGCGCAGTGGAACCATACTATATCGTGAATTTCATCACGCAGCGAAGCGTCATCAATTGCGTTGCTTTGTGACGCATCCTCATGAATTTTCCTGATCTTCCCGGCCAGCTCTTTCTTCCAATCCTTCCTGCCCTGTATCCAGGCCTTTGCCCTGGGATTGAAGAAGGATGCAATCCACAAAGCAGCAAAGTAAAGCCTCAACGAAAATGTATACAGGTAATGCATTAAAACGAAGTACATGAATATTACAACTCAAATGTACTGCTTTTCGTCATATAATTTACATAACATCGGAAAAAATGTGACGGTTAATATCTGCCAGGGCACACAGCTCTGTCATAGTTATCGTGTTTTCGTTACCAATCATGTTTTTCACAAAATCAGGAAAATAATTTGTATCTTTGATCATTGGGATATGACTTTATGGATAATCCCGTTCAACAACTTAACCAATCATATTTCTGGGATGTTGATTATTCCAGGCTTGACCCAGTGAGGTCAAAACGCTTAATTATAGAACGTATTTTTACCCTGGGTAATTTACAGGAAATAAAGATAGTTTCAGGATTTTATGGTAAACAAGAGGTCATCAAAACACTTTGTGCCTTAAATTATCTTGATCCCAAGAACCTTAATTTCGTTTCATTTCTTTTTAAAATTCCAAAAAAGAGTTTTAAATGCTACCAACGCCGGCAGTCGACCGATCAACATTGGATTTAATAGCTGAACTGCAGTCGAAGAATTATAGACTGGATGAGATGCTGACCTTTTACAGGCAAAAGTACAGTTTGAATAATGACGCTATTGTTCTTAAAAGCCTTATCTGGTTTGAAGATACCGACCTCTCCGACTGGCCTGTGATGATCCTTGAACCAAAGTTGGCATGGGCTCAGGTGAAAAAGAGACTTGAGAAAGCTGTAGAGGGGTATCTGAATTCATGATGATCGGGATACTGGGTGCAGGATGCAAGCTATCCAGTCACCCAGTTATCCAGTCACCCAGCTATCCAGCCACCCAGTTATCCAGTCACCCAGCTATCCAGTCACCCAGTTATCCAGTAATCTCTAGTAGTAGTAAAAATCCTTCGGCTTGCGGGCATAGATGGGAACGAACCAGCTCACTTTAAGGCCGTAGAACTGGCTTGAATATTTGGTGTTGTCGTAGGCCTGGAGGTCAAAATCATACTGGCGCCGGCTCTTGGTCCAGGCCTGGATGAATTCGAACCCGGCATAAAAATTGAGCAGCCTCGAATTGCTCATAAACAGGTAACCCAACGAAGCAGTCACCGCAATACCGCTGTTCAGGCGGTCGTAGCCTTTGCCGTAATCGTCGTTGATCTGGGGCGTGGTGCCGTCGGGATTATGGATCTTGATATGGTCCTGGATATACCCTCCGCCCAGCATCACGGTAAGTCCGCAGTTGCGGTTCGGCGCCAGGGTGGGATACATGGGAAAGATCTTCCCGAATTTTCCGTAAACACTCCAACCCCGCTCGTAATAATTGATACCGGCCATATAGCCATTCTCGTCGATGATCAGTCCCTGGTCATCGGCGATCATTTTAATAAGGGAATCTGAATTTTTTATCGTGCCCCCGAACAGGAAATTACCTTCGGCCCCGATCACCCAGTTCGAACGGAACTTGTACTGGAACCCGCCTCCGATGCTGGAATTTCCCCCATACAGTTTGGCGAGCCCGCCCCCCGGGAACTGGTAGGAATACGTGGCGTAAAACATCGCCATCCCAATGGTTGTATCTTTTAAATTGACCTGGGCGGATGCCGTTCCCCCAAGAATCAGCGCGGCAAGTAAGACAAGTAATTTTTTCAGCATAAGTATTGGTTTGATGACTGGATAGCTGGATGACTGGATAGCTGGATAGCTGGATAGCTGGATGACTGGGTATCTGGATATCTAGTTATCGGCTGCGAAGCAGCTTTATCTCTTCAACAATTCATCCTTCTTTCTATTAAACTCCTCTACTTTCTTGTTAAACTCGGCGACCAGTTCGTCGAAGATCTCCTTCACGCTCGAGATCTTTGTTGCCCTGAATGCATTGGTCCCGGCAAAAGCATATCCGCCTTCAAAATTACCTTTAAACGCATTGAACAATGCGGTGATGATGCAGTACGGACTGCTGCTTATTTCGCAGGTCTTGATGCATTTGAACGGACAGGAGAAAGGATGCTTCTTGCCGGCCCTCACTTTATCGATAAAGGAATTCACGATAGCGCGCCCCGGCATCCCAACAGGGCTCTTGATGATCTCTATGTCTTTTTCCTTTGCGTCGATATAGGTTTGCTTGAAAGCCTCGGATGCGTCGCATTCATTGGTCGTGACAAAACGGGTCGCCATCTGAACGCCGTCGGCCCCGCATTCCATGATATCATAGATATCGCTCCCGGTATAGATCCCTCCGGCCGCGATTACGGGGATCTTGCAGTTATGTTCTTTCTCTACTTCCCTCACCTCATGCTGAACATCGCTCACGAGCTTGCAAAGCCTGTAATCCTCATCGGCGATCTGCTCCTGCTTGAAACCCAGGTGGCCGCCGGCTTTAGGGCCTTCCACCACGAAGGCATCAGGAATATATTTGTAAGTGGAAATCCATTTTGAACAGATCAGCTTTGCAGCCCGTCCCGAAGAAACGATAGGCACGAGCTTTGTCTTGCTTCCGGCCGTCAGGAAGGAAGGTAAGTCCAAAGGCAATCCGGCCCCGCAGAATAAAATATCGGCTTTCTCCTTTATTGAGGTCTTCACCATATCGGCGAAATTCGTCATGGCAACCATCACGTTCACGCCGATAATGCCTTTTGTTTTCTCCCGCGCAATCCGCAGTTCCTCCTTTAAACCAAGTATGCTGGCTTCCAGGAAATCCCTTGAAAGATTACGGTAAAGCAATCCAAGCCCGGCACTGGAGATCACGCCGACCCCTCCTTCGTTCGCCACCGCGACTGCAAGTCCGTTCAGCGAAACCCCCACACCCATTCCCCCCTGTATGATCGGAACCTGGATGACCAGGTTACCTATTTTTAGTTGTTGCATTTTCTTTTTTTTAATTCAGGATAAAGCGCTTTGCGCTCATCCAGATGTCCAGCTATCCAGCTATCCAGCTATCTAGAAGTGGTATATCACCCCTATTCCTCCGTTTATAGTAGAAACGGTTCTTTTGATCTCATATTTTGTTGGGGCCGAATAAACCGGTATGTAGTAGATAGTCCCCGTATTGGGATCCTTGTATTCCTGGTATGATACGATCTCAGCCCCGTAAGATTTCGTCGCTTTCGGGGTCCCCCCGAGATAACCCAGGTTAAGGTCCAGCCCCCAGTGGGAGTCGAAACGGTAACCGGCAGCAAATGAAACCCCGTAACCGAACCCCGTGGCGTTCATCGATACATTCGACTGGTCTATAGGATTCTGCACATTAAAATTCGACGATTGTGCGATGATAAGGCCGAACATTGCCTTGGCATTGACCTCCCACTTCCCGATATCTTTGATCAGAACAGGCCCCGCCATAACATAAAGATTCGTCCAGCCCCCGTTACCGAGCTTGTACTGCGTGCCCACCGGATTGATATATTGGGCGGTATCCTTGTACCCGTTATGCTGGACGTCGAACTGGAAACCCAGTCCCCATCCTCTCTTTCCCAGCCAGTTAAGCCCAAGCTGCCCAACCCATCCATTCTGGGCGTACCCCGACTTCTGCGTATTTTTATCGGTTTGCCCGTAGCTTCCAAGCACAAACGAATAGTTAATCCCGAACTCCAGGGAAAGAAAATCTTTCTCCCTGGGTTTTTTTTCCTTTTTCTTTTCCTGCGAAAAAAGCTGGTCCGGCATCACTATGAACAATGCCATCAGCAGGGGAAGGAAATACTTCAATCGATTCATTCAATGTAGAATATCAATGCAAAGATACGTATAATTGCCGTACTTTGATCAGGGGCTTGCCAGTTTGTCGGGAATGTTTAATTTTGCCGTTAGCAAATTCGTGATGAACATGCTTTCGCGTGCATCTTTGCATAGCTGGACAGGTCCGCTTTCGCTTGTAACTTTATACCGCCGCTGGGGTTTGCTACGCTACAGCCAAGGCGGCTTGTATAAATTACTCGCTCAGCGTCACTGACGGAGCTTTTGCAAAATGCTTGCTCAAGACATGCGGCTTGTGAAATAACTTTCTGTGCATTCATCACGACTATAACCATAATAACATAAAACACACACATATGCGCAAAACCCTGATTTTAACTTCACTGGTCATGCTAATCGCATTCCAGGCGAAACCCTGCACCAACTTCATCGTCACCAAAGGAGCATCCACCGACGGATCGGTGATGATCTCGTATTCGGCTGATTCACACCAGCTTTACGGAGAACTTTATTTCTGGCCTGCCAAAGACTGGCCCGCCGGTGCTATGTATAATGTCATCGAATGGGATACCCAGAAGCCCCTTGGCAAGATACCCCAGATCAAACATACCTACCAGGTGATCGGAAATATGAACGAACACCAGGTCGCTATTGGCGAAACTACTTTCGGCGGACGTGAAGAGCTTCAGCATCAGAAAGATGCAGTTGTAGACTACGGCACGCTTATTTACGTCGGACTGCAGCGTTCAAAGACCGCCCGGGAGGCGATCAAGGTCTTTGGCGACCTCGTAGCTGCCTATGGCTATGCATCTGAAGGCGAATCGTTCAGCATTTCCGATGCGAAAGAAGCCTGGATCCTCGAGATGATCAGCAAGGGCGACGGCCAGAAAGGCGCCGTTTGGGTTGCATTGCGCATCCCCGACGGCTGTATTTCAGGCCACGCCAACCAGGCTCGCATCACCCAGTTCCCTTTAAATGATCCCCAGAATTGTATTTACTCGGCGGATGTGATCTCGTTTGCAAGATCCAAAGGCTGGTTCGACGGCAAGGATGAAGAGTTCAGCTTCTCAGATACTTATGCACCTGTCACTTTCGGCGGAGCCCGCTTCTGCGAAGCCCGCGTTTGGGCCATGTTCAACCGCTGCAACAAGGATATGGGACAGTACCAGGATTATGCCATGGGCAAGGTCCAGTACAGCAAGTGGGGTTATGCCACCAACCGCATGCCTTTGTATATCAGGCCCGACCATAAGATCTCGGCCCAGGAAATGCAGAACCTCATGCGCGACCATTATGAAGGCACCAAAATGGATATGAGCAACGATATTGGCGGAGGCCCCTTTGCCTGCCCCATCCGCTGGAGGCCCATGACCTGGAAAGTCGATTCGGTGAATTACGTTCACGAACGCGCTACTTCGACAATGCAGACCGGCTTCGTATTCGTAGCCCAGAGCCGTTCCTGGCTGCCCGATCCAATCGGGGGGATCTTCTGGTTCGGTGTTGACGATACCTACCTTACCGTGTTCAATCCCATTTACTGCGGAACGAATAAAGTACCTAAGTCCTATGCAGCCGGTAACGGCGATATGCTTCACTGGAGCAGCACCTCAGGCTTCTGGACATTCAACTTTGTAGCCAACTGGGTTTATACCCGCTGGAGCTTTATGATCAAGGACCTCCAGAAAGTCCAGGGCGAGCTGGAAACCAGATTTGCAAAGGAAACCCCCAGGATAGACGAACAAGCCGGTGAGATGTACAAGACCGATAAGGCAAAGGCTATTGCTTTTTTGACTACTTACAGTGTAACTACCGCCGATAACACCGTGGCCCGCTGGAAAGAACTCGGCGAATACCTCTTCGTCAAATACAAAGACGGAAACATCATGAAAGAAGAGAACGGCAAGTTCAAGGATAATGGTTACGGCGTACCCGTAATGCCATCCCAGCCCGGTTACCCGGAATGGTGGCTGAAGGAAATTGTTCGTGAGCATGGAGATGTCATCAAGGCGCCGGCAGATAAGCATTGATTAAACAGCGAAATGGTGGATCGCTCGCATAATTACAACGCCGCTACGGTGGCTGCGTCGCACGGTCATAAATGTTATCCTGACCTTGTGAAAGCTCCTTGCACCTGATGCGGCTTTTGTAATTTGCTACGCTCACTAAAATTCACCATTTCGCTGTTTCACCATTTTGTTTTTTATTACATTTACAATTGAATTAACATCCTAAGACATGGAAGAATCTAACGCCAGCGGAACCCGGAAGTACAAAATGTATCTCGCAATCTTAGGGATACTTATCCTTGTGCTTGCATTCTGGTTGTTTATCCAGAGATCGCAGCTGCTGAAACTCGTTCACGAGAAAGAGACCGAGAAGAACGAACTCCAGCATGAACTCGATTCGGTGGTTGTAGAGCACAACAAGATCAAGGTCGAATACGGCGCATTAAGCGACAGCCTGAAAGCTAAAGACAGCCTGATCCTTGCTAACGCCGTCGAGATCAAAAAGCTGCTCGACACCCAGTGGGAATACGACAAGGTGCGTAAAAAGCTGGCAATGCTCCAAACCGTAGCCCAGGGATACATCCGCCAGATGGACTCTCTTTATACGGTGAACCGCGAACTCACAGCCGAGAACGAAAAAGTGAGGGCTGAAGTGCGCACTGAGAAAAACCGCAACCAGACCCTCATAAAGGATAAGGAAGACCTGAAAGAAAAGATGAACCAGGCGGCTTATATCAAAGCTTATGACGTGACCGCATCGGCATGGAAAGTCAAAGGAGGAGGCAAGGAAACCGTGACCGACAAGGCCTCGCGTACCGAACGCCTTAAAGTAAGCTTTACCCTGGGTGAAAATCCCCTGGTCCCCGCCGGTAAACGCTCCATCTATGTAAGGATACAGCGCCCCGATAACGTTGTGGTGCAGAAGACAAAATACGATGTATTCACCTTCAACGGGCAATCGCTTCCCTATTCTATCCGTGAAGACGTCAATTACACAGGAAAAGCCCAGAACCTCACTGTAGTCTGGAATAAAAAAGACAACGACGTCCCCGCCATGAAAGGGAAGTACATTATTTCGGTGTTTACAGATGATAAGGAGATAGGCGAAGGGAGTTTTGAATTAAAATAAAGATGACTGGATAGCTGGATAACTGGATAGCTGGATAGCTGGATGACTGGATGACTGGAGAGCTGGATATTCAGTTATCGCAGCGAAGCTGCTTGTCTAGTTATCCAGTAATCCCAGCGAAGCTGCTAACCCAGTTGTCCAGAAACCGGCTGAGCGCAGCAAAGCCAAATATCTAAAACATGAAAATAGGTATACTTACTGCAGGTGGTGATTGCCCGGGTATCAACGCGGCGATCCGCGGTGTGGGAAAGACTGCGATCCTGGAATACGGGATGGAAGTCATTGGGATTTCGGCAGGTTTCCTCGGACTGATAAACCAGGAATATACCGTGCTCGACGAGAACCAGTTATCGGGCATACTTACCGTGGGTGGCACGATCCTGGGAACCTCACGCGAGAACCCGTTCAAGAAGTCAGCCACTTTCAACACCATCGACAAGCCAAAACTCATCCGCAAACATTATAATGAACTCGGGCTCGACGCTCTCGTATGTATTGGCGGGAACGGCACCCAGCGCACTGCAGCCCTGCTTGCCGAAGAAGGCCTTAATGTGATAGGCATCCCTAAAACCATTGATAATGATGTGTTTGGCACGGATGTCACTTTCGGTTTTGACTCTGCCGTATGGATCGCGACCGAAGCTATCGACCGCCTTCACAGCACCGCAAACAGCCACAAACGCATCATGGTCATCGAGGTGATGGGTCATCATGCAGGCTGGCTTGCCTTATACTCAGGCATTGCAGGCGGGGGAGATGTCATCCTCATACCCGAAATAGAATACAAGATCGAAACCGTGGCCAAATGCCTTAAAAAACGCGCCATCAATAAAAAACCTTACTCCATCGTGGTCGTCGCCGAAGGCATCCCCAGGCCCAAGGAACAGTCGGCAGCCCAGTACATCGGCAACAGCATCAAAGAACTCACCGGCCTCGAGACCCGCGAAACCATACTCGGGTACATCCAGCGCGGAGGCACACCCTCCCCTATGGACCGCGTGCTTGCTACAAGATACGGAGCTTATGCCGTGGAACTCATCGCCGCCAAGAAATTCGGCCGCATGGTTTCCCTCAAAGGCAATGACGTGACCTCGGTATCGCTCAAAGACGTGGGAGGCAAGCTGCGCCTCGTCCCCGCAAACGACCCGCTCGTTGAAAAAGCCCGCAAAATGGATATCTGCTTCGGCAGCGGGGGGTGCTGATCGCTCGCATCTTCACACCGCTTCTGCGCCGGTCGCTCATATATACGCAACGTCGCTGCGTCGGTCGCTCGTATCAATGCAACGCTGCTGCGCCTTATCTGCGCTCAACTTTACATATCCCAAAATCTCATCAAATCCCAGTTTCGCTTCGATAAGCCAAGGCAGCTTTTGCATTATACTTCGCTCTATACAACCAAGGCGACTTTTGCATTATACTTCGCTCCTGACAGCCCGTTATCCCGTATCTCGCTATCCCGTTATCCCGTATCCCGCTATCCCGTTATCCCGTATCTCGCTATCCCGTTATCCCGTATCCCGCTATCCCGTTATCCCGTATCCCGCTATCCCTTATCTCGCTATCCCGCATCCCGTTATCCCGCATCCCGGTTTTGTATCACTTTTTCATCTTTTCCGGATTAAGTGAACAAACAATGTTTGTTTCTATATTTAGAAACATTTCGTAACTTTGTAAACTTAATTGTTCATGAATGAGAAAACAATAGAGATCATCTTTTTAAAACCAGCTGAAAATTTTCTTGATAATATCGATACAGTGGCAAGATTAAAACTGGCATTCTCGATGCGCAAAACGAAATCAAGACTTTTTGGAGATTGGTTTAAAAAAATGGCTGGCACTAAGGGGTTATTTGAATTCAGGGTGGAATATCAAGGTAAATGCTTCAGGATATTCGCTTTTTGGGATTCACGGGAAAAAAACCAAGCACTTATTGTTTGTACTCACGGATTTTTTAAGAAAACCAATAGAACCCCAAAATCAGAAATTATCAGAGCTGAACAAATAAAGCAACAATATTTTAATGGATTAATTTAGGATAATAAAATGGAGAAACCCAGGAATTATAAAACATTAGAAGAACTTGAAGATAAATACTTTGGGGGACATGGCACACCCGAAAGGGAGCAATACGAATTTGAATTGTCGATGGAAATCCTGGGTGAAAAACTTAAGCAAATAAGGAAACAGCAAAGGTTGACCCAGGAACAATTAGGCAAGTTGATTGGAGTGCAAAAAGCACAAATCTCAAAACTTGAAAGTGGCAATAACAGTGCAACCATTTCAACTGTTTTAAAAGTTTTTCATGCATTGAAAGCCAAAGTAAAATTCAAGATCGAAATTGAAGAACCATTAGGATTGGTAGCTCCCTGAGAATATTATAATTCACTGTTCAGCATTCACCATTCACCAGTTCCCAGTCACCAGTCACCGATCACACCGCGAACCTGATGTCCTTCACATTCAGCTGGAGGGAAACATTGCCGTTCCATTCGTTTTCTTCGAGATGGTAGCAGATGTCAAAAGGGATCCCTTTGTCGATCAGGTGGAAATGATCGCCTTGCTGGAAGGCAATTGCTGAGCAGGGGCCGCCTGAAATTTCGGGATGCACCACGGTAAGGCGGATATGGTTTTTACCTACGAGTTTTGATCCCCCGGCATTAACCACCCCGTCGGTCTCGAAAAGGGGAGGCATGTTGCCCGGACCAAAAGGCGCAAACTGCTTGAGAATATTGTAAAAGCGGGAATTCACCGTGCTCAGTGGAAGCACCAGATCGATATCCAGTTCAGGCTTAAATTCAACGACTTTCATCTTTTCGGCCACGATCTCTTCGAACTTTTCCTGGAAAGCCACAAGATTTTCGGGTTTCAACGATAGCCCTGCAGCGTATTTATGTCCGCCGAAATGTTCCAGCAAATCATTGCATGCATCCACCGCCTCGTAAATATCAAAATCTTTCACCGAGCGCGCCGATCCGGTGATAAGCCCGTTCGACGAAGTCAGCACTATCGTAGGCCTGTAAAACGTTTCGGTAAGCCTCGAAGCCACGATTCCTATTACGCCTTTATGCCAGTCGGGATGATAGATCACCGTTGATTTGGCATTCCGCAATTTTTCATCCCGGCTTATCATTTCGATCGCCTCGTGTGTAGCCACCGCATCGAGGTTCTTGCGTTCTATATTGTAATTATTGATCTGCTCGGCCACCGCCCTCGCGTCATCCAGGCTCGCCGAGATCAGGAGCTTCACCGAATTGTTCCCGCTCTCGATACGGCCCGCGGCATTGATCCTCGGCCCAAGAGTAAACACCAGGTCGGTGATAGTGAGTTCTTTGTCGTAGCATAGCCGGGAGCCGGGAGCGGGGAGCCGGGAGCCGGGAGCGGGGAGCGGGGAGCCGGGAGCGGGGAGCGGGGAGCGGGGAGCGGGGAGCGGGGAGCCGGGAGCGGGGAGCGGGGAGCCGGGAGCGGGGAGCGGGGAGCCGGGAACCGGGAGCGGGGAGCGGGGAGCGGGGAGCGGGGAGCCGGGAGCCTGGTTCCGGTTTCCGATTTCCGGCTCCCTATTCGCATGCACCCCTGCATAATGTAACAAAGCTTCCACCCCGGGGCGGGGCGAGCTGTTGATCAGTTTCAGTCCGTAATACGCCAGCACCCGGTTTTCCCCGGTAATATCAACGATATCGCTCGCGATCGAGATCACCACCAGGTCGAGGTAAGTATGAAGGTCCTCGAAAGGAATATTTTTTTTAAGGGCTATCGCCTGGATGAGTTTGAACCCGATGCCGCAGCCTGAAAGCTCTTTATAAGGGTAATCACAGTCGGCCCGCTTGGGGTCTAAAACAGCCGATGCAGGGGGCAGTTCAGCTCCCGGACGGTGGTGGTCGCAGATAATGAAATCGATCCCCTTCTCCAGGGCATAAGCCACCTTTTCAACCGCTTTGATCCCGCAGTCCAGCGCGATGATCAGCTTGAAATTGTGTTCAGCCGCGAAATCTATCCCCTTGAATGAAATGCCATAGCCCTCGGTGTACCGGTCGGGGATATAGTAATCGACCTGCTCATGAAACTTCTTAAGAAAACTGAAAACCAGGGCCACTGCCGTTGTACCGTCCACGTCGTAATCGCCGTAAACCATCACTTTTTCGCCCCTTGTGATCGCCTCTTCGATACGGCCGATCGCCAGGTCCATATCCTTCATCAGAAAAGGGTCGTGGAGCTGTTTCAGGGTCGGCCTGAAAAACGCCTTTGCGTCTTCAAAATTCGTGATCCCGCGTTGCACCAGCAAACCCGAGAGGTAGCGGTCAATCCCCAGCAATTCCGACATTTTCCGGATGCTGTCGCCATCCCCCTCAGGCTTTATGACCCAACGTTTCTGCATATTGCAAATATAATGAATTTTCGGGATACTGGAGTACTGGATAACTGGATAGCTGGATAGCTGGGTTACTGGGTTACTGGGTTACTGGATAGCTGGATAGCTGGGTTACTGGATTGCTGGGTTACTGGATAGCTGGATAGCTGGGTTACTGGATGGCTGGGTTACTGGGTTACTGGATAGTTGGATAGCTGGATAGCTGGATAGCTGGGTTACTGGATTGCTGGATGTCAGGAGCGAAGTATATCGTCCCGTTATCCCGGAATCCTCGCGATCGGTATCGCGACGAAAAACGTCGTGCCCGCCCCCGCCTGTGATTCCACGCGGATACTCCCGCCATGTCTTTCGGAGAACTCCTTGCAGATCAGGAGCCCCAGCCCGCTTCCTTTCTCCTCCCGGGTGCCGGGGGTGCTCTGGATCTTATCGATCTCGAACAAGGTGTCGAGTTTCTTATTCGGGATACCAACCCCCGAATCTTTCACGCTGAGGATCCCTTCACCGGCCCTTTCCCAGTAATCCACCACGATCTCACCCCCGGGATGGGAGTACTTGACCGCGTTTCCGATGAGGTTTCGCAGTATGGTCTGGATCATGAACTGGTCGGCAAACACCTTTGTATCGGGAGGCACGGTATTCAGTATATTGATTTGTTTGACTGCGGATTGTGCAAGGAGCAAGGCTCCGACATCCTCAGCAATATGATATAAATTCAGGGTCTTCGGATTGAATTCCATGGTCTTCGTGCCCGATTTCAGCCAGTCGAGCAGCTGGTTCAGCAAAGCGAAAAGCTGGGTGGATGAGTTATACACCATGGAAGACAGTTTGAAAATAGTATCCCGGTCCATCAGGCCGGCCTCATCTTTAAGCATTTCCGTAAGGCCGGTGATAGTGGTGAACGGATTTTTCAGGTCGTGCGCCAGGATCGACATCATACGGTCCTTAGCCGCATCCGCTTCGATAAGTTCATTATTCATCCGCAGAAGCTCTTCCTCAGTTTTCTTACGCCGGGTAATATCATGCGCAATCCCGAAGGTCCCGATGATCTTCCCGTCCTTATCCTTCAGCGGCATCTTGTTCACAAGGGCCCATGAACGTTTTCCGTCCTGCCAGTCCTCCGCCACCTCCTCACCCAAAACGGGCACACCCTTCACGATAATTTCCTGCTCCTCCTCATAAAAACGGCTGGCCACATCCGCCGAGAAAAAATCAAAATCAGTCTTCCCCAGGATCTCACTCTTGTCGTTCAGGCCGTGTTTAAGCACCAGCGCCCTGCTCACCGCCACAAAACGGCTCTGCACATCCTTGAACCAGATGGCATCGGGGATATGCTCCATCAGGTTATTCAGCATTTCAGTTTCCACAACAATTCCAATTAAAACCTATACTATCTAAACGCAGGGATAGCAAAGTAATTATCCAGCTGCGGAAATATCAAACCCCAGGAGCAGGA
>JBAXIO010000009.1:0-176372 GCA_037138335.1 Bacteroidota bacterium
TTTGGTATTACCTCCTCCTGCATTCGATGCCGTAAGAGCGACGGTGTAAGAACCTGCGGTGGAATAAGTATGGCTTGGATTTTTGGTTGTAGAGGTCCCGCCATCACCAAAGTTCCAGCTCCAGCTGGTAGGTGTATTGGTTGACAAATCAGTAAAAGCAACAGATTGCCCGACGTTAATTGTTGTGGGTGTTCCCGAGAAATCAGCCACAGGGGCTAAAACATTTACGGTGATATAATTTGTTCTTGTTTTGGTATTACCTCCTCCTGCATTCGATGCCGTAAGAGCGACGGTGTAAGAACCTCCGGTGGTATAAGTATGACTTGGATTTTTGGTTGTAGAGGTGCCTCCATCACCAAAGGTCCAGCTCCAGCTGGTTGGGGTATTGGTTGAGAGATCGGTGAACGAAACAGACTGCCCGACATTGATCGTCGTAGGGGTCCCTGAAAAATCAGCCACAGGGGCTAAAACATTTACGGTGATATAGTTTGTTCTTGTTTTGGTGTTGCTCCCTGCAGCATTCGTAGCGGTCAAAGCAACGGTGTAAGTTCCAGCAGTGTTATAAGTATGGCTTGGGTTTTTGGTTGTAGAGGTCCCTCCATCACCAAAGGTCCAGCTCCAGCTGGTAGGGGTGTTTGTTGAGAGATCGGTGAACGCAACAGACTGCCCGACATTGATTGTCGTAGGGGTTCCTGAAAAATCAGCCACAGGCGTCACAGGTGATGCCCCTGCACCAACAGTTAGATCGTAAAATCCCCTTCCCCCATCTGCAGATATAACTTTAATATAATATGTTCCAGTTGCAGGTAAGAGCATACTTATGACTTCCTGGTCAGTTGTCGATGTGCTTTGGTTTATCAGAGATTGAGCGGAATTGTACAGATATAAATCAAAGTTACCTGCAACGTTAAAAAAATTATTGACAGTAATGGTATAATTTAAAAATCCTGCGGAAGCGGTAAACTTATAATAATCCAGATTATTGGCCTGAATTAATTGAGAAAGTGAAATACTCCCGGTTCCTAAATTTGATGCAGCTGAAAATGTATTATTTGGTTCATAACTATCATCTGAGAAGACCGTCGCGTTATAACTGGTGGTTTTAAGCGTATAGAGTATATGTGTTGGTGTATCATAAATGTCAGCCTCTGCAAATATTTTCTGAGAGGATGTGGCGCTTATTGTGCCTGTCGTAAAATCAATTGCATCATATATGACTGTTGGAAGCGGAAACCATGGATATTGATAAGTCGTTGTGTAAATCAGAGTATTTGAAAATAAGCCATATTCATAAACCCTAAATACTACCTGCCAAAAGGTTGCATTAATATCAGATGTTGTTAAATTTAATGACGTTCGAACTTTCCCTAAATCAACAATGCTCGTGGGCACTTTGAATGTTAGGGTATATGGACTATGTGTTGCTGTTTGTGCCGTTCCCCAGGCAGGATAACTTGCAAATGCAGAATTGCATAACCCTAAAAATAAAAATGCTGAAATTAGAAAATGAAAAATTGAAATGCTTACACTTTTTTTGTTGAAACCACCGATTGTTTTCATATGAATTGCTGTTTTAATAGTTGAAAGAATTCAAAGTAATAAAGGTCAAAGAATATCCTTAAATTATAATCAGAATATCGAACCAGTGTAGAAGAGGTGCCTTTTATTGTAGGAGATACATTATTATTCAATTTAAGAGAAGTATTCAAATGGATAATCTAAAAAACTATATTTGTCATACAGAACTACATACTCGAACAAATGACCATTTGGAAGGCATTAACAAAGTTTCTGATCCATCCTGTTTTTATTTCATTGGCCGTATCATTATTAATAATTGTTTTGTTTATTCCCACTCCCGGGAAATATATTCTTCTGATTGAAGATGAAGCACTTCATGACCAGACGGCATCAATTATATATAGTGATCTTGATGGTAATGGTTACTCTGATAAAATCGAAGCGCAATTCTACGCTCATGATAATAATACTGCTTCCTTACAGATTCGTTGTGAACCGAGTATCTCTTTTAATGAATGGGAATTTAAAGGTTCTTATTCATTCGTGAACAGGAGTTTTATAAAAACCGGGGATTATGACAATGACGGGAAGAAGGAAGTCTATGTTTTTACTATTAGCTCAGATTCTATTTTTTTACATATTATAAAAGATCCGAAATCAAAATTCCAGGCCCGATTTGACAGGTTTATAACAACTTTCAAACCCTGGAACGGGAAACCTAACTTATATGTAATGATACATGGTCTCATTGATATGAACGGAGATTCATTCAAGGATCTGGTATTTGCAATAAATTCAGGATTTTCCGCGGACCCCAGGCAAATATATATTTATGATATCAGACGGGATACTTTAATAGTTTCAGCCAAAACAGGATATTTTGGATCACAAACAGAAATAAAAGATATTAATGGTGATGGTTTCAACGAGTTGATTGTTAATGGCTATGCAATTCAGAATGTTACAGATACAATTGCTACCCCAATTCATGATAAATGTTGCTGGTTGATTGTTTATGACCATGACCTGAAATTCCTTTTTCCACCCAGAAGATTTCCTGATATGGGTTACAGTGGACTAACTACGATGGCAATCAAAGGAAAATCGGGCTTATACGAAATGTACGGCTGGTATTTCCCTCCTCAATCTTCATTGAACGATATGAGTATAAATCATTTTGATCAAGAGGGAAAAATCATAAAATCAATTTCGATTCCCGGGATCAGGTATGGAAATTCAAATTTATGTTTTCCTTTTAAACGTGGGAATCTTCAATATTTTGCAGTAAAGGTTTCTGATGATAAAATCCTTTGTTTCGATACTTCATTTATACTTAAAGATAAGATTCGCATAAAAAAAGGCATGTTCAACGGTGCTGACACAATTGATCTGGATGCTGACGGGGTAAAGGAAATCGTTTCACTTGATCCGGCAAGGTTGCTATTTACTGAATACCGGTCTGATCTTACTGATCCTGTTTCCATTAAACTACCTGAAGGGAGATGGTTTAACACTCAGTACTCAGTGATCAATGTCCCGCGAGCCGCACCATTATTATCTGTATTTAACGGCATTTATGAGTTGAAATTATTCTATAAGATTAACCCCTTTTATTACAGCCGATGGTTAGTTTACCTGGCAATATTTCTTGCAATTTATCTCTTTATCCTCCTCATCAGGCGCATACAGCGTAACCAGATATTAAAACAGCAGAAAACAGAAAAGAAGATCACTGAGTTGCAGATGAAGGTTGTCAGAAACCAGATGGATCCTCATTTTACAATGAATGCGGTTAATTCTGTGATCTCCGCCATTAATGAAAATGAAAAAGAACAGGCGACCAATCACCTTATCTATTTTTCCAAAATGTACAGGCATTTGGTTTTGACTGCGGATAAGATTAAATGCACTCTTGCCGAAGAACTGGATTTTACTCGGAATTATCTTACCATGGAACAGTTCCGATTCAGGGATAAATTTGATTTCGATTTCGAGATCCAGCCTGAGCTTAACCTGAACCTTGAAGTCCCGAAAATGGTGATTCAATCGCCCGTTGAGAATGCAGTAAAACACGGCCTGATGAACCTGCCCGGCAAAGGACATCTCAAGGTGAGAGCAAATACTTCTGATCATATTCTGATTCTTGAGATTACCGATAACGGGATCGGTAGAGCAAATGCCGCCAGATTGAGCCAGCATTCAACCGGAAAAGGAATGAAGGCAATGGAAGAATTTCTTAAGCTTTACCAGAAAGTCACAGGATTAAAAGCAGAAACAGTTATCCATGATCTTACCGACAAGGAAGGAAATCCTGCAGGAACTAAAGTGACAGTGAAAATTCAAATAATCCGGCCGATTTAATTTCCTTTTACATCCCCGGGGTTTTATTTAACTTGCACCCTTTAATGTCTATAAAGGCGCATGAACTCCATTCTTCGCACTATCATCATCGATGATGAGGAAAAAGCAATCCTCAACCTTGTATCATTGCTTAAATCATTACCCCAGATTAAAGTTGTGGCTCAGGAAACCGGCTCGGCAAATGCGCTTGAAACTATCGATAATTACAAGCCGGACCTTATCTTCCTCGATATCCATATGCCAGGTAAATCGGGCTTTGAAATTGCAGGCGAACTTTACCGGGAAGGCAGTAAACCTGAGATAATCTTCGTTACTGCTTTCGACAAATATGCTATAGAAGCCATCCGCCACGCTGCTTTTGATTACTTGCTTAAACCTGTAAAACAAGAGGAACTTGCAGCAGCGATTGACCGCTTACTGGTGAAACAATTGCAGCAGGACCGGGAACAACAGATCAAGCGTCTTTTTGAACATTCGTCTTATAAAGGAAAACTAAAGATCAGTACCACCGGGGGATTCACGCTGATCAATCCGGCCGATATCCTTTATATCAATGCTGACTGGAATTATGCCGAGATCTATTATGACAGCGAGAAGAACGAATTGGTTACTATGAATATCGGTTCCCTGGAAGAGTTGCTGCCGTCTACGGATTTTTTCAGGATTAACCGCTCTACCATTATAAATGTGGCTTACCTGGTCAAAGTAAGCCGGAAACGCAGAACAGCATACCTGGCTAAGGATGGCAGGGAATATACTTTCAAAATCCCTCTATTAAACATTCGCAAACTGGAACGTTTTCTGGAAAAATAGTCCAAAACATTATGCACTGTTGTGTCGCAATAACAAGGGCAATTTTGGAATAGAGTTAAAATTTAATAATCCGGCTGAACGGTATAAATTAGAAAGAAAATAACAATGGAAACCATGAAACCGCAAAACCAGTCAAACCTGAGAAATATATTAAATCCGTTAATGATCATTATTGGCGCCATTGCCGGATTTTCTTCCGGTCATTTACATAGTACTTCCGGGATTGTGGTCTTCTCTCTTTCCCTTGTTGCTA
Organism: Bacteroidota bacterium; assembly: GCA_037138335.1. GTDB lineage: Bacteria > Bacteroidota > Bacteroidia > Bacteroidales > FEN-979 > CAIRDP01. Next base: position 4,949 of record JBAXIO010000009.1, read on the forward strand.
TTGGCATCCTACTGTACCTCTATTATTTTAAAAAGTGATGCGATCAGGCATTTAAGGCCTCCCGGTAATTTCCCCTCGGCTTGCTGCGGAATCGGGGGCGGAAGCTTTACAGTAGCTTTCTACGGAATCTGTATCCTTGGCTTTACAGCTGGTGGCCGGAAATTGTTATGGCCTCAATGATCATTTTTGCTGAATTTTCTATACCTGATACCGAACTGTCGATAGTGAGATTATAGCTCCCGGTTTTACCCGGGGCCTTATGTGTGTAATGCCTGCAGTAGTTTACCCTTTCCCTGTCTATCCTCGCCATTTCTTTCCCGGCTATCCCGGGATCGAGGCCGTAATCATTGATGATGCGTTGCAGCCTGAATTGCTTAGGGGCATGAATAAAAACTGAAAAACGGCCGGGGTGGTCCTTCAGGATTAGATCCGCACAGCGTCCGACGATCAAGCAGGATCCCTTTTCGCTGATATCCCATATGACTTTACTCTGGGCCTCGAACAGGGTGTCAAGCGCTGACCTTTCCCCTTCCACGTAAGCATAATTCTGCTCGATCAGCTCGAACAGCAGGCTATGCTTTAATTTCTGTTCATGAGCTTTAACAAATTCGGGAGACAAATGGCCTTCCTTTGCCGAAAGGTCAATCAGCTCCTTATCATAAAAAGGGATATCCAGGGCTTTAGCCACGAGCTGACCGATCTCATGTCCGCCGCTGCCGAATTCCCGGGTGATGGTAATGATAAGATTCTTTTTAAGGTCTGCGGATGAGATCCTTCTCACCGTTACATCAGGTTCTTTTTCGCCAAGCAAGGGATCCAGGAATTTCAGCTTCCTGCTGTAGAGCCTTACCGTTGTGCCCACCAGCAAAGCCGCAGCTATTGTTCCCTCTCGTATGCCTCTCAGTTCGTGCAGGAAGATAAAAGAACTGATCACACCTATTGCAACAAGGGTGCAATCGAGCCCCACTTTCACCTTTCCGAATTCAAGGTGAAAAGTCTTTGAAATGGCCAGGCATAATCCTTCACCTGCAAGATAAATTACTTTCGCTTTCACCTGAAGGTAAACACCAAGGGCAACAAGGACTATGCTAAGGATGCAGAACAGCCACTGGAGAAGGTAATTTGACACATGCACGTTCGAGGAAACCAGGTATAGGGCCAGATCTGTGAAAGCCCCGAAAACCATGGCAACCGGCAGCTGCAGGAGTTGTACCCACTGGTAGTCCCTGCGCAGCAAAGCCATCTGCAAGAGAATAAAAATAATGTTCAGGATCACTGTGAACATTCCCATCGTGAGCGGGAAACCAAGGCTGTAAACGTAGGGATTGCTCGAAACAGGGGAGGTTCCCAGGTTTGCCTTGACCGACAAGGCGATGCCCAGGGTCAGGATGAACAGGCCTGTAAGCAATACAATGCTTCGTCTAAACAGCCCTTCTGTTTTCATAAGGACATTTCATGGTCATTTGTCTTTCCAATGCAGCTTCTTTATTTTCCCAGTCAACGGGGTTTGGCTCTATTGATATTGCAAGGATTTTCATAGCTGCCATGATTTTTTTGACACTCATAAAAATACAAAATATCAAACACCAAATCGACTTCAATAACACAACGGATTGAATGTAAAAAAACAAGATAGGTTTATTTTGTTTATATGTTCATAACTTTCTGTAAGGAAAAAGTTAGATGGCGGAAATTTGTGATAAATTTCGATTCGGGTATTTTATGGAATGAAAAACAAGAGCCCCTCTATCATTTAGTTCCGGGGTTAAAATTAAAAATCATGAAATTAAAAGGATTCAGTTTGGTTTTCCTGGCAATCCTGAGTTCGGGACTGTCGGCGCAAACAGTTATGGATGTTGCACGCAGTAAAAGTATTACCTGGTACGGCATTGATTTCTCAAAAGCAAGATTTATTGGTTTTGAATCATACATCACTCCTGAAATGCTCAAGGATGAACTAATCAAAAACTGGGCGGACCATACTGCGCAAACCAACTTTTCATCAAAATACAGCATCGATAATGTTGCCGTTGAAACTTCCACAGCCGACGAACACAATGCAGATATTGACAAGACGAAACTGCTGACCAATGCATATTATGAACTGAATACTGCAACCATTACAGATCTTGTTTCCGGATATAAAACTTCAGGAACCGGCTTTGGATTTGTATTTATTGTCGAGAGTTTTGAAAAGAGCACCGAGAAAGTATTCATTTATGTATGCTATTTTAAGGAATCAGACAGAGGCATAATCTCAATGAGACGTTACACTGGCAAAGCATTTGGCATAGGGCTCGAAAATCATTATGAGGGAGCGATCAAAGATGTTATTCAATACAGCAGTAAAGATTTTAAACGATTCTCAAAAAAGTAAAACCGGAAAACATGAAAAACAATCAGATGATCCTCCTGATCGGCATTTTTGCCGTCATTATTACCACCATGGCGTTCAGGCCCAACCCGGCGAAACCCTCATACAGCTACCTGGCCATAAGAGCATATCATTATGACCTTGACGAGGTTTACATCAGTATTGGCGGGAAAGAATACAAGAAAATAAACCTGAGAAAGCAACACCAGGGAGGTTTTGATGTAAATCCACTGATCAACCTTATCAACCAGTACGAAAGCGAAGGTTGGGAAATGCAAACCATTGCGGGCGAGGTCGGATCCCTGTTTGTGTGGATGCGAAGGGAAAAATAGCAAAAGCTGTAACTTTATCGTCCGGTTAGATTTATCCGGGTATAAAGCAACCGGTCGAAAAACCGGACTGAACATGAACAAGACATTACTGTTTCTTTGTTTCCTATTATCGGGTATGCTGCAGGCCCAGGTTACATTCAATCCCGATGATCTCAACACCATCGCGAACGGGGAGCGAAAAGCACATGAGCAGAGCATCAGGCAGGGGCCCGCGATAACCACATCCGCATTCGATGTAAAATTTTACAGATGTTACTGGATTATAGATCCCGCCCTTAGGCAAATTGCCGGTAACGTTACGGTTTACTTTAAGCCCATGCAGGCCGGCTTTGATTCCCTGGTGCTCGACATGCACCAGGCGCTTACAGTTGAGCAGGTTATTTACCACCGACATTCAACAGGCAGCTGGAGCCATGCGTCGGATTTGCTGACGGTGAGGTTTGCGTCAAACTTACCTCAAAATGTTATGGATTCCGTTACAGTTGTTTACCAGGGCGTTCCGCCGGATGACGGGTTCGGTACATTCGTCCAGGACCTGCATAACGGGAACCCCATCCTTTGGACGCTTTCGGAACCTTACGGGGCCAGCAACTGGTGGCCCTGTAAAAACGGTCTTACCGATAAAGCCGACTCCATTGATATTACTATCAGCACACCCAATGGCAATAAACCAGCCACCAACGGGATGCTCGTTTCGACAAGCTCCCGGGCAGGATACACCGAATACCACTGGAAGCACCGTTACCCGATTGCAGCATACCTTGTGGGAATAGCCGTTACCAACTATGCCAGTTTCACTCAAAAAGTTCCTTTTGGAAACGACACCCTGAAGGTTGTCAACTTCATCTACCCGGAGGATTCGGCAACTGCCGAACTCCAGCTTCGGGAAATCGTCCCGATGATCCAGGTTTATGATTCCCTGTTCGGGATCTACCCTTTCCAGAGGGAGAAATACGGCCATGCGCAGTTCGGCTGGGGAGGGGGCATGGAACATCAAACGATGACATTTGTTGTAAGTTTTCAGTTTGAACTGATCGCCCATGAACTGGGGCATATGTGGTTTGGCGACAAGGTCACCTGCGGCAGCTGGACCGACATCTGGCTTAACGAAGGATTTGCCACTTACCTTTCGGGGCTTATTTACGAGCATCTCGACCCGGGCCTTTGGGTAAGGTTCAGGATGGTGAGGGTACAAAGCATCACTTCGCAGGCCGGAGGTTCTGTTTACTGCTCTGATACGACCAGTATCGACCGCATTTTCGACGGCCGTCTTTCATACGCCAAAGGGGCCATGATACTTCACCAGCTGAGATGGATCATGGGCGACTCGGTGTTTTTTGCCGCCCTCAATAATTATCTCAACGACTATAGCCTGGCTTATCGATTTTCGCGTACCGCGGACCTGAAAGCCCATCTTGAAAGTTCATACGGGCATGACCTGGGCTGGTATTTCAACGATTGGTTTACGGGAGAAGGATATCCGCAGTACCGGATTAACTGGTCGCAAACGGCCGATACGGTGGCCTTTACGGTGTCACAGACCCAGAGCAGCCCGACAGTGTCTTTTTTCCAGCTACCCATCCAGCTGATGTTTAAAAACTCAGTCCGCGACACCCTGGTACGTTTCAACAATACCTTTTCGGGCGAGCTCTTTAAAGTGCGTATCCCCTTTGCCGTTGATTCCCTGGTCTTCGATCCCCTGTACCAGATCATCTCGAATAACAACACCGTTAATGCTGTTGCCGAACATGGCCTGCAGGCAGGCCTTCAGCTTGTTCCCAACCCTGCAAAAGATCATGTGACTTTCCGTTTCGGTGACATGCTGTACGGCGAACGAGGAATTATAGGTATTTATGATTGTTACGGGCGGATGAGGGATGAAGTTTTCCCCGGCCGGGATCAGTCTGAAATTACTGTCAACACACAAGCCTATATACCGGGACTGTATTTTTATGTTTTCTCAACAGGGGATAATACATTCAGCGGGAAGTTTATTATCAGCCGGTAAGGTAATCCCTTCTCAACTCCTCATGATCCTCCTGATGATTTCCATCAGATCCTCCTTGCGGATGGGTTTACTGAGGAAGGCGCTGCATCCTGCATTCATGGCGCGGCTTTCTTCCTCGGGTTGTGTATATGCCGTCAGTGCTATTACCTTTAAATCGGGGTAGAGGATTTTTACCCGCCGGGTTGCTTCGTACCCGTCCATAAAGGGCATTTTCAGGTCCATGAGAATAAGATCGGGCTTCTGGTGTTTAAGTATTTCGAGGACCTCATTTCCGTTTCTGGCGTGAAGAAGTTGTTTTGACTTCCTTGATAGCAGCACATGCATTAATTCATAATTGTAATCTTCATCTTCGGCAATCAGAATGGAGAGGGATTCCATTGAAAACGGAGTCTTGTTTTCTTCAGGAATCACCAGCGATCCTGCTTCCAGGTAGGGAATTGTCAGAACAAAAACAGAGCCTTTACCAGGGGATGATTCCACGCGTATTGTACCGCCCATTACTTCGGAAAGCCCCGCGGCAATGCTCAAACCAAGTCCTGTCCCACGTAAACCCTCCTGGGCATCGTAACTGACCTGGTAGAACCGGTCAAATATCTTTCCCTGTTCTTCCTTGTCGATCCCGATGCCGGTGTCGCGGACATAAAACTCTATTTCCTTTCCTTTTATAGTATACCCAAAATTTATTGTTCCTGAATTCGTGAATTTGATTGCATTTCCGATAAGGCCTGTGATGACCTGGCGTATCTTTTCCTTGTCGGCAATGACGTGATCGAATTCATTGTTGTCATCCATGGTACGGATGAATTGAAGCCCCTTCTTGACCACCATCTCTTTCAATGACAGATGAATGTCTTCTACCAGTTCATGAAGAAGGAAAGGCGCCGGGTTGAATGGAATCCTCCCGCTGTCCATGCGTGAAATTTCAAGCACGTCGTCGATAATACTGAGAAGCTGCCTTGCATTGGAGTTGACAATCCCGAAATAGCGGTCCTTCTCCGATAAGGGGAAATCATCTGTTGCTAGAAGGTCGGTGAATCCCAGGATCGCATTCATCGGTGTACGGATCTCATGCGAGATATTATTCAGGAATGCTGTTTTCAGTTTTGATGCTTCCTCAGCGGCATCTTTAGCCTTGAGGATCTCACGTTCGGCTTTTTTTATTTCCTCTATGTCCCTGACTACGGAGATGATATGCCTTACCCCGTTCAGGAGGATAACCGATGCAGAAAGCAACCCGGTATGAATGGTCCCGTTTTTGAACCTGAAGGGGACTTCAATGTTCGTGGCTTTCCCCTCCTTTTTAAGCAGATCAACCATTTTTTGACGGTCGGCAGGATCGGCCCAGATACTGGTTTCAAGCGAAGTTTTACCTATAACTTCCTCACGGCGATACCCTGTAAGGCTGCAAAAACCTTCATTCACTTCAACATATTCACCCGTTTCCAGGTTATGGATATTGATGGAATCGGGGCTTGTGAGAAATGCCAGCCTGAATCTTTCCTCGGCCTCTTTAAGTGAGACTTCTGCTTTTATCCTGTCGAGGGTAATAGCCGCCAGGTTTACAATCATTTCTATTGTATCCCGAAGATCTGAAATATCCCTTTTTACAAAAAGGACCACACCTCCGAGGTGGGCCTCATGATACATGAATCCGATAGTGTAAATTTTACGGATCCCTAAAAGTTTTTCGACGACTTGTGTGATCGCTTTTGGAAATCGACGGGTTGCGAGCGCATACAGTCCGCCTTCCACCTCTTCCAGTTTCCCGCTCCGGTATAACCTGAGTTCCTGTTCGGTTATATCCTTCAGGTAGAATTTCATGTCGAGAGGATCGAGACCAAGAACATGGGTGATGCTGTTCCTGGGTATATTAAGGCCTTCATAGCTGACCAATTTCCCCGAACTTGTATGCTCGTCAATATTGGTAGTAAAAACGATCCCTTCACCCAAGAGGTCATAAACTACACTGACAACCAGGTCATGAACGTTTTTCAGTTCATTGGATTTTATCAATTGCGCCTGGAAGTCTGACAACAGCCGGAACTTCTTTTCGGCAGTTTTTCTTTCTGTTATATCGCGGGAAACCCCATGGCTGCCGATCAGTTTACCGTCGAGACTTAAGATAGGACTAATGATGATTTCAGAATCTCGCACTGATCCATCCTTGCACATGTGACTGACTTCTGCAGTAATGCTGAAATCGCTGGTTACTTTTCCTTCCCCTGCCAGCCTGACTCCTTCAGAATAGATTTCAGTAATTTTTTTAAAGGATTCCGGCGAATAAATCTCATGAGGTTTTAACTTCAGGAACTCTTCCTGGGTGTAGCCTCTTTGCCTGAATATGGAAGGGCTGATATAGCTGTATTGCATTTGCATATTCATCATCCATATGACATCCGATGTATTTTCGGCTATTTGCCTGTATTTCTGCTCGCTTCCACGAAGTGAGGCTTCGGCCTGTTTGATTTCGGTTATATCTCTTCCAAAAACGACGATTCCTTTACGTGAGCCATCAGGAAGAAAAAGGGGAACTTTGACCACATCAAAAACATGCAAATTCCCTTCAACATCAGGTATGTTTTCAAGGGTTCTTGAGGCTGTGCCCTTTTCCCAGGCAAGGTCATCGGATCCCTGGCAGTTCCTGAAAGCATCCCTGTAAACCGGGGCAGTAAACTCGGCAAGTTCAAACTCTGATTTCCCTGTGTAGTCAACTCCTTTCAGGCCATAAAGATCAAGGATGCTGAAATTTGCGAGCATCCATTTGCCTTCGGCGTCTTTAAAACAAATTATATCGGGAGAGGCATTGATCAGGGTTTGCAGGCGCTCTTCAGTATTCTGCCGGGCCTTTTCTTTAAGTGAAATATCGTGGACTACGATCAATACACTGTCAGCCTCCAGTTTCTGGGCATAAATTTCAACCAGTATATATTCCCCGTTATATTTCTTAAGCCGTCTTTCTTTTACAATAGTATTTCCCCCTGAAACCAGTTCCCGGTCAGAAGGGTCCTGTTCCATATCTTCGGGATTTACCAGGTCAAACGCGGTAAGCTTCAGAATTTCGGCATGATGATAACCAAGCAGGCTGCAAATAAATGGATTCGCATCAAGGAATTCACCTCGCATATTCATTATAATGATTCCGAATTTGGCCTGGTCGAACATCAGGTGGTAGAATGAACTGAAGGTTGAATCTGTCATGACCCTGGCATAGATTAGGTTATTATTATGCTATAAAATTAATTGTTTTTTGGAAATTGCACACTAATTATGAAAATAGGATAACTCCCCTGAAGGTTTCATTTTGTAACAGGACCCGGGGGAAGGTAAGTTCAATCCTTTATCTTTGCAGTCTAAACGGGTAACAGGGATGAACACCCACAAGTTGAACAACATCTTTAATCCTAAACGGATCGCTTTGATCGGGGTTACCACCAATCCCAATTCGGTAAGCGGGAAAGTATTGATAAACCTTGTTAGCGGGGGATTCCGCGGGGTGGTTTATCCCGTAAATCCAGAGCATGAAGCGGTGATGGGAATACCCTGTTATCCCGATGTGAAAAGCCTTCCGCATTCACCCGACCTGGGGATCATCTGTTCACCTGCCGAGAAAGTGCCTGCCGCTGTGAGGCTTTGTGGTGAAGCCGGTATACGGGGGATCATCATCATTTCGGCGGGGTTCAGGGAAACCGGTGAAGCAGGGCATAAGCTTGAAGAAGCTATCCGCATCGAAATAAAAAAATTTGAAGGTATGAGGGTCCTTGGCCCGAACTGCCTGGGTATCATCGTCCCTTCCCTGAAGCTCAACGCAAGCTTTGCCGCGGAAATGCCCAGGCAGGGAAATATTGCCTTCATTTCGCAATCAGGAGCCCTCTGTACTTCAGTCCTTGACTGGGCCATAGAAGGGAAGATAGGGTTCTCGTATTTTGTTTCCATTGGGAACAGCATGGATGTGGAGTTTGGTGACCTCATCGATTATTTCGGTGATGACGAAAATACCCATTGTATCATTCTTTACATAGAATCTATTCAGAACCCCAGGAAATTCATGACTGCAGCACGCGCCTTTGCGCGTAAAAAACCCATCATCGTCTACAAGGCAGGGAGGTTCCCCGAATCGGCCCAGGTCGCCGCTTCCCATACCGGGGCCATGGCTTCGGAAGATGCTGTGTACGATGCGGCTTTCCAGAGGGTTGGGCTGGCAAGGGTATACGAGATCGGAGATATTTTTTCAGTTGCCGAGCTTATCGGCCGGGGCAGGATCCCCCATGGGCCCAGGCTGGGGATCATCACCAATGCCGGCGGACCGGGTGTCATGGCTACCGATGCCCTTATAGCCTCGAACGGGGTATTGGCAAAACTTTCAGATGAAACCATGCAAAAACTCAATGAAAACCTGCCAGAATACTGGTCGCATGGTAATCCCGTGGATGTGCTCGGGGATGCCCGGGCCAAAAGGATATCAAAAGCCACACAAATCGTACTGGAAGATAAGAATGTTGATGCCATCCTGGTAATCCTCACCCCCCAGGCCATGACCAATACCGAAGCTACGGCAAGGGAGATCAGCGCCCTCGTCGGCACATCCAGGAAACCCATACTGGCTGCATGGCTTGGCGGGCAAAGCATGCACAAGGCCGATGACATACTGGTGGAAGCAGGGATTGCATCCTACAGAACACCTGAGCAGGCAATAAAAGCCTTCATGACCCTGGTCGCCTATTCGAAGAACCTGAAAACATTGTATGAAACGCCCAAGGATATCCCTGTCGAGTTCAGCCTTGACCGCGAAAAAATGCGCCAAAAATTCAACCGGCTGATACGCGATAAAGGAGCAATATTATCGGAGGACGTATCGAAGCTTATCCTTGATTCATATGGTATTTCAACTACACGGCCTGTCCTTTCCAAAACTCCTGACGAAGCTGCAAAAATTGCGGAAAAAACCGGCTATCCCGTAGTCCTTAAAATCCAGTCCCCCGACATTACGCATAAATCAGATGTGGGAGGCGTACAATTAAATCTGGGGAACGAAAAACTTTTAAGAGCTGCCTTTGAACGGATCATGGACTCGGTAAGTCTGAAACAGCCTGACGCGAAGGTCGAAGGTATCACGGTGCAAAAGATGGTTGCTGAAAAGGATGCGGTTGAACTCATCCTCGGTATAAAAAAGGATAGCGTTTTCGGCACCATTCTCATGGTAGGCATGGGTGGGATTACAGCGGAACTCTTTTCTGATAAGGCCCTGGGGTTCCCGCCCCTGAACGAAAGGCTGGCCAGGCAAATGCTGGAGTCGCTGAAGATCTACCCGCTACTGAAAGGCTACAGGGGCAGCCCGGCCAAGAATATCGACAGGCTCATACAGATACTGATACGCCTTTCTTACATTGCTGCCGACTATCCCGAGATCACCGAACTGGATATAAACCCCCTGCTTGTCACAACCGGCGATGTCGTTGCCCTGGATGCAAGGATCATGATAGATACGCTGATCGCTGGTACTGAACAGATCCCATTTGCACACCTGGCCCTTCACCCATATCCCGAGAAATATGTTCGCAGGCTCACCCTTCAGAATGGGAAAGAAGTTCTCCTCAGACCTATAAAACCTGAAGACGAGCCCCTGTGGCTGGAGATGATCGGCAGCTGTTCGAAAGAATCGCTATACAGCAGGTTCAGGTATTTCTTTCAATGGCAATCACATGAGGTGGCCACCCGTTATTGTTACATCGATTATGACAGGGAGATAGCCATTGTAGCTGAAATACAGGAAGACAATAAACGGAAACTGGTAGGCGTAGGCAGGCTGATTGCCGACCCCGACCATGAAACGGTAGAGTATGCCATACTCATCATTGATGCATACCAGAAGAAAGACCTTGGAAACATCATAACCGATTTCTGCATGGAGATTGCAATGAAATGGAACCTTAAAAAGATCGTGGCACAAACAACAACCGACAATAAAAGGATGATCTCCGTGTTCAAAAAAAGAGGATTTTCGGTACATACCGATACCAGTGACTCCACTGTAGAAGTTGAGAAGGAATTATAATAAACTATTTAACATTTCGTTTACTAAGAAAACTTATAACAATGAAAAGAAGCCAGTTTAAAATCTGTTTACCACTTTTAATTTTATTTATAACCCTTGGATTGGTTGCATCTGCTCAGGAATCAAGCCCAAAAACCCAGGATACTACGAAAGCTATTGCTGTGGTCAAGCGAATACCTCAGGCGATTAATTTCCAGGATTTAATCGGGAAATGGCATATCCTGGAAATCACCGTCCAGAATATTTTTGAACCTGCCCCACCGGTATCGGCAGTGTCCCAGGAAGGAAGCCCGACGGATACCGTTTCGAATAAACCCAGGGCGCCAAAACCAGGAAACCCCGGCGGATTAAGGGCGAACGGGAAACCAATGAGCAATGTCCCCTTTAGAGAAGCCACCATGGAATTCCTTCCCGATAAAACGGCTGTTAAAGCTGTTGCTGATAAATCGGAAAAATTCAGATGGAAGGCCAAAAAGAAAAATAAGGTTGTCATGAAAAATCTTTTAACCAAAGAAAAAACCAAATTGGATATTTTCAGCCTGAACAGCGACACTCTTAAGGTTATCGCCCACATCCCCTCAGGCGATGTTTATATTGTTTATCAAAAAATGAAATAGGCATCAGTTTAAATCCCCGGTTTTTCCGGGGATTTTTTTTGCCCATTTTTTTGGAATCAGTCTGTTTTAATTCTATTTTTGTGTCAAATATTCTTCATATGTTGAATTTCGATTTTACCGAGGAACAGCTGATGATCCAGCAGAGTGCCCGTGATTATGCCCAGAGGGAGCTCATCAAGGATGTAATTGAAAGGGACACCAAGGCCATTTTCCCCACCCAGCATGTCAAAGTGCTTACCGACCTGGGGTTTATGGGCATGATGACCAATACAAAATACGATGGAGGAGGCATGGATACGGTATCCTATGTTCTTGCACTGGAAGAGATATCAAAAGTTGACTCTTCTGTTGCGGTAATCATTTCGGTAAACAATTCCCTGGTATGTTACGAACTTGAGGAATTCGGCAATGAAGAGCAGAAGGAGAAGTTCCTGAAGCCCCTTGCCCGGGGTGAAAAGCTCGGCGCTTTCCTCTTATCAGAACCTGAAGCGGGTTCCGATGCCACATCCCAGAGGACTACAGCCATCGATATGGGCGACCATTACCTTGTTAACGGGGTGAAGAACTGGATCACCAACGGCAATTCTGCATCGACTTATATCCTTATAGCCCAGACCAACAAAGAAAAGGGGCATAAAGGCATCAATGCACTGATCGTCGACCGCCATTCACCGGGTATTACGCTTGGCCCGCATGAGGACAAGATGGGGATGCGCAGCAGCGATACTCATTCCATCATGTTTACCGATGTGAAAGTCCCAAAGGAGAACAGGCTTGGTGATGAAGGGATGGGATTTAAGATTGCCATGAAGACGCTTGAAGGCGGGCGTATCGGAATTGCCGCGCAGGCGCTCGGAATTGCACAGGGGGCTTACGAAAGGGCGCTGAAATATTCTAAGGAACGCAAAGCATTCGGAACCGAGATCATCAACCACCAGGCCATAGCTTTCAAATTAGCCGAGATGCATACCCGCATCGAAGCTGCAAAGTATTTTACATTAAAGTCGGCCTGGCTTAAAGACCAGGGGAGGCCTTACGGCACGGCCAGCGCCATGGCAAAGTACTGGGCAGCTGAAACCGCCATGTATGTCACCACCGAAGCCGTTCAGATCCATGGGGGCTATGGGTACGTTAAGGAATACCATGTGGAAAGGCTTATGCGCGATGCCAAACTCACCCAGATCTACGAAGGCACCAGCGAGATACAGCAGATCATCATTGCCAGGGCTATCATGAACGATTAAAGCCTGACCCATGCAACTACCCGAACCGTATAAACCGAAAAACCATATCCGGATTGTCACGGCCGCCTCATTGTTCGACGGGCACGACGCTGCCATCAACATCATGCGCCGCATACTCCAGGCCAGCGGAGCCGAAGTGATCCATCTCGGCCATAACCGGGCCGTGCAGGAGATCGTTGATTGTGCCATCCAGGAAGACGTCCAGGCTATCGCCCTTACTTCTTACCAGGGAGGCCACAATGAATTCCTTAAATACATGGTCGACCTGCTGAAGGAACGCGGTTGCGGCCATATAAAGATCTTTGCCGGGGGCGGAGGAGTTATCCTTCCGCAGGAGGCCGAAGACCTGCATAATTACGGCATCACCAGGATCTATTCCCCTGATGACGGAAGGAATATGAGCCTGCAGGGGATGATAAACGACCTGCTTGAGAAATGCGACTTTCCCCTGGATGATTTTAAGGGTTTGACTGCGGATGAGATCCGTAATCGTAACATCAAATCGATTGCCCGTCTGATAACACTGGCAGAGAATTTTCCCGATAAAGCCAGGCCGGTGCTGGATGCACTGGGCACCGGGCACCAGGCACTGGGCATTGGGTTGAAAGAACCAGCACCCGGCACCCAGCACCCGGCACCTGCCACCCAGAATCCAGAACCCCGCATCCCGGTCCTCGGCATCACGGGCACCGGAGGCGCAGGAAAATCCTCCCTGGTGGATGAGCTGGTAAGGCGCTACCTTAGCGACCTGCCCGGCAAGACCATCGCAATTATTTCAGTTGATCCCACCAAACGCAAAACCGGAGGGGCTTTACTGGGAGACCGCATCCGCATGAATGCCATCTCCGATCCCAGGGTTTTCATGAGGTCGCTGGCCACCAGGCAGTCGAACCTCTCGCTTTCACGGTATGTTAAGGATGCAACTGTTATACTTCAGTCGGCATGCTTCGACCTCATCATTATCGAAACATCGGGGATAGGGCAATCCGACACCGAGATTGTCGACCACAGCGACCTTTCCATGTATGTGATGACCCCCGAATATGGCGCCGCAAGCCAGCTTGAGAAGATCGACATGCTCGATTTTGCCGACATCGTGGTCGTAAACAAAGGCGATAAACGGGGCTCTCTTGATGCCATCAGGGATGTGAAGAAACAATACCAGAGGAACAATAAGCTGTTCGATAAAGAGGTTGACGAGATGCCTGTATACGGCACAGTGGCTTCCCAGTTCAACGACCCCGGGGTGAACCTGCTTTATAAGGCGCTTATAAAGGCCATCTCAGCCAAAACCGGCATGGAATTCAGCAGCAGTTTTGAGGGACGCGACGAGATGAAAGACAAGATCTTCATTATCCCGCCCTCAAGAACGAGATATCTTTCTGAAATTGCCGATGCCGTAAGAATTTATAACAAATGGACTGTTGAACAGGCAGGGATAGCGCAGAGGTTGTACGGCATCTCTCAAACCATCGACGCCATACGCAGTACACCGCCCCGGGAACGTGATAAGAACCCCCGGCTGCATTCGCATGACAGCAACATCATGCTGGAGCTGGACCTGCTGTTTGACGAACTGGTGAAAAAGCTAGATCCGGAGAATTACTCGATCATTAAAAACTGGTCAGACAAGCTCGGTTCCTATAAGGACGAGAATTACATTTACAAGGTCAGGGGCAGGGAGATAAAAGTGAAGACCCATACCGAATCCCTCTCCCACCTGCAGATCCCGAAGATCTCCATGCCAAGGTATGAGGCCTGGGGCGATATCCTGAAATGGAACCTGAGGGAGAATGTCCCCGGTGAATTCCCGTATGCAGCAGGGGTGTTTCCGTTCAAGCGGACCGCCGAAGACCCCACCCGCATGTTTGCAGGGGAAGGGGGGCCGGAGCGCACCAACAAGCGCTTTCATTACCTTTCGCACTCACTGCCTTTCGTAAGGCTCTCGACTGCATATGACAGTGTGACCCTTTACGGCTTCGATCCCGACATTCGTCCCGATATCTATGGGAAGATAGGAAATGCCGGAGTTTCTATTGCCTGTCTCGACGATGCCAAAAAGCTTTATTCAGGGTTTGACCTCCTTGACCAGAACACCTCGGTATCGATGACAATCAACGGTCCGGCCCCGGCAATGGTCGGCTATTTCATGAATGCCGCCATTGACCAGCAATGTGAGAAATATATCGTTGAGCACGGGCTGGAAGAAGAGGTTAAAAAAAAGATCAAAGCCATTTATAAAAAGAAAGGGACAGATCGTCCGAAGTACCAGGGAAACCTCCCCGTGGGAAATAAGGGGCTGGGGCTGATGCTGCTTGGAGTGACCGGCGACAAGGTATTGCCGGAGGAAGTCTATCAAAAGATCAGGAACGAAACCTTATGCAATGTAAGGGGAACGGTCCAGGCTGACATCCTCAAGGAAGACCAGGCCCAGAACACCTGTATTTTCTCAACAGACTTTGCCCTTAAAATGATGGGCGATATCCAGGAATATTTCATCGATAACAACATAAGGAATTTCTATTCAGTTTCCATATCGGGTTACCATATTGCCGAAGCCGGGGCCAATCCGATTACCCAGCTGGCATTGACGCTTTCGAACGGGTTCACCTATGTTGAGTATTATGTTTCGAGGGGGATGGATGTGAGCAAATTTGCGCCCAATCTTTCGTTCTTTTTCTCCAACGGCATAGATCCCGAATATTCGGTGATAGGCCGGGTAGCCCGCCTGATCTGGGCCAAGGCGATGAAGTACAGGTACAAGGCCAATGCCCGTTCCCAGATGCTGAAATACCATATCCAGACTTCGGGACGTTCGCTGCATGCCCAGGAAATCGATTTTAACGATATCCGCACCACGCTCCAGGCCTTATATGCGATATACGATAACTGCAATTCGCTTCATACCAATGCTTACGACGAAGCCATCACAACACCCACTGAGGAATCGGTGCGCAGGGCCATGGCGATCCAGATGATCATCAACCATGAGCTTGGACTCGCAAAGAACCAGAACCCCCTTCAGGGTGCCTTTATCATCGAAGAACTCACCGACCTCGTAGAGGAAGCCGTAATGCTTGAGTTCGAAAGGATCTCCGAAAGGGGAGGGGTGCTGGGTGCTATGGAAACCATGTACCAGAGGAGCAAGATACAGGAAGAATCCCTGTATTATGAAAGCCTGAAAAACAGCGGGAAACTGCCGATCATGGGAGTAAACACCTTCCTGTCGAGCAAAGGATCGCCGACGGTTTTACCGGGAGAAGTCATCCGCAGTACAGATGAAGAAAAACAATACCAGATTGAGATGCTCAAACATCTTCATGCAAGCTGGCAGGAAGAATCCGAAAAAGCAATTCTCAACCTGAAGCATTCTGCAACACAAAATATGAATATCTTTGAAAGCCTGATGGAGGCAACCAAATTCTGTTCCATAGGGCAGATCACCCATGCTTTGTTTGAAGTGGGCGGTCAATACAGGCGAAACATGTAGCTAATAAAATTAAGGATATGAAATTCAACATTTTGGTGGTTAACCCAAGGGATAAGGTTACCCAGATCGCAGTCTACAACAATTACAAACTCCTCTACATTAACAACAGGTATCACACCGCCGACGAGCTATCGGGATTTGAAACCATTTATGAACAGCTTGAACTGCGCAAACAGATCGTGCTGAAGGAACTTCAGAATAACGAATTTGACCTCAGCGAGGTTAAGGTTGTGATCTCACGCGGGGGCCTTGTAAAACCTGTTAGTTCGGGGGTTTATGCGGTAAACGAAGCCCTGAAGCAGGACCTGAAGAACAGCCCTGTGGGAGTGGATATTATTAATCTGGGCGGATTGCTTGCCGATGCCGTTTCGGCTGAGATACCCGGCTCAAGGGCCATGATTGCCGACCCTACGGTTGTTGATGAAATGGAAGATGTTGCGCGGATTACCGGTTCCCCCGGTATTGAGAGGAAGTCTATTTTCCATGCATTAAACCAGAAGGCTATCGCGAAGCTTTTTGCCGAAAGCCAGAACATGAAATATGAGGACCTGAACCTGATCGTCGCGCATATGGGCAACGGGACCACCATCGGCGCTCACCGCAAGGGCCGTGTTATTGACGTTAACCAGGGCTTCGAGGGGGACGGGCCCTTCTCGATGATCCGCAGCGGGAGCCTGCCCCTGGGCGACATCGTAAAGATGTGCCTGATCGATAAAAAGCCTGCAGAGGAAGTGTACTGCCTTCTCACCCATTGCGGAGGCATCAGGGCCCACCTGGGGACTACCGACCTCAGCGCGATAGAATTCCGTATCAAGGGCGGCGATGAAAAAGCAAAGAGGATCATGGATGCCATGGCATACCAGGTTTCCAAATGCATTGGCGAAATGTATGTGGTACTGAAGGGCGATGTTGACGCAATCCTTCTTACGGGCGAGATCGCACATTCGGAGAGGGTGATCGATTTCATTATCGAACATGTAAGGAAACTTGCCAAGGTCGTTGTGTACCCCGGCGATAACGAGATCCAGGCCATGGCCGCGAATGCGTTACGGGTGGTGCAGGGCGAGATGGTTGTGAATGAATATAAATGAATATAAATGAATTTACACGTCATCAACACCGGCAACCTCAAACTCGATGGCGGCGCCATGTTCGGCGTTGTTCCCAAGGTGATGTGGAGCAAGCTGTATCCCTGCGACGAAAACAATCTCTGCAACTGGAGCATGCGCTGCCTGCTCGTTGAAGATGGTGAACGTAAGATCCTTATTGATTGCGGGATAGGGGACAAGCAAAGCGAAAAATTCTTTTCAAATTATTACCTTAACGGTGACGACAGCCTGGATAAATCCCTTGCTGTTGCCGGTTTTACTGCGGATGATATCACGGATGTGATCCTGACCCACCTTCATTTTGATCATTGCGGGGGCGCTGTTAAATGGAATGAAGACCGCACTGCTTATATCCCCGCGTTTAAAAACGCTGCCTATTGGACCAGCCGCCGGCATTGGGACTGGGCCACCAACCCGAATAACAGGGAGAAGGCTTCATTCCTGAAAGAGAATATCCTGCCATTAAAAGAAAAAGGAAAGCTGAACCTGGTTGAAAGTGATGGCGGGATATTCCCCGGTATCAGTCTCCGCATGTTCCACGGGCATACCGAGGGACAGGTCATCCCCCACATACGGTATGGCGATAAAACCATTGTTTACATGGCCGACCTTCTGCCTTCAGCAGCGCATATCCCATTGCCCTACGTGATGTCGTACGACACCCGTCCGTTGATCACCCTTGACGAAAAGGAAGCTTTCATGAAAGAAGCCGCAGAGAACGGCTATATTCTCTTTTTGGAGCACGACATCCTGCACGAATGTTGCACGGTGCAGGAAACCGAAAAAGGAGTGAGGCTGAAAGAGGCACTCCCTTTGGCAGCGGCCATATCATAACCCCCGGCCCTGACCACTGTGGCCTGAACTGGAACATGGTCTGCCATTACTTGTTCTCACGAATTGTTAAACACCGTAAGTGTTCATGTCATGAGTGAATACCAGGCAAATATCAATAAACTTCTCGAAAAGCTGTCGGAGCTGTTGAAAAGACAGGAGTCTTTCCAGGAAGAGGTCGAATCATTGAAACGGGAAATCCGGATCCTTGCATCCCGCGGGCCCGAACCTGCTGTAAGCAAAGAAGCAGATAATGAAACCGTGCTTGTGTCACCGGTTGAAATCAAAGAAGAACCTCTTCCTGTTACAAAAGAGGTGTTACACAAGGAGGAAGAACCTGTTTCGGTTAAAGATGAGACCAGCCTGTGGAAAGAAGCTGTTAAAAGCAACAATTCAAGGGCGGGGCAGGGATCAGGTATCCGTTCCAACCTGGAGAAATTCATAGGCGAGAACCTGATCAACAAGATAGGTATCGTGATCCTCGTGATCGGTGTTGGCATAGGCGCCAAATATGCAATCGATCATGACCTTATCAGTCCGTGGACCCGGATCATTCTCGGGTACATCCTTGGTTTGGGCTTACTGGGATTCGCCATCCGCCTTAAGAAAGAATATAAGGATTTCAGTGCTGTCCTGCTCAGCGGGTCCATGGCCATAATGTATTTCATCACCTTTGCGGCCTTCAGCTTTTATGCCCTGATCCCCCTGGTTCTCACTTTTTCGCTGATGGTATTATTCACCGTTTTCACGGTGGCGGCTGCAGTGTATTACGACAGGCAGGTCATTGCCCACATAGGTCTCGTAGGCGCTTATGCGGTCCCCTTCCTTTTAAGCGACGGGTCGGGAAAAGTTGCCATATTGTTCAATTACATGGCCATCATCAATGCGGGGATCCTTGCCATCGCATTCAGGAAATACTGGAAACCCCTGTATTATTCAGCTTTCCTGTTAAGCTGGATGATCTTCATTACCTGGTATGTGCAGAAGTATGAAAACGGAGCTAATTTCGGGCTGGCCTGGATTTTTATATCCATTTTTTTTCTGACATTTTATGTCATTTTTCTTGCCTATAAACTCCATAAAAAGGAAAAATTCAGGATTGATGACATCATTTTGCTGCTTGCGAATTCTGCTGTTTTTTACGGGCTGGGATATTCTGTATTACGGCAGAACATCAGTGGAGAGGATTTCCTGGGGCTGTTTACCCTTATCAACGGATTGCTGCATTTTATGGTAAGTGTATTTGTTTTCCGTATAAAGGATTCTGACAGAAACCTGTTTTATTTTATTGCCGGCCTGGTTATTGCGTTTTTGACCCTGGCGATCCCGGTGCAGCTCGACGGTAACTGGGTGACCATGCTGTGGTCGTCGGAAGCTGTTGCGCTTTTTTGGATTGGCCGCACCAAACATACCTTCCTGTATGAGCTGCTCTCATATATCCTGATGGGACTGGCTTTTTTCTGTATTATCCTGGGCTGGAAGGCAGGCTATCATACCGACGGCATATGGGCCGACGGAGAAAAACTTTTACCCCTGTTCAACATGAATTTCCTGACTTCATTGTTGTTCATTGCTTCATTCGCATACATTATTGTGCTTAACCTCGATAGAAAAATTACCGAGGGTCCCGACTGGCAGCTTTCGATACGGAGGTGGATGAATTTTATCATCCCCTCGTTTTTTCTCATTGTGCTGTATTTCGCATTCTACCTTGAAATATCGGTGTACTGGAACCAGCTGTTCATTTCAGGCAGTGTTAATGTTAATGATCCCGTTTCGGGTTTGCAAAATTATTCAAACGAAAACATCACTTATTTTAAGACCATTTCACTTCTGGTTTATTCAATGGTATTTCTTGCAATCCTTTCCTTTGTAAATATTCTCAGGCTGAAAAAGAGTGTTTTAGGGCTCATCAACCTTGGGTTCAGCCTGGCCGCCGTGGGCTTATGCGTTTCGGTCGGTCTGATTGCGCTTGGCAGCCTGAGGGAAAGCTACCTGGACCAGGAGCTGTCGAAATATTTTTACAGGGGATTTATGCTTATAGGCTTGCGCTATATTTTGTTTGCTTTTCTTGCAGTATTGCTTTATTCGGTTTACAGGTATATCAAAGAGGACTTTCTCGGAACGGACCTGCGCATTGAATTTGATTTGTTCCTGCAGATCGCCCTGCTTACCATCGTCAGCAATGAACTCATCAACTGGATGGACCTTTCAGGTTCCCAGCACTCATATAAACTTGGGCTCAGCATCCTGTTTGGCCTGTATTCGGTATTGCTTATCGTGCTTGGCATCTGGAAGAAAAAACTGCACCTGCGCATAGGGGCCATCGTGCTTTTCTCTCTTACCCTGCTCAAACTCTTTTTCTATGACCTCTCTTCACTTGACACTATTGCAAAGACCATTGTTTTTATTGTGCTGGGGGTGCTCTTGCTGATAATTTCCTTCCTTTATACCAAGTACCGGAAACTGATTTTCGGGGATGATAAGGATGAATGATGATTTCTTACATGATCTGAAGTTTGAATCCCTGGGCAGCAGGAACTGGGGATTGTTTGAACAGCTGTTCGGGCCCAGGGGGGCCTGTGGCAGCTGCTGGTGCATGTATTACCGCCTGCCGCCTGCCGGATTCAGGGAAGGAAAATTTGAGGATGGCAACAAGCTGGCGATGAAAGAGATCGTGGAGGCCGGCAGGCCTGCAGGCATACTTGCTTTGTATGAAGGGCAGGCTATTGCATGGTGTGCGTTTGCCCCCCGTGAGGATTTTGCAAAGCTAAGCCGGTCGAGGGTTCATAAGCCTATTGATGACCGGGCGGTCTGGTCCATACCCTGCATATTCATCCATAAAGACTTCAGGAAATACGGGGTTTCAGTAGCCTTGCTGAAGGGCGTTATTGCTTATTCCCGCGAAAACGGGATACGTATCATTGAAGCATACCCGACTATTCCCACAACAGGAAGTCTGCCTGATTCCTTTGCCTGGACCGGCCTGTATAAATCTTTCGAGCGGGCGGGGTTTACTGTTGCTGACCGCACTTCGGCAAACCGGCCGATGGTAAGGTTTTACACCTGAATGTTCCCTGCTGCAGATCCCGCGGCCTGCGGTGAGAACCTGTTATTATTTCAGTTTTTTCCCAATCTCTTCAAGCATGACCTTCGTCATTTTTTCAAGGTCGTATACATAGTCGAGGCCCCAGTCTTTGCGGGCGACGCTGTCGTCGATGCAGGCGGGCCAGGAGTCGGCAATAGCCTGGCGGAAGTCGGGTTTGTAGGTGATCTCAAAACCAGGCAAATGTTTTTTGATCTCAGCTGCCAGTGTTTTCGGGTCAAAGCAGATCCCGGCAACATTATAGCTTGACCTTAGCGAAAGTTTCGAAGCGTCGGCTTCCATCACGTCGATGGTGGCTTTTATTGCATCGCTCATGAACATCATGGGAAGGGCTGAATCGGGGCCGAGGAAACATTCATATTTATTATGGCGGATGGCTTCATAGAAGATCTCCACTGCATAGTCGGTCGTACCCCCTCCGGCTTCGGTCTTGTAACTGATCAGCCCGGGGTAACGCAGGCTGCGGGTATCAACACCGTACTTGTGAAAATAATATTCAATCCAGCGTTCCCCGGCCAGTTTGCTGATGCCGTATACTGTATTCGGTTCCATAATGGTGTACTGGGGCGTATTATAACGCGGGGTGGTAGGGCCGAATACTGCAATGGAGCTGGGCCAGAAAACCCGTTTAAGCTTAATTTCCCTTGCAATCTCAAGCACGTTAAAGAGGCTGCGCATATTGATATCCCATGAAGGCATGGGGCGTTTCTCGGCATTACCCGAAAGGATGGCGGCAAGGTGGTAGACCTGGGTTACCTTTTCATGCTCGCAGATAAGCTGGAGTTTTGAGGCATCGAGGACATCGAGTATTTCGAAAGGCCCGCTTTCGCTGATCTCTGCAGGGGCAGGACGGATATCGGTTGCAATAACATTTGATTTCCCGTAAATTTTTCGCAGTTCAAGTGTGAGTTCCGAGCCAATCTGGCCCGAACATCCGATAACGAGGATCTTTTCCATAGTTTGAATAATAAATAGAGAATGTTGAATAATGAATGTCGAATGGCAAAAGTAGGAAGTTCTGTGAAATTTTTAGCAATTGGCCGGATGAAAACCGGTATGGCATATAAATAAAAGACTGTAGGAGGAGCGATATTCTTAAAATTCAAAATATTCCTAACTTTGAAGGGCGAATCGCAAAACTATGGAATCAAGCCTGTTTCTTTATAATACCCTCTCGCGCCGGAAGGAAAAATTCGAGCCGCTGAACCCCCCTTTTGTCGGGATGTATGTTTGCGGCCCTACAGTTTATGGCGATCCTCATCTCGGTCATGCCAGACCCGCCATTACATTCGACCTTGTTTTCAGGTACCTGCAGCACCTCGGTTATAAGGTCAGGTATATCAGGAATATCACCGATGTGGGGCACCTGGAGCACGACCTTGATGAAGGGGAGGATAAAATTGCCAAGAAAGCAAGGCTTGAACAGCTTGAGCCCATGGAGGTGGCCCAGTATTATGCCGACCGGTATTTCGTGTTCATGGATGCCCTCAATGTGAAAAGGCCCAGCATAGAGCCGAGGGCTTCGGGACATATCATTGAGCAGATCGGGTTTGTAAAGAAGATTCTTGATGCCGGTTTCGGGTATGAGGTTAACGGATCGGTTTATTTCGACATAGAAAAATACAGCAAACAATATACTTACGGCAAGCTTTCGGGCCGGGTGCTGGAAGATCTTTTATCGAACACAAGGGAGCTGGAAGGCCAGGACGAAAAGCACAACCAGGCCGATTTTGCCTTATGGAAAAAAGCCCAGCCCGAACATATCATGCGCTGGCCTTCCCCCTGGAGCGACGGCTTCCCGGGATGGCACCTTGAATGTTCAGCTATGGGTTCGAGATACCTCGGCGATTATTTTGACATACACGGGGGAGGGATGGATCTTCTTTTTCCCCACCATGAATCGGAAATAGCCCAGAACCAGGCTGCTCTCGGCCATGAGTCGGTAAAGTACTGGATGCATAATAATATGGTTACCATCAACGGCCAGAAGATGGGCAAATCGCTGGGGAATTTTATCACCCTGGATGAATTCTTCAACGGATCGCATCCCGGGCTTGCCCAGGCATACTCCCCGATGACAATCCGCTTTTTCATCCTCCAGGCACATTACAGGAGCACCCTTGATTTCTCGAACGAGGCGTTGCAGGCAGCTGAAAAGGGGCTGAAACGGCTGTTCGCCGCTATCGGGGTATTGCAAAAGTTACAATCTTCAGGAGCGGGGATCAATCATCCGCAGTCAGTGGAAATAAAGAAACTTCACGATGCCTGTTACGAGGCCATGAACGATGATTTTAACAGCCCCATTGTGATCGCCAACCTGTTTGAAATGGTCAGGATCATCAATTCGGGAAATGACAGGAAGGACAGTATTTCGGCTGAAGACCTGGAACTGTTAAAAATGACTTTCAGTACTTTTGTTTTTGATATTCTCGGGCTGAAGAACGAGCTTCAGGGCGACAATTCTGAATACCTCAAGGGGCTGATGGAACTTGTGCTGAAGATTAGGCAGGATTCGAGGGAGAAAAAGGACTGGGGTACATCCGACCAGATCAGGGATACTTTGCAGAAACTGCAGATCAATGTGAAAGACGGGAAAGAAGGGAGCAGCTGGGAGCTGGGGTAAGGGATAAACGGATAACTGGATAGCTGGATAACTGGCTATCAAAATCGAAACCTTTAAAATCAGGATATATGAAGCCACTGAGTACTTTAGTATTATTTGCAGTCAGCTTGTTGTTAATAAGCGGTTGCACTTCAAAAAAAGAGAAAATGAACAATGACCTCAAAGCTTTTATTGCTCACCATGATTCGGTGATCATTCCGCTTTACAAACAGACCACCATCGCAGCCTGGGATGCTTCCATCTCGGGGAAGCCCGAGGATTATAAAAAATCGGAAGATTTGAATATGAAGATGATGGCTTTTTATGCCAATAAGGAAGGCCTGAAAAAGCTTGAAGACATTAAGATCTCCGGGCTGATTTCCGACAGCATGTTGTCGCGCGAGCTGGATGTGTTGTACCGCTCATTTATTATGGCCAAAGCCGACACGGCCAAGCTGAACACGATGATACGCATGCAGAGTGCGATTGAGCAGAAATACAGCAATTTCAGGACGGAAGTTAAAGGAAAGAAATTATCGGATAATGATGTTGAAGACGTGCTCCGTTCTTCAAAGGACGTTAAATACCAGCAGGAAGTATGGGAGGCCCAGAAAAAGATAGGGCCCCTGGTTGCAGCTGATCTGAAGAAGCTGGCCAAGGTAAGGAACGAGGTTGCAAAGGATCTTGGCTTCAGGAACTATCATGAGATGAGCCTTACGCTGGGAGACCAGGACCCGAAGGATGTCAGGATGATCTTCGAGGAGCTTGACAGTCTGACAAAGGGCGCTTTTGCCCAGGCCAAAGGCGAGATTGACGATTATTTCGTAAAGTACTACAACCTTAAGAGCAAAAACGACCTCAGGCCCTGGAATTACCAGAACCGTTTCTTCCAGCAGGCTCCCAAGATCTATGCTGTGGACCTTGATGTTTATTACAAGGATAAAGACCTGCCCGCCCTGGTTAAAGTGTATTATGACGGGATAGGGCTTAATATCGATGAGATCCAGAAGAACAGCGACCTGTATGAGAAACCCGGCAAGAACCAGCATGCCTTCTGCACCGATATTGACAAACTTGGAGATGTGCGCGTATTATGCAATGTAAAGCCCAACAGCACCTGGATGGGTACCCTGCTGCATGAGTTCGGGCATTCGGTATACGACAGGTACAAGGATTTCAACCTGCCTTTCGTGGTCCGCGACCCGGCCCATACTTTTACTACCGAGGCGATTGCCATGATGTTCGGGCGTTTTGCCTCCAACCCCCAATGGCTTAAGGATAATGCCGGGATCAGCGAGGATGAAAAGAAGAAGATCGCCGACAATTGTTTCAAAACCCTTCGTCTTGACCAGCTTGTATTCAGCCGCTGGGCCCAGGTGATGTATCATTTTGAAAAGAGCATGTATGAGAATCCCGACCAGGACCTGAACCAGTTGTGGTGGGATATGGTTGAAAAATACCAGTTGCTCAAGCGTCCGGAAGGCCGGAACGAACCCGACTGGGCAACCAAGATCCATATTGCCACGGTTCCCTGTTATTATCACAATTACCTGATGGGAGAGCTCCTTGCATCACAGCTTTATTATTATATTGTGGGTAATGTGCTCAAGAGTGAAGATTATAAATTCCAGAGTTTTACAAACAACAAGGCTGTTGGGGATTACCTGAAGGCAAAGATCTTTATGCCTGCCAACAGGTATTACTGGAACGACATGATTGAGAAAGCTACGGGTGAGAAACTTACCGCGAAATATTATGCAAGGCAGTTTGTGAAGTAGTCCTTCCTCTGCTGGCATGATAAACCATCAAGGGCGGCCATAAATGGCCGCCCTTGACGGTTTACGAAAAAACATCCCGGGTTGACCCGGGATGCTACTAACCAAATCAACCATTATTTGTTTACCAGTATCTTGCGTAACACTTTACAATTACTGTTGTGTAAAACGACGGTATATAATCCGCCAGGCAGGTAACCAAGATCAACCGGTATGACAGTTGTCCTGTTAACACTGACGGTTTTATTTCCGAAGACCAGCAAACCAAGGTTGTTATAAATATCAAGGGTATAAGAAACTTCAGACGGGCTGGTTATTGCAATACTGAAATGCCCGTCATTTGGAACCGGGGAGATGTCAATGTTCCCGGCCTCATGTTCAGTTGTGCCAACCCACAGGATATATATGTTATTGGAGGAGTCGGAACTGCAACTGCCGGTATTAACAACAGTCCAGTACCAGCCAGTGGCATGGGCGGTATAAGTTTGGGAGGTAGCGCCAACCAATTCGTATCCGTCAAGAAACCACTGGTTTCCAGAGGGTGCATTTGAAGTCAGCAAATAGCCGTTGGCAATGATTACGGGATTGGGTGGAGCAGCACTGACTATAATATTCAGGTTTGAACCGGTCCCGTTGCCGCAAGAATTCTGGGGTGTAACACTAATCGGGCCAGATACCGCATTATATGAATAGTTCACGGTTATGCTATTGGTCCCGGAGCCTGAGATCAGGCTTGCACCTGAAGGCAGTAACCATTCATAGGTCGTTGCTCCCGCAACCGGGTCGATCGAATAAGCAATGCCCCGGTCTCCTGCACATACCGATGCAAGCCCGGTGATGACGCTTGCGGCATCCGGTTTATTATTCACCGTGACATTCAGCAGTGTTGGATTTTGTGCCTGGCAACCGTTTGAATTATTATAATTTACGCTGAGGCTCTGAGCCCCGGCATTATTCCAATGAACCTGTATTGAATTTGTTCCTGCGCCTGTTAATATTGAACCGCCGGCTGAAATGGCCCAGGTATAATTATTCATCCCGGCTTCAGTAGAATAAGTATAATTCACAGAGCTTAAACAAACAGTATTTGAGCCTGCAATTGTCGGGTTTGGTGCAGTATTCACGCTTACGGCTTTAGTGGCAGAAGATCCTGAAGTACATGAATTTACACCGGTAACAGTCACATTACCTGAAGTTGCGTTTGATGAAAAAGATACTGTAATAGAAGTAGTTCCACTGCCGGCTGTTATCAAAGCACCTGCCGGGACACTCCAGTTGTAGTTCGTTGCATTTAACACAGGCGATATACTATAAATGACTCCGTTTTGATTCTGGCATACGACAGCAGAGCCTCCGATGGTACCGGGCGTAGCCGGTGTAAGACAGGTAGTAAAACTCAAATCGCTTCCATAGGTAGTCCCAACGGAGTTGGTTCCCACACAGCGGAAATGATAGGTTGTTCCCTCACTTAATCCGCTCAGGCCGGCAAGGACCTGAGTCGCTGTATTACCTGTTACCGTGGAAGGTGAAGCGGCAATAGTATTGCCGTAAGCAATGGAAGTGCCCCAGTTGAAAGTCACGGAAGTACTTGCATTATGAGCAATTACCGATCCGTTAAGGGTAACACCCGTACCACTAATATTCGTTGCTGCAAGGGTGGTCACCGACGGTGCAAGAGGAACCTGGCCTGAGATCGTGATCATCAGTGAATCTTTCATTGTATTGTCCTGAACGGCAATGGCTTTAGCATAAACACTGCCATCTATGACTGCGGTCACCAACCCGGTCGGGCTTATGGTAGCGGCTCCGGTGCCCGGTACGATGCTCCAAGTCACATTCTGGTTTGCCGAGGATGGGAAAATCGTTGCAACCATTTGTAAAGTGCCTCCGGCACTCGTAATAATAGCCGGCACGCCTCCCTGTGTTGCCACAGAAAGACCAATAAGACCCCCTATTGAAATTCCCTGGGCATACCCAAATTCGGCTGACCCCCTATTTTCGGTCCATATACCGGCGCACCTGTTTGGGCCGTCGGGAGTAAATCCATACCGCCCTTTAGGAGTTGATCCGCCAGCGGTTGTCGAACTGATCTCAACTTTGTCACCCGGCCATACAAAGTTGCCGCTGGCATCGAGCCGGGTTGCGTAGATTTTATAATTTGCATCGTACACCATGAACATGGGCGAGTCGGAAATAAGGGCAATATCTGCAGGTGCATGCATTTCTGTTGAACTGACAGGGAAAACCAACTTGCCTGCATCGGTGAACTGCCTTGCCCCTGTGGCCTTCAGGAATTTTTGGGTATAAACACCATATATGGTCTGATTATAATCGCAAAATGTACAAACGGACCATACGTAATCTGAGCCCGCCGTAGTTTTGATAAAAGTAGTTGTCTGGTAATCATCATACGTTCCGACAGATGTATTAAATGCCGAGCCGTTCATGCCCCAGGGCATGGTGCCGTCGGAATTTATCCTCTGGAGGAAGGAATTAAAACGGTTGCCGGTAGAACTGTAGTAACCGTAATATGTTACATCTGATTCAGCAGCAATAGAATAATACCTGTATGCTGCCGTAGTCTGGTTGCAGATCTGGAGAGGGGGGTACAATGCAATCCCGTTATTATCAAACATCTGTGCATACAGTGTGGAATACATCCCACCCACCTGGTAAACCATGGTGAATTTGCCTGTCGTATTTGCAACGATCTGTCCACGGCTCGTTGTACTTGACCCGACCAATACCTGGATTGGTGTTCCCCAGGCAGTGGTTCCGCCGGTCGTTATTTTTTGAAGGTTCAAGGTGTTCCCGGCATCTCC
Organism: Bacteroidota bacterium; assembly: GCA_037138335.1. GTDB lineage: Bacteria > Bacteroidota > Bacteroidia > Bacteroidales > FEN-979 > CAIRDP01. Next base: position 33,311 of record JBAXIO010000009.1, read on the forward strand.
GTTCCAGGCTACCACCACTTCGCCGTTACTAAGTGCGGCAGGGTAAGGGGCCAGGCCACCCCCAAGCACAATGCCATTTGCCCCCCATAACTGGGTGCCGGCCTCCGATATTTTATACAGGACTGACTGCAGTGATCCGGATCTCTCATCCTGGTAACCGATAATAAGGTTATTTGAAGCATCAACGCAAACATTGAACACATAAGTGGCGCTCCCTGAAGTGTAATTGCCCACTAGAATCCCATCCGCACCAAGCAATTTGTATCCGTTCTCATCAATTAACTGGGCCCTCATATCGTAATTCCCTGCATTTTCATGATAATAGGCAATCCATGTTTTGCCATCAGTGGTCGGGGCCGACTGCATGTCGGCAACAGGGAGTGAAGAAATCTGAAGATTTACGAAAGTATTTGTATTCCATTGTGCATGCATTGTCACGGGCAGGAAGAAAAGGACAAGGAGTGTGACAAATGCAGGAACGACCCGCGAAATCACCGGGCTGAGCGAAAATTGAAAATGGTTTTTCATGATATTGGGAATATGCTATCTGGCAGTCACAAGGTAGTAATTTTTTTTACCTTTCTGTACAAGCAGGTATTTATTATTTAAAAGAAAAGTGCTGTCGATCAGGAGATCTTCTGCGGCCTTTTGTTTGTTGATTTGCACCCCTCCTTCCTTCAGCATCCTCCGGGCCTCTCCGTTGGAAGAAAATATCCCGGTTTTATGGGACAGGAAATCGATGATACTAATTCCGGGACCCAGGTCTGAACGAGGTATCTCACATTGGGGGACCCCTTCAAAAACAGACAATAAGGTTTCTTCTGACAGTTTTTTAAGGGATTCGTTTGTGCCTTTCCCAAAAAGGATCTCGCTTGCTTCGACCGCAGCATGGTAATCGTCCCCTGAATGAACCCTGATAGTGATGTCTTTTGCCAGAGTCTTCTGAAGCAGCCTCAGATGAGGCGCCTGCTGATGTTCGGCAATAAGGGACTCAACCTCTTCCCTGCTGAACAGGGTGAATTTTTTAACATACTGGGCTGCGTCCTCATCGGAGGTGTTGAGCCAGAACTGGTAAAATTTATAGGGGCTTGTTTTTTTCGGGTCCAGCCACACATTCCCGCTTTCGGTCTTCCCGAATTTGCCTCCGTCGGCTTTGGTTATCAGGGGACAGGTAAGGGCATAAGCCTCGCCTCCCAGTTTACGCCTTATAAGTTCGGTACCTGTAATTATGTTACCCCATTGGTCTGACCCCCCCATCTGGAGCCTGACGTTCTTGTGTTCAAAAAGCCAGCAAAAGTCAAAGCCCTGAACCAGCTGGTAACTGAATTCCGTAAAGGAAATACCTGAGCCGGAGTTCATTCTGTTTTTTACGGAATCCTTGGCAATCATATAGTTAACAGTAATATGCTTACCTACGTCACGAAGGAAATGCAGGAATGAAAAATCTTTTGTCCAGTCGTAATTATTGACCATCTCGGCTGAATTTGGGCTTGCCTTGAAATCGAGGAATTTTTCAAGCTGTTTCTGAATGCAATCCTGGTTATACCGAAGAACAGTCTCGTCAAGGAGGTTTCTTTCTTCGGATTTCCCCGAGGGGTCGCCAATCATCCCCGTGGCCCCACCGACAAGTGCAAAAGGTTTATGCCCCGCTTTTTGAAAGTGCACCAGCATCATGATGGATGCGAGGTTGCCGATATGCAGTGAATCGGAAGTGGGATCGTAACCGATATAAGCTGAAGTCATGGCTTTTGCAAGTTCTTCCTCCGTACCGGGCGTCATATCATGGATCATGCCCCTCCACCTCAGTTCTTCAATAAAATTCATCCTGACAGATTTTAGGACAAAGGTAAGAAAATCGTTATGACGTTATTGCAGTATGATGTAACATACCATCGACACCCGCCCGGCCGGCGACATGACCTCCATGAGCCAGTGCAGGAGCGCCATCTTAGTCTATGTTAAAGACCTTTTGGCATTCAGGTCATTGGACAGAATGAACAAATCTGACAACCTCATCCCCAAATTGTTTATCCAGCGGAAGATCCGGATTCGTATATACTTTGGTTATCTGCTCCGCCTTATCCTTTGTGTCAGTATCTTTCAGCACGTGGTTCATCCCTTTAATGATCTTTAGTGATGACTGCGGATCAGCCTTGGCCAGGAGACCGGCATCTTCAAGAGATACCTGGATATCCATGTCCCCCTGGATGATCATTACGGGGATCTTCAGCTTTTTTATTTCCGATTGCGGATCATACCTGAACCAGGAGATCAGGTAGGGCTGTATTGAAGGGCGGAAAAAGGAATTCAGGTCTGAGGGGACATTGGCAAGCGTATCGCCTTTCTGTAACTTGTCAAGCAGGGGGAAAATCCTGTCTTTTTCAGTCTGCGGAAGGCTGCTGAACTGCTCCCTGAGTATTTCGTTGGCAGGTCTTCCCGAACCGGCGATGGAAATAAAACCTTTCGCTTTAGCCTGAGAGCAGGCCACTATGCCGATGAGAGAGCCTTCGCTATGCCCTGCAACAATGATCTTGGAAAACCGCACATCCCCGTTCAGCATCACTATCCAGCCCTGAGCATCGGAAATATAATTGTCAAGTCTCAGGTCGCTTTCTTTCAATGCCGAGCCTGCACTTCCTGCAATGCCCCTCTTGTCATAACGCACTGAAGCGACCCCGTTCTTCCTGAGTTCTTCCGCCAGCATTTTATAGCAATTGCTTTTATTCATGAGGGCGGGGGGGGAATTGCCGTCCCTGTCGGTCGGCCCTGAACCGGCAATGATCAATACCACGGGAACCTTCTCCTTCGTCAAAGGGAGAGTCAGGGTGCCGTTTATATCGCCTGTGGCTGTCTTCAGGATGATATCCGATTCAAACGGGTTCGCAACCGCGGCTTTGCCATCCTGCTTTTCCCTTGCAAGGTCAAGCGGCAGCCTGCCTCCGCCCTGGATCCAGGTTCCCATGATGCTGTCAAACTTTTTGCTCACAAGTCCCTCGTAAAGGATACCCATGGACTTTGCATTCAGCGAAAGTTTGTTCCCGCTCAGGCTTGTTTCGTCAATCTTCAGCCCCAGGGCATTCTGGTCGGGGCTGTCGAAGGTAGCGTTAAGTTTCCCGTCAACAGAGCGGATGTGAAATACGATCTTCAGCTTCGCACCCTGTACGTTCAAAAACCCTGCCCAGTTTCCTGTGATATCCTGGGCTTTCATCCAGCCTGCAACCAGCAGGAAGCTGATTATCAATATGTTCTTTTTCATTTATTGCTGGTTTTTTCCAGGCCTGAAGGATGCCGTTTGGCATCTTTCAAGGCTTTTTCAATGATCCATTCAAGCTGGCCGTTTACACTTCGGAACTCATCTGCCGCCCATTTTTCCAGGGTATTGTATACCTCCGGATTCAGACGTAAAACAAATGTTTTTTTCTCAGGCATTATCCTACTGATGAAGGGTTCCCGTATTAACTACCGGTGTTGTGTCCTTGTCGGAGCACAATACAACCATAAGGTTGCTTACCATGGCGGCCTTTTTATCTTCATCAAGCTCGATAATCCCTTTCTTGCTCAATGCATTAAGGGCAAGTTCAACCATGCTTACTGCGCCTTCCACAATCTTTGTCCTGGCGGCTACCACAGCCGTAGCCTGCTGGCGGCGAAGCATTGCCCCGGCAATTTCAGATGAATAAGCAAGGTATGAGATCCTGGCTTCCATGACCTTAATCCCTGCCATGGCAAGACGCTCGGAAAGTTCTTTTTCAAGGGCTACATGAACTTCTTCCCCTCCGGCCCTAAGTGAGATCTCTTTCTGCTCATCGTCAAAATTGTCATAGGCATAATGACCGGCCAGTTTCCGGGTGGCCGATTCACTCTGGATATCGACGAAATGGGCGTAGTCATCCACCTCGAAAGCAGCCTTGTAGGTGTCATTCACCTGCCATACAAGTACGATGCCGATCATGATCGGGTTACCGAGTTTGTCGTTGACCTTGATGGGCTCCCTGTTCAGGTTCCTGGCCCTGAGGGTGATCTTTTTTCTAACATAAAAGGGATTCACAAAGAAAAACCCGTTCTGTTTAACCGTCCCTTTGTATTCTCCGAACAGTACCATCACAAATGATTCATTCGGGTTCACTACCATCAGGCCTTTTGTCATGAAGATGGCAAGAACCATAAGCACTCCGCCAAGGATCCCCATGAGGGCGTTATCCTGTGAATTTACGATACACACTATTGCTGCTGCAATAAGGACGATGATGATCAGTACACTCATGTACCCTGACATCATTGATTTCTTTTCTTTTTCCATGATATTAAAATAATATTAAAATAATTCTGCAATGATACGAAATCCTTAATGGCAAAGTCAAGTTTTCTGCCAATTATTTTTCATGAGGTGTGAATGAATCACCTTTTAATGAAAAACCCTGGGGCTTCCAGAAAGCCGGCCGGGGTGTGTAAACTATTGAAATACAGGATTAAATACTACAACTTGAATTTGATCCCGATATTGATGCTGGCTGTGCTGAAGGGAATGGTTTTGCGAAGCTCCTGACGGGGCTGGGTCATATCGATGGTTCCGTTGACATTCTTTTTGGAGACAAAATCTGCATTCTTCTGCCAGGTAGTCAGTTCTGAGAGCCTGTCCTCCCCGTCGACCGTATATTTAATAATCTGGCTGTGGTTGGGCGACCATGTTGAATGCGAGAACTGGAGTTCGACATAAAGGAGTAGGATGTTGCTTATTTTAAAATTTACACCACCTGCAGCAGTGTAACCCAATGCGACCCCGCCATAATAATTGTTATAGATCTGTTTATTTTCGGGAGGGTCGGTTGTTGAATTATCCATTGTATACTTTGAAACCAGGTTCGGCAATGCCCCGATTAGAAAACCGAAGCGGGCGTATGGATTTATTTTATCCAATCCGGCGGAAATCAGAACAGAAGGTATTATGCTGAGCAAATCCCCTCTTATTTTTACCGTTGCCCTGCTTGCACCGATCAGGTGAACAACAGAATCTCCCTTTGTGGGCATGCCCAGGAATTCCGACACGGCAAGTTCCGCCCCGATATATTTATTGAACCAGTACCCGACGGCCAGGGTTCCGTTAAACCCGCTGCCGAGGCCCACAGGCACAACGGTAACAGTCTCATTCCCGGCATTTCCTGAATATTTGTATAACAGGTCAAAGGCGGATGAGGTGCTGATCCCCCCGCCGAGGCCGATACTGATATATAATTTTTGTTTGCTTTTTTTCTGCGGATTGATCACTTGTGTTTCCTGTGCCATAACCGAAAATACCATCAGCAGAACGGGGATAAGAAACAATGTCTTTTTCATAATTTCAGGTTTTGTAAAGGTTACCGAAAATATCGTTTATGCTAAGATATGAACATTTGATAAAAATTTAACAGCAGGGGCTAAAAATATTTCATGGGTAATATTTTCTTAAAATATATAGTTATCACGATTGTATCGTTTATTTTTATGAGATAATTCATACTGATGAAAAACCTGATAATTGTTGTATTTATCCTTTGCCTTGCCTCGTTGAAGGCGCAGACCGGCAGTGAGTTTAAAGCTGCTGATGTCATAGCCCTGAATGCCCCGGATTCCTGCCAGTTGTCGGTATCTGCGCTCGGGAGGTATTTCTCAAAAACATTTAAAGATCCGGCTCTGAGACTCAGGGCGATCTATAGCTGGACAGCCATGAAGATCAAATATGATGTTGCAAACATGGGCAAGGTGAATGCGGCTACCCCATTCAATGAACTGGTTGACAGAACGATGCAAACAAGAACCGCTATCTGCCAGGGTTATGCCTCAGTATTCAAAGCCTTATGCGATGCCTGCGGGATCAAAGCCTGGGTGGTCAACGGGTATACACGCCAGAACGGCCATATCAACACGATCAGCCATGCCTGGATCATAGCAGCCCCCGATACTTCATATTATGGTTTCGATGCTACATGGGGAGGAGGTTTCATAAGCAATGGGATTTATATAAAGCAGTTCAATGAACAGTTTTTTATGATGAAACCAGAGGACCTTATTAAGGACCACATGCCGTTTGACCCTATGTGGGAATGCTTGCATTATCCTGTCGACAACCTTGATTTCACAAGCGGTAAAACAAATACTGTAGCAGGAACCGCGTTTTTTTCCTTCCCCGACACGATCAGCGCATACACTGCGCTCAGCCAGGGCGAACAATGCAAAGCCGCATTGCGCAGGCTGCAAGCCGCAGCTGTAATCAACGACCTGCTGACCGACTGGTCTTCGTATTTGAAACAATGTGTTGAAAACAATAACCGTAACGAGCTTGTGGGTGAAAAAAATAAATACGTGAGGCAATTCAATGATGCTGTTGCGAGCTATAACAACTGCATTTATGCTTTCAACCAGTATGCCGATTACTGGAACATGCAGTTCGCCCCTTCAAAACCGGAGCCCGAGATAGCACAAATGCTTCAAACCTGTTATTCTTACCTGGATTCCTGTAAACAGTCCCTTTCACAGGTTGTTACCGGCGACCCCGGCATGAAACAGAGCGCAGACCAGTTGAAACTGGCGATTGATGTGGCCCGGGAGAACCTGGACAAACAAAAGGTTTTCCTGAAAATATATTTCAATACCGATCCACCCTCACGGCCTCAGTTATTCCAGAACTATAACGGCGCAGGATTTCCCACAAAGAAGAAATGATCAGGCGTAGAGAAGAATAATTATTGCCGGGACAATGATCCCGATAAGAGCCAGTACCGCACCTCTCCATTTGATGCCGTTCCTGCCCCTGAGAATGAATAACCCGGTGACGGCAAGCAGTACCATGGCAATGGCATAGGCATCTGAAAACCATGTAAACCAGTGTTTTATACTGTTATAATGCAGGAGATTGAACTCCTTGAGGATGTACCTTGGGGTTTTCTTTTCCAGTTCAGCCTTACCGGTAACCATATCAACATACAGGCTGCCATTGTCAAAAAAGATCTGCATATACCCTGTCCCCGGTACGAAACTCCTGTAGTGCTTTTCCTCATGGACCTGTTCAAGCGCTTTTATTGCAAATGCCTTATCGGCAGTGACATTGGCAGGCAGGGGAATAGTTAATTCCTCAAATTTCTTGCTGTAATCGGGATGGACAAAATCGCCCGATTTAAAATGATTGAGAATGATACCCGACAAGGCGTAAATCAGGGTCATCCCGAAGAAAAAATACCCCAGATCGCGGTGAATGGCATTGTTCCACCGCCGTAAAGTCTTGCGCTGCATATTACTTTACTACGGTGTAGGAAATGGCTTCGATAGAATAGAAAGAAAGATGGTCTTTGCCGCTTTTCTTCAGGTCGTCACGGAGGGAGTTGATGTTATCCAGGGTTTCTTTGGTCCCCTGGTCTTCATGGCCTTTGGCCCCCGAATGTATCCCGGTCTCATGGTTTTCTGCCGGTTTTTTCACTTCGGCTTCCCATTCGTTGAGATACTTGGCATCAACCTTTTCTTCTTTCAGGACTCCGAGCACATTAACCCGGCTGCCGATGAGGCTTTCGTCGAATTTTGCAATGTTTGCCCCGGTGGTAACCTCAACCCTTATGCTATCTGTTCCGTCGACCAGGAACATGCGCTTTCCTCCGTGCTTGCAGGTATGCAGAACAGTGCCTGAGATACGTACAGGTTTCTCAACGTATTTTCCAGCTGAATCGATGAAAGATTTAACGGCCATTGTTGCCGTATCGGCTTTTTTTACTTCAGCCGTTTTAGTCCCTATATTGCAGGAGGCCAGCAGGAACAGGCATGGGATAATAAGAAAGAAGAATTTCTTCGTCATGGTTTCGTTATTAAAGTTCGGTACAAAATTGCTGTTTATTTGGCAGAAATCAAAATCTTGCCGTACTTTCGCCGCCTGTATTGCGATTCGCGCTATCCGCAGTCAAACCAAAACAAACCTTCATGATTTTAGTTACAGGAGGGACCGGGCTTCTGGGGTCCCATTTACTGTTTGACCTTGTAAGTTCAGGGAAATCAGTTCGGGCCATCAAACGTGAAACAAGCAATACCGCTGCAGTTAAAAAAGTATTCTCATATTATTCCGCTAATGCGGATGAGCTTTTCGGGAAGATCGAATGGGTGGATGCCGATATCATGGATTTCCCGGCCATGGACGATGCGTTGGAAGGCGTTGACTATGTGTATCATGCAGGTGCAGTGGTTTCCTTTTATCCAAGGGACCACAAAGCCATGCTCAGGGTCAATATAGAAGGAACAGCAAACCTTGTTAACTTATGTATTGAAAGGAAAATAAGGAAGTTTTGTTACGTGAGTTCAGTAGCCGTGCTTGGCAGGGCCGTGAATGACGGGGTTTCAGATGAAACAACATACTGGCAGCCGTCTAAAAAGAATTCCGTTTACGGACAAAGCAAGTATGGAGCCGAGCGGGAGATCTGGAGGGGGATGGAAGAAGGCCTGAATGCCTTTATCATCAACCCTTCCGTTATTCTTGGCCCGGGGTTCTGGGATGGAGGCAATTCGGGGCTTTTTTCGCTGGTCTGGAAAGGACTTAAATATTATACCCGCGGTGTCAACGGCTATGTGGATGTAAGGGATGTCGCCAGGGCTATGATACAGTTGATGGAAAGTGACATATCAAAAGAACGCTTTATCGTTTCTTCCGAGAATTGTTCCTACAAGCAGGTATTTGATCATATGGCAAAATATCTTGGCAAGCCGGCTCCTTCAATTAACGTTCCCAATGCCATGACCGGGCTTGCTTGGAGGGTTGAGGCGGTTCTCAGTTTCATAATGAGGAGGCTGCCCGAGGTCACCAAAGAAATGGCTACCACGACTACCATGGTGTATACTTATACAAACGAAAAAATAAAAAAAGCAATTGGTTTTGAGTTCAAACCTGTTGAGCATTCCATTAAGGAAATTTCAGAGATTTTCCTGAAGGACCATTTGAACAATCAATAACCTGGTAACGAAGCTACTCATGGCTGTTGGCTCATGGCTCATCACTCATGGCCCATCACTTATCACTCATCACTCATCACTCATGGCTTCATTGCGGTATATTATTCCTGTAATGGTAATACCTGTTTATGATATCGTCAACAAACCCTTCTTCGGTATAATCGGCCGAATAGTCCCCAACGGTATCATCCTTTGCATACGGATCTTTTTTTGATCGCCTGAGCAGGTAATACTCAACGTTCCTGTCCCAGCGGTTTGGATCCTTGCCAAACTTCTTTGCTTTTTCCCTGGCCAGAAGAACCCGGCCGATACCTACGTTATATGAAGCAAGGATAAATTTGATGCGGTCTTTAGGGTTTGTAATCTCATCGGGAAGCTGCTCGTCGAGATGCCTGAGGTAGCGAACGCCGGCTGCAAGCTGCTGTACCGGGGTGGCAATGCTGTCCATCCCCATTTTAACAGCGGTTTCAGGCATGAGCTGCATAAGCCCGGAAGCGCTTTTAGAAGAAACCTGCCCCATCCTGAAATTTGATTCCTCATAAACCAGGGAAGCAAGCAGCCTCCAGTCCCAGTGAATTTTCAGGCTTAGCTCCCTGAGTTCTTTATCAAAAGGTGATAGCTGGTCTCCCCTGAGGGTAACATAATCGCTTCTCATATTGGTTACGATCTTCTGGTTGGCGAAATAATCGAGATATGTTTTTTTAAACTCCCCCGAGCGTTTCGATTCGGCCAGCCATTCGTCGAGTTTCATCAGTAAGGTATCGGAATTGTGATTCACCCCCCAGGCATAGGCGTAAAGGGGAAAGACCACGAGCGAAGCATCCAGGTTCATATAATACCGCTTATACACCATAGCCGTGTTTTCAGGGCAAAGCAGGTAGTTTATTTTCCCTTCGGCTACATTCCTTATAAGGCCTTCCTGCGAAATATCAGGTTCTTCAATAAGGGTGGGGCGCCTGGCAGTCTGTTTCAGGAAAGAGCGGTAATAGGGCGACATGAATTCGTTCCGCCTTGCATGAACGGTATCACTTTTTGTAATGTCGTCGAGGGTTTTAATGAATTTCGGGCTGTGGTTTTTGCGCTGTAGCAGGATGAGCCTGGTTTCCCCCATAATTTTTGTATAATGGACCATTCTCCTTCCTTCCGATGAGACCGGGAGGTTCAGGGCGATCACATCCGCCACATTATAATAAAGATAGTAATACAGCTTTGAAATATCCTCGGAGGCAATGATCCTGAGAGGAACTCCAAGATAATCGGAAAAGGACTTCAGAAGTTCGAGCTGGAAACCGGCGGGCTCGCCACGGTAAAGGAAATAATTCAGGGTGTTGCGGTCGGTAAGCGCAAGAAGGTAACCCCTTTCGCGTATCCGCCTGATGGCATCTTTCTGTTCCTCTTCATGGTAATAGATCTTATGGGTAATGTAAACAGCAATACCGATGAGGGCCACCCCCATAAGGACGGTCCTGAACCTTCGAAAGAAATTACTTACTTTGGTCAATATATTATTATGCTACTTTCCTGTATCTCCATACGGCCAGGCCCGACATCATGATGGCAAAAACGACCAGTGACCAGAAATGCGGGCTGATATCGGCAAATGTGGAGCCTTTCAACAGTACCATCCTCATGATCTTGATGAAATACATCAGGGGGTTCAGCCTGTCGATCTGTTGTGCCCAGCCGGGCATGCTTTCAATAGAGGTGAACAACCCGCTCATCAATATAAATACCACCAGGAAAAAGAACGTCACAAGCATAGATTGCTGTTGGGTGTTTGTAATAGTTGACACCAGCAATCCTATCGACAAAATTACAAAAAGATATACTCCCCCCGACAGGAAGATGAGCCAGAGGCTTCCAACCAACGGAATATCAAATACTAACTTGCCAATGGAAAGTCCGAATGCAAGTTCAAAAAGGGCAATGATCCAGAACGGCGCAAGCTTTCCCGCTATAAACTGGATTTTATGGATAGGGGTGACATTGATCTGTTCAATGGTACCTATTTCTTTTTCCCGCACAATGTTCATGCCCGAAAGCAACAAGCCTATGATGGTGACAAGCAGTACAAGTATGCCCGGAACCATGTACGTTTTATAATTCAGCTTGGGGTTATACCAGTAACTGAAGTCGGTTTGTATGTTCTTTAATCCCGCCATCTGGGCAGGGCTGAGCCAGTCCTGCATCAGCTCACGGTTGAAGTCGATCAGGATAGAGGTGCAGTATCCACTGCTTAGACCGGCGACAGCCTGGTTGATGGCATTGATCACAAACTGGACCTTGCTGAGGTTTTCCCTCACCAGCTGCCGCTCGAAGCCGTTGGGTATATTGATGATGACATCCACCTTGCCCTTCTGCATCTGGTCCATTGCTTCATCATACGAAAACGCAGTCGACACGACCTTATAAAAAGGAGAACCTTCATATTTGCTGATGAGTTTGCGGGATGAAGTACTCAGGTCCATGTCAACAACCGAAACCCTGATGCTCTTCATTTCGAAAGTGGCTGCATTTACAAGGATAAGGAGCTGGACGATAGGCACAACGAAGATGATGGGAAGCATGCCTTTGTTCCGGAAGATCTGGAGGAATTCTTTCTGTATTATGAATAGCAGTGTTCTCATTTCCGGTTTCTTCAGGCAAGCCTGATTTTGAATTTTTTAACACTCAGGAAGATAAAAAACAAGGTAAACCCGGCCATGATGCCGGTTTCAATTGCTATATAACGGAAACCGTTTCCCTGCAGCATGATGCTTTTAATGATCGTAATATAATATTTCGGGGGCATGATATGGCAAAACACCTGCAGTATCCATGGCATATTCTCGACAGGGAAAATAAACCCGCTGAGCAGGATGGTAGGCAGCATGAGAGCAACGAGCGACAGCATCATTGCAATTTGCTGGCTGCTGGTAATAGTAGAAATAAGTATCCCCAGTGAAAGGGCCATGCAGATATAAAGAAAGCTTTCAAATAAGAGCAGTCCCACGCTGCCAACCACGGGGACGCCGAAAACCGTATTCCCCAGGATGATGATGATGCAGGCATCGGTAAAGGCAAGGAAAACATAAGGAAACACCTTCCCGATAATGATCTGGAAGGGTTTCAGTGGTGAAACCAGCAGAAGTTCCATGGTCCCCAGCTCTTTTTCCTTCGTGATGGAGAGGGAGGTCATAAGGGCGGAGATCAGCATCAGCAGCATCGCCATGAGCCCGGGGACGAACATGTAAACCCCTTTCATCTGCCCGTTATACATCATCCTGACTTCCGGTACGATCTGCATGGGAATTTTTTCGGCATTAAGGGAGATGAGGTAATTTGACAGTATCCCCTGCAGGTAGTTTACAAGGATATTGGCTGTATTGGGATCAGAAGCATCGCCAATGATCTGAACCCTTGCATTCCCCGTTTTGTCAAGGTTTTTGGAGAAATCCGGTCCGAAGACCAGGACCAGCCGTATATTTCCCTGCCTGAATACCTTTTCTATTTCATTGTAGGATGTAAGGTTTTTATCGAGGATGAAATATCCTGAAGAAAGGACTTTCTCACTGATCCTGAGCGTGACTTCGTCTTTTGACTGGTCAAGGATTGCGATGCGGGCATCCTTGATCTCATTTGTGATCACGAAACCGAACAGCAACAGCTGAACGGCGGGCAGGCCGAAAAGGATCAGCAGGGTACGGTAATCCCTGAAGATATGGTAGAATTCCTTAACAACGAAGCCCAGGAAACGTTTCATTCCGGTTCTTTTTTAACGGCCCAGGTATAATAAAACCTGAATGCCGAGATCAGCAGCGGGAATGCCATCCCGATATAAAATGTAAACAGGTATTCACGGTTTATCACATCGAATCTTCTCAGCAATATGCCCGTTGTGATCATCAGCATCATCATGATGTATGACCTGAAATTAAAAAAGGAAAAGGCGCAGGGATAAGGGATGCTCAGCCCTTTGATCCGTTTGATGTGTTTGTGTGCGATCCTGGCAAACAATACGATATAGAAGGGTAAGCCGATTGCGATCCCGATCAGGATATTCAGCCAGAGATGAGGTGAATGCTTCATCTCATAATCGAGGCCCCTCCACATCAGGATCCCCCCGGCTGTGGTCCAGGCAAGCCCGGCAATGAAAAGGAGGTTATGCCTGCTTACCGATGGTTTTAATTTTTCTTTTAACGACATCTATTTGACTTTTACTCTTGCGAGTTTTAAAAACACTTCATTCATGGAGCCTGCCCCGTAGTATTTCTTAAGGTTGTCGGGAGTATCGAGGGCGGCAATCCTGCCGTCGACCATGATGGAAACCCTGTCGCAGTATTCCGCCTCGTCCATATAATGTGTTGTAACAAAGATGGTTATGCCTTCACGTGATGTTTCAAAGATCATGTCCCAAAACTGCCGTCTTGTTACAGGATCTACACCTCCTGTGGGCTCATCGAGGAATACTATCTTGGGGTTATGAATGACTGCAACTGAAAATGCCAGCTTCTGTTTCCAGCCAAGGGGTATACTGCGGATGAGTTTGTCCCTGGCCTCTTTCATGTCGAGTTTCTGCATCAGGTTCGCAGCCCTTTCTTCAATTTCTTTTCGCCTGAGGCCATAAATCCCCGCATAGAACCTGATGTTCTCAAATACTGTGAGATCATCATACAAAGAGAACTTCTGGCTCATATACCCGATATTCCTTTTGATCTTTTCCCTTTCTTTGTAGATGTCGAATCCCCCTACGTTAAGTTTACCTGATGTGGGATAGGAGAGTCCGCATAAGATCTTGATTGCCGTGGTCTTGCCGGCGCCGTTCGCTCCCAGGAAGCCGAATATCTCGCCTTTTTTCACCTCGAAACTCAGGTGGTCATTGGCGGTGAAGGACCCGAATTTTTTAACCAGGTCCTTTACAACGATTATATTTTCGGCCTGAGGATTATACATCACGTTTTTATCATCAGTTCCATGAAACAATCCTCGATATTGGCTTCGGCGGGGCTGATTTTAATACCCGAATGGCCTTTGCCCTGCAAATATTCTGAAAGTAACTTTTCGCCTATCCCCCGGTCTTTAAATGAAACATGTGCCGACTGCCCAAAGGCAAATACCGTATGGACCCCCGGGAAAGTTTTCAGGTCGTTGAGCAGGGTGAAAATATCATCCGCCTTAACTGAAAAAAGGCTCCAGGGATAAGTTTTTATGACTTCGGATGGTGTGCTGATAGCCATAATCTTTCCGTCCTGGATCAGGGCTACACGGTCACACAAACTGGCTTCATCCATGTAAGGTGTTGCAACAACTATGGTGATGCCGCTGTTTTTCAGCCGTTTAAGTATTTCCCAGAATTCAAGCCTTGAAACGGCGTCAACACCGGTGGTGGGTTCATCCAGTATCAGAACAGAAGGTTTATGGATGAGGGCGCAGGATAATGCCAGCTTCTGTTTCATCCCTCCCGAAAGTTTGCCGGCCTTTCGTTTCTTAAAGGGCTCGATCTGGCTGTAGATCTCCCTGATAAGCTCATAATTTTCGGCAACGGTTGTGCCGAAGACGGTAGCATAGAAATTCAGGTTTTCCTCAACACTGAGGTCCGTGTATAGCGAAAACCTGCCGGGCATGTAGCCGATATCCTGCCTTATTTTCCGGTAGTCTTTCACCACATCCAGCCCGTTTACCTTTGCAGTCCCCATATCGGGAACCAGCAGGGTGGTGAGTATGCGGAACAAGGTTGTTTTACCTGAGCCATCAGGACCTATAAAGCCAAACAATTCAGCCTTGCCTACGCTGAATGAAATATCATCCAGGGCTTTGACCTTGCTGAAGTGTTTGGCGAGATGTTCGACTACGATGGCAGGCATGGTTTACTGCATGAATGATTTTGTCCAGAAAGTATTCCTGCCCAACAGGGAAACACCGATATAACCCCTGATCTTTAGTTTGTTGGCTGATTCGAACTGGATATAGCACTTGTATGTCTTCCCGTTTTTGGGATCGTAAATTGTTCCCCCCGACCATTCAGCTTTCCCGTCAAAGTTGAAGTTTTTAAGATTGACCAGCCCGATCAGAGGGGCTGATTTCAGCTTTGCGTCGGGATTCTCTTTATCGGTACGAGGCAGCCCCGTGATTGAGTCAAGGGGTGTCCTTAACCATACAAGTTTGCCGAAATACTTATCTCCTTCCTTGTAAATAGTGACCTTGCCGGTTGCTTCCTGGTTCAGCCAGGTACCCACGATGTCATCGGGTTTATGGGCCTGGGACCATCCCTGCATAGCCGGAGCCAGCAGCAGAAATAATACTACTGAAGTAGTGATGATGTTTCTCATAATTTATGGTTTTTGGTTTGGTGTGTTCATGAATCTTATTTCACCCGGCATGCCGATCTTCATGGAGCCGTCATTCTTAATCCTGACTTTCACGGCGTATACCAGGTTTACTCTTTCTTCCTTGGTCTGAATTGTTTTGGGTGTGAATTCGGCTGAAGGGGATACCCAGGAAACGACTCCCTGTACATGGGTATTGGTCTTCTCGTCTTTATCATATGCAACGTCGATCAGCGAACCCAGTTTGATACTGGGAAGCTGTGATCCGCCTACATAAGCCCTGAGGGTAATTTCAGAAAGGTCGGCGATCTTATACAAAGGCTTACCGTAAGTTGCAACCTCGTCTTTTTCGGCATATTTAGTAAGAACGGTGCCTTTGAGCGGGTTGATGATCTTCGAACGTTTGATCGACTCGTCAAGCTGGGCGATCTGCTGGCCGATCGATCCGACCTGGCTGGAAATTCCTCCAAACTGTATTTTAAGGGAAGCAACCTGTTTGTCAATCATGTTAAGGCTGGCGTTGATGTCGTCCATTTGTTTCTGGGTTGCCGCACCGTCTTTAAGAAGGCGTTCAACCCTGTTCTTTTCAATCAGCACATTTTGGCGGTTTTGTTCCTGAACGGCAATCTGGGATGTTACATCATCCTTCCTCGAGGCCGTGGCATCCCGGGTTTCAACAGCCTGTTTTCTTTTAAGCCACAGATCGGTGGTATCTATACAGCCAACCATTTTCCCTGAATCGAGGACCTGTCCTTCTTCAATGTCGAACTTCAGGATCTGGCCGGTTGCGAGGGAGGAGACCATCACTTCCGTGGCTTCGAATGTGCCGTAGGCATCAGGTTTGTTTTTATCGTTACTGCAGGATGCGAGGGCAATCCCTGCTAACAGTACAAGAAGAAAGCGTTTCATCGGCTTAGGTGTTACTGATTAAAATTACAATTTACCCAGGTTGTACAAATAAGAGATTTTTGCTTTGATAAGCTGTATCTTATGAATTTCCAGGCCCATCTTTGCCTGGGTTTCGTCGTTGACCCTGAGGATATAATCACTGGATGTGATGGACCCGTTGGTCAGCTGGGAAGAAGCTGTTTTAGTGATCCCTGTTCTAAGGTCAATAAGTTCCCTGTCTTTAAGAAGGAGTTCCGACAGTTTCGTTATATCGGCAGTATTCCTCTGCGTTGTGACTTTAATGTTTTTGTCAAAGGATTCCTGCTGATTCTTAATTATCTCACCCTGGATGTCATAGATCTTTTTTTCATTCCTGTTGGCGTTCCAGTTCCAGGGATTCCATGTAATTTTCGCCCCCAGCATGACCATAGGGGCTATGTCGCTCGAAAGGAAATTGTACCCCGGCCTTCCGAACCCAAACTGCCCGAAAGCCCAGAATTTGGGGTTCCATTTGGTGGTTACCATGTTCTTCATTAGGTTGGTGCGGTCCTTCTGGATAGTATAAATCTCATATTCGATGCGTTTATTTTCATAGGCCATCCCGGGAAGGTTGATGACAGGTATTTTGAAAACAGAATTCTCATCCATGGGTGAGGAAACTAATTCTGAAAGCATTTTTATACTGGCGAGGCGATCCATGGATAATTCATAGATGTTTTGTTCAATTTTAATGATCTCCGCCCTGATAAGATCCTGGTTCATTTTGAGCGAGGTTCCGTTTCGCACGGCCGATTCCACTTCGGCAAGTTTTGATTCGAGCTGATGTTTCGTATCCTTTAACAATTCAACATTCTGCTGGGTAAGAAGTATGCTGAAATAGAACTGGTTAACCTGGTCTTTCAACAGGTAGAGGCTGGCATCAACATTTTTCTTGTCAACATTGAGGTTGTATTTTTCAAGCTTTTTCTGGTAGCTGGTAACATTGCCGTCATAAATCGATTCACTGACGTCGAGCGTAAGTTTGTACTGGTCTTTGGGGATAGTCGGTCCCTGAAGCTGTGGCATGCCTGAAGGCAGCGGGATCACGACTTCCGTGACTTCATTTTGCCAGCTGGCGCTTCCGTTGACATTGAAAGCCGGGAGGTAATTTTTATTCAGGTTTTTAGTGCGGAGGTCGCTTGATTTATCGAGCAGGCCTGCCTGCCTGATCAAAGGATAGGTTTTTTGCACCTGCTGGTAGCAGAAATCGAGGGTTATTGTATCCTGGGCCGGAAGCTGTTGAATGCCGGGAACCGTGAAAAAGAGCACCGGCAGAATGTATTGAAATTTAAACCAAGCTTTTTTCCTTTTCATATCCTTTCAATGCGTTTTCGATAAATATAGGAACAATTTTTTTTCTCTGTTCATAAAATGTCTCCATCCTCTCGTCCGACACCTGGAACATCGATTGGATCAGAGGTTTTGCAAGAACGGGGAACACAACAAGTCCCAGAATATTAACGTATACATGCAGAGGGTCGATATCAAGCCCCATCTCTTCCTTAAGTTGTTTCCTGATCTGTTCGAGAAGGAGTTCCGGCACCAGGTTTTGTTTGAGGATAACTTCTCTCAGCTGTTCAGGTTTATCGTGCAGGGCATTAATAATAAACTGTACCACATAGGAGTGACGTGAAATAAAATTGAGATAAAAGTTTACAAAGATGCCGATTTTTGACATCAATGTCATTTCGGAAAGGAAGATCTCGCTCATTTTTGAAGCCATTTGAAAAAAGGTTTCATTGAACACTTTCTCAAAAAGAGATTCTTTATTTCTGAAATAGTAATGGAGCAATGCCTTGTTTATACCTGCCAGGTTAGCAATTTCCTGCATCCTTGCCCCATTGAAACCTTTTTGATGAAAGATCTGGCGGGCGGCTTCAAGTATTTTCAGTTCAGTATGTTGCGATTTATCCATATAGTTAAACCAATTAGATTAAACAATAAGTTTAACCGAAAGGTCAAAATTATGGTAAATTTTTTAATCTCCGACAAAAGTTTGAAAATATTTTATTTGCTGAACAGGATTTGTTGCCGATGAGGATGAAGCAGCTTGGTTTATTTGGGGATCTTGATCTTTTGTCCCGGCTTCAGGTAAGAAGCATTTTTTATGTCGTTGAGCTTCTTGATCTGCGCTACAGTCACATTAAACTCGTCGGCAATATCCCATAAGTTGTCGCCTGACTGTATCGTATAAAAGAAAAATTTGGCATTACCTGATGAAGTTTTGGTTTCAGGTTTTGAGGAAGCAGGTTTAGTGGCTGTTGTTTCAGAAGCGCCTGGTTTTTGGGTGCTTCCCTTGATTTTGATCTTCTGACCCACAACGACTTTTGAGGAGGAGAGATTATTCCAGCTCATGAGTTCATTAATGGTAACGCTGTATTTCCCTGCGATAAGACCCAGGGATTCTCCGCTTTTCACCACATGAATTTTAGAAACAGTAAGTTCGGGTTTTGGTTCAGTGGCCACAGGTTTTACAGTATCTTTCCGTACCACAACCGTCTTTGTTGAATCGGGTTTTGCAGTAAGTTCCTGTTTGCGGACCAGTGAATCGGGTATTTTCGGAGCCGAACCCGGCACATAAACAAAGATCTTTTGCTTTGGTTTTACCGCGTTCTTTTTAATGTTGTTAAGTGCTTTCAGTTCGGGGATGCTCATATGGAACTTCTTTGCAATACTGGCCATTGTTTCTCCCTTTTTCACCGTATACTGTTCGGTTTCCCTGTAACTTGCATATATAGCCGCAAGGCTTGCATCTTCCGACATTGCTTTCTTTGTCCTGAAAGCATATATAGCGTTTTCATTGTTAATGAAATCTGCGATATACCGTTTCCTCAGCCTCAGTTTATAAGGGACTTCCGGTGTTGCAGGGATGACACCTTTTTTATAGGCCGGATTAAGGAAAGCGACCTCATCCCAGGGGATGTTCAGCATTTCCGACAGCTGGTCGAACGTAAGCGGGTGTTTGACAGTGACTGTGTCCACTTCGTAATACAGGATTCCAGGATCTACAGGGTATATCTTATGTTCGTTCGCATATGCAAGAACATAACTTGCTGCAATAAAGGCAGGTACATATGACCTTGTTTCTTTTGGGAGATATTTGTGTATGGCCCAGAAATTCTTGAGCCCCCCTGATCTGCGTATGGCTTTGTTCACATTGCCGGCCCCTGAGTTATAAGCCGCCAGGGCCAGTGACCAGTTCCCGTAAATATCGTAAAGGTCCTGCAGGTGTTCACAGGCTGCAATGGTGGCTTTAAAAGGATCGTAACGGTCGTCGACATAGGAACTGACTTTCAGCCCATATACTTTCCCTGTCCCGTACATAAACTGCCAGAGCCCTTTTGCACCTGCCTTTGAATTGGCAATAGGATTAAGAGCCGATTCAATCACTGCAAGGTATTTTAATTCCAGGGGCATATTGAAGCGGTCGAGCTGTTCCTCAAACAAAGGGAAATATATCTCCGAAAGGCCGAGGATACGGGCGGTGAGCTTGCGCTTCCTTACGGCATACAGTTCAATGAACTTCTTTACTTCGTAATTGTAAACGTATTCAAACGGGGAATTCTCATTCATCACGGCAATCCTTGCCGCATAGACTGAATCAGAGAAATACGGAATATCAGTTTCGGTATAATTGCTCCATGCCGGGTATTTCAAAGCATGGGGGGAGGAGCCGTCGGAGAATACTTTGAGTGTCGCCAGGCTGTCAAGCATAGACACAACGGCATCATCTTCAATTATTTTAACCTTTTTTTGTGTAGTGTCTGAAATGGCTTGTTCCTGGGAAAACAGGAAATGAGGGCTTATGAGAAACGAAAGAAAAAAACAAAGTGAACGGATAACCCTCATGCGGTGTATTAATTAAATTATTATGGATGAAGAGTTTGCAAATATATCCTTTTTTCAAAAATGCTCGACATGAATGGTCACCTCTGAATTAACAAGGCTTTGTTTAATATCTGCTTCTATTTGGTCACAAAGCTCGTGAGCATCCCTAACAGTAAGGTTTTCATCAAGGTTAAGGTGAAAATCGACATACCTGAAGTTGCCTGCCCTCCTGGTGCGAAGACCATGATATTTTATGTTTTCTTTACAGTATTTGTCGATGATACTCCTGATCAGGCTAATTTCTTCAAGGTCCAATGATTCATCAAGGAGAGGTTTATATGCCTTGATCAGAAGGACGTAGGATTCTTTCAGAATCAATATACTCACCAGGATGGCTACAATAGGGTCAAGTAAATGGTACCCGGTTATCCAGATCAGGCCTAAGCCCGCTGCCACGCCAAGAGATGTAAATACATCAGCCCGGAGGTGCAGGGCGTCAGCTTCCAAGGCGATGGAACCGGTTGATTTGGCAACTTTATACAGGTACCATGAAACTCCTGTGTTTACGGCTGCAGAGATGCACATAACAGAAAACCCTAATCCAAGGGTGTCAATTTCTGAAGGTTTGAGGATCTTATGAACGGCCTCGAAAATGATCCAGATAGCCGCAACAAAAATCAGAAGGGCTTCAACAACCCCCGAGATGTTCTCGATTTTCCAGTGCCCGTATGGATGGCGGTCGTCGGCCGGCCTGTCGGAGATCCTGACCGACAAAAATGCAATTATCGCGGCCAGCAGATCCATAAAGGAGTGGATAGCTTCCGAAATGATGGAAACCGAACCACTCAACATCCCGGCACCCAGTTTTAAAATGATCAGCAGGGTATTCGAAATAACCGAGAGACTGGCTGCATTGGTTTTTTTAGACATCCTGCTGCTGTTGAGGGTCAGAAGCTCTTTTTTCGGGTCTCATCTGAGGGAAGAAGAGTACATCCTGTATCGATGTTTGGTTGGTCATGATCATTGTGAGCCGGTCAATTCCTATACCCAGCCCTGAGGTGGGCGGCATTGCAAATTCAAGTGAGCGGAGGAAATCCTCATCAAGCACCATGGATTCATCATCACCCCGTTTCCCAAGCTCAAGCTGGGATTCAAACCTTTCCCTCTGGTCGATGGGGTCATTCAGTTCTGAAAATGCATTACAAAGCTCTTTCCCGTTACAGATTGCCTCGAACCGTTCAACAAGCCCGGGTTTCGAACGGTGTTTCTTCGCAAGGGGCGACATTTCCACGGGGTAATCGGTAATAAAGGTGGGCTGTACAAGATAAGGTTCGCATTTTTCACCGAAGATCTGGTCGATCAGCTTTCCCTTGGCCATGGTTTTATCAATCGGGACTTCAAGCTGTTTGGCAACAGCTACAAGTTCTTCTTCCGACTTGCCGTCAATATCGATGCCTGTGAAGTGTTTGATCACTTCATACATGGTGAACCTTTTCCACGGGCGCTTAAAATCTATCAGTTTGTCGCCGACCTGAACCTCGGTTTTGCCATGAAGGTCAAGTGCTATTTTTTCAACCATCTCTTCCACAAGATCCATCATCCATATATAATCCTTATAAGCCACATAGAGTTCCATCTGGGTGAACTCGGGATTATGGAAACGGTCCATCCCCTCATTGCGGAAGTCCTTCGAAAATTCATAAACCCCATCGAACCCGCCAACGATCAGCCGTTTCAGATAAAGCTCATTGGCAATACGAAGGTAGAGGGTCATGTCGAGGGAGTTATGATGGGTCTTGAAAGGCCTTGCAGCAGCGCCCCCGTAAAGGGGTTGAAGCACAGGGGTTTCAACTTCCAGGTACGACCTGGTATTGAGAAACTGGCGCATTGAATTCACCAGTTGGGTCCGTTTGACGAATACATTCCTGACCTGGGGGTTTACGATCATATCCACGTAACGCTGGCGGTATCTTTGCTCAGGATCGGTAAATGCATCGAACACTTCCCCGTCTTTTTCCTTCACAATAGGCAGTACCCTGAGTGATTTGGAAAGAAGAGTAAGGCTTCTCACATGGATGGAGATCTCACCCATCTGGGTGACAAAGACATAGCCGGTTACACCAATAATATCCCCGATATCAAGGAGCCGTTTAAACACGGTATTATAAAGGGTTTTATCTTCACCCGTGCAGATCTCGTCGCGCTTTATATAAAGCTGTATCCGGCCGGATGAATCCTGTAATTCGGTAAAGGAAGCAGCGCCCATTATCCTTCGGGTCATAATGCGACCGGCAAGGCTTACATCCTGGTACAGTGAATTATCGGAAGGATAATTCGTTTTTATTTCAGCCGCGCAAGCATTGACAGGAAATGTTTCGGGGGGATATGGATTAATACCGAGCCTGAAAAGTTCATTAAGCGAATCACGCCTGATTTGTTCCTGCTCGGTGAGAGAAAGTTGCATATGCTTAATTTTTCGGCAAAGATAAGGATTTAAGACAATACCAGCCTTATTGAAGAGTTTTGAACGGGAGCCCCGGGGCCGTGCTTTGGCTCAGGAAAGCACTGAATGAAGTATGTGATGGGAGTTCATGGGCTTGAAGCCCGGTATATGGATCTGGTAGTACAGCAGCATGGAATCAAGCAGTGATCTCCGAACCGCCGGTTTGAAGTGAAGTCCCGACTGTTCAGCTATAGTTGTGGTTATCAGTGAATTGAATAGCTTGCCATGTTCAGGCAATATATAAGAGTCTGTTTCGGGTATCATGACCTGGAACTGGCCTTCCCTCAGGTTGAATACAGTCTTCTGCTCAGTGTAGCCCGGCTGGGGTTGTATCCCCAGGAAATGAGTAAGCTCAGCTGTAAAAACAAGGGGAAAGCAATTCAGGGAACCCTCGGCCGAGTCAAGCAGCAAACAGGATCTCCATAAGTAGTCAAAAAGTTCCTGGTTGGTTTCTTCTTCCCTTATCGACTTGTAGAGAAGTTCATTAATAAAAAGGGCAACGGAGCTTTTACGGATATCGAAAGGGATGCTCAGGTAAGGCTGGCACAACCTGACTTCCTTAGACGTATGCAGGGATGACTTCTCTTTAAGATGGGCTACCACTTCGAGCAGCGTCAGCGGCTGGAACAATCCTGCTTTTGTTTTGGACTTCGGACTGCGGATCCCTTTGAAGAGGTAGGATTGAAGTCCGCGGGCCTCGGTATAAATACGGACGATAATACTGGTCTCGGAGTATTTTAAGGAATGAAGTACGATGCCTCTTGTGGTGACCAGCATCAGTTGATTACGAGGATTTTTGTGACAACCTTATCACTGCCGTTCTCATTCGAAGCAAAAACAAGGTATACACCCGTGCGGACTTTCTTCCCGTCCATGCTGCTTCCGTTCCATACTGCCTGTCCGCCCTCTGCCTTGCCCGTGTAAACCAGCCTTCCGCTGATATCCGTGATACGGATCTGGGCGTTGCTGAGGAGGCCTTTGACTGCAATATACCCCTGGTAGCCTTCACGAACAGGGTTGGGATAAGCATATACGTTGCCAAAGGAATCTCCGCCTTCGGTGGCCGTGCTCTTGTATGAGATAACACCTTTATCGGTGCCGAAATAGACTTCCCCGGTAACAGGATTTATTGCTATCGAAGTTACCCTGTTTGACAGCAGGGGGCTGTTTTCCGCAGTAAAATGGTATACCTGTTTTGTACCGTCGGCCGAGAAAAGATAGGCTCCCCCCCGGTCGGTACCCATCCATTTTCGGTTGCTCCCGTCGACTGCGATGGCATTCACCTGTTCGCTTTCAAGAAGGTATTGTGTATACTGGCCTTGCTGGACCAGCGGCCTCTGGCAATCGGATGGGGTAGAGGTAAACAGGTCGTCGGGATTGTAAAACACTCCAACCCCGCTTTCCGTCCCTACCCAGATCTCTCCATTCTTATCTTCGGCCATTGAAAACACCGAATTCCCCGGGATATTACCATTGCCCACAGTGTTGTTCAGTTTCGTCGCCATGTCATCGTTCGGATTATCGGGAGTTCCGTTATCGGTAAACACCAGAACAGAATTCGGGTTCAGGTTGCCATAGCGCATCTGCATCCATACCTGGTCATAGCGGGTGGCGATGATCTGGCCAAGGTCAGTTTCGTTGTTGATGGTAATGGTGAATCCTGTCCACTGGCTGCCCCTTTTCAACGACAGGCATTGATTGGTATGGGAACAGTCGATCCACTGATAGCCGTGTGCGTCAAATGCAGAACCCCCTACACGTATTGTCCCTGTATCCCCGGCGGAATGGTGGTGGAGGGTGCTGTTGGCTTCGGTATATCTGCGGGTCAGCGTCCCGTCATAAAATTCCAGGAGGCCGTACCCCCAGGTTGCGGCATAAATTCTTTTTGGATCTGACGGATCAGCCGTTGCAGAAACGATATTGCTGAAATTGTACAAAGACGGGTTATTGGCCCCGGAAATGTTCTGCCAGTTCGAATCATCAAAATGATAAATCTGGGCAGCCTGGGCAAGTGGTACAAAGGAAGCATCGTAACCCCCGGGAGTGATAAACAGATCATTATTTAACGTGCTCATGCTGAACGCATTGGCACTTAGGGGCCCGCTGAGGTTATAGGTTTTTACCTGGTCGGAATTCATTTCATAACTTACCAGGCCCGAATAGGAATCAGCTATCCAGATTGTCTGGTTCTTATCGCCTATGGCGTCCTGAGGAAATGATCCGGCGCCGGGGTAGCTGTTGATCACTTTATATTTGGTGAAACTCGGGTCAAACACATCAACGAAATAATTATAGCTTACAACCAGTACGTTATACATACTGTTCAGGTTCATGACCGGATTTGATTCCCCGTTGTTCCATGCCGACCACTGCCCATTATATATGTAGAGGGTGTCGAGGCCTGTAGTCCTGTGTTTATTGACAATGACTTTACCTGAAAAATAAGTTATTGTATTGTACATCAGCGTGGTATCTATTCTTTTATCTTTCTTCCACACTGCATAGTTTGCCAGGTTGGGATCTTTGCTCCATGCTTTGTAAATACCTTTCTCTGTAGCGGCCCAGAGGGTGTCGCTATCGTCCCTGACCAGGCTCAGAACGTTAACCTGGCTTCCCCCGTTCCCGATATAATACGTTTCGCTGATCTCCTGCTTTGCAAGGTCAAGGACAACAATTCCGAATCCGCACTGGAGATAGGCAATATTTCCCTGGCAGTAGATGCTGTTGATGGTTTTATTTCCCAGGATAGGTTTGCGGTAGATGTCGGAGATATTGATGATGGAGTTGTTCTGGATGAGGTCGATATTCGCATCACTATAAGCAATCACGAGGGTTTTTGTTGAAGCATTATATGCCAGGCAGCTGATCCCGATATCGGAAAGGCCCTGGATCTTGGTGATCCTTGTAATGCTGTTATCGTCTTTATCGAAGTAAAATACAGCATAAGGAGTGGATGAATAGATACGGTTTCCCGCTTCCGCAACGGAGTTGCAATAATTGTAGGGAAGTTCGTCTCTCCACTGTCCGATAGGTATCTGGGGGCTTTGGGCTGAAAGGGATGCAGGATACAGGATGCAGGACAGTAAAAAAAGTCGGAATATTTTCATAGGGACGGTGCTAAATACTTACAATAAACCAGGTATAAAAGTAACTGAATTTTTCATGATTTATTGCAGGAATTCAAGGAATTCAGAGGATCATCCCGGCAGCAACGGTTTCATTTGTTGCTTCATCGATCAGGATAATACTCCCGCTTTGCCTGTTCACGGTGTAAGGATCAAAGAAAAGAGGTTTGGTTGTACGCAGGTGGATGCGCCCGATTTCGTTCATGGCCAGGCTGGTGCGCCGGGGGATTTGTCCCAGGGTATTGATGTTGAGGACAAAGTCTATTTTATCAATGACACAGCGCACATCCCTCGAATTATTTTTCAGGGCATATTTCCCGTTAAGCTGCATGGGTTTCGGGTTCATCCAGCAAATCATACAATCAAATTCCGAAGCTGCCTTGGGCAGGTCACCGGCTCCGGCAATCATATCCCCCCGGCTGATATCGATATCATCATCTAAAAGCAGGGTGACGCTCATGGGGGGAAATGCTTCATCCAGGGGGCCGTTGAAGGTATCAATCTGCCTTATCCTGGTCTTGATCCCGGCCGGGAGCACCATGACCTCATCGCAGGGATGAAAAATTCCTCCTGCAATTCGGCCCGCATACCCCCTGTAATCATGGTATTTATCCGATTCGGGCCGTATGACATACTGTACAGGGAAGCGCTGGTGTATCATGTCGTGGTCCTGGTCGATAGGAATGGTTTCAAGGGTTTCAAGCAGGGTGCTGCCGTTATACCATTCCATTTTTTGCGAAGGTTTCACCACGTTATCGCCCTTCAGGGCGCTTATGGGTATAAAACGCAGGTCCTCACCCGGCAGTACTTTTGCGACGAATGCGTTGAAATCGGCCTTTATCTTTTCGAATACTTCCTCGCTGTAATCAAGGAGGTCCATTTTATTAATGCATACCACTATATGCGGGATGCCCAGCAGGTAAGCGATATAAGCATGACGGTAGGTTTGTTCTATGACCCCGTTTCGTGCATCGATGAGGATGATGGCTGCATTTGCGGTAGAAGCGCCTGTGACCATATTCCGGGTATACTGTATATGCCCCGGTGTATCGGCAATGATGAACTTTCGGTTGGGCGTGGCAAAATACCGGTAGGCTACGTCGATAGTGATGCCTTGTTCGCGTTCGGCCCTTAAGCCGTCGGTAAACAGCGCCAGGTTAAGGTGTTCGCTCCCTTTTTGCACGCTGGCCCGTTTAACAGCATCCAGCTGGTCCTCAAAAAGCGACTTGCTGTCGTACAGCAGCCTACCGATGAGGGTGCTTTTCCCGTCGTCGACGCTGCCCGCCGTGGTAAACCGCAGCAGTTGCATGTTCAGGTAACCCTTGCTTGAGAAATCGGCTTCTTCGGTTGCTGTCATTATTTTTTTTTGTCTGCGGATGATATTCTCAGAAATACCCTTCTTTTTTCCTGTCTTCCATGGCGGCATCCGAACGCTTATCGTCATACCGTCCGCCCCTCTCGGTTACCCTTGTAGCCGCTATTTCCCTGATGATATCCTCAAGGTTATCCGCAGTCGACAATACTAATCCCGTGCATGAGATATCGCCTACGGTGCGGCAGCGCACCCTTAATTTTTCGGCCTTTTCAGCCGGTTTCATAGCCATGAAAGGGGCTTTGGCCAGGTAGATGCCGTCGCGGAAGAAAACCTCCCTTTCGTGGGTGAAATACAGGCTGGGAAGTTCAATATTTTCCTGGAGTATGTATTGCCATACATCCATTTCGGTCCAGTTGCTGATGGGGAACACCCTGAAATGCTCGCCCATTCTCTTTTTCCCGTTGAAGATATTCCAGAGTTCAGGCCTTTGGTTTTTGGGATCCCACTGCCCGAATTCATCACGGTGGGAAAAGAATCTTTCCTTGGCCCTTGCTTTCTCCTCATCCCTGCGGCCCCCGCCAATGGCTGCATCGAATTTGTATTTCTCGATAGTGTCGAGCAGGGTCACGGTCTGGAGTACGTTGCGGCTTGCATTGATGCCTTTTTCTTCAACCACCCTGCCTGTGTCGATCGATTCCTGCACGGAGCCAACAACAAGCCTGGCGTTGAACTTTTTCACCAGGTCATCGCGGAAAGTTATGGCTTCTTCAAAATTATGGCCTGTATCGATATGGAGCAATGGGAAAGGAAAAGCGGCTGGATGAAAGGCTTTCCTGGAAAGATGCACCAGAACGATGGAATCTTTGCCTCCCGAGAACAACAGGGCAGGCCGTTCAAACTGGGCGGCGACTTCCCTTAATACATAGATGGCTTCCGACTCAAGCTCCCTGAGATGCGTTAAATTATAGTCCTTCATTCCTTCCCTTCAGGCTTAGGCTTTGCCGAAAATTTTCTGCAGCATTGATTTTTTCTTCTTAGACGAGGTTTTGTCATCGGAATAATAGCCGTACCCATAACCATAACCGTATCCGTAGCCGTAGCCGTAACCATAGCCGTAGCCATAACCGTAACCGTAACCGTAGCCATATCCATATGAACTTCGGGTGAGTTTAACGTCGTTGACCAGGATGGCCAGGCCGGGGATATTGCGTTTTTCCATATCCCTGATAATGGTTGCAAAGATTTTTTTATGCGTATAGTTCTGCCTGACCAGGAAAAGGTTGGCATCGGCAAATTTCATCAGGAGAGAGGCATCAGTCACAAGTCCGACGGGGGGTGTGTCAATGATGATATAGTCATAGATCTCCTTCAGCCTGACAAACATTTCGGCACATCGGGGCGAAGCAATAAGTTCTGCAGGGTTTGGAGGGACAGGGCCGGCCATGATGATATCGAGGTTGTCAATCCCCGAAAACTGAATGATGTCTTCCAGCTTGCTTTTATTAATCAGGTAAGAAGAAACCCCCTCCGAATTGGTGAGGCCGAAGTCCTGGTAGATCTTTGGTTTACGAAGGTCAAATCCCATCAGCAGGGTTTTCCTCCCGTACATTGCATAGATGGAAGCCAGGTTAATGGAAGTAAATGTTTTACCGGCACTTACCATATCGGCTGTCACAAGCACTGTGATCCTTTCTTTGCCCTGGAGGAGGTACTGGAGATTCGTACGCACCGAGCGGAATGACTCTGCAATGGTTGATTTAGGCGAGTCGATGACAACGATATCATTCTTTTTGTCGGAATGTATGATATGCCCGACGATAGGCAGATTGGTGATCTTTTCAATATCCTC
The DNA here is from genome assembly GCA_037138335.1 of Bacteroidota bacterium. Classification (GTDB taxonomy): domain Bacteria; phylum Bacteroidota; class Bacteroidia; order Bacteroidales; family FEN-979; genus CAIRDP01. The sequence continues at coordinate 62,124 of JBAXIO010000009.1, forward strand.
CCGTTCCATGATCTTGTCGTTGAAATAATCCTTGCCTAAAATATATATGACAGGAAGGATGATCCCGAGGATAAGGGCAATGATATAATTCAGGCTTTTCTTCGGAAAAACAGGGCTGGAACCACCCATGGCTGCATCAACAACTTCATTGTCGGAGAGGTTTGAAGCCTGTGTGATCTGGGCCTCCGACCGTTTTTGCAACAGGAAGGTATAAATGGCATCGGTGAGTTTAAACCTGCGTTCAATGCCGAACAGGACACGCTGGGTCTCGGGCAGGGTGCTGATCTTCGATGTGTATTGGGACACGCGGTCGTTGATTTCTTTCAGTGCAATGTTGTTGGTATTTATGGCACTTTTTATATTCTCAACCAAGGCGTTTTTAATAGTGGCGATCTGCTGGTCGATTGAGAGCAGGGTCGGGTTTTTGCCTTTCGAGTATTGTGATATCTCGGTACGTTTCGTATAGAGGTCGGTAAGCTTCATGGTAAGGTCGTTGAGCATGGGGTTCTCAACTCCCATCGAAGCCGGGACAACAAGCTCATCGAGTTTCTGGTTTTTTTCCAGGTATTGGGCAAGATTGGTAAGGTATTTCGACTGAACCATCAAAACTGCTTTTTCATCCTGGAGTTCCATCATTTTGTCAAAAACCTGTTTGCTCACGTCATCAAGGTTCATGACTTCCTTGGTAGTGCGGAAAACCTCGAGGGCCTTTTCGGTAGAATGAAGTGTGTCGCTGATATCCTGCAGTTCGCTGTCGATAAAATTAATGGTGCGGCCTGCGACCAGGTTTTTACGCTCCAGGTCTTTGGCCAGGTATTCCCTTAGGAGTGCATTCAGGAAATCGACCAGTTTGGTCACGTTTCCGCCTTTAAGCTTGAGTTCAACAATGGATGCTTCCTTGTTGATGGGTTCCAGGCTGAATCCTTTGAACTGTGTTACGAGGGATTCATAATCGTTGAGCATGAAATAAAAAGTTTTGCTGAGATCCTTCTTGGGATTGAACAAAGGCGTAAGCAATAACCTGAAGCGGAAATTATTCCCCTGGACCCATTTCCCGAATTCATAGTTCTCATCAACAGCAACCCTTTCTTTGCGCCCAACAATTTTCTCTTTTTTCGAGAAATTATAGAATCCGATCTCCTCTTCTTTTGCTTCGAGGCGGTATTTGCCGTTCGGGTTTATTGAAACATTGAAACGCATATTAAACGGCTGGGGATATGCGGTATCCATTTCAACAGTAAAAGGGGTATCCTTGTAAAGTTCCTTGCCTATGAAATTTTCCTCGCTGAAATATGAAACTTCGAATCCGATCTTGGTAACAGTACGGTAGGTAAGAGTGTAAGAAGACAGGACCCCGATCTCGTTCTGGAGGTTCTGCATGTTGTTAAGGCCCCCCAGCCCCATGATAGCCTGGGCGTTAAGCTTGTTTTCAGATTTGTCCTTGATCAGGATGGCAGTTTTAACTTCATAAACCGGGCTGGTGTATTTGTTAAAAATGAAAGCAATGATCAGGGCAATAAACACCGTGATTGCAAAGAAATACCAGTAACGGTAAAATTTATAAAGCAGTACTTTATAGTCGACCGACTGTTGTTGCTGCTGCTGGAAGTCCTGGAGATTATCGTTCACAAAAGATAGGTTTACAGTTTACAATGACTTTGCATAGGTGATCAGAAGCAGTCCTGTTGATATGGCAGCAATTACGATTGCCCAGGGGAAGGTTGAACCCAGTCCCCAGCGCTTGTAGCCCAGGGGCTGAATGTAAATGATATCGTTGGGCTGAAGGTAAAACTGGTCAGATTTTAGGAAGCTGTCGGAAGTCATATCCAGGGTGAATACCCTTGAACCTCCCGGTGTCTGGCGGATCAGGTGGACCTTGCTCCTGTTGCCGAATTCGGTAATATCATTGGCCAGTGAGATTGCTTCGAAAAAATTGATCTTATCGGCATAGATGGTGAACTCGCCTGGACGCACCACCTCTCCCAGGATAGTGATCTTGAAGTTAACCATTTTTACAACCACAACCGTTTCTTTGAGGTACTCATCCACCATTTTCTGAAGTACGTCTTTCACCTGGGAAACAGTAAGGTCTTTGATCATTATTCGCCCCACGACAGGAAAATCGATATACCCGTCAGGGCTGACCGAATAAGAATTCAGGTAGATGCTGGCATCGTTGGCGTAATCGTTGTAATTGCTTGAACCTGATTGCTTGTTAAAAAATTGATTGCTTTTTTCGTCCAGTGTAAACAGTTTTATATACACATTATCCCTGGGCTGTATCCTGTAGTCAGGCGGATGTTTATGGGTATACTGGCTGGCAGTATCTTTCTCCTGCTGCTTCTGCAGATAGAGGATCTTTTTTTGAGGGACACAGGAAGAAAAGATGATGGTAATTGAAAGGAGCAGGAAAGCTGCCCGGGTAAGCATTTTAAGCGTATGCTTCATATATTGCTGGAATTGAGGGTGCAAAATTAAGGAATTTCAGGCAAAACTAAAAAAATGCGTGAAACATCCTAAAATTTTCATGACAATATCTTATTTTGATGCCAGGGTGCCGGATGTCAGATTACTGAAATTCAGTTAGTCATGATCTTAACAGGCTTCCCCAATCAAAGTAGCCGAAGTGGCCCTTTTAATGCATACATTTAGGTATTCCCCCGGCTTTCGGGCTGTTTTTGGGAAAACCACAACTTTATTTTGGGAGTTCCTGCCGAAGTATTGTTTATCGGAACGTTTTGATTCTCCTTCTACCAGGACCTCGAAGGTTTCGCCAAGGTCCCTGTGGTTGCTGGCCGATGAAAGTTCCTGCTGAAGCCCTATGATCTCCCTTAGCCTTCTTTCCTTGACTTCTGCAGGTACGTTATCATCGTATTGTTCCGCTGCAATCGTTTGGGGCCTTTCCGAATATTTAAATGTGAAGGCTGAGTCGAAAGCAGCTTCCCTCATCAATTCAAGTGTTTGCTGATGATCTTCCTCGGTCTCGCCGCAAAATCCGGTAATGATATCGGTGGATATCGCGCATCCCGGGATGCTGTTGCGGATAGCCCGGATCTTCCCGAGGTATTCTTCCCGGGTATATTTCCGGTTCATTTTATCAAGTACGGCATTGCTGCCGCTTTGGACGGGCAGGTGTATGGCTTTGCAGATGTTGGGATATTTTGCAATTATATTGATCACATCATCGCCCAGGTCTTTGGGATGCGAGGTGGCAAAGCGGACCCTTAACTTCTGATCGAGAACCGCGATCCGTTCAAGAAGGCCCGGAAAGTCCATTGTCCCTTTCCCATCTTTCCACAGGTAGGAATTCACATTTTGCCCGAGCAGGGTCACTTCCCTGAATCCCTGCAGAAACAGGTCTTTCGCTTCGCGGATCACCGATTCCGGATCCCGGCTTCGTTCCTGGCCGCGGGCATAAGGAACCACGCAGTAGGAACAGAAATTCTCGCATCCGCGCATAATGGAAATGAAAGCAGAAACCCCGTTGGAATCAAGCCTTACAGGGTGTATGTCAGCATATGTTTCATCTGCTGAAAGGATTGTGTCTATTGCCGTTTGACCTGAACCGGCCTGTTCAAGAAGCCCGGGAAGGTGACGGTAGGAGTCAGGACCGGCAATGATGTCGAGCAGCTGTTCCTCTTCCATCAGGGCAATTTTTGTCCTTTCGGCCATGCAGCCCAGCAGCCCGATGGTAAGACCCGGTTTTTTCCTTTTCAGTGAACGAAAATAATGCAGGCGTTTCCTTACCCTTTCCTCGGCATGCTCCCTGATTGAACAGGTGTTGAGTAAGACGATATCAGCTTCGAGAAGGTCCTGGCAGGCCTCGAACCCTTCAGCTTTAAGTATGGAGGCAACGATCTCACTGTCAGAGAAGTTCATCTGGCAGCCGTAGGTTTCTATATGGAATTTCCGGGCTTTTTTTTCTGTCATATATCACCTTTCACTCTAAGGCGGATTAAGGATTAAAATGGGCACAAAGGTACGTATTATGTTAATTGTCGTACTTTTGTACCCGGATTGGAATTTGAAATCCAGTGCTAAATATGACGAAAAACTTAGTGATTGTTGAGTCTCCCGCGAAAGCAAAGACGATTGGCGGATTCCTTGGGAGCGAATTTACGGTGAAATCATGCATGGGGCATGTTGCAGATCTTTCGAAGAAGGATCTAGGGGTGGATGTAAATAAGGGATTTGAACCGAAATACATTGTTTCTCCGGACAAAAAAAAGATTGTAGGCGAACTCAAGAAACTGGCCCAGGACAGTGAATGTGTTTGGCTGGCGTCTGACGAGGACCGCGAAGGAGAAGCCATTGCATGGCACCTCATGGAAACCCTCGGGTTGAAAAAGGAGACCACACGGCGGATTGCTTTTCATGAAATTACCAGGTCGGCCATTCTCGAAGCTATTGAAACACCCCGGGAACTTGATATGAACCTGGTGGATGCCCAGCAGGCGCGCAGGGTCCTTGACCGTCTTGTCGGGTTTGAACTCTCCCCCCTATTATGGAAAAAGATTAAACCATCTTTATCGGCCGGCAGGGTTCAATCGGTGGCTGTAAGGCTTATTGTGGAAAGGGAAGACGAGATCAGGAACTTTCAGTCCGTCTCAGCATTCCGTATTACAGGGGATTTTGTCGTCCAGGAGGGAAAGAAACTTAAAACCGTCAGTGCCGAACTGAACAAAAGGTTCCAGTCGAAAGAAGAAGCCCTTAATTTCCTGAAGCAGTGTATTAATGTCAGTTACACGGTTGAGGATGTCGAAACAAAACCCTCGAAGAAATCCCCTGCCCCTCCGTTCACGACTTCTACACTTCAGCAGGAGGCATCCCGGAAACTCGGGTTCTCGGTGGCCAACACTATGCGTGTTGCCCAGGAGCTTTACGAATCAGGGAAGATCACCTATATGAGGACCGACTCGGTGAATCTTTCCGACATGGCCCTGGCAATGGCTAGGAAGGAAGTGACCGAGACTTTCGGGGAGGAGTATGTGAAAACCCGGAAATATGCCACTAAAACCAAAGGCGCACAGGAAGCCCACGAAGCCATCCGTCCCACTTTCCTGAGCAATAAAAATATTGAGGCCGACCGTTCGGGCAAGAGGCTGTACGACCTCATCTGGAAACGAACCATCGCCTCCCAGATGGCTGATGCGGAACTCGAGAAAACCAATGTTACCATAGGCATAACAGGGAAAACAGAAAAATTCATTGCCCGTGGGGAAGTGATCCGTTTCGATGGTTTCCTGAAGGTCTATATGGAATCTTCGGATGAGGATACTACCGATGACCAGGAAGGTGTTCTCCCTCCTCTTAATGCAGGAGAGCAGCTTTCATTGAGGGAGATGATAGCCCAGCAGAAGTTTACGCAGCAGCCATACAGGTATACTGAAGCAACCCTGGTTAAAAAGCTGGAAGAACTTGGTATTGGCCGTCCCTCGACCTATGCCCCCATCATCTCCACGATCCAGAAAAGGGATTATGTTGTAAAGGAAGAAAGGCCCGGTGTGCAAAGAAATTACGACTACATCAGCCTGAAGGACGGCACGATATCAGAAGCGGTCAAAACCGAAACTGTGGGATATGAGAAAGGGAAGCTCTTCCCGACGGATATCGGCGGACTGGTTACCGGTTTTCTTGTTCAGAATTTCAACGATATCCTCGATTATAATTTCACTGCTACCGTTGAAGAAGAATTTGATGAGATAGCCGAAGGCAAACTGGCATGGAAGGAAATGCTGAAAGAGTTTTATTTCCCCTTTCATGAAAAAATTGAAGGGACCATGGAAAACACCAAAAAAGTAAAAGGTGAAAAACTCCTCGGAACCGATCCGGCAACCGGACTGAATATTTATGTGAAGATTGGAAGGTTTGGGCCGATGGCTCAGTTAGGCGAGGCCGACAATGACGAGAAGCCCCGTTTTGCAGCTTTGAAAAAAGGCCAGAGCATTGATACCATCAGTCTTGATGAAGTACTGGAACTGTTTAAACTTCCCAGGAGCCTTGGGGATTTTGAAGGAACCGAAGTCATTGTTTCGGCAGGTAAATTCGGCCCATACATCAGGCATAAATCGGCCTTCTTTTCATTACCGGTGTCGGACGACCCCCTGGATGTAAATCTTGAAAGGGCCATAGAGATCATTCATGCAAAACGGCATGAAGAGATAAAGAAAGTGATCAGGGAGTATCCCGAAGACGGCGATATTAAAGTCCTGAACGGGAGGTACGGCCCATACATCTCCTTCAAAAAAGAAAACTACAAGATCCCCAAGGGTAAAACCGCAGCCGATCTTACTTATGATGATGTTAAAGCGATTCTGACCTCAAGCGAACCCACCAAATCGAAATCCAAAAAGAAAAAATAAACGGCCATGGACATTTCGACCTTCTTTTCCCCGGTTGATTTAACGGAATTCCCTATGATCAGTGAAGGCCAGGGCCAGCTTCGCCTGGGCAACCTCATTGAGATCTATTCCGAAGCAGGGAGTTTCCCTGATTTTACCGTTTCAAACCTGGCGATCATTGGTGTAAAGGAGGACCGGAATGCAGTAAATAATGAAGGTTGCGACCTTGGGCCCGACAGTGTAAGAAAGTATTTATACAAGCTGTTCCCGGGGCCTTATCCAAATAAGATCGTTGACCTGGGCAATATCAGGAAGGGTTTTTCCCCCAGCGACACTTACTTTGCCTTAAGCAGTACCGTAGCGGAACTCATCAACAACAATGTTCTCCCGATAATCATCGGTGGCGGTCAGGACCTTTCTTTTGCGAATTACAAGGCCTATGAGAGCCTGGGCCAGATCATCAACATTGTGGCGATTGACCCCATGTTCGACCTGGGTAAAACCGAGAACGAACTGGACTCCCAGTCTTTCCTGAGCAGCATCATCCTTCACCAGCCAAATTACCTCTTTAACTATGCCAACATCGGCTACCAGAGTTATTTTATAGACCAGGATGCATTAAAACTGATGAAGAACCTGTTCTTTGATACTTACCGGGTAGGAATCGTAAGGGAAAGCCTTGAAGAAGTCGAGCCAATTGTCAGGAATGCCGATATGCTGAGTTTTGATATTTCAGCGGTAAGGTATTCCGATGCACCGGGTAACGGCAATGCAGGCCCAAACGGGTTTTATGGGGAAGAGGCCTGCCAGATCGTTAGGTATGCAGGCATCAGCGATAAACTCACTTCCATCGGGTTTTATGAGGTTAACCCAAAATTTGACCGACAGGGGCAGACGGCCCACCTGGTTTCGCAGATGATATGGTATTTCATTGACGGCTATTACAACAGGGCCCATGATTTCCCCTTTAAAAACGAGGAAGACTATCTGAAATACAGGGTAACAATAAGCGATCATAAGGAAGAAATCGTGTTCTTCAAGAGTAAGAAGACAGACCGCTGGTGGATGGAGATCCCCCTTCCTGCCGATCAAAAGATAAAGTACGAAAGGCATTACCTTGTGCCCTGTTCATATAAGGATTACCAGCAGGCCTGCAACAATGACATCCCCGACAGGTGGTGGATGGTGTATCAGAAGCTCATGTAATCGCTCGCAACCTCACACCGCCGCTACGGTTCTCTTCGTTCACCTGATGCGGCTTGTGTGAGTTGCTTCGCTCTTCACAGCCAAGGCGCTTTTGCATTATGCTTAGCTCTTCACAGCCAAAGCCTGATTTGCGTAATAATTTTACTTCTTCACTCTTCCGGGATTCGCTGTTAAAAAGCTTTTCCAACCGGTAAATTTCTTCCCTGTTTCAAGGGTTCCTTTCTGGAAATAGTGGCAAACAGCGGCTGCAAGAGCATCGCTTGCGTCGAGGCTTTCGGGGATTTCTTTAAGCGCCAGCAATCGCTGGAGCATGGCTGCAACCTGCTCCTTGGAGGCGGAGCCTTTCCCTGTAATGGACTGTTTGATTTTACGGGGCGAGTATTCGAAAATAGGTACGGTCCTGTATAATGCTGCGGCGATGGCTACACCCTGGGCCCTTCCAAGTTTGAGCATGGATTGAACGTTTTTTCCGAAAAACTGTGCTTCAATTGCCAGTTCGTCGGGCTTATACTGCTCAATAATTGAAAGAGTTTTTTCGAAAATCAGTTTCAGCCTTAAGGGATGATCGTCGAATTTATCTAACTTTAATACGCCGCAGGCTATCATGCTCAATTTGTTACCATAGATCCTGATGATCCCGTAACCCATGACGGTGGTCCCCGGGTCAATCCCAAGAATGATCTTTTCAAGAGGTAATTCAGGCATTTTTACATTAAATTTGCGGGCATGACAAAGTTATATAAAAGATACAATCTTCTTATCCAGCTCGTAATTCTTGTCATCACCTACATTTTTATCATCAACCAGGTGTTTTGGAAGCAGGACCTCCCTGCCCTCCTGAAAGCCCTGGAAGATGACCTCAGCTCCTCGAAATTCCTCTGGATGCTGGCAATAATCCTGTTTTTAATGGTCGTGAACTGGATGATAGAAGCATGGAAATGGAAAAACCTGATCAGGAAAGTTGAACCGGTGAGCATGCAGCAGTCGATACTTGCCGTGCTTACCGGGGTAACAATCAGTTCTTTCACCCCAAACCGGATAGGGGAGTATTTCGGAAGGGCATTTATACTTAAAAAGGCCAGCCATGTGGAGGGCATCCTTATTACTGTTATCGGAAGCATGAGCCAGCTGCTCGTGACTTTGCTCACAGGATCCATTGCGCTTCTGATCTTTTTACCTGTGTTTATGCCCGCTGCGGAATTTATCAGGGGATACCTTTATTATGCATTTGTGTTCCTTGTTTTGCTTCTCGATACAATCCTCCTAGGACTTTTTTTTAATATATCTTTTCTTTCCACATGGAAAGAAAAGATCCTTCAAAACGGCCTCAGCAGGATACGAAAATATTTCAGGGTTTTCACCATGTATTCCAACCGTGATCTCCTGCTCGTGATGTGCCTGAGCTTTGCGAGATACATCGTCTTCTCAACCCAGTATCTACTGCTTTTGCGCGCACTTGGGGTCAGTATCCCGTTTTATTATACGTATCTCCTGATATCACTGATCTACCTGATCATGGCTATAATCCCGACAATTGCATTGACCGAGCTGGGTATCAGGGGGTCAGTTGCGATCTATATTTTCGGGTTTTATTTTGCACCCCTGATGGCGGTATCGGCCGATCTGAATCTTGGTATTTTAGCAGCCTCCGTTTTGCTTTGGTTCATTAACCTGGGGATCCCGGCCATAGTTGGCAGCGCCTTTCTTTTCCGCCTTCAGTTCTTTCGTAACGTTGAAGCCTGATCTCGCATGAACTTTGACCTTATCTTCAGCTGTATCCTGATAATAACTGCCTTGTTATACTGTACCCTGATACTTGCAATAACGGCGGGAACATTCAGGAAAAGCAAATTCAGGAGGGCGGGGTACGCGATCAAGTACTATTATTCAAAGGGGGAAACAGTTTCGCACTCAAAGGGTGTGTTGAGAGTTTCGGTGATCCTGCCTGTGCGAAATGAGTTCAAGACCGTCACTTCCTGCCTAAATGATTTTGCCATGCAGGATTATCCCGGGGAATGTTTCGAGATTATTGTTTCGGATGATTTTTCTGAAGATTATACTGTAGAGAAAGTTCGCAGGTGGGCAAATGAACACCCTGAACTGAAACTTACGATTCTTAAAACTGAGCAGAACACGGAGGAAAACCGCGGAAAGAAGCGGGCGATAGAAAGAGCTGTTGCAATTGCTGCAGGAGATATAATACTCACTACTGATGCCGATACAAATCATGGTAAATCCTGGATTGCTTCAATGGCCGGGGGATTCGTTAAGAAGGATGTCAGGATGGTGCTGGGACCAGTAAGTTTTACAGGAGAGAAAGGAATATTCCAGAAGATCCAGGTCATTGAGTTCCTGGGTCTTATGGGTGTAACTGCAGGTTCGGCAAGCCTTGGTTTTTCTCTGATGTGCAACGGGGCCAATCTCGCATACTCCCGCGAGGCTTTTATTGATACAGGCGGATTTTCGGGGAACAATGAATTCCATTCGGGCGACGACCAGTTCCTGATGATGAATTTCAGTAAGCAGTTTGGCGGGAATTCCGTCGTGTTTCTTAGAGACAAAGAAGCAATTGCATTTACATCACCCTGTGCCACCTGGAATGACTTTTGGGAACAAAGATTACGCTGGGTTTCAAAAAGCCTTGGGTACAGGGATGCCTTTGTGATTTTTTCAGGCGCCCTGACATTCGGATTTCCTTTACTCATCTTTATAGGAGGGATAGCCGGGATCTTTAACCCTCTAATCCTCCTGCTGAGTTCATTCCTGTGGTTTGTCAAGATCCTTGTGGAATACCCGCTGGTGTGGCTTATGGCAGGGTTTTTTGAAAAAAAGAAGCTTTTGAATTATTATTTCGCGGCCCAGGTCTTCCAGTTTTTTTACTCCCTGGCTGTCTCAGTCGCCGGGCAATTCAGCATATATTCCTGGAAAGGCAGAAGGTTCAGGAAATAGGGATTGATTTAAACGGTTTGCCTGTATTTCATTAAGGCTTCGGCAATTACCAGGTCTTCGGGGTAGGTTATTTTAATGTTGTAGGGTTCACCTTCGATGAGCTTAATTGTTTGATTGGCTGCTTCCAGCACAGCTGCATCGTCGGTAAACCTGTCGAGGAAATCCTGCTGATATGCTTGCCTTAACAGCGATACCCTGAACACCTGGGGGGTTTGTATAAGCCTGAGGTTTGAGCGATCGAGAGGGGAATTCGTTAACCCGAAAGACGTACGAACCGAATCGGTCACAAGGGTGCAGGGTATGGCATTTCCATGCGCGGAAGCATGATCATAAGCCCGTGAGATCAGCCCTTTGCTGATTAACGGCCTCACCCCGTCATGCACCGCGACAAGGCCATCCGCAGTCAAAAAAGAAAGAGCATTTTTCACCGAGTCAAAACGCATTTTACCACCCGGGGAAAGAGTATGAGGGATGTCGAAGTTATGCTGTGAGCAAAGCATTTTCCAGTCAGGGATAAGTTCGGATGGCAGTGCGACAATGATTTTCACACTCTCATCGTATTCATGGAAGGCCCTTAACGAGTGCATCAGCACGGGGATACCAGCAAGGGGAAGAAATTGTTTTGGAATGGCAGAATTCATGCGGGTACCGCTGCCGCCCGCCACGATGATGGCAAATTTATCCAAGGTTTAAAGGATAAGCATGGGGTTGCCGTAGGTAAAGAATTTGTACTTCTTCTCAACGGCTTCTTCGTATGCTTTCATGGTGAAATCAAAACCGGCAAAAGCGGAAGTGAGCATCATCATGGGCGTTTGCGGAAGATGGAAATTAGTGATCATGCAATTTGCAATGCTGAATTCGTAGGGCGGGAAGATGAACTTGTTGGTCCAGCCTTTGAAGGGCTTGAGCATTCCTCCAACGGTAACAGAAGATTCAATGGCTTTCATGGTTGTTGTTCCCACTGCGCAGATCTTCTTCTTGTCCATCTTGGCTTTATTGACGATTTCGGCAGTTTCGGGTTCAATGATCACTTCTTCCGAATCCATTTTATGTTTTGTCAGATCTTCCACGTCAATGGTACGAAAATTGCCCAATCCAACGTGTAGGGTGACTTCTGCAAAGCTAACGCCTTTAAGCTCAAGACGTTTCATGATTTCACGGGTAAAATGCAAACCGGCCGTAGGTGCGGCAACAGCGCCTTCATGTTTTGCAAAGATGGTCTGGTAACGTTCGTTATCCTCATGAGTGACCGGCCTGTTATGTATCTTTGGAAGCGGAGTTTCGCCAAGTTTCTGTATCGTCTTTTTGAATTCGTCGTATGGGCCGTCGAAGAGGAAACGGATGGTCCTGCCCCTGGAGGTGGTGTTATCGATCACTTCTGCAACCAGGGTATCGTCATCGCCGAAATACAATTTATTTCCGATCCTGATCTTCCGGGCGGGGTCGACAAGCACATCCCAGAGCCTGGATTCACGGTTTAATTCCCTCAGAAGAAAAACTTCGATCTTGGCGCCGGTTTTCTCCTTTTCACCATAGAGGCGGGCCGGGAATACCTTTGTGTTATTGATTATGAGTACATCCCCATCTCCGAAATAATTCAGGATATCTTTAAAGTGCTTATGCTGAATAGATTGCTTTTTGCGGTCGAGGATCATCATATTGACGTCGTCGCGGTGTTTCGAAGGATGGTTTGCAATCAGGTCAGGAGGAAGGTGGAAACGAAACTGAGATAGCTTCATGCTTGTAGTTTAAAAAGGCGTGCAAAAGTAAAGCTTTTTTAGCTGAATGTCAAGCCTTTTTTATCTTTTATCATTTTGCGGCCTGTTCAAACAGGCTGGTTATCTCAAGGGGAGGGCAGAGATGCCAGGCCCTCAAACCGGCATTCTCAGCGGCTTTAATGTGCTGCAGTGAGTCGTCGATGAACAAAGTCTGGGAAGGGTCCAGGTCGCCGTTTGAAATCACATATTCAAATATTTCCTTTGTTGGTTTTTGAAGATGGACCTGGAAGGAGAACCAGGCTTTTTCAAAGAGCTGGCCGAAGGAGGTATAAGGATGATTTTTGCTGAAATCGCCAAGGTATTTATTGTAATGAATTTCGTTGGAGTTGCTGAGAATGAATATCCTGTATGATTTTTTCACTTCTTCCAGGAGCCTGACCCTCCGGGGAGGGATATCGAGGATCATTGCGTTCCAGGCGGCCAGGATATCTTCATCGGTAACACCCTTGCCAAGATGTTTTTTAAGGATAGAGGTAAATTCCGGGATTGAAATTTTCCCTCCTTCAAGCCGGCGGAAGACATCTTCCCCTTCTTCAACGGAATAGGATGGGTTAAATCCTTTGAAACCCAGTTCTTTGAATTTCAATTCCGACAGCTTTACGTCTATATTGCAGATGACTCCCCCGAAATCAAAAATAATATTGCGGATGGCGTTTCCCCGGCTTATTTCAGGGCTTAGTTTGAGCATACTTCCAGGCTTGGTTTTGCAAAGATGGGAAAAATAATTACCTTCGCACCCCAAAATCGGTGTTCCGTAAATCATGAACCTCTTACCTGTCCATGATTCGCGAATCACAGAAAGGGCCCATAGCTCAGACGGTTAGAGCAGTAGACTCATAATCTATTGGTCCCAGGTTCAAGTCCTGGTGGGCCCACAAATTCCATTAAAAAAGGCTTATATTTCAGCAATGTATAAGCCTTTTTTCATTTTTGTCCTGAGGCGGTATTTTTTCTTTTACGCACAGCTCCTGCATCCCCCGATAATTAATTTTCGTAAATTGCATGGTAATAAAGGTTTTACAGTATGAAAAATGTATTAATTGTATTATTGGCATGTATGCTCAATATTACGGTTTGTGTTTCTCAGGAAGAAGGTTCTTCCGCCGGGAGTATCGGTTGCACTCTCCAGGTAAGCAGCGGCAACCAGTTTATCAAGGTCATGAGGGTTTTCCAGGGTTCACCTGCAGATATTGCCGGACTAAAAGCCGGGGACCATATTATCGGGATAGACGGGCTTAGTGTGAATACGATCGGAAATCCCATCAACCAGGTGAAAGGAGCCCCCGGCACAGAAGTTAAACTTGCCATCAGCCGTTACGGTACGTCCGGCACTTTGCAGGGGAATGTCCCGAGGATTTCAGTTTCTCTTTCTGATGGAAGCAGGTATGTTTCTGAAGGGGAACTGGCATCAAGGATATATACGAATGATTATTCAGAGCACCGGCAGATGGTGCAATCATCGATGGCGGTCCTTGATGATGACGACATCAATATATTCAACTATAAGTCTTATGATTTTGAATATACCTCTACCCAGGACCCCCTGCTGGAAAAGGAAATTTTCAAGGAGCTTGCCGACCAGTTGAATTCAAGGGGATTGAAAAGATCACAGAACAACCCGGATATCCTGATCGTGATGAGTTCCTATGCAGGATCGAAAGAACATTACAACCCTCCCCAGCAGATCATCAGTACGCGCATTAGCACTGCCTATGACTGGTACTGGGGCTTCGTGCCTGTGCCCATCACCGAATCCACAACCCAGGGAGGCTATACCGAGGTGACATATCTCTACACTATTTCCCTGAAATTCCTGGATGCCCATAAGATAGGGCACAGCAAGCTCCCGCCGGTAATATGGTCGGGCTCCGTGTCCCAGGCTTCGAGCTCAAAAAGCAACCTGGTTGACAAAAGCGGAGACCTGTTTGCTCTCCTGCTATACCAGTTCCCGACAGTGTGGATCCCTAATTCGGAATATTACCTGTTTCTGCATTACACTTATACCGGGATCATTTATGACCTGAATGATATGAGGACTATTGCCGATGTTATTCCCGGCTCGCCTGCTGCAATTGCCGGAATCCAGAAAGGTGATAAGATACTGAACATCTTCAATTCCAAAGTACCGGATAACTATACGGATGCCGGGAAATCACAATGGACCTATCTTCTGAACGGCAATAATAACGGTTTGCGGTATTTATTCATTAAGTCAAACCTCGTTTATAAACCGTATATGCAAAAGGACATTAAAACAGTAACATTTGTAGTCAAGCATAACGGGGAACGGATGAGGGTAAGTGTAACCCCCCTCGACAAGACACACTTTTCATTGGTGAAAAATTAACGGCATGCCGGGAGGTATGACAGGCGACAGGTGGATATGAAAGGGAAACTGCCTCAAGATGGGATCTGCTGTTTAATCATGTTTCTGATCCTTCAGCAATTCAGCCTGGCCCAGGGCACCGGATTCAGGGGGATAATCATTAATGAACTGAACTACAAACCTGTACCGGAAGTCAACGTAAGGGTTTCGGGCACAAATACCGGAACATTCACCGACAACAAAGGCCAGTTTTCACTTCCCATAACAACATTTCCTTCTACTATCCTCATCAGTTGCATTGGTTATGAGAATGCGCGATATACGGTTCGTGAGTTCCCGGGCAAGCAGGTGGAATTGCATATCCGGCCGGTTATTTACAACCTGAAAGAAGTTGAAGTATCGTCTGCTAAACATACTGTAATTTACCAGGACAGGTCGTATTCGGTCCTGGATTATGAACTGATGGATGATAACCTTCTGCTGATCGTTTTCAGGACCGCTCTGAAAAGGTCGGAACTGGTTCTGCTCACCCGGAACGGCGACACCCTTTCGGTCATTGATCCACCTGAGTTGCCGCCTGATAAACTGTATAAGGATTTCCTGTCAAACGTGCATTATTACTCAAAGCCGGCTTTCACCTGGCAATGTTATTATGACACTGATAAAAGAAGCCTGGGGTTCCTTGATCCTGTTCCTGCCGACACCCTGGAAAAGCATGTCAGGCCATTCCTGTTCAGGATAGGAAACCGCCTTTATTTCCAGGAAAAGATTGCTGACGGCTTCGGGACAAAGCTAGGTTATTACAGCAGGGACAAGGGAAAGACCTACATTAAGACATGCCTCTATGAGAAAAAGATCTCTGAATATTTTGATGATCAAAAATTTTACCTGGGATGGAACGGTTTAACGGGTACTTACAATGCCCTGGATTCGGGTGAAATCGGGAGCCCCTCGGAATTTGATTTTTCAATTTCTGTTACGGAAGGGGGTGCCTACGGTAAGAACGAAATCAGGGCCCAGCGGTTCGAATTTTATAAAATGATCTTTCCATTAATAAAAATGAACGGCGACAGCCTCGCCTTCTTTAATTTCGGAAATGACATTATCGAGATACTCGACAGGGATGGAAAAACCAAAAGGACTGTTCCTATAAGTTTTCACCATGAAGTTTCGGTAAAAAGCCATTCAAAAACAACCAACAGCCTTGAAATTTCCGGTTGGAGATGGGGAACGAAGATGCTTACAGATGGGTCGGACCAGGATGTGTACACCACTTTTATAAGGAACGGCATGGTAAAAATCAACAAGATAGATCTTCTGACGGGCTTGCCCGGGAATGGGACGGTCCTTCCCTTTCCATTCCCTGAAAAGATCATCATTTATAAAGGAGAAGCCTATTTCCTATGCAAAGAAAGTGGTTATGGGGAGAATTGGAAACTCGTGAAATGCAGGCTTTGATCTTGTAGCTGTTTTTTTCAGCCTTGTCCAAAATGGTATAGTTTATTTTTTCTTTGCTTTTCTTTCTTTTTTAATCTCTTTCTGCTCCTTACTGTTTATACCAACTGTTGATTTCAGGCCGGTAAAAACGCTTTTCCAGAGGTAATTGAAGATGCTTTTTTCTGTGTCACGGTGAAACCTGATAACACCTTCCCTGAATTTCCCATTCCTGTTGGGATTATCCGATCCAACGTAGGTATTTGCTGCAAATCCCAGGACCGAAGTTTTTATATTGGTCCAGCTTGATGAGTCTTTCCTGATCAATTTAATTTCGAGATCAGAGTAATAAAATTTAAGGATGCCGGTTGATTGGAAATCGGTAAATAAAATATTCGGGATTTCCATTTTAATCAGTTTGCCGCTGCTTATCATTATACCTGCAAGAGGTGTAACCACCTGGTTGAATTCCATAAGGTCCATGTTGCCGATATTTGCTTTCAGGTTGAAACTGCTGTGGTTGGAAGGGACCTTAAATGCAAATGATGCAGTGAATTTCCCTTTGCCCATAAGCAAGGCTGAACCGACCAGGTGCATGGTATAGGATTGCTGAAGTTTAAGGGAATCGTTGGTCAGGGGATAGAGTTTCCCCTGAAGATCGGCAAAGGAGACTGTTCCGGGCCCGGCATTCTTTTGTTCTGAATATATGGCTTTGCTTTGTTGGACACAAACGGTATCAATTGAAAACGGCAGAGGTATTTTCGGGATAAGATCCTGGGGCAAGGGTGGTTTCAATCCTGGTTTGCGGGGGTATGACTGGTCCCTGAAATCGTCGAGCAGCAATCCTTTGACAGTGAGACGTGAAGCCAGTATTTTCCCTTTGAGAACAGCCGAATCAAATTTCAGCCCGTTGAGGGAGATCTCATCAATGGAAATATTCATCCGGTCGGCCTGGAAAACGGCCTTTTTTGCAAATTCTTTGCGACCCAGGGTTGGAGCCAGGCTGAATTTGTTCAGTTTTACACTGGAATTCCCGGTCGACAGGCTCAGTACTCCCAATGAGAGCCTGTACAATCCCTTATCCAGGGACATACTGTAATCAGCAATCCTGATGCGGATATCATCGGCATTGAACAGTCGGGGGTCAGGTGTCCCTGAATGGTCGGTATGAATGTTGTCGGCCTCGATGGCAATCGAAGGGAATATAACCTCTTTCAATGAATCAGCCCGGTGATCGATGATCCGGAAACTTCCTTTCAACAATCTTACCTGGCTAATGTTCAGGCTTTGGATGCCGGCAGGGAGGTTGATCCGTATATGCCTCGTTTGCCTGGATCTGGGTTCTTCCTTTTTGCCTGTTGACTTATAAATATCAATTTTGATTTCAGGCCCGATAATGATGACTTTGCGTATATCGAATTTCTGTTTCCTGAGCATGCCGATAAAATCAACGCCCCTAACCTGGATCATGGAAATGTTGACAGAAAAGAGTTTTGACACCGACGAGTCGGCCATTTGCCACTTCCTGAAAAGGGCCGTATCAGGTATCAGTGCTACATCCCTGATGCTGATCCATCCCGGAATAATTGTAATATGAAGGTCCCCGGTTTCAAGCCGGTACAGGCCCCTGCTCCCTTTATAAACAGTTTCGGTAAGGTATTTTTTAAGGACCTGGCTGCCTTTGAAATATGCGAATGTGAAAACAATTCCCAGGATCAGTAATATGCCTCCTGTGATTGAGAGCAAGGTGATCTTAATCCATTTTGACCGTCTCTTCATATTTTGGCGGTAAGAATAATTTACTCTTCAACAGGAATAAAATTAAGAAATTATTGTAATTTCCCATGCTTTTCAGTTAAAATAACCGTTTAGTTTTTAAAACCAGAAATATGGCAGAGAATTTAATGGAAAGGGCAAATGAAATCCTTGAAAGGGCGATCCTTGCTTCGGCGGAATTCCAGGAGTTCAACCAGGAACAGACCGATAAAGTAGTGGAGGCTGTTTACAAAGCTGCTTTGAATGCCAGGATAAGCCTGGCTAAGATGGCTGTTGAGGAAACCGGGATAGGTATCTGGGAGGACAAGGTATGGAAGAATGTAATCGGGACCCAACTTGTTTATGAGAATATCAAAAACGAAAAAACGGTGGGTGTTATAAGCGATGACCCGGTCACAGGCATTTCAGAGATTGCCCAGCCTCTCGGGCCCATTTTTGCCGTGACACCGGTCACAAATCCAACGTCCACAGCAATTTACAAGATCCTGATTTGCCTTAAATCACGCAATCCGATCATCATCAGCGCACACAGGAATGCCGCGCACTGCACTGGCGAAGCTGCAAGAATTTGTTATGAAGCTGCCCTCGCCGCAGGGGCTCCTGAGGATTGTGTCCAGATGATACCTGCAGGATCCCGGGATTTTACACAGATGGTTATGGCGCATCCAAGGGTTGCGCTCATCCTCGCAACCGGGGGTACGGGGCTTGTGAAAGCTGCGTATAGTTCAGGCAACCCGGCAATAGGGGTGGGACCGGGTAATGTGCCTGTGTTTATAGATGAAAGTGCGGATATCCCCTTTGCCATATCTTCCATCATAAGGTCAAAAACATTTGACAACGGAACGGTTTGTGCAAGCGAACAGTCGGTGATCGTTGAACAAAAGATATCTATGGCGGTAAAATCCGAATTTGAGCGCCAGTACTGCTATTTTCTTTCACCTGAGGAGATTCAGAAAGTTGAAAAAATTGCAGTGGGAAAGGAATCCATGTCGATGAGCCCGTTTATCGTGGGACAATCCGTTGAAGTGATTGCGCAGAAAGCTGGAATTTCAGTACCGCCAGGCACGAAGATTTTATTAGCCGAACTTCCGGGTGTGGGTAAAGACCATCCTCTTTCAGTAGAAATACTGGCCCCTATCCTCGCATTTTATATAGCAAAGGATTATCATTCAGCAATAAAATTATGCATTGACCTGAACTATCTCGGCGGGATCGGCCATAGTGCCGGTATTTATGCCAATAACGAAAAGCGCATACTTGAATTCAGCCAGCTGATCAATGCCGGGCGCATTGTCGTGAATACTCCAACCTCCCAGGGAGCTGTAGGCGGGACATTTAATATGCTGAACCCGTCACTTACACTGGGTTGCGGAACTGGTGGAAAAAACATCACCACCGAGAATATTACCGTTAAGCATCTTATTAATATCCAAAGGGTATGCAGGAGAAAAATGAATGATAAATTTTTCAGCGTCGACAGGAGTAAGTACCTCGATGAAAACTGTGATGAAACGGATCTCAGGCGGGAGTACCATAAAAACCATTAATTCAAAAAGAACCGATTATGTTAAGTTATGATTTTAACCCGGATGAAAGAGTTTTAACATGTTATTTTACAGGACGGCTTGATACTGTGCTAAGCAACCAGATTGCAGCCGAGCTGGAATCCAAGTTCGAGTCGCTCACCGAGAAGACCGAAAAGGTAACACTGCTTGATTTCAGCCTTATTTTTGACGTCAAAGAAGTCAATTTCATATCCTCTTCATTTATAAGGCTTTGTGTCGCCGGAAAAAAACGGGTCAAAGAAGGAAGTTTCTCTATTCACAATTCCGATCCCTTTATCAAGAAGACGTTTAAAATCGCGGGTCTCGACGAGATCCTCAATGTTATTTAACAGGCAAATGGCTTTGTAATTATCTCCAGAATATCAGTTTCCAGATATTTGAAAGGACTTTAATTGCCGAAATCACCATCCCGATTATCAGTATCCAGGGCAATACTATGTCGATCCAGCCGAGTCCGGGGGTGTTCGAAAAATCAAGAGGATACAGATAGTAAAATGTGATCTGGGCAAGAAAGGAGGCAGCCTCCATGAATATACGGGCAAGGTAAGCCACAGGGCGAAAAGCGAACAACAGCATAAGCAGGTTGCCGCCTATCTGAACCAGGCAGGAAAAAATCAGGATAAACATTACCGCCCCGTATTTTTCAGTGACAAATTTCAAATGCCAGTCGGGGAGCTTATACAGTACAACCAGGGCAATCAGGGTAAAGACAATTGCAGAGATAAATTCGGCACGCTGGCTGCGGTATTCCTTCTGACGTTGCCAGCGGCGCGGGCCCATTTCGTCGATGCGCCTCGCCCAATGAGGCATTTTATCATGATCAGGAGTTCTCATTATAACAGCGTTTATTTTATTTTGAAATCCTTCTGTGAAACAGTTAACAAAATTACCAGATAATTTGAAAATTCCTTCCGAATAAGTAATTTTGCATTGATTCATAACTGCCACGACAAGGTTTGCTCTAATGAACGCATTGTTCAGATTGATGTCATCAATTCAATTCAGGTCATATTTCCGTAACGGTATCCTGTTATTCTTTTGCGTAATCAGCTTTGCTTCCCTTTCCCTGGCTGAGAAAGGAGATTCAGCGGCATTGTTTTCACAGCTCAGGAATTCTGATGAACGCCAGAAAATTAATGCCCTGGAGAAAATTTACAGGGAATTTTACGGGTCTTTCCCACTTCGGGCATATCCATATGCTGTCAAATCCCTTGCCCTTTCAAAAAAGCTGAATGCCAGGGAATCTGAGGTCAGAGCGTATTATTTTCTGTCTTACTTTTATACTTTAAAAGGGATGACCGATTCGGCAATGTATTTCTGCCAGATAGGGATGGATCTCAGTAAAATGATCAATTCAAAAATACTTTTATCCAACGGGTATGCCCGCCTGGGAGATATTTCAAGGACCAGAGGCGAAAATGCCAGGGCTGTTGAGTACCTGGAAAAAGCCATGGCGATGGATTCGACAAATGAAGACAGGGTTGCAGGCTGTTCATTAACACTGGGTATACTTTATGGTGATGCAGGTTGCCCTGAAAAATCGGTTTATTACTATCTCAAAGCACTGAAAATCAGAGAAAAACAAAACAAGTTGATTGATGCGGGATATCTGAGCTGCAATTTAGGTGGATATTACTACGATGCCCCTTACGGTGTTTACGGCATTCAGGCATATGAAAAAGCAATCAGCTTATTCCGCAGGGCGCATTTCCCCAGCGGTGAAAGCTATGCGTATAATCTTATGGGGATAAACTATGCCGACAGAAAAGATTACTACAAAGCCCTTAACTGTTTCAGGAAATCCCTGGCGATTAATTATTCAGACACTACCATTTTCCAATCCCAGATCTGCTTCAACCTGACAAATATCGGGGATACCTGGTTTAAACTCAATCGGCCCGATTCGGCCCAGTATTACTATTCCAAATCCCTGAGTCTTTCTTCAAGGGGCCAGGATTATATTCCCATGGCCTGTACTTATCTTTCACTCGGGGAACTGAATACCAGCTTAAAGAAGTACCCGGCAGCTATTGAACTCCTCAATAAAGGGCTGTATTATTCAAAACTGGCTGATTACAGGGCTCAATTCGAAGACGTTTACATGCTTTTATCGGAATGCTATGAGGCAAGTGGCAACCAGGATATGGCTTTGAAATACCTGAAAAAGAGGAATGAGATAAGGGACAGCATTGTAACCGAGAAAGCACACCAGTCTGTTGCAAATATGAAGATCAAATATGAGACTGAAAAAAAGGATCAGCAGATCAGCAGTTTAAATATTGATTCAAAGAAAAAGCAAACAAAAATCAGGATTGCCGTATTGGTTATTATTTTAATTGTGGTCATTGCAGGAGCTGTCGGTTATTATTTCTTTCTGTATTATCGTAATAAATTATTGCCAAAAGTCATGGCCCTGAGCTTTATTGAGAACAAGATCACCATCGAAAAGAAAGGAGACAACCGCAGGCTGAGGGCATTTGACAAACTTCTTCCTCCTGAACTAAAACCCTTTTCCGATAATCAGGTTGTACAAAATGAATTAAGCAAGGACCTGATCGTCCATCTTGAAACATTGCTGATAAATGACAAGATATATCTTGATGAAAATCTGACACTTGCTGAAACTGCACGTCGCCTCGATTCGAATACGAGTTACCTTTCAAGACTTATCAATGAGCATTATAAAGTCAATTTCTCTGCTTTTTTAAACAAATACCGCGTTGAGGAAGCCAAAAGGATGATCCTTAACGATCAGTTTAATAACTTTTCGATTGAAGGAATTGCAAAGAATGCAGGATTCAGGTCAAAATCAACTTTCAACCAGGTATTTAAAAATTCAACCGGACTGACCCCAACAGAGTTTGCTTTAAGGAATGGAAAAATTCGAGCCTGATCCGATTGTTTTATAGCTGGACCATTGCATCCATTATTTTCCCTAATTTTTCTTTTATTTCGAAGGATGAGCCATCAAAATTATTGACTATAATGGCGAATATAAGTGTCTTTCCTGATGTGGTTTGGGCATACCCAGCATAACTTTTCACCCTCGACATAGTCCCGCTTTTCGCCTCAATATTTCCTTCTGCAGCAGTATTAATGCACATCGTACGGAGCGTCCCTGAAACACCGGCAATGGAAAGGGAGTGATAAAAATCCTTTGCCAGCGGCGAGGTCCTCATATAGGATAACAGCCAAATCATCTGCCTGGTAGTAAATGTGTTGAACCTTGATACACCGCTGCCGTCAAACATGGCGAACCCGCCCATATCCATCCCCTTTGATTCCCAGTAACGCCGAACAGCCAGTGCGCCTGCTTCGGTTCCTCCATTTTTAAAGACCTTAAGCCCGATATGTTTTAAAAGATTTTCTGCAAAGAAATTATAGCTTGCCTGGTTTGTAGTATTCACAATCGAACCCACGGTTGGTGACTCAACGGAAGAAATGTCATGGATGACAGATTTTTTACAACGTTCGGTCAGGGAATCAGAATCAGTTATGGAATAGGCTTTGCCCGAAATGTATATCCCTTTCTGCCGGAGGGAATTTAAAAATTCACCTGCAGCCGACTGGGGAGGGTTACTGATGGCTGCCACAACTGAAATCTCCTTTTTCCCTTTTGAAACAGTACCGCGGATAATTTTTTGATTTGTCATGGGATGGCCAATTATGTAAATGTCTTCCTCGTCCATCTCCGTTTCAACCAGCTTATTATAAAACACTTCTTCTGGAATATATGGAGTTACCTTTTTCAAGCCTGAAACAAATCGTTTCTCTTTCAGGGGTTCGAAAAAGAGGGTATAAATATTTCCATTTATGGATAATCCTGAAGCGGCGGCACAATATCCCATATTGATTTCACCCCAGGTCCAGGTATAAGGAATGTAATCCTGGTCAAAAATCCGGCCATCGCCTATAACGGAGCCATCTACCGAATCAATGCCAAGCTTTTTAATTGATTTGCACCAGTTTGCTAAAACAACTTTCATTGCCTCTTCTTCAATGCAAAAAGTGGGATCACCTCCTCCTTTAATAATAAGATTGCCATGCAGGTTACGCCCCCTGATGGTTCCTTCATATTGCAGCGAAGTTTTAAAACGGGTTCCGGGTTCTAGGATCTCCAGAGCAGCCGCTGTAGTGAATAACTTCATGGTGGAAGCAGGAATCAATGCCTGGTCCTCATTCAGACCGGCGATCAGGCTGTCGTTGGAGGCATCAATGATACGGTAGGAAAAAGAAGCATGGCGCAGAGCAGGATCCTTCGAAAATACTTCCAGACGGGCGAGCAAAGGATTTTTAACTGTTACGGCCTTCCTGCAAGTAATAAAAGTTACTGAGTCTTTTGTCATATGGGGGGTGGTATTGTTGTGCGAACAACTCGCAAGCAATACCACCAACCCGATGACAAAAACAGTTCGAATCAATACCTGAATTTTATCCACCTATGATCATTAACCATTCCCCGTTGACTTTCCTGAGTGTTGCATCCGCATTGCTGTCGGTACCATTATTGAACAGCATTTTATACTTGACGCTTGCATTAATACCGTCAGGAGCAATCTTCTCTTCAATGATCTGAACTTCTTTTATACCCTTTTTTGATTCAGCATCTTTATATGCCATTGTGCAAATACCGGTCATTTTTGCCGTATCCTGCTTTGTAAACACTACTCCGTCTTTCCTTACAAAATACTTAATAACATCCGAAAACTTCTGATCCTTAAGGTCGTTAATCGATGCTTTCACCACATCTGAGGGTGATTTGCTAAGAATTCCACCTCCGCTTCCGCTCCCGCCGCATGAGGTCATAAAAATGGCCAACAGAAGCCCTGTTGCCAGAAAGTAAGCGCTGATCTTTTTCATAAAATTGATTGTTAAGTTAATACTAAATTACTGATTGCATATTTTGTAAAATAAATTACCTGCCGTAAAAGCTCCGGGCATCAGGATCTTCCTGTTTGTAACCAGGATGTTTACATTTTCGAGTTTTCCGAGCAGGCTGTTCATCCGCCCATCCCCTTTCTGATAGGCTTTCAAAACCAGTTCCGTACAGTAAAGAAAGTCATCATCCGTAAGGTTATAAGCATTATCGAAACGACATTTCCTGTGATAGAATTCATCTGCCCGGGCAATGACTTTCTGGAGTTGTTCCCTGCCGAGGTGTGAACGGTATATGGCAAAGTGGCTGGCCCTGCCAGGGTCAAGAAAAGAAGCCAGTGGTTCTTCTTTTACAGGCTCATCTTTTTGTGAAGTTTCGCCGGGTTCCACATGGATGACATAAGGTTTACCGCCTTGTATAATGATCAACCCCACATGGGAATACACGTTATTTGTTTTGGCCATAACTACTGCAAAACTCTCAATACTTATCCCCCTTCGCAATACCAGGTCCCCATCCCTTAAGGGAACTGAATGAAGAACCTTAAGGTCGCAGTGGTCGCTGTATCTGAACGACAGGTAGCCCGAGGCCAGGATTGCCAGGGGAACGGCTGCCAGAAGGACAAATATCAGTTTCAGGTGTCTCATTGTTTTGGATTTGAAGCGGTAAGCTGGTGTTTCTTCGAAGAAATGCCGGTCATGGCAAGATGACCGGCACTTCCGGCATGAGATTTAATACGTCTGAATAATTGTAAAATCAAAATTCCGGTTGATAAAGCCCCTCACCTGCTTATTGTCAATTTTGGCAATGGCCGAAGCAAGTCCGTTCACAAATTCACCAACATATGAAAAATAGAAGGGTGTTAGAATGTCTTTCCCTTCGGGAGATAAAATCCCGATCGCATACTGTTGATTTTGCCATTCTTTATAATAAATCCATCCGTTGCTGAAAACCTGCACCGGCTCAGTTCCCAGTTTGCGGATTACGTTTCCAGTTTTGTCAATAATGATATAACCTGGTGCTTTATCATTCAGATAAACCACTGCAAACCCATTTTTAAACGGGTAGCACTCCTTTACATAATTGAATGGAAGGATGGTTTTACCTGTTGGATCAATATATCCGACCTTTTCCTGTGAATTTTCAACTGCGGCAAGACCTTCAGAGAATTTTCCCGGCTTATTCGGGTAATCAAAGGAGATTTTGACTTCACCCCTGGTATTGATAAAACCCCAATAGTAATTCGTCTTATTTTTAACAGCGACCAGCCCTTCAGAGAAATCGTCAACTTCGCCATACAGGGTTGGCGCCAGCGCCCATTTCCCCTGTGTGTTGATAAAGCCCCAGCTTCCGGTCTTGCCGTCATAAAGTTTAGTGAACCCTTCACTAAAAGGATCCAGCGTACAAGAAAATCCATAACCAGTTCCTGGATTAATGGAGCCTGGAGCGATAACACCCTCTTTGTTTATAAGATGGTAGGAAACACCGCCGGATGTCTTGGGAATGCTTTTTTCAACAAGGGCGATTCCGCTTTCAAACGGAGTAGCAGCCAAAAACTTCTGGGTTTTGAACAGTTGCTGGCCTTTGCTGTCAATATATACCGGCGTTTGACCGTACCCTGAAGGATCCTTCACAGCGACGAGTGCGATCCCGGATGAAAATTTGGGGTTCTTCAGCCCGTTAGTTGCAAAAAAAGTGTAGTCAACTACAACTTTGCCTGTTGTATCGATAAAACCCCAGAGCTGATTTTTCTTTAAAGCGCAAAGACCTTCGCTAAAGGTATAATTTTCTCCATCGTCAAACCTCAGCTCTTTTGCATTTGCCAGGGAGGGAGCCTTGGGAACAACTTTATTCACCACCTGACCAAAGCCTGATTTTGCCGGAATGTTTCCTGAACTTCCGCCGTTCTGGGCGGCCGCAGCTGCCGAGGCCATTATTTTAGAGAGGGCTTCCTGATTGTCTGCGATCTTTTTAATTGCCTCAGAAAGGGTGTTAACCAGCTTTTCATCAGCCTTTTTGGAAGGTATCGATGCTTCACCCCAGCCTCCGTTGTCAAGCAAAGCCTGCTTTGCCATTAAGCTGATCTTTACTGTTCCATCCTGGTAGCTGAATCTTATTTTTGCCCGGTATTTCATCATGAGGTTAACAGTATATTCCTTCCAATCCGTTTCAATATCAGCTGCCCAGCTGGTTGCATTGTAGTTATTGTCTTTGAGGACTTTGAGGACAACAGGTTTAAATTCTTCCGGTTTCAGGCCGCTTACGGTCGCCTCTGATTGGGCCGTTACATGCTGAACTATAAAGATGCATGCAAAAATCAAAATGAATCTCATCATTGTGTTCATTTAGTCGGGGTTTAAGGGTTAGGAAAATTTTATGGTAAAAGTAAGGTCAGGCCATCCCTGAAAAAAATAATGCCTGTCCGGATTTATAAATCCAACCTATATATACTTGGAAATGCCTGATGTGAACCGATAAATTTACTGCGACATTTTTTTGGCCCCGTGCTAAAAACCAGTCATAAGAAATTTGTTAATTAAAAACCTAATGTTAAATCAAACTTTGTAAGTATGAAAAAGCTGATTCTTTCTTTTTTTATCCTGTCGTTACTCCTCGTCAATGGAGGGAGTTCGGGAAGAGCTGCTGTTTTAAGCAGTGCTAATTCAATTATTACAGCCACGGTTTCGGTGCTGGACCAGAATGCAGGCACGACAGTTAAGGCTGACTCTGTCGCAACGGCAGGTGAAACAAAGGACAAACCTTTTGACTGGAAAGGCCTGATAATAGGACTTATCTTCCTTAGCTTTTACGGCTATGCGATCATCATGATTGTTATCACGATACTTAAGACCAAGGCCATCGAGCCGGTTACCAAAGAAGAATTCATCAATCAGAGAAAACAGGCAAACAAATCAGAACTGGCAACGGATGAAGAAAACCAGCAGGCCTTAGCCTATATTAATGAGGCATATTCTTCCTGGAAGGTTGTTTCTGAACCCGGCGAGGAAGAAATGCGCAGCCCGGTAAGCATGAGCCAGCTTAGAAAGACCAGGGAATTACATGCTATCGCCGCGAAAGTAATGCCTACCGATGATAAAGTCGTTGACCGTTTCAATACGATGGGCAGTGTCGTAAACAGCTCTGAAACAAGAAGTTTCTCAGGTTCTTGGAAGCTGATCATTGTCGCCGTTATTGCCTGCTTTATCACTTACTTAATGACAAAGAGTTTTGATCCGGGATTCTGGCATTGGCTGAGCCGCTTCTGGATTATGCCAATGGGCATTGTATTATATTATTTTGCCAGTCTTGCCCCTGCATTTCTTGAAGATAAACGCGTACGCTGGTTCAAAGGAAAAAACATTCATAACGTGCTGATCGGAACTATAGTTGGCCTTTTCCTGGCCACACCCGCTACAGAAACATGGGTGAGCACATGGAGTGACGGTAGCAAGACCAAATCAGAACAGTTCAACCCCCTCTTCTTTATCATGTTACTTCTTACTTTCATGCTCGTTTTGATGCTTGGTTTCATGATAATATTTTTTGCCGGGCTCAACTTCATCCGGAACTATGTGATTTACATCTAGGCCTTTATTTAAACCCCAAATCCAGGTATGAAAAGGATCTTATTATCCGGAATACTGCTGCTTATCAGTGTATTTGCAATGCCCCAGCAAGCTATGCCAACCGATGGCTTGCTGGGATTGTTTAAGCTTGACGGAAGCGCAAAAGAAGCCGACGGGCATATTAAGCCAGTGAAAATCCAGGGAATAAAACCGGCACCCGACCGCTTTGAAAACCAGGGCAAAGCAAGCAGCCTGGCCTACGATTTCAATCATAATAAGAGAAGCTATATCTCCATCCCTTTGGATATCAGTCCGGGCAAACAACCCCTTCTTACCATCACTTTCTGGGTACAATTGAATACCAGCAATATGGAGTCGGGGATCCTTTACCAGAGTGATAATGACTGGAGCCGAAATGATCATTACCGGGGGATCTATGCTGAACGGAGCAGCGGGTTTATTCATTGGACAGGATGTGCCGGCAGTGACGGAAGCATCACAGGTCCTGAGATCCTGGCTAAAAGCTGGACCTTCATCGCCCTGGTATATGACCGGGACAACCAGGCTATGCGCATGGTGGTCAACGATCAGGTTTATTCCAGCCCTGCAAAAATGCGGGACGGCTATCCCTTTTTAAGGATAGGGCCTTTTGACGGACAGGCCGATGAGCTCAGGATTTATTCAAGGGTACTCAGTCTTGAAGAGCTCACACTTCTTTACGGGAAACCCATTACAAAAGACACTTCTGATTATCAAATTGTTAAGAGGGCGGATTACAGGGCCCGTATGCAAAGGGAAGAACTCGACAAGGTAAAGCCCAACACAACCTATATTGTGGCTGAGGATAAATTTGCCATTCATGATTCCGCGGGAAGCTATAACGCAATCGCCTACCTGGCAAAAGGAGATACATTCAGGGTATTGCAAGTTGTTAAGAAATCAGCTCTCCTTCTGATCCCTGGCGGCAAACAAGGGTATGCAACCATCAGTTCAATCAATAATGATGCTTACCTTAAAGGTGGGAGCTACATTTTTCATGAAACGAAGGTAATCTTCCAGAGTATTTTCAATTTTACCAACATCAGGTCCTGGATCATAGCTGTTCTTTTTGCCATACTGCTGTATTTTGTTTATAAGAAATATGACAGTATCGACAACTTCCTGAACAGGGTCGGGCGCAGGGATCCGATGCTGCAGGGGGGGGCGAAGAGCGAAGGGGGAAGTTCGGAAAATATCCTGAAAAAGGTATTCCCTCTTAAACGAATGAGGTGGTGGCCCCTTACAATAGGAGCAATCCTGGCACTTGTCGTTTTCATTGCCTTGATATGGAACGGAGGGGAAACCGAATGGTTCATCAATGACGGGTTTAAACTTATTCCTTCAGGTTATACACGTTCGATCCATTGGGTCCTTTATATAACTTTCATGACCCTGATGTTCCTGTATATCGTGATGATTATTGAAAGCTTCGTGGTTGTCGGCCCCATCATGGCTGTTCCCAGGATCATCATTTTAACCATTCTCATCTTCATGGCAATCCTGGTGACCTATTACCTGAGCGTATTGGTTGTGATCGTTGCCATTGTCATGCTGGTACTGTATGCGTTATCGGCAGCTGCTTCAAATTCAGAATACAGATGCCCGCACTGTAACAGGACCTTTACCTCCAGCGCGGGATCAAGCGGAACATGCCCATACTGCGGTGGCGGAGTAAGAACCTGAGTTATGAAAAGGGAGGAATTTGTATTATACAGGACGTTCCCGGCCGACGCCGTGACCGACGGATGGAACAGCGGGATAGATATTTCCCATGTTGCTTACGGAAGCAGCAGCTGGGCTGTGCTCATGGCTGAACAGACCGGATTTACCGGTCAGCGGTATTTCCAGAGAAGCGAATTCCCTGTCAAAGCAATTGATGAAGGCTGGAAAGAAAACTATTACATCACCAATATTACATGGGGGGATTCCAACTGGGTGCTGATCATGTCGCAGGGGTGCGGGTATACCGACCAGCAGTGGAAATGCGGGAGCAAGTTTCCTGCAAAGGATGTTGAAAAGGCGATCAGGGCAGGGTTTCATATTTCCTTTGTAACCTATGGCGAAAACCGCTGGGTCATCGTTTTGTCGAAATCGGAAAAGACCTTTGAACAGCGTTGGGAGATGTCGAAGGACTTCCCGGAGAAGGCCATTGAAGATTACTGGAATAAGGGTTATATTATTACCTCCCTGGCTTACGGGGACCAGAACTGGCTGCTTGTCGTTTCCAAAGGCAGCGATATCCTCTACCAGTCGTGGGCTTACAGAAACACATTCCCTGAGCAGGAGATATCCGAAAAAAGAAAGGAAGGATACTGGGTTTCAAGCCTTACTTATGGTAATGGTTCCTGGGTTGTGGTCATGTCGATGACCGAAGAGGAATACCAGAGGCAGACAGCCCAAAAACCACAGGAGACAAAGAAAAGGCCAAAACCGCAGCGAAGAAAGGAGGAAGATCCTTCAGGATCATCCGACACTTCAGCGCCCGATGAAGTCAAGTTTGAACTGGCCATGGGTGAATTAAAGAAACTTACAGGGTTGGTAAAAGTCAAGGAAGAGGTCGACGCCCTGATGAAGTATATTAAAATAGAGCAGAAACGCCATAAGGAAGGGCTGTCGGCCAACCCGGTTTCGCTTCACTCAGTCTTCTTGGGCCCGCCGGGAACAGGAAAGACCACCGTTGCCCGGCTTCTTGGAAGAATTTATCATTCTCTGGGCCTGCTGAAAAGCGGGCATGTTGTGGAAGTCGACCGCTCGGGGCTGGTAGCCGAATATGTAGGCCAAACGGCTGTTAAGACCAACAAAGCCATTGATTCGGCCCTGGATGGCATTTTATTTATCGATGAGGCTTATGCCCTTGCTTCAGACCTGAAATGGGGCTTTGGCCAGGAAGCAATAGATACCCTTGTAAAACGGATGGAGGATGACAGGGGAAGGCTGATTGTCATCGTCGCCGGGTATCCGAAAGAGATGCAGGATTTCATTACATCCAATACAGGGCTGCAGTCGAGGTTTAACCAGTATTTCACTTTCCAGGATTACAAGGCGGATGAGTTGCTGGAAATTTTCAAAAAGACCGCCGCTGAACGAAATTTCACCCTGAGCCCTGATGCAGAGGCAAAATGCCTCAGGTATTTTGCTTTTCTTTATACTTCCCGTACAAAGACATTCGGAAACGCCAGGGCTGTCAGGAACTTCTTTGAAGAACTTATCCGGGTCCAGGCCATACGCTTGTCGGCCCTGGAAAACCCGGGGAACGAGGAACTCCAGGCTATAACGCTTACCGATATTGAGGAGTCGGTAAAGGATGTCTTCACCGATGACCGGGAGGAAACCCTGGAACAGATCATGGGCGAGATGTCGGATATGATTGGCCTTGATAATATCAAGGAGGAAATTGTCAAGCTGGCCAATTATATCAAAGTGGAAAAGATCAGGAAAACAAGGGGGTTGCAAACGACTCCGCTTGTTCTGCACTCCCTGTTCCTGGGTGCGCCCGGCACCGGGAAAACCACGGTTGCCAGGATTCTTGGCCGGGTTTATAAATCCATGGGCATCCTGGCTAAAGGGCATGTTGTCGAAGTTTCAAGGGCCGACCTGGTTGCCCAGTATGTTGGCCAGACCGCCCCGAAAACCGACAAGGTAATCGATTCGGCCATCAACGGGATACTGTTTGTTGATGAGGCCTACATGCTGACCAGGGGCGGGGAAAATGATTTCGGGCAGGAAGCCATCGACACCCTTCTTAAACGGATGGAAGACGAAAGGGATAAACTGATTGTCATCCTGGCTGGCTATACCGGCCTGATGAAAAAAGTTGTGGATTCCAATCCGGGCCTTGCTTCAAGGTTTACACGCTTCTTCACATTCAGCAATTACTCTGTTAACGAGCTTATTGAGATATTCAAATATGATTGCAGGAAGAAGGCTTATGTAATCTCTGAGGATGCACTTTCAGCAATTCAGGATTATTTTGCCAGCTGCGGTGAACGAACATCTCCGTCATTTGGCAATGCGAGGTTTGTAAGGAACCTGTTTGAAAAAACCCTCCAGGAACTTTCGGCAAGGCTGGCTTCTTCAGAGAATCCTGAAACCACAGACCTGACGACTATAAGGAAGGAAGATTTCCTGAAGGCCATCAGCATACAAAAATAACATGGGGCTTCCGGGCCAGGTCAGCAGTTGGAGGGGCTTTCATTAAAATGCACTGGACCTGACCAGCCTGGTATACTTTTGTTAATTGTTTCTGAAAGCTAGTTGTTTTAAATTAATCAGATTAGTGTTACTTTGCAAAAAAATTGCAATTTGATTATATCAATGCATCCGAGGCTTGTAAAGGTAAATCACCGGTCCTTCATCAGGCTTGCCATGGTTTCCTTTATAATCCTGATATGTCCCTCCCTGTTTGCACAAACATGGAATTTTATCAAGGAGAAAGACGGGATCAAGATCTATACCCGCACAGCTGACCATTCTTCCTTTAAATGTTTCAGAGGTGAAACAGTTTTCCATACTACCATGGAAAAACTCAGCATGTATATCGGGAATGTTGAGAATGTCGACTGGTGGGATAAAAACGTAAGGGAGATAAAAGTTCTGTATTCCGAGCCGGATAAGCTGATAAAGTATTACCTGGTTTACGACGTCCCCTGGCCCTTGAACGACCGGGATCTTTGTGTTGAAGCCAGGATCACCATTGACCCCGTTACAGGAGAAAAGGTCGTATCGGCAAAGCCCTTGCTTGACGTTGTCCCCGAACGTGAAGGGATTGTAAGGATCAGGAACTACTGGCAGAAATGGACCCTGAAGCCGGCAGGGAAAAATAACATCCAGGCTGTCCTTGAAGGCTTTGTTGATCCCGGAGGGAGTGTGCCGTCGTGGATATACAACATGGTCATCGTTGACACACCGCTGAAGGTTATGCGGGGGATAAAAGTACTGGTGGAAGAAAAGAATTAAGGTTTTGTAAGCGTATACATCTGCTCCACTTCAACGCTGGTAAGGGAAGAGTTAAAGATTTTGATCTCATCCAGGCATCCCCTGAAATGATTGGCAAAAGGCGAATAAAATTTACCCCAGGATGTGCCCGAATAGGCTGTTGAACCTGCGGAATGGAAAAACCCTATGGCCAGGACATTTTCCTGCAGGGGGGCGCTGCCTCCGTATTTCATCCCGGTAATCGTTCTTGCAGGATCCCCTGCCGGCCATTTGTTGAAATCCTGCTGTTTCATCAGCACACCATTAAGGTAAAGCGTACCTGTCTTGTATGTGCTGTTGTATGTGCAGGTTATAAAAGCCCATTTGTCTTTAAGCAGGCCGGCCACGCCTCCGGTGGTTGTAAGGTTGGCACAATACGTCCAGCCGGGTAATCCTCCGTTAGCCCCTGTTTTCCCGTCACCGGCAAATGAAAGTTCCTGGGATACCGTCGTGCCGTCGGGAAGTGCATAAGAGCCTACCAGCTTACAGGAACTGTAATCGGGGGCGATTTCAAACTCAAACCCTTTGTAATCACCAACCCCAAGGACAAACTGCCCTTTGGCATCGCCCGAAGAATCAATCTGGTATTGCGAATTTGCTTTTACCCAGAAAGAAAGTGAAAAATCGTTGGTGTTGACTAAATTATCCCCGTTAGGCACCTGGATAACTGTGGATGTCCCATTAAATACGGCACATTGCCCGAGGGTTTTCCTCGAGGATATCTGGTAATTCAGATCGTTTACCGAGCTGACCGTATAATTTCCCTGCAGGTCATAGGTGTTATTCTCAAAATTCCAATATGCCACCAGGCCCGGGGGACCAAAAGTTCCTGTCGTTGTAAACGCCCTCCAAAGGTATGTAAGCTGCAGCCCGTCCGTTGAACGCAAACCTGTAAAAGTAAGTGAGTAATAAATACCGCTGCCGAGATCATTTTTAGGGACCATGGTGATCGTGTTTCCTGATACAGTGACACTTAAGTCAATATAAGTAGAGTCAAAAAGACGGAGGAGCAGGATGCTGCTGGTCGTTGCGCTGGCAGGATCGATATTCGAACTAAGAACGCCAATTATAGTAGCCTTCGGAGGAACAGTGGTAGGGCTGACAATCCCAAGTCCGACGCCGCCGGCGGTAAGTGAGTTAAAATACAAAGTCGGGGTATCGCCTGATTTGGAACAGCCAAGCACTCCCAGCAACACGATAAAGCTAATTAAACTTGAAATTCTGAGCACGTTAGAGTAATTTATTATCATTGAAAACAACGGTAAAGGTAAGCAATTATTACAAAATCGTTAAATCTGCTGCCCGGCTGCATGGATTTTCCTATCTTTACCATATGTTTGATTCGAATCTGCATTGATTTCAAAAAATCAAACCAGATGATCATCAAAAAAACATTCAAAGTATGAGGATCAAAGCCGGAAAGTTTAAAAAACCAGGGAAAACGGTTAAAGAGATGACGATTGCAGCCGGCAATGCCATGAAAAACGGATTTTATACTGAGGCAATCTGGATACTTTCAGGGATTATGGAAGCCAGGCTGAAAAAACTCATTATAATCACTGAAGGCAGGAACCCGGGAGCTGCTTCAGGATTGGAACAGCATTTAAAAAGGATTAAACTGCTTCAGTCCAGGGAACAGTTTTCCACCCTGAAAGCACATTTTCCATCCACCCTGATATCTTCGCTGAGGGATTGGAAAAACAACCGCAACATCATGATGAAAGACATGCTTGAAATGCATGTTTCCTGGGAAAGAAAGGAAAGGCTGTCCAAACAGGGGATTGCCTTACTGAAATCGCTCAACAAGGTATATAAGCATTACAGGCTTGCAGTTCATGCCCCGGCCGACAGAGCATCCCTTCAAGCCATTGTGCCGGTTCAGGAAGAAACTTCAAAAACACCGGCCGAATTGATCCCTGCTGCACACGACACATCTAAAGCATAATTGTTAATGTTATGGTTTCCTCAAAGGTCAGGGAATTTTACTGGATATTTTTTAAAAAAAGGACCACCTCTTTTTTAGCCAACCTCTATCGTTCAAGCATCACCGGGGACGAGAGGGATATTCACAGGACCCGGATCGACATGAAAAAGATCAACTCCATCCTGGAGATGTTCGAGATGCTTAATCCTGATAAGTTCAACCCTGAAAATTTCGAAGTGTTCAAAGCCATGTTCAGGTTTTCGGGCAAGATCAGGGAGCTCCAGGTGAACCAGCTGGTCACTGCAAAATATGGACCTGAAACCCCGGGAATATCTTTTTTTCTCAAGTATCTCAGGTCGAGAGAAAATAAGCTTTCAAAACAGTTTATCTCTGTGGTTCAGCAATTCGATGAAAAAAAGCTAAAAAAGTTGGAACGGGCTATAAAGAAATTATGTGGGGGGCTCAAGGTCAAGACCCTTAAAGCCAGGTCGGAGAAGTTTATTGTTAAGAAAGGAAAAAAAATAAGCCTGCTGCGTAATTATCCATCCAATCCCGACAATATCCACGGGATAAGGAAACAGCTTAAAGCCATGGTTACTATCCTTACACTTGTTTCCATGGTCTTTATGGACGAACGTCAGGATATCCTCCTGGGCAAGCTTAACCAGACCGAAATGCTTATCGGCAATTGGCACGATAACCAGGTGCTGATTGTATATATTGACCAGTTCCTTCATAAAAGCAAAATGCCGGGCAGGGATCACCAACTTCATTTGCAGGTTCTAAGAAATAAAGTAATTAAAAGCAATCAGGAGTTGTTACAAGCGTTATTTCCTAAGATCGAGGAGATCCTGGTCGTTATTTTCCCCTCCTCCCCAACTGAATGAAAACCATTAAGGAAATATATAAAGTCGAAGGCATGTCATGCACAGCCTGCGCCTCCAGTGTCAACAGCATGCTTTCCTCTGTTGAAGGAGTTGTTAGCGCTAATGTGAATTTTGCAAACCAGACTGTACTTGTGGAGTTTGATCCTGAGAAGGCAAGCCCGAAGCAGCTTGAGGGGGCCGTGTCGAAAATCGGGTACAGTTTGATTACCGATAAGATTTTGATGGCGGATGAGGAAGCGGGGGAGGCCCGGCGTCTTCGGAAAGCAAGGATAAACCTGATTTCATCGTTCTCATTTGCAATCCCGGTTTTTATAATTTCCATGTTCCTCCCTGTCCTGCCATACAGGAACTGGATCATGCTTGCATTGTCGTGCCCGGTCATGTTCTGGTTCGGGAAGGAGTTCTTTGTCATCGCATGGAAGCGTGCCAGGCACCTGGCCACCAACATGGACACTCTCGTAGCTATGGGAAGCGGGACAGCATTTTTATTCAGCCTTTACAATACTTTTTTCCCCTCATCGGCAGGGCCTTCGGGAATGGCATCGCATATGTATTATGAGGCTGCGGTTGTGATCATTTCCTTTATCCTTCTCGGGCGTTTCCTTGAAGAACGGGCCAGGTCCAAAACCTCATCCTCCATCAGGAAACTCCTTAACCTGGGAGTTAAAACCGCCAGGGTGATCAGGAACGGGGAAGAAAAAGAAGTACTTATTTCGAAGGTTAGGATTGGTGATATAGTCGTGATACGGCCGGGTGAAAAGATCCCTGTTGACGGGCATGTCACGGAAGGCGAAAGCCTGGTTGACGAGAGCATGATCACAGGCGAAAGCGTGCCGGTCATGAAAAAAACCGGCGAGCAGTTGATCGGGGCCACTCTGAACCAGACAGGAAGCCTGCTGATGCTCGCCGAGAGAATTGGGGAGCAAACCGTTCTGGCACAAATCATCAGGCTGGTCCAGGAAGCCCAGGGGAGCAGGGCCCCTGTTCAAAAAACCGTCGACCGCATTGCCTCCGTATTTGTGCCGGTTGTCATTTGTATTGCCGTTCTTACATTCATCAGCTGGCTGGTTTTCCTTCCCGGGATGGGGTTCTCCCATGCCGTCACGGCTGCGGTGAGTGTGCTTATCATAGCCTGTCCCTGTGCCCTTGGCCTTGCAACACCTACTGCCATAATTGTAGGACTTGGGAAAGCGGCTGAACATGGTATCCTCATCAAGGATGCCCAAAGCCTTGAAGAATTCTGCCGCCTGGACCTGCTGGTCCTTGACAAAACAGGGACCATCACCACAGGTAAACCCAGCGTAAGCGAACTGAGGTGGGACGAAAGTAACCCTCTCCCGGAGGAGTCCAGGGATGAAGTGTCGGCAGCAGTTGCCTCAATAGAATGGAGGTCGGAGCATCCTTATGCCCTGGCCCTTTGTGAATACCTTGATATAACCCGGAATCCCGATACTACTGTTACAGGCTTCGAGAGTGTGACAGGAAAAGGCGTGTCAGGATTCTATGGAAACAACCAGTATCATATCGGAAGCCCGACCTATATTGCCGACAAAGGGTGCAATGTTTCGTCAGGCCTTGAAGAGTACCAGCAATTACTGAAGAAACAAGCTTTCTCGGTGGTTTTCATTTCGCAAAATTTCAGGGTTTTAGCGGTTGCTGCCATCAGCGACAGCATCAAACCCGGATCAGCCGGAGCGGTTCGGGAGTTAAAAGAAATGGGGCTTCAGGTCCACATGCTTTCAGGCGACAGTGTTGCCATCAGTTCACAGGTTGCTTCCAAAGCCGGGATTGATTATTTCAAGGCCGAAGCTTCACCTGCTGAAAAGTCAGAATATATCAGGGACAAGCGAAAATCGGGCCTCAGGGTCGGCATGGTTGGCGACGGAATAAATGATTCACCTGCTTTGGCTATTGCCGATGTGGGGATTGCCATGGGAACAGGGACCGATATTGCCATTGAGTCGGCCAGCATTATTCTTCTAAAAGGCGACCTGGCAAAACTGGCAATGGCCCTGAAGATAAGCAGGCAAACGGTTAAAACCATAAGGCAGAACCTGTTCTGGGCCTTCTTTTATAATGTAATAAGCATCCCTGTTGCAGCAGGATTATTGTTCCCCTTTACCGGTTTCCTCCTGAATCCTATGATTGCCGGTGCAGCTATGGCCTTCTCTTCGGTATCGGTTGTGAGTAACAGCCTTCTCCTGAAAACCAGAAAAATTGTTTAGACGTTTGCCGGTTTTTCTTAATTTTGAATTGTAAAGCTTGATTTTCAGGATGAAAATTAGACAGAGGTATTCATCGTTTCTTCTTCTTTTACTGATTACGCTTTTTCTGCCGTTTCGATTGCCTGCTCAACAGGCAAACAAATCTGATGCGGATGAAGGGGAAACGGATATCCGCCATATCGATAAAATGATCGACCTGCTCAAGCCTGATACTCTTTCACAGGAGGAAGCCTTCAGAATTGCATCCAAAACCTTGAAACTATCGGTTGAGGCTGCATATACAAGGGGGAAAGCTGAATCCTACCTTCAAATCGGCCGCTATTTTGCTCATAAAAGAAAACACCCTTCCGCCTTCCAT
This sequence comes from Bacteroidota bacterium, assembly GCA_037138335.1. Taxonomy (GTDB): domain Bacteria; phylum Bacteroidota; class Bacteroidia; order Bacteroidales; family FEN-979; genus CAIRDP01. The sequence continues at coordinate 100,348 of JBAXIO010000009.1, forward strand.
TTTCTTCTTTGCGCTTCCAAGCTTTTTAGCTCCCTCAAAGATACTATAGGCATGCTGAGAGTTGACCATTCGATCTTTTCAGTTGAAATATACGTTAAAGATTATGACAATTCAATTGCCACATGCAAGCAGGGCCTTGAACTTGCCCGGAAAAAGAAAGATCTTGTCCTTACCGGTTACTTCCTTGAAAAGATGGCCGATGTTTTTCATGAGCAGAAGGATACATCAAAATCCCTGGACTATTACATGGAGTCGCTGAAATATTACACTGAAGCAAATGACAGGAAAAGCGTTCTTGGGGTGTATATGGCTATTGGCGGCATCTACCTTGATCAGAAAAGATATGCCGATGTGATCAGAATGTATGATACCCTGCTGGTATTTGCCGACTCGATTGATCGTTCAAGCGCAGGGACCATGTATACCAGGATGGCCCATGTTTATGAACAGGAGAATAATTTTTCAAAAGCCCTTATTTATAACAGGAAAGCCCTTGAAACCAGGAGCAGGGCAAAAATTGCAGATGTGGTAAACAGTTCAACCATCAATCTGGCCGGCAGTTATTTCAAAATGAACCGTCCGGATTCAGGATGGTATTATATGAATATCGGCCTCAGGGAGGCAAAATTGAATAACCGTTTCTATTACCTCAGAAACGGCTATACGTTATTGTATAATTATTACCTGAAGAAAGGCGACATGGAAAAAGCCCTTGAAAATTTCAGGCAAATGGTATCGGTGAATGACAGTATACAAAAAGAAAGGCTGAATACCGATATCAATGTGATAAGGTCGGGGCAAAACGTAATGGCGTTGAAGGAAAGCATCAGGTTGCTTGAAAACCAGAATATACTGCAAAAAGTTATGATCAGGAACCAGAAGATCTTTAAATTTCTTCTTATCCTGATCGTGCTTGCCGTATTGATAGCTGTAAGTATCATTGTGAGAATTAATATACGCCACCGGAGGTCAAAGAGAAACATTGAGAATCTGAACATCAAACTTCAATATGAGGCAGCAGAGAGAAAGCTGATTCAGAAAAAGACAGTCGAGAAGGAAGACCAGTACAGGTTCATTGCAGAGCATTCACTTGACCTTATTTCAAGGATTGACAAAAAGTATAATTTTACCTATGCATCTCCAGCCGCTGCTGATATTTTTGGATATACTTCCCAGGAATTGTTAACCATCAACCTGCTGGATATATTGGTTGCAGGGCATGCTGATTTCCTTAAGGAGCAACTTGAAGAGGTGGTGAATACACGGCGCCCCCATTCAATTGCTTTTCTTGCACGGAAAAAAGGGAATGAACCGATATGGGTTGAAAGCACCTTCAACCCTGTGTTTAACCCTAAAACAGGGGATTTCAGGGAATTTGTTTCGGTAACAAGAAATATTCAGGAACTCAAAAAGAGAGAAATGGGAATTGTTGAAGGAACCAAGCAGAAAGAGAATCTCCTGAGGGAGATCCATCACAGGGTTAAAAATAATTTCGCAATCCTGGTCAGCCTGATCAATATGCAAAAGGCACAATCCCAAAATGAAGATGTAAAACAATCCCTTACGAACCTGCAGCTAAGGATAAGGACCATGGCCCTGGTGCATGAAATGCTTTACCGTTCCGAAGATTTTGAAAAGATCTCATTCCCAGATTACGTAAGATCAGTTGCATCGGTAATTTCAGCAACCTACGGAAGGATGAATGTTCATCTTGACTTCCACCTTGAGCCGGTTATTATTAATATTGAAACTGCAATCCCCCTCGGGCTTATTCTCAATGAACTTTTAAGCAATGCATACAGGCATGCGTTTGCCGGGAATTCAGACGGCAACATATCGGTTACATTTAAGAAGCAGGAGACCCCGAACTTATATGCCCTGGTTGTTTCGGATTCAGGGACGGGTTTGCCGGAGGGCTTTTCCATGGAAGAAAACAAAACCATGGGACTTCAGATCGTCGACATTCTCGTCAAACAGATTGAAGCCCATCTGCAGATTAAACAGGTTAACGGCACATCATTCACAATCACTTTCCCCATAGAGGGCTGATGACAGCTCCGTTCCTCTTCGAAGAAAAGCACTCCCCGCTGAGGTTTCCCGCCAGTCGTTAACAATTATTTAACATGAAGTTAATATTGCCGTAACATGGCCGGTTCGTGCAAGATCTAATTTTGCCGGAAACAAAAAACTAACGTTTATGAAGAAATTTACACGAATTATCCTGATGAGCGGTCTTGTGTTGCCGCTGCTGTTTGTTTCAGTCACAATTAACGCACAATTACCGGTCCAGAATCAGCTGGATACAGTTAAACAAAAGGTTTCCACCATTAACGATAAGGTTGCCGGTGTTGAAGAACGACTGGCTACGGCAGAGGCAGATCTGGCAAAGCTGACCAAGATCAAACTCTCTGGTTATATCCAGGCCCAGTGGGTGAATTATGAAGCCTCAAGCGTTTATCCTAATAATTACTTTATGGTTCGCAGGGCAAGGATCAAGTTCACTTATGAACCGATTGACGGTATCGTTTTCGTATTGCAGCCTGACTTCCAGCCAGGCAACATCACTATCAAAGATGCTTATGCTCAGGCAAACGATCCCTGGTTAAAAATGTTCTCCTTATGGGTTGGTAAATTCAACCGTCCGAATTATGAAGTTGAATATTCTTCCAGTAACCGCGAAGTCGCAGAACGTTCAAGAGTAATCAGGGCGATTTATCCTGACGAACGTGCCATCGGTGCTAAACTTGAAATACATCCCCCGAAACTTCCGCTTAAATTTCAGCTTGCAATTTTTAACGGGAATGACGGTATTGCAACAGTAAATCCTGATGGAACCACCACAGTTCTCCAGAATACCGATTATGATAATTACAAGGACCTGATGGCCCGCCTTACTTATACCTTTAAACTTGGTAATTTTGGCGGACTTGCAGTTGGCGCCCACGGTTATTATGGTGCTATCAAAGCCAACAATGTTAATGTGCTGAATTCAGATTACACTTTTAACAAGACCCTTGACAATGTTGGAAAATCAGTTCCGAAGCAGTGGTGGGGTGTTGAAGCACAACTTTCGATGGATATCCTTGGAGGCCTTATTATCAAAGGCGAATATATCAGGGGTATTAATTCTGCTCCCGGTGCAACTTTTTCCGGTTCAGCAGTTGCAAATTCCACATTACTCAAAAGCGATACTCTCTGGCTGACTACAACTACTACTAAAACTTCTACCAGTACGCCAGCCATCAGTAAAAATTTCAGCGGCTGGTATGTTTACCTGATAAAAAATATCGGAAAACGCAACCAGATTTCTGTAAGATATGATTGGTATAACCCCAACACCAAACTCAGCGCCGACCAGATTGGAACTGCAAAGTTCGATGGTTCAAAAACTACAAATGATCCGAGTCCTGTAAAAACTTTTGCAGGTACTGATCCAGTAATTGCCACAGTGACAAAGACAAACAACGTCACTACGAGCAAGCTAACCAGCGGTGTGTCTGATATTGCTTATGGTACATGGTCACTCGCCTACTGCTATTATTTCACTGATAATATTAAGTTCATGATCAATTATGATATCGTCCTGAATAAGAAAGTTGGTGTTGTTGATCCGAAAACAAATTCAGGCAATGTGACTTCCAGTTATACGGTAAATGGTGTAGCCAGTACCTATGATTACAGTAACCTGATCCATCAGAACGTATTAACATTAAGATTACAGGTGAAGTTTTAAATAGTGAACAGTGAATAGTGAACAGTCACTGATAACCAGTCACCATTCACCATTCACCATTCACTAGTCACTAACAAAGTCACCAGTCACAAAAAAAGAAATAATAATTGAATAAAATAAATCGAAATATGAAAACAAAAAACAAATTAGCCCTGATAGCAAGCATTGTCCTGGTGGCAGTTATTGGCTTCGCATTCATGCCGGCCCCTAAAAAAATTACAGTCAAAGGTTCCGATACGATGGTTATCCTTGCACAGAAATGGGCAGAGATCTACATGAAATCACATGCTGATGTTGTAGTACAGGTCACAGGTGGTGGTTCAGGAACCGGAATTTCAGCTCTGATCAATGGCTCAACCGATATCTGCAACTCCAGCCGTCCCCTGAAATCCTCGGAAATGGACAAGCTAAAAGATCGTTTTGGTTCACTTGGCATTGAGATCCCATGTGCCAAAGACGGTATCACTATCTTCCTGAATGAAAACAATGCTGTTAACGAGCTTTCAATAAAACAGCTTGGAGACATTTTCAGCGGAAAGATCCGGAACTGGAAAGACGTTGGCGGATCGGATGCAGAGATCAGGTTATACGGTCGTGAAAACTCGTCAGGCACATACGTTTTCTTCCAGGAGAAAGTCGTAAAAGGTGATTATTCAGCGAGTTGCCAAACACTTCCCGGAACAGCTGCCGTTGTTAACGCTGTAAGCAAAGATAAAAACGGAATCGGTTATGGAGGGGCAGCTTATGCCCAGGGTATTAAGCATTGCAAGGTAAAGAAGGACGATAAGAGCCCTGCTTTTCTTGCAACTGCCGAAACCATTGCAAAAGGCGAATATCCCATCACCCGTTACCTCTATATGTACATGAGGAACAGGCCTACCGGCGATGTTAAAAAGTACGTAGACTGGATCCTCAGCGCCGAAGGACAGAAGGTCGTCACTGAAGTTGGTTATTTTCCCGTTAAGTAGTATATTTGTTAGTAAATGTGTGTGAAGTGAAGGCAGCATTTGTTCAATGTTGCCTTTCACTTTTAAATCAAGTCCAATGAATCCTGATCTGGCAAAAAACAAGTTTCTCTTTACCGCTGATTCTCTTAAAAAGAAATTCAGGCTCTCGGAATTTCTTTCTGAGAAGATAATCACTTCTGTTGCATTTCTTTCTATTGCCGTGATCATCCTGATCTTCGTTTTCGTATTCAGGGAGAGTCTGCCGGCGTTCAAACCCCGGGGTAAGCAAAATATTGAACAAACTTCATCATCTGGCAATAAACCCGAAAGTTATGGTAGTTCAGATAGTGCAGGGGCCCTGCAAAAGCCTGAATCATACAACGGGGCGGAACCTGCTGCAGCAGCAAATAAACCGGAAACATACTCCGGGGCTGAGCCTGTTTCCAAAGAAAATAAGCCTGAGTCTTACGGAAGTGTAAAGGATACTTCAGTTTCTGCGGAGGAGGTAAACCCTGATTCAGAATTTGTTGCTAAAGATAATAACAATGAAGGCACTCTTGGAAGCCTTTTCTCAAACGAATGGTATCCCGTTTCGGAAAATCCGAGGTATGGACTTTTTCCTTTACTTATAGGAACCTTTAAGGTCACCCTGATAGCCATGCTTTTTGCTGCACCTATTGCAATACTGGCTGCATTGTTTTCATCTTGCTTTGCTCCCCCATGGTTAAGGGAATGGATCAAGCCTGCAATAGAATTGCTTGCAGGATTTCCTTCGGTTGTTATTGGATTCTTTGCTCTGATGGTGATGGCGACAGTTTTACAAAATCTATTCGGTTACCAAACCCGCTTAAATTCTTTTGTAGGAGGTATTGCAATGGCCCTTGCGGCCATACCTATTATTTTTACTATAACAGAAGATGCACTGACAGCAATCCCCGTAACCTTTACAGAAGCCAGTCTTGCACTTGGGGCAACGAAATGGCAGACAGCGGTATTTGTGATACTACCGGCTGCAACACCCGGGATTTTTGCTGCAGTATTGCTTGGTGTTGGACGTGTATTCGGGGAAACCATGATCGCCCTGATGGCAACCGGAAATGCAGCTTTAAGCGGCTTGAACCCGTTTGAATCGGTTCGGACCCTGGCTGCGACAATCGGAGCGGAAATGGCAGAAGTGGTTTTCGGGGATATGCATTACGGGATTCTTTTCCTTATAGGTTCCCTGCTCTTTATTTTTAATTTTTCAATCAACGCGATTGCCGAGTTTTATGTAAAAGGCAAGCTGGTCAAAAAAATTCAGGGGAGGTAGTATGAAGCTGAAAAATAAAATCATCGGCGGCGCTATTACTACTGCATCAGCTCTTTCTGTAGTATTGATCATCGCAATCATAATAATCATCATTGTCGTTACGGTTATCGGGGGCAAAGAGAAGATCTCCTGGGAGTTCCTTACTGCCTTTCCCCGGGATGGTATGATGAATGGCGGAATATTCCCTGCTATTTATGGTACCGCGCTTCTGGTAATCATCATGTCGATAGCAGCCGTCCCTTTCGGAGCTATTACTGCAATCTACCTTTCAGAATATGCTCACGAAAAATCCTGGCTGGCGCAAACAATACGGTTCGCTGTCAGAACACTTGCAACCATTCCTTCAATTATTTTTGGTTTATTCGGACTTGGATTTTTTGTTCAATTTGTCGGAGTAGGTATGGATAACTGGTTCCTTGGAGGTCAGCTAAAATGGGCCCAGCCAAACCTTCTCTGGGCGAGTCTTACCATGGCCCTCCTCACGCTTCCTGTTGTTATTGTTTCGGTGGAAGAAGCTATAAGAACAGTCCCGAGGGAGTTACGTGAAGCGAGTCTTGCGCTCGGAGCTACTAAATGGCAAACCATAAAGAAAGTGGTCATCCCGGGATCCATATCTGGGATCATGACCGGAACTATCCTTGCTGTAAGCAGGGGGGCAGGTGAAGTTGCTCCCATACTGTTTACCGGTGCGGCCTATTCCCTCGCGACACTTCCAACATCTTTTTCAGACCAGTTCATGAACCTGGGGTATCATATTTATGTGATGTCAACACAATCCTCCAATGTGGATCAGACTCTCCCTATTCAGTTTGCAACTACCCTTGTCCTTTTAATGCTCACTTTTACGCTTAATTTAACTGCCGTACTTATCAGGTCCAGCCTGAGGCGGAGAGTGAAATGATTTAAATTATGAAAGAAGAAAAAATTGTAACCCGGGATCTAACCCTTTATTACGGCCAGAAAATGGCCCTGAACTCTATCAATATCCATATACCCGAAAAGGAAGTAACCGCTTTCATCGGCCCTTCAGGCTGCGGAAAGTCAACATTTCTTCGTTGCCTGAACCGTATGAATGACCTTATACCGAGCGTGAAGATCACAGGTGAAATCCGGATTGACAACCTTGATATCTACCAGAAAAAGATAGATGTGGTAAATCTCAGAAAAAAGATCGGGATGGTCTTCCAGAAATCGAATCCTTTTGCTAAATCTATTTTTGAAAATATTGCATACGGACCAAGGATCAATGGCATTAGTAATATGAAGGCCCTGACCGAAATTGTTGAAAGGTCTTTACAAAACGCAGCCATTTGGGACGAGGTGAAAGATCGTATGCATGATTCGGCACTCGGACTGTCGGGCGGGCAGCAGCAGAGACTCTGTATTGCACGCACCCTCGCTGTTGAACCGGAAATAATTCTCATGGATGAGCCAGCCAGTGCACTTGATCCGATATCCACAGGTAAAATAGAAGAGCTTATCTTTCAGCTTAAAAAGGATTACACTATCGTCATAGTCACACATAACATGCAGCAGGCTGCCCGCGTAAGCGATCATACGGCATTTTTCTATCTGGGTGAACTTATTGAACACGGTAAAACACGCAAGATCTTTACAACTCCCGATAAAAAGCAAACGGAAGAGTATATCACCGGCAGGTTCGGTTGATGGTTCACCCTGATATCATTTAACAACTAATAATAAAGAAATAGAATCATGGAACGTCATTTTGAACTCGAATTGGAGAAGCTGAACAAACGATTAATTAAAATGGGAAACCTGGTTGCTGAGCAGGTTCACAATGTTTTTGATGCACTTCTGAGGGGTGATTCAGAACTGGCCCATCAGATCATTGAGAAGGACAGCAAGGTTGATAAGCTTGATAACAAGATCGACAAACTTTGCCAGAGACTTTTCGCTTTAACCCAGCCTGTTGCGACAGACCTGAGGCTTATAATGGCAGCGCTCAGGATCAATAACGATCTTGAAAGGATGGGCGACCATGCAGTTTCCATTGCACAAAAAATTGAAGGTGTCAGTGATTTCCACGAGTTTATCGAGGAGCTTCATATTGATGAGATTGTGAAAATGACCGATATGATCGTGAATGATGTCATCACAATCCTTAATACAAAAAACGTAGCTTTCGTTAAAGATATTTTCGAACTTGCTATAACAATTGATGTGAAGGCACAGGCTGCAAGGGCAAAGATCATGGAGGAGATGTTGCATAAATCTGACGTGATCGTTGTTGCAACAAATCTTATTATTATCCTTACAAATGTAGAAAGGCTGGCAGGCTATTCAACCAATATTGCCGAATCCATCGTGTTTGTGGTGGATGGCAGGATCATGAAGCATAAGAAGAAATCGTTTGATATTTTGAACATAACACCTGCATCAGAAATGGTTCAGACTGCCGAACCGGCCTCAGAACATCAGGACGAAATTACTGAACAGGATCCCGAACCTACCTCTGAAGCCACACCCTCAGAAGGCTGAGCAGCTTCTCGGTCTGAACCGGCTTTGACATATAATCGTTTGCACCGGCTTCTATGCATTTTTCCCGGTCGCCTTTCATGGCTTTAGCCGTCAATGCGATAATAGGAAGGTTTGCAAACCGTTCTTCTTTCCTGATCTCGCGCATGGCAGTATAGCCGTCCATCTCGGGCATCATGATATCCATTATGACGAGGCTGATGCCCGGGTTCTGGTGAAGTTTATCGATCCCCTCCTTGCCGGTGCGGCCAACTAAAATGTCAACATTTTTCTCCTCGAGGATCTTTGAAAGCACATACACATTCCTCATATCGTCATCGACAACAAGGATTGTCTTCCCTTTGAAGATTGTATCGGGCAGGAAGCCTGAGCTTTCACTCTGGGGTTCCTCAACAACTGCAGGCTTTTCCTTTTTAACTTCCGGAGGCTTCTTATACACAATGGGAGATTCAAGCACGTCCTGCTCTTCGTCGGATTTGACGCCCTGGTATATCACCGGAATAAAAATGGTAAAGGTGCTGCCTTCTCCCACTTTGCTTCTCAGTTGTATTTCGCCACCCAGGAGGCGTGCAAGGCTCCTCGAGATGGTCAGGCCAAGGCCTGTGCCCCCGAATTTCCTGCTTACCGTACCGTCGGCCTGCTGGAAGGCTTCAAAAATTGCGTGCTTCTTATCGTCGGGGATACCAATGCCGGTATCGGTTACAATGATAGCAAGGGTATTTTCGGCTTTCAGGGAAAGATTGTTAAAACGAACCCCTGTTTCGGCTTTTGCAATTTTGATTGTCACACTGCCATGTTCCGTGAATTTGATTGCATTCGACATAAGGTTCTTGATGATCTGAAGCAGCCTTTGAAGATCCGTTTCAAAAGTCCCCGGAATCCCCTTTTCGAGCAATGTTTTCAATTCTATGTTCTTGGGCTGCGTGAGCGGCGTGAAAGTGCGGATTACATAATCCAGGATATCCTCGGGGCTCACTGCTTCAATCTCAAGTTCCATCTTGCCCGCTTCTACTTTCGACAGGTCAAGGATGTCGTTGATCAGCTCGAGGAGGTCGGTACCTGATGAATGGACGATCTTGGCAAATTCAACCTCATCGGGCGTCATCACACCGTTTTTATTTGACGAAAGTATTTCAGACAGAACCAGGATGCTGTTGAGCGGAGTGCGGAGTTCATGCGACATATTCGCGAGAAATTCCGATTTGTACCTGCTTGCGATCTCAAGGGCTTCGGCTTTTTGCCTGATCTCTTCCTGCGCAAGTTCAAGTTCTCCGTTCTTCTTGCGGATGTCGTCGCGTTGCAGTTCCAGTACTTTGGTGCGTTCTTCAAGTTCCTCATTGATGACCCTCAGCTCTTCCTGCTGATGCTGCAGGCTTTCCTCCGACATACGAAGGGCTTTTGTCTGCTCTTCAAGTTCCTGGTTGATCTGCCTGAGTTCTTCCTTCTGATGGGCCATTTCGTTTGCCTGTTCCTGGGTCTTCTTAAGCAACTGCTCCACCCGCTCCCTTGAACGTGCCGTATTTAATGCAACAGCAATATTCTCAAGAGAGGTATCGAGGAACTTTTGTTTTTGCTCGTCAAACGGTCGGAAAGAACCTAGTTCAATCACCCCTGAAAGCACGTTTTCAAACACTATCGGGGCCAGGATGAAATACTGGGGATGCACATTCTCATGGCCGATATTCACTGCTGGCAATGTTTCAGATGAAGAATAGAAAGTCATCTTTTTACGTTCCTTGCCAACCTGTCCTACCAGTCCCTCACCCATAGCCAGGGGTTTTGTCGATACAAGGTCCCCCGAATACGCATAGGCGGCCGAGAGGTGCAGCAGATGGTCGTCTTCATGGGTATATAACAAACCGATCTGGGCATCAAGGTAATGGGAAAGGAAAGAAATAAGCTCCTCGCATAATTCCTTTATCTTTTTTTCGCCGGATATCTTTATCCCAAGCTCATTCAGTCCTGTCTTAAGCCAGTCCTGGTAAGAAATCTCGATATGAGCCTCCCTCAGCTTGTTGGTCATTTCATATAAAGCGATCCCGAGAGTGTCGCTGTCGCTCCTGGGAACTATGTTTGAAGAATAATCCCCGCTGGCGATAGCCCTGGCCTGCTTCACGACATTCTTGAAACTCTCGACCATCTGGTTCATCGACTTGCCCAGGATATCCTCTTCACTGCGTACCCTTACCGATTTGCTGTAATCGCCAAGCGCTACAGCCTGGCTCACATCAGCCATCGATTTAAGCGAGATGACAAGACGTATAAACTCATCCTTCATCTCTCCAACTTCGTCTTTTGAAACTTTTACATCACGGATGATGAGCTGCCCGCTGCCAACTTGTTTAGCCCATTCCGAAAGGACCTTCAGGGGCTTGACGAACCTTCTTGTAACCAGTATTGAAAGGATGAAAACAACAAGAGTTGTAATGATAAGGGATATTTTTGCAAATGACGACAGCTCCTGTGCAACAGCATGGGCTTCTCCCTGGTCAATCTCTTCCACCAGGGCCCAGTTTACACCTAGTTGTTCAATAACATCGAGATTACGGTAAATCCCGATCACTATTTTACCCTGGCTGGTAGGGTAAATGGAAACCTCTTCACGTATCGGGTCACCGTCGGGTTTCAGGATCAGGTTATTGGCTTTATATTCCTGCCATATCCTGGTCCTTTCATTGATCTCGGGTGTATTAAGGATAGGGCTCTTGCCGCTGATATTGCTGTTTGAGCGCATGATCAGGTCGATGCCGACAATATAAACATGGCCTGATGCACCGAAGCCAACACCATATTGAATGATCTTGTCTATCTTTTCAGTGGAGATCTGGAGTGAAAGTACACCTATCTTGGTCCCGTTACCATCTGTTACAGGGCAACCCAGGAATCCATAGGCCTCATGGTTGCCGGGGGGATAGAACTCAAGGTCGGAAAACATGGGCTTCCCCTCGGTGATAACCTTTTTAGTCATCCTGGCGAACCGGGTCACTGAAAGTTCCGAATTGAAAAGATTTTTCCCGAAATCAGAACTTTTGTTCAGTTCAAATACGAGATTCCCCTTTAAATCGGTGAAATAGATGTTATGAATGCCGTCGGGGATCCAGCTTCTCTGTATCTCGAATCTCAGGTTGTCGGCAAATTCCTGGTACTTGCTTTTTCCTCCCTGGGTATTTTTTACCCCGTTCTCACTGCCATATTCGGTAAGATGTTCGAAAAAATAAATGTGATTCTTATCCCTTGCCATCTCTCCCAGGTAAGTGTCCAAATCGGTAAAATAGGTGTTGAGATAATTGATCCGGAGCTGGGAGGTGGTGAACAGGGCTTTTTTTGCCATAATGCTCAACCCCATGTAATAATTCCGGAAGTTGATGTAGCTTAGTGTCGCAAGGGGAATCAGCGAAATGGCCAGAAAGTAAAGGAGCATTGTTTTCCCTATGCCGATATTTTTCAGGGTGCGGTAATCAAATTCAAGGATTGAGCGTCTGATCCTGTTCCCAAAATTGTTGGTCATAATCCTTTGGATTTCACTTTGAATAATATTTCTCTATTGTCTGGAAAACTTCCTGAGGGTTAATAGGTTTGGAAATATAGTCGTTCATGCCGGCGGCAATGCACTTCTCTTTGTCGCCTTTCATGGCATTTGCCGTCAGGGCTATTATCGGGGTCTCATTGTTTTTGCCGTCGGCATCCTGCCGTATCAGGCGGGTTGATTCAATCCCGTCCATTTCAGGCATCATGACATCCATGAGGATGATATCGAAAGCTGTTTCATGTGCCTTATGCATGGCTTCAAGGCCGTTGGAAGCGGTAGTCACATGCCAGCCCCTTTTCCCAAGCAGTTGCACTATGATCCTCTGGTTGATAGGCTGGTCTTCGGCTACAAGAATATTAAGTTCAGGGCCTGATTTACTGATTTCCAGGATACGGGAATCAGAGCTTTTCTGGTTGGCTTCAAGCTTGAAGATCCTCTGTATCATATTCAGCAGTTCGAGCTGGAGAACCGGTTTGAACAGGTAATTATTGAGCCCTTCAGAAGCAAGTTTACGGGTAGCCTGTACCGATTTGTTGCTGAGCAATACCACTATTTCCGGTTTTTGTTTGGCCGGCGCAGCCTCCAGCAGTTTATGGCGTTGTGCCTCGGTTTGGCTGTTCTGAAGCAAAGAGTCAATCAATACCAGGCTGACCGGGTCTTTGACGTCGGCATTCATCATCCTGAGGCATTCATCGGTTGAGGATGTTATTACCGGTTTAAAGCCCAGGTCGATAAGGAATTCGGCGGTTTGCCGGGCATGACCTGGTTCTGCATCAGCAATGATCACCCTGCTTCCTTTAAGTTTATCGGGAAGGTCGAGCTTCAGTGCAGGATCGGAAGGATTCGGGCTGAACAGTGTCAGCGTAAATTGGAAAGTGCTGCCGCTGCCTACCTTGCTGTTCACAATAACTTTTCCACCCATAAGTTCCACCAGTTTCTTGGAGATAGTAAGCCCGAGACCGGTTCCCCCGTATGTACGGGTTGTTGATTTATCAGCCTGGTGATAAGACTCAAACAATTTTTCAAGTTTGTCGGGAGGTATGCCGATACCGGTATCCTTTACTGAAAAATTCAGGACATAAGTATTTTCGAGATGTTCAGGGATTTCTACTTTAAGGCAGATATTCCCCTTTTCGGTGAATTTCAGTGCGTTGCCTATGAGATTTATCAGTACCTGGCGGATCCTTGTAGGGTCCCCAAGGAAAGTATCAGGCATCCCGGCAGGGTGTTCACAAAAAAATGCCAGGTTCTTCTGGTAGGTTTTTACCGAAAGCAGGTGGACCACCGATTCAAGAAGTTCCCTCAGGCTGAATTCTATGATCTCAATCTCGATCTTGTCGGCTTCAATCTTTGAAATATCGAGGATTTCGTTAATGATCTCAAGCAATGATTCCCCGCTCTGCCTTATATCTGAGAGCTGTTCTTTATAATGCTGGGTAAGGTCCTCGTCCATCAGCATCAGGTCGGTCATACCTATGATGCCGTTGAGAGGGGTCCTGATTTCATGGCTCATATTTGCCAGGAAAGAGCTTTTTGCCAGTGTCGCCACTTCCGCGGTTCGCTTTGCTTTGTCGAGTTCGGCAACCGTGTTCTGCAATTCCACGGTGGCAATCTGCAGTGCATGCTTCTGTTTAAAGAAGTCGATATAGGCCCTGATCTTATTCTGAAGTATCTTCCGGTCAAGGGGCTTGTAAAGGTAATCCACGGCCCCCGTCTCATACCCCCTGAAGATCTGCTTGGGCTGGCGGTAAGTCGCCGTGATAAAAATAATCGGGATGCTCTTTGTTCGTTCGCTGCCCCTCATCAGTTCCGCTGTTTCGAAACCATCCATGCCGGGCATGTTGACATCGAGCAGGACCAGTGAAATTTCATGTTCTATCATTATGGCCAGCGCTTCATTACCCGAAAGGGCCTTGATAATGTTGAGTTCCGGGCTGGTAATAATAGTTTCAAGAGTGATCAGGTTTTCTGTCCTGTCATCGACAATAAGGATGTTGAATTTTTCAGTGCTGCTTTCCATTTTGATCAGGGCGGTTATTACGACAAAAATAGGATAATTTGGTGAAATTCAGAATTCCTTTATTTTTGCCCTGAAAATCTTCCTTCATGACCCAAATTCCAAAAACTGCCCTTCTGGACGGCAATAAACGCCAGTACATTTTTTCTATCGTTATTATAGGCATCTTTTTCTTCATCTTCGGATTTGTTACATGGCTGAATTCAGTGCTGATCCCTTTTCTGAAAGTAGCCTGCGAGAAAAACAATTTTGAATCCTACTTTGTCACCTTCGCATTTTATATCTCATATTTCGTTATGGCAATCCCTTCGGCTTACGTCCTTCGCAAAGTCGGATTCAGGAACGGAATGTCGCTTGGGCTCATCGTAATGGCCCTTGGCGCCCTGCTCTTCATCCCGGCAGCATATACCCGGATGTTCGGGCTCTTCCTCACCGGGCTCTTTGTGCAGGGAACAGGGCTGGCCATTCTGCAAACCGCATCCAATCCATATGTCACGATTCTCGGGCCTATTGAAAGTGCGGCAAAACGGATCAGCATCATGGGGATCTGCAATAAGATCGCTGGGGTTGTCAGCCCGCTCATCCTTGGAGCTATCGTCCTGGCCGGGATGGACAAATTTGACAAAAAGTATTTAAGTTCGCTTGACGAGATACAGAGAAATATAACACTCAATGCCCTTGCCGGAAGGATCATCATACCTTATGTGGTTATGGCTGTGGTGCTGATCCTACTTGCAATCCTGCTGAGATATTCAAGCCTGCCCGATATCAATACCGATGAGGAAGAGGTGGAGGATAAAGAATCACGTCACACCAGGACAAGCGTTTTCGAGTTTCCCCAGCTCGTTCTCGGGGTGATCGCAATATTCCTTTACGTGGGGGTTGAAGTCATTGCTGTTGACACTATCATCAATTTCGGGAAATCCCAGGGGATAAGCTTCGAGCTTTCGAAGTATTTTGCATCGTATACCCTGGCAGCCATGGTTATAGGTTATATCATAGGCATAATCACGATCCCGAAATATCTCAAACAAGAGTTTGTATTAGCAGTTTCTGCCTTATTCGGTATCATTTTTGTAATCTGCTCCTTCCTGGCCACAAAGGCTCCGTACCAGTCCTCAATGCTTCTCAGTTTCGGTAATTTCTCGCTTTCTCTCCCCTTTGACCTGAGTGTTTTTTTCATAGCTTTGCTGGGCCTTGCAAACGCTATAATGTGGCCGGCTATATGGCCCCTTGCTATTGACGGGCTGGGGAAATTCACAAAAATCGGTTCGTCTCTGCTTATCATGGGTATAGCAGGGGGAGCTTTACTTCCCCTGGCTTACGGCAGGCTGGCCGACCTCTTCAGCCCCGTGACAGCATACTGGATCACGATACCATGTTACGCGTATATCCTGTATTACGCCGTGAGGGGGCATAAAATAAGAAAATGGTAAATCCTAAATAAAATGCAACCAACCTTACTGATCCTTGCTGCCGGTGTGGGCAGCCGTTACGGCGGACTGAAGCAGCTTGACCGCATCGGCCCTAACGGGGAAACACTGCTTGACTACTCGATATATGATGCCGTGAAATCAGGTTTCGGCAAAGTGGTCTTCGTTATCAAGGAAAGCCTTGAAGCAGGGTTCAAGGAGATGTTTATCAACAGGCTTCAGGATCATGTGGAGGTGGATTACGTTTTCCAGGAGATATGGATGGTTCCCGACGGTACGCTTATCACCGATGAGAGGCAGAAACCCTGGGGCACAGGTCATGCCGTTATGATGGCAGAGGGCCATATTGACGGGCCTTTCGCTGTGATCAATTCAGATGATTTTTACGGGAGAAAGGCCTACGAGGCTGTTGCCGGATACTATAAAAACTGGACAACCGGGCGGGAAAACGACTACTGCATGGTTGGTTACCGCGTGGACCGGACCCTTTCAGATTTTGGTTCCGTTTCGAGGGGAATCTGCCAGGTGAACGGGAAGCAGGAGCTGATAGATGTTGTAGAAAGAACGAGTATTGAAAAAACGGAAGGGGGTATTATTTACAGGGAAGGAGACCGTCAGGCAGTTATCATTCCCTCCGACTCAGTTGTTTCTATGAATTGCTGGGGGTTTACACCTTCGTTTTTCGGCCACCTGAAAACCGGATTTGAAATCTTTATAAGGGAAAACTATGAAAATCCCAAAGCCGAATTCTATATTCCCTCCGTTGTAAATAAGCTCATCAAGTCGGGACAGGCTGGCGTTAAAGTGCTTTCCTGCGATGAACAATGGTTCGGAATGACCTACCAGGAAGACCGGACTTTTGTCGTCGACAGCATCAGGTCGCTCATCCGTGAAGGCGCTTATCCCCAAAAATTATGGGGATAAGCAATGGATACGGAAAAAAAGCGTTAATTTTGTTGTATAATTAAATGAATATGACCCTACAGCGAAATTCCTTATTGGCAATCATTATCCTGGCTGCCTCAGTCCTGGTTCTTCCTATGACTGCCAAATCACAGATCCTCAATGAGAAAACTAAGAAAAAGATCCATGTGGGGCTCGGGATGTTTACCGATATTTACATGAATGTGCCCTCAGGTTTAAAAACGCGCACCATCAACCAGGGATTTACTGCCCTTGTAGCCTACCGCGTTCCTTTCGGCAAAAGCAATTTCGGGTTCGGTATCGGTTTGCAGGTATCCATTCATAACATGTACGGCAATTTCCTGTTCAAAAGCTATACCGACTCCACCACTATGACCAAGATCAATGACACGGTAGGTTATAAAAGGTCAAAACTGGTCATGCCATATATTGAATTGCCTATAGAGTTCCAGTTTGTGACCAAGTATAAATTTGCTGTTGGGCTGGGCTTCAAGGTCGGCTATATGCTGCCTGCCCATACAAAGTATGTAGGGGATGAGTACCAGGCCGATTTGCAGCCTGAAAGGGACCAGGTAAGGGTTAAATACCGTAACGTAAAGAACCTTGACAGGTTTGCTTACGGCCCCACTTTCCGAATTGGATATAAGTGGTTTAACCTTGTAGGGTATTACCAGCTTTCCACAATTTTCCAGAAAGGGAAAGGCCCCGATATCTATCCTATCACGGTAGGGTTCATGATCAGGCCCTTTTAATCAAAGCATCATAAGGAAAAACAGTGTGCCGGCACCAAGAATGAGCCCGGTATATACCTCCTTTGGTGAATGGCTCCCATCGGCCAGCCTGGCATAACCAAGTAATCCGCAGAGAAGTAAAAGGCATGAAATAAGTATTTCATGAGGAGTCCCCTGTCTAATGCTGATGCCGATCCAAAAGCCTGTTACCCCGCCGATACCTGCCATATGCAGGCTGATTTTAAAAAAGAAATTTACGAACAGGCAGATAATAATTAGCAGGGTGGCGCCCAGCATGAAATAGCTGAATAATACCGACAGGCTGATACCTTTCAGCAGGTAATGTGTCAGATAGTAAAATACGCCGATTGAAAGAAGGGGCATGATCCTCTCCTCCCTTTTTTCCATTAATAATGATGAAAGGAGTTTCACCCTGAAGAGGAAAAAGATCATCAGAAAAGGACATACCACTGTTGTAAGTAAAACAGAGCCCATCAGGATCAGGATCTCTTTTAGCGGCAGCAGGCCCATAAAGAAAGAATGCGTCTGGAGCATCAGGATCAGGGTGAAGAATGGCATCAGTACCGGGTGAAACAGGCCGGAGATGATTCTTGCCAGGGAGTTACCGTTGTTCATATCATGGTTTGATCAAAGTTCCTTCCTTAGCCTTGCAACGGGAATCCTGAGCTGTTTACGGTATTTGGCAATTGTACGGCGGGCGATATTATACCCTTTTTTCTGCAATATTTCCTCCAGTTCCTCATCGGTAAGAGGAGCCGATTTGTTCTCGCCTTCTATTGTGTCGTTTAATATTTTCTTGATCTCCCGGGTCGAAACCTCTTCACCCATTTGATTCTGTAATGATTCAGAGAAAAAGCTTTTCAGCAGGAAAGTACCGAATGGAGTCTGGACATATTTTGAATTCGCCACCCTGGAAACCGTACTGATGTCCAACCCGACTTTATTCGATATATCTTTAAGGATCATCGGCCTGAGCCTTGTCTCGTCGCCTGTCTGAAAATAATCTTTCTGATAGTCAAGTATGGCCTTCATGGTAACATAAAGCGTTTCCTGCCTCTGTTTGATCGCGTCGATGAAACCCCTTGCAGCATCGATCTTCTGTTTAATAAAGGTCAGGGCTGCTTTTTCGCTGCTGCTGATCTTCTTTTTTTTATGGTTATAATCCTGGAGCATGCTTACATATTCCCTGTTGATCGACAGTTCGGGAGCATTCCTCGAATTAAGGTTCAGTTCGATTTCCCCTTCATTGATTGCGATTACGAAATCAGGCACCACATACTGGCTGCTCCTGGCTTCTTCGCTTATGCTGAACCCGGGTTTGGGGTTCAGTTTGGTGATCTCTTCAATAGCTTCCTTTAATTCTTCCTCGGTGATATGGGCCTTTTGAAGTATTTTTTCATAATGTTTTTTCGAGAACTCGTCAAAATAATACCTGACGATCACTTCTGCAAGATCCGTTGCATAAGTCCTGTCGATCTTGTATTGAAGCTGCAGGAGCAGGCATTCCTGAAGTGTCCTTGCCGCAATACCGGGGGGGTCGAAACTTTGGATTAGTTTCAGGGCTTCCAGCACCTCTGCTTCCGTGGCTTCGATATTCTGGTTAAAAGCAAGGTCGTTGATCAGGGCCGGGATTTCACGGGTGAGGTAACCGCTTTCATCAATGTTCCCTATTATTGTTGAAGCTATAATGAACTCTTTATCGGGGATCTTCTGAACCCCCATCTGGGCCAGGAGGTACTCCTGGAAACTTACACCCGAGACAACAGGGGATTCCCAGGCTTCGTCGTCGGGGCTGCGGTTGTTTGAAACTAATTTGTAATCGGGAATATCGTCCAGGTCGAGGTAGTCTTCATACGAAAATTCATTATCGGCTTTAAGCTCCGAATGATCGTCATCCTCATCGGCAAAGCTGTCTTCGTCACCATCAATGGAGTCTGGCGTTGTTTCATCGGTAATTTCATCGGGATCAGCCAAATCGGTTGTTTCCTCCAATGCGGGATTGTCCTCGATTTCCTGTTTTATCCTTTGTTCAAGTGAGAGCACGGGCTGTTGCAGCAAGCGCATCACCAACACCTGCTGGGGAGAGAGTTTCTGTAGTAATTTCTGTTGTTGTCGTTGATGAAGCATAGAACAAAAATACAAAAATAATATCCCCTTGTACAGAATGGATTCCTTATCGGCAAATTATCTGGCAATATCGACTAATTAAGCTTATCCGTCTAATATGCGAACCACCTCATATAGAATTGCCTAATTTCGTCCCGTCCAAATAAAACCAATCATGAATACCGAACGGCCTCCCTGGGTGACTTTCCTCATCAACTGCGTAATCTGGGTCTTTATTTTTTTCATTCCATTTCTTTTAATGGAACCCAGGGGGGGAATACCTTCATATCTCCTGAGGGTAGGTGCCACCACGGTTCTGACTGTCATTGTTTACTATTTCAATTACCTCATCCTGATCCCGAAATACCTGTTTAAAAAGAAATTCCTGGCCTATATACTTGTTATACTGCTCACCCTTGTAATCTCCTGCATCCTAGTCGACCTGTATTATTATTTTGTTGTGTCGGTAGTCCAGAACTGGCACCACCGCCCCGAGCCGATTTTCAGCCGGGGCATGTGGGTGCCTTTGTTTCCACTGCTGACGGGGATTGCGATAGGGATCAGCATCCGGCTGGCCAGGGAATGGGCGAGGGTTGAAAAGGAGCGCAGGGAACTTCAGGGAGAAAAGCTCCTTTCGGAACTGGCTTTTCTGAAATCCCAGGTTAATCCGCATTTTCTTTTCAATACACTTAACAATATATGCGCCCTCGCAAGAAAAAAATCTGATGACACGGAACCTGCGATCATCAAACTTTCACAGATCATGCGGTATATGATCACCGATTCCAGGCAGGACAAGGTAGGCCTGGAGGAGGAGGTTGAGTATCTTAATAATTTCATTGAACTTCAGAAAATCAGGCTAGCCGACAAGGTAAACATCCGATTTGATATTGAAGGCGACCTCTCGGCAATTCAGCTGGAGCCTTTGCTCCTGATACCGTTTGTGGAGAATGCATTTAAACACGGTGTAAGCTACAACGATAAGTCGAGTATCAATATAGAACTTAAAACGGTTTCAGGCGAGTTGTCATTCCTGGTTGAGAATTCCAAGCCAACAGTGAAAGATACGTTAAAGCTCGACGAAGCGGGGATAGGACTGAAGAATGTGCGCCGCCGCCTGGAGTTGCTTTATCCCGGTAAACACCAACTGGAGATCCGGGATTCGGCATCAAATTATCTCATCATGTTAAAAATCAAAAAATAATGATACGTTGCATTGCTATCGACGATGAGTCCCTTGCGCTGGACCTGCTTGAGGACAATATCAGCAAGATCCCTTTTCTTGAACTGGCCGGCAGGTACACCAATGCCTTCGACGCACTTAACCTGATGCAGGAAAAGCCTGTCGACCTGCTTTTCCTCGATATCCAGATGCCCGACATCAGCGGGATACAGTTCCTGAAAAGCCTGAAGCAAAAACCCATGGTTATTTTCACCACTGCCTTTTCAAAATATGCCCTTGAAGGGTTTGAACTGGACGTGATCGATTACCTCTTAAAACCATATTCATTTGCCCGTTTCCTGAAAGCTGTAAATAAAGCCCATGAATTTCTAGAGTTACAGGAGAGAGCGAAAGAAATTCAGAAAGGCCCTGCCTTCGGATCTCATTATCTTTTTGTGAGGGCCGATTACAAACTCGTTAAAATCGACATTCAGGAAATATTATATATAGAAGGCCTGAAGGATTATGTTAAAATTTATTGCGGCGAGAAACCGGTATTGACCCAGATGAGCATGAAGTCGATTGAAGAAAAGCTTCCGCCTCATGATTTTATAAGGGTTCACCGCTCCTTTATCGTGGCTTTCAATAAGATTGATTTTATTCATAAGAGCTTTATTTCCATCAGGGGGAAGGAAATCCCTCTCAGTGACAATTACAAAGACAACTTTCTTTCCCTTGTTCAGCAAAACAAGATCATGGAATAGAGATAAACACATTAAATTATGAAACGAAGTACCTTATTATTTTGCATCCTGATGTACTACTCCTTTGCGGGATGGGCGCAGAAATCACCCTGGACGTTCCAGCAATGCCTTGACACCGCTTTGAAGCGCAACATCTCGGTGAACCAGAGCAGGCTTTCGAATGAACTGAATAAAATAAGCCTCGAACAGTCCCGTGCAAACCGCATTCCCAGCGTGAGTGCCAATGTAGGGGAATCGTTCAACTTCGGTAAAAATGTTGATGCCACGACCAACAGCTTTGTCATAGGTTCATTCCATTCAGGGAATTACGGGGTAAGTGCAAGCTACAACCTGTTCAATGGTTTGCAGAACAATAACACGATCAAGCAATACAAGCTGAACATTGAGGCCGGGAAATTTGACATTGAGAATGCCAAGAATGCAGTAATACTAAGTGTCACGACCGGGTACCTGCAGATATTACAGCAATACGAGATCCTCAAAGTAGCACAGAACCAGCTTGCGGCGGATTCGGTGCAGGTTGACAGGACCCAGAAAATGCTGAATGTGGGAAGGGCTGCCGAGAGCGATCTTCTGCAAATCCAGTCGCAACTTGCAACTGATTATCTTTCATTTGTAAATGCGCAGAATCAACTGGATATTGCAAGGGTAACCCTGATGCAGCTGATGCAGATCCCCGTGATCGATAAATTTGATGTTGAAGTGCCGACCCTTGTTGAACCCGGGCTTGATCTCCTGCAAAGCAAGGAAGTGATCTATCAGAAAGCCCTGGCTTTAATGCCCCAGATCCAATCGGCCTCGCTTAAGACCTCCAGTTCCCTGATGGCAATTAAAATTGCAACCGGGGCCCGTTGGCCGAGGTTGACTTTTTCGGCCGGGATGAGTTCAAACTATGCCTCCAGCGGCAGGAATCCCGACGTCAATGCCGATGGTTATCCGTGGTACACGCAGGTATGGAATAATGTGGGACAATCAATGAACCTTAACCTGAGCATTCCCATATATAGTAACCGCTCAATACAAAGCAGCATTGAACGGGCAACAGTTAACTCTAAAACAGCCGCACTGAATGAGCTCAACATCCAGCAGACGCTGAGAATGAACATTGAACAGTCCTATACCAGCCTGAAGTCTTCTTCAAGGTCTTATGAAGCCGGAAAGATCCAGCTTAGTTCCACAGAGATCACTTATAAGAATGCAGAGAAGAAGTATAATGTAGGGGTCATGAGTGTGACCGACTACCTGATCCAGAAAAACAACTATACCAACTCGGTATCGAATTTAATACAGGCAAAATATAATTTCATTTTTCAGTCGAAGATCCTTGATTTTTACCAGGGGAAGGCAATATCATTTTAAAAATTTAACTCATTATATCAAATGAAAAAGACCTATTGGATTATCCTGATTGTTGTTGTTCTTGGCCTGCTCACAGGGGCTTATTTCATATTCGGAAAGAAGGCTGAAAAAGCAGTGGAATTTCGCACGGGGAAAGTTGAAAAAGGCGACGTTCAGGTTGTGGTGACAGCCACGGGGACATTAAGCGCCGACACTACGGTTGCCGTAGGCACCCAGGTATCGGGGATCATCACAAAGATTTTTGTGGATTTCAATTCGGTTGTCCGCAAGGGCCAGGTCATTGCGGTACTTGACACTACTTTCCTTGCAGCTTCTGTGGAGGATGCCAAGTCCAGCCTTTTCAGGACCCAGGTTCAGACCAGGCTTACCAAGCGCAACTATGAACGCAACAAAACACTTCTCGAACAAAAAGTCATAGCGCAATCCGACTTTGACCAGAGCCTCTCTGATTATGAAACTGCCCAGGCCAATGAAAGATCATCAAAATCATCGCTTGACAGGGCCTATATCAACCTGCGTTATGCCACGATCATAGCCCCGGTCTCTGGTGTCGTCATTTCGAGGAGCGTAGATGTGGGGCAAACGGTAGCTGCAAGTTTCAGCACCCCTACCTTGTTTTCCATTGCCAATGACCTTACGAAGATGCAGCTCCAGGCCAGCATTGATGAAGCCGATATAGGGAAGATAAAAGTCGGACAGGATGTCACTTTCAGGGTTGACGCTTATATGGACCAGACATTTTCGGGAACGGTAAGGCAGGTCAGGCTTCAGCCTGTGACCTTGCAGAATGTCGTCAATTACACAGTGGTTATTGACGTGCCGAATCCCGACAAGAAGCTTATGCCCGGGATGACGGCTAACCTCACTGTCAAGATACAGGAAGCGCTCAACGTAATTAAAATACCGTCGGCCTCGCTGAGGTTCTGGCCGCCACAGGATTATCTTGAAAAACACATGAAAGAATACCCCGATTCCACCCAGAAGATGCTCGAAAGGGTACTGAAGTTCATGGCCCGCAAGCAATCCGGACAAGGTTTCGGCGGCCAGGGCGGAAGCGGAGGAGCGGCAGGTTCGGGTATGGCGGCAGGCAATGGAGCCCAGGCCAGCGGCGGCGGACAGCAGCCGGCAGCCGGCGGTCGGCAGCCGGCAGGTGGCGGACAGCAGTCGGCAGCCGGCGGTCGGCCGATGGCATTCGGCAATCAGCAGGCGGCAGGTGGCGGACAGCAGTCGGCAGGCCAGGGCCGTCAGGGCTGGGGAGGCCAGGGTGGTGGCTTCAACCGCCAGAAAATGGGCATGGTATGGGTAAAACAGGGCGATTTGCTTTTCCCCCGCCGTGTTAAAACCGGGATCTCCGACAACAGCTCCACCGAGGTTGAAGGTAATTTAAAAGAAGGGGATGAACTGGTGACTGGCATTGTAAATACAAGTTCAACCCAGCAAACAACCCAGCAGCAAAACCCGTTCGCTCCTACGATGGGTCGTCCGCCCCAGGGTGGTGGAAGCGGCGGCGCAAGAGGAGGACGCTGATATGAAAGAGACTATCATTTCGGTTAATCACCTGGTCAAGATCT
This sequence comes from Bacteroidota bacterium, assembly GCA_037138335.1. GTDB lineage: Bacteria > Bacteroidota > Bacteroidia > Bacteroidales > FEN-979 > CAIRDP01. The sequence goes on from JBAXIO010000009.1 coordinate 124,453, forward strand.
ATAAAATGGGAGACCTCGAAGTGCATGCACTGAGGGGGATAAAGCTCGAGATCTATAAAAGCGATTTTGTGGCTATCATGGGGAAAAGCGGTTCAGGCAAATCCACCTTCATGAACATCGCAGGCTGCCTCGATGTGCCAACGAAAGGTGAATATATGCTCGATGGCGTGGATGTGGGAAAACTGAATAAAGACGAGCTTGCCCATCTGCGGAATATAAAAATCGGGTTTGTATTCCAGTCGTTCAACCTCCTTTCACGTACATCAGCCCTTGAAAATGTTGAACTGCCCCTGATGTACAACAGTAAAATCACTTCGAAAGAAATGAAGGAACGCTCAATAAATGCCCTTGAATCAGTGGGCCTTGCCAGCCGTGCTCACCATTTCCCAAGCCAGCTTTCAGGAGGGGAACAGCAACGTGTTGCCATCGCAAGGGCCCTGGTGAACAACCCGGTCGTGATCCTTGCCGATGAACCTACAGGGAACCTCGATACACGCACATCCGTAGAGGTGATGAGCATTTTCCAGAAGCTGAATACCCAGGGCATCACAGTCATAATTGTGACCCATGAACCCGATATTGCTGCTTATACAAACAGGAATGTGACTTTCAGGGACGGGCGGATTCAAAAGGATTTAACGGTGGAAAAACCCCGGAATGCCGCGATAGAACTTTTAACCATGCCCGTTTTATCAGAGGAGGATACGATATGAAACTCAGAAACCAGTTAAAGGCGGCATTACGGTCATTAGGCAAGAATAAAATGAGGACTTTCCTCACCATGCTTGGGATCATCATCGGTGTTGCGTCGGTGATTGCCATGCTCGCTATAGGTCAGGGTTCCAAGGAAAGCATCCAGAAACAGATTGCCAATCTCGGCACAAACCTCCTGACCGTGTTCCCTTCGGCCAGTATGACCGGGGGAGTAAGGATGGAAGCAGGGTCAAGCGTGAAGCTGACGATGGACGATTACAAAGCGGTTTCAAGCCGTTGCCCGGCCGTTTTATATTCCACCCCAACCGTCAGGACCAGCGGGCAGCTTATTGCAGGCGGCCAGAACTGGAGGACCACGGTATGGGGGGTCTACCCCGATTATTTCAATATCCGTAACCTGGAAATTGAAAAAGGCGCAGCCTTTACTTTGAACGACGACCGTACAGCAACGAAAGTATGCGTGATCGGGCAAACGGTGAATAAATACTTATTTGGTGAAGGCCAGGATCCCACCGGCAAGATCATCCGCATTAACAAAATCCCCTTCCAGGTAATAGGCCTGATAGCAACGAAAGGCCAGAATGCCTGGGGCCAGGACCAGGACGATATCGTGATTGCGCCTTTCAATACTGTACAAGTGCGCATGATGACCGTGGCCTATATCCAGAGCATCATGCTGTCGGCCACATCAGAAAAAATGATACCTGAAGCTACCGATGAAGTCACCCAGGTTTTAAAAGAACGGCACAGGCTGGGGCCTTCGGAAGACCCGGATTTCAGCATCCGTTCACAGGCTGATATTTCCAGCGCCGCAACGGCCACCTCCGGCATATTAACCGCATTGCTTGCAAGCATAGCAAGTATTTCACTGCTCGTGGGGGGTATCGGCATCATGAATATCATGCTGGTATCGGTTACCGAAAGGACCCGTGAGATTGGTATCAGGATGGGCGTAGGCGCCAGGGGCAGGGACGTATTGCTTCAGTTCCTTATCGAAGCCCTGATGATCAGCCTTATCGGCGGGTTACTCGGCGTAGGTCTCGGGATCATAGCCTCAGGCGTGATAGCCAGTATTATGAGCTGGCCTGTCACCATCACGATCCAGTCGATTGTGCTTTCGTTCATGTTTTCGACCGTGATCGGTATTTTCTTCGGATGGTACCCGGCCCGCAAGGCTGCAAGCCTTAATCCTATCGATGCATTAAGGTACGAATAGGGGGCTGATCACTTTCTCCCGGTAAGATCCAGTATCCCGTTGATGAACGTCAGGGGATGGGGCGGATTACCCGGTACATAAAGATCGGGACTGCAGGTTTCAGGGAAGCTCCTGTTTGTTTGCCTGCTGTTCTCAAAGATGCCTCCGCTGATGGCCGCCGTTCCGGCAAGGACCAAAATTTTCGGGGAAGGTATGGCGTCATAGCAGATCTGTAAGGCTTCAGCCATATTCCCGCTGATGGGGCCGGTGAGCACGATGCCGTCGGCATGCCTTGGGGATGCAACGAATTCAATTCCATAACGGCCCATGTCAAAGTTCACGTTACCTGCTGCATTGAGTTCCATTTCGGCCGAATTATCTCCCCCTGCCGATACCTGCCGCAGTTTAAGTGCATGGCCGAAATAGGAACTTATCTCCTTTCTTACCATGGCCTGGTCGATCGTAATTGGAATATCTTCCCCGGCTTTTATGATCAGTTTCTCCCTGTTGTTTGTTGCCAGCCTGTGATCGTTGGTAAACCTTATCCTGCCTGCAGTGGCGAAGCTGCATTCCATGCAGAATTCGCATTTCCCCAGGTCGAGGGTGAAGGGCCCTGAAGTGATTGCTCCCACAGGGCATACATTCACGGCCGATTTTTCTTCAGCCGGGGTGATATCGCCGCTGATCACGGGCCGGCCGCGGAACCCTTCGGGAATAACGGCTTTGCGAAGGTCTTTCACGTACTGCCTGCCGTGGCGGCGGAATATTCTGATAATGCTTAATGCCATCGTTTATAGATCATGTCCGCAGTATGATAAATTGTAGCTCTTATTGCATAAAGGGAAATCTGATATTTCCTGGTTCCTTACAGCCAGTGCCAGCGCCATCCAGTTATGGAATGAAGGGTCTTTTATTTTGTAATGAATGATCTTCCCATTCTGGTCTGTGACTGCGGAATGCATTATCTCTCCCCTCCAGCCCTCGGCCAGCGACAAGGCAAAGCTTGAAGGACGAAGGCTGAATTCATATAAGGGTTGGGCCGGTTCCCTTTCAAAATCCTTTCCCATAAGAAAATCCCTGATCAGCAGAATTGATTTATCAACTTCCTGCTTCCTGAGCATGGCCCTGGCCCAGACATCCCCCTGGTGAAGGGTTACGGGCTCATAAACTATATCAGTAAAGGCCTGGAAGGGATGCGACCACCTGATATCACGTTTGACCCCGCTGCTCCTGGCTGCCATGCCAACAGCGCCTATCATCCCTGCCTGGCGGGCGCTGACTTTGCCGATGCCTTCAAAACGGCTGAGGACGCTGGGGTTTGTGAACATCTCATGCGTGATCTGCCCGTATCTTTCTTCTACTTCTTTCAGTTTCGAGAGCAGGAGTTTAATAAAACCTCCGTTTAAAGGATAATGGCTTCCGCCCGTACGCACCAGTCCTTTCCCGAAACGGTTCCCGCACCACGACTGGGTTGTGTTGATCATGATAGTACGGAGGGCTTCGTTAACAACCTGCCCGAACTGGTAAGCAATATCTGTGCAAAGGGCTGCCGTGTCGCCAATGTGGACTGCAATCCGCTCAAGCTCAAGGGCAATGGTCCGTTCCCTTTGCAGGGCTGCAGCAGGTGTAACCCCGGCAAGGGTTTCGAGAAGCTGGGCATGGGTTAATGAGTGGCCTGCGGCAGTATCGCCTGCAATGCTTTCAGCTAGAACTGCACGCTGTATCCCTGTTTGCTTTTCCAGGAACAGCGTTTCCATCCCCCTGTGCTGGAACCCCAGCTGGATCTCGAGGTGAAGTACCTTCTCGCCATTGCAGCTGAAACGGAAGTACCCGGGTTCAATAATCCCGGCATGGATGGGGCCTACACCAACTTCATGGATACCCTCGCCTTCGATGGAGAAAAAGGGATAAGGGATGGGGGATGCAGGATGAATGATTCCTGATGCGGGATCCTGTATCCTGCATCCTGCATCCGGATTATGCAAACGTACCGGTTTCAGCCAGGGATGACCGCTGAATACAATCCCATACTGTTCCCATATCTCACGCTCATACATATGAAATGAAGAATGCAAAGCAGTAAGTGATGAAAGAACATGCAGTGGGGAGGCAGCCTGCTCGTGGGAAAGCAATACAAAATCTTTTTTATGGTCAGAGGCGATACAGCAAAAAAACCTCAATGCTGCTCCAAGCGGTACCGCGTGATATGTAACGCAGTGACATCCCTCATCCGCCATCAGTTCATTCACCTTTGCAAAAAATTCCGGATAATCAAACAAAGGGATGTCGGCGAGCGGAACAATAAAAGGGTTTGTATTTATTGTCATCGCGGCAGGTTTTGAATAATATCATTGATCAGGCCCCTGAAAAAAGCCGGTTGGGAAAAGCATATAAAAATCACGAGGCCGAACAGCACAAATTGTGAAACTGTTTGCCAGGGATTTACTTTCTCATGCTGTTTGCCCGATGAAGTGCGGGGCTGTGAAAAAACAATGTGTAAAACCCTTGTAAGCAGGGCATACAGAACGTAGCAAAGCAGGAGGGCGGCCACCGCCAGGTAGAGGTAATCCCCGTTTGCCGCCATGGCTTTGAACATCAGCAGTTCCGAAATAAACATTCCTGAAGGGGGGATTGCGGTTATGCAAAGAAGACCCAGTAAAAGAGCAGTTGCGCCGGCGGGGTAGAGGTTCATATAATTTCCCGATTCGTCAAGGTTATAAGTGCCCATGACTTTGTACGATTGCCCCATCTGGTAGAAAAGGCCCGCTTTGGCGAAGGAGTGAAGAATGATATGCAGTATGGCTGCGTAGTATCCTATACCGCCCATTCCAAGCGCTATCGCGACAATACCCATATTTTCCAGGCTGGAGTACGCCAGCATCCGCTTGTTGTGTTTGGCTTTAAGCATGTACCCTGCCGAGATCAGGAGTGATAGGAAGCCTGAAAGAAGCAGCACATGGTTCATGAACGGCAGGATGGGAGTGGCCGAGAACAGGGCATAAATGCGGAAAATAGCCAGGAACCCTACGTTCATCAGGGTAGTTGAAATAAAAGCGCTGATAGGCGGGGGAGCCACGGTATGCGCATCCACGGTCACCGTATGCATCGGGAAGAGACCCATTTTGGTGCTGTAGCCCACGAGTACGAAAACAAATGCGATCTTAAGGTACAGAGGGTTTGCCATGCGGGCAATTTCGGTGATGGAAGAAAATGAAAGATGCAGGAGGCGGGCATCCCTTACTGTGAACCCCAGGAAAAGAATACCGATATATGCGAGGGCGATACCTATTGAACAAACAAAAACATATTTCCAGGTAGCTTCAAGGGCAATGGCTGTGCGGTCATGGTAGATGAGGGCAGCTACGGCAAGCGTCGTGGCTTCCACGAAGATCCATACCGTGGTCATCCCGTTGGCCAGGTATGCTCCCGTCATCGAAGCAATGAGGGCAATGAGGGCAGCATGATAGATGGCATAGATCCTGGGCGGATCATTTTTAACATAAATAAACCCATGGTAAACCGTAGTGATGCTCAGTATTGAAAGCACCGACTGCAGCAGCAGGCCCAGGGTGTCGAATGTAAAATAATCGAGGACCGTCTCACCCCTGTGCATCCAGCAATAGATCGTAAATGCAATATGGACAAGGGTGTAAAATGATGTAAGCGTTCGTGCAAGGGGTTTTGAATGGATAAGCCCCACAAGCAGGCCGAGCACCAGGGAGATGGCGAAAAAGAGGATGAATATGTAAGCAGCCTCAGTCATCTTTCAAAATCGTTAAATCATCAGTCTGCTGCCTCAGCCGCATCACAAAGATCCCCAGTATCAGCACGCTCACAAAGATATCCAGCAGTATCCCGAGGTTAATAAGCATGGGGATCTCGCTGCCAATGGCCAGCGAAAGCAGCAGCACTGCATTTTCGATCACCAGGAACCCAACCAGGTGCGAGAAGATCTTACGGTGCGAAATGATAAGGAACAGCCCGGTAAATACGGCAAAGAATGAAACAATAAAAAACAGCAGGTTATAGGGGGTGGTATTCATTGAGAATGAAACCACTATACTCAGCAACAGCCCCATGGTCACAAATAACAGTGAATAGAAAGACGGAAGGGCTTTTTCGTGGACCCTTGCCACGCCTGTTTTTCGGATCACCGTAAACAGCAGGTAAGGCACCACGATCACTTTAAAAAGCAGGGTTTCTATGGCGACGAAAAGCACAGTGGCGAGGGTGATCCTGTCGAGCTGCAAAAAGGATAAACCAAACAGCAACAACCCCTGGAGGCCGACAAGTCCTGCATATATCCTGAACCTCTCGGTTACGCTGAGGTAGATCAGGCTGATCGCAAAGACGATGATGAGCATTGAGGTCATATCAGCGGATGAGGTTGCGGGTTAACAGTAATACAACGATAAAAGCGATCAGTGCGATGGAACTCAGGGTAACGATGAACTGCGGATTTTTAGCCAGTTTTTTTCTGGCGCGGAATGATTCCATGAGCCCGATGGCAGCAGCAAACCCTGCCTGGACAAGGAAGAACAGCGGCATATTCGCCCCCAGCCATCCGCCTTCAACAGGTAAAATTAAATTCGCGATAAGCCCCCCGTACAAAACGAATTTGAGGTTTGTCCCTGTCTGGATCAGGGCCAGGTCGACGCCGCTGTAATCGAGTATCATTACTTCGTGGACCATGGTGAGTTCGAGATGTGTTTTAGGGTCATCAACAGGCATACGGCTGTTTTCTATCATTGCGATCTGGACCAGGAGGTAAATTGCAATGGCTCCTGCGATCAGGGAGAATTCGCCTGCAAACTGGAAATGTGAAAAGATACCCTGCATTGAAAGTTGTCCTGAAAGCAGAGACAGTGTCCCAAGCAAAATGAAAAAAGCCGGTTCGGTAAGCATCGAATAAAGGGCTTCACGGTTGGCGCCCATGCCTTCGAAGCTGCTCCCGGTATCGAGTGCGCCAAGGATGAAGAGAAGTTTGCCAAGGGCCAGCAGGTAAGCAAAGAGGATGAAGTCGCCTTCAAACCCAAATGCAGAAGGCATACCGGGGAAAGGCAGTAAAAGCAGGGCACAAAAAATAGTGGCGAGGTAAACGGCGGGGGCCAGCCTGAAGATGAAACTGGTAGTTGTGCTGAACACGCTGCTTTTCCTGAAAAAAAGGTTAATGTTCTTCCATGGCTGCAGTAATCCCGGCCCTTTGCGGCCGCTTGCAATGCTTTTAACCCTGAGGATAATCCCGGGGAAAAAGATTGCAGATGCTATAGCCAGCAGGGTTCCCGTCATATCAGTTTCAGATAAAGAAGAACAAAGATCAGGAGGATAAAAATAAATGCATAAAGCACGTAATGTCTGATGTTGCCGGTTTGAAGCCGGGCCAGCTTTTTCAGTACCAGCCACGACAAGTCGGTGAGCTTGCCCAGGCCTTTGCTGAAAATATCCCCGGTTTGAATATGCATTGAACGTTTGTGCGGGAAGATATCCTCAGCTGCAATGGCCCTGAACTCCTCCCTGTTCTGCAACACAGGCTGGGCCAACTCTGAGAGGTTCCCTGAAAATGAAGCCCCGGTATATTGCTGCCTCGCGGTCCCATGGGTATACCCGCAACCCCAGGTGGGGCCGTATATGACTTCCCGATTTTTCAGCAATCGCAATCTTAACAAAAGTATTGCGGTGACAAGGCTTACCAGGATAAGCCCGAAAAGACTGATTTTACTTAATGCGACGGCAGGAAATATACCCGCAGGCAACATCCCCGGATGGAACTGGCTTTCGACAAGCCCGGCGATGGGAGTGATAAACACAAGTGGCATCAGTCCGATCCCGAGGATCACAAATGCAATCAGTAACTGGGGAAAGATCATGTCACTGGTTACTGTGCCTGGTTGTATAGGGATGTTTTTTCGGGGGGTGCCGAGAAAGCTTATGCCAAAAGCCCTTGAGAAGCTGAAAATGGCCAGTCCCCCTATCAGCGTAAGGCTGAGAATGATCAGGAGGAAGAGGATGGACAGGTATTCGTTCCCTGCGCCAAGGCCTTTGAAGAACCCTGCATATAAAAGGAATTCCGAGATGAACCCGTTGAGGGGAGGAAGTGCGCAGATAGCAGCCGAGCCGAAAAGGAACAAGCCGGCAGTGCGGGGAAGCGAATGTACCAGCCCTCCCAGTTCTTCGATATTCCTTGTGTGTGTTGCCCTGAAAACCGAGCCCGAGCCGTAAAAAAGAAGGGATTTAAACAGTGAATGGTTCAGGACATGGAGCAGGCTGCCCGTGAAGCCCAGAACGGTAAGGACGGGATTATGCAAGGCAATCCCTATGGATCCCAGGCCCATTCCCAGGCCGATGATCCCTATGTTTTCGATGGTGGAATAAGCCAGTACCCGTTTAATGTCTTTCTGGGTTGTCGAAAATAAAATGCCCAGTAATCCGGTGCCGGTTGAGACAATGAGCAGGACCAGGCCAATGCTGTACCAGTCGGACTGCACCGAAGTCAATACGCGGAAAATGCCGTAGATCCCCATTTTGATCATCACCCCCGACATCACCCCCGAAACATGGGACGGGGCGGCAGGATGTGCTTCGGGGAGCCAGGTGTGGAAAGGCATGAACCCTGCTTTGATGCCGAAACCTGCAAAGAACAGAAGAAAAAGCCCTGTGTTGTTGTGATTTGAGAACCAGGTGGGGAGAGCATCGAAACTCATTTGGCCTGTGCCGGCTTCGGTGATAAGGAAGGCAATCAGCAGGAAAAGAAAGCCGATATGCATCTGTACCAGGTAATTGACTGCCGTTTTCAGGGTTGACCGTTTTTCAGCCTCGAATAAAATCAGCATGAAAGAAGAAACGGCCATCAGTTCCCAGGCGATGAGAAATGAAAGACCGTCACGCAGGGTTAACACGGCAAGCATGGAAAGGTGAAGCCATGCATAGCTGAAATAATGAAGTGAAAACTGGGCCGGGTTTTTGGTTTTTTCATATGCCTTGAGATAGCCCCTCGAGTAGAGCATTCCTGTAAGCACTGTAAAATTGGTTACAAGGATGAAAAAGGAACTTAACTTATCGATGGTGAAACGGAGTTCCCCCAGGTCTCCTTTGAAAATCCAGTTTGTGGCCTGAAGGCTTGCCGTAATTGCCGATCCCGTTTTGAGGCTTGAGGTAACAGGAACCGAAAGAAATTGAAGTATGGCAGGGGTCGAAGTAACAAGGATGATAAACAGGATAAGAGAAAGGGTATAATAATAGCGCACCTTCCCGGGAACTACCAGGATCAGAAACGAAAGTAAAACCGCCGCAGGGATAAAGTATTGCGCCATTGCTTTGCAAAGTAAAAGCAAAGCTTTATAGGGTCACCCGTTTAAAGCGAGAACTTATAAACAGGGATATAGTGAAAAAATAAATGAAGCTTAGTAGTATTTATCAACCTTGGGATTTCCCTTGCTGTCATAATAGGTCCACTTCCCGCTTTTTTTCCCGTTGGTTAAATATCCGTCAAAATCCTTCAGGCCGTTTTTATGATAACCTACAACCGGCCCTGTATAAGGAGCCCCGTCAAGGAATTTTATCGCAGCGCCCTTCAACTGCGTCCAGGGTACAGGCTCCTGTGCCTTTTCCACTTTTACTTCACGTGGCTTTGCTTCCCGGGGCTTAGATGGCTTTGGTGCTGCAATGGCTTTTTCTTCCTGGACTGCTGCCGGTGGAGCAGAAGCTGCGGGTTTTACGGAATCAACCAGGGTGCCCTCACTCGAAAGAAGCTTGCCATACTTATACATTTCCACAGCCTGTTGCTGCCCGTTGTCGTGCCAGTAGGTCCATGTGCCATCTTTGACTCCTTCTTTGAAATTTCCTTCCATTTGCTTTTGCCCGTTTGGGTAATAATAGACCCATAAACCTTCACGCAATCCTTTATCGAGTTTTCCCTGCATGGTAACTTTCCCGTTATTGTACTCTGCCACATCGCCGGTGAATGGTTTATCTTTGTTGGCAAGGTAAAAAACGCCATTGCGGTCCTGCAACTGGCTGAAAGTCGCAACATCAGGAGAACAGGCATAAAGTAAGATCAAAATGCCGGAAATGAGTAAAATTTTTTTCATGACGGTGGTTTTTAAGTTCAAACTTAGATTTTTACTAAACTTACCCGGATTACGCTTGTGTTAAAAAATTAATCGCATGACTGAAAATCAAGTACCAAATTAATAATTATACATTCAAAATTAATAAAATTAAACAGGTATCAAATATATTTTGCCAAAACAATACATTACCTTAGCGCACAGGAATCCGTTTCATAAATTTCAAATCACCTGATGAATCTTTCTTTCAGAAAAAAACTCATCCTGTTCAGCTTGCTTTTAGCTGCCTCCGCATATGGGTTTGCCGGCCCAGGCAAGGATTCGGTCAGTGTGCATAACATGATCAGAAAAGGCCGGGTGCTTGATGATTCAGATGGAGCGGCAGCCCAGTCTTTTTATAATAAAGCCGTCAGATTAGCCGATTCTCTGAATTTACAGGATGAAATGATCGCTTCCACCCTGGTAGTCATGGCCGATTATGATACTTACCGCGGGAAACTTGATTCGGCCATGCACCTTTCGCTTAAGGCATTGAAATTCTATGAGGATAATGGAAAAACAAAAGAAAGTATAAGGTCGCTTTCAAGAATAGGCGATATTTTACGAGCCAACGGAATGTATGACAAGAGCTATGATTATTTCCGCAAAGCGCTCAAGATTCTGAGGGAGGTGAATGACAGCACTTTGCTTGCATCAGTATATAACAGGCTGTCGGCCTCCTATTATGAAGATTTAAAAGTAAGCCTTGATTCTTCCTCCAAATACGCTTTGCTTTCCCTGTCAATCGCCAGGAAGCTGAATCTCCGGGGCCGCATATCCAACAATCTGAATATACTCGGCTCAATAGAGTCGAAAAAGGGGAATTATCTAAAGGCTATCGATTACTACAACCAGGCCCTGCCAATACTCAGTGAAGTGGCTCCTGTTGACATGGCATTGACCCTTGCCAATATGGGTTCGAATTATGAGAAGATTAAAAACTACGGGAAAGCCGAAGAAGCAAATTTAAAGGCCCTGGAACTGGCCAGGAACGCCGGTATACCACAGTATATCTGGATGGCATGCAAGAACCTTTCGTCAACCTACCAGGAAACAGGAAGGTACAAGGAAGCTTGCAAATACCTTGAACTATATTCCCAGATAGAATCCGAATTGTTATCCCAGCGTGTATTGGTCCAGGTACAGGATTTCGACAACCGTATCGAGATAGAAAAAAGGAATGATGAAAATAAGCGCCTTGAATACGAGCAACAGATCACAAAAGGACAGTTTAAATTTACACTGATCCTCTCCATTTTTCTGTTTTTCATTCTTATATCGGCTGCGGTCTTCCTGGTTTTCCAGCAGAAGCAAAGAAGGAAAATTAACCAGGTTGTCGCCAAGCTCGACCAGTCAAATGTTGTGCTCAGGCGTTTTATTTCTATCCTCGCACATGACCTTCGATCGCCTTTCAATTCGATCCTGGGATTTTCCGACATCTTGAAAAACGAACCGGACCTCAGCGAGCGGGAACGCGAAATGGCCGTCAACTCCTTATCGCAGACAAGTCACCTGACCTATCACCTGCTTGAAAGGCTTCTCGAGTGGTCCCAGCTTGAGTCGGGTTCCATACATCCGAAAAAGAAACTTTTCCTTTTAAACGAGCATATCGTTGAAACAATCTCGCTGCTAAACCATGCTGCGCAATTGAAGAATATTGTACTTGAATTTAAGGCAATAGCCGAGGTTAAAATATTTGCCGATCCCAACATGATCCAGACGGCTGTTCGCAATGTAATCTCAAACGCAATTAAATTCACAAGACCCGGAGGATGGGTTAGTGTTTCCCTTGAAACCAGTGAAGATATTGTTCATGTCGTTATACAGGATAACGGTATAGGAATGACAGCCGACGTCCTGGATAAAGTGTTCAGGATTGAGGAAAACTACAAATCAAAAGGCACATCGGGAGAATCGGGGACCGGTCTCGGGCTTATACTCTGTAAGGAGTATATTGAAATGAACGGGGGGAATATCAAGATTATCAGCGATCCGGAAAAAGGGAGCACATTCACTCTTGAATTGCCATTGGGGATGGATCAGCTGACCTAAGTGGTCAGATTATAAGCTATACGGTTTGATCAATTTACCTGAACTCATTCAAAGCCGGACCGTCGGTTCGAAGTCCCCGTCCTTAATCATCAGTAAATTCAACCTTATTCCCAACCCGCGTTTCAGCCATGGATAATGAGATTCTAAAATTTAAAAATTACCTGGCACAGCTTACCTCAATTGATGATAAATCCTTTGAGATGGCTGCTGAATATTTAAAAATTGAGAAAATATTCAGGGGAGACTATTTAATTAAAGAAGGACAAATTTGCAATAAGATTGCATACATAGCCGAAGGGCTCTTCAGGATTTACAATTTAAAGGACGGCTTGGAGATAAACACCTGTTTTTGTCTGGAAAATTCAATAACAACATCGTTTAGCAGTTTTGTTTACCAGGTTCCTTCTGTTGAAAGTATACAAGCTCTTGAAGACTCCCTGGTAGTTACACTTTCCTATGGGAATTTGACAAAACTGCAAAAGGCAAGTGCAAAGTGGCAAACAATCAGGCAATTGTTTACCGAAAAAGAGTGCCTTCGATTGTCCGACAGGGCAAGTTCATTAAGTTTTGAGTCAGCCCTGGAGAAATATGAAAATCTTCTTAAACTCCAGCCCGATATTATTCGAAGGGTGTCCATTCAGCATATTGCATCTTATATCGGAGTGTCAAGGGAAACATTAAGCCGGATCCGTTCCAGGATCTGACAATGTATTTTTGTGACAAATGTCAATTGAAACCAGCTTTTTTACCAATTATTTTGCTTCATAATTATAAACTAAAATTAAGTTATGAAACGAAAAGGAATACATAAGCCTACGGTAGAAGATGCAATTGAGTTAAGCGGAATTGAAATATTGCATCCCGGCGGGTTTGAATTAACCAAAAGGACTGCTGAACTTTGCGAATTAAAAGAAGGGATCAGCGTTTTAGATGTGTCAAGCGGACGGGGAACCCAGGCAATATATTATGCTAAGACATTCGGTGCAAATGTAACCGGGCTGGATATCTCGGAAGAAATGATTAAAACAGCTACAAAAAGTTCAATAGAAAATGGTGTAATGGATAAGGTAAAATTTATCCTGGGGGATTCCCAGAATCTGCCATTTAATGATAATGAGTTTGATGTTGTCATTAATGAATGTGCAGTTGGAATACCCGATGATTCTCAGAAAGTGTTAAATGAAATGCTCAGGGTTGTTAAACCAAACGGGGCAGTTGCTATTCATGAATCGACCTGGAAAAAGTCATTGCCGGAAAAGGAAAAGGATGAAATTTCAGAAAGATATGGAACAACACCACTGGAATTTACTCAATGGAAAGAGATGTTGGAAAATGCAGGAGCTATTAATATAGTCGGTGAATTTGAGCAATGGTCAAAACCTGAAATGTTCTGGAATATCAGGAAAGACAGAAAAGTAAAAAACTATAAAAGCGTTATGTCAATCGGTGAAAAGATTTTAACTGCATTCAGGGTTTTTAACATTCATGGATTTAAAGGGGTTATTAAAGTATTTGAAAACGAAAAATATTTCTTCAGAACAGTATTAAGGGGAGAATTAGGATATGCTTTATTTAAAGGAATAAAAAAAGCCGGAATCGATTGATTACCAGCTTTTTTAGATTTTCTCAGTAGCCCCGATAGGAATCGAACCTATATTTAAAGTTTAGGAAACTTCCGTTCTATCCATTGAACTACGGGGCCAATGGGGGTGCAAAGGTATAAAAAATTCTTTTGAAGGAATCAAGCAGGCAGCACATTAGAGAATAACCAGAATCCCCTTCACGGGATCCATGATCAGATAAGCCCGTTATCTATTACATAATGAATGATCTCGGAATTGTTTTTCAGGTTCATTTTCTTGAGGATGCGGGTGCGGTAGGTGCTGACAGTACGGTCGCTGATGCCAAGTTTTTCGGCTATTTCAATCAGTGATTTTCCCGATCCCACCATACACATTACGTCGAATTCACGGTCGGAAAGCCGTTCATGCGGCGATTTATCGTTCAGCTCATTTAGTTCGTCGGCAAGCTTCTCTGCAATTGCAGGGGTTATGTATTTACCGCCTGTACTGACTTTGCGGATAGCTTCAACGATCATTTCAGGTGCCATCTCCTTGGTGAGGTAGCCTGAGGCCCCGGCTTTGAAAGCCCTTATGGCAAAACGGTCCTCGGGATAAATGCTGAGCATGATTATCTTTACATGGGGCTGGATCTTTTTCACGTCTTTAATGATCTCCAGACCATTGCGTCCCGGCAGCGAGATATCAAGAATAATTACATCCGGTTTATTCGATGAAACAAGCTTCAGGGCTTCGGCAGCATTCTTTGCCATACCCACAACAGCTATTCCTGTTTCAAGCTTCAGGATGGTTTTTAAACCTTCACGAACAATGGCGTGGTCATCAACAATCAGTATATTGATCATAGTATTTATGATTGCGGATTTGGTTGCAGGGGAACCTCAAGCAAAACCGTGGTCCCTTTCCCTTTGATCCCGGTGATTTTTAACTGGCCTTTCAAAAGTTTAACTCTTTCCTGCATGCCTATGATCCCGAATGAGCGTTTATGGTTCAGTTCTTCTTCCCGTATACCGATACCGTCATCCTTCACGCGCAGCAGGAACTGGTGCTGCTGCTTGCGAAGGAATACTGTAACCTTACCGGCTCCCGAATGCTTGGCTATATTATTCATTATCTCCTGGAATATCCTGAAGACTGCAGTGGACAGCACAGGGTCAAGTTTAAAGTCTTTAGGATATACCGTAAAGCCTGTGGTAAACCCCGTTCGCTCCCCGAAATCCCTTGTATACCATCGCAGGGTTGCAATAAGTCCCAGCTCGTCAAGCACTTCCGGGCGTAATTCCGTTGCGAGTTTGCGGATCAGGTCGACTGTACTTTCTACCAGGGCCGACATTGAACGGATATGTTTTTCAATTTCCGGATCAGGGTTTCCATGCCCCAGGCGCCTGCGCAACAATGACAATTCCATCTTCAGCGCCGAAAGGGATGATCCCACCCCATCGTGGATTTCACGTGCAATGCGCTTTTTTTCCTTCTCCATCCCTGCTTCAATATGTGCCGAAAGATCACGAAGTTTCTGGGTCAACCCCTGCATTCGGTCCTCCGACTGCCTGCGGTAGGTCATATCAAGAATGGAAATAAGATATTCATCAGGATTAACGAGACTTACCACGTTAGCCTGGGCAATTGTGGCCGCTCCGTTTAAGGTTATCAGTGTAAGTTCAAAGGCTTTGTTCCCTGCCAGGGGAGTACTGCCACCTATGACCGAAGAAAGCATCAGCCGGGATTCATCTGAAATAAACCGGCAGAAATCCTGGTTCATTATGATATTAGGATCCGTTCCAAGCAAACCGGCACAAAACTTATTTGCAAAGAGGATGGTACATTTTTCATCCAGGACAAGATATCCCACAGGGGCGATATCAAACAGGGATTCATACCTGGCAGGCAAGGGGTTCATACATCCCGGAATTACTTATTGAGAACAGGAAGAATGACACTTTAATTTCAAAGGTAATATTACTGTTTTTTCCCGAATTCAGTTAACAAGTTTAACAAAATACGTCTGGCGAATTACAGATTAATTTATAATATCTAAAATCTTTATATCATAAGGACTGCCTAATGAGCATTATAATAATAAGATGTAAGGGAAACAATTACAACATCAGGATCATTAATCACTACACTTTAATTATTCAGTATCATACAATGCCAAACACGGGCCCTGACTACATTTACATTATGATATTTTGCATCTTTTGTTAAATGCTTTTTGGCTATGAGACAAAGTAAAACAGCCTTGCTGGAGGAAATCGAAACTCTGAAGAAAGAAAACAAGGCCCTGCAGGGTCTTTTCAGCAATTTACAAAACCCTGAATTACAATGGTGGGCCAGGTATAATGCTGAATTTATTATAACCCTGAACAGGGATGAGCAGATGCTCTCGGTTTCACCAACGGTTATTTCATTGATGGGATACTCCCTGGATGAATTTACAGGAAAAGATTTTCATTTTTTCATTCATCCCCTCGATTTACCCGTGATCAGGAGATCACTGGAGTGGGTCATGTCGGAACCTGATTCCCAGGAAGTATGCCATGTTCGCGGAAGGGATTCACTGCATAACTGGCTGTGGCTTGAAGCCAGCATCATCAACCAGATCAATGATCCCGAAATTGCTTCCCTGATGATAGTCTTCAAGGTACTGAAGCTCGCGAAAGATTCTCATGGAGTTGGGTCATTACCAAAAGTGCAATACTCCGATCTCTTTAAAGCAATCAAAGACGCATTGTATGTAAATGTGCTTAAGGGGGACGGAACATTTGGCAATTTTATCGAGATTAATGAAGTTTCCTGCAAGATGCTTGGCTATACCAGGGAGGAATTCATGGAGATGTCGATTGAAGATATAGGGGGACGGATTGAGGAAGAGGATATCAGGGGAGTTCATAAAAAACTGACTGAAGGGGAATCGGTTATTTTTGAAAGCCTGCAACGGGCCAAAAACGGGAAGCTGATTCCCGTTGAAATCCATGCCAGCCTGTTCCGATTCGAAAACCAGCGTGGAATGATAAGCCTTGTAAGGGATATTACGGAAAAGAAAAAGGCGGAAGAGGAGAGGCAGAAAGCTGAAAAACACCTGTCTATCATAGCAGAGAATACCCAGGATATAATCTGGCTTGCCGATGAGAATATGGTTTTTGAGTATGTCAGTTTTTCGGTTACAAGAGTTCTGGGTTATGAAGTACAGGAGATAACCGGAAAATCATTCAATTCAATCTTAACTCAAACATCCCGGGAAACTGCCGGCAAAGGGATGGAATCGATAATAAACCGTGTTCAATCAAACAGTTTTGCCGATCCAAGCAGGGCCAGGGTAATACAGCTTGAAACAATAAAAAAGGATGGCAGCCTGATATGGATCGAGAACTCTTTTTCACTGATCTTTAGTGACAGGAAAGAGCTGCTTGGGTTTGTGGGTGTGAGCCGTGACATCACCCAACGCAAGGAAGCAGAGAACCTGCTTACCGAAAGCGAGGAAAAATTCAGGGCCATAACCAATACAGCGCAGGATGCAATCATCTCTATTGATGAATATGGAAAAGTAGTTTTCTGGAATCCATCAGCTGAACGGCTATTCGGTTTTCCCAGTGAAGAAGTTCTGGGAAAGAATGTTCATGAATTAATCGCACCGCCTGAATACCTGGAAGCAGCTACAAGGGGAGTAACCGGATTTATCAATTCGGGTTGCGGGAATGCGATCGGTAAAACAATCGAGCTTACTGCAAAAAGAAAAAGCGGGGAGAAGTTTCCGATCGAACTTTCCCTTTCACTGATGAAATTCAGGGGAGCAAACCATGCAATAGGGATCATCCGTGATATTTCAGAAAGGAAGTTTGTTGAAGACGAACGGAAAAAATCAGAAGAGTTACTGAAAAAAAGCGAAGAGCATTATAGGACCCTTTTCACAACTATGGCCCAGGGGGTAGTATACCAGGATGCCACAGGAAATATTTTCCTTGCTAACCCGGCTGCCGAACGTATGCTGGGGTTAAGTCATGACAAGATAAACGGTCGAACTTCGGCAGATCCGGTGTGGAATACAATTCATGAGGACGGGTCGGAGTTCCCTGGTGATACCCATCCTGCAATGCTTGCATTGAAAACAGGGAAAGAGAGTACCGCGGTCATGGGGGTCTTCAATCCCAGGTTTAACAAATACACATGGATCAATGTCAGCGCCAAAGCTATGTTCAGGCAGGGCGAGAAAACTCCATACCAGGTCTTTACAACTTTCGAGGATATCACGCCTATCAGGGAAAACCTTAATGAGATCAGGAAAGCAAACCAAAGGCTTGAAATACTCAGGAAAATCGACAAAGCTATAATACAGTCGAATTTAAAAGTGAGTGATGTTGATGAGATTGCAATGTTGGGGATCACAGGTATGATACCCTGTGATGATATCTTATTAATGACATTTGATTATCCTAATAACGAAGCTGTTTTTGAATCCCGTTTACGGAATGGCAAGTTTTCTAAAATAGAGAATCGAAAGTTCCCGTTGAATTTGTTTGACATGGATACATTTATTCAGGGCGGGACGGATGTACGCATAATCAGCGGGGAAAATGCAGATTCAGGAATTAACCGCTTGATCAGCGAGAGAGGATTTCACAGTTCAATAGCTGTGCCTATATTGCTTGACACTATTGTATCAGGGCTACTGATTATCCTGAAAAAGGAATCAACCGTATTTTCTCCTGTCCACATTCAAATCGTGGAGGATATTGCATCGCTTATATCACTAAACCTGAACAGGAGGGAGCTCAACCGCCGTTTGCAACAATATTCAACGGGCCTTGAGAAACTTGTCAGGGAAAGAACCAGTGAACTACAGGCAATTCTTAAGGCGGTGCCTGATCTTCTCTTCCGTCTGAACCGTGAAGGCATACTGCTGGGGTCACAGAGTGGGTCAAGAACCGATCTGCTAATGCCTGAGGAGCAGTTCCTTGGAAAAAACATTAAAGACGTATTGCCCCCGCATATCCTGGAATCAGTTGCAAAGGCCATTGAGGAAGCATTTACAAGCATGGATATCGCTTCTTTCGAATACGGGCTGGAGATTAATAATGAATCGAAATGGTATGAATGCCGTATCATTTCAACTTCTGAAAATGAAGCTCTTGCTATAATCAGGGACATTTCACAGCGTAAAACTGCCGAGCGGGCCCTTGAATGGAACGAATCCCTGCTGCAGAAAATGACATCGACCTCCCCCCTGGCCTTCTTTGTTGTTGATAACCGCACGGATGCAATACTATACTTTAATCATCAGTTTTGCGAGATCTGGGGTATTACCCATCTTGAAGAAAGGATGAAAAAGGGTGAACTCACAAATAACGGGATCATCCCCGATTGCCTACCGGTACTTAAAGACATACCTGCATTTGCGGCATCCTGCGAACCCCTGCAGGACGAGTTCAATGAAGTGGTGGTTGAGGATGAGATCCCTTTCAAAGACGGAAGGATAATACGCCGCTTTTCAACCCAGATCAGAGGAGAGAAAAACGAGTATTACGGAAGGCTGTACATATTTGAAGATATTACCCAGAGAAAAACAGCTGAACAATTTATCAGCATACAACGTGACCTGGCTGCAAAGCACAGCACGATGATTGATATGGACGAGGCACTGTCGATTTCAATGGAGGCATTAATGCAGATTGAAGGTGTGGATTGCGGCGGGATTTATTTTCTGGATCCTGTGACAGGGAGCCTTAACCTGGTTGCCCACCGGGGATTATCAGATGAATTCGTGTCACAAAGATCGCATTATGAAGCCGATAGTATTCAGGCTAAAATAGTAAAAGGCCGGGGAGCCCGGTATATTAATTATTCCGTGGAAAATCTTCCTGGCGATACATTGGATTCGAGGGAAGGCATCCTCTCACTTGCTATTTTGAGCATCGAGCATGAAGGTGAAATCCTGGGTTGTATCAATCTCGGATCAAGATCGGCCGATGACCTGTTCAAAAACGTTCGCTATTCAGTTGAAAGCCTTGGATTACAGATTGGCGGAACAATCTCCAGGATCCAGGCTGAAACCATGCTGTTGAGAAGCAAGCAAAACTTCCAGGCCTTGTTTGACACCCTGGATGATTTCATGTTCATCCTTGATGCAGGAGGGAATATAATCAGGACCAATCCTGTTGTGAATAATCGCCTTGGATACAAGGCCGACGAACTTCTTGGAGTGAATGTACTCCAGGTCCACCCTCCTGAAAGAAGGGAAGAAGCCGGTTTTATTGTTGGCGAGATGCTTGCCGGCCGGGCCTTATTTTGCCCTGTTCCTTTGATCACGAAAGACGGAACCCGCATTCCTGTTGAAACCAGGGTTGTTATGGGAAAATGGGACGATGAGGATGTACTTTTCGGGATCTCACGTGATATAAGCGAACGTATGAAAGCCGAAGCCGCCCTGAAAATGCAAAGTGCGGCTTTTGAATCCTTCGCGATCCCTATCATTATAACCGACCCCGAAGGCCGGATCACCTGGTCGAATACCAGCTTTTTACGACAATCAGGATACTCATATGATGAAATTATCGGCCAGACCCCCGGGCAACTTGTGAAATCGGGAATCCAGACTGAAGATTTCTACAAGGAGCTCTGGGCAAAAATCAAAAGCGGGAAAGTTTGGAGCGGCGAGCTTATGAACAAAAGAAAAGACGGATCGCTTTTCCCTGAAGAGCTTACCATTACACCGGTTATGGACTATGCAAATAATATATCTTCCTTTATTGCAATTAAAATCGATATTACCGAAAAGAAAAAACCGGAAAAGGACCTCAGGGAAAGTGAGGCACGCTGGAATTTTGCTTTGGAAGGCTCCGAAGAGGGTGTCTGGGATTGGGATATCATAACAAATAATTTTATTGTTTCCAATCAATGGAAACGCATCCTTGGTTACCAGGCTAATGAAATGCGCGGGATAATTAAAATTGAAAATAATGAGCGGACCCATCCCGATGATCTTGAACAATTCAATTCCGATCTTCAGAAACATCTTAACGGGGAATCGGAGATCTACAGGAATGAACATCGTATTTTATGCAAGGACGGCATATATAAATGGATACTCGACAAGGGAAAGGTAGTAAACCGCGATTCCAATGGAAAGCCGCTTCGGATGATAGGAACCCATACCGACATATCCGACAGGAAGAAATATGAAGTTATGCTCAGGCAGGGAATGGAAAAAGAAAAGGAAATGAACCAGCTGAAATCAAAATTTATCTCGGTAGCTTCCCATGAATTCCGTACACCCCTGGCTACTATTCTAGCTACCAGTGAATCGCTATTCAACTACCGTAAAAAAATGACGGAAACACAGGTTGACGAAAGGATCACGAAGATCAAAGACCAGGTAGGAAACCTGAACAGGATCATTGAGGAAGTTCTTAATCTTTCAAAACTCCAGATTAAAGAACGGGAACTTGAACCTGAACTGTTTGACCTCTCTGCCATGATACTTGAAACAATTGAAGAATTCAGGATCCATTCAGGCCGCGACAGCCATCTGGAATTCCATTCAGTTCCTGATAAAATTGAAGTTTATCTTGATAAAAAGAATATTTACCTGGTTGTCAACAATCTGATATCCAATGCAATTAAATATTCCGAACCCGATAAAACCATCAACGTTGATTTGAAGCTCGAAAAGGATTTACTTATCCTTGAGGTAAAGGACCAGGGAATAGGTATACCCGAAAAAGACCTTAAACATCTTTTTACTCCATTCTTCAGGGCATCAAATTCAGGTACGGTAGCCGGCACCGGCCTGGGCCTGAATATAGTGCAGGAATCGGTTCATCGTCACGGAGGAACGATACAGGTTTCTAGCAATATCAACGAGGGCTCACTGTTTACAATAAAATTGCCATGTATACTTAAAATAAAGTAAGGTCAATGCGTATGAAAAAAATACTGATTATCGAAGACCAGGAGATGCTTCGCGAAGAAGTCAAAGACTGGTTCGAATTTGAAGGATATATAACCTACACAGCTTCCAACGGGAAAGAAGGAGTGGATCTGGCAGTCAAACATTTTCCCGACCTGATCCTTTGCGATATCATGATGCCTGAAATGGACGGAAATGCCGTTCTGGAGGCATTACGCCATGACATCAAGACTTCCATGATACCGTTTATTTTTATGACTGCACTCTCCGAGCGGGTCCAGGTCAGGGCCGGCATGGACCAGGGGGCTGATGATTATATTACAAAGCCTTTTACGCATGACGAATTGATGAACGCAGTGCATGCCCGGCTTGAAAAAATCGATTTGCTTACCGAGAGGTCCCAGTCTGCACTCCAGGAGCTCAGGATCAACCTCATAACAAGCCTCCCTCATGAACTCAACACACCTTTGAACGGCATGCTTGGATTCGGGCAGCTGCTGAAGAATTACCCCGACTCATTTACGCCGGAGGAACTGCCCGAAATCGGCAACCGCATTTATACCAGTGCATTGAGGCTGCACAGGCTGATTCAGAATTATCTCCTTTATGCACAGCTCGAGCTGAAAAAGACGGGACTTTCCCGCAGGTTTGAACTTCAGGAACCGATGGAGATCATAACCAGGGTAAGTACCAAGATGGCTGATGATTCTTTACGGTCAGGGGATCTTATACTTGATTGCCGGCAATGTTCTGTGTTTATTGCGGAGCTGGAATTCACAAAGGTGGTGGAAGAAATTGCCGGCAATGCATTTAAATTTTCGTCCCCCGGCACTCCTGTAAAAATAAGTTGTTATTGTTCCGAAGATATGTTCCACATGATATTTGAAGATAAGGGCTGCGGAATTAAAGAAGAGGATTTAAAGAAGATAGGAGCCTTCATGCAATTTGACAGGATGCTTATGGAACAGCAGGGGTTCGGGCTTGGTCTTATTATCTCAAAAAGAATTACTGAACTCTTCAATGGCAGTATGAAAATTGACAGCCAGGTTGGCAAGGGTACAACAATACAGATTTCCTGGCCAGGTCAAAACTGATCAGGCAAGCAGCCTCTTTATCTCGCCAATGAGCTCGCTGATTTGGAAAGGTTTTGCAAGGCAGCTGTCGGAACCAATCAGCCTGGCGGCATCAAGGTGAAGCCGTGATGAAGCCCAGCCTCCTCCCGAAATCGTAATGATTTTCACCTTCGGATAAAATTCCCGCATGTGAAGGATAACTTCCATTCCATGGGTTTTAATAAGTAGGAGGTCAGTGATAACCAGGTCGAACTCCTGCTCTTTCAGGATATTTAAAGCCAGTTCGCCGTCATTAGCCGTAATCACTTCATAACCGTTTTCCTGCAGCAGGAATTTCATCTCCTCGGCAAATGAAGGGTCGTCGTCAATGAACAGAATGCGTGCCATGGCTTGTATTATTTAATATCGCCTCCGTTTTGGGTTCCCACATCCGGAGTAACAAAAAATAAAGTACCATCAGGGTTTTCGGCCATCAGTATCATCCCCTGGGAATCAATACCTTTGAGTTTGCGGGGGGCAAGGTTAACAAGGATGCTGACCCTTCTGCCAATAATATCTTCAGGCTTGAAATATGCCGCAATACCCGATACCACGGTACGCTGGTCAATACCTGTATCAATTTTCAGCTTTAACAGCTTATCGGTTTTGGGAACTTTTTCAGCTTCGAGGATGGTTCCCACCCGTATATCCATTTTAGTAAAATCATCATAAACGATTTCGGGCTTTGCAGGTTTAAGGCTGGTTACAGCCTGGGCTGCTTCATTGGCTGCTTTGGTGTCCATAAGTTTCTGAACCTGTTTCTGAATGATCTCGTCGTCAATTTTATCAAATAATAATGCGGGCGGATTTATTTTCTGCCCGGGCACCAGCCAGTTACAAAGCAAGGCATCCTTCCAGCTGTAGGATCCCAGGTTGAGTGTTTGCCTGATCTTTGCGGCCGAAAACGGCAGGAAGGGTTCGGCCACAATAGATAACTCTGCACAGATCTGGAGAGAAACATTAAGAATTGTTGCAACCCTTTCCTTTTCTGCCGGATACAGTTTCCAGGGCTCGTTATCGGTAAGGTACTTATTCCCAAGCCTTGCCAGGTTCATCATTTCGGCCAGGGCTTCACGGAAGCGGTAAGAATACAGGCTGGCCGCTATCCTGGAAGGAAAGAGCTTCATTTCAGCAAAAGCTGCCAGGTCAGCCAGGGTAAACTCCCCTGGCGAGGGAACCTTTCCGTCGAAATATTTATGAGTCAAAACGATGGTGCGGTTGACGAAATTCCCGAGAATGGCAACCAGTTCATTATTATTCTTCGCCTGGAAATCTTTCCAGGTAAAATCATTGTCCTTGGTCTCAGGTGCATTTGAAGTGAGCACATAACGCAGAACATCCTGTTTGCCGGGGAATTCTTCAAGGTATTCATGAAGCCATATCGCCCAGTTCCTTGATGTGGAAATCTTGTCGCCTTCAAGGTTCAGGAACTCGTTGGCCGGCACATTGTCGGGAAGGATATATGTTCCTTCGGCTTTAAGCATGGCCGGGAAAATGATGCAATGGAATACGATATTGTCTTTCCCGATAAAATGCACCAGCCTGGTCTCAGGGTCTTTCCAGTATTTTTCCCAGTCGGACCTCAGTTCGCGGGTTGCAGAAATGTATCCTATAGGGGCGTCAAACCAAACATATAAAACCTTGCCTTCCGCACCTTCCACCGGGACTTTCACCCCCCAGTCGAGGTCGCGGGTCACGGCACGGGGCTGTAGCCCCTGTTCTATCCATGATTTGCACTGCCCGTAAACATTCGTTCTCCAGTCATCCTTATGCCCTACAAGTATCCATTCCCTGAGCCAGGGTTCATACTGATCGAGGGGCAGGAACCAATGCCTGGTTTCGCGCATCACCGGCTGGTTGCCGCTGAGCACCGATTTCGGGTTGATGAGGTCGGTGGCATTTAACGATGATCCGCATTTCTCGCACTGGTCCCCGTAAGCTTTTTCGAACCCGCAGTTAGGACAGGTGCCGGTGATATAACGGTCGGCAAGAAAATGACCGCTGGCTTCGTCGTAATATTGCTGCGAGACCTTTTCTATAAACTGCCCTGCATCGTACATCTTTCTGAAGAATGCCGATGCGGTCTCATGGTGCATGGGATTGGAAGTGCGGGAGTAGATATCGAAAGAAATTCCGAATTCCTCAAACGATTTTTTAATTATGCCGTGGTATTTATCCACGATCTGCTGGGGAGACACTCCCTGCTGCAATGCTTTGATCGTGATAGGCACCCCGTGTTCATCGGACCCCCCGATAAAGATCACATCCTCACCGTTCATCCGCAGAAAACGAACAAAAATATCCGCAGGGACATAAACCCCGGCCAGGTGGCCAATGTGAATGGGCCCGTTGGCGTAAGGAAGCGCAGAAGTTACAGTATAGCGTTTATACTCCGGTCTTTCCATAATCAGTAAAACAAGAAGCAAAGATACGAATCAATTTTTTACATTTGTGCATATGATTCAGCCACCATACCTCAAGAGAGGCGACAGGATCGCAATTGTTGCACCGGGGAGGGCTATCTCTTTCGAAGAAGTCCATCCATCAATGAAATTATTCCAGAAATGGGGGCTTGAAGTTATATTGGGATCCTATGTTTTCAATATTGAAAACCAGTTTGCGGGCAGCGATGCGCAGAGGCAGAAGGATTTGCAGACCATGCTCGATGATGTTTCGATCAGGGCTGTAATCTGCGCCAGGGGAGGGTACGGCACGGTGAGGATCATCGATAAACTTGATTTTACGAAATTCCTGAGGTACCCTAAATGGATTGTAGGATACAGTGATATGACGGTGCTGCATTCGCATATTCACCGTCATTTCGGAGTTGAAACCCTGCATGCGACCATGCCTGTGAATATGCCTGAAAACAGGCTTGGGGCAACTTCAGTTGAAACACTGAGAAAGGCCTTGTTCGGCGAAGAGATCATCTATGCCAAAAGGCTTGGCCCCCATGACCGTACAGGCGCTTCCGAAGGGATCCTTGCAGGAGGGAACCTCTCGATATTATACAGCCTTATGGGATCTCATTCCCAGATCGACACAAAGGGGAAGATCCTGTTTATAGAAGACCTCGACGAATATCTCTATCATGTAGACCGTATGATGATGAGCCTGAAGCGTGCCGGAATGCTAAGGGATCTCAAAGGCGTTGTCGTCGGCAGCATGCAGGATATGAAAGACAATACCGTCCCCTATGGCAAAACCGCCAATCAGATCATTTACGAAGCCGTTAAGGAGTACAAATACCCGGTTTGTTTTGATTTCCCGGCAGGCCACGGGCCTGAAAATGTAGCCATGATCCTCGGCCGGCGGGTGAAACTGATAGTGGATGAGGAGGTGGCGCTGGGGTTTTAGCTGGATAGCTGGATTGCTGGATTACTGGATAGCTGGATTGCTGGATAACTGGATAGCTGGATTGCTGGATAACTGGATAGCTGGATTGCTGGATAACTGGATAGCTAGATATATAGCATCCGGGCCAAATGAACAAAAACAATGTCGAAGTCCTATGACCTCGGTAAAAAGGGTGAGGACCTTGCAGCAGAATACCTGCTTTCAAAAGGGTATAAAATCCTGGCAAGGAATTTCAGGGCAGGAAAAGCCGAGCTCGACATTGTTGCCTTTGACGGGAAAACACTCGTGATCGTTGAAGTTAAAACCAGGAATACAAATTATTTCGGTGAACCTGAGCAATGGGTTACACCTTCAAAGCAAAAACTCCTGATCAGGGCTGCCAATGCCTATGTGAAACTCAGGGCAATTAAAGGGGAGATAAGGTTTGATGTCATTTCTGTAATTGCGGATGAGCATGGTACCGAGATCCGCCACATCCCCGATGCCTTCTATCCCGTCTAAAATATCCAGCTATCCAGCAATCCCGCTATCCCGTAATCACTTCCTTTCGAAACCGGTAGGAATCTCCATCATAATCAGATGGCATTGATCATTATGTGCCTTGACGACGCCTGAAAGCCTGACTCTGACTTTATGGCCTTCGCTTAACAGGATGACTTCGCATGTTTCTTTTATGTTGCTTTTAAATGCATTTGCAAGGAAGTTGTTAAAGATCAACATACTTTCAGTTGCAAGATGTGAAACGAGAGAGGCCCCCTGTAAATACAAACGCTCTTTGCCAAGCATCTTAGCCCCTTGCAGGTTGATCGCCCTGATCCTTCCCTGTTCTGAAAGGATCAGATAACTCTCAGGGGCAAAGTCAAACATGTCAATATAATTTTCGGCTGCACGCTGGGCGGATATTTTTGCTACCTGGAGCTCATCATTTTGTAATTCCAGTTCAATCTGGTGCACCTCCAGTTCGTGAACAAGTTTAAGGATATCGGCTTCAGAGAGCGGCGAAACCGTTTTTGTTAACTTATTGTTCAGCAGATCTTCCGCCCTTTGGCGCAGGATCTCGGAATCTAAGATGTCATCAGCACTGGACATTGAGAAGGCAAAGGTAAAAGAGGGATACTTACCGGACTATCTTCAAAGGTAGTTAAAAAAACGGACTTGAATTATAAACCGGAAAAATCTTTATTTCCTCCCGAAATCGGCAGGGATCTCGCCCCAGTATTCAGTTTCCCATTTTTTAACCTGGTTCTTCCAGGTGTTGTTCCTGAGCCAGTTCAGGGCGCGTTCCACAAGTTTGAAAAGCTCCCGGTTTTTATCCGAAACTTCAAGTTTCGTATTGATTGCACGTTTCCTGAGCCATGCAATTGCTGTGCGGGAATCGGAATAAACAGGCCAGTCGGAATCCCTTTGTTTCAGGTAGGCCAGGGCATGGACCACTGCAAGGAATTCTCCAATGTTTACGGTTCCTTCAGGGAAAGGACCTACCCTGAAAAGTTCGGCGCCTGAAGCTGTATCAACGCCACGGTATTCAAGCACACCCGGGTTCCCGCTGCAGGCTGCATCTACGCAGATGCTGTCGGCAACAGGTTCGCCTACCAGGGGATTGCTGCAGAGTATTTTCTTAGGGGACTGAAGCCCTTTCTCCATATACTTACGGGGATCGTCGCTGAATGCACTAAGGGCAAGGTCTTTCGTGGGGAATCCCTTGTACTTTGCACCGTTAAAGCCGGCCACCTGCTCCCTGCATTTGTCCCAACCCTCGTAGATCCCCGGGTTCCGTCCGTTCCAGACGACGTAATATTTTGACTTTGGCATCGTTTCTTTATCAGCCCAAAAATATGATTAATTTTGAACACTTACTTAAACAGTGAACAGTGAACAGTGAACAGTGAATAGTTATCATTCACTTTCACTAGTCACCAGTCACCATTCACCAACGAATGTCGTCAATCAAGCGCCTTGCCTCACAAACTGCCGTTTACGGGATCCCTACCATCCTGGGACGGTTCCTGCAGTACCTCCTGGTCATACTGCTTACGAGGATTTTCTCAAAGGCCGAGTACGGCACTATCAGTGTGTTTTATTCCTATGCCTCTTTCCTGATGGTGGTACTGACCTATGGGATGGAAACTGCATTTTTCCGTTTCAGTGAAAAAGAAGAGGATAAAGACAGCGTCTTCAGCACCGGGATGATTTCACTCCTGCTTACTTCCGGTTCTTTCATTTTCCTGGCCAGCGTATTTTCAGGGACCATTGCAGGATGGATAGATTATCCCCTGCAGGCAAAATACGTTATATGGTTTGCCTGGATCCTCGGTCTCGATGCTCTCGTTGCCATCCCCTTTGCAAGGCTGCGCTCCCAAAATAAAGCCGCAAGGTTCGCGACTTTGAAAATGGTCAACATTTTTACAAATATAGGACTGACCCTGTTCTTCATTGTCGCCTGTCCGTATGCATGGCAGCATTATCCCCCCATTCAGGGGGTATTGGGCCTGGTTTACCGCCCCGACTGGGGTATAGAATATGTCTTCATCGCCAACCTTGCAGCCAGCATAATTACCCTTGCCTTACTATTGCCCATGTTGCTGAACATGAAATGGAAGATGCATAAGGAATTATGGAAACGAATGTTGTTTTATGCTTTCCCATTACTGTTTGCTGGACTTGCCGGGATGGTTAATGAAACTTTCGACCGGCTCATGCTAAGATATCTGCTTCCGTATTCGCGGGAACTCACAGAGGCACAGGTTGGGATTTACAGCGCCTGTTACAAGATATCCATTCTGATCACCTTATTCGTGCAGGCATACCGTTTTGCCGCAGAGCCCTTCTTTTTTGCCCATGCCAGGGAGAAGGATGCCAGGCTGACCTATGCCCGTATCATGGATTATTTCATCATCGCAATCTCCACGGTATTCCTGGTCACCATGTTGTATCTCGACGATATCTTCATCCGCCTTATTGGAAAAGATTTCAGGGAAGGCAAGGCTGTCATCCCCGTTCTGATGTTTGCCAACATCTTTTTAGGAATCTATTACAATCTTTCCATCTGGTACAAGCTTACCGGGAAAACGATTTGGGGCGCCTGGCTTTCCCTTATAGGAGCTGGTATCACACTGGCTTTGAACTTCTGGTGGATCCCTCTCAGCCCCGACCATTTCATTCACGGGTATGTTGGTTCGGCCTGGGCTACGTTTATCTGCTACGGGTCAATGATGCTGATCGCTTACCTGCTCGGACAAAAATATTACCCGGTTCCTTACAGAATCGGGAAAGCCATTGGCTACACAGGGCTGGCACTGCTTCTTTACATAATCAGCTTCTATCTCCGCATTCCGCATCCCGTATTCCGCATCCTGTTTCATACCGGATTGCTTATGGTTTTCCTGCTTACTGCTTTCCTGGTCGAAAAGCCCCGCCTTTCCAAGGCCCCCGATTGAGATTTTTATTACCTTTGCACCTCAAAATTCCCTATGAGAATCAGGATAGTAAACAATTCCCACCATCCTTTGCCGGCTTATGAAACCATGGCTTCAGCAGGCATGGACCTCAGGGCTTTTATCGCCGGCGATATGGTTCTGAAACCCCTCGAAAGAGCATTGGTCCCTACAGGATTATTCATTGAACTCCCGCTGGGGTTTGAAGCCCAGGTAAGGCCCCGCAGCGGCCTGGCCATTAAAAAAGGCGTTACTGTACTGAATACCCCGGGCACGATAGATGCCGATTACAGGGGTGAGATCAAAGTCATTCTCATTAACTTATCTAATGAGGATTTCGTGGTTAAGGACGGTGACAGGATTGCACAAATGATCATTGCAGCTCACCAGCAGGCTGAATGGACGCAGGTGGATAAACTGGAAGAAACAAGCAGGGGGGCCGGGGGATTTGGGCATACGGGGGAGAAGTGAACGGGGAACAGGGAACGGGGAACGGGGAACAGGGAGCAGGGAACGGGGAACGGGGAACAGGGAACGGGGAACTGGGAGCAGGGAGCAGGGAGCAGGGAGCAGGGAATAACCACCAGTAACCAAACAACAAGTGGTTGAATTAATAAAAGAAATGAAGCTTAAAAAAATTATAATAGCGTATATTTTTCTCCTGGCCTGCCTCGGCGCCGTCGCCAGCCCACCGTTGACGATCCGCAGCGAAGAACCTGATTCAGGCAGGATAAAACACGGGAGAAAGCATTCAGGCAACAAATCCCTTGCCGATAATGAAAATACAGCCCTCCTTCTTGATGCCAAGAAGGAAGCTTTGCTTGGGAATACCGATAAAGCTTTGCAGTTGTTCACATCCTATGTACAGCATTACCCCGAAGATGCAACGGGAAAATTTGAACTCGCCAGGCTGCTTGCGGCCAGTGAGAAATACGAAGAAGCATACGACCTTCTGAAGGATGCCATCAGCCTTGATCCTGAAAATAAATACTTCCAGATCTTTCTTGCCGAGGTATGCCAGCAGATCAAAAAGGATAAAGAAGCAGTGGGCATTTATGAGAACCTGGTAAAAAAATACCCTGCGGAACTGGATTATTATTTTGAGCTTGCGGCACTTTACCTCAATGTGGGAGAAGAAAAAAAAGCCGCTGAAACATACGACGTGATTGAAGAAAAGGCCGGGGAAAATGAGGAGATCTCGCTTCAGAAAGAGAAAATCTACCTTCACCTCGGGAATATTGCAAAAGCTGAAGCGGAGCTGCAGGGCCTGATAAACGCTTTTCCCGATGAACCGCGCTATCTTTCCATGCTGGCTGAATTTTACATGGGCAACAACCAGCAGGCTAAAGCCCTTGAGCTCTATAAGCGGGTTGCCGAGAAAGACCCGAACAATCCGTATATCCATATGTCGATGGCCGATTATTACCGCAAAACGGGGAATAAGGAAAAAGCATTTGAAGAACTTAAACTGGGCTTCGCAAACCCAAACCTTGATGTGGATACCAAGGTGACTATTTTGCTCTCTTTTTACACCATCAACCAGATCTACGATCA
The DNA here is from genome assembly GCA_037138335.1 of Bacteroidota bacterium. Classification (GTDB taxonomy): domain Bacteria; phylum Bacteroidota; class Bacteroidia; order Bacteroidales; family FEN-979; genus CAIRDP01. The sequence continues at coordinate 155,462 of JBAXIO010000009.1, forward strand.
GCTTAAGGAACAGGCTTTTGAACTTTCGCGCATCATGATAAGGACGCATTCCGATAATCCTAAGGCGTGGTCGATTTACGGTGACCTGCTTTCACAGGATAAAAAGTATGCGGAAGCAAGGGATGCCTTTTTAAAGGTTATCAGCCTTGATTCGAGCAAGTATGTTGTATGGGAAGAGCTTCTCCGCCTTGAACTCCAGTTAAGCGAATACCAGGCCCTGTATGATCATGGTAAAAAAGCCATTGAACTTTTTCCCGACCAGAGCGTAGTGTACCTGTTCACGGGGCTGGGAGCAGTTCAGATGAAGAAATATGAGGATGGAATTAAAGTCCTCGACTACGGAGTGAGACTGGTGGTAAACAATGATGACCTTCTCGCCCAGTTTTACATGTACCTGGGAGATGCCTGGCATTCCATGAAGAATCCTGAAGAATCTGACAAGGCGTATGAGAAATCATTAAAGGCAAAAGACAACAATCCCTACGTCCTTAATAATTTCGCATATTACCTTTCAGTCAGGGGATCAGACCTGGAAAGGGCTGAGAAAATGGCCAAAAAAGCCGTTGAACTCGATACGGCCAATTCCTCCTTTGAAGATACCTATGGCTGGGTCCTGTATAAACTGGGAAAAACAAAAGATGCCAAAAATTGGATCGGGAAAGCCCTGGAAGATAAAGCAAACGTAAGCAGCGAGGTCCTCGAACATTACGGCGATGTGCTGTATAAGCTCGGAGAACCCGAGAAAGCCCTGGAATACTGGAATAAGGCTAAAACAAAGGGGGAAGGATCCGAATTTCTGAATAAAAAGATCAGCGAAAAAAAATTAATTGAACATAATGGGAAAGAATAATAGGTGCGGGAGGTTATTTTTTTCAGGCATCACCGCCCTGATGGTAATGTTTGCTGTTTCCTGCAGCCCTGCCAGGAAGGCTATTAAGGCACCGATCAGGGAAGAAGGAGCCGATTACCTGTTTAAAAAACTTAAGGAGCATGAGTTGAAATACACATACTTCATGGGTAAATTCTCGGCCGAATACAAAAACAAGAAGAAAAGCACCTCCTTCAACGGACAGATCAGGATCAAGAATGACAGCGCGATATGGCTTTCGCTGACCCCCGGCCTCGGCATAGAAGCCATGCGCCTCATCATCACCCAGGATTCGGTTAAAATGATAAACAAACTTAACAATACGTTTTTCATTGGAAATTATGAGTCGGTGAACCGCTTTTTGAACACCAATATCGATTTTGACATCCTGCAGGCATACCTTCTCGGGAATGACCTTAAATTTTATGAAGACGGAAAATTCAGGGTCACAATCGACAACAACAATTATAAGCTTTCAACGGCTGCGAGGATGAAACTTAAGAAATATGTCAGGAACAGCGAGGAAAATGTGAGGGCTTTCATCCAGAATATCTGGCTCGATTCGGAAACGTTCAAGATCACCGAAGCGGATGTCAAGGAAATATCAAATGAAAAGATCAAGCTTGAGGCCAGCTATGGGAACTTTGAGAATATCGACGGGCAGCTTTTCCCAAAAGCCCTGGACGTTACCATCTGGGCGGATAATACAATTAAGGTGAAAGCTTCTTTTTCGAAAATTACCGTTGATGTTCCATTGCAGTTCCCCTTTAAGATACCTACAGGATATACACAGGTCAAATAACCACAGCATTAGGGATGTTTAGGAAAGTGCAGGGCCGGAAATCAGCATTCATCAGTTTACACCTGGTCCTGGTGTTTTTATTGGCAATTGCAGCTTACGCCCAGGTCGACAAGGAAAAACTTCAGAAGACCAAGAAACAGCTGGAAGACGAGATCCGGTATACCACCGAATTGCTGGAAAAGACTAAGGCCTCGAAGCAGGTTTCGATGGAGAAACTTAAGATCCTGAACCAGAGGATACGCGTCAGGGAGGCCCTGATTGCCACGATCAACAAGGAACTGGGACAGATCGACATGAATATCCAGGTAGAGAATGTAGAGCTCGACCGGATGTCGAAACAGCTCAAAGCCCTTAAAACTGATTATGCCCGGATGATTTACCAGGCTTACCGTACCATGAACGGCAGGAACAAGCTGATGTTCATATTCTCGGCGAAGGACTTCAACCAGGCCTGGCAAAGGATCAGGTACTACCAGCAATATTCGGAATACCGGCGCAGGCAGGCCGAACGGATTGAAAGTACAACCCATGTCATCAATGACCAAAGGAAAGACCTGGAATCGAAGAAACAGGAAAAGCTTACATTGTTTGAGACCCAGCAAAAGGAAAAAGTAAAGCTGGACCTTGAGAAACAGGACAAGGCCAAAACCGTAAAAGAACTCTCAAGCAAGGAGAAGCAGCTTGTTTCTACACTCAAAACCAAGCAGCAGGCCGCTGCGCGCCTGCAATATGAGATTGAAAAACTGATCGCAACCGAAATCAGGGCATCGGAGGAAAGGATGCAAAAAACCACGGGCTATGAGAAAAAGCCAGCGGGGCATATAGTTTCCGGCCCCGCAACCTATGAAATGACCCCCCGCGAAAAGGAACTCTCCAGTTCTTTTGCCTCAAACAGGGGGCGGCTTCCCTGGCCCTGTGAAAAAGGTTTCATTTCCGGCACTTTCGGGGAGCACGCACATCCCGTGCTTGAAAGGGTCAAAGTGAAAAACAACGGGGTGGATATAACCACCGAACCAAACTCCCAGGTTAAAGCCGTTTTCAACGGCAGGGTAAGCAAAGTGATGTCGTTCCCCAACCTGAACAATGTAGTCATTGTGAGGCATGGTGAATACCTTACCGTATATTCAAACCTGGATGTTGTGAATGTAAAGGAAGGGCAGGAAGTGACCACCCGCCAGGCTATCGGCAAGGTGCATTATAATACTGAAGAACAAAAAACCGAGCTGCATTTTGAGATCTGGAAAGGCAAAATGATCCAGAACCCCGAAAACTGGCTTGCCGGACGATAACAGCTTTTGAAATGCACCATATAGGAGAATTTGCCGCCTTGCTTACCGCCTTCTTCTGGACCGTCACCGCGATCACATTTGAAGCGGCAAGCCGGAAGATAGGCTCCATGGTTGTAAATATCCTCAGGCTGATCATTGGTTTCATCTTTCTCAGCATTTTTGTTTTTTTTTACCGCGGATATCTTTTTCCCGTCGACGCCAGCCTTCATAACTGGCTCTGGCTGTCGCTGAGCGGGCTCATAGGATTTACCTTTGGGGACCTTTGCCTCTTCCAGTCTTTCGTCCTCATCGGGGCCAGGGTTTCCATGCTTATCATGGCTTTGGCTCCCCCTATGACCGCCCTGTTCGCATGGATGGTTCTGGGTGAAAAACTCAGCCTTCAAAGCTGGATCGGGATGGCCGTGACAATGAACGGGATTGCATTGGTTGTACTCAGGCGAAGCGGTGAAGGTGAAAAGAACGGCCTCCTGAACATGCTGAAATTTTCTTATCCGCTCTGGGGCCTTCTGCTTGCTTTCGGAGGGGCTTTAGGACAAGCGGTAGGCCTTGTCCTCAGCAAGGTCGGAATGCAGGGGTACGATACCTTTGCCTCGACCCAGATCAGGGTAATGGCGGGCACGGCGGGTTTTGCAATAATCTATGCGCTTATCGGAAAATGGAAAGACGTTCTCAGGGGAACCACCAGGGCCAGGCCCATGGCCATCCTCTCTATTGGCGCCTTCTTCGGCCCTTTTCTCGGGGTCTCGTTTTCACTTATCGCAATAAAATATGCCGATACGGGAATTGCCTCCACCATCATGGCTATAGTGCCGGTGCTCATTATTCCGCCATCTATGATACTGTATAAAGAAAAAATCAGTTTAAAAGAAGTTGCAGGCGCCATCCTCGCTGTTGGCGGAGTTGCAATTTTCTTTTTATAATTGCAGTGGCAATGGAAACTAAAGGAAATACTGCTGTATATGTACACAAGCCCGGGCTTAGGTTTTACCTTGGCGCGTCAATAATATTTTTATCTTTTTTCATGGTGCCTACCGGGCTCCTTGTAACCCATAATCTGCACCATCATGTATTAAAAGCCCTTATTCTCGGCTTTTTCTGGGTCAACGGCCCCCTGTGGAAAATATTAGGCATAGGCATCATGGGAAAGGTGTCGTACTATTATATCATCGAGCACCTCAAGATCCATTACAAACGGGTCATCGAACCCCGCCCTGTCAGCAGGAAACGTTATTATATAGGGCTGTTCATGTTCACCCTTCCCTTTATCCCTTCGTATGTGATGGCATACGCACCCCATCTGCTTCCGGAACTGGCCTCGTTAAGGGTATATGTCAATTTATTCATTGACCTGGTATTCCTCTCCAGCCTGTTCGTACTGGGAGGGGACTTCTGGGATAAACTCAGGGCCCTGTTCAACTATTCAGCCAAAGCAAGCTTCCCGGGCGAGCCTATTTGCGAAGAGGAAGCACAAAACCCCTGATGAAACTTAAAAAAAAGGCCGCCGCAACTTCTTGCGGCGGCCTTTTTATAGTTTACAGATTGCCCCTATGGGGCTTCATTCATAGATTTAAACGCAGGTTCACAAAGAATTCCCTGCCCGGGGCAGGCTGGTAGGAATTGTAATCCACGCCATTGTTGGGTTCTGTAAAACCAAAATACTTCGTGTCGAACACGTTCTTGACATAAAAACCAAGATCGCCCCTCAGCCACCCAAGCTTCCATTTGTAATGCAGGTCAACATTCCAGAGGTTATACCCGCTCACCCATGAACTTCTTACACTGCCCGGCTGGTAATAAGTCTGCCCGATGGTATAATTGTTATAAATGGAATCGTCAACCTGTATGCAATACTTCGACTGCCACTGGCTTGCTATTCCGACGCTGAAATTTTTAAGGAAAGAATAGGTAACTTCAGCATACAGCATGTTCCTCGGGCTGTTTGGCATCCAATGGGTCCATTGAACTTTTGCCGTGTCGGCCGAATTGTAAGTGAAATTGGAATAGGTATAAGCAGCGTCAATGATCAGGTTTTTAACAGGCGACCAGGAAACGAAAGTTTCAATCCCCCATTTGGTGCTTTTTCCCATATTGCCATAGAAAGCCGTGTTATTTCCCCTGCTTGCTATGCCATACCTGTAGAACTCATTATTCGACCAGATGTCAAAGAAAGTGACATCGTAATGTAACACTTTCCCCACATCTCCCCTTATACCAAGGTCAATCCCCTGAGATGATGAAGGTTTGATCAGGTTGTTAAAACCACCGTAGGCCTGGGGATTGTTATAAAGTTCATCATTTGAAGGGGTTAGGAACCCGGTACCATAACTGGCAAAAACATTGAAAGGCCTGATGATATCCCAGGCAAGGCCGAAACGGTAGGTCGGTTTATCATAGGTTTTACTTCCATTGGGGCTGATCGAATCGGGAACCGGGATGTTACTTTGCAGGCTGCTGTAAACATTATCGTAACGCAGGTTTAACAAGGCATGCAGTTTCGGGGTGATATCCAGCTTGTCGATCAGGAACACACCAATGCTCCTCTGCCTGATGATCTGGTTGATCAGGATCTGGTCGAGGTCGAAACATTCGCGGCTCCAGTAGGAATCAACCCGGGTTGAGTCCCTGTGCCCTTCGTCAGGAACGGCAAACATATGCTCGGTAATGGTCTGGGTCTGGTAATCTGCTCCAAGGCTCAGGAGGTTTTTTACACTGCTTTTGCCCAGGTGAAGGTTGTACTGGGCTGATGCACCCATGTTGATGTAGGGTTTATAGTCATCGCCGTTGTTGGAAGTTTCCCTGTAATTATTCATCCTGGCAAAAGCTCTCGCTGTAATGTCCTGGTTATTGCAGATATCGAATTTAGCAATCAGGGCGCCGGTGAGGCGTTTGGTTTCATGGAATTCGTTGTAAGGAACAGCATCGGTATTGGCAGCCCTGGGGCCGAAAGTCTCATACCGGTACATATTGATACCTTCTGAATTCTGGTTAAAGTAATTGGTATAAGTCAGCAACTGTGTGATCTGGATCTTCTCTGAAGGTTTCCAATTGATTTTTTCACTGAAATTATCTCCCATGAATGACTGGTGTTCACGGTATCCATGGCCTTGCATATGCGAATATGACACGCGGTAGTTGATCTTGTCATGGGTCCCGTCGACCTGCCCAAGAATCTTCCAGTAACCGTATGAACCTGCAGAACCCATCAGGGTTGCATTTACAGGTTTGCTCCCCCCGTTATCGGTGATGATATTGACCACCCCGCCGGTTGCATTAGCGCCGTATAGTGATGCTGCCAGTCCGCGTACGACCTCAACATTCTTCACTACGCTCCAATCCACATCATAAAGGTCGGGGCAATATCCGCCCGGGTCATTTACCGGGATGCCGTCGATCAGTACCTGTATCCCCCTGAACCCGCTTTCGGAAAGGATACCCTGCCCGCGAATATAAAGATGCACCCTTGATCCATCGGTGCCGTTCTCGACTTTCACACCCGGAACCAGGCGCAATGCCTCGTCGGGGGCAATAGTCTTGCTGAACTCCTGCAACTGGGCTTTGTTTATAACTGAGATGGGAGCAGGAAGTTCTTTAAGCGGGGTCACGGTGCGCATGGCGCTAACCATCACCTCGTCAAGCTTCACAGTGTCCCTGGTGAAAATTACTTTGTCATTAAGGTTTTTCTGGCCCATCCCCTGGAATGCAAAAGCAATTAACAGGAGCAAGCCGGTAAGTAAACGTGTTTTCATTGTAAAATATTTAAAGTATGAAATAGCAAACTGTTTTTGATAATCCTGTCAGGATTAATACTGATCCCTGCGCTAAATGGCATGACATCATCGTAATCTTTACGAAAAATCAAAGCGGAAGGGAAAGAAAAGTCAGGCTGTTTCGGGGGGGGGAGAGAATGGTCTCAACGGGTTACCGTCAAAATTTTCACTTACCGTGGGGTAAGTGATTCTTGTTGTTGCTGGCGGATGAGCAAGTTCCATTGTTACCGGCAGCGCGATGCTAACAAGATGCTGAAGCAGATTGGTCGCTTTTTTCTTCTGTTGCATACTATTCATGCCCGCAATCAGGTTTTCCTCCTTTGTATCGCGGATACAGTAGAATGTAACGGTTTTGCCTTTTCTTATTTCCTTCGACACATCGTATAAGTTCCCGTGATAAACGATTTCATGTTTGTCGACGCGGCGAAAAGCAGGATCCGCCGATGGGTTGTATACTGAAAATACCGAAAGTTCATTATCGAGGCAGCCGTGTTCCAGCAGGCTGGTGACCTCTTTTTTTAACAGGTAGCGGTCAAGCTCATACACAATATAATAGCCTGCAGTGTTAAAGAGCATTGCAAAAAGCATAAATACCGGCAGAATCTTTTTCATTACCTGCAGATGACCAGTTTTCCGGAAACTGTTCCAACTTTCCTGTGAATGTTGACTATATAGATCCCGGAAGGAAGATATGCAAAGTTAATTGTTTTTATAATCCTGCCTGAAGCAATGATATTATTTTCCTCAAAGACCTGCTTCTGTTGAAGATCTTCTATTGTGATCCCGATACTTTCCTTCATGGGGGAAAAAATATCGAGGGTAACATTATCCCGGGCAGGATTAGGGTAAAGGTTCACTGAAAAAACGCTCTTTTCCTCTCCTGTTCCAAGGCAGTTTTTAAAAGTAAGCCATACCGAATCGGTTTTATAACAGCCTGCGGTATTCATGGTTTTAAGGCGGAAAAGCCTTGTTACGGTACCCCCTGCGATGGCGGTATCTATGACTACCGTGGGAGCAGTCAGATTTCCCGGGGTCCAGAGGTAGGAATGCACATTGGTGGTATCGGCGCTGAGGGTGATGGTTTGCCAGTGGCAGACCGTATCTTTAGGGAAAACGCTGATCTCTGCGACGGGGAGCCCCGCGATCGTAAGTTTTTTCAACCTGGTAATTCTTGCGTATTTACTGTATGCTGTAAGGCTTAGGCTGGTTGCACCGTTAATGACATCCCTGCTCCCGGGGGTATAAACCGGTCCCGGGATCCTGCTGTCGTTAAAAATGCCGTCACCTGAAGCCGACCACCTTAGGGAATCATAATGCATGACTGTCGCCTGAAGGGTACAACTTGAACCTGCACAGATAGTCTGGTCTGGGCCGATGGAAACATAAGGCAATACGGGAACCGGGAAGACAATATAATCGACCCATACCTGGTCGGTGCCGCCGCTTTCGGCCAGGTCTTTCTGATAGATCCATTTATAAGAATGTGTCCCTGCCGTAACAGGGAATGCAGCCCTGGTCCAGGGGGTTTCTCCCGACCATTGCGATTGAAGGGTGTTGTCGATAAAGAACATGAGAAAATCATAATCCTGCTCGGTGGAGGTTTTGTACCAGAAACTTATACTGTCGTCGGCGAAAGATGTATAAGTAACTAACATCTGGCAGCTTTGCTCATCGCCAATGGGTTTGGAAACAGCCGTGTAAAGGCCTTCATACGGCTTGATATTTGTGATGCCCCAGGAGGAATTCCCTGCAAAATTCCAGGGAAATTTGGTAAAGGTATTGGTCTCCCAGTCTTCCACCACAGCGCCTATGAGTTTGTAGAAACTTGCATGGCGGATGTACCTGCCGCTTTGCGCGGTAAAATTCAGCCTGGTTCCGGTCGAGGCAGGTGCGGTATCGCTCACCCTGACCGTGTAATGAAGGTTCATGGTCTGAGACGGGTGAATGGTATCTGCAAAAACCGAATCGTTGAGCAAAGAAAGATAAGGCGAGTCGGTTGATAGTTTGCCTAAGGTTCCCGGGCAGGGATAATCCCCCGCATTGGAGAGTATCAGGATTACATCAACCGTCTCACCCGGGTCGAAGCTCCCGTTATTATTCCCCGCCGTATCAAGAATGCTCATGTTCGCAATTTCCAGTCCGGGAGCACGGGAATCTAAGGCAAAATGGCTGTCCCAGGAAGTGTCGGCATTGCTCACGCTGATGTTGAAACGTATTTTCTGATGACAAGGGATGGTATCATTCACTTTAAACGCAAACCCCGAGGGTACGGTTCCCGTTCCTCCCGCGCTGATGCTGGAATAAGGTTCCACGGAATCGGTCATTATAATGTAGGGGGAAGGGGAAGTAACCTTGACAATGAGGTTGTTTGAAGCCTGGTCGCCGATGTTTTTCACCCCAAGGCTAAGCTGGAGGGAGTCGCCGAACTTAAGGACAGCCGGGTTCCCGGTAGAAATTTCCGACAATTCGCTGGAATAATACATTATCCAGGGCTGGCCCGGGGCCGGGCCAAGGTCGAAAGGGGAAGTCCAGGTCATTGTTTGCCCTCCGGGAAGGCGGTTATCGGTCCATACGGGATACACTTTCATATTAAGCGACTGTATGCCGATATAATCGCCAAAGTAATTGAATGCCAGTCCGGGCACAGGCGCAGGGGTGAATGCAACATCGCTGACCCTGAAATCGGTAAAGCTGTTCCCCCCGTCGTAAGACCAGGATACCCAGGTCTCTGCTTCCGTTGGGGATACATTCCGGTCATCATAATAGATCACGCATATCCCCCCGGTCACCGCATCGACGGAGATCCAGGGGAAAAAATGCTGTTTGCCTTGGGCGGGTGCATCCTGGTTGACTTTCACAGGAACCGACCATGTATTCCCCTTATCGGCCGACTTAATAAGGTACACATCGATATCGCTGCCGGTATTGGTCCCGGGGGTTCCAACATTGGCCCAGACAACATAAAGGGTTCCCCGGTTCGGACCGTTGCTGAGGTCAACTGCCATGGATGGGAAAGAATTTACCCTCATGGCTTTCGAAGTCATGCTGCTGCGTATACCTTTGATATTATTGATAATCCGTGTAGAGGGCTGCCATATGCCCCCGCCATCAAATGACCTTACAAACCCTATGGCCTTTTCATCGCCTGGCCAGGTGTCGTATATGCTCCAGGCCATGTATGCTTCCCCGGCCGGCCCGGAAGCGATATTGACGCCATGGTTCAATTTCAGTGCATTTGCATTTCGGCTGACAGCTAAAGGTGAACTCCAGTGAAGCCCGCCGTCAATGCTTCGTGAAACCTGCACCTGGCATGTATCGGGCGATGCAGTGACGAAATTCGTCCAGGCTGCATATAAATTACCCTGGAAAGGGCTGGAAACCGAATTGTCTATCCATAAATGATTTTTATCCAGAGTTCCGTAAACATTGGCAGGGCCTGCCGCGACCAGAATTTCATTCCAAGTAATACCCTTGTCATCACTGTAAGCAACACTCTGTCCCAGGGTATTGTTGATCTTGCCTATAAACCATCTTCCGTCCCTGCTTATGGCTGTCGACGGGTCGCCATTGTTTGGTTTTCCGGCCCCGAGATAGCGGCCTCCCCAGGTAAGACCGTTGTCGGAAGAACTGTAGGAATCGGCTCCGAAAAGGGCCCGTGCCGAGCCTGAAGACCAGTCGGTCGAATTGTTTGAGATCAGCACATTATCCTCATCCTCAGGATCGATAAAAACCGAATTCTCGCTTTGGGTCAGGCCGGTACTGGAGGTTACCGGCACATCGGGGGAATCCTGAGGGGAAAAAGCGGCCGCCCTCATAAACAGCGAGCCTGGTTTGGGTGCTACCCAGGGTAATGTTGCCTGGGTTTTAACGTAGCCCTGCCTGACCATACTTTTCCAGTAACCGATATTATCGACATAAGGCACAACGATCCCTTTGCCTGCAGGAGTGATCCCGGGGAGGTTTGACAACCTCTGGGGATATGCAACCAGGCTGAAAACAAACAGTATGCCAAGCAGGCAGCATAGCTTCTTCATTGTATTTAATCTCAATAAGTACAAAGGTAAGGAATAATTCAAGGGAAAGATTCGTAACTTTGAGCTGTGACTAGTGACTAGTGACTGGTGACTAAATACAGTAACCGATAACCAGTCACTGTTCACTATTTACAAGTCACTAACAAAAAAGTATGGTAATTGAAATTATAATTTTATTCTTCCTTTTCCTTGTCAACGGCCTTTTTGTGATGACCGAGATTGCTCTGGTTTCATCGCGCAAGACCAGGCTTGAACTGGATGCACAGTCGGGTGACAAAGGGGCGCGCATAGCGCTGGAACATGTGAGCAAGCCTGCCCGGATCCTTTCAACGTTCCAGATAGCCATCACCCTTATAGGGATCCTGACCGGGGTTTTCAGCGGGGCAGAGATCTCTGCAGGATTTGCCTTATTGCTTGTTTCGGCAGGTGTTTCACAATCCATTGCCGGGACATTGGCCCTGACTATCGTTGTGATCGTGGTAACCCTTGTTTCCATGCTGATAGGTGAGCTTGTCCCTAAACGCATAGGGTTGTTAAATCCTGAAGGGATATCCAAAGTGATGATACGGCCGATAGTGGCTATTTCATATGTGCTCAAGCCGGTTACCTGGCTGCTCACCAGGTTGAGCGACCTCATCATCGGTTTTCTCGGGATAAAGACATCCGCCGACTCAAAAGTAACTGAAGAAGAGATCAAGGCCATGGTTCAGGAAGGAACGGAGGATGGCGAGGTGCAGGAGATCGAACAGGATATAGTGGAGAGGGTTTTTCACCTGGGCGACCAGAAGATCGCTTCCCTCATGACCCATTATTCGGATATTACCTGGCTGGATGCCAACGAAAGCCTTGAAGAGAACTGGAAAAAGATGAGGGAAGAGGTCCATTCGGTATACCCGGTCTGCCTCGACGACCTGGATAATGTTCTGGGGGTGGTCTATATCAAGGACCTTTTTTTACATTCTCAGCCTGATGCAGAGCTGAACCTGAAGGATTACATCAAACCCGCCCAGCTTGTGCTTGAAACCCTTACAGCATACGAGTCGCTGGAGTTGTTCAAGGAACATAAGATCCATTACGGACTGGTCATTGACGAGTACGGTTCTATTGTGGGGATGGTGACCCTTAATGATATCCTTGAAGCCATCGTAGGGGATTTTAACGAGCCTGACCCCGATGAGCCCCAGATCAATATAAGGGACGACGGGAGCTGGCTGGCCGACGGGCAGATGTCGTTCTATGAATTTGCATACGAATTCAACCTCCAGGGCTTCGATAAAACGAGGGTAAAATTCAACACACTGGCAGGACTGGCAATAAGCATCCTCAGGCATATCCCGAAACCGGGAGAAAAGTTCTGCTTCATGGGATTCGAATTTGAGATAGTCGACCTTGACGGCAACCGCATCGACAAACTGATTATAAAAAAAGTGGCAGAGGGTTGACCCCTGTCACTCTCGTTTCATATCCGTTGATTCTTATTTTTGGATGACCAGTTTCCTGATGAATGAGCCTGCCGCGCTTTGTATCCTTATATAGTAAATCCCTTCGGGGTTACCGCTGATGTCGACCGGCCTCGTGGATTTTCCGCTGAGCTGCAGGCCTTTCTCTGAAAACACGGTTGATCCCAGTGAATTGAACACATCGATGTCGGCTGAAACAGCCGAACGGGTGTTGAATCCTATAGTAAACCTGCCGTGGGCCGGGTTAGGATATACTTCGAAGCCCAGGGCGTTGATTTCAGCTATACCGGCCGGTGCATAGAGGATAACGGTCTTTTCTTCGGAAGCAGTTGCTTCCCCGCATTCATTCTTTGCTTTCACGCTGATCTTCACCGTACCGGAGTATTTGCCGGCCCATACGGCTGTTCCTGTGAGGGCGCCGGTGATGGTGCCGGCGGCAGAAGGATCAATAACCCAGTCATATCCTGTAGCATTGGCTGCAGCTGCTGTTGTGAATTCTGTGGAAGAAACCCTGTTGGTATTCACGCTGTCGGGGCCGCCTGGTTTTGCAGCCGGAACGGGAACATCATGGATGATGACTTCCATATTTTTATTATCGGAGCAACCGTATGCCGACTGTATGGCCAGCCCTGCCGAATAAGTGCCCGGTGCCAGATAGGTATGTATTGGATTCTGAAGATTTGAAGTGTTGTTGCTCCCCGATAAAGGGTCGCCAAAATTCCATGACCATGAAGTAATAACTGCGCCGGGATGAGTTGAGAGGTCGGTGAATGAAGTTTCTGTACCTGCGCAGCTTGCATCGTTTGCAAAAGCGGCAACAGGGTTTTCATAAACATGTATGTATGCCGGTTTGGTTAAAGTGACTGGGTTCATGCCCGTTTTTGAAACTGTGAGGGACACATCGTAGTCACCGGGGGTGGAATAAATTATTGATACAGGATTTTTAAGTGTGGATGTGCCCTGACTTGCGCCCTGGAAAGTCCACTGCCAGCCGCTGGGGGAACCGGTTGAGAAGTCGGTAAAATTAACCGGTGTGCCTGTACATACAGTGGTGATGTTTGCAGTGAAATCAGCGGAGAGGATTTGTTCAGTAACATTGATGAAGGAGGTATGGCGTTTAAAATCCTGTTTTGTAACGACCACCATGATCTTTGTGCCGACCGGAAGTGCCGGGATTGCCAGGGTGGCGGGGCCTGCTGCGCTTCCGTAAGCCGTTGCGATGATCTCATTGTTTACGGTGAGGGCAATGAATGCATTGTCATTTGCGGTAACTTCAACTGTTGTTGGGCCGGAGCCCACCGCCGACAGGTGGTTTACGGTGAGGTCGATAGGAACGGTATCGGCAAGCTGCAAAAAAGCATCCCCGTGCATATGAAACAATCGGCAGGTTATTTGCTTATCATCCGAATTATATGGCCAGTCAGATTGTTGAAGGAAGTATTTGCCTGCAGCATTTCCAAAGGCAGGGAGCATCCCCCTTGAAACAGGAGGTGTCCCGTAATCGGGCATGAACTGGGGCCAGAGATTGTCAAAAACACCCCAGAGAAAGGTGTCATTTACAAACGATAAGGAAGTCTCCGTGGGGCAGATCAGTCCAAGTGCCCCGGCATCATGACCGTTCACGGTAAGGCGCTGAAATACTTCTGAGAAACACTGGGCAGGGCAACCCGGGGGATTATGGAATGCGCCTGTTTCGCAGTTGATTGAGAATACAAAAGGAAGAAGTGTATTTGTGAGCTGGTTGATATTTGAGATACTGTAGGAAGGTTCACCCCACTGGGTGTAGTTTCCATGATCCCTGTGAAGAAGGATGAAAGCACCTTCGTTGATCGCGGTGTTGATCTTTGCGGCTGTCCCGTCGTTGAAACCTCCGACGTCTCCCGGGTTGTTCGGAATATAATTCAATCCCGAAGGACCGAAGTACGACATGACAGTGCCTGTATTCGGCGCGGTTGACCATGGGCCGGTATTATAATTGTCGGCAGGCGAATACAGGGCATTGATCCTTTGCACATGTTTCCCAAGCTTATTCTTCCAGAAACCCCCGACAAGTTCTGAACAGAGCTGGAACCAGCGGTCATCCTGCCATCCGAGGGCTGATATGGGGTGCATATAATAGCCCGTATCGGAGGGACGGTTTCTTTCAAAGTTTATCAAACGGCCAACCATAATTCGCAATTCAGCTGAATCATTTGCGGCAATCCTTGCAAAAACCACATCGGGCAAATCATCTCCGGTAAGATCGGCGTAATAATTGTCAGAGGCATAATCGGGATAACCATACGGATGGGGATAAAGATGTGAGATGATATTTTTACCGGCATCACTTCCATAGTCGCCAAGCAGGAGACAGGCAGCAGGTTTGATCGTCCAGTTGGCATAAGCGTCTGATATAAAAGCCTTAATTGCTGATTCGGTATTGCCGCCAACCTGGGTCAGTGAGAAAACCCTGGTAAGAATGCCCTGCTGGTTACGCCAGTTTTTAATAGAGTCGGCCCAGCGGAGAAAATCAGGCCCGTCGGGGCTGATGATGATATATTCACATTCATTGCCTGCGGCAGATTTTGAAGCCCTGGCCTGCTGCATCCTTTCAGGGTAATTCACTCTGGGCAGGGAAGAAAAATTCAGGATATTATCGGCCATAATAGGATCCCAGTAAGGGCTTCGGAAGGCATCATTCCCATAAACATGGCTGCCTCCCTCAAAAGTGAGGTTTATCCTGATGTTTTTATACACTTTCAGTTCCTTTGTGACCGGGTTATACTGGAAAGGTGTAATACCCAGGATGATGACATCGCTGCCGCGTATCTGTTCCACTCTGGAGATCTGTACCGGGTTAGCAGGATAAAACGCATTGGTGTTATAGGTTACCTGGTCTTTTCTGTATACTATGTCTTTTTGAGTGTCCAGAGGGGTCTCAGGGGCACATGAAAGGTCAATGCCCCTATAGGTTTCAACTTCCAAGTCAAGGATGTTTAAATGCGGAGTTGAGCCCTGGGGAATGGCAATATACCGCCCAGTGCCCGGAAGATCGGGTTTCCCTGCATCGTTGGAAAGAAACACCCCCGGAAGGTTGACTTTTTTTACAGATTGACCTTCAATGATAACAGGTTCAATGGAAAAAGTTTGAATGGAATATACAACCTGCACCATATCTGCTTTGGTCATGGACAGATTAAAACCCTGTTTGCCCCAGCTGTTGCTGAAGGTGAAATTCCCGGCATCCATTGAAAAAGTAATGCAGACCAGGGCAGTAAACAGAAGAAAAAATCTTGTCATAAAGAGTGATGCATGATAAGTTAATACAAGATGTGGTGAAACACTCTTATAAATGGTTATCTGTGATTATTTGACAATAAGTTTTGTCCTTGCTTTCAGGCTTGCACCCTCTATTTCAATAGTATAAACCCCCGTAGGGATTTTGGGCAGGTTCAGGGTAAGCGGTTCCGGCTCAGAAAGGCTCATGTTTTCCCATGTTTTAACGATCTGTCCATAAGTATTGATCAGGCAGATACTGACATTGGAACCTAAAGCCGTTCCGGCTTTCAGGGTGACCTTTCCTGAACATGGGTTCGGGTAAGCAGTTAAATTTGCGATGCTTTGCTTATCCTGGATTCCAACAGGAATATTCTCAGTGTAGACCCAGAGTGAGGGGTCGCCAAGTAAAGTGCAGTCATAATGGCACCAGCGCTGGGCCCCCGGTTCAAATTCACCCGGAAGATTCACCCATGGGGCCGTTTTAATCTTCGACATCATATGGGCTGCGCCAATTTCATGGATCTGTTCTGAAACGGTATCGTTATAGATTGCACTTACAAATTCCCTGTTCAGGTGGGCTGAAGGCCCTTCGGTAGTACCCTGGTCAAACCATCCGTACCTTGAATTAAAGATCCCGCCTGCAAGAAAATTCTCAATCAGCACCATTTTTTCGGCAATACAGTCGTTGGCATCGAAAGCGCCGCAGTCGCATCCATGGGTATACATCAGGGTGTAATTATGGGTGACGCCGTTCAGTGCATAGAAATTCGCATTGGTGATATCACCCATGTTGAGCCTCATAACATAAACCTCGTTTGCATGACCGGCATGATAAATAAATGAGGGCCCGTTGTTTATCCTGTTAAAAAGTTCACTAAGCGTCCAGGTATAACTAACAGGGCCGCCGGGGCTGGCAAGGGTATCATATAATCTGTCGATATGGTTGTAGGCTGATGGTATGCCATGTGTAAAATAACCGTTGTCGACATGGTCATCAACCAGGAGATTCAGGTAATCCTGGCCCAAAGTCCAGCGAGGTGTCGATGAATCCATAAATTCAGCAACAATGAGAGGTTGTGCCTGCTCGTTGAATTTCTGGTGGGCGCGGTACCATATCGTTTTATGGATGATGTTTGCCTGCTCCTGGGCTGTGCCAAACGGTAGCCTGCCAACAGATACTTCAGGAAGCAGATCTGCATCATCGGCTAACTCACCGTAAACTCCATTGGCATTTGCGTCGTAATTCCCATCCATTCCCGAATAATAGATGTCGGCAGGAATATCCCAGCTGGTATAGCCTGACCCGGAATTCACATGGCAGTAAAAACCGCGACAGGGAACAATGTCGACATCACCTCCAAGCAGGGCATACTCTATGCCTTTCTGCTGGTATTCCTGTTTGATCAGGTTACGTATTTTATCCTGGTTGTCAATTCCGCTGATAGTTGAATAAATGTTCTCGACAGTAAAGATCTGTGAACTGATCCCAAGTGAGTCATACATATGGACGAGAGGGGCGAACCCGGTTGCAAAATTTTCCCCGGTAATTATCAGTACCTGGTAACCGCTGGCAGCGCTTTTCTTTGCAGGATAATTCTCCATCAATTCAGTATTCTGGGCGAATTGCCTGATCCTGTTCCTGGCTTTTTCAGATGGGGAAAGATTTTTCAGGGCTTCTGCCGAAGCGGAAGATTTTACAGTGGATATTGTTATTGTGACATCTGAATAATATCCGGCTTTCTGAAGGGAAGGATAATATATCAATGGTGTGAACGTGCTCAGCGCAAAAGCGTAACCGTTAAGATATGAGGTGGTAAGATCTCCTTTTGGCGTAAGCGGGTAGGCAGCGGAAGAACTGTATGCAGCTTCGTTTTTAAGAAATTTCCCATTGTCTCCCTTTGAAATGGGGCTTATATCCTGTTGGGGCTGGATACTGTAATTCCCGGGCAATTCTACATAACCTGAGCCTTGCATGAGAATCCCTGTTGCTGATTCTCCCGCGGGGAGCATAAGGGAGATTGCCTGCCAGGGCAGCATAGGCTCTCCCGGCTTTCCCGACAACAAGGTATGGTCAAATGAGATTGTAAGGTAAATTCCGTTGCTTTTTATATCAGGTTTCCCGAAATGGTAGGTTTTTATAACAGTACCGGCATATAATGATAGGTTCAGTATGCAGGCAAGTGCAAAAATGATATTTTTTCTCATGGCGATGATACAGGTTTGTTTAGTTTTCTGACAACAAAGGTACTTAAAAGTTGCTTTAATGAACATATAATCAGATGAAGCCGGAGTGGATTGTTCCCGGGAAGTGCCATTCAATGGGTTCAACAACATGCTTGTGCTGTTACAGCCTTGACAGGGCAAAGGCGTATGCTCCCAGGGAGACCGCTGCAGAAGTCCCGAGCCTTGAAACCCCGACCCCGATTTTCTTCTGGGGGTCATACTGGACCGTAGTTTCAGAGAAAGGAACCTGGATCCTGCCCGAGCCGGAGTAAAGAAATTTCTTAAATTCTTCCGGTTCCTCCAGGTTATACACTTCCACTTCCAGCCTCGGCAGGGGGTGCCCGCTCATGGTTGCGAATGGAAGGTTCATTTCCTCTACCAGTTTTGGAAGGAACAGGGGATAGGCCCCCGATAATCCGCCACCGATAACCACAAGCCCGTCAACCAGGGTGATTGCATTTGCAATGGTATCCGCGGCATCCGTGGCAAAGGACCTGAAAGCTTTGATCGCTGCTTCCTTATTGCCGGGCTTCTGCCCAAGGCCAATAGCACAGATCTCTTTGGGTTCAGGCACCGAACCGATATTCAGGCCGGTGAGACTGGCATATTCGCGCTTCAACCCCCTGATACTTACACTTTCCTCGGCATCCCAGTTTTTATATGTGCGGTTACGGGAACGGTTTATCTCCCCCCCGGCCGAATTATCCCCGAAAAACAGCCCGTTACGGCCTACAATCCCGCCTCCGAAACCCGTCCCGAAAGTGACCCCGAGCAGGTTCCTGTATTCCTTTGGATTGCCTGAAGCACGCAGTTTTGCATTGATCTGCGGCAGCAGCCCGAACATGGCTTCGCCATAGGCAAACAGGTCCCCGTCGTTGAGGATGAATACCGGGATGCCAAATTGTTCCTGCAGCATGGTCCCCAGGGCAACACCACCCCGGAAGAAAGGCAGGTTCTGAAGGTCCCCGATGATCCCGTTCTCATAGTCGGCAGGGCCTGGGAAAGCAAAACAGATTGCCGCAGCCTTATCATGGAGATTGGCCTGGACAAGCTGGAATCCTTTAATTATGGTTTTAAGTATTTCCTCAAGTGAATTAGCCTTGGACGGAAGCGTAATAGGCTCAACAATCTCTTTCACATACTGGACTGCCGAAAACACCAGGTTGGTTCCCCCTGCGTCGAGGGTCATGACGATTCGCTTGTCGGTAGTGTAGTTCATAATATTGTCGATTAAAATTATTGGTTGCTAGGTTGCTAGGTTACTAGGCTACTAGGTTTTTGTTAAATGTACAACCCAGTTACCCAGTTGCCCAGCAGCCCAGTACCCATTAATGAGCCAAAAGCCAGTTCGCACCGGTATTCATATCAATCTCCACAGGTACATCCAGCAGCAAGGCAGTCTTCATCCCGGCTTCAATAATCTTTTTAACATCTTCAACTTCAGGTTGATACACATCAAAAACAAGTTCGTCATGAACCTGGAGTATCATCCTTGACCTCAGGTTTTGTTTTTCAAACTTATCAAAAATTCTGATCATGGCAATTTTTATCATATCCGCAGCCGTTCCCTGCACCGGTGCGTTGATCGCATTTCGCTCGGCAAATCCGCGGACATTTGCATTGCCCGAATTGATGTCCCTGAGGTACCGCCTGCGCTTCATCAGGGTTTCAACATAACCGTTAGCCCGGGCAAAAGCAATGGTGTTGTCCATATACTCCCTGATCCCCGGGTACTGCTCGAAATACTGTTTGATCACATCGCCGGCTTCCTTCCTCGACATCCCCGAGCGTTCCGACAAGCCGAAAGAAGAGATCCCGTAAATGATGCCGAAGTTCACCATCTTGGCATTGCGGCGCATATCCTTGCTTACTTCAGCAAGGGGGGTGTTATAAATTTTTGCAGCCGTAGCCTGGTGGATATCCTCCCCGTTCTTAAATGCCTCGATCATATTCTTATCCCCGCTCATGGAAGCAATGATCCTGAGCTCGATCTGGGAATAGTCGGCCGAAAGCAGGGTGTAGTTCTCATTTCTGGGTACAAAGGCTTTCCTGATCTCACGTCCTTTCTCGGTACGGATGGGGATGTTCTGAAGGTTGGGATTATTGGAGCTCAGCCTGCCTGTCGCCGCAACAGCCTGGTTGTAGGAAGTATGTATGCGGTTATCACGGGCACTGACCAGACCGGGAAGCACATCCACATACGTTGACTTAAGCTTTGTTAGCGATCTGTATTCAAGTATCTTGCTGATGATGGGATGCTTTGCCTCCATTTTGCTCAGCACCTCTTCGGATGTTGAATTCTGTTTTGTCTTGGTCTGCTTGGGCTTGTCAACGATCTTTAACTTGTCATAAAGGATGTCGCCAAGCTGTTTGGGAGAAGAAATATTGAAGGTGGTCCCGGCATCGCGGTATATCTCTTCGGTGATCCTCGCCACCTCTTTCTCAAGTTCACCCGAATATTCGTTCAGCACCGAAGAGTCGATGCGCACCCCCTCTTTCTCCATTGAAGCCAGAACCGGGATCAGGGGGATCTCGATCTCATCGAAGAGTTTACGCGTATCGCTTTCGGCCAGCAGGGGTTCAAACACATTCTTAAGCTGAAGCGTCACATCCGCATCTTCAGCCGCATATTCCTTGACCGTTTCAGTATCGACCGTTCGCATGCTGAGCTGCCCAGAACCCTTTTTCCCAATGAGGGTTTCGATTGATACCGGTTTGTACTTCAGGTAGATCTCCGAGAGCAGGTCCATATTATGCCGCATGTCGGGCTGGATCAGGTAATGCGCCATCATGGTATCGAACATGGGTGTTTTCACATCAACGCCGTACCATTTGAGGATTGCGATATCGAACTTCATATTCTGTCCGACCTTCTCGATATTCGGATCCTCCAGCACTTCCTTGAATTCCTGGACGATCAGCTCGCATTCGTGGTAATTCTCAGGCAGGGGGATATAATATGCTTCATGAGGCTTCACCGAAAACGACATCCCCACCAGTTCCGAATTATTGGGGTCAATGCCGGTGGTCTCGGTGTCGAAGCAGAATGTTTTACTTTCTTTAAGACTGCGGATGAGGGAGCTTCGGGCTTCTGGCGTGGTGACCAGGTAGTAGGTATGTGGAGTGGAGGAGATGTCGGATAATGGATAACTGGGTGACTGGATAGCTGGATTACTGGGTGACTGGATAGCTGGATTGCTGGATGACTGG
>JBAXIO010000010.1:0-148708 GCA_037138335.1 Bacteroidota bacterium
TTAACGAGAACGTGGTGCTGACCTATGCAAAGGATTTTCCCGGGGCAACCAGGATTTTCGACATGAACCTCTACAGCCCGGTCAACATAGGCGACACCTACAATGCAAGGAAGTTTAAATTCACCTACAAAAACAAGGAATATAATTTTGCCCTGAAATACAACGTGAATTCAGTTGATTTCTTTAAAGATTATCCGCTCTGTGACCTGAAGGTTTATTTCGACGGGGTGATGACCCCCCAGGCCAAAGAATCGGTTTTCGACGCATTGAAACCTGCAATTGAAGGGCTTTCTGATGCCGACGCCGTAAACTTCCTCCTGTATTTTGTACAAAACGGTTTTGCCTACAAGAACGACCTGGAACAGTATGGAAAAGAAAAATTCGATTTCCCTGAAGAGGATTTTTATTATCCGTATACCGACTGCGACGACCGCGCAGTGCTGTTCTCATACCTTGTCAAGGAACTTCTGGGGCTTAAGGTCATTGGCGTTGTCTATCCCGGTCATGTTGGAACTGCCGTTCATTTTCCAAAGGATGAAGCAGGCGACTTTATCATGTACAGGGGAGATAAATACGTGATTGCCGACCCCACATATATAAATGCCCCATTCGGGCTAACCATGCCGGGAAAAATCAATTCCAAAGCCGAGATCATTGACCTGCTTAATGGCCAGAACAAAAAGGAGGAGATCGCTTCGGTTTGGGAAAAAGTCAATACCGGAGGCGGGTTTGCAGCCGACAATGTCCAGAATACTGTCGTTGACAAAGAGGGCAATTCATATCTCACCGGCTACTTCAAGGGCTACGCCGACCTGGGGGGCGCAACCCTCACTTCAAAAGATAACACCGAGGATGTTTTCGTGGCCAAATTCAACAACGCCGGCAACCTGCTCTGGGCCATCAAAGGCACCGATGACGGGACGGGTCGGGGTTATAATATCCAGCTCGGCCCCGATGGCAACGTATATGTGGGAGGGACTTTTGAAAACCTTATGGCTTTCGGCGCATTCAACATCATCTTTGCAAAAAACAAATCGGGCCTTTTCCTGCTCAAACTCAACAAAGGAGGGGAAGTAAAATGGCTGAAACAAGCCGATTTCGATACCAGCGGCACAGGCGCCGATGCCATTTTGTATTCCAAATTTTCACAGGGAGGAGAACAGCTTAAATCGGTGATCTACCCCTATGACCCGAATTATGAAGATTACGGGATCAAATTTGACGTTTCGGGGAACGTTTATTACAGCGCAAATTTTTCGTCAACCCTCGGGCTCAAAGTTGACAAGATCGCGCTTGGGCTGGAAACGGGATTTGATGCCATTACCATCCTGAAAGACGAGACCGAAAAACAAATTGCTGCAAATTGCGAAAAGGTCATTTCCGGACTCTTTGGCGCCATCAGCCTCATACGGCTTAACGACTTCAGCATCTCGGGAACAATCATTCAGCAGGCTTTTGAGAAATATAATCCGGGTTTCAAAAAGAAAGCCCCGACGGTGTTCGAATGCCTGGGCAGGCTGAATATCATAAAAAACAGCAACGGCATCATTACGATTCAGACCACAGGTAAGAAATCTGTTATCATTGACAGGCTCAAAATCACCGACGGTACAAAGCTCAAGGTGAACATGCTGCCTTCAGGCGATGCCAGGATAGATATCCTGAACGGGGTGAAAGTTGGCAAAGCCATTATCTGGTTTGGCCTCAACTATGTTAAATTATTCAGGGACAACGGGAACGTGCTGTTTGATTTTGATTCGGACCACAGCCAGATCCTGATGAATATGCAGAAGGATATGCTGTTCTGATTCTTCTTCTCACTTCCTGGAATAGGTAGTGTCAAATTTAAACCTTACAGGCACCACCATACTCACATCAACAGGTTTACCCTTGGATTCACCGGGTTTCCATTTCGGCATGTTTTTAACAATGCGAACCGCCTCTTCATCACAACCCCCTCCTATCCCTCTCATGCTCTCCACATTTTCAACAGAACCGTCGGCTTTCACCGTAAAACCCACATATACCTTGCCTTCCAGTTTCATGGGGACAGCCTTGGGCGGGTATTTCAGGTTCTCGGTAAGGTATTTGAAAAGCATGGTTGTTCCGCCGGGGAATTCCGGCTGCTTTTCGATCTTCTTGTAAACCTGACTCTGGTCCTTCACCGGCTGTTCGGTCGGGGGGCTGTGATGGCGGGGAGGAGCCAGGGTCGGCGTCCCTGCCTGGGTTTCATACTGGTTGTACTGGTTATACTGGGCGAAAGATTGGATACTGAATGCAATCCCGGCAAAAAAGATCATCATGGCCGCCATCAGGGGCAGGGCGCCTGGCTGTTTAGCTTTTAAATGAGCTGAAGAATTGATTCCGGCTGAGATCATTCAGAGAATTTAATTCAATATGCAAACATAGATGGAGATTTTCAGTTTGTCAACAATTTTTTAAGATTTGTTTATTCCCACGGATATTCTCAACTTTGGGAGGCTTAACATTTAAGAACATGGCGTTTTCTATCATAAAATTTTTTCGCGTAGGGATTAAGTGGAATGTGGTATTTCTCAGTACTGTGGTGTTCACGATCTTTTTCATACCTGTTTTTCATGAACCCGCCCAGAAATTGCTTTATGACCTGGCATTCACATTGATCTTCCTCCTTGGATTCATTACTTCCGACAGGAAGCACCCGGCATTTCTTCCCATCGCAATCTCGGCTGTGGTCCTGCTCTGGATCTCGGCTTCACTGAAAATGCCAGTTTTGTTTGCTTTCTCCTACTCCCTGAATATCATTTTCTTCGGATTTGTGATCATGGGAATGGTCAAACATCTTATAGATGCAAAAACCGTCACGATACGTATCATCCTTGAATCCATCATCATCTACCTGCTGATCGGCCTGATATTTGCAATGGTCATCAGCCTCATTGACCATTACGATTCCATGGCTTTCAGTTTCCCTCTCAGTAACGACAATTCCAGCGTGGGACATCTCGACACCTTCATGTATTTTACCTTCATTACCCTTACCACTACCGGTTTCGGCGACATTATCCCGAAAGAGCCTTATTCACGTTCTCTTACGATTTTCATTGCAATCACCGGTCAGATGTATATTGCCATCATAGTAGCCACCCTGGTTGGCAAGTATGCTGCCGCCAGGCATGAGGAAAGGAACGAGGAATAATCTGAATTACCGGCATTGTTTTATTTTCCCCCCGCCTCCAGCCAGTCTTTGACATAATCTACCCAGATATCAAGCTTATCAAACAACTGGTAGTTCGGGGGATATGGAATGAGCACGTCGGGTGCGATGCCGATATTGTCGATGGGATTATCTGGAAGCCTGCGTGATCGTGACATCGGGTACCTCATGTAATACTTTCCGGAAGGCAGGTCAACGGGGACCGAATTGGAATAATCAAGCACCCCGGCGGTATTCTGATCACCGAAAAGAGTGACTTTGCCGCTTCTTTTTGCAGCCAGGAGGAACTCCTCAGCTGAAGAGCCGTTGCCCTCGCTGATGATAATGCCTACCCGCCTGGGATATTTGTAAACAGTATCCTCTTTCACGGTATCGTCCTTTCCCATCATGGGATGCACCACAAACCCGCCCGGGTTCTTTTTCATCTCGTCAAGAAGCGACTGCGTCCATTTCAGCCCTTCTTCCCCTCCCCTCAGGGTTCCGTTCTTTATATCGTCCTCGTAGCCTTTGATATTATCCTCGCAGGCATACCATTCCACTCCCTTGCTTAAAAACGGGCTTGTATAGATCAGCCTGAACAGCATCTGCCATTCATCATCCTGCCCGCCCCCGTTACCCCTGATGTCAATGACCAGGTTGGGCCTGCACATGATATCTTTCCAGTGGTCTTTTATGGTTTTTTCAATCTTGTCCTTAAACCCGTCAAAACTGTTTGCCCTGATAAAAAAGGTACTGTCGCTGAGTATACCGTAAGTAAAAAAAATATTGCCCGAATTCGGATAAAGCGGTATGTATGATCTCATCATAGCTGTATCGCTTCGCGGCCTGGCCGATTTCCGCACCAGGAACATCTGGTCATGGATTTCCAGGATATGCCGGCTTACATGCAGGCTTGCCAGGGTCTTACTGTCCCTGGCCCCTTTCCAGGTCGTATATTCAATTACATTAAAAACAGTATCGCCTGAAGGCGGATGGCTTCCCGGTTTCAGCCCGTCCTGTTTCGCCGGGCTGAAACTAAACATCACCTGACCCGGCTTCCAATGCACCACGCTAACCGAAATACCAAGATAATTGCCTGTTGAAGGATCCTTTATTACAGCCATCTCACCCCAGAAAGAAACCCATAATCCTTCAATTGTTGCTGAACCGGAGGTGAGTGCAAAAAGCTCATTGGTGTCAACCGCAATATTCTTCCCGTAAGATGAAGTATCAGACTGCACCCATTCCCTGTCGGGACCCGGGTTCCTCCTTACTTTTAAATGATGGTCCCTGAAAAACTGACAATACTTATCGAGGTATTTCCCGCAGGAATCGGGGTGCAGCGTGATCCGCCTTCGCAGATCCTGCTCCAGGCGCGCAAGCTCCTGCACCTTGTCGCCTTTTACCTTATCATAATAACCGGGGTAATTGCTTTTGACCTTGCTTACGACAAAGTCGAAATCGGCCATGCAGGACGATTTCTGGGAAAAGGAGTAACCGCAGCCAAGCAACAGGCTGAGAGCGAAAAAAAATGATTTCTTCATCATGGGAAATACTTGTATCACAAAATTAAGAATTTAATATCTTTACTAAAGCTTATAGTAATTATTCCTGCGCTCTTTAAAATCCTATTTTATGTCACCCAAAAAGAAACTCCTTCTCTTTATAGGGATACCCGCCCTGCTTATCCTGGGTTCACTGATCCTTTTCCAAACCCTCGGCCGGTCTTCAAAGGGCCCGCTGATACACGTCAACTCGGCATTCAAACAGTATGTGCAGGCTTTTACCTCCGGGCTGGTTTCGTCACATTCCACGATTAAGATCAGGCTCAACGACGATTACGTGGATTCGTCTTCCCTGAATATCCCGCTTAAAGAGGAATTGTTGAAGATCAAACCTTCCGTTAAAGGAACCGCCTGCTGGACCGACAGCCGCACCCTGGAGTTCAGGCCCGATGAGCCTTTGCCGCAGGATAAGGTGTTCACCGTGGAGTTCCTGCTATCAAAACTCATCACTGTCGCCGATTCCATGAAAACCATGACGTTCCAGTTCCAGACCATACGTCAGGATTTTGATGTGAATATCGACAACCATAAAGCGGTCTCTGAATCGGATCTTACGAAAGAAGTGCTTCTTGGAACGGTTTATACTGCCGATGCCACTGCCGACAAACAGGTGGAGCTGATGTTCACTGCCACCCAGAACGGGAACGGCCTGCCGGTCATATGGCAGCATGACTCAAAAAACAATAAACATGCTTTCCAGGTGGGATCCGTCATCAGGGGCGACCAGGCTTCGATCGTCAAACTTAACTTTAACGGTAATGCAATCGGTTCATCCACTGACAAACAATTAAGCGAGGAGATCCCCGCCCTGGGTGATTTCAAATTCCTGGAAATACGAAATATTGCTGCAGGCGATCCATACTTCCTGCTTCGTTTCTCCGACCCTCTCAAACATGACCAGAACCTTGAAGGACTGGTACGCATAGCGAAATACAAGGATCTCAGGGCAGTGATCCAGGATAATGAACTCATCGTTTATCCTCCCGCCGGCATGGAAGGGAACCCTATGCTTATTATTGAACCTTACCTGAGAAACTGCATCGGGAAGGAACTCGGGAAGCGGATCAGCGAGAAACTGACCCCCGGGGGGAATAAGCCCGATGCCAGGTTCATAGGCACCGGGGTCATCATGCCCTCGTCAAACGGCATGCTGCTTCCCTTTGAAGCGGTCAACCTCAGGGCCGTCGACGTAAAAGTCATCCGCATATATGAAAACAATATTCTGCAGTTCCTCCAGGTCAATGAAATGGGAACCAATTACGACCTTTCGAGAGTGGGGAGGACGGTGCTTAAGAAAACGATCCCGCTCAACGGAGCCTCCGATTATAACCGCTGGAACCGTTTCTCAATCGACCTTTCGGCTGTCATGAAAACCGAACCGGGGGCCATTTACTCGGTGAACCTGAGCTTTAAGAACAAATATTCAACCTGGCCCTGCGCCGGGGGGGAGACGGGAAAGGCCCAGGATATGGTGGTCATACAAAACCCCGATAAGGAAAATGACAAGGAAGGATGGGATTATTATAATAATTATGACGAAGATGAAGGTGATAACGGCGGATGGCAGAATTACCTCTGGGAAGAACGCGATGACCCTTGCAAGGCTTCGTACTATTTTAACAAAACCGCCACACGAAATGTCTTCGCTTCAAACCTTGGCATGATCGCAAAAGGGGGAGCCGAAAATGAATTCACGGTTTTTGTCACCGACCTGGTCTCTTCAAAACCGGTACAGGGAGTGAAGGTTGAATTCTTCAATTATCAGATGCAGATGATTGGAACGGAAACCACCAATGGGGATGGAATGGCCGAAGCCCGTTTGAATTCAAAGCCATTTTTCACAGTGGCTGTGAAAGACAAGGAAAAGGCATACCTGAAACTCTCTGAAGGCAACTCCCTTTCGCTTTCCATGTTCGACATAAGCGGGGAACCCGTCCAGAAAGGCATCAAAGGATTTATCTATGGTGAACGCGGCGTATGGAGGCCGGGTGATTCAATATACCTGACGTTCATCATGGAAGATAAGAACGGGAAGCTCCCGGCCAACCATCCTGTGAACCTGGCCTTGTACAATCCCAGCGGGCAGATGGTTTCCAGAACTGTGCTCAATGCCTCGGTAAACGGGTTCTATGCCTTCAGGACCATGACCCAGCCCAATGCCCCTACAGGCAACTGGCTTGCCAAAGTGAAAGTGGGAGGATTGGAATTCCAGAAGACATTGAAAATTGAAACGGTGAAACCCAACCGTTTGAAGATCCGTATGGATTTCAACAAAGCTTACCTGCAAAAGAATAAAATCCCCCCTGTAACTCTTGAGGCCGGCTGGCTCACAGGGGCCGTTGCACATAACCTCAAAGCCGAAGTAAACCTTACCCTCACCAAAGCGGTGACGGCTTTCAAACAATTCCCGTCTTATACCTTCGATAATCCGTCGGCCGGGTTTGCTGCCGAGAACATCAGCATTTTCAACGGGAAGCTTAACGATGAAGGGAAGGCCGTCATCACTCCCGTTATCCATGTTACCAATGTGGCGCCGGGTGTGCTCAACGCCAGTTTTGAAACCAAGGTGTTTGAAGACGGCGGGGATTTCTCCATCGACCGCTTCACGATCCCATATTATCCCTACATTTCCTTCGCAGGACTGAACGTGCCGCTTCCTTCGGCAAGGGAAAGGGTGTTATACACCGATAAATCATATGATATCGACCTGGTGAATGTTGACCCCGACGGGAATGTCGTTCCCTCGAACAGGCTGAAAGTTGAAGTGTTTAAACTGGAATGGAAGTGGTGGTGGGACGATTCGGAAAGGAATTCGGCCGATTTTGTTTCCACTTCCCATCAACGCCCGGTCGATTCGGCGACAGTGAGGACCGCCGGCGGCAAAGGGATATACAGGTTCAGGGTTGAATATGATGAATGGGGTAGATATCTCATCAGGGTTACCGACAGGTCCTCGGGGCATATTGCAGGCAAAGTGGTTTACGCTGACTGGCCCGGTTACTTCCGCATGCCGGGTGGAGAAAAACAGGCCGCTGCCATGCTTACACTTACAACCGATAAACCAAAGTATACCGTTGGTGAGACAGTCAGGCTAAGCCTCCCGACCTCACCCGACGGCAGGGCCCTGCTTACGGTCGAGAACGGCTCCAGGATACTGAAATCGTTCTGGACCCCGACGGGCAAAGGCAGCACCGATATCAGCTTTAAGATCACCGAAGAAATGGCTCCGAACTGCTATGCTTTCGTGACCCTGATCCAGCCCCATGCCCAAAGCAAAAACGACCTGCCTATAAGGCTCTACGGGGTAGTGCCGGTATTTGTTGAAAACCCGGAAACACACCTGAAGCCTGTCATCAGCATAAAAGGGAAACTGATCCCCATGCAGCCTGCCTCGATTACGGTGAAAGAAGCCAACGGACGTCCTATGACATATACCCTTGCAGTCGTAGACGAAGGGCTTCTCGATCTTACGAGGTATAAAACCCCCGACGCCTGGAGCGTATTCTATGCCAGGGAAGCGCTCGGCATCAAGACCTGGGACCTCTTTGACCAGGTGATGGGCGCCTTTAGCGGCGACCTGCAGAGGATACTCAGCATAGGAGGTGACCAGGACCTGATCCGCAGGAGCAGCCTAAAAGCCAACCGGTTCAAGGCCATGGTTAAATTCTTCGGACCGTTTGAACTCCAAAAAGGGGAATCGCGAACCACGACCTTCACCATGCCCGAATATATAGGGTCGGTGAGAGTGATGGTCGTTGCTGGCTACAAGGGAGCCTATGGTTCGGGAGAGCAAACCGCAGCTGTGAAAAAAGCCCTGATGGTGCAGGGAACCCTTCCCAGGGTGCTTGGCCCCGGCGAAACCGTGAAACTCCCTGTAAGTGTGTTTGCCATGGAGAAAACAGTGAAAAACGTCAAAGTCAGCCTGGAAGTCAACAACTTTTTCCAGGTGAACAATGGGAATACCCGTGAATTGAACTTCAGCGAAATAGGCGACCAGCTGGTTAATTTCGATCTTAAAGCGGGGGAAATGACAGGTATCGCTAAAGTTAAAATTATTGCAGTAAGCGGGAATGAAAGAGCGGAGAGTACCATAGAAATAGATATCAGGGATCCGAACCTGCCTGTGACCGACTTGTTTGAAAAGGCAATATCACCCGGCGGAAGCTGGAATACGGGATTTGCAGCAAGGGGGATACCCGGGACCAACAGCGGTTCCCTGGAGCTCTCTTCCATGCCTTCACTGAACCTTGAAAAATGGCTTTCGTACCTTTTGCATTATCCTTACGGCTGCATTGAACAGTTGACTTCATCGGTATTTCCACAGCTTTACCTGAAAGTCCTGGTTGAACTCAGCGCTGCGACAAAGGCAGGAACCGAGCAGAATATCAAGGCAGGGATACAGATGCTGAGGTCATTCCAGCTTGCTAACGGCGGACTCGCATACTGGCCGGGTTCGGCTTATGCCGACGACTGGGGAACCTGCTATGCCGGCCATTTCATGCTGGAAGCCGAAAAGAAAGGCTTTGTGCTCCCGCCCGCTTTCCTCGGGGCCTGGAAAGCCTTCCAGAGGGAAAAAGCCGTTTCGTGGACTGCCAACGCCAGCTGGTCCAACGACGACCTGGTGCAGGCTTACCGCTTGTATACGCTGGCACTTGCCAGGGCGCCGGAACTCGGGGCCATGAATAAGCTGCTCGAGAAAAAAGACCTCGCCCTTGCTGCAAAATGGAGGCTGGCCGGGGCATACCTGCTTGCAGGAAAGCCTGAAGCCGCACAGCAGCTGGTCAACGGTATCGGGACCAGCATTCAACCTTATGTTGAGATGTGGGGAACCTATGGTACCGCGCTTCGCGACAAGGCCATGATACTTGAAGTGCTTAACATGCTGAACCTGAAAACCAGGGCTGCTCCCCTTGCCCAAAGCATCGCGGAAGAGCTTAACAAATCGGGATGGCTGAGCACCCAGACCAGCGCTTATTGCCTCATTGCCCTCTGCAACTTTTACGGATCTTCGGCCGGCAGCGGCATCAATGCTTCCTTCACCATTGACGGCAAAAACAAAGCCGATGTCAGTACTGCAAAATCAGTTTCCGTTTCAGGTATTGACCCGGTACCCGGCCGTAAGCAGAACCTGGAAGTGAGTAACAAGGGGAAGAATGTGATCTACGCAAAGCTTCTGGTAAAAGGGATACCGGCTTACGGGGATTCCTCATCCGCCAGCAGCAACCTTACCCTGGATGTATCCTATACCGGGCTGAAAGGAGAAAAGATCAATGTTTGTAAACTGGAACAGGGAGAAAATTTCATCGCCGTCGTGAAGGTGAAAAATCCCGGGCTGCTTGGTCCATACCAGAACCTTGCGCTCTCACAGGTGTTCCCTTCGGGATGGGAGATCATGAACTCCAGGATGAGCGAAATGGCTTCTGCAATGACCAAGGCCTCGGAGTATACTTACCAGGATGTGCGCGACGACAGGGTGCTTACCTATTTCGACCTGGGCGCAGGCGAGACTAAAACCTTTAAGCTGCTGCTTATGGCGACCTACCTGGGAAGGTTTTACCAGCCGCCCGTACAATGCGAAGCCATGTATTATGACATCATTAATGCCCGTGTTCCCGGCTGCTGGGTTGAGGTAGGGAAATAAAGACGGCGTGGTGATGAGGTGGCGGATCTTCTCTTCCTGGAAGTGGTATTACTGGTTTGCCCCGGTTTTGTTGCTGTATTTCCTGCTGTTTATAGCATGGCCCCGCCATTTGTTCAATGACCCCGCATCCACTGTGGCTTATGACCGAGAAATGCGGCTGCTGGGGGCAAGGATTTCGGCCGACCAGCAATGGAGGTTCCCCGAAAGCAGCGAAGTGCCTGAGAAATTCAGAAAAGCCATCATCTGCTATGAAGACCAGTGGTTCCGGTACCATCCCGGGTTCAACCCGGCGGCCATGATACGGGCCGTGTCCCTCAATTTCAGGCACCATAAGATAATCAGCGGGGGAAGCACGATCAGCATGCAGGTGATCAGGCTGGCAAGAAAGAACAGGGAACGCAACTACCTCGAAAAAGCCATAGAAGTAAGCCTGGCATTTCTCATGGAGCTTACCCATTCCAAGAAGGAAATCCTCAGGCTATATGCTTCCCATGCACCATTCGGGGGCAATGTGATTGGGCTGGAGGCTGCATCATGGAGATATTTCGGGGTAAGCGCAAACAGGCTTTCATGGGCCGAAGCTGCAGCCCTGGCTGTTCTGCCTAACAGCCCCGGCCTGATCTACCCCGGGAGGAACCCCAGGGACCTTCTGGCAAAACGGAACCGGCTGCTCGACAGGTTATGGTACCAGGGGAAAATTGACCTCGGCACCTGCGAACTTGCGAAAAGCGAGCCCCTGCCGTTAAAGCCCTATCCCCTTCCAACCCTGGCGCCCCATATGCTTGTGAGGCTTATAAAGGAAGGGCACAAAGGGGAGAAAATCCTGACCACCCTCGACGGGGGTTTGCAGGTGAGGGTCAACAACATCCTTGAACTGCATGGGATACAGCTTGCCGCCAACGAAATCCATAATGCCGCAGCTGTTGTTGTGGAGGTAAATACAGGGAATGTGCTGGCCTATGCCGGGAACCTGAGGCGAACGGGAAAAACCGATTACGGGAACGATGTGGATGTTATCGCTTCCCCCCGCAGCACAGGAAGCATTATGAAACCCTTCCTTTATGCTGCAATGCTCAATGATGCCCTTATCCTCCCGAACACCCTTATCCCGGATATCCCGGTGCAGATCGGGGGTTTCATCCCCGAGAATTACAACCTCACATACGACGGGGCTGTGCCGGCCAAACGGGCCTTATCCAGATCCCTGAACATCCCTGCTGTGAAAATGCTCCAAACATTCGGTTATACTCCTTTTTACAACCTTTTGAAAAACATCGGGCTGACCACCCTCACCAAACCTGCCGACCATTATGGACTTGCGATCATACTGGGAGGGGCGGAAGCGAAACTGTGGGACCTGGCGGGCATGTATGCTTCCATGGCCCGAAGCCTGAACCATTACTCCCCGGAACATCCCGGCTATAACAAGGCTGATTTTCATCCGCCCCTTCTCATGACGGGGAACGCTGATGAGAAAGTGACCTATAACAGCCGTTCCTCCTGGTTCGATGCAGCTTCCATATGGCTGACCTTTGAAGCTATGGTGGAAGTCGCCCGTCCCGACGAGGAAGCCCAATGGCAGCAGTTCTCGTCCTCCCACAAGATCGCCTGGAAAACCGGGACCAGCTTCGGTAACCGCGATGCATGGTCGGTTGGTGTTACCCCGGAATACGTGGTCGCAGTTTGGGTCGGGAACGCATCGGGGGAAGGAAGGCCGGGGCTGACGGGCATAGGTGTTGCCGCCCCCATTCTATTCGATATCTTTAAATCGCTTCCGGCGACCACCTGGTTCCGGATGCCTGTTGAGGAGATGGTTAAAATCCAGGTATGCCGCTACAGCGGTTACAGGGCTTCCTCTGTTTGTGAATTCAAAGATTCAGCCTGGGTGCAGAAAAACGGGACCAGGACCGCTGCCTGCCCTTTTCACCAGCTTATCCACCTTGATATAACCGGGCAATACCAGGTAAACTCAGGCTGCGAATCCACCGATAACATGCAGCATGTATCCTGGTTCGTTCTCCCCCCGGTGCAGGAATGGTATTTCCGTACAAAAAACCCTTTCTACAGGACGCTCCCCCCTTTCCGCAAGGACTGTGCGCAAAATACCGCCAACCGCAATATGGACCTGATCTATCCTAAGGATGGGAGCACGATCTATGTGCCGGTCGACCTGGACGGGAAAACAGGGAGCACCGTCTTTAAAGCCGCCCACCATAACCCGGATGCAACTATCCACTGGCACCTTGATGACCGGTTTATAGGTTCAACAAAACAGTCCCACCAGATGGCCCTCTCGCCCGAAAGGGGGTTTCACCGCCTCACCCTGGTCGACCAGGGCGGGGAATCCATAAGCATAGGGTTTGAGATCCTTACAAAAGAGAAAAACACAGCGCCTTCGGGGAAAAATAAATAAACTGACGGGAGAAATCCTTATTTCATTTTCCGGATGATAAAAAACAGGCAGGAATCATCCACTTCCTTTACTGCGACTTTAATACCGCGTATCCAGCGCGTAAGCTCGAGGAACTTTTTCGAATTGATGGTTGTCGCACAAAAACCATCCTTGCACACTATATTGCCGTTCCTGGTCTTTTCAGTGTCGATCTCGCCTATCAGTCCGTTTTTCGACTGGAGTTCAAACCATTTTAACCTGTGATCCCAGAATTTCTCAGAATAGGTTGAGAAAATAGCCGCTCCTCCAGGCTTGGTCACCCTCACTGCCTCTTTGACCAGGGCCCTCTGGTCGGAATTGAAAGCGGATATACCGTTCTGGAGACAGAGCACAATATCCATGGTATTTGCGCTGTATGCCAGTTTTGTAGCGTTCATGTGCTGAAGAAAATGATGCTGGACATTCTTCAGCAACTCCCTGGCAAGCTTCAAACTTGGCATCGAAGTGTCGATCCCGTGAACATATTTTGCCTTCTTTGACAAATGCGGGATTATGCGTCCATAGCCGCAGCCGAGATCAAGCACGACATCTTTGCGGCTTATCTTTTTCAGCACAAAATCAATTTCAGCCTGCAGATATTGCCTGATACGCGAAGGCGCAATGTCGTAACATTTCTTCAGCCGCAGCGCAGATAAGGATGTGTCGTAATAAGCTGCCAAGAGGGATAATTCTTAATTGCTAAGTTACAAAATCCTGATTTTCAAAATAAAAAAATGTTTAATCCGATTTTGGTAAAAATAATTATCTTCGCTTTAAATCAGTTTAAAATGAAAAGACTTTCAGCCTGTCTTTTTATGTTATGCATACTCATCGGCCATGGTCCTGCAAGATCCCAGGGAATGATGAGGGACAGGGAAGGGAATAATTATCAAACCCTGGTCATTGCCAACAAGGTATGGATGGCCGAGAACCTAAATACTGCGCACTACAGTAACGGGGATGCGATACCTGAGGCTAAAACAGCCTCAGAATGGGACCGTTATTGCGAAAGCCGCACCGGTTGCTGGTGTTATTATGACTTCAGCGCCCTGAACGGCCACAAATACGGTAAATTGTATAACTGGTTTGCCGTAAATGATAAAAGGGGGTTGGCCCCCAAAGGCTGGCATATCCCTGCCGACATGGAGTGGCTTGTATTTACCCATATCCCCACCGAAGGCGACAGGCCTGGCAAAGGCATGAAGAGCACGAGTGGCTGGGGAAATGAAGGTGATGACTGCAACGGGAACAATTTAACGGGATTCGATGCACTGCCGGGAGGTTCCCGTGAAGTAGATTCATTTCAGGGCATCAGGGTGATCGGCCATTGGTGGTGCTCCAACGAAAGCGAAGTCAATTTTGCAAGGATCCGTAGCCTTGCATGCAACAGCGACGACCTCTGGCTCCATACCAGCCTGAAACAATGCGGCAATTCGGTTCGCTGTGTCAGGGACTGATCACTTAAGTAACCTCTCCTTTTTTTCACATTCTTTCGGTCAGCCGGAACAGGCTCAGGGCAGCTGTGAAATCATTTTCTTCGACGGCTTGTAACGCCTCCAGGCCCTGAGACGGGTCAGTGAAGTATAATAAAAAAGTTCCCTGATCAAAGGGATGCGCAAAAGGTAATGATACAGTCGGTAGAAAACCACCAGGGAAATAAACGTCATGCCCCATCGGGCAAAAGTAACAAGGACCTGGACCCAGCCGGTTTGAGGTATGGTGATAACTGTTGCCGCCCATTTCCAGAACAGGTCAAGGATCACCATGTTGATCAGGAACATGACCCCTGTGATGTAACCATGAGCTGTGTCAATAGCCCTTTTCGGGCAGTTGTTCATGCATCGCATGCAGCTTTCGCAGCGATAGGACCAGAACGGGCGTTTGTCGACGGTAAGAATGGCTTTTATCGGACAATTGTCTATGCAGATGTCGCATTTATCGCAATTCTCATTGGCATAAAAGGTCTTTGCGAGCAAAAAACGGCCCATGAAAAAATACCCTATGCTTACCGGGCTTATCAGGATATCCTGTATGATATCGCGGAAGGCAGTGTAGACTTTCTTCCCTTCAAGGATCTTGGAAGCAAAAGCCCGGGTGACCTGTTTACAATGTCCATAAATTGATTCTACCACTTTCTCCTTAACCCCTGGATGGAAGGATATCCAGTTCGAGGGCAGGTCGATGGACCTCAGGCCAACTATGCTGTATCCCTTAAGCAGCAAAACGATGGCCGCTAACCACAGGGCAAGACCGCTGAGTCCGGGGACAAACCATTTTGAAAGCTTCAGCCCTGCCCTTGTGTTCATTAGAAATACCCGGTTCTTCCGGGAGCGGGGAAACCTGAAAATAAAATACATGCTTACCGGGGGGTAGTTAAACCCATGGGTAGGCGATACAAAGCCTATCATGGCTCCTTCGGGAAACGGCCCGATATGCTTCCTGTCAATAGCAGCAATATCTATAACCTCAACCGGGATGCTGCGCGATTGCGCTTCCAGGGCAAACCAGCCGGCCACATTACGGGCATTGCCGGTGCCGGAAAAGTAATAGAGTAATAGCTGGTTGATCTGTTCTGACAAAGAAATTTTTATTAGCTTTGTTATAGCAAAGATAAAAAATGAAACCGATTGTTCTGGTCTTTTTAGCATGCATGCTTGTTGCTCTTTCCGCCTGCAATACAAAGGATACTTCTTATAATTCGACACCAGATTCCATCTCGAGCCGGTATTATGTTCTCGACATAGGGGCGAAAATTCCCAGGCCGGGCTTTACCATTTTGCCCATCAGCGGCTTCCAGCAAACCACCGAATATACCTGCGGCCCGGCCGCAGCTCTCACTCTCCTGCAATATTATGGGAGGGTCGGGGATGAACTGACCATCGCAAGGGAAATGGGGACCAGCACCACCACGGGGACAACTCTTCAGCAGATGTCCGACTGGCTCCAGGCTAACGGGTTTAAAGTAACATCAGGTGAAGGTGGCAGCCTCGAACTCATCCGCAGTAACCTTTCAAAGAATATTCCTACCCTGGTCGAATGGAGCGACTGGGGAGCACACTGGGTGCTTGCCGTTGGCTACGACACCCGTAATACCGAGGATCTGATTGACGATGTGATCATTTTCGCCGATCCGTACGACCGCCACGACGACCGGAAAAACGGCATCGACTGGTTCAATGCCCAAAGGTTTTATTATATGTGGTACGACGCCATACTCTATGGGAAGTTGATGAAACGAATCTACATCATTGCAATCCCTGTGGCCTCAAAATGATCCCGGCTCACGGGACATTACCTGTTTTCCGTTTTACTGATTTTTGAATGCTTCAGGAACCATGTGTACAATTCGGGATTGTTATAGGTCTCGGTCCATGCGTTATGGTTGGCCTCCGGGTATATGGTAATTTTCACTTCACCTCCGTGCTTCCTCACAGCCTGGAACATTTCCACCGCCCGGTTAACAGGCACCACATCGTCTTTGGCACCGTGAAATATCCATACGGGCACCGGTTTATAATCATCCTCGAGGATATAATCGAAAAAACCGCAAACAGGCGCAATCGCAGCAAACAAGCCCTGGTACCTGAACTGCATGTCCCAGGTGCCCCATCCGCCCATGCTGAGCCCCGTAAGGTACAGCCGGTTTGTATCGATGCGGTAAGTGGAAATTACCTCGTCGAGCAGCAGTTTCAGGGACTTTGTATCCCATGATACGTCCGACGAAGGATTCTGGGGACATACGACCACGAATGGGAAATCCTTTCCTTCGGCAATCAGCTTCGGGATCCCGTTGTTCTTCACCTGGTTCAGGTCGCTGCCCGATTCCCCGCTTCCGTGAAGGAAGAGGATCAGTGGAAATGTTGAACGGGTATCGGTGGTATATGCCGGGGGCAGATACAGCAGGTAATCATATTCCACAACCCTGGTTTTTGTAAAATGCTTTGCCGAAGATTGCGCATAAACCGGTACTGAAGATGATACTGAAATAAGGAGCAGGAGGAAGAATAATTTAAATTGTCTCATGATATGCTTTTTATGAATTATTGATGTTTGCGGATGTTATATCACCACATTGAGGCCTATCCCCGCGGCAAGAGCCCTTTCATACACCAGCCTGGCCGTTGCGGCATCCTGTATGGCGAGGCCGTTCGATTTGAACAGGGTGATCTCCCTGTCGTTTGTCCTGCCTGGTTTTTTCCCGGTGATCAGTTCTCCCAATTCGGCATGAAAATGTTCCTTTGGGATCTCGCCTGCATTTACTGGTATCATGATGTCGCCGGCTTCCTTAAAACAGGCTTCATAAGAGTCCCCTATGAATTTCGAGCGTTTCACAATAGCCGTGTCGAGTTCCCTCGCATTGGGGGTGTGGCTGCCGATGCCGTTGATATGGGCGCCTTCCTTAACCATATTCCCGTCAAAGACCGGGTTTGCCGAAGAAGTAGCCGTTACAATGATATCGGCTTTCATCATCTCAACGGACGAAGCGGCAGGCAGGATCTCAAGATTGAGCCTGGGCCCCATCT
The DNA here is from genome assembly GCA_037138335.1 of Bacteroidota bacterium. Lineage (GTDB taxonomy): Bacteria > Bacteroidota > Bacteroidia > Bacteroidales > FEN-979 > CAIRDP01. The sequence continues at coordinate 17,336 of JBAXIO010000010.1, forward strand.
CGGCAATGAACCTGGTAACGGCCTCTTCCGATAAGTCAAAGACCAGGACTTTTGAAAGTTTCCTTGCTTCAGCCAGCGCCCAGAGCTGCATCCTGGCCTGTACCCCGGCGCCGAAGATCCCTGCGACCTGCCCATCCTGTTTCCTGGCAAGGTATTTGGTAGCCACACCGCTGGCAGCGCCTGTGCGGACCGCAGTGAGATATCCGCCGTCCATGATGCATATGACATTACCCGTTTCGGGATCCTGGAGCAGGACCTTGCCGATGGTGGTCGGCAAATTATGCTTTGCAGGGTTGTCCTTGTAAACTGTGACGACTTTGCACGCAAGGGCTCCCATCTGCTTCAGGTAAGCAGGCATGTACAATGACAGCCCTCCCGGAGGTATTATTGCAGTGCGCAGCGGAAGGACAGCCGTGCCCTCCGACAGTTCTCTGAAGGCCTGTTCAACTACTGCCATGCAGTCTTTCATGGTAAGTACCGATGCCACTTCACTTCTGTTCAGTATCAGGGTCATAAAAAAAAATTGATGATTTGGTTTATCAGGATCTCAAAAATACAAAAAAGCCGGCCGTGAAAAGATCATGGCCGGCTTTTTTTATAAGGATTTCCCTTGCTACAGGATCACAAGTTTCTGCACCCTCGCCGAATTGCCGCATTCGATTTTCACCACGTAAACCCCTGCCGGGAGTGTATCCAGGTTCAGGGTCCGCGTTATTGAGAGATCCTGAAGTCCGAACTGCTCCTGGTAACGCAAATTACCTGTAAGGTCTGAAATTTGCAGGTTGAGCGGGCCGGCAGATGCCCTCTTCAGGGTAAGGGTTAGCCTGCCGGTAGTAGGATTAGGCCAGAACGAAAACGACAATTCATTGCCGTTGATCGTGGGGACCCCGTCGCATACCACAAACTGAATATGTTTAATATCGGTTACAGGCACATTGCATGGCGATATCCCGTTTACAGTAAGCGTAAGATCCACATTAAAATTTGCTTTGTCATTGGCTCCCGGATAATAGATAGAGTGGGCCGTGGAATTGCTGCTGAACGTTCCGTCACCGGAAGTGGACCATAGCACCGTAGAGGCATTGAAAGCGGAACCATTCAGTGGGACCTGGGTGTCGACCAGGCAGGCGATCGTATCACTGCCTGCAGAAACTGTAGGCGCAGCCTGTACGGTGACTGCAACAGAATCGTTTATACTGTTCACCCCGTCGTTCACATGGACGAAGTATTTTGTATTTACAACAGGTGTAACCAGCGGATTATGCTGTGCTGAGATAAATCCCGGGGGGACCGATGTCCAGCTATAAGTATACGAACCACTGCCGCCGCTTACAATAGCATTTAACTGGGAAGAACTCCCTGCGCAAATTCCTGAGGGGGTAGCCGTGACAGTTACTCCCAGGGGCATCGCAACCACAGTAACAGTAGCTGAACCGCTTGTACTCTGATATCCGTCGTTGACACTGCAGGTGTACTGAGTGGTGACAGACGGATTCACGACCGGATTCTGAAGGCTTGATGTGAAACCTGCGGGGTTGGAAGTCCATGAATATGTGTTTGAACCTGATCCTCCGCTTGCAGCGGCATTGAGCTGGGAGGTCTGTCCCTGGTTGATGCTTGTCGGGTTGGCTGACACAATTACCTGCAGGTTGTTTGGTATGACTGTCACCGTTGCGTTTCCTGAGACAGAGCTGGTTCCGTCATTCACCTGGACAGTATAGACCGTCGTTAGGGTGGGTGAAACAACAGGATTTTGACTGCTGCTGGTAAAACCTGCAGGATTGGAAGTCCAGCTGTAGGTATAACTTCCGCTCCCCCCGGTCGCAGCTGCATTCAGCTGGGAAGTAGTCCCTGAGAGGATGGTCGCCGGATTGGAAGAGGCAACCACGGCCAGGGGCTGGGCTGCATTCTCATTCACTGTGATGGATTCTTTTTTGGTTGTGCCGGTGGTGATGGCAAATGCACCATAAAAACTCAGGCTTCCACTACCCGCAGCGGCAGGAGCAACCCATTGGAAATTCCATGAAGCGGTTGAGCCTGATTGCCTGGCACTCTGTGTGCAGTATTTTGTACCGCCAACAAGCTTGCTTCCTGATCCTGCAACTAGGGTGCCGATCTGGTTCCCGGTGGCATCCTGGGGCGTAAGTTCAAATCCCTTTCCCCCTGAACCTGTAAATGATACCGTTATGGTGTAAGTGGTACCAGCCACATATCCTGAGGCAGGAATATTGGTCATGATAAATCCGCTCACGGTCTGGGCCGCACCGGAATGACAGCCGCTACCGTAACAGGTGGCTCCGCTTTCGGCGGGTCCTCCTGCCCTTCCTGAAGGAGCCCCGGATGGATAAGCATTAACGTTTGTTGTGCCTGCCACCCAGAACATGATAACAAAAGCCAGAAAAACAGGGTAAAGAATTTTTTTCATAGGTTGTTTTATTATTAAATATTATTCCGGTTCCCCGAACATATCAGGATGGGAACCAGGGGGATCAAAGGTATTAAGGAATTTCCATACCACATTAGGGGATTAGTTGACATTTCCTTAGTACAACATTGATAAATATCAATTGATTCCCGTGGATTATGCCCGTTGATTTAATGGTGAGGGAGCGGCATGGGGAAAAAAACCCCCGGGCTTTGAGGCCCGGGGGTTTATCGGATTATCAAGATTGAGGATTATTGTGAGCAGACAAGGGTCCCGTCGGCCAGCAGATGTACTTTCAAGTGGCTCCTGTCGAGCCGCAAGTACACCATATACTGCACGCTGTTATCGGCCAGGATATATTTCTCTGCTGCATTGCAGACTTCATAGGATGAATAATTCGCCGTTATGTAATCCTTCACAGCCTGTGGCACATCCGAATACCGGAACCTGGATGCCTGTAACAGGTAAATATCTGTGGCACTGAAGATAAGCTTGATCGGTGGTACCGTATCCTGTTTGCCTATCATGACTTCCTTCACCCGGCCGTCCACGCAAAGTGAATCATAGTCGGCATTCAGAATGGTATAACCGGTAAAGTTAGCCGCGATGAAACTTTTAATTACTGAAGATAATGAATCCACCGGGATGCCATGCCCCCCGTGATGCCCTCCGCCATGATGGCCATGATGGTGCCAGCAATGTATAGTGTCACCGTGGATGGAGTCACCCGGGATCGTATCGCCGGGATGGCCTCCATTATGGAAGTGCCGGCCGTCGCCAAGGTAATTGCCGTCGGAGGTAAATGCAAGTTCTTCGGTAGTATTTAATGCAACAACAAATTTAGCGCTTGAATTTGCCAGCACCAGGATATAGTCTATGGTTGCATCAGGATAATTGGTTTCAACATAAGTTGTTGCCTTTGTGGGCAGTGAGGTTGCCTGATTTGTTTGTGCAGTTGTGCCTGTCTGGTCTTTCTTGCTGCATGCGCCCATTGCGATCAATGCAGTGACAAGCATAAGAAACATTGCTTTTTTCATCGGTTTAAAAGTTTTTGTTAGGCCTTTATTTATCGCATCGAGGCATGGCGTCCGATTCTCAGAGATGATTTCAGAACAGGATGTAATGATGCTTCATGTACTTATGTTTAATGTATTAACCCTGAAAATTAAAAAGGTTGCTTCTATTTTTCATTACTTTGTAACTTTCATTGTTAAATCGGGTCTATTGTTGAATTATAATTTATCGATATGAAAAAAATCTTCGGCTTCATCTTTTTTTTCGGCCTGGCATCCATAGCCATCGGCCAGGACAATCCGCTCTGGATGCGGTATACCGCAATTTCTCCTGATGGCCAGACCATCCTTTTCTGTTATAAAGGCGACATTTGGTCGGTGCCTTCTGCAGGCGGGACGGCAGTTCCGCTAACCCTTACCGATTCATATGAATATTCCCCGGTATGGAGCCATGACGGAAAAACCATTGCTTTTGCCTCTGACCGTAACGGGAACTTCGATATTTTCATCATGCCGGCATCAGGAGGTGAAGCGAAGCGGCTTACCTGGAATTCAAATAAGGAGGTACCAAGCAGTTTTACTGCCAATGACAAGGACGTCATCTTTTCAGCCTACCGCCAGGATATCTCAACGAATGCCCAGTTCCCCATTTCACTGATGAGCGAACTTTACACTGTGCCTGTTGCCGGGGGGAAGGTATCACAATTGCTCCCTACGCCGGCGCTTGAAGCCACGCCCTCATCCACAGGCGATAAAATTATTTTTGAAGACATCAAAGGTTATGAAAACGAATGGCGCAAGCATCATACTTCGGCCATAGCCCGTGACATCTGGGTTTACGATTTCAACTCGGCAAAATATACAAAGCTCACCAGCTTCAACGGCGAGGACCGTAACCCCGTTTTCGATGCCAATGATAAGGATTTCTATTACCTGAGTGAACAAAGCGGGTCCTTTAACGTCTATAAAAGCTCGCTTTCTGATCCTTCCAGGTCAGCCGCTCTTACGCATTTTTCGAAAAACCCGGTACGTTTCCTTACCCGGGCTAAAAATAATTTGCTCTGCTTTACTTACGATGGGGAGATCTATACCTTGCAGCCCGGAAGTGAACCGAAAAAGGTGAGTGTGAAGATCAATGCCGACGGCCGCAGTGCGCAGGAACGAATAACCCCTGTAAATGACGGGTTCACCGAAATGAGGCTTTCACCCAATGGGAAAGAATACGTATATGTTTTTCGCGGGGAGATCTTCGTTACCAGTGTCGACGGTGGGATTACCAAGCGGATTACCAATACCCCTTACCAGGAACGCAGCGTGAGCTTCAGCCCCGACGGCCGTTCCCTGGTGTATGCAGCAGAGGTGAACAACAGCTGGGATGTTTTTACAAAGTCAATTATACGTAAAGAGGAACCTTATTTTTATGCCTCGACCGTATTAAAAGAGGAAGCTCTGGTTGCCACCGAAGCAGAGGAATACCAGCCTGAATATTCCCCCGATGGCAAGGAAGTGGCTTACCTTGAGAACAGGGTTGTGCTCAAAGTCATCAACCTGGCCAGTAAAAAGACAAGGGCGATCATGCCCCCAAACGTGAATTACTCCTATGCCGACGGCGACCAGTATTACCAGTGGTCTCCCGACAGCAAATGGTTCCTGGTGCAGTTTTCTTATCCCGACAGGATTTTCACGCCTGAAATCGGACTTGTTTCTGCCGATGGCAGCGGAGAGATCCATAACCTCACACTTAGCGGCTATAATGATTATGTCCCCAAATGGTCGGTTGACGGTAAGATGTTCATCTGGGGAAGCGACCGTGAGGGTACCCGCGACCAGGGAGGGAACCTTTCAAGTGATGACGTCTTTGCCATGTTCTTTACCAGGGCCGCCTTCGACAGGTTCAAACTCTCGAAGGAAGAACTGGTCCTTGTAAAAGAACAGGAAGAAAAAGCAGAGAAGGATAAAAAGAAAGCTGAAGAAAAGGCAAAAACCGATTCAAAGGAAAAAGCCGGGTCCGATAAAAAGGCTAAAACCGATACTGCCGTAAAGGATTCTTCAAAGGTGAAGGTGGTTATCGACTGGGAAAACCTCAGCGAGCGCAAGGCCAAACTCACCCTTCACACTTCCCCGGCCAGCGACTGGCTGCTTTCAAAAGACTGCGAAAAGCTATATTACCTCACCAGTTTTGAGAAGGATAACGACCTCTGGATGACCGACCTCAGGGCTAAGGAAACCAAATTGTTTGCAAAGATCGGGGCTAAAAGCGCAAGCATACAACTCTCTTCCGACGGCAAATTTATTTTAATGCTTGCCGATGGCAAACCCATGAAGATCGACGCCGAAAGCGGAAAAGCGGAACCTCTTAAAACCTCGGGTGAAATGCTGATCAAACCCGCCGATGAACGGTCCTATATTTTCGACCACGCCTGGAGACAGTTCAAAGAGAAATTTTACGTAGTTGATATGCAAGGCGTTGACTGGGATTATTATTACAAGGTCTATAAGAAATTCCTTCCATACGTAAATAATAATTATGATTTCGCTGAAATGCTCAGCGAGATGCTTGGCGAAATGAATGCTTCCCATACCGGATGCGGTTTCCGTGCAGGCAGGCCGAATACCGACCAGACTGCCGACCTCGGGCTTTTCTTTGACTACGCATTTCAGGGCCAGGGATTAAAGATATCGGAGATTGTTGAAGGCGGACCTCTTGATAAGGCTGTTTCGAAAGTTAAGGCAGGCAACATCATCGAGAAGATCGACGGCCTTGAGCTTAAAGACACCATGGATTTTTACTCTGTACTTAACCGCAAGACCAGCAAACTCACCCTTCTTTCCATGTATAATCCCACCTCCGGCGAACGCTGGGAAGAAAGCGTAAAGCCCGTCAGCTTAGGCGAAGCCAATGAACTCCTGTATAAACGCTGGGTGAAGAACCGCCGGCTTGAAGTGGAAAAGCTCTCGGGCGGGAAGATCGGTTACGTGCACGTACGTTCCATGGATGACGCCAGCATGAGGGTGGTGTTCGAAGAAGCACTGGGGCGTAATTTTGAAAAGAAAGCCCTTATCGTCGATACCCGCTTCAACGGGGGAGGTAACATCCATGAACAGCTGTCGGATTTCCTGAGCGGAAAAAAGTATATCGATATTATTCCCCACGGGCAGTATATAGGCTCGGAACCTACCGACAAATGGGTAAAACCTTCTATCGTGCTGATAGGCGAAAGTAATTATTCCGATGCTCATTTGTTCCCGGTTGCTTACAAGCTCAAGAACATAGGTAAGACCGTGGGCATGCCTGTTCCCGGTACCGGCACCTTTGTCTGGTGGGAAAGCCAGATAGATCCGACCCTTGTTTTTGGCATTCCTATGGGAGGATGGCGTATGCCCGATGGCAGGTTCTGTGAGAATAACCAGCTTGAGCCCGATATAAAAATTGCCAATGATCCGGGCATTCTATCGTCAGGACATGATCAGCAAATCGAAGCCGCGGTTAAAGAATTATTGAAATAAGGCTGATGGCAATTGAACTTCCTTCATTGGATATATGGAGTTAAATCCACATTGTCCCATGTTTTATTCATTGTAGAATAATCATACCTGAGCCACCATATATTGGTGAGATCGTTAAGGTCGATGACCACCGAACCAAAAGTCGCATCCTGCTTGCAGTATGCATTGGTCCCGGTGGACTCATATCCGCCGATAAAAACTCCGTTTTCAGCAATGTCGGTCGATATGATGGTTTTTAATGAATTGATGTCCAGGCCTGATGAATGAGCCGAAAAATAACTTACCAGGTTTGTCCATCGTACCATTCCACGGGCGGGAGTATCCAGATCTTTTTCCGGTGCATCAACGGCAGTGGAGGCATTATAGATACTGAGTTTAACTCCATTAATCGCACTGTCAAGAAAGACATTGGTAACACCGTTAATCCCCTGCCCGAGACTGTTCCGGGTTATTATCCCCACGGCCTTCATCGGGCGTTGCACAACAAATACATTGCCCTTATCGGCTACCCCGAAAAAAGCAGGAGAAAGCAGTCTCGCCGCTTTCAGGTACTCGGCTGTGGTTTGCGCATCCGTGTTGCTTTTCTCGGTTATTGCATCAAATGCCACATCCATCATGTCTTTTGAGCCCGGCAGGATATCAGTACCATGATCGGCCGAATTCCCGGTATTATACTCTGTAAATACAACATTATCCAAATTCATCAGGGCGTATCCCTGGGGAAAACCAACAAACCCGAATGTCGCAATTTTATGATCTCCGTTTGAAGGATTCATTATGGTAATCACACTATTGTAGTCCCTCACTGCAAGGGGTTTTTGCAGATCAAGGTTCCGTGCAACAATAGTATGCCCACCGGTTGCAGATCCATAAGCCCCTATGAATGTACACGCAGCTCCGGTAATTTCTCCTATATGCCCGCTGAACATATAATCAAAAGCCAGGCATTGGTCAAGGAGATACGCATTGGTAATGCTCAATCCGCTAGTAAGTGCCTCCCCATCAATAAAATCTTTTATTTTCTGACTGAGAAACAGTTTGTTCCCTGCTTCCAATGCCCGAATCGTGATAAAATTATAAATAAGCGGATTCGCAGAGCTCCAAACTGAATTATAATAATTTGCCCATTGATGAAGCTCGGTTTTCATATGGTAGCCGTATTGCATTCCCATTTCGAGATAGCTTCCTTTCAATGACACGATCCTGATGCCTGCAGGATGGTAAAATAACATTCCCTGCTCCTGGGAATTGGTATCTGAAGTTTTTTTACAGGAATCGGTACCCAGGCTAAATATAATTCCGGCCCCAATTAAAATGATTAATAGCCTTCCTCTCCTTATGAAATTTTGCATTGCCAGATCCTCCTGTGATTTTTTTCTGCGTATGAATATTAAAGACAAAAGTGAAATGATATTTGATGCATCTATGTGTAAAGATAATTATTAACCTTCCTTTCACCATTAAATATTTAATTTTCCCACAATTCAGGAATGCAAAACAGAGCAAACAATGTGTTGAAATATTCAACATGTGTTGAATATTTATACACACTTCCTATTTGTGCTCATTTTCAGCTTTTTAAATGGATGAAAAATTTCAGCTGTTTATTTTTTCAACACTTGCTGGGTTTATTAAATAAATATACATTTCTTCATCTACTTGATTTTCTTATACTTAACCAGCTCTTTTTGGTTTGGCATTATTATTGATAATAGTATAGGTGATATGAATCAGAAATTATAAAGCCATGAAAACCAAACTTATCCCCATCCTCTGCTTGCTGGTAATCTTTTGTTGCAGCAACCTCAGCAGTAAAGAAGTTAACAGTAAAATCCTTCAGCCCTCATCGGGCTCAATAAGCGTTTACAGCAGTCCTGAGCTTTATAACCTGGCCACCAGGTGGGCGGATGAGTATGCTGTTGCAAATCCCGGGCATAAGGTCAACGTAATTAAAACTGAAGAATCGGAAATAAATTCCTTAGTAAATAATGGGGAGAATATCTGTTTCGTATCGAACGAAAAAATTGCATCGGCAAAACAGGGACCGGTTTTCCAGCTTGTAGTCGGGCGGGAAATTATCGTTCCTGTCATCAGTTCGAAGAATCCCTTTCTGAAAGAAATCATCGAGAAAGGCATTTCACGTGAAGCCTTAGCCCAGAGCCTTCAGGCTCCCGGTAAAATGAAATGGGGGACTTTGCTCAATAATGGGCAGTCGGCCCCGGTTAGGTACTTTATCCTTGATGATGATTTTACAAAAGAAGGGGTCCGTGGTTTCGTTAAAACCGATCAGGCCTTCATCAGCGCATGGAAAAGTGAAGACTCAAAAGCATTGATCTCTTCTATTCAAAATGATCCGTATGCAATCGGATTTTGCAGGATGACCGATATTCTCGCTCCTAATACTTCATCGTTCACCGAAAACATCCTTCTGATGCCAATTGATAAAAACAGTAACGGCAAGATGGATTATATGGAGAAGATCTATGACAATTTCCAGGATTTCACCAGGGGTGTTTGGATAGGGAAATATCCAAAAGCATTAACCAATAGCATTTACTGCATTTCAAAAACAAAACCTGCAGGCGAGTCTGAGATTGCTTTCATGAACTGGGTCCTTACTTCCGGCCAAGCCTTACTTCCGGCTAACGGGTATTCCGACCTGGTAAATTACGAGAGGCAATCGCAAATGGACAAACTGATGGTTACACCCCTTTACGCTGAGGCCCCGCAGAAAACGAATTCGACCGCCAGGACGGTTTTACTGATCCTGGTCATTCTGGTGGCAATCAGTTTCGCCCTGGACCTGGTTTTAAGGAAATACAGGAATACAAGAATGCAACAGAGCGAGACCCGGCCTGGGAAACCCCGGGTATTTGATGAAAAGTCCCTGGATATTCCCAAAGGCCTGTATTTTGACAAATCCCATACCTGGGCATTTATGGAGCAGGATGGGACCGTAAAAGTTGGAGTCGATGATTTCATTCAGCATGTCACCGGCACCATCACCAGCATTGGAATGAAAAACCACGGGATGAGGATCAAAAAAGGGGATCAGCTTTGCATTCTCATTCAGAAAGGGAAACAACTGATTCTTCATGCCCCTGTTTCAGGAACTATAATGGAACATAATTCAGACTTGTCGGTTGATTCTTCACTGATCAACAACTCCCCCTATTCAAAGGGATGGGTTTACAAGATCAAACCGGATAACTGGTCGAGGGAGATTGAATTTTTGTCAATGGCCGATAAATATAAATCCTGGTTAAGCAATGAGTTTACCCGTCTCCGTGATTTTCTTGCCTCTTCTTTGCAGGCAACAGCTCCGCAATATGCAGGGATCATCCTCCAGGACGGAGGGGCGCTTCATGATAATTTTCTTGCCGATTTCGGTCCTGAAACATGGGAAGATTTCCAAACAAAGTTCATCAATACTTCAATATAGGCAGGGAACTGAAAGCATTCTTAAACCCTCAGAAGGACCTGGTTAATCGGGAAGGACGGTAAAAACCCGGTTCAGAAATAAAGAATCAGTAAAAAAACCGGTGTCAAATCACCGGTTTTTTTTTATATTGCAGTGAAAATAATCCTATGGTTAAAAACAATCCCATAAAACCGATTTTCAGGAAGTACGTTCAGTTTCGTTCATCCATATACAGCCGGGTTGTTTTTGTCATTTTCGTTTCCTCTGTCTTCCTTTTCGTTTCTCTCAGCATTATTTTCCGTTCGGTTAACGAGCAGTACCTGAATACAGTGATCCGTCAAAACGGCAATAATATAGGTTCCATTGTTGGCGGATCCCTCTATCATTCCATGCTGGAGAATGATAAAAGCACCCTTCAGAACACTCTGGATATTATCAACACCATGCCCGGCATTGATGAAGTCAACATGTACGACAACAAGGACAACCTGGTTTACACATCCATTCCATCCGACACTAATGATCTTCACAGCAACCCGAACTGCATAAGCTGCCACAACAACCTGAAAGTAATGTTCCCCGGAAAAGGGAAACACTATAAGATCATCAATGCCGACAGTTATTGCAGGATGAGTCACAATGACAGTAAAAGCAGGCACCTGCTGATCAAACTGCCAATACTTAACGAAAAATCATGCTACGAAAGTTCCTGTCATGCCCATCCTCCAAGCGAAGAGGTGCTCGGTTCCCTCATTATCAAGATACCGTTGGCTGAACTGGATACAGCAATACAGAAATCTTCAACCGAATTTTTCCTGCTCGCAATACTCACCACTTTAGTCCTGGTTACAGTTCTTATAATATTTACCCGGCAAAGGATTAAAAGGCCCCTCAATGCCCTGGTAAAAGCAAGCATTGCCGTCGCTAACGGCGATACCAGCACCCGCCTCGTGATCAAGACCAACCAGCTTGAGGATATGAAAATGGTATCCCAGGCTTTTAATGAGATGCTCGACAACCTTCAGGCAGCAACCAACGAGTTGGAGAACTGGTCGCAGCAGCTTGAATATAAGGTGAGGAAAAAGTCAGAAGAGTTAAGTGCAGCACAAAACGAGATGATCCATATTGAACGGCTCGCTTCCCTGGGAAAACTTTCATCCTCTGTGGCCCATGAAATCAACAATCCCTTATCAGGTATACTTATATATACGAAGCTTATTTATAAGCAGCTAAGCAATCCCGAATTATATGCCAGCAAACGGGAATCCATGCTGAAACATCTAAAACTTATCGAAAACGAGGCAAAACGCTGCGGCGATATTGTAAAAGGCCTGCTTGAGTTTTCTAAAAAAGACCAGGAGGATTTCGAGCCCAGGCATTTGCATGAGATACTGCAGGAGACATATGAATTAATGACCCACCCCATTAAAATTGCAAACATCCACTTTTATAAAGATTTCTCGGCAACTTCCGACCTGATATACTGCAGCCCCAACCAGATCAAACAGGCTTGTGTTGCCATGCTCGTAAATTCAAGTGAAGCGGTACATGAAAACGGGGAAATAATCATCAGGACATTAAATCCGAATGAAGAAACCGTGAGGTTCGATATCGTAGATAATGGCATAGGAATATCTGCGGATGACTACCCCCATATTTTCGAACCTTTCTTTTCGACCAAGCATAATGCAAGCGGGATTGGCCTTGGGCTGGCCATAGTTCATGGAATCATACAAAGCCACAACAGCAAAATACAGGTAAAATCAGAGCCCGGGCAGGGTACAACATTTTCAGTAACCATACCTTTAATCAGAAATTAAGATAACACAGAATGGCCAAAAAGATCTCAATATTGATAGTCGATGATGAAGAATCGGTAAGGGATTCTTTAAGCAACTGGTTTATTGAAGACGGCTACCAGGTGGAATGCGCAGAGAATGCGAAGATGGCGCTGCAATTTATCGAATCCTCCTATTTTGATATCGTTCTGACAGATATTAAAATGCCCGGAATGGACGGGCTGGAAATGCTCAGGAGGATTAAGTCCCTCAGGAGCGATGCAATTGTAATTGTGATGACGGCTTTTGCCTCTGTCAATACAGCTGTAATGGCCCTGAAAGACGGGGCATTCGATTATATTACAAAACCTTTTGATCCCGATGACCTTTCCCACCTGATCAGGAATGCTTCAAAACAAATCCTCCTGGCTCAGGAAAACGAAGCGCTTAAAAACAAAGTCGTTTCACTCGACAGCGTCGAAGACCTGATCGGGAACAGTGAAGCTATGAAGAAAGTGCTGAAGCAGGTTGAGAGTGTCGCACAGTCAAATTCTTCAGTCATTATAACAGGTGAAAGCGGAACCGGAAAAGAGCTGATTGCAAGGGCCATCCATGCAAACTCATCTCGAAAATATTATCCCCTTGTGAGTGTGCATTGCGGGGCGCTTACCGAAAGCCTGCTCGAAAGCGAATTGTTCGGCCACGAAAAAGGTGCTTTTACAGGGGCCATGTATAACCGTAAAGGAAGGTTCGAGATGGCCGACAGCGGGACCATCTTCCTCGATGAAATTGCAACCATATCTTCAAAGATGCAGATCGAACTCCTGAGGGTCCTTGAAACAAAGACTTTTGTAAGGGTCGGAGGGAACAAAGAAACATCCTCTGACTTCAGGGTTATATGCGCCACGAACAGGGACCTGAAAAGCATGGTAGAACAGGGCATTTTCAGGGAAGACCTTTACTATCGCCTGAATGTGGTGAATATTAATGTGCCTCCTTTGCGTGAGAGGATTGAGGACATTCCCCTGCTGGTCGATTATTTCATAAAAAAATATTGCTCCTCGATGAATAAACAGCCGATTACAATTGATGAGGCAGCTATGCAGAGGCTGGAAGAGTATCCCTTTCCCGGGAATATCCGCGAGCTTGAAAATATGATCGAAAGGGCTATTGTTATAGGAAACGGTAAAAAGATCACCTTAAAAGACCTGCCATTCGGGAAAGATATGCTCGATAATTCAATCGAAAGCCTTGACGATTTCGAGAAAACTTTTATCAGGCAGATCCTGAATAAATACAGCTGGAATATCTCCAGGACGGCCAAGGCGTTGAAAGTTGACAGGGTAACGCTTTACAATAAGATCAAAAAATATGATCTGAAGCCCGAGGAATAATAAGCCTCTTGGCGCACTGCCTCCTGTAACGCCTGACTGTAGTATATCTAACCTATCTTCTCCTAATGAACCAACAAAATATCACATTGATCAATTTTGGTTATTTGGGGAAGAATTTTCTTGAAAAGATTGCAGAGGCTGTTGGGCAGGAATTCAGGTATCCTGTAATTTTGAAAGAATCTCATTTGGATCTGAGCGAATTTTTCGACCCCGGAAGGAGGCAATACAACGGGAATAAAATTTTGCAGGCCCTTAACACCAGCCCCACACCCAAGGCATTTAAAACAATCGGGTTATTCAGCGTGGATCTTTTTATCCCTATCCTGACATATATTTTCGGGCAGGCCATGTTGAACGGACAAACAGGGATAGCTTCACTTTTCAGGCTAAGCAATGAACGTTACGGCATAGAAGCTGACGAAAAGCTGCTCCTGGAGAGGTTTACCAAAGAAGTGATCCATGAACTCGGCCACACTTTCGGATTGATCCATTGCATGGACCCTACCTGCGTGATGCGGTCAAGCACCTATGTTGAAGACATTGACCAGAAAAACCAGAAACTTTGTCACCACTGCCGCGAAAAGTTAACCGCGGTAATACCTGATCAGTTGGTTCGTTGAGCTGTCATGTTCCAGGGTCTTTTGTTGGTCATGGAGCTCAGGGATGATATTCATTGCCAATACCTTGCCCAGTTCCACCCCCATCTGGTCGAATGGATTGATTCCCCATATCACTCCCTGGGTATAAACCGCATGTTCGTACATGGCTACAAGCTTTCCCAGTATTTCAGGCGTAAGCCGGTCCATGAAGAAGGTCGAAGACGGGCGGTTACCTTCAAAGACTTTATGAGGAACGAGCCAGTCGGGAACACCTTCCTTCTTTACTTCGCCGGCGGTTCTCCCGAAAGCGAGGGCTTCTCCCTGTGCAATCATATTAGCCATAAGGTAATCCTGGTGAAGAGGAAGAGGGTTCAGTGAAGCCCTGAATCCTATAAAATCACAGGGAATTAGCGAGGTCCCCTGGTGGATCAGCTGGTAAAACGAATGCTGCCCGTTGGTCCCGGGCTCACCCCAGTAAACCGCACCGGTCTGGCATCCTGCAGGCGTTCCATCCAGGGTCACATGCTTCCCGTTGCTCTCCATTGTAAGCTGTTGCAGGTACGCAGGAAAACGCTTCAGGTAATTATCATAAGGCAAAACCGCCTGGGTTGCGGCTCCGAAGAAATCAATATACCATAAACCCAGTAAGCCCATGATCACGGGGATGTTCCTTTCAAAGGGCGTTGTGCGAAAATGCTCGTCCATCTGGTGAAAGCCATCCAGCATGCTATAAAAATTATCAGGGCCAATGGCGATCATTGTTGATAAACCGATGGCAGAATCCATGCTGTACCTGCCACCAACCCAGTCCCAGAAACCAAACATGTTCCGTGTATCAATCCCGAATGCACCCACCTCTTTTTCGTTTGTTGAAAGTGCAACAAAATGGCTGGCCACCGCCGTATCGTTATGCAGTTTTTCCAGCAGCCACTTTCTTGCAGTATGTGCATTGGTCATGGTCTCAAGCGTGGTGAATGTCTTTGAAGCAACAATGAAAAGAGTTTCCTCGGCCTGCAGATCCTGCACTGCTTCGGCAAAATCACTTCCGTCAATATTCGAGACAAAACGGAAGGTCAGGTTCCGTTGTGCGTAGAATTTCAGGGCTTCATATGCCATTACCGGGCCAAGATCCGAACCCCCGATGCCGATATTCACTATGTTCCTGATCGTTTTGCCTGTAAAGCCTTTCCATTCCCCGCTGCGTATGCTGTTGGCGAAACCGGCCATTTTCTCCAGCACCTCATGAACATCAGGAACCACGTTATGCCCGTCAACCATGATGCATGATCCCTTTGGGGCCCTGAGTGCAGTATGCAGAACGGCCCTGTTCTCGGTGATGTTGATCTTTTCGCCCGAGAACATGGCATTGATTTTTTCGCCCAGGCCTCTTTCCGCGGCCAGGTTTACCAGGAGGTACAGGGTCTCAGCAGTAATGCGGTGCTTTGAATAATCAAAATAAATACCGAGCTCATTTACAACAAAACGGTTCCCTCTCTCTGCATCGCCTGCGAACAAAGACCGTAACGAGGTGTTCCTGATTTCCCTGAAATGAAGCTCCAGGCCTTTCCAGGCCGGTGATTCAACTAATACGTTTTCCATAGAGGATTTTATGTTTTTACTTGGCCAGGGTGCTTAAAGCAGTCTGCCATGCCGGGCGGGCTGTTGCCCAGTTGCCTTTGAAGTATTTTGGGCTGATGTTGGATTCGAGCGTCCCTGCTATGCCGGCAACGCTTTTCACGGTTTTGGCAGTCTTCGCATCCTTGACCCATTTATCTTTCACCTTTCCCCAACCTGCATCCATAGCCGCAGGAAGCAATCCGCCCTCCAACGTCTGTAAGGCTGAAGACGCACCGGCAGCATCCGATACATTACCCACTTTGTTCACAAAATCAGTCTTGTTTTTCTTAAATGAATCGGTGAAGGCATTATCGGAGATACCGTTGGTAAGCTGCCCGATCAGGCTGCCGATATTAGCCTGGCTCGCAGCTTTTGTGGCTTCGGCAGTCACACTTTGTCCGGCTTTATTTACATCGGTGGTTGTCGGAACTTTAAGGTTCTGTGCCTGCATTCCAAATGCAAAAAGGACCAGGCAGATTAACGACACTGTTGTTCTCATGGTTTTCAGATTTTTTGGATTAACAATTATAATATGGTAAAGATAAGAAAATCTTCAAAATTTAAATGCAAAGGCCCCGGGAGGCCGTAATCATTAATGCCGTATCACCGGTTCACGGGAGATCAGGCTGGAACCTTAAAATATTTTACCCTGAATTTCAATGCCACATTGACCAGGGCTATAAGCACGGGAACCTCCACCAGGGGCCCGATCACGGCAGCGAAAGCTTCTCCCGAATTGATCCCGAAAACGGCAATGGCAACTGCTATCGCAAGCTCGAAATTATTGCTGGCAGCCGTAAACGATAGCGTTGCCGATTGTTCATATGTTGCCCCTGCTTTTTTGCTCATCCAGAACGAAACCAGGAACATGATCACAAAATAGATGCATAACGGGATTGCAATGCGAACGACATCCAACGGTATCCTGATGATATACTCCCCTTTCAGCGAAAACATCACCAGTATGGTGAAAAGCAGGGCGACCAGGGTAAGCCTGCTGATCCTTGGGATAAATTTAGTGCTGTACCATTCTTTGCTTTTCACCCTGATAAGTATAAACCGTGTAAAAAAACCGGCCAGGAAGGGTATGCCAAGGTAAATGAAAACACTTTTTGCAATTTGTGCTATCGTGATATTCTCAACTATGCTGTTTGTCGGAAGCCCGAACCAGGAAGGTAAAACAGCAATAAAAAGCCAGGCATAAAAAGAGAAAAACAAAACCTGGAAAATGGAATTTAAGGCTACGAGCCCTGCACAATATTCACTATCGCCTTTTGCCAGCTCATTCCACACGATCACCATGGCAATGCAGCGGGCCAGGCCTATCAGGATCAGGCCATACATATAGTCAATATTGAACTGCAGGAAAATGATGGCCAGGAGGAACATTAATATGGGGCCGATGAGCCAGTTCTGCAACAGTGATAAACCAAGCACCTTTGTGTTCCGGAACACATCGCCCAATTCCTCATATTTGACTTTGGCCAGGGGCGGATACATCATCACAATAAGTCCGATGGCTATCGGGATGTTCGTTGCTCCCGACGACATGGAGTTCCAGAAGCCGGCAATACCGGGAAAAAGCCATCCCCATCCAACGCCTGCGGCCATAGCCAGAAATATCCATAAGGTAAGGTAACGGTCTAAAAAATTCAATCTTGTCTTCATAATTTATAACCTTGGTTCATGTATGATTCCCGGGGCAATCCGGTCCAGGTAAAAGCTGTTAAATCCCGATCTGATCTCATCCCTAACCCTGCGGAATACCGGCATCACCTCGTCAGCCGACCCAACAGCATCTGTAGGATCGTCAAACCCGATATGGAGCCGGTTCTTTACATTTCCCATGAAGGCGGGACAGGTTTCTTTCGCACCTCCGCATACCGTGATAACGAAATCAAAAGGCTCGTCAAGGAAGAGATCAACACTTTTCGGCCTGTTTTGCGAAATATCAATTCCGGCTTCCTTCATCACCGCCACAGCGAAAGGATTAACCGCAGGAGCCGGATTGGTGCCTGCAGAAAAAACTTCCAAACGAGGGTCAATGGATCCCAGGAACCCTTCGGCCATCTGGCTACGGCATGAATTCCCGGTACATAAAATCAAAATTCTCATCTATCGGCTGTTTAAGTTTGACCCAGAAAGGTTGAATGATTGATAATAATAATGGCGCAAATATAAATCATGTTTATCAAATAACGTATAAATACGTTATAAAATATTACCCCTTATTATTTTGAAACGAGAATTTTCCCGGTAAGATTTCCTCTTGAAGTCCTGGCCTCAAGTAAATATTCCCCGTCTGAAAGGCCTGAAAGAATAAACGTAGCTGTCAGAAGTTCATCATTTTTCGAGCCTTTCACTGACTCTGACCTCAGGATATTTCCGTTCAGGTCGTACAGCAGCAATTGGAATAGCCCGGGTGCTTCGGCCCACAGTTTGTCTTTAGCCGGATTAGGCCCGTATCTCATCCAGGGTGGTATTTCGGAGGCCACCGGCCTGATTCCTCCCGTACCCGGGTGATACAGGCCGGTTCTCTGGAACCATATATTCAACCGGTCGTTGCGGGTATCTCCCCAAACAGCGCTCATGGTGTCATCGGCCATCACCACATTCATAAAATCATTTCCTTTTCCTGTGAGAACCTGGTTAAAACCGATTACCGTGTCGGAGATCCTGAAATTTGCCGAAAAATGCAGTGAATCGTGCCATCGTACTGCGCCATATATCTCGTAGGAAGTGGCATAGCCTGTGTCGGGGGCATGCCTCCGGTCGCGCCATGCTGAAATAAGGTCACCGCCGGGACTGAATCCTGCCCAGGCCAGTTCCTGCATTCGTCCGTTACCCACCGGGTCATCGTTGACGCGTACGGTGTCATTCCAGGTAACTCCACCGTTATGCGATTCAATCATCACAACATCCGGATCGCCGAACATCGTGGAAATGCGGAAAAATGCCAGATGGGTTGGATTTACAGGGTCGGCGACCAGGCGGTAGCCTTTTTTCGAAAGCGTATCGGTCACACCTGCTGCACCAATAACCACCGGGTGATAATCAAAAGAGGCCCCGCCATTGGCTGAGCTTGCAAGGATGAACCTGGGGAAAAGGCTCTGTGTGGTCTCCCAGCTGGGATAAATGGAATAGAACATCCCGTTTGAACCGGTCTCAGGAGCTGCCATCGGCCCAGCAATATAAGGCCCGACCATCCAGTTCAGCGTATCGAGATAACGCCAGCTTTCCCAGCTTTGCCCGGCATCGATTGAACGAATGAAGTAAGGCCGGTTCGGAGGGGCAATCCAGGGAGCCGGTTTGCTTGTGACATACATCCTCCCGTTGTAGGCACCGCCTGAACGGTCAATAGTGAGCCAGGGCCGGTCGATAGGCTTCTCCGGGCCGTCGTCCAGGGCATCTATCACCTTTCTCCGCTGGCTCCAGTTTAGCCCGCCATCCGCAGACTTCACAACATAAACAGCGCCTGAATCCGGACTTTTTCTGTAATCCACGTAGGCAAGAAAAAGGTTCCCCGAAGCATCGAAAGCCAGTGAAGGGTCGGCCGAAGTGAAATTAGGGGAAGCATGAGGAACACTCTTCGCTGGGCTCCAGCTTCGCCCGCCGTCAAATGTTGCCGATGTCTTGATCGCAATTTGCTGGAAAGGGATATAACCCATCCAGGCGACAACCAGGTGCGAAGGATTCGCCGGATCAATGGCAAGATAGGGTTCCCCGTCGAAAAAAAGGCCCTGCGAGAGGTTGATGTTCTGTGAAGAGACCATCAATGCTGAAAAAATGAAAGCGATGAAAAAAAATATACGCATAAAAAACGCTTCTCCCATGATTGACCCCGCCTGCCTGAACTGCCTCAATACCCGGAAATATGATAATTACGAAGATTCGGCTTCAAGCGAATCTACCAGCTCAGCCATCAAGGCAAGCAGCCTCTTTGACTTAGCCTTACCCAGGCGTTTTTCGAATTCGGCAGCCAGTTCGTTGTTTGTTTCCCATATCTTCAACAGCGTGTCTGCACCTTTGTCGGTGAGTGAAATAATGTTGCAGCGGCTGTCCTGTTCGTTATGCTGAATGGTAATGAGCTCATTTTTTAACATCTCCTGTACAAGCTTGCTCATGGCCTGTTTTGAAACTTTTGCCCGTTTTGCCATCCCGCTGTTTGACACCCCGTCAAGCCCGATGGTGAACAAGAGGTGGATATGGCTCGGGCCCATATGCTCAAGCCCCATCCTGGGCAACAAATCATCGTCGATTTTTACAAGGTACCTGTAAAGTAAGTAGATCTGCCGGCCAAAACTTTCACTTTTTGCAGGCATCCGTTCAAGTAATTTTTTCTTTACTGATTTTGAAAGCATTGTAAATTTTATATAAATTTGGTCAACTACATTGTCGATATTTCGTCAACTTAGTTTACTTTTGCAAAAATATAAAAAAGTATTTACATGGCCACCGAATCCGTAAAAGAACCTAAATCAGGTAAAAAAATATTACCCCGGATCATAATAATAACCGTGGTTGTCATAGGCCTCACATACCTTGCAAAAGAGGTTTGGCATGCCATCAATCATGAAGAGACCGATAATGCCCAGGTGGAAATGCGGCTTGTCCCTATTTTGTCAAGGGTATCAGGTTATGTGAGCAAAATCTATGTTGATGACTATGCGAATGTCGCCAAAGGGCAGCTCCTTATGGTGGTTGATTCAACGGAATTGCAGCTGCAGCTTGACGAAATGCGGGCCGATTTCAGCCAGTCCCTGTCTGACATTGAAAATGCAAAGGCATCCCTCACCAATGCCGATGCATCGCTTTCCTCGGCAAAGTCCAACCTCGAAGTGATCAGGATCAGGCAGTCCAAGGCAGCCAATGACCTGAACCGCGATAAAAAATTGTTTGAGGGGAACGCTATCACCAAACGGCAGATCGACGACTCACAATCGAATTTCGATGTTACAACCAAACAGCTGGAGACAAGCCAGCTTGACGTAAAGGTGGCCGAAACGCGGCTGGAAGTGCTCAGGTCGCTGGTAGGCAAGGCCCAGGCCCAGGCCGATATCAAAAAAGCACGTATCGAACAGCAGAAGCTGAAACTCTCCTATTGCAGGATCTTTGCAATTGCCGACGGGAAACTGGGGAAGCGGAATATCGACGAGGGGCAGTTCATCCAGTCGGGCACCCCTCTTGTTACTATCGTGAACAGCGAAAGCCAGTGGGTGATAGCAAACTTTAAGGAGAACCAGGTAAAGAACATCCATGTGGGGCAGATCGTGGAAATCAAAATTGACGGTTATCCAAAGCTCCAGGTGCAGGGCAAGGTCATTTCCCTGTCAGAGGCGACAGGCGCCAGGTTTTCTCTGCTTCCGCCCGATAACGCAACAGGAAATTTTGTAAAAGTCACCCAGCGGATCCCGGTGCGAATCGAGATCATAGACGCCGCTAAATACAAGGATGTGCTGAGAGCAGGGATGAGCGTGGTTGTTTCTGTTCCTATCTGATCGCGCCAATGCAGTACCTCAGCAAAACGGCGAAGGTTATCATCGCACTCACCACCATTTCGGCGGCCATCATGGAGCTGATCGACACTTCCATCGTGAATGTCGCCCTGAACCAGATGGCCGGCAACCTTGGAGCTTCCATTGAGGATATAGCCTGGGTGATCACTTCCTACGCCATCGCCAATGTGATCATCATCCCCATGACAGGATTTCTTGCAGCCTTTTTCGGAAGGCGCCGTTATTATATGGCCTCCATTATCATCTTTACCATAGCTTCTGTTTTCTGCGGAATGTCCACCTCCCTTTGGCAAATCGTATTATGGCGTTTTGTCCAGGGGCTTGGCGGGGGCGGGTTGTTGTCAACATCCCAGTCCATCCTCTTCGAGACCTTCCCGGGCAAGCAGAGGGGCCTTGCGGCAGCCCTGTTCGGAATGGGTGTGGTCCTCGGCCCCACCCTGGGACCCACGGTAGGCGGGCTGATCATCGACAGCTATTCCTGGCCGCTTATTTTCTATATCAACGTCCCGTTTGGCATCCTGGCAAGTATCCTCACCTACCGCTTCATTCCAAGGGGGTTCGACATCCATATAAAACCCAGGATAGACTGGAGCGGCATTTTCCTGCTTACCATTGGGGTAAGCGCCCTGCAGTATGTTCTTGAAAGAGGGGAATATGAAGACTGGTACGATTCCAAACTGATCATCTGGCTCACCGTAATTGCAGTGGTAGGCCTGGTTACCTTCGTCTGGTGGGAACTGAAACAGAAAGAACCTGTCGTCAACCTCCGTATTCTCAAGGACCGGAACCTGGCGCTTACCACCCTTCTCACGTTCATCGTAGGGTTTATTTTGTTCACCTCGGTTTTTATCTTCCCCCTGATGCTGCAACGGGTACTTGGTTATACGGCTTATGAAACCGGGCTGACCCTTCTGCCCGCATCCATCCTTTCTCTCTTTTTCATGCCCTTCATCGGCAAGGCGCTGCAGGCCGGGACGCCTCCCAAACTTTTTGTCGGCATAGGGTTTATCTTTCTCATTGGCTTTGGCATACTGATGTCAAGGGCCGACCTGAATGTGTCCTCTGGTTTCTTTGCCCTGCCGCTGATGATCAGGGGTGCAGGGCTGGCCTGCCTTTTTGTTCCCTTGAATGCCATGGCTGTCGCCGGATTACAGCCCCGCGATATCCCGCAGGGGGTCGCTTTGAACAATATGATGCGGCAGATGGGCGGATCTTTCGGCATTGCAATAATCAACAACTATGT
Source organism: Bacteroidota bacterium (assembly GCA_037138335.1). Lineage (GTDB taxonomy): Bacteria > Bacteroidota > Bacteroidia > Bacteroidales > FEN-979 > CAIRDP01. The sequence goes on from JBAXIO010000010.1 coordinate 39,849, forward strand.
GGCTCACCGTGTCGCAGTTCACCGCATGGACCTGATAAGCAATATTTACAACGGCAGCCAGCAATTTGCAGAGCGTTACAACCAGGTGTACCAGGGTTTACAGGCCAAACTTCCGTTTGCAGCCAACCTGCAAAAGCAGACCTGCCAGGTGATAGAAGGGGCTGTAATGAAGCAGACTTTTATGCTGAGTTACCTTGACGCTTTTCTTTACGCAACGCTTTTCATCCTGATTGCCTTCCCGCTTATCTTCATCACAAAGAACAGGAGGATTGGCGGGGACCAGGTGGCGGCGGCAAGTGAAGCGCATTAGAACTTCGAATATTGAACATTGAAAATCGAATTATGAATGAAAAAGTTTAGACAATTGACCGGAATGAGAATCCTGTTATCGGTAGCCGTAATTTTCCTTTTGATCAATGCGTTGCCGGCCCAGGAGATCCCTGTGCCTTCAACTTTGAAACTGCTCGTGGGGCAGTCATTTCAGAAGTATCCCAAAGTGGGTGAAATGAGCGAACTCGTGAGGATGAGTGAAGTGAAGGTCAATCTTGGAAAAGCAGGATACTGGCCGGTTGCAGGTGCAAACCTGTCATACAACCGTCTTTACCCGACTCCGGCCATCGAGATCCCCATGGGTTCCACGGTACAGTCCTTCAAAGTGGCGCCTGCCGACAATTACAACGCCTCTGTAAGCCTGGCCCAGCCAATCCTTGATCTGCGCACACCGGCTGCCGTAAACAAGGCAAAAAGCGATCTCTTAACATCCAAAGACAATCTTGAGAGCTTCAAAATCCAGCTCGCATACCAGGTAGCCCAGATCTATTATTCCATTATCTTCCTGAATAAAAGCCTGGTGGTCCAGAAAGAACAGATCAGCCTTCTGCAATCCACCCTGCAACAGATCGACGTGAAAGTAAAGAACGGCGATGCACTTACCTATGACCTGGTTTCAACCCAGGTAAAATACACCAATGCCGAAAACTTTTACACCGACCTAGTAACCCAGCTCAACAAACAGTATAATATGCTTGGGATGCTGACAGGAAGTACCGGAACGGGCTACCTGATCGATACCGTCGTTAACCAGTCCACATTCAGGATAACAACCGGCTCCCTGTTCACCCTGGCCTTTCAGAACAACCCGGAACTCAGGATTGCCGGGGATAAGATCCGGTCGGCGGGATGGGACATTGTTTCTGCCAACCGTTTACGGATGCCCCTGCTCAATTTCCAGGCCGGGCTGGGTTATAAAAACGGCTTCATGCCCGAGATCGATGCAGTGACCTTCAACTATGCAGTCGGTGTTGGCCTCACGATCCCCATCATTCCGGCAAGCCGCCCCGGTCTGCAAAAACAGCTTGCCACGATCAGCCTCAATTCCTCGAAACTGGCGCTCGAATCACAGAAAGTAAACCTGAACAAGGACCTGCTGAACTCCCTCGACGACATTCAGAAAAACATGAAAAAACTGGCCAGCGCCGATACCCTGATCAGCCAGGCCCAGCTGGCCATGGACCTTGCTGCAGACCGCTATAAATACGGGGTTATCACCAACCTTGACCTGCTTACATCCATAACCAATTATAAGGATGCCCAGCTTAGCCGCCTGCAGTATGAATACAACCTGCTTCTCTCCAGGATGGAATTATGCAGGCTTTCAGGCGTCATATGGTGGTAAAATAAAGGGCGGCCTGATTATCAGGGCACTATTTATTGGCGGAATTTTAGTTTGATCAATCCACAGGCAGCTTTTGTATTATCTTTATCCATAATTAAAACCGAAAACCATGATCTATTACATAAAACTTTACCTGGCCACCCTGGCTGTATTTTTTGCCACCGATATGGTTTGGCTTGTTTTCGTTGCCCGTTCATTTTATAAAAAATACCTGGGATACCTGATGGCGCCAACGGTTAACTGGGCCGCCGCAATAATTTTCTACCTTCTGTTTATAGTCGGGATACTCGTGTTTGTTGTGCTTCCGGGGGTTAAAGAAAATTCCCTTCCAAACACGATTTTCAGGGCCGTGCTATTCGGGCTTATCACATATGCCACCTATGACCTTACCAACCTTGCGACAATCAACCAATGGCCGCTTGTAATCACCCTGGTTGACCTGGTTTGGGGGATGGTACTTTCTACCATAGTGAGTGTTGCATCATACTTTATTGCCAGGTGGCTTTAGCCTTTTTGTAAGCCTGCAACAGCATTATCAGCAAAACACGGCCTGCTTTATTTTGCCTCCTTCACTTCAACAACTTCATACATTTTCTTCCCATTCTCTACGATGGGTTGATAATAGGTCTCCCCTACCTGCACGTAAGTTACTTCGCCGATTTTCACTTCTTTCCCTCCTTCAGGAAGATTTTCAACTATCGAACCAGCAGTTGGTGGGACAACCGTATACACCTGGCCTGATTTCTCATAATATGTACCACCATAATAATAATTGTTGGTGGTTTCATTTATGACCACCGTTTGGGAACCCTGCGGCAGGGTTGTAATGGTTGCTCCGACCGGGGCGGGTACGACGGTATAACCACTGCCGGAGGGCACATAATACACACCCTGGTCATAATAATATTGCTGGCTTGCAACAGTAACAGCGATAGCGGTGGCTGTCATGGCAGCAATCATAAAGCCAACAGGATGCCAGACCGGGCCCCAACGGTAAGGAGTATAGGGATGATATGCGTATGGATGGTAGCAATAATAAGCATGCCCGCCATAAGCATAGGGGGGCCGCGGATAAGGCCTTGGATTGGCTACAACAACAGTGCTCCTGTTGACATTGACATTAACATTCTTGCTGTTGTCAATATTCACATTCTTCTTGCTGTTGTCAATATTTACATTGTTCCCGCTTACATTGGTTTTATTCCCGGTTGAAACATTGGTCTTATCACCGGTCGAGACTTTGATATTGTTCCCGCCTGAAACCTTGGTATTATCCCCGGCCGAAACTTTGTTGCCGCCGGGTTTCGCACCTGGCGTTCTTTGTTTTGTCCCGCCCTGACCCGGCCTGCCAGTATTGCCAGCAGGTTTTGCAACATTCTGTCTTCCCTGGCCCTCTCCTGCTCCCCGGCCTTCTCTTTGTGCATTAGCTGAAACAGGTGTAAGAACGGCCAGTAAACTCACGCAGAGGCCAATGCAGATTAATCTTAAACTGAATCTTGTTTTCATAATTTACTTTAAAGGTTTTGAGATGAAAGGTACATTCTGCAGGATCTTCATACGGATTGTTGTCAGGATATAATTTTCTATCTGGTAAAACTGCGTGGCCACAATACCGTCTGAAATTGTTTTGACCTTGCCGTAGTAAATAACGATAAGATCATCGGTCTTTTTCTGGAGAGCAATGACTTTCTTTGTCCACTCGTCGGCCTGAACGGGGGTAAAATCAAAATAATGGTCGGCATACTGCTTGAGGAGGTCAATACGCTCCCTGCCAAGCGCCTTGCGCTGGGTTTCATATAGGTCATAAAGTTTCCAGAACGCATCCTTTTGTGCAGGGGTTACCTTAACAAATTCAGCAACAACGGCTTTTTTATCCTTGCCGAACGCAGCCTGCACCAGGTCAATTTCTTCTTTGTTCGATTGGGCCCATGCAAATGAGCTTACAAATAGCACTGCAATAAGAAAGATGTACTTTTTCATAATGTTTCGCAATTTTATACGTGTTGTTATTTAGTAACAAATATAGTAATTTATAATTCACAAATTTTTCAGGATAAAGGGTGCCATTTGCGATCAGGGAACGCGCTGCATGTGCTTTCTGACAGCGGAAATTCTTGGAAAATAAGTTTACATTTGTACCGGTTATCTGTCACAAACCCATGAAAGGGATATTTACTTCGCTTTTCTTCCTGCTTCTCAGCTTATATGGCTCCAGCGGCAACCGGGTCCAGATCTCGTCGCCTTTCCCACTTACAGCTTCGGCCAGGCTCATATCATCAAACATCGACCATACGGTTATTCAACCGGCTCCTGGCAGCGATACCCTCCTTGCAATTGCTCAGCAGAAGGATACCACGGTCACTGCCGGGGCCGGTCATAAAACCGAAGATGTATACAAATGGCCGGCCGATTCGCTGGTCTCAGCGAAACTTCATAAGTGGCAGGACTGGAAATTCGGGGTGCTGATCCATTGGGGCATCTACAGCGAATGGGGAGTGGTTGAAAGCTGGAGCCTTTGCCCGGAAGACGAGGGCTGGTGCCAGAGACGCGGGCCCTATTCGGCCGACTGGTATACGTATAAGACCGCTTACGAGAACATCCGCAAAACATTCAACCCGGTGAAGTTCAATCCTTCAAACTGGGCAAAAGCCATGCATGATGCCGGCATGCAATATGTTGTGTTCACCACCAAGCACCATGACGGCTTCTGCATGTTTGATACCAAATACACCGATTACCGTATCACCGATCCCGCATCGGCCTTCTCAAAGAACCCGCTCAGCAACGTGGTCAAAGAGGTGTTTGCAGCCTTCCGGCAGCAGGGAATGGGGATTGGCGCTTACTTCAGCAAGCCCGACTGGCATTGCCCCGATTACTGGTGGCCTTACTTTCCCGTGTTCGACCGTAACGTGAACTATGACCCTGCAAAGTATCCTGAACGCTGGAAATCCTACCAGAAGTTCACTTTCAACCAGCTTGATGAGATCACCAGGGAATATGGCAAGATCGATATCCTTTGGCTGGATGGCGGATGGGTAAGGCCGGCCGGTTCCCTCGATGAGGAAACCCAGCCATGGCTCGGGAAACGGCAGTGGACACAGGATGTTGACATACCTTCCATTGCAAGAATGGCACGTAAGAACCAGCCGGGGATCCTCATCGTAGACCGCACGGTACACGGGGAATTCGAGAACTACCAGACCCCCGAACAGCAGATCCCTGAGACCATCCCGGCCTATCCATGGGAAAGCTGCATAACGCTGGGCGACTCCTGGTACAGCACAGGCCCGGGGGAACATTACAAATCAACGAACTGGGTCATCCATACACTGATACAGATTGTAGCCAAAGGCGGGAATTTCCTTCTGGGCATAGGTCCGGATAAAACAGGTGAACTCATGCCCACGGTATATGAGAGGTTGAAGGAAATAGGCGTGTGGACGAAATTGAACGGAGAAGCTGTTTACAACAGCCGTCCGCTTGCCCCATACCAGGTTGACAACATTTGCTACACCCAAAGCAAGGATGGCAAAACAAGGTATATGTTTTACCTGGTAAAGGAAAATGATCCCCTTCCCTCCTCAGTTGAGCTGCCCTCCGGGTTCGCCGGGAAAGCGCATGAAATAAGGGTACCCGGTCATCCGCAGTCATTAAAGATCCAAACGAAACAGGGAAGGAAGATGGTAATGCTTCCAAAATCACTCCTGGAGAAAATGTCAGCTACACCTGCGATCGTGTTCAGTATTAAAACTTCTGATTAAATACTATGAAAAAAATTGCTTTACTCGCAGCCTGCCTGTGCTTTGCCGTCTTGCAAACCCCGGCTCAGAAAAACAGCACGGTTTCAGGGAAAATTTTCTGGAAAGAAGATTTTTCATCAGGGAAAATACCCGAAGGATGGATCAGCAAAGCCGTCAACGACAGCAACGTGGTATGGGAATGCACCAACCAGCCATTCCCGGGATCCTATGGGCGTGATCAGCAGACTCCTCCGATTGCTTCAAAAAGCGGGGGCTTTCATATGCAGTTTTCACCTGCGGTAAGGGTCGACAGGCTATACCGGAAGTGGGAAAAGAAAGGGATCTGGCCTGATGCGTATTTTCAGACTACGGCTATCGACTGTTCAGGAAAAACATCAGTGGTACTTACGTTCATGCAAAACTTCATGTGGAACGACTGGGGAAAAGTGAGGGCCGACGGAGGATTATTTGTAGGTGTATCAAACAACGGCGCCGACTGGAAGGAATATGAAGTGCGGCAGGGGATAGCATCTGAAGCCGATTGCCCCAATCCCATGGCGGTGGAATTGAACATCACCCAGACCGCTGCCATGCAGAAGACGGTCTACCTGAGGTTTTACTGGAAAGGGATCTATGCATGGTACTGGATGGTGGATGACATTCAGCTTGCCGAAGCCCTGCCGGCCGACCTGCTGGCATCATCGCTCGCTTCCCATAAACAAACCGGCAATACGTTTTCAACCGCTGACGTGTTCAGGTTTAAGGTTGTAAACCTTGGTTCGGCCCCGGTTAAAAAACCCTTTGATTGCTGGCTTAAGACCGATAACCGGGAACCGGTAAAGGTCAATGTGCCGTTCAGTGAGAAACATGAACTGGGTATCATCGATACGGTTCTGGTTGAATTTCCCCCTGCCGACCTTACCGATTACGGCATTCACAGGATCAGGTTTTATACCTCCCTGCCCGAAGATGCACGAAAGGAAAATGACACCCTGTCAATGGAGTTGTATTCCCGGGCTTACCAGCTTGGCAATGTTACAGGGTTCACCTGGTCGGGGGAGATTTTCACTTTTGAATGCAATCATGCCCGTGTGCAGGTCCGATTCTGCAGGGATGATATCTTCCGGATACAGATGGCTTACGACGGCATATTTACAAACCCGGCAGGGAACGATATTGTGATCCATCCGCCTTCAGGAAATGTGAAAGTGCAATTTTTGGAAAAAGAAGGGTATTACCTGATGACCACATCGGCAGTGGCTCTTCGTGCCTATGCCAAACCCCTGAGGTTCGCCATGTATAAACCCGATAACAAGACCCTCATTTGGGAAGAGATCGGCGGGCTGACCTATGGAAAGGAAACAGTGCAGTACCTGAGCAGGGGTAAAAACGAATATTTTTACGGGGGCGGAATGCAGAACGGCAGGTTTTCTCACAGGGACAAAACGATTTTGCTTCGTATCGACTGGAACTGGGAGGAAGGCGGAGCGCCCAATCCTTCTCCTTTTTACATGAGCACGAAAGGTTACGGGGCCTTACGGAATACCTATGCGCCCGGGGAGTATGCGTTTACCGACACTTTGAAGTTGTCGCATTCCGAAGCCCGTTTTGATTGTTATTATTTTGCGGGCGGATCACTTAAGGAAATCCTTAATGCCTATACCGATATTTCAGGCAAGCCGTTTCTTCCGCCGCGGTGGGCGCTGGGCATGGGCGATGCGAACTGCTATAACCGGGGGGCAAAAAAAGGCCACAACATAAGCGGTCATAACGGTACCACCCCTGATGTTATTTCTTTGATTGCCGACCAGTATATTGCCAATGACATGCCCCGGGGCTGGATACTGCCCAACGACGGTTATGGCTGCGGTTATACCAAACTCGATTCGGTGATTGTGGAATTGCGTAAGAGAGGTTTTCACACCGGACTGTGGACCGAGAACGGGGTTGAAAAGATCGCCCGGGAAGTGGGCCAGTACGGGAGCCGCTTATGCAAACTGGATGTGGCCTGGGTTGGCGAGGGGTATAAGTTTGCCATTGACGGATGCCGTTCAGCTTATGAAGGGATAGAGAACAACAGCGATGCCCGCGGTTTTGTGTGGTCGGTATGCGGCTGGGCAGGCACCCAGCGTAATTCGGTGGTATGGACCGGCGACCAGAAAGGAAGCTGGGATTACATCCGCTGGCATATCCCAACCGTTACCGGCTCCGGGCTTTCGGCTCAAAACTGCGCCACCGGCGACGTTGACGGCATCTTTGCCGGGAGTGACAAGACCTTCACACGCGACCTGCAATGGAAATGCTTTACCCCGGTGTTCATGTCCATGTCGGGCTGGGCTCCTAAAGATAAGCAGCCTTATATCTATGGCGAACCCTATACCTCTGTCAACCGCAAATACCTCCGCCTGAAACTCCGGCTTACACCCTATATGTACAGCCTCTGCTATGAAGCCAGTGAAACAGGAGTTCCTGCCGTGCGTGCCCTGGTCCTCGAGTATCCTGAAGACCCCGTTGCCCTGGGTACAGCAACCCGCTACCAGTTCCTGCTGGGAAAAAATTTCCTGGTGGCCCCGGTGTACCGGGATGAAGAAAAGCGCGACAGCATATACCTGCCCAGGGGCAAATGGTTCGATTACTGGGACGGCAAGGTTTATGAAGGAAAAACCTGGTTAAACGCATATCCGGCCCCCCTCGGTAAATTGCCCCTTTTCGTGAGGGCGGGTTCCATCATTCCCATGTACCCTCAGATGAATTACGACAACGAACGTCCGGCCGACACTCTTACGCTCGATGTCTATCCAGGACAGGGTGCTGAATTCACCATGTTCGAAGACGAAGGTTCCAACCGGGAATACAGGGAAGGGAAGTTTGCGCTTACCCGTCTCTCGGCCTCATGCGATGCTTCAAACAGGGTCACTGAAATTAATGTCGGCCCTGCAAAAGGGGATTACAAAGGGAAGCTGCAGTCCAGGGCTTATGTTATTGCGGTTCACAGTTCTGATGTTCCCAAACAGGTGCTGATCCCTGGCATTAAAATCCGGGAATGCAAATCAGCCGAAGTTTATAATAAAACTTCAAAGGGCTGGTACTTCCGTGAATCCGGGGAAAACGGGGTAATCTGCATTAAAACACCTGTAATGACAACCGGCAGGGATCTGAAGATTAGCCTGAAGTACTGATTACGAAATCAATTACCTTTGCCTTCCTTTATCACCCTTAAGGCATGAATAAATTTTCTCTCTTCGGCATTATTATCGTTCAGATCGCCCTGGTCTGTTATTCCATTTCAATAATCACCGAACAGAGGAAAAGACTGGTCTCCGGCCTGGTGCTTTCATTCCTGACCACTGGTGTGGTATTTGACATCATTGCCACAACCTTTATGATACTGGGCTCAAGCCGGGGGTTATTTACACTTCATGGAATACTCGGTTATTCATCCCTTCTGGGCATGTTCACCGATGCAATTGTTATATGGCGTTTTTACAGGGCCAATCCCCCGGGCACGGCAGTATCGCGCCTTGTCCACTTGTTCTCAAGGTTTGCCTATATCTGGTGGATTGCCGCATATATTACAGGCGCATTGCTGGTAGCACTGCGGCATGCGTGATTGAAGGAAAAGCCGGCCTGTTGTTTTGCCTGGTCTTCCACCCCGAAAGTAAAATTCTAAGAGCGTATGGTAATGTTGATCAACTTAAAAATTTCAATATCTGAACTGTCATGAAAAAGAAAATATATAAAGTCACCGTTTTAAGAATTCTCCAAATCCTTGTCATTATGCTTTCCATAAACTCAACAGCTTATTCAAAAACAAAAGCTTCAGCCATTAAAGAAGAAACCGTCACCTATAAAACCGATGGTGTTACTTGTATAGGGTTTATTGCCTGGGATGAAAACATTAAAGGGAAACGGCCGGTTGTTCTCGTTGTTCACGAATGGTGGGGGCTGAACGATTACACGAAAATGCGGACAAGAAAACTGGCAGAGCTTGGCTACTTTGCTATGGCTGTCGACATGTTCGGCAACGGGAGAATTGCGGCTGATCCAAAGGAAGCACAGGAATGTACCAGGCTTTTCTACAATAATCCGCAATTGTCAAAAAGCAGGCTGGACGCCGCAATTAATAAAATTAAAGAATTTCCCCGGGCTGACCCCGATAATATAGCTGCAATCGGGTATTGTTTCGGAGGGTCAGTTGTGCTTAACTCGGCAAAACAGGGTGCCGGCCTCAAGGGTGTCGTAAGTTTTCATGGCGGTCTCGGAGGCGCACCGGTCATCAAATCCTTATTGAAAGCCAAAGTACTCGTATGCCATGGAGGAAGTGACAAGTCTGTTTCACGGCACGATGTTGATGCATTCAGGCATCAGATGGATTCCATTGGTGCTGATTATGCCTTTAAAGTATATCCAAATGCGACTCATGCCTTTAGCAATCCTGATGCTACCATGCTGGGGAAAAAATTCAATCTTCCTATTGAATACAATGCAACAGCCGATCATGATTCCTGGAATGACATGAAAGAGTTTTTACAAGGACTGTTCAGGAAATAAAGAGAATTACGGGAATACCCGTCGTAACGTTTACTTACGATGGCAGCGGCGGCAATATGAATGATGTTGTTATATCATACCTTAAGTCAGCTTTGCATCAAGCGTGATCTCCACAGCCTTCAGTGCCTGGGAAACCGGGCAGTTGATCTTTGCAGAATTCGCAAATTCAAGGAATTTATCTACGCTTATGCCAGGTACATCACCGGTCAGATTAAGCTGGATTTTATTTATTTCGAAATGATCGGTCACGAATTCAATGTTAACAGCAGCATCCACCTTCAGTTCAGTGGGGATATAACCTGCAGCGGTAAGGGCAAAGCTCAATGCCATTGCATAACAGCCTGCATGGGCGGCGGCAATCAGCTCCTCGGGGTTGGTCCCGGCTATACCGTCTTCGTTTTTAAACCTTGTGTTGAATGAATAGGGAGTATTATTAAGAACTCCGCTTGTCGATTGAAGGACTCCTTTGCCCTCCATGCCGTTTCCCTGCCAGATGGCGGTTGATCTGCGTTTCATATTCTTTGGTTTTAAGAAATATTTTGGGTTAATTTTGTTTTGTTGTTAACCGGGTTTATTAATGTAAAAGTACGATAATCATGGATACATACAGAAAAGTTGAAAGGATAATGCACGGGCAGGCGACCTCCGACGGAGCCGGTGTTAAACTGACGAGGATCTTCGGGTTTTATGAAGAAGGCTTGTTTGACCCTTTCCTATTGCTGGATTTTTTCGGATCTGACAACCCTGATGACTTCATGGCAGGGTTCCCCTGGCATCCTCACAGGGGAATAGAGACTGTGACCTATATGCTTGACGGAAGGGTCGAACATGGCGACAGTATGGGCAACAGAGGCGTGATAGGGAAAGGCGATATCCAGTGGATGACCGCAGGGCGGGGGATCATCCACCAGGAGATGCCGAAATATGACGGCGGCCGTATGCATGGGTTTCAGCTTTGGGTCAACCTGCCATCTTCACATAAAATGATTGCCCCGCGGTACCAGGATATCCCGGCCGGGAAAATACCCTTGGTGATACTGGAGAACCAGGTCAGCGTGAAGGTAATTGCAGGGACGTTCAATGGTGTAAAAGGACCTGTTGAGAATATCATTGCCGGGCCGGTGTATCTCGATGTGGAGATGCCTGCAAATACTGAGTTCATTATACTGGTCAATCAGGAACATACTGCTTTTTCCTATGTTTTTGAAGGCGAAGCCGGATTTAACCCGGAAGGAAATGAAACCATAAAATCAGGAGCGGGAGCCCTGTTTGGAAACGGGTCTGAGATCCTGGCAAAGACAGGCAAAGCGGGAGCCCGTTTTATCCTTATTTCGGGGATGCCGATCAGGGAACCTGTCGCCTGGCGCGGTCCCATCGTCATGAACTCCGATGAAGAGCTAGCCACTGCCTTCAGGGAATACAGGGAAGGTACATTCATCCAATAAAAACGGTCTGCAAAAACGGCTACTGCGACTGTTGGTTATATGACTCCTTTGCCATAACAAGGATATGCCAGTATGGCGGGATGTATCCGTTCTTTATAATGAACTGCTTTATTTTTTCTTCCGTCTTAATACGTATCTGTGCATGAAGATCTTCAAATGCCTTATTCTTGAGCCCCTGTGTGGCGCTCATGCCTTCGGGGACAGGGCCTTCCTTGTGCATAAGGTTTAAAAGAACCGAATATCCTTTGACCAGCCTTGCAAACGGCAGCATCCACTTATTGATACGTATTTCCTGCCCATTATCAGTATTTTCCAATATAACATCCATCACGGCATTATAAACGTGGTCTTTGAGCAAGGTTTGCGGATCCCTCCATTCGGCTACGACTGAAAGTTGAGGATCATACTCCAGATCGGAAGGCATCATGGTGACAAAATTTTCCACCCCGAATTCATTCAGTAAATTCACAATCTGCGGTGAAGAGATGGTTGAGATGGCCTGCCAGAGATGGATCCCATAATGTTCGTATGCGCGGGAACCAACTTCCGAACAAAACATTGCAGCAGTATCGTTCAGGTCCATTTTAAAATCGTAAGGAATATGTTTGCTGAGCGCTTTATGGTACATGTATTCAGCTGCCTTCTGGGGGATCCCCGGGTCGCTGATGAGAAGCGGCAGGTCGGCCCTGGGCCTCATCACCATGAACCGCAGTTTCTTATCGGTAATATATTGTTTGACTGAGGAAATGGCGACTCCTCTTTCTATATGGGCCTCGACCAGGTAAGGTACATGCGTTTTATCATCCACATAGATCAGGGCAACATGGGAGAAATTCCCCGGGTAATCGTTCCCCCTTGATATCAGCGCTGAAACAACCGCACCTCCCCTTGATACAAGGAGGTCGCCGCTGTGAACTCTAATTCCGAAAATTTCCGCCTCAGGTGTTGCAGAAGGTTCATCACTTATGAACATGGCAGGGTTGAAGGCCATGCCCGGCGATTGCAGCAGCACTTCCTCAAGAGCAGCCCTCATACCATAAAGCAGCTTGTAAATTGTATTCCTTGCCACAACCGAATTCATATCCCAGTGTTGCGATTGCAGTTTTATATTCTTCCGCACCCTGTTATAATAACTGATGAACCAATCGTTCTGATCTTTCCCGGCCGCGACAGCAGGGGCCATTGAAAAGAAATTATACAATAAGCCGTCATATACAGGATCATCAGGAGGCAGTAGGTTTGTTTCTGATCTTCCTGCCAGGGATTCAGCTTTATCTTTCAGTTTAATCAGGAGGGTATTTCTTAACTGCGGATCTGTAGATTTTTCCTGTAGGAACATCTTTTCAAGGCCATTCCAGAGATCATCCTTATTCCAGATAAAGGGTTTGTTCCCCGCCTTACTGACCGGTCCGGAAGGATGGCCAGCGGGAATCATCAAAAGCAGATATCCGGCGATAAGAACTGGGAAGACAGCCAGGATTACCTTTCTTGTTCTTTTCATTGAAGGCTCCTCTTTTTGATATGGGGGTATACTCCCTCTTACTGAACAACTTTAACCTTATAGTGTAAATCTGAAGGTTGTTCCTTTTCCCGGTTCGCTTTGGGCAGTGATTGTGCCACCGTGCTTCGTTATTATACGTTTGACTGTCGCAAGGCCAATGCCGGTGCCTTTGAAATGTTCATCGCTGTGCATGCGCTGGAAAGGAGTGAATAATTTCCCGGCCTGTGCCATGTCGAAACCAACACCGTTGTCACTGATAAAAACGAAATGCTTGTTATCCACTGTTTCACTGCCTATGATTATTTCGGGGTTCATGGCTTGACTGCTGTATTTCCATGCATTGTCGATCAGGTTCTGGAGGGCAATATGAAGGAGCCTGAAATCGGCCTGCACTATAATGTTCTCTTCTATCCTGCAGGTGTATGATTTATCAGGATAAGTCAACCTCAGGTCCTCACAAATCTGCGCGGCAATATCACTCAGGTGACAGGGTGCCTTGTTAACGGTCTGACGTGTGATCCTGGATAACGTAAGCAGGTCCTCTATCAGCCGGTTCATAAGCCCCGTGGAATCTGTAATATGCCTGAGAAGGTCCTGGCCTGTTATATCCAGCAAGGCCTCATAATCTTCCTTCAGGAACATGCATAAACTTTCGATCCTGCGTACAGGTGCCCTCAGATCATGCGAAACCGAATATGAAAAAGCTTCAAGCTCCTGGTTGGTTGCCTCAAGTTCTCCAAGGACCCTCGAAAGTTCCTCCTTTTTTTGACGGACCAACAGGTATGCCCTTCGTTGTCTTTTCCGGCTCTTTATAACTGCGAACACTGCAATCACAAGGATTAAAATACTGAATGAAGCTCCGAAGATGATCACCTTCTGCTGCCTGTTTCGCAGCTGCAGCAATTCTAATTGCTTTTGCTTTAATTCCTCTTCATTTCTCCAGCTTAGAACAGAAGCTTTGCTTACACTCTGAGCCCCGTAAACACTGTCATAATCTATAAAAGCGGCGCTGAGATAATCGAGGGCCTTATCATTCATGCCTTCAGCTTTATATATGTCAGAGAGCAGCCGGTTTGCACTGTAACTCTGGATCAGGTAACCCAGTTCACCGGAGACTTTCAGCCCTTTGAGGGCATATTTCTCAGCCTCCACCAAATATTGTTTACTTATGGAACCGGCATCCATGCTTTGCCTCAGTCTTATTTTCCCGAGAGTGGTTGAATTCTCGGCAACCATCCTGGTTGATCCGATTGCCTGGAAATACTCCAGCCCGGCCCTGATCAATGTATAAGCGGTATCGAGTTTTGACTGCGCCATATACATATAGCCAAACCTGTTCTTTACTATCATAATCTCCCCCTTGAGATTATTCTTCTCGCTCATCTGCAGGTGGATCATCATGTATTTCCCTGCCGAATCATATTGCCCGAGGTTGCGGTAATTATTACCGAGTGTGCCGTTATTCCTTGCCTTCCATAAAATATCGTTGTTATAAGGCAACAGGGCTGTTGCCTTTTTCATGTACTCTGCCGTGATCCCCTTATCAAGATCCTTGTATAAGTAGGCAAGCATAAGATAAGTTGCACAAAGGTAGTTGGTCTTTTTCAGGCTGTCGAAGATGGCCTCCGCTTTCAGGGCATGATCGATTGATTCGGGGAGCCGTGATAAAATATGGTAAATAAAAGTGAGTGAATAATGTGACAGCCCGACCCCGTACTGATAATGGATCTTTTCTGAAAGTTGCAGGGCAGCCCGTCCAGGGTCCAGGGCTTCCTTCGGATTTATGTTCCTCAGTTCATAGCAGATGATTGATAAAATCTTCACCCTGTCGGTATCTTCCTTGACCTCAGGCAATGCCGCACATAATGAATCGATCAGGGGCCGGCCAACTTTTTGTGCCGTAAGACCCTGAGGGATCATTAAAACCAGGAGGGCAAAAAAGAAAATCCTCATGAAAAAAACTTTATGCCTGCTATACAAATGTATGGATTTATTAACTAAAATCATCATCCCCGGGGGCATCATTTAAAAAAAAATACCAACACAACTATTTATACATCCTTTTCATGTTAATATGTCTTTATATAGATGTATCTTTGCTTATCAAGGTACCAGCTATCATGACTTCTTATAATACATCCGGCAGTCTCACAGCCATTATTGTTGATGATGAACTGCACGGCAGGGAAAATCTTAAAAGGATCATCGAAACATACTGCCCGGAGATCACAATTCTGGGATTGGCCGAATCGGTTGTTAAAGCTAAGGAACTCGTTGGTAAGGCAAAGCCTGATGTTGTTTTTCTCGATATCAATATGCCCGTTCTCGACGGCTTCGATTTCCTGAATGATTATGATGACCGAAATTTCTTAGTGGTTTTTGTAAGCGCCCACGAAGAATTTGGCATCAATGCGGTAAAAGCTGGCGCTGTAGATTATATCCTGAAGCCGGTCAATATTAAAGAGCTAAAGCAGACCGTTAAAAAACTCTTATCGATCAGAAATAAGGCTCAGGAGTTTGTACCATCGCAGGATATTGACAAGCTGGTAATTCCTGCCGCTCATGGTTTTAATGTACTTATTATTGACGACCTGATACGTCTCGAGGCTGACGGATGTTATACAACTGTGGTCATGAAAGGCGGGAAAACTGCAGTAGTATCGCGCACACTTAAAGATTTTGAAGACACTCTGCCGAAGGACAAGTTTTTCAGGATACACAAATCTCATCTGATCAACCTGCAATACATTAAAGATTATTCAAACATCAGCGGAAACCTTGTTACCATGGCCGACGGGAGCAAAGTTGAATTATCACGACGGAAAGCGTCTGATTTCATTCTGAAAATCAAATCAATGCTGAAGTCGGTTTAACATGTGGATACGCATAGTAATCCTTGCTTTTATCATCCTTTTCCCATTTGGTGAACTTCATCCGCAAACACCGTCATATTATCATTACACCACTGAAAATGGGCTGGCTTCCTCGACGGTGTATAAAATTATTCAGGATCGGGAGGGCTTTATCTGGTTTGCCACAATGAACGGAATGAGCAGGTTTGATGGAAACAAATTCACCACGTTCAGAACAAATAACGGTCTTAATTCAAATTCGATTATTTCTCTTGTTGAGGGGAAACATGGTGAATTGTACATCGGGAATTATGAAAAAGGAATAAATGTTTTAAGAAACGGGAAGATTGAAAACTATTGCGGGAAGATTGACGGGAGAAATTTTGCCACATCCTATCTATTATTGGTCCCATCAGGAAAAGACGCGCAAAAACTATACGCTTATCGTTCTCATGGTTTTATCAATTCTATCAGTGAAAATACAAATACCAGACTGATAACTCATAGTATCTCCACATATCCCGTTTATGTGAACAAACTGGAGTTACTCAGGAACAATGACATCATTGCATTGACGCCCTCAGGTTTATTCAGTTTCAATAAGACCAGGTTAATAAAAAAACGAATTGAAGGCGTGCCCGATACCAATGTTTTTTGTCTTACGACTCTGAACGACAGCAGCTATATTATTGGTATGAGGGGCGTGATATATAAAATAGCTAAAGATCGTGTAATCAAAAGATATACTGTAAATATTGTCGGCAATAATGATGTTTGCTCAATTTTAAGCGATACACATGGTAATCTCTGGTTTTCGGTTATGAACAAGGGGTTCTTTCTCATTCCTGCTGGTTCGGATAACATAATTGATGTCGGAACCAGGTTGGGGTTGCAGAATACGCTTGTTAATGATTACCTTGAAGATAAAGAGGGAAATATCTGGGTAAGTTCATACGGTAAAGGAGTTTTTTGTTTGAATCATCTTTATCTGGCAAGCTATAATGAAAATGACGGAATGAGCAGCAACAGCGTATATTCCATAATGAAGGAGCGATCAGGTAAATTATTGATCGGGACTTTTAACGGTCTGGATATTTTAGAAAACAATAAATTCGACCATCTTAAAAGTAATTCGAAAAAAACATTAACAGAAATCATCCATAGTATTTCCAACATTAATAACGAGTTTTATATTGGCGGTACATTTGGAATGACTGAGGTGAAAAATATTTCTTTCAGCGGACTGAAGTTCCATCTTTTCGATTGGCCGTCATTCTGTAAAATGGCTAACGGGCTTTACCTTTCGGGAGGAGCAGGGAATTATGTTACGGTTCAAAAATCCCTTGAATATAAATCTGCAGAAACATCATTGTTCTATATCTTTGGCGACAGTTCCATTGTTAATCGCATCAATGCGATTTATGAAGATACCGGGAAGAATATTTGGATAGGAACTGCTTTTGGAGTATGCAAAGCAACTATCCTTACCGGCAATACCGGAAAATTTGAATTGAAGAAATCCTTTTTCCCCTCAGATCCGGTTTTGAATTCAAGAATAAATTCAATTACAGAGGATACGAAAAAGACTGTCTGGTTTGCAGGCGAGAAAGGAATCGCAAGTTATAATCTTGCTGATAACTCCGTTAAATCTTTTACAAATAAAAATGGGTATGACTTGTCATCAGCCACTTCTATTGCAATGGATCAAAAGAAAAGACTGTGGATTGGAACCATGAATGGTCTGTATTTATATGATGGCAGTTCCGTTAAATTTCTAAGCAGACAAACCGGGCTGCCCTCTGATGAGGTACTTTCACTTTATTATGACAACAGTAAAAACGTCTTGTATGTTGGAACGAGTAATGGGATTGCTTTTCTCGATGTGACTTTATTCGACAACTATCATCCTGTTTCACCCAAGGTGAGAATGATGGAATTAAAAGCAGGTGATTCGGTATATTCAAGCTTTGACAATTTAACATTTAAGCCCGATCAGCATGATATTTATATTCATTTCAAAGCGCTTAACTTTTCGTCCCCCGGATCGGTACAGTATGAATATAAAATCAAAGATGAGTGGATTGGAACTGAGTCTGATTTCCTCAATTTCATCTCACTGAAGAATGGCATTTATACGCTGCAGATCAGGGCTAAAGCTCAGAACACAGCATGGAGTGAACCCTGCATAATTAGCTTTCGCATTTTGCCGCGTTTCGTTGAAACAATATGGTTTGATCTGATCCTGATTTTTATTGTTATTTCCATCTCTGTATTAATAGTGAAATGGAGGTTGAGAGTTAATAATAACAAGGTCAGGAAGGAGCTGGAGCTTACCGAAAGGATTAACGAACTTAAACACCAGGCCCTTTCAGCTATGATGAACCCTCATTTTATCGCCAATTCCCTGAATTCTGTTCAATACCTCGTAAACAGCCAGAGGTATGAAGAGGCTAATGATTACATTGCCATGATGGCTAAACTGATGAGAAAGAACCTTGATACGGCAGGGAGCGGGTTTATCCTTTTATCAGAAGAAATAACACGTTTGACACTATACCTGGATCTGGAGAAATTAAGATTCCAGGAAAATTTTTCTTATGAAATTCTTACAGGAGCAGATATTGCTCTCAATTCTGTAATGATACCGAATATGATCATCCAGCCTTTTGTTGAAAATTCACTTTGGCATGGAATTATTGATTCAGGTAAAAAGGGTATTCTCACTGTTTCATTTTTGTTTGAGGACATAGAGATTGATTCAGTAGTCTGCAGATCACTTATTATAAAAGTTACAGATAATGGTATTGGAATAATTGAATCAAAAAAGAATAAAAAAGAAGATCATATCTCTAAAGGGATACAGATCATTGAAGAACGTCTCAGATTACTAAGCGCAAAAATGCAGCTTCCCCAACCCATCATGTTTGAAGACCTGGCCAGCCAGGATAATGGCACCCGGGGAACAGAAGTGATTATTTCCCTCCCTCCACCCCTTTATAAAATTGAAATTCCCGGATCAGGCCCGGTTTCCTCCTCCGCCATTTAATCAGGATTTCCTACCGTTAAATAAATCATTAGCACCTCAGGCTTGTCAGGTCTTGCACTTGCAGTATATCGGTTGTATTTTAAAATTGACCTTAAAGTCAAATCTTGAAATGAAAACCATAATGACCATTTTGACCGTAATCTCAGCATTGCTTGCTGGTTGCCACATGAATTTAAATCATAAGGACTTTAAGATTAAGATAAAAGATTTTGAGTGGAATACGAATATTGAAGGAAACTGCGGCGAAATCTATGTAAAAGGATCAAACTTCATTTTCGGCAGAAACTATGACTCGACTTTTATTGAAATATCTTCAACCAACGGCGTTGTTTTGGACACTTTACATCCTTATACAGTTGAACAGGAAAGAGAGTGTACTATTCTTGACAAGGCAAGCGAATTTGAAAATGGGTACTCCCTGCACAATATTCCTGTCGACAAAAAGAAGTATTTAAAAGCTACATTGAAAATATTCAACCGACAATATCGGGGTGATGATGAAACATATTACCTGATCGTTAAAACCCTGACAAACAAGGAGTTTATAATTCTGTTCGATCGTAAACAATTTCCCTCCATACATGATATTACTTATTTTCAAGATGGCAAGTTTACAGTGACTCATAATGCTGAAGCGGGATACGACCAGCATAAATATTCAGTTTTTGTTGGCTTATTTGACCTGGATAAAATAATAAAAGAATGAGGTAAATAAGAGCTGAACCGATAGCGCTGATGATTATTAATCCTTTTCGTTTTCCTGCTCAATAATTTTCAGCTAACCGTTGATTTAATATTTCATACCGTTGAAAAAATAGTCCGTACCGTTTACAGGTACTCTATTGCACCAACATCGTATTGCCATTATGTTTGTGCGTTCTCCAAATGCAACAAATTGAAAAAATTAGAAAGGTTAAAGAGTTTTTTCTCAAAAAAGCAACCTGATCCATTACCTCTTCTAATTATAAAGAAGAATGCCGATGAATCAAATATAAAAGAATACAATTCTATTGACGAAGCTATTGAAGACCTGGAAAAGGATCCGAATGTCGCTTCAGATAAAATTGAAAAGTTAAGAATGGCACTGAAGAACCTGAAAAATAAAAGATCAATCAGGATCCGGAACGGAGAATTGGTTAAATGAAAACTAATTTATATTTAATAAAACCATGAAAAAATCAATTATTCTCATCATTATATTGTTTACTGCCTGTTTGACCAAGGCACAGGTAAATGGATTTACAATTGCGGAATCATCATTCCCTGCAGCACACAATCTCGGGACATCGTTTCCAGTCAATGTGTCGTTCAATTGGACTTCATCTACAACATCCGCAGTCGTAAAAATTAATTACAATTCAGCCCTGGTAAATTACGATCCGGGTTGTTCCTCGGCTTTGCCATCATGCATGGTTGTAACAAACAGCGGCTCTCAGCTTACCATTAACATGAGCAGCTTATCGGCATGCACTAACACCGGAGCAGTCAGTTTCAATGTTTGCTTCAGGTTCAATTGTCCGGATTCCTGCACGGGCGTAGTAAAACCTGCAGCCTTTACTGCAATGCTTACAGATAATCTAAGTACAACATTAAATTCCAATTGCACAGCCAATGGAATTCTGAACAACCTTGTTTCACTTACTCACAGCTTTTTCTCTTTTAATGTGATGACTGCGGAAGTAACATTCAGGGTATGGTTTAATAATCCGGATTGTTTTTTAATCAGAGATCCTCATTTCGACATTGCACTTTCACCCGCGTTGGGCATTATCACATCGGTATATGGAGGTAATTATTCGTATACCTTTTCAGGAAATGTGATTACGCCTAATGTAACATCTTTCACCTCTAATGCAAACGATGCTTTTTTTTATGTTGTAAAGCTTGACTCATGCAGTTTCAAACTCGCCCAAACGCTTACCGGCAATGTAAAATGGAAAGGCAGAAACTGCGGTGTGGCAAACAGTATCATTAAAGGACCTGTGCCTGCATCGTTTGCGATTCCTTTAGTGCCTGTGGCTACATCCAGCATCATAGTTTCAAATTTGTCGGCGTCGTCTTCGTCGTTTTCCTATACAGTCAGCAATTCAGGGAATACACCAGTAAATTTAACGATCACCAACTTTTTACCTTTGGTGCATTTGAAAAGTTCAACTGATCCCAGTCCCTCTACTTCAGTATTTCAAAATACTTCACAAGCGGGAATCAACGGGAGCGTTAAATATTCCGATTGTGCCTCTGCAGCGACTCTGACTTTTCCTTTAATTGGCAATAATGCACCTAATAATGCTGCACCTTCGACAAACACCACAAAGTTTGACCATAAAGTAAGCAATTTGTTGCCAGGCCAATCGGTGAGCCTGGCATCGTATTATAACCTGAGCGCTTCATGCAGTGGAGCAGCAGGAAACCCGCCATATAAAGACAGTTTAAAAATTGTTTATGAATGCGAATCCGGAGGCGGACCTGTTGGGGGTTGTGTGCTTTGTGGTCATGGTGATACAATAACCAGGGTGATCACTTACAATCCTCAACCTCATTTGGGATGTGTTCAGAACCAATTCATCCCGGGATGTAAGAACCTGGGCGACACCATCAGTCTGTGTTATGAATTTAAAAACGATGGTGACGCTGCCTTGACAGCTGCGATATTCAACATTCAATTCCCTGCGTGGCTGCAGGCAGTTTCTTCAAGTATCACATTCACCGGATTTTCAACGGATCCGACAGTCATCCCATCGACGAATCTTAATTTTAATTTACCCGATATACCTTCCGGGGCAGGTACATATAAGATCTGTTTGAAAGCTTTAGTTCAAAGTGGAGCTGTCGGCGGCAATAATGGCTTCTGGTCTACTGTTTCAGGAGGAAATGCGGGCAATCCGCAAAATGTTTGCTATACCTCTCTTACAATTTGCGCCTTTGCGGCAATCGGGATTGAGAAAAAAGTCAAAGGAAGCCTGAACAGCAGTTTCGGGAGCAGCGGTAGCGGGAAACCCAATACAACTGTATTTTATGAAATTACTATTCGCAACACAGGGACTATTGCTGTTGACAGTCTGATCGTCATCGACAGGATCCCTGCAACTGGGAATCTTACTATTCTGGGCAGCCCGGCTTCAACTCCGGTCAACTGTCAATTCAATATGCAAATGCTTGCAGCCCCTGTAAATATTTACACAGCATCCTATACTGCCACTCAAAATATCTGTACCGGATGGCCGGCAACAGGAACACCCTGCAATGCAGGCGTCTGGGGTGGCGCTGTTTTTGCAGGTGGAGTAAAATTTGATTTTAATATACCATACTCTTTAGTGCCGGGGGCATTTTACACATTTACATTTCAAACTCAAATTCCGGCTGGCACTGCTGATGGATTGATAGATTGCAATACCGCAGGATTTATTGCAAGATCGAAAACACCAGGATACACTATCAACCCGGTTGAAACTAATCCGGTGTGTATTCAGATATCCAATGATACATGCAATCATTTATGTAATTCCGACTTTGAAGATAAGCAGCTGGTCCCACCGGGCAGTCAGATTATTATTACACAGGACTCCGTTCCTTGCTGGAAAACCACAGCGACAGATCATAAAATTGAAATATGGGGTAATGGTTTCCAGAGCGTACCCTCCTATTCCGGCAATCAATTCATAGAATTGAATGCCAACATGGTTGGAACACTATATCAGAATTTTACAGCAACAGCAGGAAGCACTGTTACCATTTCATATGCACACAGGGGTCGTATAGGATATACAAACCAGATGAGTGTAGCTATTGAACCGGCTCCTCTTGGTAGCGGGACAGCAGTGGTTTTAGAAACAGACACGGCCAGTGTTACAGCCTGGACAATGCATACTGTAACCTATACATTTCCAACTACCGGTACGAACTATGTTCTGAGTTTTATTTCCCTGCCAGTCGGAGGCACTTCTGCAGGCGGGAATTTCCTGGATGCAATTTCAGTTGATTGCCACACCGACATCTGCAGTAAAACAGATTCAAGAATAACCAAACTGCCAGCAGGTGAATGTTGCTACCTGCTTGAAATATCCAACACTTACAAGGCAGATTATTTTACCGGGATATCCATTACTTCCGATAATCTGACCCTTGCTAATGTTTCTTCCACTAATACATGGAGCACTATCACGTACCAGTCGCCCAACCAGGTCGTATTTACTAAAACACCTTCTTATAACGGCGTCCCTCTGGACTCAGCCGGATTTCAGACCCTCGGTGAGATTTGTTTTGCAGGCAGCGGTGTGAACCATGTCAATGTGGATTTCATAGGTAATCCTCCGAAATACGATACGGTTTGCAGGAAGACTCTTACCAACCAGGGTTGCAGCATCCCCGTCGATACCAGCTGTGTCGCCATCTTTGATATGAAAGCAGAATGTGATACAGGAGCTGTTAAAATGAAGTTCAGGGTAAGCAACAATTCCGGTTTTACAGTGCGAGGCTTAACCTTGTATTCTCAAACTCCCGGTGTAAGCCCTTCTCCTAAATTTATTGGCATACCTGATCTTTTACCGGGCCAAACCTCTGCATTAATTGAAACCGCCCTGATTATTTCAAACAATGCAACTCATGCATGTTTCTTCTTTGCAGCATGCGATCAGTATACAAGACCTGGTCCCGGCGGTCCATTCCCAAGCTGGTGCTGCATGGACAGTATTCCGTATTGTGTTGACATACCTCATTGTGATCCCTGCGACGGGATATCATTTACAGCGACAAAAAATGATCCTGTAAAATGCTGCTACAACCTCACTCTTACAAGCAATTATCACAATGCCAACATAGAATATCTTGAGTTTACCGGCATCGGCGGAACCCAATTCGCGATCTTCACAGGATGGAATATCGTCCCTCCGGTTGGCAGCAGCCATATTAAGATCAAAGCGCCGGCAGGGGGCATCCCACCGGGTACATACATCGATTTCGCTTCCTTCTGCCTTACAGGTACATCGTCTGCCCCGCATTTGGTAGTAATTAATAGTTCAGATACAAAGGGTAATCATTTATGCACCGATACGCTGAAGTTCGATTCCTGCCAGATGGTTACACCCAGCTGCGCCAATATTGTCGATGATTCGCTCTATTGTTCAGGGAATAAAGTGAAATACACGTTTTCTGTAAAAAATAATTCCCCTTTTACAGTGTACCAGATCGATTACAGAACAACAAATGCCAGTGTGGTACTTGATTCAAACTACACCCAGCCTCATCCACCTATTCCCCCGGGAGCAACAGGAGGTCCATTTACCGTTACTATCGATTCAACAAGTGCTGGCCTTGACAGATTCTGTATGTATTTAACCGCGCATAACGGGATCTACGACACTATAACCGGCCAGGGTGCGACAGAATGCTGCACCGACTCACTTGGAGGTATCTGCCTTCCCATGATCAAATGCGGAAGATCAGGCCCTGAATGCTGCCGGTTTGAAAATATGACGATCCCCACTGGTATCACTCCAAACGAGGATGGTAAAAACGATGTGTTTGAAATTCTGAATTCATCATGCTGCAGTTTTATTTCCATCAAAGTGTTTAACCGCTGGGGAAATATTGTCTACCAGAACGGAGATTACAAGAACGACTGGAAAGGTGAAAACAACAGCTCACAGAAACTGGTACAGGGAACATATTTTGTTGTTCTCGAACTTCCGAACGGTGAGAAAAAAAGCATGTATGTCGATATCAGATATTAAATCTTTAACCTCTGAAAAATGAAAAAAATAATAATACTCGCAATGATTTGTTCCTCATTCATTGCGAAAGCCCAGCAGGAACCACAGTATACCCAGAACCAGTTCAACAGCAACCTGGAGATCAACCCGGCATATGCAGGGGCAAACGATGATGCAAGTCTCAGTCTCAGGTACCGCAAACAATGGGTGGGATATACCGGCTCTCCTTCAACACTCTTCTTTAATGCGGAAAGCAAAATAATCAAACAGCGGCTTGCATTAGGACTTACTGTTATAAGCGATTGGATCGGAATTACGCAAAGCACTTCGGCCGACCTTAGCATAGCATCCCACCTTCGTTTGGGTGAAAAAGGGACCCTTAGTGCAGGGATCAAGATTGGTGTACAGTTCCTGAAATCAGATTTCTCAAAACTTTCCAATGTAGACGTCACCGATCCGCTGTACAATACAAATTCTAGTGTTTTCATTCCCTATGCAGGATTTGGACTGCTTTATCACACCCCGAAATTTTATGTCGGATTTTCTGTCCCCCAGGTAGTATCATTTGAAAATGTATCCCCCCAGTCTAAAATCGTCAAGCCCCATTTCTTTCTTTACGGGGGATACAGGATAGTCCTTAACAGGGATTTTGACCTCAGGCCAGCCCTTTTGTGCAAATACGTATCCGCTGCACCTTTTGAGGCGGATATTGCATTGGATGCGTGGTTCAAAAATATGGTCGGCCTGGGGATGTCATACCGAACTTCTGATGCAATCAATTTTATGGTAAAAGGGAGGATAGGAAATTTCTATCTCGGATATTCATACGATATGACCGTCTCCGGATTGAGCCCGTACAATTCAGGTACACATGAGATCTATCTGGGATTTGAATTCGGTAAAAAAGGCAACCCCGACAGGAAGCAGAATCCACGCTATTTTTAAACAAAACAACAATGAAAAAATTAATACTGATCATCTTTTGTCTGTATGGTATCACTCTGTTTGCGCAGAAACCCCAGGCCGATAAAAAGTTTAAATTATACGAATACAGTGATGCAATTCCATTATACAAACAATACCTGGAAAAATCTCCTGAAGATTATGATGCATGCAGGAACCTTGCATTATCATACAGGTATACTAATAATATCAAGGGATCAATAGAAACCTACCGGTCCCTGGTAAAACTAAAGCAAGCTGTCCCTGATGACATGTACGACCTGGTGCAATTGTTAAGGATCAGCGGGAACATTACTGATGCAAAGGCATATGCCCTGCAGTACCAGCAAAAAAACAGCGGGGAAAAAGCCCGGAACCTGATCAGGTCAATTGATATGTATGATGAACTGATGTCGGGAAAGGACAATTACAATGTCATCAATAAAACAGGGCAATATGAACAGAGCGTTTTTTCTCCGGTTTACTGCCAGGGAGGCCTTATGGTTACTGCCGAAAACCTGTCAGGTGCAAAGAATGACTGGACGGGAAGAGGAAATTTTAAACTGTTTGTGACCGATTTCAATTGCAGCAAACTCACTCCTGTCGCTACAGAAATCATGTCTAAATATAATGATGGACCGGCCTCGCTGATTAACAATGGAACAGTCATGTACTATACAACCATCAATAGAAAATCCATACAGGAACAGGATGTGAATACAAGCAAGCTGCAAATTTCAGCGGCTCTTCTCAGGGAGGGAAAATGGCAAGCGGCTGAACTGTTTAAGTTCAACAACATCAGTTATAATGTTGCCCACCCTGCCTTAAGCAATGATGGTAAAATGCTGGTGTTTTCTTCCGATAAACCGGGAGGGAAAGGCGGTATGGATTTGTATTACTGTTCAAAGCTGCAAGATAGCACATGGTCTGAGCCTGTCAATATTTCTGAATTAAACACATCCGGAAATGAGATCTTCCCGTCATTTGACTCCGCCGGCAACTTGTATTTTTCATCCAACGTCCTTCCTGGCCTGGGCGGGCTGGATCTGTTCATCTCAAAATACAATGGCAATGCTTTTTCAGACCCTGTAAACCTGAAAGCGCCAATAAACTCCAGCTATGATGATTTTTCCCTACTCACAAACAATAACCTGGAAAGCGGTTTTATATCGACAAACAGGTTTGGAACACCTGAAACAGATGATATCGCGTTCTTTTCAAAAAAGGAGATCCAGAAACCTTCCCTGAAACCCATGGTTAAAATAACCGTGCTGGATAAATACACTTCCACCCCCCTGCCTTATGTTTCTGTATCAATAAAAGACGATAAGAATAACATTGTCTTCCAGGGAATGACCGATCCCAATGGTGTATTGATGGTGGAAGAACTGCCGGCCGACAACTACCGGGTCCAGGGAATCTTAAACGAAGTTACCACGACTATAGCAACCATAGTGAAAGAGGAATTCAGCAAAGAGTTAATAGAGAAAACCATATTGCATAATGATCCGCGGTTTACCTTATCAGGGATTGTTACCAATGCACTGACCGATAAGCCTGTTGCCGGTGTAAAAGTTACCTGTGAAAACACGGTCCTGAATAAAGCAAGCTCAAAAATCACGGCCGCTGATGGTAAGTTCTTCTTCCAGCTGGAACAGGCAAGTGATTTCAAGGTTAATGGTGAATTGCAGGGATGGCTGAGCAGTGAAGAAATTACAGCAACAACCAAAGGGCTGGACCGGAGCAAGGACTTGTATGTAAAGATAAAACTTAACATGCAGCAACCTGAACCGGGGAGAGTGATCAGGCTGAAAAAAATCTTTTATGATTATGATAAATGCGACATCAAACCGATGGCGGCAAAGGAACTTGACAGGCTGGTCAAACTGATGAATGACTTTCCCGATATGAAAATAGAATTATCATCACATACCGACTGCAGGGGAAGTGATTCATATAATCAGAAGCTATCGCAATGCAGGGCCGATGCGGCTGTGAATTATATACTCGGAAAAGGAATATCCAAAAGCAGGATTACTGCAGTAGGGTATGGCGAAACCAGGCTTGTCAACGGCTGTTCAAATGGAGTGAATTGTACCGAAGCGCAACACCAGGAAAACAGGAGAACGGAATTTCAGATAATTTCCTGTTCCTCCTGTCCGCCCGAAGAAAAATAACCTCTAAATAAAAAAGCATGATTAATTATAAAGTTGCATTAATTCTTGGTCTATGGATGTTTTCCATAACAGCAAACAGCGCAAACCCATTTAGTATGAAAGATGCCAAAACAATTTATACCATAAGCATGACCGGGCGGAATGCAGGATGCCAGCTTCTCATCAACAATATCCCAGTTTTAAAAAATGAGTACGCGGGATCCATTTCGAAGTTCCTTATAAATCCCTGGCTCATCAATGGCCAAAATACATTTAAACTTCGGATGCTGCCTGCAGATTCGGCTACAAAAAATCATCCTGAATTCGTCCTTACCGAAATGTTTTGTAAAGTGACGATTTCCCTGCTGAAAGAAGCCGGGACAGGAGATTCAATCCTTGCCGGGGCGGAAGTGAATGCTACTGAGGCCGATCAGGCACCCTCAAAAACCGGGGAATTCCCTGTTACTTTGGGGTATTCTCAACCTCCATGGGCCCAATCGGAAAAGATCGGCAGGGATTCAATAACCCAAAGAAAAATTCTTGACAAATACAGGGAGTTTTACCGGCTCCTTGAAACAAAGGATCTGGCCGGGATCATGCAGTTTTCTGCTGCAAAATTCCAGGAGTATTCAAAATCCATGTATGACCCTGATTTCGTATCTGATAAAAAAGCCTCCATTACCGAAACATTCGCCAGCCCGCCGGGAACTCTGATCAGTATCGACGAGCAGAAAAAATTCGGTTTACAATACGAATATTATAACGGAGATCGCTTGGTCAGCATTAACAATGATGAAGATCGTTCAATCATCCAGTATTATGACAGTGATGAAGGTGTTACGACCCAGTACCGGCTTTACTTCTATTTTGACGGGAAAAACTTTGTTCTGATCCTTTAGCACATCCGCCATAGTATGACGCGAAAACAAATAATCATTCTTTTAATCCTTTTACTGTTTCCCGGCGGATTTATAACTTACGGACAAACGATAAAAAGTAACGGCTACCTGGTTTCATTCTCCGACACCATCAATGATGGTTTTGGTTATAAGAATCAAAAGGGGGAAGTGGTTATTTCTCCTGGAAAATACCCCATGGTATTCACCGATACATTCAGGATTTATGCAATTGTGGTCAATCCTGAAATCGGTTTAGTTGCAATAAACCGTCAGGAACAGGTTTTATATAAAGTATTTCCTTATGATAACGGTCCGGATGTTATATCTGACGGGCTTTTCAGGATAATGGAGAAAGGTAAGATCGGGTATGCCGACTCAGCAACAGGAGAAGTTATGATTAAGCCACAATTCGATTGTGCCATGCCTTTTGACAAGGGTGTAGCTATGGTAGGAATCCGTTGTAAAACAATATCAGAAGGAGAACATTTTGTATGGACAAGCGACAACTGGTTTACTATTGATAGGATGGGGTATAAAGTAGCAAAGCCTGATTGACAGATTTTTAGTACCTTTACAAGTTCGATTCCTATTAGTGTCAAGAATGATTGCCTGGAGCCCTAAATTCCTTTATTACTTTACACCTTTGATCAGGTTCTCAAAATACCTCACCTGGCGGTTTGGACGTAAATTCCAGTGCTCAGATCTCGACCTGGAAAGAATCAATAACTTTTTGAAGCCGGGTATGATCGTACTCTCCCGCAAGGAATTCCAGATCTCAAATTACTTCATTTATGGCTACTGGACCCATACCGCCATGATCATGCCCTGGGGTAAAGTCATCCAGGCAACTACCAATGGCGTTATCATTAATGAGCTTGAGGAGTACTTTCTGAAGACTGATGATTTTGTTGTTCTTAAACCAAGATTCTGCGGAATAAGTGAAATGGAAAAAGCCTGCATGCATGCCTCCGAAAGAGTGGGTGTTCCCTACAGCTTTGATTTCAATAACTCCGACGATTCCTTATATTGCTCTGAACTGGTACTAAAGGCATACGCAAGAACCTGCGGCTGGAACATTAACAGCCATCATGAACCTCATGAATTCATACATTTATGTGAAGGAAAAATCGTCAGGCCTTCCGATTTTTATTATAACAGGAATGCCTGGGAAATCGTTTTTGAAATGAATTTGAACAACTGAAATCTTCAGGCTCCTTTATCCCCGACAAACTGTTCGTCCTTATTCTTAAAAAGCACATTGAATGTTGTGAGGCTTCCGTATATCCTGGTGATATACTGCTGCATCTCCACTTTTTCCTCATCACTTAGTGCGCTGGTATTGATCTTCTGTTCCAGTACCCGCAGCCTGTCGCGAACCATGACAATTTTGTGAAAAAACATTTCGATCGGGACTTCCTTCTCTTTCAGGCTCTTGTCTCCCGGAAACATGACCAGTTTGCCTCCTGTCCATTTCCCGCCCAGATGCACAGTCTCCTGCACATCACTGAACTGCCGCAACACCCTGACCAGGCTTTTTTCAAGTTTTTCATAGGTGGTAAGGTCGGAGGCAGTTTCAACCGCTTCAATGATCTCAAGGCCTTCAAAATTCCTGTTGATTATGCGTATGCCGATTTCAATGAATGAAATCTCATACGCATCCGACCTGATCTGGATGATCACGCCTTTCCCGAATTGGGGATGTTTTACTCTTGAGCCTACGCCCGGTAATATTTCTGCCATAATCAATCTTTAATCCAGCTTGTAAAGCTAGGTTTCATTTATCTTACTATCCCGTACTTTTTCAATTTGCCTGTCAGCAACTCCCTGGTATACGGTTTTGCTATATAATCGTTGCAGCCGGCTTCCAGTGCCCGGTTCTCATCCCCGCTCTGTGCGTATGCAGTTATGGCTATCACAGGCAACATCGGGTCATGGGCTTTGATTAATTTCGTAGCGGAAAGTCCGTCGAGAACCGGCATTTTTATATCCATTAAAACCAATGAAATCTCAGGGTTTTGCAGGCAGGCATCAACAGCCTTTCGGCCGTCGGTTACAACCATTACCTGTATGCCTTCCTTATGGAGTATACTTTCCACCAGGAGGCTGGCTGATGTATCGTCATCGGCGACAAGGACCAGGGACCTCCTTGTTGAAGTAACCTGAATGGCATTATAAACCGGAGATTCAAAAGAGTTCTTTTCAAATGGTATAGTGAAAAAGAACGATGCACCCTCTCCTTTGATTGATTCAACCCATATGCGGCCTCCCAGTAATCTTACAATCCCTTTTACAATCGATAAGCCCAATCCGCTTCCTTCGTGTCCGCGGGTATCGGATAGATTTTCCTGTGTAAATGTGTCGAAAATCGCAGCATACAATTGAGGATTAATGCCTATTCCCGTATCTTTTACAAAGAATTCCAGGTCCTGGTTTTTAACTTCAAACCCATACCTGACTTTGCCTTTATCAGTGAATTTCACGGCATTATCCAATAAGTGGCATAACACTTTTTTCAGTAAGACATAGTCGGAGCTGATCTGCAACTTTACTCCTTCAGCTGAGAGCTGCATTTCTAATTCCAGTTTTTTAGCAAGGCAGGAATGAATGCATTGATCATAAATCTCGTTTAACAATTCTCCCGGTGAAAACACTTTCTTCACTACTTCCTGGTTCCCGGAAGCAATAAGTGACATATCCATATAATCGGTCACGGTATTCATTAACCTGTCACTGTTGGATCTGACAATTGCAAGGTAATGTTTCCTCTCTTCATTTGTAAGGTCAGGTTCGGCAAGCAATTCGTTAAATCCAAGAATCCCGTTAAGGGGTGTACGGATTTCATGGGAAATGTTTTTCATGAATGCCGATTTCAGGCGGTCAGTGGATTCAGCCTGCTCCTTGGCAACAAGTAATTCAAAGTTGGTTTTTTGCAGTTCCTCCTGGGTTTGCATCTGGGCAATCATCTTCTGGTGAAGCTCTTTTGTTCTTTCTTCCACAAGGAGACTTAACCTGTTAAGATGAAAACGCTCAATGAAATAATATGCAACAAAGAAAACCAGCAGTAAAATCAAAACCACTGCAATGAAATAAAAAGTGAACGAACGGAAAAAAAGAGGTTTTAATTGGAATTTCAATTCGCTGTATTTATGATCATCCCATTGGCCGTTTGCATTCGAAGCCATCACTTTAAACGTGTATGTCCCGCTTGGGATATTGGTATAGGAAGCGATCCTGTGGGTACCGCATTCTATCCAGTGCTTGTCAAAACCTGTAAGGATATACCTGTAACTTATCCTTCCCGGGTTAGTATAATTAAGCGCTGCAAAACGGAATTCAAGCCTGTTGGAATAAGATGGAATTGACACAGGGGATGAAATATCCACGACCTGGCCATCAACAAAAAATTCCTCAATGAAAATGGGTGAAAAATCTGAAGAAACAATATTCATCAATTTCGGATCGATGACAGATATCCCTTTCATTGTGGGGAACAGCAGCCTCCCGTCACGGACCCTGCAGCCTGCAGGAGAAATACCTCCATTGCATTCTGTTGTCTCCAGGCCGTCGGCTTTCCCATACGAAACGGGGATCAGGGATTTTCTCTTCAGCCTTGCAAAATCCAGCAAATCCTGTTTCTTGACTTTATAAATCCCTTTATTGCAGCTAATCCAGAAATATCCGAAATCATCTTCAAGGATTTTAAGAACTACCTCATTGACCAGCCCATCCCGGGTGTTGATTTTTGTGATTTTTCCGTTGACGATAAGGTTTAGCCCATCGGCAGTCCCTACCCATAAATTTTTATCCGGGTCCTCATATAATGATAAAACATAGTCATTGGACAATCCGCTCTGTTCATTGATAATTATTATTTTATTGTCCCTGATCTTATTTAACCCATTATTGGTCCCAACCCATAAATTTCCTTCCCGGTCTTCCAGGATGCTGTTTACATTGTCGTTCGATAAACCTTGCTTGGTGGTTATCGAACTGTATTTCCCGTCACTGAATCGGTTAATTCCCCCTCCGGTGGTTCCTGCCCAAAGTATCCCTGCCCTGTCGCAATATACTGCGACTACAACATTGTTGGATAATCCGTTTTCGGTGGTATAAGTAGTAAACTTCTTATTTTTAAAGCAACTCAGGCCGCCCCCTGCAGTTCCTATCCAGAGATTGTAATCCAAGTCTTCCCCTATCGTAAGCACCAGGTGATCGGGCAGCCCGTCAGACCGGGAAAAATTCTGTACTCTCCCATTTACCAGTCTGCATAGTCCCTTTCCGGCAACTCCGAACCATAAAACACCTTCATGATCTTCAAATACAGGCAGTATCACGTCCCCCGGCAGGCCATCATGGCTTGTCAGGGTTTGAATTGATTTCTTTTTTATACGGTCAATTCCGGCTCCCGAAGTCCCGGCCCATGTATTCCCTTCACGGTCATGATAGAGCGCAACGATGAGATTGCTTGAAAGCCCTTCTTTTGTGGTAAACGGGGAAAATTTACCATTGGACATCCTTGTAATCCCTCCTCCATTGGTTCCTATCCAGAGGACGTCATTTGTGTCGAAACAAAGCGCCGTGACCGCATTATTGGTGAGCCCTTCTTTTTCCGTATAAACAGAAAATTTATTTTGCCTGAACACATTCACACCCCCGCTCTTTGTTCCTATCCAAAGGTTCTGTGCATTATCAAAAGCAAGGGTTTCAATGAAATCATCTGAAAGACCGTCTTTCTTAAAGTAATTTCTTATTTTCCCGTTTTCAATAACCGAAAGCCCTTTTTGAGTCCCTATCCATATCCTGCCTTTTTGATCCAATGCGATGGCGCGTATATAATTATTTGCCAATCCATGCAAGGTATCATACGTGGTGATTATTCCTGCTTTCAGGAAATTCACCCCCCCTCCGGAAGTTCCCACCCATAAGCCCCCCTGGGGATCCTCACTCAGGGTATAAACACGATCATCCGATAACCCGTTGGCTTTGGTGAATTTTGTGTATGTATTGTTCTTATATCGGAGTAAACCATCCCCTTCGGTTCCTATCCAAAGGCTTGTGTCACGACCCCCCAATAAGGTACTGATGAAATTCACCCTGAGCCCGGGGATGTTTGATTTATTAATGAGTGAAAAAGCAGTTCCGTCAAATTTCACAAGCCCTTCTTCTGTTCCGAAAAACATCCAACCATCAGCCGTTTGTGCAATGGTCATTACTGAATTCACCGGAAGCCCCTGGTCCATTTGCCAGTTATCAACCTTCAGCCCGGGCAGAGACAATGCCTGGGATAATTGCAACTGGGCATGGGCGGGATAAGCCTGAATATAAAGTAAAACAAGGAAGAAAAGGGCCCTCAGATTCATCATTCCAGGGTTTGTTTCAATCAAATGTATGCAACATTCTCAAATTTCCCAAACCGAAAAATCAATCGTTTTCGTTCAATCAATCCTATTTAGCCTGGTAAATATAATTCGTATTCCGGTAACCTGATTTACCGGTATACCAATCCGGGTAGTTCACACCTCCCGATTGTGCCCAGTTGACGAAAAACAAATACCCCACATTGATTGGCGTGGTTTCAGTGACATAATCGAAAGCTACCGGAAGGTTAAGCCCCCAGGGAAGATTATTGGAAGTTTTATAATAACGCCCTGCAGTAATGCTGGAGTTGTCTGCGGAAGTGCCAAAAAGTGCTGTATTTGCAAGTGAGGTAGGTGGTTTATCGGCAAGATGTATCTCGATGCTTCTGTCCTTATTTTTAATTAAAAATGGGTTGAATGGCGCGGTGCCCACGATGGATTGAGCAAGGGGTGAGGCCATGTGGATATTGATTTTAACCGTATCGGCGGTTCCTTTTGGTTCGCCGGGGAGGGTATTGAAAAAAGTGCCGGATCCATTCCTGTGGATTACATTGTTGAAATCATCGAAAACAATGATAACGGCCTGTTGCTGGCCATTCTCCACTCCGCTGCCTGCCAATGATATATAAGAATTTTTCAGGGAATATCCTGTGACCGATGCGATCTGCCCCGGCAATACCCCGTCAAGCTGGAAGCCGAATCCGTTACTGTACCCTGCGCCTGCAGCACGAACATAATAATTGATTTTAATATCAACTACATTATTCAAAGCGTTTGTGACATTTTGCACACGATAGTCCAGCACCAGGTCATTCAAATCGTAATCTCCCATGGCCGGCCAGAGATCTTCGAAAACCAGTGTGCCATAAGCTGTCTGTGACGGATAATAATTGTCGAATGCGCGGGTTGGGTCCGATGGATATTGATCCAGGCTGTTAGCGATCCCGTCTCCGTCGGTATCGGTCGGGGGAGGATTTCCTCCAACCCCTTCGGGATTGCATGTTGAGACCTGTAGGACATTCTTTGCCGCCGCAATAGATGTCAGTGTTGCTCCGTTGATAAAATTTGCACTGCCCCCGCTTGTTAACGTGCCGGAAGGAGTTATGGTTTCGATGGACCCGCTCACTTTGTTGGTTCCAATGATCTGGCCTGATCCGGATATCTTAATTTCGCTCCTTCCTCCTGTCCCCTGGATATCGGTGCTTTGTTTATAAGTGGCGGTCGATATCATTGAATTGTTTTTCAACAGCAGGGTAGCTCCCTGATTAACCTGCAATTCGCCGAATTCCTTGAGGTATGCTCCGTTCATGGTAAGGTTGCCGCTGTTCAGGTTCAGGTTCTGATGGATCAGCAGCTTACAGTTATGATAAAATGTGGCGTTATTCAGATTCAAAGAACCAAAAACCTCTATAGGGCCGTTGTTCGTAACAACTGAATTGATGTTGAGGTTGCCCCCGACAGTGATGGATGAGGTTGTTACGAAAGTCCCGGAGTTTACATTGATATTCAGGTCGCTGTTTAAAACCAGTGTCCCGTAGTTCTCTATAAAGCCGTTCGGGGAGAATGCTGATCCGATTACCCAATCGTTACAGTAATTTCTTAGCCTCGCGGTTGTTCCGTTCATAGTAAGACCACCCAGTTGCACATGGGAGCTGCCGTAAGCAGTGATTCGGGTTCCGTCACCAACAGTAAGTGTCCCGTCATAAATAAACGATCCCCCCTGTGTTACTGTGATCATGCAGTTTGCATTCATATTATTGATGGCAGCAGGATGCAAAGTGCCGCAGACATTAATGGAGGCGCCACTGCCGCCAAAGTTTATGGTTCCTGTAAAACTATCAGTTACATAATACAGGGAGCCGTTTGTAAGGGATACGGCCTGATTTCCTGAAAGTGTCTTTGAGGGAGTTGCACCGCTGCAGTCAGGGTCGGAGGTTGTTGCATCTATACTTTTCAAAGATGATTGTGTGAAATTATAGGTAACCTGGCCGGAGACCTTTACACTGTCGGTTAAGCTGAATGCGCCGCCGTCCTCTCCTTTAAGGTATAAATAACTCAGGCTTGAAGCAACATTGAACCGGGTTTCAAAAGGCGATCCATAACCAGCCGAGCCTGTTGCCAGAAGCTTACCTCCTTTTAAGGGATCTCCGTCAAAAACCGAGATCCGGCAAAGATTTCCTATCTGGGACGGGAGCATTGTAATCCCTGCTGAAAGTGAAACCGCCCTGGATGCTTCCCAGTTGAATGCGGAAGGAAACCTGAGCTGACCAATAGGTGTGGTTCCGTTCTGAGAAGTGTCGGAATTTTTATGACAGCCTGAGATTGCAAACATTAAACTAACAATGCCGACAGCTATATTGAATTGTTGAAATCTGTTTCTGAAAAATGACGGGGTGCCCATTTCTTTTTTATCAAAGGTAATCCCAATCTGCCCAATTTGCCATGGGAAATAAGTAATTGTCCTCAGAATCTTTGTAAACGACTTGTATTCGTCAGATTTGGTTTGTTTTATCGGCTTCAGTATAAAGACTTACTGCGGATGAACGGTTCCCACTGATGTAAATTCAGGTATCTTTGCGCCTCAAAAAATAAATGGATGATTTCAGTTGACGGGCTTACCGTAGAGTTTGGAGGGACTACGCTGTTTAAAGATATTTCTTTTGCAATTAATGACAAGGACCGCATCGCTCTGATGGGCAAGAACGGGGCAGGAAAATCAACCCTTCTTAAAATAATTGCCGGTAATAAAACTCCCACACGGGGTAAGGTGTCAGCGCCAAAGGATGCCGTGATAGCCTACCTGCCACAACACCTGCTCACGGTTGACAGCCGCAGTGTTTTCGAAGAAGCCGCCCAGGCTTTTGCCCATGTCCTCGAAATGGAAAAGGAAATTGAAGAACTGAATTTGCAACTGTCAACCCGCGACGATTATGAGTCGGTCGGCTATTTTGAGCTGATAGAAAAGGTTTCGGCTCTCAGTGAAAAATATTATTCCCTTGGTGATACCAACTACGATGCAGAAGTTGAAAAGATATTGCTGGGCCTGGGATTCCTGCGTGAAGATTTTCACCGGCCCACCGGGGAATTCAGCGGGGGATGGCGCATGCGCATCGAACTGGCAAAAATCCTGCTGAAAAAACCTGACCTCATACTGCTCGACGAACCTACAAACCATATGGACATAGAGTCGATACAGTGGTTCGAGGATTTCCTCATTAACAGCGCAAAAGCTGTGATCGTTATTTCACACGACCGTGCCTTTGTCGACAATATCACCACGCGCACCATCGAAGTGACCCTGGGACGTATCTATGACTACAAAGTGAATTACTCATCCTACCTTTTACTTCGGAAAGACAGGCGGCAGCAGCAACAGAAGCAGTATGACGAGCAACAGAAATTCATCAATGAGAACCAGGATTTCATAGAGAGGTTCAGGGGAACCTATTCAAAGACCAACCAGGTGCAGTCCCGGGTTAAGATGCTGGAAAAAATAACCCCTATTGAAATAGACGAAGAGGACACTTCGGCGCTTCGCTTGAGGTTCCCGCCTTCACCCCGTTCGGGGAGTTACCCGGTGATACTTGATGGGGTTTCAAAAAACTACGGTGACCATACTGTATTTTCTCATGCCTCGTTCAGTATTGAGCGTGGCGAACGCGTTGCATTTGTTGGTAAAAACGGTGAAGGGAAATCAAGCCTGGTGAAAATCCTGATGGGCGAAACTGCCCACAATGGCAATCTTACGATTGGCCACAATACCATGATCGGTTATTTCGCTCAAAATGAAGCTTCCCTGCTTAACGAAGAATTAACCGTATTCGAAACTATTGACGATGTTGCAAAAGGCGACATTCGCACAAAGATCAGGGACCTGCTGGGGGCATTCATGTTCGGTGGTGATGACTGGGACAAGAAAGTGAAAGTTCTTTCGGGCGGGGAACGGACCCGGCTCGCCATGATCAAGCTCCTGCTTGAACCGGTCAACCTGCTTATCCTCGATGAGCCTACCAATCACCTTGACCTGCGGACAAAAGATATCCTGAAGAACGCTTTAAAGGATTACGATGGCACACTTATCCTTGTATCTCACGACCGCGATTTCCTTGACGGGCTTGTTTCCAAAGTGTATGAATTCGGCAATAAGAGGGTAAAAGAACATCTTGGCGATATCCATAGTTTTCTTGAAAAGAAAAAACTCGAAAACTTGCGTACATTGTCATAAAAGTCATCCGCCAATGATAAATCCGGAACGCTGAAGGAATCAATAATACCGGTTAAGGCACCTGGTATATGTTCGCCTCATTCCTGTAACCGCTGTTTTTCAGGTTCCAGTCAGGATACTGAACGCCTGCCGACTGGGCCCAGCCTGCAAATTTCAGATATGCACTCGTAATTTGCGCCGACTCAACAGTGTAATCAAGTCCCGAGGAGATATTGATCGCCCAGGGAAGATTGGTTTTTGTCTTATAATAAGTACCCGAAGCCGGGTCGGAATTATCCTCGCCTGTTTTGAAATAGGCCTGGTTGACGAGGGTGGTAGGCAGGTAGTTGGGCAAATGGATTTCTTTTCCCCTGTCAAGATTGACAAACAGGAAAGGATTGAAATTACCAATCCCAACATCCGTAATGGAATAGGTATTGGGTTTGAAGCTCAGCGTTATGATGGTGGTGTCGGGGTTCACATAGGCGGCTCCCGGCACGGTATTGACTCCAAAACCTCCCGGCGATGGCATGATCTTATTAACGTTGTCGAATACGATCACAGTGGTCTTTTCCTGGCCAGCTTCCGTCCCGTTCGGGTTAAGCTGTATAAAACTTTCCCTTAGTTTGGACCCTGCAACTTCAAGGTCTGCTGCGGCAATGCCGGTTCCCGGCAACTGGAAACCAAACCCGTTCTGATAGCCGGCCCCGATAGCCCTGATAACAAATGTTGATATTATTTCGGTTACCTTATTATTTGCATTGGTTACCGTTTTGAAGCGGTAGTCAAGAACCAGGTCGTTGAAATCATAATCGCCGGTATTCGGCCAAAGATCTTCGAAAGCGAGGGTTCCAAACCCTGTCACGGGGAAATAATTGTTGAATGCCCTGGCCGGATCTTTGGGATAAGCATCATCGG
Source organism: Bacteroidota bacterium (assembly GCA_037138335.1). GTDB lineage: Bacteria > Bacteroidota > Bacteroidia > Bacteroidales > FEN-979 > CAIRDP01. The sequence continues at coordinate 78,843 of JBAXIO010000010.1, forward strand.
CATCGGCAACACCGTCCCCGTCCTGGTCAGGCACATTCCCGGTTTGCGAGAAGTTTGCCTGTATCTCAGTCTGATCCAGGGCCCTGTTGAAAAACTTACACTCATCTATGGATCCGTTGAAAAATTTTTGGGCGCCATCATCCGAACCAATCGATAAATCCCTGCTGTTCACATACAACAAACCAGTTACAGAAAGACTGTTCCTGAGCTGGCCATTTACATATAATTTCATTACCTGCCCGTCATAAGTCATTGCAAGATGATACCACTGGTTAAAAACGGGAAGCCCGCCTCCCCAGCTCAATACGTGTGAGATGTTACCCACAAGCCTGATCTGGCCTCCCCAGCCATCCCAGTTTCCCTGTCCAAGGCCATGGCCGTCATAATCTCCCTTTTGAAAAATTTTCGTAGTCAGGTTTTTATTGGTCTTTGCCCAGGCCATCATCGTAATTCCGTAAACAGGGTTGAGGTTTAATTTGCTGGGAACCTTTACAGCCCCTGTTGTTCCGTCGAACACGAGGCAACTTCCCGAGATACCCTGCCCCCAGGTGGCTCCCGTGATGGTTCCTGTATTAACGCCTTTACTGTCGTTGGCCACGGTTCCGGCATTTTCATCAAGTTTGTAATATGAAACCAGGTTGTCGCTCCCGGTACCGGGATCAGGTGTTGAACCAAAAATTTGAAGCACTTCCGCATCGGTCAGGGCCCGGTCATACATCAGCATCTCATCAATGATACCTTTAAATGGAGTAATGGTTCCCTGCCTCCCAATGTACACATCCGAAGCTGAAATTTGCAGATTCCCGGTATTGGCTACAGAAGTCCTGTACAAGCCATCTAAAAATATTTTCATGGTGGAACCGTCATATGTCATAACAGTATGATGCCAGTCGGTATCCAGAACCCGGTTGGTAAATCCCGCGTTGACCGATGCCCATACCGGTGTATATATTGCAAATCCCACACGCCCCTGGGGGTCCATGCTGACATTATATTTTACATTCTGATAAATGAAACTGCCATTATCACCTATTGCATTCAGCTTGAACCAGAATGAGAAACTGATACTGTTTCCTGTCGGGTTAAACCCGGCTTTGGGTATCTGAACCTGGTTGTTGGTACCGTCAAATTGAAGCGCACTTCCCCTGATTCCGTTTACCCATGTAGCGCCGCTGATGACGCCATTATGGCCACCTATGGCATCGCCGGCCGTTGTCCCGGTATTTTCATCAAAATGCCAGGCAGCAATCAAACCCTGGGCTGGAATATCTTTCAGGCGGCTATCCGGAGCATTCTTCAATGCATTCGCTAAATTAACCTGGACCACAGCCCCTGTGATTGCCACAGAGGTACCGTTCACCATCACCTGCCCGATATAAGCGGGGATAGTAAGCTTTACCGGGAAACTATTTCCAATCCCGTTATAGAAGCCACGGTAATACTGAATATCGCCTGTAGTGGAAGTGATGTTGATCACGGTCGTATGATCAGAGGAGATCTGAAAGGTGACATCACGGGATGTTTCCCAGCTGAAACCGGGAGGAATATTCAGATTCTTCATGTCCGCGACGGTTATCCCGGGGACGGACTCATTTTTTTTACATGAGGTAATGATGATGGCGGCGATCAACAAGATCCAGAGTACTCTGTAATTTCTTGACATTGAGGTATTATTTCTACAAAGATACCCCGGCGTTAAGGCGATTGCAAGCACAAATGCGTAAATGGGCAGTTTAATCGTGTAAATGTGCCTATTAATGAAGTTTTTCACGAAACGGAATTGGGATAAACCTGAAAAACCTCAAAACAATGCGGGCGGTCTACTTTTTTTCCATTCGCTGCCTGATCCCGCTGATGGCATTAACCGGTGAATCAATGATGAGCATATTGGAGATCCAGTCGGGTATGCTTCCGGCCGGGTCAATATACCCTTCAAGTACAACATGGGATCTTTCTTTTCCCGCAGGCTCAACAGTCCATGTTTGCCGGTACTCTTTGATCCGGATCATATCCTTATGTTCGGGGTAGGCCCCGTTGAGGGGAATGGCAGTTATCCGTCTCACCCCGCTAACCTGGTCAATGGTTACTCTGACATCCACACAAAGGTCGCGATCAATAACCGGCCAGGGTAAGTTATAAACCAGGTAATACTGCGCCCGTTTATTCTTTTCATAAAGCAGCACCCTGATCTGGTTGAAGTTTTTATCCCACCAGTCGGTATTGTTGACATCTTCGATAAGGGCAAAAACTTTTTCCGCCGGCGCCTTAATGTCGGCAACCCCTTTATACGACTTCAGTTGCTTCCCGGCTTCCTTGCGGGTGTAAATTTTTATGCCTTCCTTTTCTTTGATAAAATCCCATGATTGGGCCAGCATGGAACATGAAACCACTGAGGATAGAAATATGAATATTGCGAGGCAAAACCGATGATGTTTCATATCACCCGATTTTTTTACAAAGTAACGCTATTCCTCCGGAATAATATGATACCCCGGGAACGGCATTAAAACCTGTCTTTCGGCATCTTATTAAAAGATAAGGCAATATAATTCAACTTCCCTTACTATGTCCATGGCGCTTGATTTTTTTGTAACTTAGCTTCTTAACTGCGGATGTTGAGCTCCATATAAACAGGGCAAACAACATCAGATGTAAAGCTGAGTATGAAAAAGAAAAGATTTTTCATCCTGTTCCAGGGTGTAGTAACCCTTATCCTGTTTATTGCAGGAATCCTGGTATACCAGGTCATCAAACACGAAGATCCGTCAGGATCGAAACGGGTAAAACCTGAACCGGATCCCAGCGACTGGATGGCCATGCAAAGGGCGTTCCCTTACGGGAAGATCAATCAGGTTGCATACCTTGATGCCCTGGAGCAGACAAGGATGATGATGATGTCACAGGTAAAACGGTCCAACCCATGGACATTCGCCGGCCCCGACAATATCGGCGGCAGGTTAACTGATGTGGAATCCCCGGCCGGGCATCCCGAAATTATATATATTGGCGCCTCCACCGGCGGGATATTGAAGACTACCAATTCGGGAAATACCTGGACCAACCTGTTCGGTGAAGTCCCTGTGATCTCGGTTGGCGATATCGCCATCGATCCCCGGCATCCCGATACTATCTGGTGCGGAACTGGTGAAGCCAATTCTTCCAGCTTCAGCTTCCTGGGTAACGGGATATACAGATCGGTCGACGCAGGAACAACATGGCTGCATATGGGGCTTACCAATTCAGCTTATATCGGAAGGGTCCTGGTTGATAATTCAAATTCTAACCGGATCTTCGCGGCTGCCTGTGGCAACCTGTTTACAACCAGCGATGAACGCGGAGTTTACCGAAGCAACGATGGCGGACAAACCTGGGACAGGGTCCTTTTCCTTACCGATTCCACTTCAGCCATCGACCTGGCTCAGAATCCTGAAAATCCGCAGATCATCTATGCCGCTATGTGGGAACGTTGCCGCGGGCTTGTATACCGCCACTCGTTCGGCCAGTCATCAGGGATCTGGAGGAGTATCGACGGGGGCACGACATGGAGTGAACTTACCAATGGCCTGCCAAAAGGGAGTAATGTAGGAAGGATAGGCATAGACATATCAAAATCCAACCCCGATATCCTTTATGCCTGCTATGATATGGATAACCAGGAAGTGGGCGTATACAAGTCGTCTGACGGCGGATCATCCTGGACCAGGACAAGCGACGCAGCCCTGCAGGGAATGAGCAGTAACTTCGGATGGTACTTCGGCCAGATCCGGATCCAGCCCGACGACCCCGACCGCGTATATGTGATGGGAGTGGATCTGTACCGCACCGACAACGGGGGGGCCTCCTGGAACAATATCTCAAATTATAATATTCATGTGGATCATCATGCCATGTGTTTTTTACAAAATAACCGGATGCTTGAAGGTAATGACGGAGGATTATACCTGACATCGACATATGGAAATAGCTGGACTAAGATTAACAACCTTCCATTGACCCAATTCTACGCTATTGATATCGACTACCAGCTTCCTCAAAGGATATACGGAGGCACCCAGGACAACAACTCCATTCGCACTTCCACAGGCGGTACCAGCGACTGGCAGGCTATTCTTGGAGGCGATGGTATGTATTGCCTTGTAGATTATACAAATTCCGATATCATTTACGCGGAATACCAGAACGGGAACCTCTACAGGTCAATTAATGGGGGTGCCAGCATGCAATATATTTCCGGTCCAATGGAAAACGACCGTGTGAACTGGTCGGCTCCCCTGGCTATGCATCCGCAAGACCCTTCCATTCTCTACTTTGGAACATACCGGGTCTGGAAAACCACTGATATGGGCTCTTCCTGGCAAGCCGTCAGCGGAGACCTCACCCATGGCGGCAGTAATTATTTCTATACCCTTACAACCATTGATATTTCAACGGTCAATCCTTCAGTCGTGATAACCGGCAGCGGAGACGGGATGGTACATATCTCCACCAACAACGGGCAGACCTGGCAGGATATCTCGGCCGGCCTCCCGCAGAGGTGGGTTACCCATGTCAAAGCCGATCCCTTCGATGCCCAGGCTTTATATGTTACACTGTCGGGCTTCCGTTGGGATGAGCCCCTCCCCCATGTCTTTAAATCAGGCGACCTGGGCCAGCACTGGACGGATATTTCAGGCAACCTCCCTGAGTTTCCTGTGAATGATATCGTTGTTGATCCTGAAATCCCCGGAAGGATCATCGTTGCAACCGACGCCGGGTTATATGGTACAACCGACGGCGGACAAACCTGGTCATGGATATGGGACAGGATGCCTGCAGTTCCCGTATACACCCTGAAGATACATGCTCCAACACGGACCCTTGTTGCCGGAACCTATGGATTGTCGGCCTACAGGGCCAATCTCGACGATATCCTCACTGGCATCCCAACATTAAATACCGTCGGGATGATTGCATTGTCGGCCTCCCCGAACCCGGTCCAAAGCACAACAACTCTATCTTTTTACCTGCCTGCGGATGACAAAGTCTCAATCAGCCTGTATGCGTTAAATGGCAAGGTGGTAAAAAATGTTTTTGACGGGAACCTCCCGCGGGGCAGGCAGAATATCCCTTTCAGGATGGATAATGACACCAGGGATATCCCTTCCGGACTTTATATCGTTGCTGCAAGTGGAAAAAGATTTTCGGGCAGCCTGAAATTGCTGAAATTATAATTTGATTGCCTGACGAAGGGTCGGGGTTGGTTATAAACATAATTCCATTGTATGAAACAAATCATTCTTTTCCTGTTCATTTGCTTATATGGAATTGCGGTTCAATCTCCCTCCTGCGCCCAGGCGGTACCTGAAAAGCAATCCGAACAAAAGAAACAACAGCCTGAAACCATTAAAATCAGCGATATCCCTGTCAAGTCAGTGGAACTTATGCACAAGACGAGACAGGCATTTCGTAATCTGCCCCCTCCGGGTACGATCAGGATGCTCAGGGCAAAAAATGAAATTATCAGCTCAAGGATAGATACCAACATTTTAAAACCGCTCGACCAGAATGACCCCGAAGTCAAAATCATCCTGATTGTAAACAGGAAAGTTCTTCTGGAGCAGGAACAGCGTGAAAATACCGAAGAGGAAAAACAGCTTAGCAAGATCATAAAGACCCTCGATGAGATAACCACCTGGATGAACCAGGAAGCGGCCAAATGGAAAAATACCAGGGACCAGATGCAAAAGGATTTCCCAAATATGCCGGTTCCTGCAAACCTCACAACCACCATCGTTTTCATCGATTCTTCACTCAGCATGCTCAGCAGGAAGACCAATACCATTATTGGTATCATGGAAAAGAACATTACCCTGGGGATCAAGATTGACTTTGCTCTTCAGAGAACGATAGCCCTGATCAGCCGTAAAGAATTGAATTCATTTAAAGTCGACCATCCTCCCCTCTTCAGCCTTGATTTCAGGAGGAATTACATTTCGGCTGTTGCCGATGCATTTCAAAACTTTAAAAATCTGCGGATAAAGGAACTGCTCTCTTACCTGGGAACCCAAAAGGGATCAGTCATTATTCTTTTAATGCTCTTTTCAGTCCTGTTATGGTTTTTTTACCTTCTTAAAAAAAGGACCAGCATAAACCTCGAAGGCTATGGTAGGTTTTACAAAGAGAAGTTGATGGTCCTTCTTTCGCAACCCCTGATGGCTGCTACGATATTGAGCCTTATTTCAGTCGAATTCATTTTTTCGGCCCGTCCTATGGTTTTCCGTGAGCTTGTAGCCTACCTGTATGCTTATCCTATAATCAGCCTGCTTAAAAAGATCCTCGATAGGAAATACCATGTTTACCTGTATTCTTTCGTCGTCGTCCTTGTTCTTTTCATTTTTCTTATCCTGTCCTCTTCCGATGCACTGCTCTCCCGCATGATGTATTTCCTGATAGCAGTTGCCGAGTTCATACTGCTGTTGATGCTGTTTATAAATTTCAGGAAGATCAAAATCAAAACTTACCAGAAATACCTTGTCAATATATTCCTTGTTCTTCATATTGCGCTGGCATTAACCGGCCTGATCGCCAACCTGACCGGCAGGATGATCCTGACTTCGATAACCATCAATGCCGTGTTTGTCAATATCCTTAGCATCGTGCTCCTTATAGTTGCGGCCATCATGGTAAATGGCGTTGTTGCCTCAGTAGTTGATTCACGCCGGGGCCGCAAAGTTAATTCCATCAGGCTTTACGGTGAGATGTTGAAGCACAGATCATTCCTGATCCTGAACACTCTGACGATTTTATACTGGTTTGCAATTTTCCTGAATGGTTTTCATATACGGAGTATTGCTTATAACCTGATACTTTCGATATTCACCTACAAATTTACCATCGGGGATGCCAGTTTTTCTCTTGATGGCGTTTTGCTCTTTTTTGCAGTCATTTTTGTTTCGTTTTTTTTGGCCAGGTTCCTCCAGGTGCTTCTGGAAAAGGATGTACTCAACCGCTTATCCTTATCAAAAGGATTGCCCCACACCATTTCCATGGGCTTGAAATATGTGATGATTGTTTCCGGTTTTTTCCTGGCATTCTATGCAACAGGCATCCCGATGGATAAAGCGACTATCATCCTTGGGGCATTCAGCGTGGGAATCGGGTTCGGGCTGCAATCCATTTTCAGCAATGTAGTCTCGGGGCTGATCCTGCTTTTTGAGAGGCCGATACAGATTGGGGATACGGTACAGGTTGGCCCGCTTATAGGCAATGTAAAATCCATTGATCTTCGTGCAAGCAACATTCACACATTCGACGGGGCCGAGGTGATTGTTCCCAACGGGCAGCTGATCTCAAAAGAGGTAATAAACTGGACCCTGTCGGATAAGAAACGCAGGATGGAAGTACCCCTGGGCGTAGCATATGATTCGGATCCCCAATTCGTCCAGGGTCTTGTAATGGAAATCCTGCGAAAACACCCAATGATATTGCAGCAACCCGAACCGTTAGTCTATTTTCTGGGTGTGGGGCAATTTGCAATGGATTTTGAAATGCTTTTCTGGGTTTCCGACTACAGCCAGGGTCGCAGCATCAGGAGCGAAGTTCAGTTCGCAGTCTTTAAAATAATGAAAGAAAATAATATTAAAATTCCTGTTCCAAGGCGGGACATTATAATTAACCCATCTCAAAATATCGGTATATGATCACAGAAATTATCATCCTGTTTGCCCTGTTCCTTGTCAACGGACTTTTTGTAATGACAGAGATTGCGCTGGTCTCCTCAAGGAGGAGCAAGCTCGAGATAGATGCCAGGTCGGGAAATAAGGGCGCAAAAGCTGCGCTTGACCAGTTAAGCAAGCCGGCAGGTGTGCTATCCACAGTCCAGATCGCAGTAACCCTCATCGGTATCCTCACCGGGGTTTTCAGCGGGGCAAAGATTTCGGAAGGAATGGCTTCGCTCCTTATCTCCGCAGGGATGTCAGGGCCAACTGCAAGTACCCTGGCGCTGGCCATTGTTGTGATCATAGTTACACTGGTCGCAATGCTTATCGGTGAGCTTGTCCCCAAACGCATCGGCCTGATGAATCCTGAGAGCGTTTCCAAAGTGATGGTCCCTCCGGCCGTGATCCTTTCAAAGATCCTCATCCCGGTCACCTGGCTGCTGACCAGGCTCAGCGACATCATCCTCAGACTTCTCAGGGTAAAGCCATCCGCCGACAATAAAGTAACTGAAGAAGAGATCCGTGCCCTGGTGCTGGAAGGAGCAATGGGAGGAGATGTTCAGAAGATGGAGCAGCATATCGTCGACAGGGTTTTCCATCTTGGGGACCAGAAGATCGCTTCACTGATGACCCATTATTCGGAAGTGACATGGCTTGATATCAATGAAAGCAGCGCCGACCTGTGGAAAAAGATCCAGCCGGGGCTCCATTCGGTATACCCCGTTTGCCGCAATAACCTGAATAACCTGGTCGGGGTGGTCTCTCTTAAAAAACTATTACTGGGGTTTAATCTCAATGACGAACTGGCCCTTGAGAATTACATTAAGCCTGCCCAGCTGATCCTGGAGTCGCTTACAACCTATGAAACTCTTGAATTGTTCAGGGAAAAAAATGTTCATTACGGATTGGTGGTCGATGAATACGGATCCATTGTCGGAATGGTCGTACTTAACGACATCCTCGAAGCCATTGTAGGGGATATCAACAGGGGTGGTTCAGATAAACCCCAGATCCACCGGAGGGAAGACGGGAGCTGGCTGGTCGACGGACAGATGCCGTACACCGAGTTTGCCTATAAATTCGGGCTTGAAGGCCTGGACAAAAAGGTGAAATTCAACACCGTGGCCGGCCTTGTCACAAACGCGATGAAACATATCCCTGCACCCGGGGAGAAGCTTGTTTATATGGGGTATGAGCTCGAAGTGGTTGATCTTGACGGGAACCGCATCGACAAGTTGATAATAAAAAAATTGCCGGGTTGAAAAATATGAGACTGTTATAACAGTTTGAACCTCGCCAGCTTCCAGTTTTCATTTTGCCCGACACCAAGCAGGAGAAAATAAGCTACCCCCTTGTAGATCCTGATCTTTTCGGGAAAGGCAAAAGGGAGTTCATACGAAGTGGTCAGATTTCCTGTTTCAACATCAATTTTCTTTAACCGGGTTATCCAGTTTTTTTGAAAGATAGTATATGCACATCTGAAATATTCATCTACTATGATGTTGCCCCTCCATTTCCAGTCCACCGGGATGAAGGCAGAAAACAGCGAAGAAAGCGGGTTATCGTCAATGTCTTTATGAAAACTGATCGGCACTGTTTTATATACTTTGCCGTTCTGGTCCATCATCTCGATTTTATCCTCCGAAAAATTAAAGATTGCCATATTGTTCTCACCGAGTTTCACAATAGGTGCATTTATCTTTCCGCCATAAAATTTTTTCGAGGCATGAAAATCATCTTCGCTGTAACGGGCAGGGTTCTCCATTTGGGGATCAGATGTTACCGCTTGATTTTTTCTTTCTGCACTCCCTTTGTCTGAAAGTTGTGCTGCTGAATTCTGAAGCTGATCATTCCACAGGTTGTAAAACTTTACATCATCAAAATATTTTCTTCGTGAAGTTTCTCCTGAAATATACCTGACATAATTTTTTTTGTGCTCCTTATCATAAAATCCAATATTTGTGCCAAATCCGTCAGGGGTGAATTCCTGAAAATAAAAGCGGTCGGTCGCCATAAATACAAATGGCTTGACAGCCCTGAGCAAGGAATCATACGTTGTTTTGCAAACGAACCCGAATTGTTTCAGGGTATCGTTATAGTAGCATTGATAGGCATTCCCCCTGGTCGATATATAGTGAATATTGCCGAGGAAATCCTTATACAGTTTACTGGGTTTTTGTTCGGGAACGGGAATTATTGAGATTGTGTCACCTGTCAGGGTAAGAAGAATGAGCTCCGTTTTTTTCAGGTTACCCCTGAAAACCAGCAGCAGTAGGTTGTCATCCATAATTTCATAGTCAAGAACAGAATAACTCATGTCCCTGAATACATATCGGAATCTTTCGGCCGAAATCTCAACTTCTTTGAGGCTATATACCCTCGGTCTCATGATCAGTTCAAGGGATTTGGAAGAGGTTTTGATTATATCATAATAAACCATCTCATAGCCGATACAGGAAAGAGTGACCGATGAGGGAACCTTGTCAAGGATCAATGTGAACCTGCCGTCTTTATCTGTCACGGCTCCCCTGTTTGTACCGTTGATCTTTATATCCACATCAGCGACAGGAGATTGGGTTACCTCATCTTTTACAATTCCATGGATTGTATGCTTTTGTGAGAAGACAGGAGTTGCTGATAAAAAGCACACAAGGAGTGGAATCACTAATTTCAGTGAAGAAGCTATTCTATGAAGATTATCCCGATCACAATTTTGGAAAGAAACCATCTTTATACCGGATCAGTTACACCATTAATTCATGTGAACCATCTTCTAATTCCAGTAAAAATATGAAAAAAACCGGCTCCTCCGTTGCAGGTTTTTTCCCGTATAGGAAAAGCAGGCCGGGGGAATTAATAACACACAGGGATCAGATCATTTCCTGATTCCCGCAATTAACATCCTGAAAGGTTTCTGGCCACCATGATCCCGGTCATATCATACTTTTGAAAGTTCATATTCTGAATGGTCTCCTGTGCCGAGTTTACATCCACGATTTTATAACCGATATTGCCTTTTGATTCGGCGATGTTATCACTTTTTACACTTCCTGAAATAACCAGCAGGTAGTATTTGCCGGGCCTTAAACTTAAGGTATAATTTCCTGTACCGTCTGTTACCGCCTTTACGATACCGGTTAATTTTTTGAATCCGCTGATGAATTTGAAGGTAAAATCCGACAATGTATCAAAATTGTCACGCATTTTGCTATTTCTGAAGGGATCTATTGAATTATAAATTGAAAGCAAATAATCGTATTTGTATCCCTGGAACCTTTCAATCACATTTTTGAGGTCGCCATATCCCGATGATCTGAAATCGGCTTCACTGATTGCATAAATTAAACATCCCGCATCTGCATAATTGGCCGAGGTGTATGCGTCCCTGTATAATGCAAGGCCGGAAAGCTTTCCGTTTCCGGCAGGCTGCCCTCCATTGTCAACGATACAGGATAAGGTAAGACCAAGCACGAACATAGCGATAAGTATATTTTTCATGGTTTTGATTTTAAGTTTACAAGGTAAAAGTAGTTTAAATCAACAGTAGTCCTGTTTCCGGGTTGTTCATTTCATGTGCATTTCTTTTTTCACACCATCAGGATATTTCATTTCCAGTCAAAAAAATCAATGCTGATTTTCATATCTTTGAATGTTGCACAACGATGTTAAATTTCTATCGTGCAAATCATTCATCAAACTCAAAAAGCAACTCCCGGAATGGAGATTTGAGGGTATTTAACCGGATGCGAAAAATATCAGAACCATGAAAAAACTCTATTTTACCATTATCGCTTCGGTGGTCGTGATCCTGATCATCGCAGGGCTTTTTTTTCTGGGTCATAAAAAAGAAAATTCCGGCAGGCAGGAGGTGCTCAGCAATGTTCCTGTCACTATCGACACGGTAATAAAAAAGTCGCTGACCAATCTGGTAAGCATGGTCGGGCTGATCGATCCCGAAAATGACGTGGAAATCATATCCGAAGCTAAAGGGATGATAACGCGGTTGAATTTCAAGATAGGCGACCAGGTCAAAAAAGGGACAGTACTTGTTGAGATTGATGATGCCATTATTAAATCGGATCTGGCCAGGCAGGAGATCAATTATTTCAAAGCAAAACGCGATTTCGACCGCAACAAGACCCTGTACGAGCAAAACTCCATCTCGGCATCCCAGCTCGACATTTCCAGGCTCGATATGCAGGCGGCCGAGAATGACCTGACCAGGGCAAAAAGAGCCCTTGACGATACCAAGGTTAAAGCCCCTATCAACGGCACCATCAACACTAAAAAAGTCAACGAGGGTTCCTATATCCAGCAGAATTCATCCATCGGCAACATCGTTGATATTTCCACCATGAAGGTGAAGGTGAGTATCTCTGAAAAAGACGCGTTTGTGCTTCATCCAGGCGACAGCGTGGAGATCACAACCGATGTATACCCCGGTCACCGGTTTTTGGGTCATGTCGACAATATCGCTTCCAAAGCCGACGAAGCCCATACGTATCCTGTTGAGATCCATCTCCCGAACAGCGCCGCTTTCCCACTTAAAGGCGGGATGTTCGGGCGGATCAATTTCACCTCCATCACTTCCCGCGACGCTATCGCAATTTCCCGCGACGCCCTGATCGGGAGTGTTAAGAATGCCCAGGTTTTCGTAATCAAAGGAAATATAGCTTCCCTGAGGAATATAACCATCGGGCGTGAATCGGGACAGTTGCTTGAAGTGCTGAACGGGCTTGAAGAAGGGGAGATGGTAGTGACCAGCGGCCAGAACAATCTTTCCGACAATCTGAAGGTTATCATTGTCAAATAATACAAAACAGCTGCCATGTCGATAACCGAATTAGCGATAAAACGCCCGTCATTTATCATTGTGATCTTTCTGGCCCTGGGAATGCTGGCGGTTTTCGGGTATTACCAGCTTGGTTACGAGCTGCTGCCCAAGATAGATCAGCCTTACGTCACCGTCAAAACCCAATACCCCGGAGCTTCACCCGGCGAAGTGGAAAACAATGTCACCCGTCCTATCGAAGATGCCCTTTCGGGAATCGAGAAAGTGAAGAATATCAGCTCTACTTCATACGAAGGGCTTTCACTCATCGCCATTGAATTTTACAGGAATGCAACCATTAATGTTGCTGTTCAGGATGTACAAAGGAAGGTGAATGAAATTCTCTCAACCCTGCCTAAAGAGATTAAAACCCCTTCTTTGCTGACGTATTCGGTGAGCCAGATCCCGGTGTTGCGGCTTTCGCTTACTTCCAGCCTGTCCCCTGCCCGATTTTATACCCTGGTCGACGACCAGATCAAACCCCGACTTTCGAGGGTGCAGGGTGTTGGGAATATCAGTATTAACGGCGGGCTGAAAAGGGAGATCAAGGTTAACATCGATGCCCAGAAGGTCAGGTCCTACTCCCTGTCGATAAGCCAGGTAGCCAACTTCATCAATGCAGCCAACCTGGATTTCCCGACAGGAAAATTAAAAGATCCTCTTCACCAGTTCGTCGTACGTGTTGCAGGCAAGTTCACTTCCCTTGAGGAAATGAAGAACCTGGTCGTAGGCTACTCCAAAGAGGGTGGAGAGATCCGTCTTCGTGATATTGCCGAGATCCATGATGCAACCGTTGACCCCACCCTCATCAGCAGGTTCAACGGCATCAATTCACTGGGACTTGAGATCCAGAAGCAAAACGATGCCAATATGGTCAGGGTGTGTGAGCTGCTGCGAAAGGAATTAAAAGTGCTTGAAGCCGATTATATGGGAGTGGGCCTTCATTTTGACATAGCCGACGACCAGAGCATATTCACCATGGCGGCTGCCCGTGCGGTGATGGAAGACCTTATGCTTGCTATTTTGCTCGTGGCTGCCGTGATGTTCCTTTTTCTTCATTCGGTGCGCACCTCACTCATCGTCATGGTTTCTATTCCCTGCTCTCTCACCACAGCCTTCGTAGTGATGTGGATCTTCGGGATGTCGCTTAACCTGTTCACCCTGCTGGCCCTGTCACTGGTAATTGGTATCCTGGTCGACGACAGTATCGTGGTTCTTGAGAACATCTACCATCACCTCGAAAAGGGTGAAGACAAACTCACGGCTTCCATCAGGGGCCGCAACGAGATCGGTTTTGCAGCCATCTCCATCACCTTTGTCGACATCGTGGTATTCGTCCCCCTGGCCCTGACCACGGGGCTCATAGGCGATATCATCCGCGGGTTCTCCGTCATCATACTCGTTTCGACCATCACCAGCCTGCTGGTCTCATTTACCGTCACCCCCATCCTCGCATCACGCTTTGCCAAACTGGAATCAATAGACTCCCAGAGCCTTCTGAACCGTTTCGGGAAGGTCTTTGAAGGGGCTTTCAAATGGCTCACAAACAAGTACGCCATGATCCTCGGCTGGAGCCTGGGAAATCCTTATAAGGTGCTGTTCGTCGTTGCCTCGGGCCTCATCATAAGCCTGATCATCCCCGCAGCCGGGCTTACCGGGTTTGAATTCATGAAACAGACCGACCGAAGCCAGTTCTCGGTGGCCCTTGAATACGCCCCGGGAACAACGCTTGAAAGCAACAACCGCCAGAGCCGGAAAATTGAAGAGATCATCTCGACCCTGCCCGAAGTAACAAACATCCTCACCAATGTGGGTAAAGGCAGCGACGGGGTAAGTGCCGATAACGAGACCGAGATCGTGGTTTCAATCTGTGCGAAAAACAAGCGTTCTTTATCCACAGCCGAACTGGGTTCAAAGGTCAAAATACTTACCGACAAGATCCCCGGTGTGAAAGTGTTTGTGAACCAGATCGGTTTTACCGGGGGGGCCAGCTCGGCCCCGGTCCAGGTAGAGATAACCGGCATAAGTTATGACTCTATCATGAAGTCGGCCGACATGGTCGCAAAAGCGCTTATTCTGACCCCGGGCGTTACCTACCTTCGGTTCTCGGCTACCCGGGGTAATCCCGAAACCCGGGTGGAGATTGACCGTCAGAAGATGGCGGCCCTCGGGCTGAGTGTAAGCGATGTGGGTTCGGCCCTGCAAGTAGCGCTCACGGGAAATAATGACTCGAAATACCGGGATGGGTCAAACCAGTTTGATATCCGTGTGGCGCTTGATAAATTTGACAGGACCAATCCCGATGATATCGCCCATCTTTCGTTTATCAACAGCAAGAACAAGATCATTGAACTGCAGCAGTTCGCCAACATTTACCAGGCCTCGGGGCCCACGAAGCTGGAACGCAAGAACCGCAACGCACTCACTACCGTGAGCGCATATACCGACGGCTCCCCCGCGGGTTCGGTGGTCCAGGCGTTTTCTGCAAGGTTGGGAACCTCCAAAGCCGGGGGCACAGTTATCGGCTTCGGCGGGGACCAGGAAGAGATGATGACTTCCTTCCTGAGTCTTTTCGTAGCCCTCGTCGCTGCCGTGATCTTCGTATATTTCATCATGGTGATCCTTTACGACTCTTTTGTTTATCCCTTTGTCGTGCTTTTCTCCATCCCCGTAGCACTCATAGGGGCTATCCTTGCGCTTGCATTCACCCATAATACCATCAACGTATTCTCCATCCTGGGCATCATCATGATGGTAGGGCTGGTTGCCAAGAATGCCATCCTCATCGTGGACCGTACCAATGAAAGAAGGTCGGAAGGCGAATCCATTTACGATGCCCTGATCGATGCAGGCAAGATGCGTATCCGCCCGATTTTCATGACTACCTTCGCAATGGTCTTCGGGATGCTGCCTATCGCCACCGCTGCAGGTGCAGGTGCCGAATGGAAGAACGGACTGGCATGGGCCCTTATCGGCGGACTTACCAGTTCCATGTTCCTTACCCTGGTGGTCGTTCCCATCATCTATGAAAAAGTGGCCCGTTTCATGGAAAAACGCGATGAACTTAAACGCAGCAGGATTGCTGCCCTGCCTGCCGTTGTAACGATACTCCTCGCGGTGTTCTTCTCCCTGGCCGGCAGCTCCCAGGCAAAGGGGCAGAAACCTCTCGAGTTCAACATGCATACGGTGCAGGTCGCGATTGTATTTGACGGTCCGGCACGCACAAATACACTTTACCTCTCCACCATGGAGAAGGAGATCAGAAGCCTTATGTCGGGACAGGTCGATATCGTGTTTACAGGGCCGGCGGAACTCACTACGGGACAGTGGACCATGGAAAGCGTAAGAGCCGTCAATGACAGGCTGCTGGACGATAATAAGGTGGATATCATTGTATCGGTCGGCATAATTGCGGCCCATGACCTCTGTCACCGGAAAAATCTTTCAAAGCCCGTGATCGCAGCCCCTGTCGTGAATTACCAGCTCCAGGGTATTCCATATAACCATGGCAGCAGTGGTATTAATAACCTGGCTTATATCCAGCTAAAACCTGCTATTGAAAATGAGTTTGCCGAGATGAAAAAGATCGCGAATTTCGATGACCTTTCCATCCTGGTAAGCAAGGATTATATGGACATCCTGAATCCCGAGCACCGGCCCTTCACCAATTTCGACACCATCAACGGGGTCAGGATCAATATGATCCTTTGCGATACTTCGGCCCAGGAAATCATCAGGGCATTGCCTAAAGAAACTAATGCGGTATATGTGGACGCGCTTTTTAAAATGCCTTCAAAGCAATTCCAGATGCTCGTCGATTCACTGACTGCCCGGAAGCTGCCGAGTTTCGGCTTTGACCAGGGCGACGTGGAGGAAGGAGTGCTTGCTTCATTGTATCCCCGGCTTATCGACCGGCTTTCGAAACGTATTGCCCTGGATATACAGCAGGTACTGTTAGGGGAGAATGCTTCTTCCCTTCCGGTAGAACTGCTGTCGGGAAGGGGGCTTTTCCTGAACCTGGGCACCTTTGCCAAACTCGGATTAAAAATACTTTCGTGGGATATCCTTACGGAGGCTACCATCGTTGACCTGATCAGGCAGGATACTTCGGTTCAGTTCGTTCAGCTCAGGGAGATAATGGCACTGGCTTTAGACAGCAACCAGGCATTGGTGGCGAAAAAGTTCGAAGTGAAAGCAGGCGCCAAAAATATCGATATCGCGCGTTCCAGCCTGCTACCCAGCCTCGACGCATATGCCGTAGGCGCCTTGAATGACAGCAAAAATTACCAGGCGCCCCAGATGGTCTCTGCAAGCGGGAGCATCTCCCAGTCGGTTTATTCAGAACCCGTATGGGCGAATCTCAAGGTCGCCACCTCGAACCAGCAGGCATTGGTAGAAGATCTGAACACCCGGAAACTGGATATCGGGAACCAGACCGCCAGGGCTTATCTGAGCATTCTCGAAAACAGGCATAATTTCATGCTGTTGCTAAATAACCTTATGATCAGCCGATCTAACCTCGAGATCTCGAAGATGAAAAAAGAATCGGGTTCCGTTGGGGAAAATGAAGTTTACCGCTGGCAGATCGAAGTCGCCAAAGCAAAAAAGGACGTGATCAACGCCTATTCCACCATGACCCAGTCGGTATTTACCCTGCTTGAGCTGATCCATGTGAGGTACCTCGTTTCGTATAACCTGGCTGATGTGGAGCTTGAAACCTCCGGCCTTCTCATCGCCGATCCGGAGTTCTACCGCATACTCGAAGATCCTATCAGGCTTGATAAACTAAGTAATTTCCTGGTCAGGGAAGGGAAAGACAAATCACCGGTGATACATCAGTATGACTTTCTGATAGCCGCCCAGCAACGCGCTGCCCGTTCGGCTAATATCTCGAGGTTTATACCGAATACCACCGCTTCGGGAAGTTATACGAACCGGCTATACCAGACTATGCCTTCTGATTGGCCCTTCCCTGCTCCTGACGATACATGGAACATCCAGGCAAAGGTTGAGCTCCCGCTGTTTACGGGTTTGAAGAATAACGCCACAATGCAAAAGGCGCGTCTCACGCTGGCCCAGCGCAGGAGCGAACGGCAGTCGCAGCTGGATAAGCTCGAAACGGTCATCCGCAGTAACCTCACCACATTAATGTCGGATTACCTCGGCCACCAGCAATGGCTGGTAGCCGAAACCGCCGGCCATAAAAATCTTGAACTGGTGACCAATCAATACTTGCTCGGGAAAAAAAGCATACTCGATGTGCTGGATGCCCAGCAACAGTTCATCGTCAGCAGCATGTCGCGGAACAATTCCTACTATTCCCTGCTGAAGGATTATTTCGATCTTCAGCAGTCGTTAGGTCAGTTTGACTACCAGCTTTCCGATGCAAACAGGATGGATTACCTCTCCCGTTTGAAATCTTTTATGAAGCAATGATCTGCAGATTATATTAAGGAATGTTTGCCGCCAGTATAATTAAGCCGGGTGCCTGATCTGTCTTTTTCTGACCAGGAAAGCCAGGATGACCAGGATCAAAACAGTTGCAAGCAGGTAATCCGCCATGCCCAGTTCCTTTGATCCCGTTACTCCGCCTGTAAAATCAAAGTAAGGGACGGAATACAGGATGCCATAAACCATAATCGTAAATACGACTTCAAACAATTTGCTTCCACCGCTTATGATCCCTGACGAGACTGCAAAGGCAGGAATGAATACTGCTCCCACAATGATGGCATAGACAGCATACATATTACCCGAAAAGAATTCCCTGGACATTACAGGGACAGCCAGTGTGAGCATGAGCAAAATGGCAGAGCAAAGGGTAGCGGGTAACTGGCGGCGAAGCGGGTAAGCAGCTGAAAAGATATATTCATTGCAGCGGTTTATCAGTTCCCTGCATCCCAGTTTCGAAAGGATAAGCACCTGCAGGAACCATAGCAACGGCAATCCAAATTTATATGAGAAATCAAGAGGAGCAAATACAGTTGCAATGAACAAGCCTGCAGTGAGGATCAACCAGAACTTTGACCTGCCCCTGAGCATAAGTTGCAACTCAGCCTTTACCAGGCTGAAAAAACTGAACCTTGCCACAGCCGCAGGCAGATTACGGTATCTGATACAGAGTGGCGCAGTGTTTTCTGCAGCAACAGCAGGCCCTGTCTTTTGGAACCAGGCTTTTTTCTGCTTTTTCTCTTTTACCCCGGAAGCATCGAACCTGTTAAAACGCAGGGAAGCAAGCAGGACCAGTCCAAACGCGGCGCACATCCAGAAAATGCGTTGAAGAATGATCCAAACAGTCCAGTGCATTCCTTCCCAGGTAAACACTTTGCACCTCCCGATTGAATCAATGATAAGAATACCGGTTCCATGCTGACCGTTCCAGTCGGGATGTGCAGCAATGACGGATCTCTGTATTTGAAGCATGCAGGTATCGAGGCCGAAAACATCTGTCGCCTGCGACCATATGCCTGATGAAACCAGGAATATCCAAACAAAGAAATAAGCGATGTTAGTGAATCCTCTGCCCGGACCGCTTAATGAATCGAAAAACAGGGCCAGGGCTGCAATAATGAACATGGCGGGAACTGTTATAATAAGAAGTGGTAACAGCAATTTACCCAATTCCAGTTGTGTGGTTTCTCCCCTGACCAGGAACATCACTATGGTCATCACCGCAATAACCAACAGCATCAGCAGAAGCACTGCGAAATTACTGAACAGTTTCCCGGTGAGGTATTGAACCTTGTTGATACGCGTTGTCGCGATGATCTGTCCCACACCCGTATCAAAATCCCGTTTTACAGCATTGTTTATAAGATAAAAGCCTATCAGGGCAAAAAAAGGAACGCACATTGAAACCATGCTCCCGATCCAGGCTGAATTATAGAATCCCCGGTAGTTGCCCAAAGATACTATGGTATAACCTGCGTCAAGAGCAGGGACAAATGAATAGATGATGAACACACATACGCCGATGGCAATAAGGAAATAATAGCTGCGGGTCCTCTGCAGAAAATCGGCCCTGGCGATATGATAGATACTGCCTGCAGAGTAATCAGAGAACATGTTTCCCTCCGCTTTTTGCAAATGCAATAACATTCAGGTAGGTCTCTTCCAAAGTGCCTTTCTCAGTTGAGAAGCTGTGTTCAAGTACCCTGCCCTGGAAAATTATGGTGACATCGTTTGCCATTGTCTCAATGTCTGAGACAATATGGGATGAAAGGATAACGATACGTTCCCCCGACAGTTCGGTAAGCAGGTTACGGAAACGCACCCTCTCTTCGGGATCAAGGCCTACCGTAGGCTCGTCGAGGATCAGCAGCTTGGGATCACCAAGCAGTACCTGGGCGATCCCTATTCTCTGTTTCATGCCACCCGAGTAAGTCCCGATCGGCCTGTTCCTGACCGTGGTGAGGTTGAGCTCTTCGAGCAGGGCTTCAATCCTTAGTTTTATGCTTTTCCCTGTGAACCCTTTAATTGCTGCAATGTATTTAAGGAATTCCATGGCCGTGAGATTAGGGTATACCCCGAAATCCTGGGGAAGGTAACCGAGTATTTTTCTCACGGTATCGGGGTATTTTACTATATCAATGCCGTCAAGAGTGATCTTCCCTTCGGTAGGCTTTGAGATCGTTGCAAGGATCCGCATCAGTGTTGATTTCCCGGCTCCGTTTGGGCCGATCAGGCCCATGATCCCGTTTTTAAGCTCCAGGTTAAAATCCTTCAGACCGAATTTATTGCCCCTGTATTTCTTTGAAACGCCTTGAATTGATATCTCCATAAAGCAGATCTATGAGGTTTGTAAACATTTGACGCAACAAAAGAGGATTGGTTGCTGAACCGGTTAAAACCTTAAGATCAACAAGCCCTAAGTCATTGTTCCCCTGCTGCTGCTCGCGGGAATGCGTTAACCGATGCCATTCACAAGGAAGTGGTAAAAATCTGATAATGCTGTTTGGCCGATATGACCTGCCGGGATGATTTTGTTATTGAATAATTATTTTTTCAGTCCTGGCCACTGTTTTAGTTTTGATATGCAATAAGTACATTCCCCCGGGTAATGGGAGATCCAGGTGGTCTTTCACATAATTACCCGCATCCGTATATGTTTTTCTGTAGAGCTCGCGTCCTGTAAGATCAGTAAGATCTATAGTTATAGTTTCAGTCCCCGGATTACTCATCCGCAATTCAATCGAACCCTTCGAAGGGTTGGGCTGGATACTGACTGCAAAATCCTGTGATATTGCATTAACACCGGTACATTGATCAAATGAAATATGAACAGTGTCATAAGCCAAACCTGAACAAGGAGAGATAGAATTGGCTGCGAATATCAGGTCAACTCCGTATAATTTATCCTGGGCCCAGGGAAAGTAATGGGTTGCCGGGCTCATAGGGTCGGTAAAATAGCCGTCACCAAGAGTCATCCATAGTGTCTCATTATAATCTGTGGCGTTGCCATGTACTGCAAGTTCAGGCACATATGAACAATAGATCGTGTCATTACCGGCAAAAGCCGTGGCTTTCTTATATACAGTCAAATGAACAGAATCCGTTACAGTCTTTATCCCGTCACTAACAGAAACGATGAACATTGTGGAAGCCTGGGGTGCTGCTGCCGGATTTTTCAGGGTTGATGTAAACCCGGCCGGGTTTGACGTCCATGAATAAGTGTATGTACCTGAGCCCCCTGCAACAAGACAGTTAAGATGGGCGCTGTCGCCCTGGCAGGCCGATAAAGGATTGGCTGTCGCAGCCACACTCAGGATATTGAAAAAATTAAACGATGCAATTCTTGTAAGCCAGCTTGAACCCATGCTGGTTAAATATTGCTGGGTGTACCAGA
The DNA here is from genome assembly GCA_037138335.1 of Bacteroidota bacterium. Classification (GTDB taxonomy): domain Bacteria; phylum Bacteroidota; class Bacteroidia; order Bacteroidales; family FEN-979; genus CAIRDP01. The sequence continues at coordinate 100,216 of JBAXIO010000010.1, forward strand.
ACGTGGTGCCATCAGTAGGATCGACCGTCATGGAGCTGTAATCTCCCCAGCGGCAGGTACTCCCCCCGTCCAATGAGGTATTGGACCCGGTGCCGTATACAATTCCCCTTTCGGGAAGCGTCATCGTATTCAGTGCGTCATTCTTCATCCTTCCTGCATATTTGATGGAAGGAAACATGGTACTGCTCGAAATTGAGAAACCGAGGGCTATGTTATTGGCGGTATCCATCGCAGTACTTGCCATCCAGCGGCATTGCCCGTCACCCGGGGCATACGTTGACTGCTGGTAAACAGTCCAGGCGTTCCCGCTGTGTTTCTGCAACTCATACCAGCGAACACCGGCAATGTCGGATCCCGCATTCACGGTATGATTGCATACCATTGACCAGTGGTCACTGAATTTGCGATACTGTAACCTGTACATCAGGCGGTCAGAGAGGACTTCGGCCGGTGTGGTTGTCCCTTTCTGGGGGATCCCGCCCAGGTTTGAATTGAACGGCGTTACAGGTAACTGGATCTCATTCCCGAAGGTGGAATTCAATGGGTTCGACCAGTCGGTATGAAACTCGTACACTCCCAGATACGGGGGGTATTCATTCACAAAGACAAAATAATTCGGGGTTCCCATGGGGGGAAGTTCACCGTCACAACTCGAGGGAAGAAATGAATATGCATCACTTGATGACGGCAATGTGAAATACACCATACGGGCTGATGCATCACCTGCAATCATGGCCGCACGGTCAAAGACCGCCTGCCCGGTGCCGTCATAATTGTTTGGGAACCTGTTAACCGACATATAATACCCGTCGGGCCAGATGCCGAATTTGGGATAATCGGGCAGGCCGTTAAAACTATATTCCCAGCGATACCAGCTGCCTGTAGGATCATTCGTCATCGAGACGGCAATCATAACATAATTATACCCTGAGGGATATGACAACTGTGAAAAAAACCAACGGTCAGCAGCTGCATCATACATCACAATACCATCGCCCCCGTTCATGTTGCCGGGCATCCCGTTCCAGATTACAGAATTCCCGACAGGTCCCAACAGCTTTGTCCCCGCTTTGTTGTAAATCGAAAAATGGCAGTTTACCAGGGCGAAATAATGATCAGGCCCGACTTGTCCGGTCACATCAGGTGGGTCATACCCCTGGTTGTTGCTGTTACCGTCAAAATTTGCCGCAATGGTATCCTGGGATGTGGCCCTGAATTTTATGTCATTCCGGACCAGCGGGTCTTTCCAGTCGGAAGAGAACTGCTGTTTGTGTTTTTTTTTGGCATTAAAATGGTTCAGTATGACTTTCCAGGAATTGTCGGCTTTCTCGGGAACGGTTTTCACCAGGTCCCGTAAGGGCGGAGATACGTCAAAATATACGGGTTTAAATATCTCAGGGCCTGTTTGCGCGAAAGTAAAACAGGCTGACAGTAAGAAAAACAGTATTAATAATAGTGAAGTTCTCATCGTGATGATCGCTTTTTGCATTGCTTTAAGTATTTGTTAAAATAGGAAAGTACAGAAATCGGCGTCGAAAGTAGTCAATCTTTCTGAGAGTACTTTATTTTGAAGAGGGAAGTCGACAATTTACCTGGGTTATCCGGTCTGCTAAAATAATCCAATATTACCATTCCGGAATATTGACTGTCAATAAATTGATCTTTGGATCGAAACCATTTTTCAGGCAACCATCCTTTATTTTAAAGATCAATTAATCAGAGACCAGGTAAAAGACAATCGTCAACCTGAAAAAAACAAGCACCAAAGACATTAATCTTAAGTGAAAAATGAAAACCATCGCATTCTCAATATTGGTCTTAATTGCCGTTTTTAAAAGTCAGGCTCAGAATTATCAAATCAATTTTAAAGGGACGGGTGCAAGCACAAGCATTGATTCCGTTAAAGTTGAGAACCTGTCACAATGCACCAGCCTGACCTTTGCCGGATCAGATACATTAAACCTTACACCAATAGTTGGGATCAATGGGGAACTTCATCCAGGTGAGTACCAAATGAAAATTTATCCGAATCCTTCACCGGGAAATTGTGCTGTTGAATTTGAGGCGGCATCGACAGGTAATGCCGGCATCTTGCTGTATGACATGACGGGGAAAATGGTCCTGAAAAAAACAGTGTCCTTTCAGGAAGGCCCCCAGGGGTTTGTTCTTAATGGAATCCAGGCAGGCATTTACTACCTGGAAATTGAATCGAATGAATTTCGGTATACGGCGAAACTGACAAGCACTGCATCCTTTCCTGCTCAACAGCTTGTAATAAACACCGGGCCGCCAGGAGCTGCGAAGAAGGGACATTATTCAAACGAACCAACAACCCTGAAAAACTTCCTGAAAAACAAATCATTAATAAACATGATCTTCAATGCCGGTGACACATTGAAACTAACAGGAACATCAGGAAATTACAGGACAGTCGGCATGCTTTTCCCAAATCAAAGCCAGGTCGTGACTTTCAATTTTGTACCGTGTACCGATGCCGACAGCAATCATTATACTGTTGTTCAGATTGGTTCGCAATTATGGATGCAGGAAAACCTGAAAACCACCAAATACCGGGATGGGTCTGATATTCCCAATGTGACCGACAGTGCTGCCTGGGGTAATCTCAGCACAGGGGCATGGTGTGATTATCATAATCTTCCTTCCGAAGGGGAATATTACGGTCACCTTTACAATTTCTATGCAATCTCTGATACCCGGAATATGTGCCCCCCAGGATGGCATGTCGCTTCTAACCATGAATGGAATATTTTAGAGAAGTTCCTTGACCCTGCGGTTGATACAACAGCACTTGGCGGCAGAGGCACTGAAATCGGAAGGATTTTAAAGGAAGGCTGCGTTACCCGATGGGCCTACATGGATTCGACATACGGAATAAATTCAGCCGGATTTACTGCCCTCTGCACAAATTACAGGACGGCCACCGGGGCATGGAGCCTGGCTCCGGATAACAATCACGATTGCAGCTTCTGGACTGCAACATCGTATAATGCCAATTCAGCATGGTACCGAAGCCTTCGCTGGTGTTACGGCGACATATACTCTCTGTTTCCCTTTAAAAGAGGCGGATGTTCAGTGAGATGCATCAGGGATAATTAATCAGGGAAAAACCCGGATCAGGATCGGTTGTTTCATTTTATCCGGATCGATTTTCAGAATACTTCCTAATTAACCCTTTGAGATCATTAAGATCAATCGGTTTTAAAATGTAATCATTACACCCTGCATCAAAATGTTCATGTTCCGATTGAGCCGTATCCGTCGAATTTCCCATGAAGTACCCTTCCGGGCGAAGCATATGAGATAAAATGCTCTTTTTAACCCTTTGAGCAGCCATCGCATACTTCTCATCAGGCAGCCCGAATTTTTTCTGAAGCTGCGAATATTGAAACAACCCCTGGGAGCACACGGCCACTATTAAACCGTTCGAAGTAGTCAGTTTGTAATAAGACTGGTTGCTTCCTTCGGCCTGTAAACCAACGCAGTTCAAGAAAAAGGCCATAATCAGGCCTGAACAACTTATGAATTGTTTTCTCATGCTGTAATATCGTTAAAAAAACCTCACTCCTTGCATGGAACCATGACCAGGTAACAGGTTCAAGGCTCCCTGCTTTCATCAGTCATCACTCAATAAGTTCAATTCGGTCCTGCAAACGAATATCCCTCGAAGAGGCGCCGACCATGACATCAAACTGGCCGGGCTCCAGTACAAGTTTCGCATTTTGACCAAAGAACGACAACTTTGAAGCCTCAAGATGAAACGTGATGATTTTAGCTTCTCCTTTCTTGAGGTAAACCCTTGCGAAATCCTTTAATTCGGAAACAGGGCGGCTGATCGATCCAACTAAATCCCTGATATACAATTGCACGATCTCTTCACCGTCGAAAGGGCCGGTATTGGATACCGTAACCCTGACATCAACCAGGTCATTTTTCCCGAATTGTTTCCTATTTATCTCCAACTTACTGTACTGGAAGCTTGTATATGACAATCCGTAACCAAATTCATATTTTGGGTAGATGGAAAGATCCGTGTAGGCAGAACGGTAAAAGCGATCCGAATCGTTTTTGGCAGGGCGTCCCGTATTGAAATGGCTGTAATAAATTGGAATTTGTCCAACGCTGCGAGGAAAAGTCATGGTCAGCTTAGCAGATGGATTATAGTCCCCAAAAAGCACATCGGCGACGGCATTCCCAGCTTCACTTCCAAGCCACCAGGTGTAAAGTATAGCCGGAGCATGATCGGCTGTATAATTAAATACCAGGGGACGGCCGGCACTGATCAATACCACCACGGGTTTTCCCGTTTTAAGCAGAAGTTCGAGGAGCTCTTCCTGAACGCCGGGAATCCCAATGTTGCTTCTGCTTTTAGCTTCGCCCGACATATCCCTTCGCTCCCCCATGGTGAACAGGACTACATCGGCTTTTTTCGCAATAGCGACGGCTTCCTGGAACCCCTTGCGGTTTTCCCCTTCAAAGTCGCATCCCAATGCATAATGCAAGCTGGTTTCTTTGCTTACCCGGGCTGAGATGCCTTCCCACCAGGTCACAATGAAATTCGAATCTGCATCGGGCACTTTGACATCCCAAAACCCCTTGTTTTGATTCACCGCTTTAACCATCGGGCCAATAAGTGCGATGCTCTTCAAGGTTGGAGAGAGCGGCAGGAGATGGTTCTCATTTTTCAACAGCACAATACTTTTGCGGGCCATTTCCCGCGCCATGGCGGGATGTTGCGGGTTGTTCAGCGCTTTTCGCTCACGTTCTTCGTTGCAAAAACGATAAGGATCCTCAAACAATCCCAATTCGAACTTCTTCACCAGTATCCTCCGAACGGCTTCATCAATGGCAGATAAACTAACCTTACCTTCTTTTACAAGTTTTTCGAGGTGGTTCCTGTAGCAGCGGCTCTCCATATCCATATCGCATCCGGCATTGATGGCACTGAGAGCTGCTTCGTAACCGCTGGCTGCATTTCCATGATTGACCATCTCACCCACAGAGCCCCAATCACTGACCACAAAACCTGTGAAACCCCACTCCTTTCGAAGGATTTGGGTCAGCAATTCATTATTTCCGGTTGAAGGAACGCCATTGATGTCGTTAAAGGAGGTCATAATCGTTGCTACCCCGGCATCTACAGCTGCCTTGAACGGTTGCAGGTAAACCTCTCTCAATAATCGTTCGCTCATATCGACTGAATTGTAATCCCGCCCGCCAATGGCAGCCCCATAGGCCGCAAAGTGTTTAGCGCAGGCCATCAACGAATTGGTTTCACCCAGTTTGGCTCCCTGGAACCCCCTGACCCGGGCGGCGGCGATGAGCGACCCGAGGTAAGGATCCTCCCCCGATCCTTCCATGACCCTTCCCCACCTTGGGTCACGTGCAATGTCGACCATGGGGGCAAAGGTCCAATGGATACCTGCAGAACTGGCCTCCGTAGCGGCTACACGCTCCGATCGACCGATTGCATCCAGATCCCAGCTGCACGATTCCCCTAAAGGGATGGGGAAAGTGGTTTTGTATCCATGTATCACATCCTGGCCGAAGAGGAGCGGAATTTTCAACCGCGACTGCATTGCAATCGATTGCCAGTTGCGGGTCCGCTGAACGCCAACACAATTTAAAAGCGAACCCACTTCACCGTTTTTAACCTGTTCCGCCTTATTTTGATCAACTGTGACAGGACCGGTGGCGTCCCAATCGTCATTGTATTGGTTGAGCTGTCCGATCTTCTCCTGTAAAGTCATCCATTTCAACAGCGAATCAGCCCTTTGATAAGCATTGTTTGTTTGCCCGAGTATTTGCGTGGAGGGTGCCGTGAATATAAGGGCCCATAATAAGGTCACTATAGTTCTGTTCATTATTATCGGAGTTTACACCGTTCTGTTTTACAAATTTATAATGATGCGGGGCTTATCATGAGGCCCGCCCTGTTTTTCGGGTCATTCAAAATTAAACACTTTTATTTTTGTATCATCCATCCTTTGACCCGGGGCTTTATCCCCAGGGGAGTATAGTTAAAACCAATTTAATAACCATTAATAATATCAATTTCAGAATCTTATTCCCTTTGTAAAAACAAGAGACTGCAACTGGTTATTATTACCACTCATAAAAATGTTATTGCCCCGATCTCTCACTTTCTTTTTTCGAGTCAATCCATTAATAAAAGAGGGTAACGGAAATTCCGTTCAACCCTGTCCTTAAATCCGCAGAAACCTGTTGTTTAGCTTAACAGGTAGTTATCAGAACCAATGAAAATGTTTTTTCCGGATCTCGAACATAATTATGGAAATGGTAAAAAAGATGACATCTGCAACTGTTTTACCGGCAAGGACCCCCCAGAAGCAATTTTTTAAAATGACTGGTCCGTATAGCAGGCAAAAGGGACGGACCACCAGGAAATCAAGCAGTTCGGCAAGTCCGAATTCAAATCCCATATTCCTGAGGCACCTGGCAACAAGCAGAATTTTTATCCGGATTGTTTCCGGTTCATGTGTTAAATAACTTTTGTAAATGTCCCTGGTAAAGATAAAACCATAAAACCCTGCTGTAGCACCGATGGTCCCGGCGTAGGCAATAGCTATGGCATTCTTCGTTATACCCGAAGAGGCCCATCCGGAGAGAAAGGTGAAGATGGTACTGATAACTTCCGCCCAGGCATATCTCCTGATCCATTCTTTTATCCTAAACTTCATTCTTGCAGAATACATTACAAAGGTATGACCATAATTCAGCTTATTTAAAGCCTTCCCAAAAAACAGGGACTTTTTGATTATGAAATTATCGTGCTAATCAGCTGAAATAAAATATAAAAATATGAAATAGTGTAAAGTTTAATTAATTTTACTTTGAATCTTCACCTCATGGGTATTATTCCCATACCAAGTCCCAATAAGCAGATCCCTCGTCATATCGTAGGAGATATTTCATTGTATTATTTTATTTACATCATAACAAAGGAGGTTTCATGTATCTGTACGAAAGGCTGAGCATTGCCATTGTGGATGACGAATTGTCGAAAGACACTCCCGGAGGCCATGCCATGCATGAGCTGATCAGGAAGATGAACGATATCGAAGTTAATGTAACGGAATGGAAATCTTTTGAATCAGCCTTGTCAGGCATTATCAGGTTACCCGAGCTCGATGCTGTGATCGTTGACTGGGACCCTTTGGTCGTCGAGAACCGGAATCTGGCACAGAAACTGATTCTGAACATCCGGAGCCGGAATCATGAGATCCCGATTTTTTTATCGATACGGCCTGATGTGCTGATAACGATCCCTTTGGAAATTGAAAGGATCATTTCGGAAAATTTCTGGATCCTTGAAGATACCCGTGATTTTATTGCCGGGCGTGTCGAAGCGGCCGCCCGCAGGTACCGGAACCGCCTGCTGCCACCATTTTTCGAAGCGCTGGTCAATTTTGCCGACGACTTTGAGTATTCCTGGCATACTCCCGGCCATACCGGCGGTACGGCGTTTCTGAAATCCCCTGCCGGTCGGATATTTTATAATTTCTTCGGGGAACAGTTGTTTCGTTCCGACCTCTCCATCTCCGTGGGGGAACTGGGCTCCCTTCTAGATCATTCAGGGGCCATTGGAGCTGGGGAACGGTTTGCCGCAAAAGTGTTTGGCGCCGACCGCACCTATTATGTCACCAATGGCACCTCCACTGCGAACAAGATCATCTTCATGGCCTGTGCCGTGGAAGGAGATGTGGTGCTTATTGACCGTAACTGCCATAAATCACTTGAGCATTCGACCATCCTCACAGGTGCAAGGCCGGTATGGATGATCCCGGTAAGGAATCACCTGGGTATCATAGGACCTATCCGTAAAGACCAGATGAATGCTGCGACCATCAGGAAAAAGATAAGTGAATGCCCGCTGGTCCCCGACAAGTCATCCGCCCCGGTATATGCAGTCGTAACAAATTCAACTTACGACGGGATTTGTTATAATGCCGTGGAAGTGGAACATCTGTTGGGGAAGGTAGTTTCCAGGCTTCATTTTGATGAAGCCTGGTACGCTTATGCCAGGTTCAACCCTATGTACCGGGATCGCCACGGAATGAGGGACGGTGCAAGGGATCCCGACGCTCCAACGGTGTTTGCTTCCCAGTCAACCCATAAGCTGCTGGCCGCAATTTCCCAGGCTTCGATGGTGCATGTAAAAGAAGGGCGTGAGCCTATAGAGCACAACAGGTTCAATGAATCATTCATGATGCATACATCCACTTCACCTTCCTATGCCATCATTGCATCCTGTGATGTTTCGGCAAAGATGATGGACGGCCCAATGGGTAAAGCCCTTACCGATGAAAGCATCATGGAAGCCGTTACCTTCCGTACAACCATGTCGAGGATACGCAGGAAGATCATGAGCGATAATACGAAAGACTGGTGGTTTGAGATGTGGCAACCCGATGAGGTCACCAATCCGGCTACCGGGAAGCGTATCAACTTTGCAGATGCCCCGGTTGAACTACTGACCAGGGAACCCTCCTGCTGGGTCCTTCATCCAGGGGAAAGCTGGCATGGCTTCGGAAACATCGATGACGGATATGCCATGCTGGATCCTATAAAAGTAACCGTACTTACGCCAGGTGTGGAGCGTGACGGTTCCCTCTCTCCATGGGGCATACCGGCTGCACTCCTGGTCAAATACCTTGATTGCGAAGGGATAATCAATGAAAAGTCGGGCGATTACAGCGTGCTGTTCCTCTTTTCATTAGGTATAACAAAGGGAAAATGGGGAACACTTACCACAAGATTCTTCAGTTTCAAGACCCTGTATGATGAAAATGCCATGCTGGAGGATGTTTTTCCTGACCTGGTTGAAAAATATCCCGGGGTTTACAAGGGGAAATCACTTCCCGGGCTTGCGCATGAGATGCATGAATTCAAACGTGATTCAAGGCAGTTACAGCTGCTGGATGAAGCATTTTCGTCCTTGCCTGAACCGGTGATGACTCCGGCCGAGGCATACAGCCACCTGGTTAAAAACAATGTGGAAAGGGTTTCCCTTGAACAGGCTCAGGGAAGGATAATGGCCGGAGGGATTGTTCCATATCCTCCGGGAATTCCGTTACTCATGGGTGGTGAACGGGCAGGCCTTATCAATGAGCCTGTTTTAGCCTATTTAAAAACCCTCCAGGATTTCGATAATCAGTTTCCCGGTTTCGAACACGATATCCACGGGATCGAAAATGAGAATGGTGTGTATAGAATGTATTGTATAAAAGATTAAAATTCTGTTACATGATCGATCTCCAAAAAACACCGAAAAAGAAGACCATGGGTGTGCTGATGTTGTCCATGATCAGTGTTGCGGCCGTTTTATCGGTCAGGAATTACCCGAGCATGGCCGATGAAGGCTGGCAATTGATCACATGGTATTTTGTAGGTTCTTTTCTCTTTCTTCTTCCTCTTGCCCTGGTATCGGCTGAGCTGGCCTCAGCCTGGCCCAGTGAAGGCGGTATTTATTCATGGATAGAGGAAGCGTTCAATACGAAAACCGGTTTCATGGCAATCTGGGCCGTTGTGGTTGAGAATATCCCCTGGTATCCTACTGTCCTTTCTTTTATCTCAGTTTCGGTTGCCTACATTTTCAGCCCCGACCCTCATGCCCATATCCTTGGATTGCCTAACCAGGCTTTCCTGGCCATCGTGATGCTGGTCGTATGGTGGGGTCTGACCCTGTTCAATTTCCTTGGTCCTGCAATCGCGGCAAAATTGAGCTCCACCGGGACGCTGCTGGGTGCAATTATCCCTTCTCTCGTGCTGATCATCCTGGGCCTTGCATGGATCATTACTGGGAAGCCCAGCCAGCTGCCGCCTTTTACCTGGTCGGGGCTTGTACCGAAACTGAACATAGGCGCACTGGTCTATTCATCCTCCATCATCCTTACATTTGCAGGGATCGAGATGTCGGGCTACTATGCCAGCCAGGTTTCCAATCCCCAGAAGTCATATCCCAGGGCAATGTTGTTTGCTACCATCCTGATCTTTGTTCTGAGTGTCCTGGGAACGCTGCCTATCGCTATTGTCATTCCGCTGAAGGATATCTCCCTTAACGGTGGCGTGATCCAGGTTACAGAGACAATGTTCGCGGCTTTCGGAATGTCATGGGCCGTCCCGGTTATGGCTATTCTCCTTGCCATTGGCGGAATATCACTGATGAGTACCTGGATGCTCGGGCCTTTGTTAAGCATGGTGCCGATCTCGAAAGCAGGGACCCTGCCGAAATTTTTCCGTAAAGAAAATAAGTACGGTTCTCCTACCGGTACCCTGATGGTGCAGGGGATCCTTATTACATTCCTAGCGATTGCCATGGCAGTAATTCCCGGGATCAATGAAGTTTACTGGGTGTTTTCATCCTATACCACTACCCTTTTATGTATTTATTACCTGCCCATTTTTGCCGCCGTCATCAAGCTGCGCTACAAGCAGCCTGATACCATCAGGCCTTTTAAGATCATGGGAGGGAAGCCCGGGGTGTGGATCATTGCAGGGCTGGGTTTCCTTTCAACAGTCTTCTCCGGAATCATGGCCCTGAGCCGTCCCAGCGGGGTAACCAATATTTCGTTCTGGGGATATTTTCTGATGATGATCATCGGGACATTTATCTGGATGCTTCCATTCTGGCTTTTCAGGTTCTTTAAAAAGCCAGGCTGGGAGGAACCCGCGGAAACAAAAACTCCGGCAGAAAAATTATAAACAAACACAATGATAATCAAGACAACCTAACTTCTACATGAGACATTTTTGGTTTATCTTTCTTTTTCTTTTTCCTCTTGCTTGTTTTTCAGAGGATACGATAAAAATTACTCTTTATCCGCGTGATACATTAAAAACGATCCCTTCCGATTTTGCCGGTTTGTCGTTTGAGAAAAACTGCCTGAATAAAGGTCTTTTTGGTCCTCACCGTGATACCTTGATCAGGCTGTTTCAAACATGCGGGATAAAGTCGATGCGTGTTGGAGGAAATTCAGTAGATAGAGACACACTGACCACCGATACTACAGGCACGGATACTACATTCACAAAAAGAGAATTAGACAGTTTATTTCTTTTTGCAAAGCAAGCCGGTTGCAAAATTTTACTGGGTTTAAATTTAAGAGATTCCAATGTTTCACTTGCCAATACCGAAGCAAGTTATGTGATCCAATATTACGACAGTGCGTTGTTTGGGTTTGAAGTGGGCAACGAGCCCGACCTGTATGCTAAACACCGTCACCGTAAAACATCATACTGGGATACCAATTATGTGCAGGAATTCATGCATTATTATGATACAATCAAGCATTATAATTCTACGGCCGTTTTCACGGGACCGGCTTCTTCCAGTAATTATAAAGAATTCACGCTGCCATTCTGCAGGATAATTGATACCATAAGCCCTCTGCCTCTGTCTATGCTTACGCAACATTATTATGGAGGGAAAAAAGATACAACAATAACAATTGCTATGCAGTTCGATACCTTGATGGATAAGGATAAGCTTAGAAATGTATCTACTGAGGTAAGGAGATTGGTCAAGTGTGCCGACAGTAGCGGGATCCCTTTTCGCATGAGTGAATCCAATTCACTTGATGATGGAGGACAACAGGGCGTGAGCAATGCTTTTGTTTCGGCCCTGTGGGCCCTGGACTATATGTATCAGTTGGCCCATGACAGTTGTGCAGGGGTTAATTTTCATGGGGCACTTGAAGGAGCGTATACTGTATTTTCCAGGTACGGTAATATTTACAGGGCACGTCCTATTGCCTATGGAATCCTTGCTTTCCAAATTGGAAGCAAAGGCAGATTCATTTCCGATACAGTAGCGCACAATAATAGGAACCTTGATAGTTATAGTGTTATTGACGGCTTGAACAATATATACACAACTATCATCAATAAAGAAATTGACACATCGAAAAAAGCATTGATAAATTTAGCAGTGACAGATACCGGAAATAGTAATTATCTTAGTGCGGAATACGTGCTCCTTAAGGCCGGTTCTTTGGGAGATACATTAAATGTGAGCCTTGGCGGACAGGTGGTAAATTCAATGGGAACAATTCCTGCCTATAATTGGACATCGTTGCCAGTTACCTCGCATACTACAAAATTCAGCGTTCATGCAGGGTCAGCGATTGTAGTAAAATTTAATTACCAAAATGTGACTGCTGTCATTGATAATTCTGATAAAAATGAACACTTTCTCAACCTGTATCCCAATCCAACTTCGGGGAAATTGACTGTAATTACAGGCACAGCCGGGCATTCTGTTATTTCAATTTACAATCTGCAGGGACAAATCCTTTTGCAACAACAGGCACAACAAGCTAAAACAGACATTGACCTAAGTGAAATTCCAAAAGGAGTTTATATATTTAGATTATATAGCAAGTCCGGGGCAGAAGCAGGCAAGATAATAAAAGAATAAAATTTTGGAAAACAGAAAAACATGTGTATATTTGCAAACTGAATATTAAGTATATTTAGTTATGGCATATTCACTTTCCTTTTCCAAGTCAATCCTGGTCCTGGTTTTTATTTCTGATAAAATCAGAAGAGGTGAAACAGAGTATATCTCTGCCAAAGTGATGTCAGAATTGCTGGATATTCCGAAACCTACTCTCACGGTGATCTTTAACAATTTCATCAGGGCAGGCATCCTGGAATCGAAGGAAGGGATCAACGGGGGAGTCAGGTTTGCAAAAAGTAACGAACAAATCAATCTGCTCGACATTTTACTGGCCATGGAAAATCAAAAAACACTGTTTCACACTAACTTTGAAATCAAAGTATCGGGGCGACGGCCCAATGCCGTAAAAAAAGTGGTAACTGACAGGCTAACCCGGGTTGAAGAGGTCATGAAAGCTGAATTGAAGAGAACAACATTAAAGGATATACTTGACTCGAAATAATTTTTTTACCTATACTATATATTCTTTATATCTTGTTTGTGTATTTTAACAACTTTAACCTTTCATTATGACAATAATTATAAAACCAAACACATGTCTCTTTTTATAAAAGCAACTAAAAGTTCGTGGTACCGGGAATTTTTACAACCGGTAGCAGAATCCGTTATTATTGATACTTCCGGGAAAAAGATACTGGATATAGGGACCGGCCCCGGCAAATTACCCGAATTGCTCCATTCGCAGGATGCCAGCCTGGTCATCACCGGGATCGATATTGATGAATCAATGATTGATGAGGCAAAGAGAAATCTGAAGACGGAAAACATTTCCTTTTTATATCAAAAACGGGATGCCCCGCTTGAATTCGCAAATAATGAATTCGACTTTGTTACACTTTGTTCCGTGTTATTCCTGCTTGATGATCACACAAAAACATGGTTATTGCGGGAAGCACTCAGGGTGCTTAAGCCGGGAGGAAAAGTAATCGTTCTGACGCCAACCGGGCGGAAGTCAATTTTTTCGGCATTCCCGGAAACAAAAACATTTCCTCCATCTGCCTATAAATGGACTTTCCCTGTATGGCGGATGGCTACATCCTACAGGGGGAGAAAATGGCAAAAGCAAACCTGGCTGATGGACTATTCAGTCAATGAAAGCCTCGGGTATTCTTCTTGCCTGGTCTTTAACAATAATGCAACAATTGAAACAATAACAAAACCATTCACAATTAAAAATAAAACATCATGAACATTTTACCAATTCTGACACCCCTGGCTGCATGCGGTATTGCAATAATCATGACCCTCGCCACGGGCTATCATTTCCGCAATAAAAGAATACCATGCTATTGTTTCTAACAATGTCTACTTTTACACTGCTATTCACTTAAGCTTTTCATGAAACGAGTAAATACTCTTTTAAAGCTGGCGATCTCCATGATATTACCCCTGGGAGTCGGGGCTATAGCCGGAATATTCACTGCAAAAGCAGTGCCTGGATGGTATGCATCCCTTAACCGTCCATTTTTTAATCCCCCAAACTGGGTGTTTGGCCCGGTTTGGACAACCCTGTATATTCTTCTGGGTATATCGCTGTTTCTTATCTGGAAACTCGATTCAGGGAAAGAACGCAACCTGGCAATCTTTGCTTTTTTGCTGCAATTGATATTAAACTTCGGATGGAGCTTCCTTTTCTTTTATTTCAAAATGATTGGTGTTGCATTATCTGAAATAATAATTTTATAGATCGCTATTGTCATAATGCTTTCCCTCTTTTATAAAATCAAACCAATAGCTGCTTATATCAATATCCCTTACCTTTTGTGGGTCACTTTTGCAAGCATACTTTATTCGGCTTATTATTTTCTAAACAGAGGCTAAACATCTACGGCAAAACGGTTATGATCTTTCCATTCAACAATTTCATTCCCCAATGATGAAAATACACGGGGTTTTATATCTGAGTGCTTGTTTTCTTATTTTTCTTTCATGTGCTTCTCCGGTCAAATCATTCCACAAAGCCCTTGCAACAGCGCCTTATGACGTTTTGATCGTACCAGGTATCCCTTACCAGGACCAGGATTGGACAAGCAATATCATGAGGGACCGTGTTGTCTGGTCTTATTATCTGTACAAGAAAGGGATCGCCCGTAACGTGATCTTTTCAGGCAGTGCCGTCTATTCGCCTTATGTGGAAGGGAAGATCATGGCAATGTATGCAATAGCATTGGGCATCCCTTCGAAACATGTCTTTTCTGAAACAAAGGCAGAACACAGCACTGAAAACCTCATCTATTCTTACCGGATTGCAAAAAAAATGGGTTTTGAAAAGATTGCAGTTGCTACTGATCCAAACCAGTCAACCGGTCTTAAAGCCTATGCCTGGGATTATGGTATCCCGGTCGTTTTTATTCCTATCGTTTATGATTCACTCCGTTGCTTTACAATTGATTCATCGATTAAAATTGATCCGTCAGGGGCTTACATAAGCGATTTTGTATCACTCCCTCAAAGAGAGAATATTATAAATCGTATCATGGGGACCCTTGGGTTTGAAATCAAAAAAGCTGAACCTGAGGAAAATAATTAGCTCCTTAAAAACTGTGATGAAAACGAAATCATTATGTTATTCCATCGTGAAAAATAAGCCTTGCCGTGTAGCAATCGGCTTGCTCGAAGCGGTCTATAATCTTCAGCCGGCAGAGCCTGCCCGGACGCATAGTGCAACCCTGCCCGGGAGTTTCCTTTTTGCTTACGAAAAAGCAGGTCTGTAAGTTTAGTAAATAACTTCATTCTACATCAAATTCTGCGAAGGATGGTCAAAGTTTCCTATTTTTCAGCTAATGCTATGGCATCGGATATGATTTGCAGCCCTTCGTCGATCTGCTCTTTTGTAATGCATAAAGGAGGTGCCGTGAAAATGTAGTTCCAGCGGACAAACGTAAACATTCCCTGTTCCCTGATCCTGGCCGCTACCCTGTTCATTATCTCCATTTCAGCCGGTTTTGCATTCCATGGGGCCATAGGCTCTTTGGTTTCCCTGTCTTTAACTAGTTCAATACAGCCCAGCAATCCTGTGTTACGGTAATCGCCAATAGACCTGTGCTTCTTTTTCAGTTCTCCAACCCGCTCTTCCATGTACTTTCCCATAAGGGCTGCATTTTCCACCAGGCCTTCCTTTTCATAAATGTCAATGACCGCATTTGCCGCGGCACATGCGACCGGATGGGCCGAATAGGTAAGCCCCAGCGGAAGGGGGTTGTTGTCGAAATGCTTAGCGATTTTTTCAGACACCACGATGCCCCCGAGTGGAATATACCCTGATGTGAGACCCTTTGCCATGCAGAGGATATCGGGTTCGACCCCATGGTGATCGATACCGAACATTTTCCCAGTCCGGCCGAAACCGCTCATGACTTCATCTGAAATGATAAGGATCCCGTATTTATCGGCTATGGCCTTGATTTTTTGCCAGTATCCCGGGGGATATTTGATGCATCCTGAAGTACCTGATTCCCCCTCAAACAAAATAGCCGCCACACTCTCAGGATTCTCATATTTTATCACCCGTTCAACATGGGCCGAACAGATATCAGAACATTCCCCTGGTGTTTGACTGTTCCAGGGACAGCGGTAACAATAGGGATTCTCAACATGAATGAAATTGGGTGCCGCCTGGCTGTCGACTGCATGCCGGCGAGGGTCGCCCCCGGCTGAGAAAGCACCATACGAGGCCCCGTGAAATGACTGGTAAAAGGTAATTATCTTAAACCTTCCGCTGTAGATCCTTGCAATCTTAACGGCATTTTCGACCGACTCGGCCCCTCCCAGGGTAAAAAATGTTTTTGTCAGGTTTCCGGGTGTGATCTCCGATAACTTTTTCCCCAGTTCACCCCTTGCTTTGGTAATCATTCCGGGATATACATAGCTGACCTCTTCCATCTGCCGTGAAACAGCCTCCCTTACTGCCGGATGCCCATGGCCTATGTTTACATTCATCAGCTGTGATGAAAAATCAAGATACCTCTTCCCGTCATAATCATAAAGATAGACGCCTTTTGCATGGCTTACATTGATCGGGTTCAGACCGGCCTGCTTTGACCATGAGAACAAAGTGAAATCAAGGTTGTTCTTACGGATAATTTCCTGTTCCTTCGGAGATAATATTTCAATGTTCATGGGTTGATTGATTTAAATTATTAGTTTTCAGCTCATCCAGTTTATTCCTGCTTCAGGGTTCCATTTGGTTGTGATTTTTTTCAGCTTCGTCCAGAAATGAATGGAGCTTTTCCCGGTAAGATCACCAAGCCCGAATTTTGAGTCGTTCCAGCCGCCAAATGAGAACGGTTCTCTTGGGACCGGTACGCCGATATTGACCCCTATCATCCCGGCGCTGGCATTGTCGGCCAGATATTTTGCCATGCCTCCGCTTTGGGTATAGATTGCTGCCGCATTCCCATAGGGGTTTGAATTTTCGATGGACAGTGCTTCATCAAGATTATTCACCCTGATGATAGCGAGTACCGGCCCGAAAATTTCTTCGGTGGCCACGCTCATGCCCGGAGAAACCTGGTCGATGACAGTAGGGCCCACATAAAACCCGTTTTCTTTTCCCTCCACAATCACGTTTCTTCCATCAACAAGGATCCTGGCACCCTGGTTTTCGGCTTCGGTGATGTAATTTTCAATCCTCGCTTTCGCTGCGCCGGAGATCACCGATCCCAGGTTCTTCCCCGGGATGATTTTTTTTACTTCCGCACAAACAAGCCCGATAATTGTTTCACAATCACCTACCGCTATCATAACTGAAGCGGCCATGCAACGCTGGCCGGCACATCCCGACATGGAAGCTGCCACATTTGCAGCGGTCATCGATGGGTTTGCATCGGGCAGCACAACCAGGTGGTTTTTTGCCCCGCCCAATGCCAGTGCCCTTTTAAAATTGGAGGCAGCCCTGGCATACACGATTTTAGCCACCTTCGTTGAGCCTACAAATGAAAGCGTATCAATTCCCGGATGATCGCAAATAGCCTCTACAAGGCTGCGGTCCCCGTTAACAATATTAAACACACCTGCAGGTAACCCGGCTTCCTGTAGCAATCCTGCAATTCTCATCGCGCTCAGGGGGACAACTTCAGAGGGTTTCAATATCATGGTATTCCCCAGGGCCAGGGCATTGGGAATGGTCCAGTGGGGAACCATGCTTGGAAAATTGAACGGTACTATACTGGCAACAACACCCACCGGGCACACTTCGGAGCGGCACTCCACGCCCCTGCTAACCTCCAGGATCTCGCCTCCAATCATCTGTGGCAGGGAGCAGGCGAACTCAGTAAGTTCGATACTTTTTTCTATCTCTGCCTTTGCCTCATCGAATGTCTTTCCGTTCTCTTCACTGATAAGCTCTGATAAAGCTGTCATGTTTTTTTCAAGCAGCGCCTTGTAACGGTAGAATACCTGGACACGCTCCTTTATCGGGATCTTTGACCACGTTAAAAATGCCTGCTGCGCCTTAGCTACGGCATCATCAAGATCCCCGGGTCCGGAGAGGGGCACCTTTGAAAGGATTGTCCCATCACCAGGGGAAATAACATCGAGGGTTCGGTTGGTAAGCGAGGAAACAAACTCCCCATTGATATAATTCCTGACTTCCGGGTACTTCATCTTTATAAGTTTTTGGTTATGAACATTAAATGGGAATACGGCCTGCAGTTTTGAATTCAGTATTTATCTCAATGGTGGATTCTTCAGAGTTTCCCACAGGCAATCATTCACTATTTTCAGGATCTGCTCCATCTTGTGAAGATCAACCCTGGCGAAATCATCCAGGGGTGTATGGTATTCAACCGGAAAACCGGCATGAAAGGTCAGGATTGGAACTTTACGGTCGGAAAATGGCCGGTAATCACTTCCTGTTGCGCCGGTCACATCCCAGAGTTCAAGTACAAAAGGATGCTCAAGTTTTGAATTGACTCTTTTTGCCAGGGATCTCAGGTCTTCATTCAGGGTCAGGGTCCCGATGCTAAGTCCTATCCTGCCGGTGTCTTCCGGGGCACTCCGTGAGATCATATCCATGTTGATGACCAGGGAAACCTGCCCTGGAACCAGCCGTGAATGCATCGCATAGTAGGTACTGCCCAATTTTCCTCTCTCCTCCCCGATCCAGGCGGCAAAAATGAGATTACACGGGGGTTTTCCGGGATGAGAAGACCATGCCTTTGCCAGGGCGAGCATTCCCGCAACACCTGAAGCGTTGTCGTCAGCCCCGTTATAGACCTCGCCTTTCCTTACACCCAGATGATCATAATGCCCCCCTATAATGATGTTCCTCGTTGTGTCGATACCCTGTATCATTCCAATGACATTCCTGATCGGCACTTCTTCGGAACTGACAGTGACCGAGAACCTGAGTTTTTTACCCTGGATCAGCCTGGAAGCAGGTAAAAGGTCGCCGGCTGCCTTTTTTTCAAATCCCGGCAGGTCAATCCCGGCACCATCCAGGAGCTGCAGAATTGCATCTGTTCCAAGTGTGAAGCAGGGTGTTTTCAGCTTACCTGTATCGCCGGGTAAATAATGACGGGGAGTTTCATCATCTCCGTCTCCGGATCTTAATTCATTTATTTTGCTGTTCAAAACATCCGGGTCTATAAAAACCACAGCTGCCGCTCCATGTCTTTCAGCAAGTTTTAGTTTCTTCCTTATAGTTGCAAATTCATCCTCAAATGATCTTCCCAGTTTTTTCCAGGCGAAGGAAGTGGTATCGGCATGACCGGGATACCCGTCGACAACCACGACCACCTTGTTTCTGACATCCGCACCAGCGTAATCATTATAACCTTTTCCAGGGGCTTCAATACCATAGCCGACAAACACAACAGCTGCCTCAGCTTCCCTGGCAAACGGAACGGGGTCAACGACAAAATCGGTGCCGCGGGCGAAAATGATCACGGGTTCTCCCTCCGAAGAATTCCTGATCAATTCAAGGGAAGATCTTTCAACACGGCAACGGATTATCTTAAAATTCTGAAAAAAGGTCTGAACGGGGCTCCCCGGGCTGTTCGATATTTTTGCGTCACCGTATGGCATCAGACCATTGAGCTGCATCATGGAGGCAACATAGTCTGCTGCCATTGAGGCGCCCCGCGTACCTGTTTCACGACCCTCCATCCAGTCGGAAGATAAAAATGACAGGATCCCTTCAAAATCATTCTTTAAAGGGGGAGGAACAGGAGCGGAAGTGGTCTGCGCCCGGAGGGTCAAGGCTGAGCACCACATGAACAGCAAAAAGAAATAGGATCTGCACATAACGTAAAATGTATTGTGAATCGTAAATTAAAAAATCGTAATTCGTAAAATACAAGAATCCATGTTGCACCGTGCCGTGATGAACTGCCTGTAGCCTTTCATTGTGCTGGTAACTAATTCATGGGTCGGAATGGATGACATGACCTGAATGCCCGGGTTTAATTTTTGGCTCTGACTAGCCTTAATGCAAATATAACTATATCCCGATAAAAATATAAAACTCTGAATATTGAAAGCAAAAATGAGAAAATAAGATACATTTGTACCAGTTTCCTTCACCCTTTTAGCAAACCGGAACATGGAAAAGAAAAAGATGCCGCACACCCTGATTATTATTTCAGTTATCCTGATCCTTTTTCTTATTCTGACCTGGATCATCCCATCCGGGCAGTTTGATCGTCAGGATTATCACGGCCGGCTGGTTGTGGTTCCGGGAACCTACCACAAGGTTGATCCGCATCCACAAGGGTTTATGGAGCTGTTCACAGCACCCATTAAAGGCATGATGTCGGCTTCCCAGATCATCGCCCTTGTATTGCTGATTGGCGGTGCCTTTGGGATTGTCAGCAAAACGGGAGCAATCAATTCCGGGCTGGCCCGTGTTCTTGAGGCTACGCGTAAAAATCCGAAGATCAAGAGATTCATTATTCCCATTATCATGTTCCTTTTTTCATTGGGTGGCGCTTCCTTCGGAATGGCTGAGGAGGTAATGGTCTTTGTCCTGATCACCATCCCCCTGGCTATTGCCATGGGGTATGATTCACTCACAGGGATCGCCATGCCCTTTCTCGGGGCGGCATCAGGTTTTGCAGGCGCATTCAGCAACCCGTTCACCATCGGTATCGCCCAGGGCATCTCGGAGATCCCTATATTCAGCGGGTGGGAATACCGGATCGTGGTCTGGCTCGTGCTTATGACCACCGCTATTATTTTTGTCATGCTATATGCAAGGAGGATAGAAAAGAACCCTGAACGAAGCCTGGTTTATGAGATTGACAAAAAAAGAGATCTTGCATCCTATCATTCTGCCGAAGACCTTGCCTTAACATTGAAAAGAAAGCTGGTACTGATCATCTTCGCTTCCTCTATTGTGCTGCTCATTGTCGGGGTCAATCTCTGGGACTGGTATATCAATGAAATTGCCGGATTGTTCGTGTTTATGGGAGTCCTTACGGCATTGGTTTACCGGCTTAACCCGGATACTGCGGTCGGGTCTTTCCTTGAAGGTGCCCGCGACATGATGACTGCAGCTTTCGTCATCGGGCTTACCCGCGGGATGCTGATCATTGCCACTGATGGAAAGATTATTGACACCATCCTTGCAGGCATTGCCGGGACCATGGGGCAGTTCCCCAAAGTTGTTTCGGTTCAGATGATGTTCGTATTCCAGGGCTTTATGAATTTCTTTGTTCCTTCGGGTTCGGGCCAGGCTGCCCTGACCATGCCCCTGATGTCACCCCTGGCCGATCTGATCGGTATCACCCGCCAGACGGCTGTGCTGGCTTTCCAGCTTGGAGACGGGCTCTTCACCAGCATTTTTCCCACAAGCGGTGTTACCATGGGGATCCTGGCCATTGGGAAAATTCCCTATGATAAATGGGTCAGGTTTATGCTGCCTTTGTCACTCATTTTCCTGATTCTGGGATGCCTGCTGCTGATTCCTCCTGTCCTTTTATTTGCATATCATTGAGAGATTTTAAGGGCCTGGCGAATATTAAGCGATAAAACAGTCACTTTATATCAGAAAAAAGTGGTCAGAGGCTCCGTATTTCCCAAACTGTACATTTACCAATTATCCAAATTGGAATCATTCCAGATTACCTCAAAGTGATTGATTTTATTGAAGGAATCAAACATCCTAATTGCTTTCATTCGTTCATCCTTACCAGGATCATATTACCTGACTCGGAATAATGAAACTTAAGTTTTTCAAAGTTTGGCATTCCTGAAAAAAGGCTGAGTTTCCAGTTATTGGTATATCCTAAAGGCTCGGCGGGTATACCCCATTTGTGGTCAATTATACCATTTTTATTCTTGTCATGCACAATGATCGCCGCATAATCACCGTAAGGGAAATCTTTCACCTGGATGACAGCTTCCTTGTTGACAATTTCAGCATTCATGCGCATAAAGGGCTTCTTGGGCACATCATCTTCAATGCGGTACAGCAGCAAAATTGCCTGTCCCGTATTGTCTTCAAATCCGGTAACCTTAAAGGTCAGGGTCCCTGTGTGTTTTTCCGTTTGGGAAAATCCGTCAATACTAAATATTAAAATAACTGAGGAAAGAATCAAAAGGATCTTTTTCATGAGTTTCATTTTTATTCGTAAGACAATGCTTTATGTGTAGAAACCTTTATTGCCGAATTAGCCGGGATACGGCTTGCCAGCCATCCGAACAATAGTGTTACGGCAATTGTAATTAAAAAACCGGACAGACTGAATGCATAATCAAGCTTTGCATCCTTTCCAAGCATCAGGTTCCCGAAAAACAAGGCTGCAACACGGCTTAATGGATAAGATAATATCAGCCCTGCGAGGATGCTGATCACGGAGGTGATCATTCCTTCATTCAGAAACATCGTGTAGATTTTCTTTGGAGTTGCGCCAATTGCACGCATTACACCAATTTCGCGGGTACGCTCCCAGATGGTTATCCCTGTTGCGGAGGCCATGCCAACTGCGCTGACCACGAGGACCAGGAATGATAACAGTATGATGGTCGACAGAATGATGTCGAGATGATCGTATATCACTTTCACCCTTTCGGCTTGCGACATCACGTAGGCAACATCCAGATCAGATGAAGAAATTTCTTTCTCAATATTTTTTTTTAGTGTTACAACGCCTTTAAAACTGTTGTTTTTTGCAACAAATGACAAGGTGTTGACGTAGTGATCGGGGTTCAGCAGGAAGTCATATTGCTCTAAGTCTATGTAAATCTTAGGCCTCTCGAATTGCTGAGTAACGCCAACTATTTTAGCCCTTATGCTTTTTTTGCCTACAGTAATATTAATTAAGGACCCCACAACCGGATTTTTATAAAGTGCAAGGGCTTGCTGATTAACCACAACTTCAGTTTCCTTAGAGGCATTCAGCCATCTGCCTTCCCTGATCTTCAGTTTAAGAAATTCTGAATTTCGCGGTAATGCCACAATCCCTGCACCTTTGTCGGTTGATATTACTTTTGACTGTATTTCGCCTCTCCCTCCCAGCCATGTTTCAGTTGCCATAACATTATCCAATGATTTAAACGGACGGATAAGTAAGTCTTTGGGAACCGGGTTATTCAGCACAACCTGGACGTCATATCTCATTTCATTTTTATATCCTGAAAGCAATTCCCACAAGGATTGTCTCACATTAAACCCTGTGCTGAAAATCGCAACGCCAAAAGCCATGGCAAATATGGTAACCATCAGCCGGTTTATATTTCTTTGCGAGTTTCGAATAGCCAGGATCATCTGATCAGGCAGGTGAAGTTTTTTCAGAAAGGAATATTCGCGAACACCGGCCTTTTGCGATATGCCATAATCACTCAAAGCGGCTTTTACCGATATCCTTGTCCCTTTTAATAATATCGAAAGTGATAAAAGTACAGGCAGTAATAAACTTGCCAGGATCAGTATTAGGTAAACGTACAAGGGGACGGTTTTGGTCAGGATATCGAAATTGAGTTTACCTGCAACGAAGTATGCAAATGCGCTGCCCGATTTAACTGCAAGCGGAATGGCGAATATGCCCGATAATGCGCCAATGACAAGAAGCATCAGAATATAAATTCTGAATAACTGAAACCGCGAGGCTCCTATTGCTTTTAAAATACCGATCTGCCTGACCTGGTTTGCCATAATGGACCTGACCAATTGCGAAACCAGGACAGCACCCATAATAAAAGCGAGGAACCCTATAGCTCCGATCAGGAACAATAAGGTATTCAATTGCCATTGATGCGGGTGTTCTTTGAATTTTGGAATATCAACCGAACTGACTTCAATTCCGTCTTTCCGGAAGTCCTTAATAAGGGAACGGCTTACTCTCATCACATCCTGTGCAGAGTTAACATTTCGTAACCTGACGATCAACCTGTGGTTTGAAAGCAGGCCTGTAAGCTGCCTGTAGGTTTGCTTATCGGTATAGGCATAGATAAACGCATCCTGGGTTGCGGGTGCCTGGCCGGGATCGAAGCAGATCCCGCTGACGGGAATCAAAAGATTCTTCCCTTCAACCCTTATTCGCGGACTTGATCCAAGTTTAATATGTGAAACTTTTTTCCCGTCACGTTCCATCAATAGGGTCCCCTGCTTTGGTACTATATTTCCTTCTTCCCAAAAAATACGCGCGAGCTTAAAATCCCCGAAATTCTCAACCCCATAGAGCCAGAGAGGAATCCACACATCGGGGCGGATTTCAATCCTGTGCAGTGAAAAATCCCTGAATTCGGCAGCTTCAATTTCCGGTTTTGCCCTGAAATCTTCCAGGTTTAGTTTTTCAAAGTTGTTCGACGTCAATACAAGCTGTTGGGGAATTGTCCGCTGATAATTGGCGTTCAGATCATTCATCAGAATTACGTACGAAACCTCCACTGTCCCCACTCCCCAGGTTCCAAGTATCATAGCGAAAACAACCAATAGTGTGCGTTTTGGATTTGAACTCAAATCCTTTACCGCTTTTAATAGTTTCAGGCTCATAATGATCTGTTTTTGGATTCCGTAGAAACTATCTTGCCGTCCGAAAGCGTAAAAATACGGTCATACTTGAGGGCACTGTACTTTTCGTGGGTAACCACGATAACAGTCTTGCCCGATCTGGCAAGAGTGCTGAAAATGGCATTGATTGAATCGGCAGTTTTACTGTCGAGGTTCCCGGTAGGTTCATCGGCAACAATTATAGCAGGATCATTAGCCAATGCCCTGGCGATAGCTGCACGTTGTTGTTCACCCCCTGAAAGTGAGGCAGGCATTTTATTTGCCTGGTCAGAAATTCCCACCATATTTAAGAGATCTTTTGCCCGATTCAGGCGTTCAGGCCTGGGAATGCAATTGACAAATTCCATGGCAAGAAGTATGTTTTCGAGAATGGTCAGAGTTGGGATCAGCTGAAAAAACTGAAATACAATGCCAATGTTCTGTCCCCTCCATGTTGCCAGCTGGCTTTCTCTCATGTTCCTGATTTCTGTATTGTTCAGGGTGATTTTTCCTTCAGTCGGATAGTCGATGCCTGTCATCATGTTTAAAAGAGTGGATTTCCCGCTCCCAGATTTGCCAATGATTGCGATATATTCACCTTTATTAATTGAGAGCTGAATGTCGTCAAGGGCGGTAAAAGACCTCTCCCTTGTCTGGAAAACCTTCGTAACTCCTTCTAATTTTATCATAGATCATTTTTTTCATTATTACTGTCGGCAAAAGTATAGCTGTTGGAAAATTAAATTTTCACATTTATTGCGAACCGATTATCATTTCTTGCGATTCTTATTCAGACCGGATCGGAAAATTGACCTAGTGAAATTGAAGCGGGTTCATGTGGATATGCTTTTTGAAAAAATTGTTGAAGTGGTGGGTTCTGAATAACCCGGGTTATATGCAATTTCTGAAACGGTAAGATCGGAATGTGAAAGAAACACCCGGGCTTCCTGTGAAATGCGCACAGATTTTATATGAAAGGTGAATCCTTAAGTAAGACAGGAAATGAAAAAATGATTAATATTGTTAAACAAATCCGCCTGCAACCAGGTGGCGCCGAATCACCGAAATAATCAAACATTGAATACCTTTTTCCTTAACCATTTATTTATGAAAAAACCATTCTTTGCAGGAACTATCTTGTTGATCTCTCTTTTCTCCCTGTGCGCAACCACTACATTGTTTGCCCAGGAAATGGCAGATGCCATACGCAGTAAAAAAAACGATGTGGTAAAAGCTTTGCTGGACAAGGGTTATGACGTAAATTCAGTATACCATAAACAATCAGCTTTGACCTTTCCGATAGAATGTGAAAATTTAGAGGCGTTCCGGATGTTCCTTAATGTCAAAGGCATTAAAGTCAATGTATGGAACATACGCTCCATGCCTGAAGTATCTTGGAAATATATGGCTTTACACCGTACAACAGAAGTTAAGGAGCCTCTGGAGTATATGAAAGCTTTGCTCGATAAAGGCGCACTCATTGATGCACAGGACGAGTATCTCCGGTTTGATGGATCGTTAGATGAAAGCGGAGGAAACACCACCCTGATGCTGAGTGTAATGAATACTGAATCTGCGAAGTTTTTAATCGGTCGGGGGGCGAAACTGAATATTCAAAGCAGGTCCGGTGTAACTGCATTGATGGGTGCAGTGCCAAATCTCGAAATACTGAAACTGCTTGTTGACAAAGGTGCGAAAATGGATCTTCAAAATAAGGGAGGTGAGACTGCACTGATGATAGCTGCGCGGGAGTATCCTGATGCCGTAAAGTATCTTATCGACAAAGGTGCAAACATCTCGTTGCGCCAGCTTGCCTACAGGGCATCACCGAACGCCCTGGATTGTGCCGCAATTACCGGAAATATCGAATCTGCAAAGTTGCTTTTGGCAAGAGCGGTAACCCTTGGTATAAAAGATGAGGTGATCAGTGCTTCCCTTCATTGGGCCGTGGTTTCCAATCAGCTAGCGATGGCGAAATACCTGCTCGATGAAGGAGCCAATGTTGAAGGCACGGATCAGGATGGTCATTACACTCCGCTGATGGAGACCATGATGCTCGAAATGGTTGAACTGCTTGTGCAACGCGGAGCCAATGTAAATGCCGTAAATAAATTCAATTATACACCTTTGCTTCAGGCTGTCCTCAACTTTCAAAAGCCCGACCTTAAAGAGAAAAGCAACGTGAAAATAATCACCTTGCTGCTGGATAAAGGGGCAAAACCTGATACACCTGATGGCAATGGTACAACCCCCTTAATGTGGGCTGTGCAGAAAATTACCCCAACCAAAATTCTTATCGAAAGGGGTGCTAATGTAAATATTCAGAACAAGAACGGGGAGACTGCATTGATGCTTGCTGTCAAGGGCGGATTGGTGAAAACCTCGATGTTTATGCCCGTAATTGGTCCTTACAAGGATGCTGTCAAGCTGCTTATTGCCAAAGGCGCTGACCTTAACCTGCAGGAAAACAATGGTAAGACTGCACTGATGCATGCTGCAGGAGCATTGAATAATACAGGAAACGATTATGGTTCTTATACCGATATGGCTAAAATCCTTCTCGATAATGGCGCAAAAGTCAATATGGAGGATAAGGATAAAAATACAGCCTTGTATTGGGCACAAAGGTACAACAGGACAAAAACGGCAGACCTGCTTATTGCCAAAGGTGCCAATCCTGCAAAAAAATATTTAAAAACAGCAGACAATTCGAATGTAAAAGCAGGGATCGTCGGCGCATGGCAAAGTACTTTCAAAGCCGGGGGAACTTCGGTCGTTTTCAAGGTTGTTTTCAATGCCGACTGGACCTACAGTAAAGCAATGATAACCCAGGGCCAGGTGGTTCCTGACGGGGGTAATTACACTACCTATGACTTCAGGGATGGCCGCATCTGGCTGTTCAACAAGCTGGGGACCAATGCAGTTATTGAATGGCGTTTTGAAGGGAAAACACTGGTGCTGAACGGTGAGAAATATGAAAAGGTGGTGAAAAAATAGGCAGCTGGCCAACCAAAACCGGCAGCCGGTGGCCACTGATACCGCCCTGTCAAATTAGTGCGAGATTGCCCTGGAATAAATGATTATCTTTTTGAAGTATAATTAATGATTTATATGGTAATTAATCAGAATCTTACTGTAAGCAGTGTCATGTTTTAATGTATCGACATAAAATTCACAAATCAGGCCAACATTCCTTTTGTATTTCTGATAGATGTAATATCCGTGATCATTAGATTGATATTTTGTGTACAGCCGCTGCAGAACGATAGTATCTCCTTGTACGCTAACGGTCTTTGACAAGACCTCATAGGTTTCAAAATCATAATTAACAAATGGCCAACTACTGATATTGTTTGTCCATGATCTTCCTACTTTCTCCGAGAAAATACAATGCCAGTCCCTGTTCTGATAACCACCATCAAACCACCTGTAATACCCTTTTATATAATATCCCGGCATATATCCCGGGCCGAGAGTGGTTAAATAAAGTCCCTGAAATTCAATGTAATTATCACTTGTTTTACTGAGTAAAGTGTCGTTACCGCTCACATATTTCCAATACGAACCAGGATAAACTGGGAGATATGGAAGGGGTTGCACAGGGATAATCAGTTTTTCATTGTTTTTCTTCTTGCACGAATAAAGAAAAATCACGCATAGCAGGCAAAAAATAAGGAAAAAAACTTTTTTCATCGTACACGGTATTTATCTGGTCATTCAAAACTACATCAGGTTTCATGAAAGCCACAATTGATTTCGACACCGTGAATAATTTTTCTTGTGGAAAATCCAATTTCAAAGGGCAGAAGAGATAAGATTTAGTATAAGTTGCGAAATCCATACAGGAAGTCAAGCCTTTTTGCAGGAATTATGAAAATAAAAATCCTAATGCAGTCATTTTTGACAAATAGTTCCATGATGCAATAACCGTATTACACCATGGAACCTGAAGTTGAGGAAATAAAAGAACAATTCTGTCCATCTTATGGTTGAAGGCCTGTCCAATTCGGGCAGGCTTTTTCTTTTCACTAATCCGGGCTATCTTTGATGTCGGTTATTACAACAATCTGAAGTCTGGTGACCGGAAAATCATTTCTAAAAATCAATTGTTAATAACCAGTAAACCCAATTATATTATGAAACTTTCTCTTCCCCCAAATACTGTATTACTTCCCTCTCCGGTGCTCATTATTGGGACATATGGCTCCGATGGTAAACCCAATATGATGAATGCCGCATGGGGTGGAATCGTATCAAGCAAGCCACCTTGTATCAGCGTGTCTATAAGAGAGGGTAAACTCAGTTTTCACAACATAAATCAAACCGGGGCATTCACAGTAAACATTCCCTCTGAAAAGTATTTTAAAGAGGCCGACTTTGTCGGTATTGTTTCTGGAAAAGAATACGACAAATTTAAAGCGACAGGACTTACTCCGGAAAGGAGTAAACTGGTTAATGCACCAATCGTAATAGAATTTCCCTATTCTCTTGAATGTAAACTGGTCAGGGAGATTAATCTTGGTTACATACCATGTTCATTGGAGAAATTGTCGGAATGGTCGCTGATAGCGAGGTTCTGAATCCAAAACAACTTCCAGACATAGAGAAAGTCCGACCCATGATTTGGGGTTCATTTGGAAGCCCGGCATATTATACCATCGGTGATAGACTTGGGGCTGCGTTTTCAGTTGGAAACGAAATAAAACAAAAATTGATTTGAAGAATTTAATGCAACAGGACTTGAAGTTGTCATTTAAAACTTCCATCAATATACTCCTGAAATTTTTCTTTGTATTGATCGCTTATAGGGATGAATACTTTATCGTCGAAAACGATCCTGTTTCTCTCTATGACTGAAATCTTTTTAAGATTAACGATAAACGACCGATGAACTCTCATAAACTGGTCGGATGGAAGTTGTTCTTCGATGGACTTCATGCTCAGCTGAGTCACCACGGGGGTACTGTTGATCAAATGGATTTTGATATACTCATGCTGGCTTTCAATAAATTTGATGTCATCGAGTTCAATACGGATGAGTTTATAATCTGATTTTACAAACAAATGGCTGGCTGTTGTCCTGATGCTTTCCTTTTGGCTATTCGCGTTTAAATCAATAAGATTTTTCACCTTGTTCGCCGCTTTTAAAAAACTGCTGTAGGTGATGGGTTTTAATAAATAGTCTGCTGCATCAACCTGGAAACCCTCAACAGCATATTCACTGTATGCTGTTGTAAAAACAATATAAGGTTTGTCAGCCAGTGATTTCACAAACTCAAGCCCGTTCAGGTCGGGCATGTTTATATCGATAAAGATAAGTTGAATTTTATGGTCCTCGATCACCCTCATCGCTTCGAAAGCAGACCGGCATTCAGCCACCAGTTCCAGAAATGGGGTTTTCTGAATATATGCTGATATTTTTTTTACTGCCAGGGGTTCATCGTCAATGGCGATGCAGGAAATCTTCATATTGGAATTTTAAGGTCAACTTCAAATTCACTTTCTTTATCCTTGATGTTCAGGTGGAAATTATCCTCATATAACAACTTCAAACTATCCTTGATGTTTTCGAGACCTATTCCCGAATATTCGCCCTGGTAATTTGCTGCAACTTTATGTTTACTGTTTTTAATGATACACGTCAGAAAAGTGCTGCTAAACCGGAGTTCAAAATAAATATACGATTTCTGCGGATAACTCACCCCATGTTTAAAGGCATTTTCGAGTAAGGAAATAAAAAGCATCGGGGGTATTTTAGTATCAGGAACCTGCTCAGGAATCACAACAGTAACTTCCACCTCATCGGAATGCCGGAGCTGCATAAGCGAAATAAAGCTGTTGATAAATTCGATCTCCTTTTTCAGTTCAATTGTGCTTTGCGCCGAATCATAAAGAAGGTACCGCATGAGAGTGGATAACCGAACGACTGCATCCTGGGCCTTTTCCGAATCTATTTCAATAAGCGAATGTATGTTGTTCAGGGTGTTCATAAAAAAATGCGGACTTACCTGATGCCTCAATAAAGCCAGGTTGGTTTTAAGCTGTTCCTTCTCGGCATCCTTTCTCAGTTTCTCCTCGCTCAGCCATTTCGCCATCAGTTTGATCGTTGTGCCGGTTCCCACGAGCAGGATGCAAATGATAAGATTGTCTGCAAAAACCATGAAGGGTGGTTTTGAATTTGGGGAATTCAGGTCGGGTGGTCTCAACCCCTCAGGGGAAGTAGTTATTCCGGGATCAGCAAATGAAAAAAATGCTGAACGGGCGATCAGGTTGATCGCTATTCCTATGATTATTAATACAGAAATCGAAAAAAAGTAATGCAGGTACCTCTTTTTCAAGAGTAAACGCGGAACCAGGATGTAAACATTTGCCAGGAAAATAATGAGAAATCCGGAAAGGTTTACCCAATGTCCTGCCATGGTATTCCAATTGGGATGTCCGGAACCGCGTTCGCTGAAATAGGGCACCGAGAACACGAGTGCCCATATTAAAACGTAAAGCAAAACTTCAATTTTCCTGCTGCTTAGCGAAAGTGCTTTCATTTCACAAAGTTATTTAACTTCTTTAAAATTGTATTTTGTAAATAAAATTGGGGAAAAACCCAAGTTGATAGGTTGTACTAATTGACTTGCTTCTGTCATCGTAACTCTGTGAGAATACGTTTTTGTTATTCGTAACATTTTGCAAGTCGATGGAAAACGATTGTGACAATTTTTTTGTACGGCTGTTCAGGGTATATCCAACCTTGAAATCCAGCCTGAAATAATCGGGATAGGTACTTGTATAGGCATAGGCATCTCCTTCGAGGATCTCCCTGCCTGCAGCCTGTGATGCCTTCAGGTTAATCGGTGTATAATACCGGCCTCCGGCGTAAGTAATTTTTATATCGGTTGTGAAAGCATTCCTTTTTCCTTTGCCAAGCTTCCACTCTTTCCCGGCCAGGAAGTTGGCCACATATCTGCCGTTAAATGCCGTGTTTCTTTCTATTCCGTCACTGCCGGTGTATTTTGACTGGTAAAGCGAAGCTGTAAATAAGCCATAGTACCCCCTGCTAAAGAACTTCTCAACAGTAAGTTCAAGGCCGTAATTTTGCCCGGTGCCGGTGTTTGTAAGGCTGTCTTCCAAATCAGTCCTGAAACTTGCCCCTGTGTTGAGCATGGAGTAACTGCTTGGGTATGTATTGACAGGCACATTGAAGAGATACTGATAATAGGCTTCAACTTTCAAACGCCAGTCTTTGAAGGGTTGCACATCATATCCCAAAACAAAATGATGGCTTCTCGTAAAACCCAGGTCCAGGTTATCGTAATTATAAGAGCCATCTGCATTTGGCGTTTGTAAAAAATAGACATTCAAAGGTTGTGTTTGTGAATGCAATCCATAACCAAAACTAAAACTGTTTTTATTATTCAACTCGTACTTTAACCCTATACGGGGTTCAACCGAGAAGGAATTATTCAGAAAGAACTGCTGTAAATGAATGCCTGCATTCAGCGTGAGTTTTTCGCTGATGTTGTATTTAAGATGAGCATAAACCTGGGCCAGCGTGGTGTAGCTGTTGTAATCCCAGATCTGGCTCCATTCTTCACCTTCACGCCTTCTGTTCCTGCTGTACAGGTCAAGATTCATATATTCAGCCTGCATTCCGGCCTTAAAAAAAAGCCTGGAATTGATTTTCAGATTGTAGTTGGTAATGAATTCATAACCTGTTCTGGCAACCTTATTTTCCTCTTTGCTGTATGAATTCCGCAACGAATCCATGCCATAGTTTAATTGGTTCGTCCCCGAATAATTGATGCCAATCGTAGAACTGATATATGATTTGCTGTTGATCTGCTTGAAGTGTTTCAATCCTCCGATGGCAATTTTACTCTTGAAATCTGATGACTGTCCGCCACCATATAATTCATTCGAGCTGCCTCCCTTTAATGATATGCTGCTGGCAGCCAGGATGCCAAACAGGCTAAATCTTCCAAGTTTTGTCTCCCCGCTGTTTATTTTAAATGAAAGATCCTGGTAAGTGGGCGTGGCGGTAGTGCCTATGTTTATTCCCATGGCCTGGGCGATACCTGCCAGCGCATACCTGTAACCAATTAAATAGGATGAACCATTTGATTTACTGATTGGCCCCTCTGTCATCGCCTCAAGTCCGGTTGTTACCCCAAGCTGAACAGTGGTCTCTCTTTTTTGTGCATTCCCGTTTCTGAAACCTATGTCAAAAACGCCTGAAATAGCGTTACCATATTCTGCCGGCCAGGCCGAGGTGAAGAAATCGGAACTCTTCAGCATGTTGGTGTTTAAGGCACTAACAGCGCCTCCTGTAGTCCCGATGGATGCAAAATGGTTGGGATTAGTTGCATCCATGCCGTCGATACGCCACAACACTCCTGCAGGAGAATTACCGCGGATGACAATATCATTCCTGCTGTCGTCGGTGGCGCTGACGCCGGCAAAATTAGCAGCTAGTCGTGCCGGATCGCTTCGCCCGCCGGCAAACCTGTTCACCTCTTCCATCGAAAAGGTGCGTGCGCTGATCGTAGATAAACTGTTGATGGTTTTGTCTTTGCTGTTGGCTGTTATCACGACCTCATTCAGGGATTTTATATCCTCTTCCATCGCAATATCCAGGATGGTTTCTTTCCCTGAAGTAACCACAACACTGGAGACCAATACATCCTTATAGCCAATGTAGGAGGTTTTCAGTTCATACCTGCCCGGAGGCACATTTGCAAGGACATATTTCCCCTTTTCATCTGTCGTTGTTCCTTTATTCTCTGTTTTACTTACAATTTGAACGCTTGCACCTGGAAGGGTTGTTTGAGAAAGCTTATCAGTAACGACACCCCGAATATTTTGCCTGTTGTTTTGGGCATACGATAATTGTGCTATTATCAGTAAAATAATCAAGAAGGATCCTTTCATTCTTTTAGTTGATATTTCTTACAAGGCGTACATAGTTTAATACCCTTTCTTCTCCTTGGCCTGTTCCTACTGTCTTCTTGTCGAAACGCACTGCACCGGCACCGTGGAGGTCTTCGCCATTTCCGTCTTCCGCCCTGCCAAAAGCGACATACCATGCAGAAGGATAGGCTCCATTTGCTATAGAAATAGCCGAGGTACTTGTCCAATAATAGGGATAGTCAGCCTTTCCTCCATCGTTTAGAATACTGGTACAGCTGAATAGTGCATTTATTGCGGGTCCAACATTAGCTGAGTTAGTTGCATACGGCGAACGTGTGTAATCTACAAGACTTTGAAGTTCCTTTGTATTGGGAAGGCGCCAATCGTTGTGGCCAAGATAATTTGCATTATTCTGCGTTTGAGCATAAGCCAGTGCGTGTCCCCAATCCATTCCAGAACCGTTGTCGGTCTGTTGCCACATGAGGCCGGTAGCCAAATCAGAAATGGTTCCGTCGTTATTGTTTTGGAATAAATTGACGCCATATGAAAGATTTCCTCTTACACAACGAACCTGATGCATTGGACCAGCACTGATACTATATGCTTTAATATGTCCTGTGCCAAAATTTACACCAAAAGCAAGTTCATCACCGGCTGCTTCGCCGTGTCCACCGCTTATGTTGCCCAAAACTCCGGTATATTTGTCGCTGCTCCAGAATATAGCGTGACTGAGGTCTTGCTCATCTCTATATTCAATGTCAAAATAGTTTGTATCAATATAAGGCCAGCCGGTACTTGCATTCCATAAAGAGTATAGCTCCTTTATGGTTGGCACGCGCCAGTCGTTGAAGCCGCCGTAATTTTGCTTGTTCAAATTGTCAACCACAGTTTGCGTTTCCGCCCAATAATAAATGCCAGCATCATAATATTTCTGCCATGTTAAGCCAGTAACATCATCTTTAACAGTAAGTCCATCACTGCTTTTGGTGTAAACAGGAGTTATATGTTCAAACTGGGAATCCTGTCCGTAAAAGGCTCCGCCTGAAGCAGGCGTGATAATGTTGCCGGCGCTGTCCCAGCATTTGGTTTGACTTGTGCCAACAACCGGATAACAGCCTGCATAGGCCGGTTCACGCGGAACTACTTGTAAATCACCGGTGGTTGTATTTGTTGTTTCTGTACTATTTTTTTTACACCCGCACGATGTTAAAAGAATGCCAGCGATCATAAGGATAGCTGTAAAACCGGGAAACGAAATTGATTTTTTCATGGCTATGTTTTCTTGTTGTGAATGCAAAAGTACCGTGCAGGAAATCTATCAAGAAATGGAATCACCAGATAGTATGGTTGTGTCACCCTTTCATGGTTTTTTATCACTGAATGGTTTTGAGAAATTGGTGCCTTTGGATGACACCATGAAAAGCAGAAGAAGTGAGTGTGGATTTTCTTATCAATCCAGGAGCCTGGTGCTCCCTGCTTCAATATTAAACGCTTTGCCTTTCATCTTGATGAAAACATTGATCGAACTCAGATTGGTAACCATGCTTTTATCAAGTGTGAATTTCAGGTTTTTAAACGCATTGATATAGTCGACCAGGCCTATTTGTGTGGTGTAATATATATCAGGATTCATGGAAACCATTTTAAAGAATTTCTCCATTTCAGTCCATCTGTTTCCTGCACCTTCGTTCTCCCAGCTATGTCCCCATACATCCAGCAGCGCTAAACTGTCCGTTTTAAGAAAATGATTTACGACCTGGTAGAAACCCGCTAATTCTTTTTTATCATTTTCAGGGTTATCGGGAGTGAAATAAGCCTTGCCAAATTGATGAATGGTAGGGTGCCATTTAAGAAATTCATTGGGTATTCCAAACATATAAGTGTCTTTAACGGTCCTTGCATACTCGATGCCTAGGCTGTTGATTATTTCGATAACCGAATCATTGTAATTACCAAAAGGATATGCCATACCCCGTACAAGATTACCCGATAACCGTTCCAGTTCTCTCCGGTCTTCACCCACCTCGTACAGAACCTCTGCCCGGGAGATATCAGGAAGATTGGGGTGATTAACAGTATGCGCAGATATTTCATGACCTTTATATACAACTTTAATTTCTTCCTTTGTGAGATAATCTTTGGTGCCAAGTTTATTTGAATTGAGATGAAAAGTTCCGATCAGGCCGTATTCGTTCATCAGTCTTACAAGCCTTCTGTCAGCGACCATCCCATCGTCGAAGCTCAAAATCAGTGCCTTTGTTTTGCCTCCGGGGAAAAGCATTTCTACTTTTTCCTGGCTGCTTACTAAACCATTCTTGCTGGCTGTGGCGGCATTAGTTTGTGCATTCCCGTAATGGATAACAGTAATCAATGCGAGGATTACAATAGTTAATCTTGTTTCGCTTATCATCTGACAACAATTTGATTTCAGTGATCGCAGGGAATATCCATTTTAACATGGTGGTTTTTCACCAACCGGTTCCAAATGATGGCTATTCTTTTATTAACTTTTTCACCTCAAAGGTATTACCATTTTGAAGTTTTAGCAAATAAACCCCGGGGACAAGGCTAGCCATTTGTATAACGGTTTTTCCAAAAAAACTGCCGTTTTGCACAGTTTGGCCGATGGAATTTAAGAGCTCAAAGCTTACCTTTTCTCTGTCTCCTCTCATTTCGATCGTAAGTTCATCGGAAACAGGATTAGGATAAGCATTAAACATATTATTGACTTTGTTTTCATTTATTCCGGTTGAAGATCCGTTTCTTACCAAACGCACATAATTGTAAATCCTGACGGCATCTCCCTGAGGAGCATTAGGATTGTAATATCCATTTCCATTATGCGTATATCCGGCAAAGCTGCTGGGCTTAGGATCGCTTCGCTGACATCCGGCGCCATGTATATCAGTCCAACCTAAACCGGAAAAATAGCCCATAGCTCTTCCGAAGCAAACATAGGTGGCGCTTGCTCCAATTGTCTGCGCTTGCGAAGAAAAAGTAGTGTTGCTCCAATACCATGGATAATCTGCGGCACCTCCTTCATTGGTAATCTGGGTGCAGTTGAACATCGGGTTTATTGCTGCAGAACTGCTTGTTGCCGGAGAACGGGTGTAGTCAACTATACTTTGCAATTCTTTGGTATCGGGTAATCGCCAATCCGAATATCCCGCATAGGTAAAATTTTCAGCATAACTTAATGCATCCTTCCATAAAACACCTGTCCCGTTATCGTTTTGCATCCACATCAGCCCGGTAGCGTTATCGGTAATTGTTCCGTTCCCATTATTAACGAATTGATTTGCTCCATACGCTGTATTGCCGCGAACATATAATACATAGAAATGCTTTGCTGTGCCACATTCTGGCACAATGTAAGTAGTTGGATATCCCTTAATTCGTCCGTCAATAAAATTGAACCCAAACACAGTTTCCAACATGCCAAATGTCGTACTTACATATAAGGTAGAGGATACAATTTGACCATCAATAATCCGTTCAGTTCCCAGGCTGCCGTGTGCCAGTGAGTTTACGTCACCGAAACCGACAGAGAAATAAGTCGTATCAATATATTTTATAC
Source organism: Bacteroidota bacterium (assembly GCA_037138335.1). Lineage (GTDB taxonomy): Bacteria > Bacteroidota > Bacteroidia > Bacteroidales > FEN-979 > CAIRDP01. Next base: position 137,125 of record JBAXIO010000010.1, read on the forward strand.
AATTAGACGGTGGTGGGCCTGGTTCTGCTCCAAAAAACATGGCAATGGAATATAGCTCTTTAATAGTAGGTAAACGCCAATCATGATAACCGCCAGTGTTACATGTTGCCGCGCTATCCACTGCCTCATAATACTTCAGTTTATCATAGAAATTAATTATTCCGTCACCGTTTCTGTCCTCGGTCTGCTGCCACATCAGCCCGGTTAAATTGTCGGTTACAGTGCCATTACCATTGTTGGTATAAGATCGCAAGTTTCCGGGATGATTCGAATTCTGTCCATAGAATGTCTGCCCTGAAATGGGCATTGTTATTGCCACCGCTGTGTCATAAGATATTGTCTGACCTGTTCCAACAACTGGATAAGTATTGGTTTGGCTAAATCCAATAAAGTTTGTCATTGTTACCATACAAATGGTTGCAATAACATTGACCGTGAAGGATTTATTTGATGATTTTTTCATGGCTGAATTATTTACTTATTGTGAGAGCAAAAGTATCATACCTGAAATCCTTCAAGAAATGGAATCACCATAAACAATGGATTCGTCACCCAATTCAGGTTTTCTGTCACTGAATGGTTTTGAGAATTTGGGGCTGACACCTTGCTGTTCGGCATTCAAATTTGTAAGCGAATACGGTATCTAACAGTCAATTCGTCATCGATTTTGCGAAAGTGCTTGATTTTATTGAGGAAATGGATGGTCTGATAAGAAATAACATCTCTTTTCCTAATACCTTTCTTCGGATCATCACAGCATTATCAGCAACTTCGTCAATATTGACATAACCACCAGGGAAAGCCCAGCGATCCTTAAACGGTTCATGCGCTCTACGAATCAGCAAAACGCTTAAACATGCATCGTCTTTGGAAAATAAGACTGTATCTACAGTTAATGCGAAGTGCGGATAATCATATATATAGCTCATTTTTTATAAAGTTATTGAAGACAAAGCTATCAACATTTGACCTGTTAACATGAAAAAGCCTACCCCCATTTTTTGAGAGGTTTATTCGTTTTAAAGAATTCAGATGCTAGTAAGTCTGCTCAGCAGGAGCATTTGGCTCAACTGGAGCAGATTCATGAAAATTCAAAATGCACACGTCTGGTCGCTAAACGCAGCAAAAGTGCGACTTTCATTGTTTCTGCCTTTGTTACTGAGTGTAGATTAAAAATGCCAGATTAAGGTAGCCCCCACCCCGGTAGAACTTACCGGAATTATCTGCAGCTTCTTGTTGGCATTAAAATAGACCATGCTGCCAACTGCAAATCCCAATGCTGAGCCAAATAATACATCCGAAGCCCAATGATCGTTCATCGCCAGCCGGTAAAGTGCCGTACAACCAGCCAGTCCGAAGCAGATAATAGGGACCCATTTTGTATCCCAGTATTCAAGAGCTATTACCGTTGCGATTGAAAAAACCGTCGAAGAATGACCCGAAGGAAATGAATTATACCCGAACGTACCATAGTCCCCGCCCCAACTGAATGGCCCATCCCAATTATAGGGATTAGGCGGATCATCCTGATAAGGACGGTGCCTGTGTGAAATCTGTTTAATTGCCTGCGTTAAAACAACTGTAATAACATATGCTTCCAATCCTTTTAACCCTGTTTCTTTTGCTTTTTTATTCTTCCATATTACCCCGCAAGCATAAAAAATACCCAATGTGGGAATATCATAAAGGCCACTTCCCAGCGGACTAAAAAAGTAATAAGAGGTTTTGCTGATGAATACGGAACTATTTCGATAATAAAATTGTTGTATGGGTTTATCTCCCCATGCGATCAACCCTATTGTTCCTGCAACCACTGCTGCTGCCGCTATGATCTGACCAGTTTTCCAGTGGAATGGGTTGGTAAAAACAGATTTAGTATCTGTCCAGTAAGACTTTGCATAGGCGCGTCCGAATGAACTTGTAGGAGTAATGTTCTGAGGTTCCTTTGTGATAATCACGGTATCCATTTTTTTTATAAGGGTATCAACTTGCTGAGGAGTCAAGCTGTCAATTTTCTGAGGAGTAAGGCTATCCTTCTTTTCCTGTGCATTAACATTGAATGCTATACAAAAAGAAAGAAAAAGAAATACTATACGGAGAACCATAATTGGATTTCAAGTTTTTGGGTAAGTTAAACTATCAACGAAGGTAAATTGCTTTATGCCGGAAATAATTATATAATATTGGGAATAATTTACATAATTCACACCATGGTGGACAGGCCGCCATCAGTGACTACTTTCTGCCGATTTTTTTTGACCCCATTACCATATTAGCAATCAATAAAATGAGATGGTTAAGTCGTTCCGGCGAAGGCTGGTCAAAGCAAGTGTTTTTTCGATAAAATGCAATGTGCAAGGTGCAAAATATTACACTTTGCACCTTGCACATTGCATTTGTCGCGGTACACTGCTCTGACGAAATATCTAACCGCCAGTTTATTGCATATTTTTCGAAATTGGTTGATTTTATTGGGGGAGGAATATAATTGAGGTCAGGCCACTTTCAATTTCATCACTTCAGGTTCAGCACCTTTTAACAGACCTTCCGATCCTCTTTTCAGGACTTCTCCGGTGGTTTGTTCATCCAGATAATAATGCTCACACACATCACAAATATGTGCAGGAACCTCCTTGATCAGAATGATGGATCCATTCTTTTCAAGGGTAACAGTTACCTTTCCCTCGTACATATTTCCTGCTTTACAAATGACGCATTCCATATTATCGGTTTTTTGTTTTAAAATCAGGTGACCATACATTTTTATCTGGTTCATAAACGGTGACCATGACACAATTTCCCGTTTCCGAATCTTTGGCGAAGAGAAGATGCAACGGACGGTGATCAATAAATCCAAGTATCAAAAAACTTGGATATGGTTATCATTTGAATATTCTCGAATAACTTCACCAATATTCAAAATAATTTTCATTCTTGTCCAGACCTGGCTTGGGAAAACCAGATCATTTGTTTTGTCAATCTAGCTTAAAAACAAGCTCCTATATTGTAATGGAGTATATTCAGTGATTGCTTTAAATGTCTTATTGAAATAGGAGATATTTCCAAAGCCACATTCAAAACAAATTTCATTCACAGATTTTTCAGAGTTTCTAAGTAATTGGCAGGCTTGATTGATTCTAAATTCTGTAACTATTTTCACCAGTGTTTTACGGGTTACATTCTTAAAATAACGACAAAACGCAGTTGGAGTCAGATTCGCAATTTTAGCAACTGTTCTAAGGCTGACTTCCTGCTGATAATTCCCGATCAGGTAACTAAAAACCTTTTGAAAACGTTCAGTTTCGGCTGGTGATGCTGTAAGCCCTGCAAAATGATGATTGATGAGTTCAGTTTCTTCGGAATTGGCAATAAGATCAAGTATTTCCAGGAATTGCAAAAGCCTGTATAATCCTTCTTTAGCAGAACATTGCTTTATTTTGGAGATAATTTTTGCCTTCGTATTTCCCGTAATTAATACTCCGGCAATAGCTTTTTCAAACAGACTTTTAACTTTGATTAACTCAGGAAGTTCTAAAAAGGCCCTTCCCGCAAAATTTGGGTGAAACTGAATAACGATAGCCTGGGCATTGTCAGGTATCGCTTCGTTCATACTGTGCCAGCAATGTGGGACATTAGCTCCCACTAAAACCAAATCGTCGGGTTTATAATCTGAAACGTTGCCACCCACATAACGCTTCCCTGTACTTTTTCGAATCCACGTAAGTTCTAATTCCGGATGAAAATGATAGGGCCCATTAAAAGAGGTCATATTTAAATCGATGATTGATATAGAGTTTTCAATCCCTGTGGTAAGTTGTTCAAAAAATGCTTTCATTTTGTCTTTATTATCATAAAAATCAACCATCATTCAATGATGATGGTAATATTACACAAATTCTTGTCAATTCAGACAAATAAAAACTTCTGAAAATTGAGAAAATTTGTCATGTAATAATAGATTCACACAAATGAAGTCTTCCCTTTTGGCTTTTTTTATCGCTTTTACAACAATAGTAAGTGCGCAAAACAATATTCAATACGTAAATGTTTTTATCGGTACTGACGGAACCGGGCATACATTTCCTGGTCCATCAATGCCTTTTGGGATGGTCCAGCCTGGACCGGATAACCGTGATCAGGGATGGAACCATACTTGCGGATACCAGTATCAGGACAGTATTATTCTGGGTTTCTCGCAAACCCGTTTTAGTGGAACTGGTATTAACGAAATGGGTGATGTGTTGCTGCTTCCATTTGCAGGTAATCCGAATGCAGTTCTGAAAAACAGGTATTATAAAGACTCTGAGAAAGCCAGTGTTGGTTATTATTCCCTTGTGAAAAAAGACGGGGTAAAAGTTGAACTGACCTGTTCAGAACGGGTGGCGATTCATCGTTATACATTCCCTGCCGAGGAAGCTAAAGTATTTGCCAATTTTCAACATGGTCTCCGTTTTCTAACAGACAGCCTGGTATTAGAATCAGAAGTGAAAATTGAAGATCACCAAACCTTTTCAGGTTATTGTCATACAAAAAACTGGGTGGACCGGAAGTATTTCTTTGTGATTAAATTTGATAAACCATTCATAAAATCCGAACAACTGTTAAAGGGTCCGAAAGAAAATGCACCGAAATATATCCTGACCTTTAACCTGGGCAAAAATAAAACGCTGCAGGCAAAAATTGCTTTATCCACCGTGGATGTGGCCGGGGCAAAACTCAACATGCAAACCGAAATACCAGGCTGGGATTTCGAAAAGATAAAAGAAAACGCCGAAAATACCTGGAACCAATACCTGGGCAGGATTGAAATAGAGGCCGAAACCAAGGAAAAAGAAATCTTCTATACCTCTCTTTATCACCTGTTTTTACAGCCCTCGAATATAGCAGATGTCGATGGGAAATACCGTGGTGCTGATAATAAAATTTCGCAGGCACCAAATAAAGAATATTATTCCACGCTTTCCATTTGGGATGTGTACCGTGGTGCTTTCCCGCTGCTGCAAATTATTGCTCCTGAAAAAATTAATGGCATCGTCAATACCTTACTCCTTCATTATAAAGCTACCGGGTTTCTTCCTATCTGGACGGCCTGGGGACAGGATAACTATTGCATGATCGGCAACCATGCCATCCCAATGATTCTTTCGGCGTACAATAAAGGTTTCTCCGGATTTGATAAAAATGAAGCGTTGAAAGCCATGGTTGAAACTTCAACGAAAAACCATATCAATTCCGATTGGGAATTATACAACCATTACGGTTATTATCCATTTGACAAGTTAGATAACGAGGCTGTTTCGCGCACACTCGAAAGCGCTTACGACGATTGGTGTGTAGCCGAAATGGCATCAAAACTCGGCGATAAATCTACGGCTGAAACCTTTTACAAAAGGACTGCCTACTACAAAAACCTGTTCGATCCGGAAACTAAAATGTTTCGCGGTAAAGATACCAAAGGCAAATGGCGAACACCTTTTGATCCTCTGGCAGCTACTTCGCCAATGAATAATCCCGGCGATTATACCGAAGCTAATGCCTGGCAATATTTCTGGACTCCTGCCCAGTTCGACATCGATGGCATGAAAAAACTTTTAGGCGGGGATGACGCATTTACAAAGCAGTTGAACGATTTCTTCACCATCGAAGCGAGGAATGCCAACAAATTTCTTGGCCAGGAAGCCATGATCGGGCAATATGCACATGGAAATGAACCCAGCCATCATATAGTTTATTTATACGCTTATTCCAGCACGCCTAAGTCCGGTCAGAAATATATTCACCGTATTATCAATGAATTTCACAACAATACGCCCAACGGGATGATTGGTAACGACGACTGCGGACAAATGTCAGCCTGGTATATTCTGTCATGCCTGGGATTTTACCCGGTGAATCCGGCCGGAAATGAGTTTGTTTTTGGATCTCCACAATTTAAAAAAGCTACTCTTAACTTGTCAAAAGGAAAACAATTTGTAATTGAAGGCAAGAATTTCTCAGAAACATCATTTTATAACGACACCAGGATTTTAAACGGAATTCAAATCAAAAAACCATTCATTACTTATAAAGAGATAATGGATGGAGGAAGTCTGAAATTTATAATGACTAAAAACTAATTTACTATGAAAACAATAACACCAGCCATCATTAAATTTCTTGAGAAACAGTTCCTCTGGTGGTGGCATCAAATTATTGACATTTAAAAAACGGAAATTATAATGGAGAAAAAACCAGCTCAGAATAAAACCCTGGTTGCCGTAATTGCGACTATTGCCGCAACCGGCGGACTGCTTTTCGGTTTTGATACCGGAGTAATTTCGGGCGCTATTCCTTATTTTCAGAAAAACTTTGCCCTTGACAATGGCTGGATAGAACTTATAACTACAGCAGGGCTTGCAGGTGCAGTGTTTGGCGCAATTTCATCGGGCCGGATTACTGATATTGTTGGTCGGAAAAAAGTGATTTTGGCATCAGCTCTCATTTTTGCCATAGGAGCATTTTGGTCGGGTTCTGCTCCTGGTGCAGGGAATTTAATGGTTGCCCGTTTCTTTCTGGGTATAGCTATTGGGATATCTTCATTTGCCGTGCCTTTATATATAGCTGAAATTTCACCGGCTAAGAACAGGGGTACCTTTGTGTCCCTTTTTCAGCTTCTTATTACGATTGGCATTTTTGTTTCATATTTCTCTGACCTTGCATTCGCCCTTCCGGAGGGCGCTCCAGGTTATACGGATTGCTGGCGTCCCATGCTTTATGCAGGTATTATTCCTGCAGCCATTATGCTGGCGGGTATGATATTTTTGCCGGAAACACCGCGCTGGCTGATTAGCAAGGGCTTCGAAGATAAAAGCCGCGAAGTATTAATGAAAGTGGAAGACCCTGAACTGGTTGAGGAGACAATTTCACGTATGAAGGAAGAAATTGAAATTGACAAGCATAACAAAACCGGCTGGAACGAACTAGTTAAGCCATGGCTCCGTACTCCATTGATAATCGCAATCGGAATTATGTTTGTACAACAATTCACCGGGATCAATACGATTATTTACTACAGTCCGAAAATATTCCTGATGGCAGGATTTGAGGGGGCACGGGCAGCTATTTTGGCCTCGGTAAGTGTTGGTGCTGTATGTGTGTTGTCTTCAATTATAGCATTATCTGTTGTTGACAAATTAGGCAGGCGTAAGTTATATATGATCGGGTTAAGTGGCATGGTGGTTTCACTTTTCGCTCTGGGCATGTGTTTTGCATTGCAATCATCACTGGGCGATTCGGTAAAGCAAATAACCGTTGCCTTAGTTTGGATTTATATTGCATTTTTCGCAGTAAGCCTCGGACCTTTAGGTTGGGTTATAGTTTCAGAAATTTTCCCTTTAAAAGTACGCGGTATCGGCGCAAGCATTGGTTCGCTCTCTAACTGGCTGTTCAATGGAGTGGTGGCTTTTACTTTTTTTAAAATTGTGAAAGGGCTTACTATGCAAGGAACCGACATTACGGTTAACAATGAAAACCTCGGCAATCCTGCAGGCGCATTCTGGTTGTATGCCCTCATTGGAATTGCAGGTTTGATATGGGGTTACTTTTATATTCCCGAAACTAAAGGGAAATCACTTGAAATGATTGAAGATCACTGGCGGCAAGGTAAAACTCCAAGAGAATTGTAAAATCGCATGCATTTACAGAAATTCAATATTCAAAGCCGATCAATCGGAATAAACCGGGCTGAAATTTATGCAGTGCTTGGCGTATCTGCCGAAGTACAGGCATTGGTTGATGAATATATTGAAGAAGTTTTTATGAATGGTCCTGAACTTCTCCAGGTTACCGGCGGATACCTGATTGCCGAAGATGTAAAAACGGATTCGAAGTTGAAACAGATCCTTGTTAACGGAATTCCATTCAATATTAAAAAGAATATTTTTCAACAGCTTAAGGCAAGTGAAAAGATTGCCGTCTTCGTTTGTACAATTGGGGATGCGGTGTTTGAAAAATCACGTACACTGATGAAAAATAATGAAATGTTGCATGGCTATATTTATGATATATATGGAAGCCTTGCCGTCGAGAATGCCATGGAACAGGTTCAGGCCAATTTAAAGCTTGAAATGGCTAAAACAGGTTCAGGGATTTCAAACCGTTACAGCCCCGGATATTGCGGATGGATGGTTGCTGAACAAAAAAAGCTGTTCAGCCTTCTCCCTCCCGGGTTCTGTGGAATTTCGCTTTCCGATTCATGCCTCATGCAACCCATAAAATCAATCAGCGGATTTATAGGTATCGGACCTGAGATTCGCCCCAAAGGATATAACTGCGAATTGTGCGATTCATCCCAATGCCTTTACCGCAACTTAAAACACAATATCTAATCATGTTCAAACTCTTATATTAATAATTGAAGCACATGAACAAAAAACAGCAATTCGATAAATTACTTTCTGGTGAACTTCATTCGAGTGTGCTATTCAAGCCGATATTGATGCACTTTGCAGCCCGTTTTAATAAAACAACCTATGGGAAGTTTGCTTCGGATTACAAAGTACTGGTTGAGTCGAACATACGTTGTATGGAATACTTCGACCTTGATACGGTAAGCCTGATCAGTGATCCTTACCGCGAAACTTCTGCTTTTGGGGCCCGAATTGAATTTATACCTGAAGGGGTTCCAAAATGCTTGAACAAAGTGATTCAAAATGAGTATGACGCCAGAAATTTAGCAATTCCTGACATTTATCAATGTGAACGAACACGCGACAGGATTTCAGGAGCGGCCTACTATCAGAAACTGCTGAAAGGGACGGTCCCGGTGGGAGGATGGATTGAAGGTCCGCTGGCTGAAGCATGCGATTTGGCGGGTTTAAGCGAGATGCTGATGAATCTTATGTGCGATCCTGATTATTCAAATATAATCATGGATAAATGTATGATAGTGGCCAGGGAGTTTGCCAAAGCACAAATAATTGAAGGTTGCGACTATATTGGAATTGGTGACGCAATTTGTTCGCAGATTGATGCAGCCACCTATGATCTTTATGTTAAAGAAAGGCACAAAGAACTTGTTGATCATATTCATTCGCTGGGGGCCAAAGCCAAACTGCATATCTGCGGGAATATCAACCATTTATTACCTTCCATTAGCTGTCTGAATTTGGATATTATTGATTTTGACTGGCAGGTTGATTTAAAGGAAGCACGAAAAATATTGGGTGATAATGTTGTAATCAAAGGAAATATTAACCCTGTTTTGATTCAGGAAGCAGACTCTCAGCACCTTGAAATCCTGGCCAATGAACTTGTTCAACAAATGCAGGGCCAGAAATTTATTCTCTCAGGCGGATGCGAAATCGGCGTCAATACTCCTATAGCAAATCTTATGAAATTGGCTGAAATTTCAACAAAAACTAAAACAAATTAATCCCTGAAACCTCCTTTTATGAAAATGAATATGACAGAATGGAAAAATTCCATTCTTGCACATCCCGAAAAAATAGCTGTGCCTGTTATGACATATCCCGGGCTTCAGCTTATCGGCAAGTCGGTTATGGACATGGTCACAATAGGAGAAGTTCAATATCACTGTGTGATAGCCTTATCTGCAAAATATCCTGCAATTGGGGCAACAACTTTAATCATGGATTTGTCAGTTGAAGCAGAAGCATTTGGCAGTTTTATTAACTTCAGTGAAAACGAGATCCCCACAGTTTCAAAAAGACTGATAGACTCATTTGAGCAAGTAGTTAACCTTAAAATTCCGGCGATAGGTGACGGAAGAACAAAAAGCCATTTAACCGCAGCCCGGTTAGCTGCAGATAATACCACAGCCCTCCCGGTATTTGGCGGTATCATCGGCCCCTATTCCTTAGCCGGCCGTCTTTACGATATTACCGAAATGATGACAGCAATACTCATTGAACCCGAAGGCGCTCATGATCTTTTGAACATTTGCACTTCATTTTTAAAAGAGTATGCGCTCGCTTTTAAAAAAGCAGGCTGTAACGGAATTGTGATAGCAGAACCGGCTGCCGGATTGCTTGCCGATTATCAATGTGAGGAATTTTCATCCAGGTATGTAAAACAGATTGTTGATTTTGTGCAGGATGACAACTTTATGGTGGTTTTGCATAATTGCGGAAATACAGTCAGCCTGGTTGAATCAATGCTGGGAACAGGGGCGGCAGGATTTCATTTTGGCAATGCTGTTGATATGTGTGAGATTCTGCCTCAGGTTCCTGCAAACAGACTTGTGTTCGGTAATTTGGATCCTGCGGGAGTTATAAAAAATGGCAGTCCTGAAATCATTAAAGCTAAAACGAAAGAGCTTTTAACACGAACATCACAATACAACAATTTTGTAATTTCCTCCGGTTGCGACATACCTCCAGGAACAAAAATTGAAAATATTGATGCCTTTTTCGAAGCCATTGCTGAGTATAATAAAGGCTGATTCATTAATATCAAATCCCATAAACGATTTACCGTCATGAATGAAATAATAGAGAAACTGACAACTTGTATCGAGTTTGGCAAAATCAATCAAAAATCACCTTTCCCTCCTTCAATGCGGGGGGAGATTGGTGCAGATGAATTAACAAGACAAGCGTTGGAGGCAGGCATAAAACCTGCCGAAATCCTTGAACAAGGATTAATACCAGGCATGAATGCTGTTGGACTGAAGTTCAGCCAGGGTAAAGTGTTTGTTCCGGAAATGCTGATGGCGGCCAAAGCTATGGGTACGGCACTGGTCCACTTGAAACCCTATTTCATGTCGGGTGAAGTAAAACGAAAAGGCACGTTCATAATAGGCACTGTTTTCGGCGATTTACATGACATTGGTAAAAACCTGGTCGCCATGACCGTAGAAGGAGCCGGATGGGAAGTAATTGATTTAGGAGTAGATGTTAAAACCGAATCATTTCTGGATACGCTTGAAAAGTACCCCAATTGTGCGGTTGGAATTTCCGCCTTGTTAACCACTACTATGGGTAACATGGAATCGGTAGTAAAATTGGTGAAAGAAAAATATCCATTAACAAAGGTTTTAGTCGGTGGTGCACCTCTCAATACTGAATTCAGCAATAAGATCGGTGCCGATTTTTACAGCCGCGACCCCCAGGGTGCAGTGGCATACCTGAACAATTTGCAAAATTGCTGAATGAACAGTGAAGGATTAATTAATTGAATTATTTAAAGAAAAGACAGTGATCTTTTATGCCAGTTATAAAAAAAATAAAAATGATCTTATCGATAAAAATGATAACTGTTTCGCTTTTTATCTCCCCTTTTATTATGAATGCACAGGATAAAATGGTGTCAGAAAAATACCAGAGTCGGCCTTTCGGAAGCATAAAACCTTTGGGATGGCTGAAGGTGCAAATGCATAAAGACATGGCCGGGTTTGTTGGCAACCTGGACCGGCTGGTTCCTGATTTGATGAACGACCCCATCTATAGTACAGGGCGTTTGCACAAACAAAGCAAAGCAAAAGATCTGGGGAATCTTAAATCGGGTGATGCCGGAGGCGACGATCAATATAAATGGTGGAACTCCGAAACCCAGTCGAACTGGTGGGATGGATATATCCGGAATG
>JBAXIO010000011.1:0-133245 GCA_037138335.1 Bacteroidota bacterium
GCTGGATGACTGGATAGCTGGATGACTGGATGACTGGATAGCTGGATGACTGGATGACTGGATGACTGGATGACTGGATAGCTTTTAATGATCCTTTGCTTTGTCTTCAAGCATGGGAACGAACCTGAAATGTCCATGCTCCTCTTTACGCATCTCCGTTTCTGAGATTTTATGTATGGTTGTCATAATCTGCACATCATCCCCTACAGGCACAACGAGTATACCTCCGGGTTTAAGCTGCCGGATGAGGGGCTCGGGGATATACGGCGCTGCGGCGGTTACGAGTACCTTGTCAAACGGGGCGAATGAAGTCAGGCCTTTATAGCCATCCCCATAAAACAGCTTGATTCGCTGGTATCCCATTTCCGTGAGAAGGTTCCTGGTCTTGTCGTACAGGGTTTTCTGGCGTTCAATGCTAAAGACTTTGGCTCCGAGTTCTGCGAGGATACAAGCCTGGTAACCGCTCCCGGTTCCTATCTCAAGCACTTTTTCCCCCTTGCTGATTTTCAGTAAAAAGGTCTGGAATGCTACAGTATATGGCTGTGAAATAGTCTGGCCGGCACCAATCGGGAAAGGCTGGTCTTCATATGCGTATTCAAGAAAGGACGAATCGAAGAAGAAATGCCTCGGCACTTTCTCCATCGCAGCAAGAATGGCCGGATCGGAAATTCCTTTTTCCCTGATCGACCTGATCAGCTGGTTTCTAAGTCCCTGGTGGCGGTAAGTATCTTGTCTTTGAGAGTGTTTCATAGTTTGTTTGCCGGGGAAATTTTTCACGAAAATAGTAATTTCAAAATCTTAAAAGACTAACTTTGCAAAAAAATACCCGGTATGCTTAAAATCGGAGTTCTGGGAGCAGGTCACCTGGGCAAAATTCATATTAAATGCATTAAGGAAATTCCTGAATTTAACCTATGTGGTTTTTATGACCCCGATATGGTCATTGCACAAAAGGTGGAGCAGGAGTTCGGTGTTCCTAAATTTGCTTCGCTCGATGAACTTGTTGATGCGGTTGATGTGGTTGATATAGTGACTCCGACAATATCCCATTTCGACTGTGCTTCAAAATCACTTTTGAAAAGCAGGCATGTATTTATAGAGAAACCGGTTGTGACTACCTTGGAACAGGCAAGGGAATTGATAAAGATAGCTTCTGAGGCTAAAGTTAAAGTGCAGGTTGGCCATGTTGAGCGCTTCAATCCTGCGTTCCTGGCTGCAGAACCTTATTTTTCAGGCCCTATGTTCATTGAGGGCCACAGGCTTTCACAGTTCAATCCCCGGGGTACCGACGTGCCTGTGATCCTTGACCTGATGATACACGACATCGATATAATCCTTTCGGTCGTAAAGAGCGGTATACGCAGTATAAGTGCTTCGGGAGTGGCTGTGGTAAGCGACACCCCTGATATTGCCAATGCCCGCATTGAATTTGAGAACGGCTGTGTGGCCAATCTTACGGCAAGCAGGATTTCGGTAAAAAATATGCGCAAGTCACGTTTCTTTCAAAGAGACGCCTATATATCCATCGATTTCCTGAAGAAGGAAATGGAAGTCATACGGATTGAAGAACCGGGAAACACCAGTTCGGGATTCGGGATGCCGTTAGACCTTGGGCCGGGTAAAGGGATCAGGCAGATATCTTTTATCAAGCCTGAAGTAAAACCGAACAATGCAATAAAAACCGAGCTGGAAAGTTTTTGTTCCGCTATTGTGAACAACACCGTTCCCCCTGTCACCATTGAGGATGGTTACCGTGCCCTTGAAGTGGCATATATGATCATCGATGAAATAAACCATTCAGTTAAGCGGCTCGTATAATTTCCGCATTAATGTTAGTTTCTTTTGTAAGAATTATTGACAATATTCATGCGGAAACAACGTTTTGAGATCAGAGTTTTTTTGTTGTTCATTCCGGGTACAAGGATGGTAAAAAATTTATGCTTGTTATTTCTGGGTGTAGTTTTCCTGGCCTCTTGTGAAAAGTTCAAGGGCGACCAGGAAGTTCCTGCCTACCTGAGCATCGATTCCATTTACATTTACACAGATTATGCCATTCAGGGCTCTTCTTCCCAGAATATCTGCGATTCATGGGTATATGTCGACGGTCAGTTGATCGGCGCCTTTCAGAATCCTTCAAAATTCCCGGTTCTTCAGAAAGGGACGCATAAGGTTACTATTATGCCCGGGATCAAGAAAAACGGGATATCCAGTACAAGGGCCACATATGATTTTTACGCACCCATCAGTTACAATGTTAAGTTCGGGATGGACAGCGTGACCAGGTTAAAAACCCTTAAAACCACTTATGCTTCCAATACCAATTTCTTATGGAAGGAGGACTTCGAAGGGACTTCGATAAAACTTGATACGACAAACCGGAGTACGGTGCCTGTAAAAGTTACTCCTGAAGGCTCCTCTTTTACGATAGAAGGCCTTCATTCGGCAATTATGATAACCGATACCGTGAATAACTTTGCTGAAGCGCAGTCACACGATTCATTCGTGATCCCTTATTCACCGGTTTACCTGGAGCTGAATTATAATATCAACACAGTTTTGACGGTAGGTGTGATACTTACCGGCCCTTCTGCGTTTATACAAACACCTGTGGTAAACCTGAATGTGACCAATAACAAGTCAAAAAAGATCTATATTGAACTCACCCCCGCTCTGAATTCAACCACGGGGATCGATCATTTCAGGGTCTATTTTGGGGCATTTATGGATGCCAGCCTAACCAAAGGGATCATCGTTTTAGATAACATTAAAGTAGTCACAACCAAATAGTACCAAGATGAATAAACGGGCTCAGGTAATAAAATATGTAGTGGCCGATTTTCTTGCTGCCATCTTCGCCTGGACCTTATTCTTTATTTACCGGAAATACAGGGTTGATCATGATGTTATGGATCATTTCAGGGTAGTGCTGAACGATCCGAAACTGTATTACGGCGTTGTTGTAATCGGCCTTTTCTGGCTGGCCTTGTACGCTCTGATAGGTACCTACCGCCAGATATACCGCAAAGCCCGTTTACGTGAATTTGCACAAACCTTTCTTATCAGCCTGTTAGGGGTGACCATAATCTTTTTCGCCCTTATCCTGGATGACATGATAATTACTCAGCGCACCTATATCGAGTTCTTTTTTGTGCTGCTTCTGCTGCATCTTTTCTTTACAGCTATTTTCAGGTTTTTACTTACTTCAAGAACAGCCTACAAGATCCACAACAAGCTCATCGGGTTCAACACCATCATTGTCGGGAGTAACGGGAATGCACTATCCATCTACAAAGAGATCGAGAACCAGGAAAAATCATCAGGGAACAAATTTGTTGGATTTGTCAATGTTGAGGGGTACACTAATTACAAGCTAGCCGAGTTCCTTTCTCACATCGGTGAAACGAAAGACCTGAGTTCTTTGGTAAAGCAATACAACATCGAGGAGGTGATCATTGCAATAGAGCATTCAGAGAATCACACTATAGAAAATATCATAACCCAGCTTGAAGACACCGATGTTGTCATTAAGATAATTCCTGCGATGCAGGATATTCTTATGGGATCGGTAAAAACAACCTCTATTTTTCATGCCCCCCTCATACAGATCTATCCTGATCTTATGCCCGACTGGCAGTTGTCGCTGAAACGGATCTTCGACATAGCCTTCTCTTTCATTGCGTTGATTTTGCTGTTGCCGGTGATCTTTATTACAGGCCTGATCATTAAACTGACTACTTCGGGGCCGGTGTTTTTCAAACAGGAAAGGATAGGCCTGAGGGGTAAACCCTTTATCATGTATAAATTCAGGACCATGATACAGGATGCAGAAAAAAACGGCCCCCAGCTTTCTTCAAAGGATGATCCGAGGATAACCCGTGTAGGTAAAGTTTTACGCCAGTTCCGGATAGATGAGATACCCCAGTTTTATACAGTCTTAAAGGGTGAGATGAGCATTGTTGGTCCCCGTCCCGAGAGGCAGTATTACATTAACCTGGTTACACAGAGAGCCCCTCACTACAAACTTCTGCACAAGGTAAAACCCGGGATTACTTCCTGGGGCCAGGTAAAGTACGGGTACGCCGAGAACCTGGAACAAATGATAGAACGTCTTAAATTCGACCTTCTTTATATTGAGAATATGTCACTTGCCATGGACTTCAAAATTCTCATTTATACCATCCTTATCATCATCCAGGGACGCGGTAAATAATTCAGCTGCCAGTTTCTGCATTACCTCCCCGGCTTTACCCCTGATAAAGACATCTGTGATGCTCCCGGTAAAGTTTGATGGTTCCGTATTGATCTCTATTATCTTACTTCCGGCCGATTTGGCCATAAATGGGATCTGGTTTGCAGGCATTACTTCACCTGTAGTCCCGATAACGATAAAAACATCAGAGAGGCTTACTGCTTCATATGAGGCTCCCAGTGCTTTCTGGGGAATGCCTTCGCCGAAAAAAACAAAATCAGGTTTCAGTAAGCCCCCGCATTCCCTGCAGGTTGGAGGCAGGTGATCCAGGCTGATCTCCCTGGCAGGGTATAGCCTGTGGCATCCCAGGCAGATAAGTCTTTGGGAATTTCCATGGAACTCATAAACTTCTCTGGAACCGGCTTCCTGGTGCAGGTTGTCAATGTTCTGGGTAATAATCCTTCCGAGCAGGGCGCGCTTCTCCATTTCAGCCATAACCAGATGTGCACTGTTTGGCTTTGCCTCAGCAAAGAAATCGTAGAACAGTTCTTTTATTACGGTCCACGACTCCCGGGGGTGGCTCATAAAATAAGATATTTCGAGGAAATGCGGATCGTATTTGCCCCATATGCCATCGTTTCCCCTGAAAGGGGGGATGCCGCTTTCGACCGATATCCCTGCCCCAGTAAATGCAGTTGTGAAGCGCGATTTTAACAGCAGTTCCGCGGCTTTCTTTATCTCATCTCCCATCGGGTTTATTTTAACCAGTGGTCAAGCCAGTTAAAGAAAGTCCGCTGCCAGAGAATGCCATTCTGGGGTTTAAGCACCCAATGGTTCTCGTTCGGAAAGAACAGGAACTCTGCAGGAATTCCCTTCAGCAGGGCAGCGTCGAAGGCCTGCATCCCCTGGGTATATGAAATCCGGAAGTCAAGACCTCCGTGGATCACAAGGATTGGAGTATCCCAGTTCTGAATGAATTTATGCGGAGAAGTGGCATAGGTGCGCTGGGCGGTCTTATTCTTCTTATCCCAGAAGGGCCCGCCAAGGTCCCAGTTCGCAAACCACATTTCTTCCGTTTCAAGATATTGCGCCTCAAGGTTGAACATCCCGTCATGGGCGATAAAGGCTTTAAACCTTTTATTATGGTTCCCTGCAAGCCAGTAAACCGAGAATCCCCCGTAACTTGCTCCCACGCAGCCCAGTTTGTCCTTGTTAATGTACTTCTCCTTGCATAGTGCATCTATTGCGGTAAGGTAGTCTTTCATATTCTGCCCGCCATAGTCCCCGCTGATCTGTTCATTCCATTCCTTTCCGAAGCCAGGCAGGCCACGGCGGTTGGGGGCTACGATGATATACCCGTTAGCGGCCATCATCTGGAAGTTCCAGCGGAACGACCAGAACTGGCTGACCGTGCTTTGAGGCCCACCTTCGCAGTAGAGCAGGGCAGGGTATACCTTGGTTGAATCAAAATGAGGCGGGTAAATAACCCATGTCTGCATCATCTTGTTATCTGTTGTTTTGAGCCATCTCTGTGTGACTTTGCCAAAGGCAAGCTGGTCGAGTATTTCCTTGTTCTCAAAACTCAGCTGGCTGTCTTTTCCGTTGGCCGGATCCACCGAATAGATCTCCGGGGGAGAAGACATGGATACCCTGGTGGCGATTAATTTGTCACCTGCAGGTATGACACCGGTATAGTTGTGGATGCCTTCGGTGATCTTGCGAATCTTCCCGTCGGCAACAGTGAGCTGGTAAATTTCGTCGGTAGCATGAAAATCGCTGATGAAAAAGACAGACTTGCTGTCGTCGCTCCAGGCCAGGCCTTCGGAACTCTGGTCGAAGCTTTTCGAATAATCAGTTTTGGTTTTACTATTGAAATCATAAACGAACAGGCGGTTTTTATCCGACTCGTAGCCATCCCTCTCCATACTCTGCCAGGCCAGTTTTGTACCATCGGGTGAATAAAGGGGTGCGACGTCATACCCCATCATACCTTCGGTAAGGTTGGTGGTGGACCCGTTATCGATCTGGTACAGGTAAAGGTCGGAATTAGTCGATAGGGTATAGGCAAGACCTTTCTTCTTGCGGCAGGTATAGGCGATGGTTTTACTATCGGGGCTCCATGTGATCTGTTCCATCCCGCCGAAAGGCTGAAGAGGGCATTCATACGGCTCGGCTTTCAGAATATCGGTTCCGCTTGTAATCATCGTCTTGTTATAATCAGCTACGAAAACATGGCTGTATGATTCCACCCAGGTATCCCAATGCCTGTACATATAATCATTATAGATCTTCCCGGTAGCTTTCGGAAGGTCCTTGTAAAGGTCCTGCAATGGCTTATCAGCTGCGACATCCGCAGTGTAAAGAAGCTTTTTTTCGTCGGGGGAAAAGCGGTAGCCGCTGATCCCGTCGGGGATATCGGTCATCTGCAACCTGTCGCTGCCGTCGGTGTTCATTTCCCACAACTGCATGGAACCGCTTTCGGAGCAGAGGAAGCGGATTTTTTTACCGTCGGCCGACCATTCGGCCTGGTTTTCACCGAAAGGGGTATGGGTGACCTGGCGGTTGTTTTTCCCGTCAATATCCATAAGGAAAAGTTCCCGGTTGCCTTTGTTCTGTTCAACATTGTAATAACTGACGCCGTAGAGTATCTGTTTTTTGTCGGGTGAGACGGCAGGTTCTGATATTCTTCCGAAAGCCCAGAGGACTTCAGGAGTCATGAGGTCGCTTGAGGCTTTAACGGTATTTTTTGTAATGAGGGAAGCTTTTTCTCCGGCCGGCTGTTTTTCCCTTTTGCAGGACCATCCGGTGATGGTTGCCATAATGAGTAGTAAAATTGTAATTTTTTTCATACCTGTTTAATTATATAATTTTATCTGATTACTGATGAAGTGCTGAAGAAGGCAAGAACATATTTGGTGAAAACGATAAGCCCCGCTGCTGCTGCAACCATAGCTGCCACAAGCACTGAAGCCGCGGCAAGGTCCTTTATCCTGCCCGCCTTCTCCTGGTATTGGGGGGATACAATATCAACAAAGAATTCAAAGGCAGTATTGACGATCTCAAGGCATAAAACCAGGGCCGAGGCAAGGAGCACGATGCACCATTCCACAGGGCTTATGCTGAAAACCACGCCGGCTGCGATCACGAAAGCAAAAGCAATAAGGTGTATCCTGAAGTTATGCTGGGTGCTCACTACAGTTGCAATCCCTTTGAATGCAAAAAAGAAGCTGCGTATTCTCTCCCTGAGGGAGAATCTTTTGCCTGCGGGGGCCTGCATGTTATTTTTCGGGTTTGATAAACCTGATTATTGTTTCAAGAAATTCTTTCGGGTCAATGGGTTTGGAAATATAGCCATCGCAACCTGCAGCTTTGCTCCGCTCTTTTTCGCCTTTTAAAGCGTAAGCAGTTTGGGCGATTATAGGGATAGTTCTGTTGAATTTACGGATCTCACCGGTCGCTTCATAACCATCCATCACAGGCATCCTCACATCCATCAGTACCAGGTCAACATTGCCTTTCCCCGCCATCTCGATTGCATCAATGCCATTCTTTGCCCACACAACGCCTGCGGCAGTACGTTTCAATATTCTTTCCAGGAGAAAATAATTGGATTCCTCATCTTCAACGACCAGGATTGTCTTGCCTGAAAGGATACCCGAGAACTCTGCCGTTTGCTTTGGAGCTGGTACAGGAACATTCTTGCTTGCAATAGTGGTGAGGGGCAGGGAGACATAAAATGTAGCACCGTGGCCTGGCTCCGAATCAAGCCTTATATCCCCGTTAAGCAGGGTTAACAGGTTTTTGCAAATGGTAAGGCCCAGGCCTGTTCCTCCGTACTTCCTGGTGCTGGTATCATCGGCCTGCCGGAACCTTTCAAAAATTACCTGTTGTTTGTCTTTTTGTATTCCAATTCCTGAATCCCTGACAAAAAATTCTATGACAGGTCCCGATTTATCGTCGGTTTTAAATGTATAGCCGAATTCGACAAATCCCTGTTCCGTGAATTTGAACGAATTTTCTATAAGATTGCTGAGGACCTGTCTTAAACGGTTGCCATCGGTAAGGATAGTGAAATCCTTATCCGTTGAAAATGGTTTGAACTTCAGTTCGACATGGGTTTTCAGGAGTTTTTTCCTGACTTCATTCATTGTGGCGAACAGTGAAGATAGCAAGGTGTTAACGGGGCATTCCCTTATCTCTATTTTAACCTGGCCCGCTTCGATTTTTGCAATGTCAATAATGTCATCCATGATCCTCATCAGGTCATTTCCCCTTTCCTTGATGATCCTGATAAATTCCTGCCTTTCCTCATCGGTAACAGAAGGGTCGGAAAGCAGGGTTGAAAACCCGATGATAGCGTTCATGGGAGTTCTGATCTCATGCGACATATTCGACAGAAATGCTGATTTCAGGCGGTCCGACTCCTCTGCTCTTTCTTTTGCGGCCACCATGTTCTTTTCAATTTTTTTCCTGTCGGTTATATCCCTGTAGATGCCGTATGCACCGACGATCTCGCCCTGCAGGCGTATGGGAGTGACAATGATTGAAACATCGATGAGCCGTCCGTCTTTATGGGTCCTCCGGGTTTCCATTTCAGAAATACCCCCGGTTGTTGCCTTGCGAGTTATTGCAAGGGCTTCGTCCATGATCTCCTGGTTGGTGATTTTTTCGTCAACATTCGCACCGATGATCTCTTCTGGCAGGTACCCGAACATTTTTGTAAATTCCGAGTTAACGGTTTGTACGATACCGTCGTTATTGATCGTAATGATAGCTTCCATGCTGGCCTCGAAAAGCTGTTCAAGATAAGCTTTCTGCCGGGCTACATCATCTTCGGCTGCCCTTCGGGAGATCATTGTTGAGATCTGGCCGGCCACGATGTTAAGCAAGTCGAGTTCCTTCTCGGTAAACTGATCGGGGTCGGTATAACTCTGAACGGCCATAACCCCGAATACTTTTTCATTTACTATCAATGGGACCCCCATCCAAACCTTAGCGGGTGTCCCCACTATTTCAATTTCCCCCCTGGCATTCAGGTCGGCAATCTCGCTTTCGTTGGCAAGCAGGGGTCTTTTTGTACGGATAACATATCCCGTAAGACCTTTGCCCAGGGGGCTTGAAGTGAACTTGTCCTTACGGTCTATATGATAGGGGAAAGAAATAGTGTTGGATGCTTCGTTATAAATTGCAATGTAGAAATTCTGAACGTCAATAATATTTCCCAGTTCATGATGAAGGGTTGAATACAATTCTCCCAGGGAGGAGGCGTTAAGGGCGGCTTTGGAAACTTCGAAAACAACGTGCTGAAGCATATCTGAATGCTTCTGCTCAGTGATATCGTTAATAAAGCCTTCCAGGTAATCCACTTCTCCGTTTGAAGAATAAACTGCCTTGCCTTTTTCCCACACCCATTTGATCTTCCCGTCAGCTGATTTAATACGGTATTCAAGAGTGTAAGACTTCCTGCCCTGTATCCCAAGATCAACATATTTCCATACATATTCCTGATCTTCAGGCAGGATTATGTCGTTATACGAAAGACTTGCATTATTAAGCAGGTCGGTTACCTGGTAACCTGTTAGTTCAAAGCAGCCATCGCTGATGAATTCCATGGTCCAGTTGCGGTCGTTGCGGCATCTGTAAACAATCCCGGGAAGGTTGTCTAACAGCCCAGTAAATTCCATATCTTGTAGTTGAGGATGTGAATAGATGATGTAAAGGTAAAAAAACAATCTACGTATTGTTATTCACCCCGGCTTATTTTTCCTTTGAACGGTTCCCGGCGCAGAGCCTTTCGATTTCATCCACTGTAAGTTTGTCGTCGCAGCAGAAGGCTTCAGCCATCTGGTGTTCGGCGCAGAAATTGACCTTGCGGTAGGCGATGCGTTGAATATTCAATAAATGCCGTGTTGATATATTGTCGGTGGTGAAATTTTTTCCTCCCGAACCGCAGGCGAGTACCATTGAAGGAACCAGGGAATTGTAAAGCCCGCCGAGGGCCCCCTGGGAGGAAGGTGTATTCACAACAATCCTCCCTGCATTCAAAGCCTGGGCGAAATACCTTATTTTCTCATCGTCGTTTGAAAAGATGCTGACGGTATGGCCCAGCCCCCCGTGCTCGTTGATTTTTTTACACATTGAAATACCTTCATCAAAAGTTTCAACCCGGTAGAATGCTAAAACAGGGGCGAGGATTTCAAGCGAAATGGGGTATTTAAGCCCAACCTGGTCAGGGTCGAATTCTGCGATCAGGAGATTGGTTTTCGCAGGGACTTTGATCCCGGCTATTCCGGCAATGAACACAGCCGGTTTTCCAATGATTTCGGCATTCATCGAACGGGTATAGGTGTTGATGCATACTTTTCCGACTTTTTCTGCTTCTTCATTACTCAGGAAATATGCGCCTTTCTTTTTAAAAACCCGTTTAACCTCATCAGCGTTAAATTTTGATGCAATTACAGCCTGTTCACTGGCGCAGATGGTCCCGTTGTCAAATAATTTTGACATCAGTATCTGGTCTACCGCGAAATTTACATCGGCACTTTTCCCAATATATGCAGGTACATTGCCCGGACCAACTCCGATAGCGGGATTCCCTGAGCTATAGGCTGCCCTGACAAGGCTTACCGAACCTGTAGCCATTACCAGGGCTGTAAAGTGGTTGCTCATAAAACCAAGAACCTGTTCACGACTTGCTTTAGGTATCCATTGTATGCAATTTTCGGGCGCTCCCGCCTCCAAGGCAGCCTCATAGCATATCCTTGCTGTTTCTATGGTGCTTTTACGGGCAGCCCCATGGGGGTAAATCACCAGGGGGTTCCTGGTTTTAAGTGCGATCAGGATTTTAAACAGGGCTGTAGAAGTAGGGTTTGTAATTGGTGTAACGGCGAAGATGGGCCCCATGGGCTTGGCGACTTCAACAATTCCTGTTTTCAGGTCTTCAGCAATGATTCCAACCGTTTTCTGGTCCCTGATATCCCTGTATACAAATCGGGTTGCAATGATGTTTTTAATGGTTTTATCATGTACGTTTCCGATGCCTGTTTCATTATAAGCCATTTCAGCAAGCCGTTTCCTGTGCTCAAAACCTGCCGCATAGGCAGCCCTGACGATACCGTCGGTTTGCTCCTGGTCAAGTTTGGCAAAGTGGTGGCTGGCAATCCTTGCCTTATGCATGGTTTCTTCAACCATGCCTGCCGCAATCTCCTTCTCCATTCAATAAATGTTAATAAAGCAGGATGTCAAAGGTAAGGGATTTGAATATATTATGATTTTTATTACTTTTGCAGCACCAAACTGCGGTAATAGCTCAGTTGGTAGAGCACTAGCTTCCCAAGCTGGGGGTCGTGGGTTCGAGTCCCATTTACCGCTCACATATTAATTATAATTGAATTAATGATCCTGGGGGATGGTAAAACAAAACTTGCTGCCTTGTTCCTCCTTGCTTTCAACCCATATTCTCCCTCCGTGTTTTTCCACAAACTCCTTGCATATTATTAATCCAAGGCCGGTGCTGGGTTCTCCTTCGGTACCCTGGCGGTTGATATTCTGATCAATGAGGAACAGGTGGTCGATTATTTGCTGAGTCATTCCTATGCCATTGTCTTTAATGCAAACCTCTACTGATTTATCCCTGTTGGTTGTTGCCGATATCTTTACAGTTCCTTTTTTTGGTGTGTATTTTATGGCATTTGAGACCAGGTTGCGGATAATAGTTTGAATCATATGCAAATCTGCAGAGATTTTTAGATTCTCAGGGATACTGGTTGTAATTTCTATCTCTTTTTTTTCTGCATTTTCTTTTACTGGTTCAATACACTCGACTATGATTGCCGTCAATTCGAAAGTTTCAGGGTTGAACCCGGTTACACCTCTTTGCAGGCGTGACCATTCCAGGAGATTTGTAAGAAGGTTGTAAAGATTTGTAGCAGACTTCCTCATATTGATTGCGATCTTCTGGATCTGGGCAAGGGTCATGGTAGGCAATTCCTCGGCCATCAGTTGTGTTAAACCCAGGAAGGAGGAGAATGGACTTCGAAGGTCATGGGCAATTATGGAGAAGAATTTATCTTTTTCAAAATTTAACTTCTGTAGTTCTTCGTTTTTAAGTTTAAGTTCCACTTCCGTTTGTTTGCGTCTTGTAATATCATGGCCCTGGGCGATGGTGGCAACGGGTGTTTTATCATCAGCCTCGAATAGTGTTGCTGAATTCCAAAGCACTGTTTTTATGGAACCGTCAAGGTGTTGAATTTTAATCTCAACTGTTTCCCAGCGTTCGCCTGTTTGGGTCTTATGGATAAGGTCCATTGAAGTTTCCGCCATCTCCGGAGGGAAAAGTATTTCCAATGATTTTCCCTTAACCTCTGTTTCGCTGCGCCCTGTTAATCGTTCAAATGCATGGTTGAACCTTGTTATATGGAATTGGGGGTCCCATACAATGATAGGCGCATTGGCATAATTGAAGAGGTTTTCCAGGTATTTATTGGATTCCCTTAACGCGGTTTCAGTTAGTTTTTGTTTAGTAATATCATGGGCGTAAACATGAACCCCGCTTACCTTGCCATTTTTATCAAGCGAGCGGGTATGTATTGAAGAAAACCAACGCTTGCCGTTGGGCATATCTACGAAATCCTCAAACTCAACCGGTTCAGGAGAAGTCGCAACGTCCCTTAACCGATGGACGAATTTGTCACCTGTCTCTTGTCCGTATAATTCATAAAGCGACTTTCCTATGAACTGCCGTGCATCATTTCCTCCAAGGTTTTTAACGGCCCTCTTATTCAGTAATAAAATGGTACCGTCAAGATCATAGAAACCTACCCCGATGCCACCATATTCCAGTATATTATGTTGATTTTCTTCACTTTTTATCAATTGTTCCTCTGCCTGTTTCCTTTTTGTGATATCCTGATGATGCCAGATGTGACCACAGTATTGACCCTTGATAATGATAGGGATGAAGTCCACGAGGTAAAAGCTTCCGTCGCGCATTTCTAACTCCTCCCCTCTGACAGGTTTACTCTCAGCAATTATTTTTTGAATACGGTCAAGGGTAGCGGCAGGGTTTGCATAGGAACCTAAAACCTTTTTAACCATATCGGAAGATTCCAGCCCTATGTAAGTTGCCGGTAGCGCCGGCAGATTAAACAGATCACAAAAAGCCTGGTTCACATTTTCAACCTTGTTTTCCGCGGAAACAACAATAACACCGGCATAAATGCTTGAAATATGGGTGTCGAGCCTCTGGAGAGCCTCCTGCATCAATGTCTCAGCCTTTTTCCGCTCCGTAATTTCATCGGTAAGCCGTTTGTTAACCTCGAGCAGATTACTGTTACCTGAAATTAACTCTTCGTTGACTGCCCTGTATTCTTCATTAAATGCTGCCGATTCAGCCTCTTTCTCATCCATTAATTGCTGAAAACTTTTTTTCTGGCTTTCAAGGGATATCTCAAGCATCAGACGTTCAATAATTACAGCGAGCTGCTGAACGGCATTCTGCAGCAATATGTAAGTGCCCTCGTCTTTCTGCAGGGCTTTGTCAAATTGAACATATCCAAAGGTACTGTTTCTGGAACAGACCGGAAGATTCGGGTGGTGCGGCTTGCCATTTTCGGGATGCCAGCTGAAATTTTTATTTGAGAAGATCGTTTTCAGGCTTTCGATAAACAGTGGAACGACCTGGCCGGGATTTCTTAAACGTGACAGGCTTGTATTCAATAAAAACAATTCATTCGCAGTATTCTTCATCGTTTGTGAAGTTGGTCATCAGTCAGCCTCAAGATCTTAATTTCAGGTATTGAGCAAAGCCTTGTATAAGTCGAAATTTTCCTTGTCGAAGCAAACAAATGTAACGGTCTCCGGTACAGTATTGGAAGCCAGGAAGGCCCTGGTCTCGCGAACGGCAATTTCAGCGGCAAGCTGTTTTGGGAAATGATAAATTCCGGTACTGATGTTGGGGAAGGCAAGGGTTTTGCAATCGTGCAGCCTGGCTTGTTCAAGGCTTGACCTGTAACAGTTTGCAAGTTTGCCGGCTTCTTCGTTGCTCCCTTCCTTCCAAACAGGGCCTACCGTATGAATGATGTATTTTGCCGGCAGATGGAGCCCGGGTGTGACTTTAGCTTCCCCCACTTCGCAGCCTCCCAGAAGCCTGCAGATCTCAGCGAGGCCGGGTCCCGCTGCACGGTGTATGGCACCGTCAACACCGCCTCCTCCTAGGAGGGACGCATTGGCCGCATTTACAACCGCATCGACCTGCAATGCGGTAATGTCCCCCTGGATCAGTTTGATACGTTCTTCCATTGTTTGAACTGGTTTTTAAATTCGTCGTGTATAGAGTTATTTGTAGCTATAATTTCTTTACCAAAGATATAATTTTCCCCGTTTGAAAAATCAGAAACCCTTCCGCCTGCATTTTTCACAAGCAGCAAACCGGCAGCGACATCCCATGCACTTAATCCGTACTCATAAAAACCATCGTACCGGCCCGCTGAAACATAGGCCAGGTCGGCAGCAGCAGAACCGAGGCGCCTGATTCCACGGCTGTGTTGCATCAGGTGCCTGAAAATGTCAAGGTAATCTTCCATTCTTCCGTAATCATGATAGGGGAACCCGGTTGCGAAGAGTGAATCGGCAACCGTATTGGTTTTTGATACCCTTATGATTTCACCGTTCTTATAAGAAAGAGCATTCTCCCATGTGTAAAAACACTCATCCAGGTTAACCTCGTATACCACCCCGGCCACGACCCTGCCTTCCTTCATTAAGCCTATACTTACGCAGTATAGCGGAACACCATGAATGTAATTGGTTGTCCCGTCCAAAGGGTCGATAACCCATGTAAGTTCTCCGGTTTTCAGACCGGGACTCTCCTCGGCGATAAATCCAGAACCTGGAAGAATCTTGCTTAAGCGGTCCATAATCCTCGCTTCCGATTCGCGGTCGACATACGTAACGAAATTATTAAAGCTTTTAAGTTCTATATCCGAAGATTTGAGCTTCTGTATCTCGTTCCTGAGAAATTCACCGGTTTCTTTAGCGATACTGCAGGTTTGAAGGGTAATTTGTTGGAGGTCCATGGGTAAAAGCCAGATAACGGGATAACTAGATAACTAGATAGCGAAATTAATGATTATTCAGCAACAAACTCCCCATCAGCATCCAGTGCATCCAGAATGACAGTGCGAATTTGATTCGACAACGAGGCGTCATATTTTGTTTTAACCCTGATATAGTTTTCGGAAAAACCATGCATCCAGCCCCGGGCATTATCCGACTCAAAAAGAACATGAACCTGCCTGCCCCGGTTTTCCAGGTAAAATGCCTGTTTCTTTTGCTCTGAAAGATCATGAAGCTGTTTGCTCCTTTCCTTTTTAATTTTACCCGGCACTTCTTCATTGATCCGGGAAGCCAGTGTGTTCTCCCGCTTCGAATAAGTAAACACATGTATGTAGGAAACAGGCAGATTAGCCAGGTAAGTGTATGTGTCGCGAAAATCATCATCCGACTCCCCGGGGAACCCAACTATTACATCCGATGCGATGCAGGCCAGCGGAAGCTTATTCCTGATCCTCCCGACCCGGCCGGAATAGACTTCAAGACTGTATTTCCGTTTCATTGATTTCAGGATCTTGTCGGAACCCGATTGGAGGGGAATATGGAAATGCGGCATGAATTTCAGGGACGCCGCTGCAAAATCAATGATCTCGTCAGTAAGAAGGTCAGGCTCGATAGAGGAGATCCTTATCCTGTCAAGCCCCTGAACCTGTTCAAGAGCCTGCATGAGCTGAAGCAGGTTTTCACCGTTCTGTCTTCCGAAATCTCCTATATTAACCCCGGTGAGAACAACTTCACGGATCCCGTTTTTAACGATTTCATGTGCGCTGCTGATTGCATGGGCAATGGTATCGCTGCGGCTGTGCCCGCGGGCCAATGGAATTGTGCAATATGAGCAGTAATAATCGCATCCGTCCTGTATCTTAAGGAAAGAACGTGTGCGGTCACCATAAGAGAAGGAAGGAATAAAACTGCCGGCTTCCCTGATATCCGCCTGGAGCCCGCCATGGTATTCGTGGTTTTTAAGTTTTTCAAGTTCCTCAAGGAGCATATATTTTGAGCTGTTCCCCAAAACAAGGTCCACGCCTTCCAGCAGGCTGAGTTCTCCGGGTTTTAGTTCCGAAAAGCAACCTATCACAGCTATTTTAGCATCCGGGTTCAGCTTATGGGCCTGGTGTATCGCAGCCCTGCATTTCTTTTCGGCGACAGAGGTAACGACGCAGGTGCTGATCACATAAATATCTGCTACTTCATGATGGTTTTTTAGTTCAAAGCCTTTTTCACGGAACTGGCGTGAAATTGACGAGGCTTCTGCAAAGTTGACTTTGCAGCCGAAATGGTGAAAGGCAATGGTAGTGGGTCTCATGGGGCAAAGATACTAAATCGGGGGCAGTGACTGGTGAATAGTGAACGGTGATCAGTGAATAGTGAACAGGGTCCAGTCACCAGTCATCGGTCACTATTCACCAGTCACTTTTTAACATATTGCTGTAACAGTATCCCGGCAACGATCAACCCAAGTCCGGCCACGGTTGAAAATAGTATAGCTTCACCTACGGCAAAATGAATTATGATCAGTGAAATGAATGGTGAAAGGTAAATCAGATTGCTTACTTTGGCCGTAGTTTCAGAGTATTTGAGGGCATTAAGCCAGAGTACAAACGTAATGCCCATTTCGAACAAACCTATATACACTGCCCCGGCAATGCCTGTCCAGGGAGGGATCCAGAAATGTTTTGCAGCTGCTATCGTGATAAATACATACAACAGGCCAAAGCAGAAGTTGAGAAAGATCTTAACGACAGGTTCCCGCTTGTCTTTGAGGTTGAGGATCCAGTATAGGGCCCAGAAAACGGAGCTTACCAATGCAAGCGCTACGCCGGCAGTACTTGAAAATTTGAACGAAAGCAGGTTGCCATGCGTTGAAATGAGCAGTATGCCCAGGAAACTTAATGTCACGGCAACAATGCTCCATGCGCTGATCTTCTGACCGAGAAGAGGAATTGAAAGCAATACAAGAACCAGGGGCCAGATGTAATTAAGAGTCCCCGCCTCCTGTGCCGGCAAGAGGTCATATGCTCTCAGCAGCACAATGTAATAAAGATATGGATTGAGCAGGCCCATCAGTGCCGAATTCAGGATGCCGGCGGATGAGGTTTTCCCGAGCAGGGCCAGTTTGCCCTGGACAAGCAGTATGATAAATAGTGCTATGACCGCAACTATGGAGGAAAACAGAAGCAGCCCGAGGGGATCAAGGTAACGCAGGCTGAGCTTGAAAGCCGAGCCGATAGTTGACCAGCAGGCTATAGCCGCAAA
The DNA here is from genome assembly GCA_037138335.1 of Bacteroidota bacterium. Classification (GTDB taxonomy): domain Bacteria; phylum Bacteroidota; class Bacteroidia; order Bacteroidales; family FEN-979; genus CAIRDP01. The sequence goes on from JBAXIO010000011.1 coordinate 17,558, forward strand.
TGCGAAAAGATATGCCTTCTGCTGTGGTTTCATGCCCCAGGCTGTTAGGATGTCTGGCTGCGAAGGTAAGAAAGATTGAAAAAAATCCTATTTTTGCAGTATAAACACTCTGCTATGAAAAAGCTTGCTGTTGTTGCACTTGGAGGCAATGCTCTCCTTCGTTCCGATCAGAAAGGGACTATAGGGGAGCAGGAAGCAAATGCTTATGCCACATCCGAGAGCCTGGTTAAACTCATGAAACGTGATTACAACCTGGTATTAACTCACGGCAATGGCCCCCAGGTTGGGAATATTATGCTTGCCAACTCGGCCGGGTATAAGATGTTTGGGATACCCGAGATGCCTTTGGACATCTGTGTGGCTTATTCCCAGGGGTTTATAGGTTATATCATAGAGCAGCAGCTCAAGAATGTGCTTGAGAAATATGAAATGGAAAGGGATATAATCACAATTACCACCCAGGTGCTGGTAAATAAAGATGATCCTGCATTCAGAAACCCAACAAAACCTGTCGGGCCTTACTATACAAAGGAAGAAGCAGATAAAACCATGGCCGAATCGAATTCGGTATTCAGGGAAGATCCGCGGGGGAGAGGATGGAGAAAGGTGGTTGCCTCGCCTAAACCGCTGGTGATCCTGAATAAAAAAACCATCGAGAAAATTGCCCGCCAGGATAATATTGTGATTGCAGTAGGAGGGGGGGGGATCCCGGTGTATTATGTTGAACCAAACAAACTGGAAGGGATTGATGCCGTTATAGACAAGGATCTTGCTTCGGCCCTCCTCGCTTCCCAGATCAATGCCGATAAATTTTTCATCCTCACCGACGTCCCTAAAGTCTGTATTAATTTTAATACTCCCCAGGAGAAGTCGCTGGACCGCTTAACTATTTTTGAAGCTAAACAATACCTTGAGGAAGGGCAGTTCCCCGACGGAAGCATGGGCCCAAAGATCAGGGCGGCAATTCATTTTGTGGAAAATTCAGGGAAAGATACCATTATCACCAAGACTACCATGCTTGGGATAGACAATGGGGGGACGAGGATTACCCTTGTTTAAAGATCATTCTTTTTACTTCTATGCCTTCTATTTTCAGGAGTTCATTCTCCAGTTTATAGAATTCGGCAGCGTCTCCGCATAATTCAAGGATAATCAGCCCGCAACCCGCACATACCCCCGGTTCGGGGTTATGCAAACCAAGCCTGGTGCGAATGGAACAACCGAATTTAGCGAGAACGTTCTGAACCAGGGGGACCGCCCCTGCCCGATCACTGATGTTGATACCAATAACCCACATATCCTTCATGTCAAATTATTTTATTGTTTAAATAACCGGGACAATGATTGTTGCTGAAACTCCGCCCTTCGATGTTATATCAATGCTTCCATCCATCTGCTCAGCTAGGAGTTTAATTATAAACATCCCCAGAGATTCCTGGTTTTTCAGGTCAAACCCGGCTGGGAGCCCCACTCCATTATCGGAAACTTCAAGTTTAAACCCCGTCAAACCGTACTTCTCCAGTTTTAACCTGATGGTGCCATCATTCCTGCCCGGGAAGGCGTATTTATATGAATTTGTCAACAGCTCATTGGTTATCAGGCCAAGGGGAAGTGCCGTCTCAATATTTGCCAGGATATCCTCCATATCCATCTCAAGCCTGATCTTATGACCGCTGAAAGTGCTTGAAATGATCGATACCAGCGAATGTATGTAATTTGAAAGAGGCACTTTGTCGAGGTTCTCGCTTCGGTACAAATGTTCATGGATAAGAGCCATAGACCTGATCCTGAGTTCAATGTCCCTGACAAGCCTCTGGAATTCAGGGTCAGGGTTTTTTCTTCCCTGCATGCCGAGCAGGCTTATCACGATAGCAAGATTGTTTTTCACCCTGTGGTGGATCTCCTTAAGCATGATCTCCTTGGTCTCGGAGTTCCTGAGCTGCAGGGCTTCAAGTTCTTTCTCCTGGGAACGGTCCCTTGTCACCACCATCACCTGTTCAACCCTGTTGCCCCTGATCATAGGGATTTTCCTGGTCTCAAGAAAAACATTCTTTCCCCCATATGCAATATTAAATTCAGCAATGGAAATCCTGCCGGTTTCAAAGACGGTGTTAATGTTTTCAACTTCTTCTTCACTGATAAATGGGAATGCATCGTAAAGATTCAACCTTGTTATCTCAGAAAGATGGCCGGCTTCCCTTGCCACCTGCTTAAGGGTTGAATTTACCATGATGATGTTCATGTCCCTGTCAAAAACAACTACCCAGTCGGGAAAACTATCGAGGGCTTCATGATATTGCCGTTCGGAGCGAAGTAACTCTTCCTCGGCCTCTTTACGGTCCCTGATCTCAAGGATCAGTTTATGGTAATTTTCAGTAAGCGCTTTCTGATGTAAAAAATTTTTCCAGTTAAGGTTCTGGAAAATATAAGAGATGAAAAATCCAAGCGAGGTTACCGATACCACAAAGAAAAGATGGTTAAAAAAGAGGTTGGGCAGGGAGTAACTGCGGTTGATAAGCGATGCAAGGACGTAGGCCAGCAATTGTAAGGCATTAAGGATGATAAGATCCCAGAACCGAATGCGGTAGAAAGTATGCATCCCGATCATGATAAGCATCACCCAGGCATAAAAATAGTTATACCCCCGGCTGCTGATATCGGAAGTCACGCCAACATAAAAGATCGCAGCACAGGAAAACAGGTTTATGATAATAAAAATAAGAGAAAGTTTTTTGCGAAGGGGTTTTAAGAAAAGGACCACCAGTGAGAGGAGCAGTGACGGAACAATAAGCCCGAACCTTAAAAAGTACCGTTGTTCGGGCAGGTTACCGAACAATGATTGGTTTACAATGGCGTAAGCCACAAAAAGGAGGAGTGTAACGGAGAGACCGACTTTCATACTGGGAATTGAGGAAGACAGGTAAAATTCCTGGAATTCCTTATCCAATTCTTTGCGCGAGGTCTGCTCCATTATAATCTTTGTTCCTCAGGTTTTAAAAATCATGTGCTGAATTTCGAGGCCTCCGATTTCTTTAAGTTTTTTTTCAAAGAGGTCAAATTCATCAGGGTTTCCGCTAAGGTGAAGAACGATTACCCCTGTTCTGCTGCATACATCCTCGCTCACTTCATGAAAGCCAAGTCTTGATTTGATAAGGTGTGCATTTGCGGATAGCACCCCCTGCGTAAGCCCGGCTTCTTTGATGCGATCAGTTATCAGCAAGCCAATAATGCGGATCTCTTTCATGTTCCAAACTTAAAAATACAAGTCACGTTTCCCTTCCCTGACAAGGTCGAGTTTTTCGGTCAGGCTCTTTTTGAATGAGTCTTCTTCCATCTCATCCAGCTTTTTCTGTATGAGTTGATAGCCCATCACCCTGGTTGCTTCCGGAGCGTAATCTTCCAGGTATTCGGCAAGGGTAAGCAATGCATTCGGCTGGCAGAATTTTTTAATAAAACCAGGTACTGAAAATTCCATAAAATGTTCCCCGGTACGCCCCCTCCTGTAGCAGGAAGTGCAGAAAGAAGGGATATAATCATGCTGGATAAGTTCTTCCATGATCTCATTAAGACTGCGGTTATCATTGATCTGGAATTGCTCCATATCTATATCCTGGGCCCCGGCATGCTCCTTTTTGGCATAACCACCCATCTCAATATTAGTTCCGCCGTCGATCTGGGATACGCCGAATTGCAATATCTCATCACGTATGGATGAAGGTTCGCGGGCAGTCAGGATAAGTCCGGTATACGGCACGGCAAGCCTCAGGATAGCTACCAGGCGGGTGAATTCAGCATCGTTTACGATATGCGATTTGTCAATGTCAAGCTGTGAGGCATATTGTATCCTCGGGAAAGAAATGGTATGCGGCCCAACGTTATAAACCGCTTCAAAATGGTTTGTATGCCTCACCAGTCCCAAGACTTCAAACCTCCAGTCGTAAAGTCCGAACAAGGCGCCAATGCCAACATCATCAATCCCTGCTTCCTGGGCGCGGTCAAGGGCTGTGAGCCTCCATTCGTAATTCCGTTTAATCCCTCCAAGGTGCACCCTGGCATAGGTTTCCTCATGATAGGTTTCCTGGAATACCTGGTAAGTCCCTATTTTTGAATCCTTTATTATGCGGAAGCCGTCAATGTCCATCGGGGCGGCATTAATGTTGACCCTGCGGATCTCTCCGGGGCCGCTATGTACCGAGTATACTATTCTCACTGTTTCGGCAATAAATCTGGCATCATAGGTCGGATGCTCCCCATAAACCAGGATAAGGCGCTTTTGCCCTGCATCCTCGAGGGCTTTAACCTGGGCAACCAGTTCATCGCTGGTTAGGGTGATACGCTGGATGGCTTTGTTCGTGGATTTGAATCCGCAGTAAGCACATTTATTGATACAAAGATTCCCGATATATAGCGGGGCAAACAAAACAATTCTCTGACCGTAAACCTTCTCTTTCAGTACTTTTGCGCCCTCCTTGATCTCTTCTACCAGCCCGGGATCGGAAGCCTGGACCAGCAAGGCGGTTTCTTCCATGGTAAGCCTTTGTTTGTCGAGGGATTTTGAGATTATTTCCCTCACTCTTTCTTTAGAAGGCTTGGCATTGTTGATAAAACCCCAAATCTCTTCAGGATCTATGAAGGGTTTCATGCGCTGATCCTTGATTTTTAGCCGTTCAGGTTTAAATAGCATATCTGGTTAATTGCGGGCAGTCTTTACCTGAATACAAAGGTACTAAAAGATGGTGAATAGTGAGCCATGAGTGATGAGCCATGAGTAATGAGTAATGAGTAATGAGCCTTCAGGAGGGTTTATTCCTTTCACTCAGGTAAACCCCTCCGATCACCAGCATGATCCCGGCGATCTTTTGAGCTGTAAATGGTTCCGAGAGGAGAAAAAACGAAAAAAAAGCCGTGAAGACAGGGATCAGGTTTGAATAAATGTTGGCCTTGCTGATGCCGATCTCTTTCACGGTTTTGGCGAAGAAAACGAAAGCGAGGGAAGAGGCAAAAACCGAGAGGAAAAGGAAAGATGAAATTATATTATAATTAAAGCGGACTGCTTTAATCCCGTTTCTCTCAAATATCAGGAATAATGGGAGGAACAGCAGGGCCCCGATAATGTTTTGCCAGGCTACCAGGGTCACAGGCGAGTATTTTTGAGTAAGTTTCTTCAGGAATACCGAAAAGACAAGTGACGACATTACTGCTCCGAAAAGCGCAAGCACCCCTTTGCCTTCCCCAGAGAGGGAGAGGTCGCGGGAGACCAGCATGACCGCCACCCCGCTGAAAGAAACAAAGATGCCAAAAATGTTCAGCCTGGAGATTTTTTCGCGGAAGGTAAGCCAGGCTACGACAGGCGAGAAAACCGGTATGGTCGCTATGATGACACTTGAAACGGTGGCAGAAGTAAATTTAACCCCGAAATTCTCCCCGAGAAAATACAGGAATGGATTAAACACCGCGCTTCCCAGGAGCAGCCAGAGGTCTTCGCGCCTGATCCGTTCATACCTCCCTGAAACTATCATCAGCAGGAAGAGAAATGCTGAAGAGATCAACAGCCGTATGAAGATAATAGTTACAGGTTGAAAAAATTCAAGCAGCCCGGATGTCCATACAAACGACATCCCCCAGAACAGCATGGCTGCCAATGCATAAAAATGTACCGGAATCTTATTCAGTTTCACCGGCTGCAAAATTAGAATTTTAAATCTTCACTGTAACATTTACTAACTTGGCAAGTCTATTTGCTAAAACAGGGAGTTTGGAAACCCGTTACGAAAATATACATAACGATCTGATTGATGCCTGCCGTCGCGGGGAAAGAAATGCCCAGTTTAAAATTTACAGGTTATATTATAAAGCCATGTTCAATACCAGTCTCAGAATAGTAAACGACACCGCCGAAGCCGAGGACATCATGCAGGAATCTTTCCTGGATGCCTTCCAGAGACTTGAGAGCTATAAGGGACAGGGAAGTTTCGGGAGCTGGCTCAAGAGGATCGTTGTCAATAACTCCCTGGATTCACTGAGAAGGTCAAAAGATACGGTTTCCTTTGAAGAGGAAGGCATGGATTTGCCAGAAAACAGGGAGGAGGACCATGAGGCCGAAATACAGTTCCAGGCACGGGAAGTATTAAAGGCCATTCAGCAGCTTCCTGAAGAATACAGGGTCATCATCAGTTTGTTCCTCCTGGAGGGATATGATCATGATGAGATTTCTGAAATTCTGAATATCAGCAACCAGCTTTCAAGGACCAGGTATTCCCGGGCAAGGCAGAAGCTGCTTGCAATTTTAAAGGAAAACAAATACCGGAACGCATTTATATTTAATTAAAAATGAACAACCTGGATAAATTAATTCATGACCAGCGTGATCAGTTTGATGCGATCGAACCATTAGACGGACACTTTGAAAGATTCGCCGAGAAAATGGGCCTGCCGGAACAGTTGCCTGTTGATGCTCCTTCAAAGTTCGGGCTGCTTAAGGTTGCTGCCGTAATCCTTGTTATCATAACCGGGAGCATCGCCGTTTTTGATCTTGCGACAAGTTCGATCAGGGAAAGATTTTCATCCGATAAGGAAGGTGTCGGAATGTCGGATGAGTTTTCAGAAGCAATCCGGTATTATGACTCCAGGGCTATGGCTCAGATGAAAGAAGTAAGGAAGCTTGCAAGCGACCCTGTTCAGGCCGACCTTATCAACGGGGATGCACTAAAAGAAATGCAGGCTCTTGATGAAAGCACCCGCGACCTGCAGAAATCCCTCGCCGAGAACCCGAACTGTGAACGGCTTCAGGCCGCGGTCATCCAGAACCAGCAGATGAAAGAAGGGATCATGAACAATATCGTCAGTAAATTAAACAAACATTAATCCTGTTCAAACTAATACCGCATATGAAAACTATCGTAAAAATAACCTTTATCATACTTCTTGCCGGCCTTGCGATCGGCTTGAAAGGAGCCAGTATCAACGAATATACCAGGGTGATAAAAAAAGAGTTCAATGTCAATCCTGATGCACAACTTAATGTCTCCAATAAATTCGGGGGGATCCATTGTTCAAACTGGGATAAAAACCTTGTTGGGATAGAAGTCAAAGTGATTGTGGATGCCCCTAATGACAATGCCGCAGCCAAAATGCTTGAAAAGATAAATGTTAACTTCAGCAATACGGCCTCCCTGGTTGAAGCCACAACGGTATTCGACGAGATGAACACATCGGGAAAGAACAGGTTCCAGGTTGAATATTCAATTAACCTGCCTTCCAGCATGAGCCTTGATCTTTCCAATAAATTCGGGGATATCACTCTAAACGAAGTATCGGGAAAAGCAAAGATCTACCTGAGTTATGGAAGCCTTGATGTGAATAAGCTGAATAATTCCGACAATGTTATCGATCTCAGGTTTTGCGGTTCGGCCAAAGTCCGCAGCATCACCGGAGCTGTCGTGAACCTTAAATATTCGACCCTTGACATAGATTATGCCGGAAGCCTTCGGCTGGATTCGAAATACTCAAACCTCAATGCAAATAAGATTATTGCCATGAATGTCAGTTTTGAGGGTGGGGCTGTAGATATAAAAAATACATCCACAATGGATAGCCGTTGTAAGTTCTCCGACCTTGATATCGACAGGGTAGAGCAGAGCCTGAGCCTTGACATACAGTACGGAAGCTGCAGCGTGAGAAATGTAGGGCCCGATTTTACGAGCATCAGCATTAAGAATAAGTATGCCGATGTGGATGTAAGGCTCCCCGAATCGGCTGTTTACAACCTGGATGCCGCAGTGAAATTTTGCGAGTTGCGCTTCTCCGAAAGCAATTCAAACCTGAATTATCGCTCGGTATCTCCTACATCATCCGAATACCGCGGTGTTGTCGGGAGCAGGGATGCCAAACCAAAGGCCAGCGTGGTGGTGAGGAGCGATTACGGGAGCGTTTCGCTCAAATAAAAGAAATTGTAACCAAAACCAGATTATAGCATCAAATTCAAATCCGACCAATTAAACCCAAAACTATGAAAACAAAGAATTTATTAAACCTCATTATGTTCGTGATGCTGTTTACCAGCATTTCAGGGATTACATCGGCATGCACCATGATCCCGGGCGTAAGCGGCGATGGAAAGGTTGTAAAGGAAACCCGTGTTGTCAGTTCCTTTGACGGTATTGAAGTGTCAGGGGCGTTTAACGTATACCTTAGGCAGGGAGGCCCTGAAGAAGTGATCATCGAAGCCGACGGCAACCTTCAGCCCCTTATCCGTGCGGAAGTGCATGGGTCTACCCTGGTGATCGATACAAAGAAACCTATTAACCATCCTACGACCTTAAAAGTTTACATCACATTTAAGGATCTTAAAAAAGTGGAAGTAAGCGGGGCAGTAGACATTGTCACTGAGAGTAAAGTAACTTTTAATGATTTCAGTTTACATACCAGCGGGGCTTCCGATGTCAGGATGGAAGTGACTGCCAGGAAACTTGATCTGAACAGCAGCGGAGCCAGTAAATTAAGGCTTTCGGGTTCTGCTACGGATGTGACTGCCGACCTGTCGGGAGCCTGCGATATTTATGGCTTTGACCTGGTTTGTGAAAATTTTACCGTTGATTTGAGCGGGGCCGGAAAAGCCCAGATCCATGTAACAAAAAAGATCGATGCCGAGATCTCAGGCGCCGGCAGCATACGTTATAAGGGGAACCCCGCGGTAATCAACCAGAGCGTTTCCGGAGCGGGTTCGATTAAGCATGAGGAATAAAACCCTGATCACTGGATCACTGGATTACTGGATAAAATAACTCAAGTTGATTTTTCAGGGCTGCCCGGGATTGGCGGCCCTTTTTTTATTGTTCAATCCAGATCACGGAGTTGCTGTTGCTGTATTCGTTCGACTCCCATAATTCATTTGCCGGGTCTGTGATCCATTTACCGTCTACGATAAACTTATATGTATGCTTGCCGGGTTTTAAATATATCGGGAAAACCCAGGTCCCGTTTTCATTGAACTTCATTTCATAACCATCTTTCTTCCAACCGTTAAAACTCCCGCTCAACATTACTTTCTTTGCCCCGGCATGCCCTTCAAGACTGAAGAGGTGGTTGGGTTTTACGGCTATAAAGGAGTTTTTCCCATTTCCTGACCCTGTGGTATACGGATTATCGGGATCGGTGATCCATCGTCCGTCAAGGATGAATTTATACTCGTAATTCCCGGCAGCCAGCACATAGGGAAGCTGCCATCCGCCGTTAATCTTCAGCATGGATAATTCAGAGGGGTTCCAAACATTGAAATTTCCTGCAAGATTCACCTGTTTGACCGAGGTGTTCCCCTTCAGAACGAAGAACATGGTATCTCCAAGGCTCATGAAGGAGTTCTCATGCCCTGTGCCGTCGGGTCTCCGCACAGTATTTGTGGGGTCAAGCACCCAATGGCCATCCACGATAAACTTGTATGCATGTGTCCCTTCCCTCAGGTAGAGGTTGATCGCCCAGCCCCCGGCAACCCTGATCATCTTTAATTCACCAGGGTTCCAGTAGTTAAAACTGCCTGCCAACAACACTTTCTTCGAACTTTTAAAAGAAGGAAGGAAGAAACGGTAATTGTAACAGAAAATGACTGAATTAAGTCCTCCCTGGCTGTCGTCTTCGCTAAGTTTATTGTATGGGTCGGGGCTCCATTTCCCGTCAATGATATATTTATAAGAGTATTTCCCGGGTTTCAGCTTTAGAGTGATAAACCAGCCGGAGTCACAACGGATCATTGGGGTCGACATGGTACTCCAGTTATTGAAAGTGCCTGCTATATAAACATTCCTGACATATTTTCGTTCAGGCAGGAAAAACGTCGCCACCCCGTTATGATAATTGAAGACCTTGTACAGGCTCAGGATGTTGATCCCGAATGCCGCTGATTCCCTCTCTTCGATCCCGGCTGCATTGATCCAGCGGTCATCCAGCATATAAACATCCCCCTGGTCGAGAGAAGGCCCTCCATCCATGGGTTTCGACAATTCCACCCGGCTGTCGTCAAGCTTTTTAACCGTCCATTTTACCTTTTTGACAGTGATCTCAGCTTTCCCGGTGAAAGCTTCGGCCAGCAATGCGCTGTCAAGGTCAAATTGTTTGATGACCTCCTTTTTTTCTGCAAGGGACCAGTTCCTGTCAAGTTTGAAGATCACACGGTTATTGTCGATCCTGCAGATGTCTTTAAGGTCATGCTGTGACCTGGCATTAAACGACAGGACGAGAAATGCAAGGAGGAGAATATAACGCAAGCCGGTTTGTGTTTTCATTCGCTTTTATTGAAGCAGATCTTCATCTCCAGTTTTACTATGTTAATACAAATTTGACCTTTTGCGAAGAAGTCATATCCGAGCATCCCATCAACCGTCAGGCCAAAGGCTGCCGACATATTATCAAGATTCGTGATGATGGTTTGCATCTGTGATATTTGCTGTCCTCCCAGGTCAAAGTCATTCAGGTTGCCGTACAGTGCATCGGCTGACGGCCTGCCGGAGCCAACCAGGCCCGACCTCCGGGTGATGCTGACCGTGTTCATTACTTTCTTTGATGAAGCCGAGCTGATCACATTGGATTCGGCGCCGGTGTCAAGGCAAAAACTCAGGATTTTCCCGCCTATCTTCGGACTTACGAACAGAATATCCTGGTACATCTGCAACTTCTGGCTTAAATCGGTTTTAAATTCAGCTGAATTTTTGGTGATCCTGTTCCCCTTGCGGTCGAGACGGTAAAGATGCAGCTCGTTATGGCGCACATCGATAATGATTTCCATGTTTTTCAGCAGGCTGAAGCCCAGCAGCCCGAGGATCTTCACGCCCCGGCGGTTTTCAATATGACCAAGGTCGGCCATGTCGGCAAGGACATTGGTACATGAATACCCCGATATCTGTATCCTGCTTACTTTGGTTTGCCTTACGCCGGCAACGCCTCCCGTGATGCCCCCGCGTTCACCCGATTCCATGCTGACATATTTCCTGAAATAGGTGCTGTTAAGAACAAGTTTCGAGGAACCTGTATCAAAAATGAAGTTGCCTGATTCGTTGTCGATGCGTGCTTCCATCATTAACAGGCGGCCGGCGCGTTTGAGGGGAATCGTGATTTCGTCAGGATCGGCCGTAAGGCCCGCCTCACTGCTTTCGCCGGTTGTGATAGTAATGGTGCCGTTGATCACATAACAGATGGCCCCCGGTTTACAGGCGGATGAACCGTTCAGTGGAAACGCAGGACAGGGCAGCAGGATGAGAAAGGCGAGCAATATGGCAGGTGAAAAGTAAAAAGTGAAAAGTGAAAAGTGACTGGTGAACCGGGAACCGGGAACCGTGAACCAGGAACCGCATGCTATAGTTTCTTTTCCGGGTCTCATGATTCTGTCATTTTGAGAAATTCCTCTTCGGAAATAATTTTAACACCCAGTGATTCGGCTTTTCTGCGTTTTTCGGGTCCCATGTTTTCGCCTGCCAGGAGGAATGAGGTTCGTGAGGATACGGCTGATATATTTTTGCCCCCGTGGTCTTCAACGGCCTGTTTGATCTCGTTGCGTGAAAATTTCTCAAACACCCCGCTAACAACGAATGTAAAGCCCTCAAGTTTGCTGCTTTTCCTGGCTGATTCTTCTCCTGTGAATGCCAGCTGGACTCCGTGCATCTTCAGTCTCTCAATGAAAGTTGTGTTTTTAGGTGTATCCAGCCATAAGCGCAGGCTTTGGGCGATCTTATCACCGATTTCCTCAACATCGGTAAGCTCCCCGGGACCTGCCATCCGCAGTTTATCAAAAGATCCGAAATGACGGGCAAGCTTTTTCGCAACCGTTTCTCCCACATACCTTATGCCCAGCGCAAACAATACCCTGTCGAAAGGTATAGCCCTGGATGCCGATATCCCGTTCAGGATATTGGCCACGGTTTTTTCACGGAATTTCACCACCCTGTCTTTTTTTTCGCGTTCTCCCCTGTATGATTTTTCAAGCCCTATCAGCTGTTCATATGTCAGCTCATACAGGTCGGCCGGGGAACTCACGAGACCATTGTCAAACAGTATCTCGATCTTGCCTTCTCCCAGGCTGTCAATATTCATAGCCCTGCGGCTGATAAAATGTTCCAGTTTGCCTTTGATCTGTGGCGGGCATACTGTTTCGTTAGTGCATAACCAGGCAGATTCGCCTTCCTTCCTTACAAGGGCTGACCCACATTCAGGGCAATTCTGTGGAAATCTGAGCGGAAGTGAACCTGGCGGCCTGAATGAAAGATCCACACCGGTGATCTTGGGAATGATCTCTCCTCCCTTTTCAACAAAAACAGTATCGCCTGTTCGCACATCCAGCCCGGCGATGACATCGGCATTATGCAGGGTGGCCCGTTTTACGACAGTTCCGGCAAGCTGCACCGGTTTGAGATTAGCCACGGGGGTGACAGTACCGGTCCTGCCTACCTGGAAATCGACCGAGACCAAAACCGTGGAAGCTTCTTCGGCTTTGAATTTATATGCGATAGCCCAGCGTGGTGATTTGGCGGTATAGCCGAGCTGTTCCTGTTGTGCAAAGGAATTCACTTTAATGACTACGCCGTCAGTATCAAAAGGAAGCTCTTTGCGGGCATGGTCCCAGGTGTTAATGTAATCAAAGATGTCGTCGATGGTTTTGCATCGCACCATATATTCTGAAATCCTGAACCCCCAATTCTTTGCTGCTTGCATTGATTCATAATGGCTCCCGAAAGGGATGTCGCGGCATTGGATGGAATACAGGAAACAATCCAGCTTCCGTTTTGCAACTTCAGCAGAATCCTGCATTTTAATACTTCCTGATGCGGCATTTCTCGGGTTTGCGAAAGGTTCTTCCCCTTCTTCCTCCTTCTGCAGGTTCAGGGCATTAAAACTTGAATGCGGCAGTATGATCTCTCCCCTTATCTCAAACAAAGCGGGATAGCCCTGGCCCCGGAGTTTTAAAGGGATGCTGCGGATGGTTTTTACATTGGTTGTCACATCGTCACCCTGGACGCCATCGCCCCTGGTCACAGCCTGGACAAGCTTTCCATCGAGGTAGGTAAGCCCTATGGCAACTCCGTCGAATTTAAGCTCGCATACATATTCCATATCCTCGCCGATCAGTTTATGTATCCTGTCCTCGAAATCCCTGATATCCTGCTCCGAATACGTGTTCCCAAGCGAAAGCATGGGATATTTATGGATAACCTGCCTGAACTCCTTTGTAATTCCTCCTCCGATATGCTGGGTAGGGGAGTCGGGAAAACGGAAATCGGGAAACTCATTTTCAAGAGCTGACAATTCACTGAGTTTCATGTCAAACTGGTAATCGCTGATCAAAGGGCGGGAAAGGACATAATACTGGTAATTATGCCTGCGGATTTCCTCTGAGAGTTCCTCTATCCTCAGCCTTGCCTGCCCGGGTTCCATATTTATTTCAATTTCCAGAGACCAAATTTAATTCTTAAAACTGTAAAAAAATACCGGAACAATTCGTTTTTCAGATTTGTTTTTGACAAACCGCCCAGCCTGTCCTTATAAACCACAGGGATTTCAATAATAGGATGTTTCAGGCGCTGCATGGCATATAGGAAACGGATGTAATAGTCACCATATCCGAAAAATATTTTTTCGGCAGGCAGGTCGTTAAGGATCCCTTTCCTGAAACAGAAATATCCGCTCAGGTTATCGGTAGTCTGCATTTTCAGGGTGTAATGGATAAATTTATTGAAGACCTTGCTTCCTATGTAACGGAAACGGGAGGTCTCCATACCTCCTCCGATCACATAACGGGAACAGGATGCTATTTCAAAATAATCGGTAATGTTTACGAGCAGGGGGATGAGTTTTGGTGGATGGTTGAAATCGGTGTCCATTATGATCACCTTATCGCCTTCACTCTGCCTGATCCCGTAAAGGATCGCGGTGGCAAGGCCTTTCTCTTTTTCCCTCAGTAATGGTTTAATCCTGGGGTTGCCATTCCATTTTTCGGCTACAGCCTTGAATGTCCCATCGGGACTGTTATCGTCAACAACAAGGATCTCAAAGGTTATGGGGTGGGAGTCGAGGATGTCATAAATTTCTAATATAAGCGCATTTATGGCATCACGTTCGTTATAGGTAGGCAGGATTACACTTAGGTTCATGCTGAATATTTCTTATAAGCCCTGATGAGACAAGCCGCAATGTAATCAATCTTTTCTTCCTCAAGGCCTACATAGGTTGGCAGGCTGAGTCCTTCCCCGGCAATGAGGATGCTGTTCGGGTTCTCTCCCCTCATGAATTTCTGATCTTTATAGAACGACATGAAATGGATGGGGTAGAACACCGGCCGGCTGTCAATATGTTTGCGGCTTAGTTCGCTTATCACTACATCGCGTGTCTCAAAGCCCATGCCTTTCAGCCTTACCGTTACAAGCCAGTTCACATTGCGGTTGCCGTGGGTCTCCTGGAAACAAATACCCTGGCAGGACGACAATTGTTCCTTATATCGCCTGAGGATGGCATCCCTGGAAGCCAGCAGCGAATCAAGCTGTTCAAGCTGGGCAAGTCCGACTGCCGCCTGCATATTGGTCATTCGGTAATTGAACCCGAGGTTGTCGTACCAGTATTTTTTATTACGGTTCATCCCGTGGTCCCTGAGGATCCTCATTTTTTCGGCCAGTTCATCATCATTTGTGAGGCACATCCCGCCTTCACCCGTAGTCATGATCTTGTTGCCGAAGAAACTGAAGCAGCTTATATGGCCGAAGGTTCCGACTTTTCGGCCCTGCAGCAGTGCTCCCGTTGCTTCGGCACAGTCTTCGATAACGAGTAAGTTGTGCTCAGCCGCAATGTTCATAATTTCAACCATCCTTGCCGGGTTGCCGTAAAGGTGTACCGGGATTATGGCCTTAACTGCTTCTCCGATCGCGTTTCGTATGCAGCCGGGGCTTAGGTTCCAGTCGTCGGCTTCCACATCGGTGAGCAGGGGTGTTGCATTGCAATAGCGCACAGAGTTTGAAGTGGCGATAAATGTAAGGTCGGGCACTATCACTTCTTGGCCGGCTGTGACACCCGAAGCGGCCAGGGCGAGATGTAGGGCAATGGTGCCATTATGCGTCGCAATACCGTGTTTCATTCCGTGGTACCTGGCAAATTCCATCTCGAAACGTTCGATATACGGCCCAATAGAACTGATCCAGCCTGATTCCAGGGCATCAAGCACGTACTTCTTCTCATTTCCCAGGAAAGAAGGCCTGGCTATCTGAATTCTTTTTTCGGTCATCAGTTTTGGCTGTCGGCTATGGTTTTTTTTCAGGAAAAAATTCAGCATTCCTGTATATGTATACGGTTTTGTTCCGGTTTATCGGATTCATCCAATGAACGAGCCTGTCGATGAAGCCGGGTTCTATTGTGGTTTCGTAGACCAGGAACGGAAGGTATTTCCTGATCTTCACTACCATGGGTTCTATGCTTTTGTCACCGGTGAACAGCACAAACCTGGGAGCAGATGATCTGCCTCCTTTGAGGGAATATACCATGATGCTGTCAAGGCTGCGGTCACCATTCTTTTCATTGCTCATTACAGGCCACTGGCCGAGGTAAAATTTCGGGAACATTTCAGGGTTATTCCCGTCGTCGATAGCCGTCATAAAACCTATTCCCTGGTATTTTGATAAATAAGTCATGCTTTCGGCCATGGACCTTTTGGAATAGGTAAAAGTAAATACAAGGAGGATAACTGAATTGATGGCCCAGAAAACGATCCAGCAGGTACGCAGGAGGGTCAAATGTTTTCCCCAGTATACCGATCTTTCCCGGAATTCCATCCAGCCTATGCTGCCGATTATAATAAAAAGCGGGATCATAGGTATGATAAACCTTTCCTGTTTGTTCGGTACCCAGCAATGGAAAGCGAAAAAAAGCAGGGTGGGGAAGAAAATATAGAAATACTGTTTCCATTTTCTTAAAAACCCCCAGAAAAGGAAAATGCTTACCGGGGGGATCAGCATTCCGCCGATTACAAGAAAGTAATTATACCAGGGAAGATTGATATAATCATTGATTTCGTTGAGGCATAAAGTGGCGTAGGAGTATATCTCAATAAAAGGTTTTCCCCAGATTATAAAGTCAATGCCTCCCTGGACCAGGCTGAAAGTCAGTAAAGACCCCGCTGCAAGTGAGAGCAGGAATTTGAACCTGCCTGTAAAAAGAAGCCACAGGCCGAGGCCAAGCGGGAAAAAGACAGCCTGGAACCGGATGTCGGTAGCCAGGCCTAAGAAAAGCCCGGAGATAAACCAGTTGAGGACCTGTTTCTCTTTGTTCCCAGGTTTTGTAATAACCCAGAATCCCAGGATGATGAAAGGCACGCAAACCATCTCGACAAGATTTCTCACGCTCATCCAGGGCATGAACCAGAACAGGGCAAGCAGGATGCCCGCAAGACGGGCTGGTTTTTTGCCACCCAGGGTTTCGGCGATCCTGTACCCGTAAAATACAGTTACAAGGGACCATGCCGCCAGGGAGGTCCTCATAAACAGCATCTTTACCTGCGGGTCACGGATGTGAATCAGCTTCATAAGCGTAAAAAAAAGGAAGTTGACCATGGGGTAAAACAGATTATGGCCGGTGGGTCCTGTATTCCCCGGACTGTAGGGGAGCCAGTTGTTGTAATCATGGCCGTCGACCCACGACTGGGCTGACTCAATGACAATATAATGGTCATCGAACATGCCCCATCCTTTGGCGAAAATGGCTGCAAGCAAACGGAAGAGTATCGCCAAAGCCATGATCAGCACCAGGGACTGATCATCCCAGTATTTACGTATCTGCATCCAGCTTATTCTCAGGCCAGTTGGATCCACTCGTAATAGTAGTACCCAAGCTCAACAGGGTTGATACACATTACAGGGATCTGGGCCTCGTTGAACATCAGTTTTTCGTCCCATGACGACATGCTGAAACCGGGAACGTCAACATTAGGCCGGGTCATGATCATTATCATATCGGCATGATTCGAGGCGGAATAGGAGAGCACCTGTTTCGCAAAATCACCCTTGGGCTCGGCATAAGTGGTTTCATGGTTAATGTTCTCTTCGTTGAGGGCGTCGGAGATCTGGCGGGTGATGATCTTCAAACGGCTGTTCAGCCCTTTCTCGGTTTCCATTGCCTGGAAAATATGGATCTTCGATTTGAACAGTTTCGCTATCATTTTAATCCACTGTACCGTTTGCCTTGATTCAAGATCGTTGGAGACAGGAAGGACGATGTTCTCGTATCCCTGCTTGAAGGATCTTTTTTGAACGACGATTACAGGCACAGGAGATTCGGAAACCACCCGGAGGGCATAGCTGCCGAATACATGTTGCAGGCCTTTCTTCCCATGGGTGCCAAGGATCATCACATTGGCTTTTAACCTGGTGGCAACTTCGTTGATCGTGCTGAAGATACTTCCTTCTTCAGCTATCGTATCAACAACAACATCATATTTCTTCTCGTAATACGACTTGTACTCCTTCAGCCTTTTCTCCACATAATCGGTCCCCACATTCTTCTTCTTCAGGGCCGATTTGGTTTCATTGTTGATGACATGGAGGATGACCGCCTTATACTTGAGAAAGCGGGCAAGATGGATCCCATGGATAACTGCATTTCCGCAGACCTCGGAAAAATCGGTTGGGATCAGGATGATGTTTTCGTATTTGGTCTCTTTTGATTTTTTTGTTGCCATAAGCTTATTATTTCAGTTAGGTTCTCTGTTTTTTTCGGGCCCCGCAATAAAGTTGCGGATTTTGTGAAATAATCGTGTTCACTGAGAAATTTTATCTGGATATCGAGCCAGGAGGCCAGGTTGGTTTTTCGGATGCCGAAATGGTTCCATTCATGCTGCAGTTCGAAAGAGTGGATGAAAAAATCTTCCCTTCCAAGGTAATCGAGATCGGCATCACAAAGCACCTGTTCAGCGATTGATGAAGCTTTCTGGGGAAGGCGGGTGACCATGATAAGGCCGCTGATCACCGCGATCTCCTCTTTGCTTAAACCAAATCCAGGCAGGAACCGGGAAGCCAGCCCGACCGATGCCGACTCGTGGTCGACATACTTAACCAGCATGCCTGAATCGTGAAAAAGGGCTGCTATTTCCATCAGCCTCGCTTCTTCTTCGGGTATCCCTTCCATTCCGACCAGCCTCAGGGTTGCAGCATGCACGTCGAGCGTATGCCCGATGCAGTGGTATGTGTAAGCCGGGTCGAGCTCCTTACTGAGTTTATCAATAATAAAGGATTTGGCTCCCTGGAAATCCATAAGGTTTCATTAGGACAATGAAATGTAAAAATAGCAAAAAAGAAAAATGAAATGGCGGGGAAGTCAGAAATTCTTTAACAGCTTAATTGTCTCTTCCGGATCGGAGGAAGCAAATACCGTATTACCAGCTACCAAAATGCCTGCACCTTCTTTGACCAGCATGGGGGCATTGTTAAGGTCCACGCCCCCGTCGATCTCGATCATGGCCGATGAATTCTTTCTCAGGATGAGTTCTTTGAGCTCCCTTACTTTTCTGTAAGTGTTCTCAATGAATTTCTGCCCGCCGAAACCCGGGTTCACGCTCATCAGCAGGATCATGTCGGTATCGCCGATGATATCGTAAAGCAGACTTACCGGGGAATGGGGATTGAGCACGACGCCGGCTTTTGCACCTGATTGTTTAATCAGGTATACCGTACGGTGAAGATGGGTGCAGGCTTCCGAATGAATACTTATAATATCTGCCCCTGCTTTGCGAAATCTCTCGATGTAGCGGTCGGGATCGACGATCATAAGATGAACATCAAGCGGCTTGCGCGCTGCCGTTTTGATCTTCTCAATGACAGGCAGGCCAAAGGAAATGTTGGGAACAAAAACACCGTCCATCACATCCAGGTGGAACCAGTCGGCCTGGCTACGGTTTACCATCTCTATATCTTTCTCAAGATTGAGGAAGTTTGCACTTAAAAGGGATGGTGCAAGAAGATGAGACATATTTGAAATTATTCGATATTCCTTTCCTTCATCATTTACCCTAAATACGTTTTAAGGATCTTACTCCTTGAGGTGTGTTTAAGTCTGCGGATTGCTTTTTCCTTGATCTGACGCACCCGTTCGCGGGTAAGGTCGAAGCGTTCACCGATTTCTTCCAGGGTCATGGGGTGGCTTCCGTTAAGGCCGAAATACAAGCGGATCACATCGGCTTCCCTCTGGGTGAGTGTTGAAACAGCACGTTCTATTTCCTTTTTCAGGGATTCGTATAGCAGCCCGTTATCGGGTGTAGTGTTTTCTTCACCTTTAAGGACGTCGTACATGGTATTATCTTCGTCCTGGATAAGAGGGGCATCCATGGAGACATGCCGGCCGGAATTTCTCAGGGATTCTTTAACCTCATTTTCGGATATTTCGAGGAGATGGGCTATTTCGTCGGAATTCGGCTCCCTTTCATACTGCTGTTCGAGCTGGGCATAGGCTTTGTTGATCTTGTTGATGGAACCGATCTTGTTCAAAGGCAGCCTTACAATTCTCGATTGTTCAGCCAGGGCCTGGAGGATCGACTGGCGGATCCACCATACGGCATAGGAGATGAATTTAAAACCACGGGTTTCGTCAAAACGCTGTGCAGCCTTGATCAGGCCCAGGTTCCCTTCATTGATAAGGTCGGGCAGGCTGAGCCCCTGGTTCTGGTATTGTTTTGAAACCGAGACCACAAACCGAAGGTTAGCTTTGGTAAGTTTTTCCAGGGCACCCTGGTCGCCTTGCTTGATCCTCTGGGCCAGGGATACTTCTTCGTCGGCTGTGATGAGTTCAACTTTGCCGATTTCCTGCAGATACTTGTCTAACGACGCGGTTTCGCGGTTGGTAACCTGTTTCGTGATTTTCAGCTGCCTCATGCGCGTTGTCCTTTAGTTTTACCTGGGTTGATCAATTTTACGGAAAGTTGGGCCTAAGGTTACAATTTAATCATTTCTCGGATGCCTGTGGTCGGGCCTGTGTTCCGATCTGTGCTCCGGCCTCGGGCCGCTGCGATGGCTTTCTTTCTGCTCCGGCATGCCTTCAGGCTTGGGCAACAGGACCTTCCTCGACAGTTTTAACTTTCCTGTCTTAGGGTCGACTTCGATAAGTTTTACTTCAACTTCATCTCCGACTTTCAGGGCATCCTCGACTTTTTCAAGGCGCCTCCATTCAATTTCGGAAATATGCAGCAGTCCGTCCTGGTTAGGAAGGATCTCGATAAAGGCGCCAAAAGGCTGGATATTTTTTACTTTACCTTTATATATTTCGCCGACCTCAGGTACGGCTACAATTCTCTTGATCTTGTCGAGGACGGCATCCCTGGCGGCTATGTTATCTGCAACAATGTCGATAACACCGAATTCACCAACTTCTTCGATAACGATGGTAGTCCCTGTTTCACGCTGCATCTCCTGGATAACCTTGCCCCCGGGGCCGATAATTGCGCCGATAAATTCACGGGGTATCTTGATCTGGGTGATGCGGGGCACGAATGGCTTGTAATCTGCACGGGGCTGGGTAATAGTCTTGGCCATTTCACCAAGTATGTGCATCCTTCCGCGTTTTGCCTGTTCCAGGGCTTCTTTAAGTATGTCATAGGAAAGGCCGTCACATTTAATGTCCATCTGGCAGGCTGTAATCCCGTCGGCAGTGCCGCATACCTTGAAGTCCATGTCGCCGAGGTGGTCTTCGTCGCCAAGGATATCCGAAAGAACGGCGTATTTCCCGGTCTTCATATCGGTGATAAGGCCCATTGCAATGCCCGACACCGGTTTTTTGATCTTCACACCGGCATCCATCAGTGCGAGCGTCCCTGCACAAACTGTCGCCATTGAGGAAGAACCATTGGATTCGAGGATGTCTGAAACAATGCGGATGGTATAGTGGCTGTCTTCGTCGGTAGGAAGAACAGGTTTCAATGCGCGGAGTGCGAGATTGCCATGGCCAATCTCCCTTCTGCTTGTACTGCGGATAGGCTTCACTTCTTTGGTTGCAAAGGGCGGGAAGTTGTAATGCAGCATGAAGTTTGTTTTACCTTCGATTACAGCGCCGTCAACAACCTGTTCGTCAAGTTTGGTCCCCAGTGTGACTGTGGTCAGCGACTGGGTCTCTCCCCTTGTGAAGACAGCGGAACCATGGGCAGCCGGAAGATAATCGACCGAGCTCCAGATAGGGCGTATCTGGTCTAATTTGCGGCCGTCAACGCGAATACGTGCGTCAAGGGTTGCATTCCTGATCGCTTCCTTTTCAAGATGATGGTAGTAGCGACCGGTCATAGGTGCATACTTTACCTTTTCTTCTTCGGAAAGTGTAGCCAGGAACTCTTCTTTTATCGCATCTATGATAGTTTTGCGCTCGTGCTTGTCGGCAACGCCTTTTGCTGCCATGGCGTAAATCTTGTCGTAGCAGGCTGCCTGTATCTTTTGCATGTATTCTGCATCATTGACCTCATGGCAGTATACCCGCTTGACTTTTGATGACTCGACCTGTGATGCAAGGTCGGCCTGGGCCCGGCATTGTACTTTGATTGCTTCGTGGGCCACACGGAGAGCTTCGACCATTGCATCTTCCGACACTTCTTTCATTTCACCTTCCACCATCATGATGTTCTCCATGGTTGCACCGACCAGGATATCGATATCGGCATTGGCGAGGTCTGAAATGTTCGGGTTGACAACAAACTGTCCGTTGATCCTGGCCACGCGCACTTCGGATATCGGGCCAAGAAATGGAATGTCGCTTACTGCAAGGGCTGCAGAGGCTGCAAGGCCTGCGAGGGCATCAGGCATGATATTCCTGTCGGCAGAGATCAGGGTTATGATCACCTGGACTTCTGCGTGATAATCATCAGGGAAAAGGGGTCTTAAGACACGGTCAACAAGACGTGCGATCAATACTTCATAATCTGATGGCCTTGTTTCGCGTTTGAAGAAGCCGCCCGGAAAACGGCCGGCTGCTGCGTATTTTTCGCGGTATTCAACTGAAAGCGGCATGAAATCAACATTTTCGCCTGCTTCCTGCCTGGCAACCACGGTGGCCAGTAACATGGTATCGCCCAGCTTGACAACAACGGAACCGTCGGCCTGCTTTGCAAGACGTCCGGTTTCAATACTTACCTCGCGACCGTCGGGGAGCTGGAAAGTTTTTAAAATAGGGTTCATTTGGAATAATACTTTTATGTATGGGCCCGGATTTTCTGGTTTATTATTGGAAGCTGTAAGCCCGGGATGAAATTCTTACAGTCTTTCAGATAGTAAAAGAGGCAATTAAATGAATTGCCTCTTTTACAATTCCGCAAAGAAATTAGTTATTTACGGATATTCAGTTTCTTGATGATTGACCTGTAACGGCTGATCTCTTTTTTCTTCAGGAAATCAAGCAAACGACGGCGTTTTCCGACAAGTGCAACCAGTGATCTTTCGGTAGCCATGTCTTTCTTGTTCACCTTCAGGTGCTCGGTAAGATGCTGGATTTTCATGGTAAACAATGCGATCTGGGCTTCAGCTGAACCAGTGTCAAACTCGGATTTTCCGTGCTCTTTAAATGCTTTCTTCTTAACTTCAGGTGCTAAATTCATTTTCTGACAACTTAAATTAACGTATTTTTTAGGGTACTAAAATCGGGCTGCAAAATTACACAATTCTTTGGATTTTACCAAATGTTTGTGAGAATTTGCTTAATTTTTCAGCAAATGGAATTTAGTACCTTTGAATTGTGATAGTGACCCGGGTAGGGAGACAGGTGACTGGTGACTGGTGACTAAACACTGTTCACTGTTCACCGTTCACTGTTCACTGTTCACCGTTCACTGTTCACTGTTCACTGTTCACTGTTCACTGTTCACTGTTCACCGTTCACCATTCACTGTTCACCAAAATATATGCCTATGTTCAGTAATCCTAATCCTTCTGTCCTCCAGGCGCAGCGAGACTTTTTCCTTACCTGTGCAACCAGGGACCCGGAGTTCCGGGTCAAACAGCTTAAGATCCTCCGAAAAGCTATTCTAGCCTATGAGGAAAGATTGTATGAGGCTTTCTGGAAGGACCTCCGGAAATCAAAATTCGAGGTGTATGCCACTGAAATAGGATTTGTACTGGAAGAACTGGGGCTGCATATCCGCAACGTCCACCGTTGGTCCAAACCCCAAAAAACCGGCACAAACCAGCTGCTGCACTTCTGGTCGAAGAGCAGGATATACCAGGAACCTTTTGGGTTGGTGCTTGTCATGGCTCCGTGGAATTACCCTTTTCAGTTATTGATCAATCCCCTTATCGGGGCAATTTCAGCTGGAAACTGCGCAGCACTGAAACCTTCAGAACTTACGCCAACCATTGCCGGTGTAATGGGTGAAATGATTGGGGAATACTTTAGCACTGAATACATTTCATTTTTTAACGGGGACGTTGAATTGAGCAAAGCTTTGTTCAATGAGCATTGGGACCTGATTTTCTTTACCGGCAGCCCTGCGGTTGGTCGTTTTGTAATGGAATCGGCAGTAAAAAATCTTTGCCCGCTTGTCCTCGAACTTGGCGGCAAAAGTCCGTGCATCGTAGATGCCGGCGCCAGGCTTGAGGTGGCTGCAAGCCGCATCGTATGGGGCAAATTCCTAAATGCCGGACAAACATGTATTGCCCCCGATTACCTGTTTGTCCATTCTTCGGTGAAAGACGAATTCCTGCATCTGATGAGTAAAAAAATTACCCGCTATTTCGGGGCCAATCCAAAAGAAAGCAAGGATTTCCCCAGGATCGTCAGTGAAGGCAAGACCCAGAGGCTGGCAGGCTTCCTGAGCCATGGAAAACTGATTGCAGGGGGTGAAGTCGACATCCATGACCGTTTTATTTCTCCTACCATACTTGATGATATTAAACCTGACGATCCGATCATGCAGGAAGAGATCTTCGGCCCGATACTGCCGGTCATGGAGTTCAGCGACATCAGCGTCGTTTTCAATTATATCAACTCACATCCCAAGCCGCTGGCCCTTTATTATTTCTCGGAGGACAAGGCCGGCCAGTCGGAGGTCCTCGAAAAAACTTCCTCGGGTGGTGCCTGCATCAATGACGTTATCATCCATATTGCCAATTCGAACATGCCGTTCGGTGGAGTGGGGAATTCAGGGATGGGGAAATATCATGGAAAGTATAGTTTTGAAGCATTCTCGCACCAGCGGGCGGTAATGTCAAAGTCAACACGAACAGATGTGCCGGTAAGGTATCCGCCCTATAATGGCAAACTGGGCATTCTTAAGATGTTATTGAAGTAGTTTTAATCCAGATGTAACAATGCAGGAGCGGATTCGTCAAACTGACAATAAAATAAAACCTTTATGGAAAATATAAAAGAAGAATTCTGGGTAAAAGGTGAAGAACTTGTTGAAAAAGTCAAAGAGCTCATTCACGAAGGCAATGTGAGAAGGCTCATCATCAAGGACGAAACAGGGAAGGTTTACCTGGAGATCCCTGTAACCGTTGGTGTTATAGGGGCTCTTATTGCCCCGATGCTGGCTGCGGTCGGCGCGGTTGCTGCCATGGTGGCGCATTTGCAGATTGAGGTCATACGTACCGGGGAACCTGGGAAGAAAGAGTGAACTGTTTCGCAGTTGGCAGCCATGAGCCATGAGCCATGAGCCATGAAGTAGTAGTCACCAGTCACCAGTCACCAGTCACGAATCACTGTTCACCAGTCACCGGTAAACAGTCATTCGACGCGTTCATCCATATTGCAAATGAGAGTTCCGCCTGAAGTTCCAGCATACGAAACCCATTCTGGGTGCTGGCGCCTGATTCACGCGCCAGGCGCAGGAGTTTTGTTTCAGCGGGCTTGTAGATAAGGTCATAAACAAAATGGCGGGGGCCCAGCAGGGCGAAAGGCAGGGGAGGGGCCGAGCCTGTATCGGGAATCATTCCGGCCGGCGTGCAATTGACAATAAAGGTGAACTTCTCAAGCAGTGCGGAGGTGAGTTCATCATACCTGATTGTCAGCACATCCTTTTTTGTCCTCGAAACATTCAGTATTTCAACCCCCATCTCCTTCAGAATATAAGCGATGGCCCTGGATGATCCACCTGTTCCAAGTATGAGGGCGTGGGTATGATTAAAATCAGGGTTAAGGGAATTTTTAAATCCTCCGGCATCGGTGTTGTAACCCCTGAGTTTAACCTCAGGGCCGGAACGATTTATTATAACCGTATTAACGGCCCCGATTTCCCTGGCCAATGGATCGAGATAGTCAAGAAATTGGATGATGCTTTGTTTATGGGGTATTGTGACATTAAAACCTTGCAGGCCGGGCGTGTTTGAGATCAAAGGCCTTACCTCATCCGCCGACAATAAAGGGAAGAGGGAATATGAATAATCTGTCAATCCCTCCCGCTCAAACTTTTTCGCAAAATACAGGGCTGAAGCGGAGTGTTCAAGGGGATAACCGATCAGTCCGAACCTGTGGTACCGTATGTTCAAACCTGCTGAAACTTTTTCAGTTTTTCGGGAAGGAACTGGAAAAATGTATCTCCCCTCAGCCCGAGTCTCAATGTTTCCAATGGAATAATTTCTGAAGGAGGTATATTCCCGAGGTTCACGTTAGCTCCAAAATGCTTGATAAACCAAACCTGCTGTGATTTAAGCGGGGCTTCCCAGATGATCTTCTGGATGTCGACTTTGCTGAGGATTTTATTGATCAGGGCCACATGGGCTTTTCCAGTAGGCCTGTAAATGCCTACATTACCGCTTTCCCTTGCTTCCCCGATGACCTTGAAGGAGCCGGCCTGCAATTCCTTCTGCATCATCTCAATCCATTTGCTCGGTGATATCAGGATGCCTGATTCCTTGGAACCGACTTCCGAGAGAACAGTATACTGCCTGGAAAGGATGTTGATGTGTTCGCATTTGACATCATGGTCGATATTCATCGAACCATCGGAGATCTCAACGGTATCAAGACCCAGCTGGTCAATGTATTTCCTGTAATCGTCAAAGCGGTCCCGAATGAAAAAGGCTTCAAAAAGGGTTCCGCCGAGATAAACTTTGAGACCACCTTCCTTATATACTTTGATTTTCTTTTGCAGGTCACGGGTAACCAGTGATGTGCCAAAACCGAGCTTGACGTAATCTATAAATTCACTGCCAACAGATACGAGGTCTTCGGCTTCACGCACGCTGAGACTTTTATCCATTACCATGGCAATTCCGTTCTGACGCGGTTTTAATGATCGTTCAGGTAAAAAAGGAAGGTCAATGTTCATCATAGTTTTTATTTTTTATGGGCTTCAATAATTTCAATAACGGCAGGATGCTGCTGGGCTTCGGGGAACATGGTAAACAAACGCTTATACCCGTTAAAGTCCATCCCCAGGGCTTTTGAAAGGGTTTCGTTAGCTTGCTTAGGTTTGCCCAGCAGGAAAAGGTAATAGGCCATCCCGAAGAAAAAATCAGGATTCTCATCATGGTATTTAAGGCCTTCAAGAAGTACATCATAAGCTTCCTGGTGGAGCTTTACATCGGCATAGGCAACAGAAAGGTCAAGCCAGACATCCGGGTCATCGGGATTCAGTTCAATTGCTTTCCTGTAAGCAGGTACCCCTTCGTCAAAACGGTTTAATTTGATGTACATGTCGCCAAGCATCGACCAGTATTCAGGTACTACCGGGGATAATTTAATTGCTTTCCTTATATATGAGAGTGAGGTCTGGGGTTTCCCAAGTTCATCATAGGCTATCCCTATTCCCATCCATGCATCGGCAAAATCACTGTCAAGGGTGATCGCTTTCTTGTAATAGTCAATGGCGTAATCGAACTGGCAGAGCTTTTCATAGCACTCACCTATATAATAATAGGTTAAAGGTTCAGGGTCTTCATAATACAAGGTCTCCAGGTAAGTTTGGATAGCCTTTTCAAACATGCCGGCATTCGCATAGCAATTGGCTTTGTTAAAATAGGCGGAAGAGAAGGATTCGTCAATTGCAATGGCATAATCATAAGCTTCTACCGATTTATCAAACTCTTCCATATTCCCGTAAGCAACACCCAGGTTGAACCAGGAGACCTTTGAATAGGGATGGTCGTCGAGGAAGGTTTTAAAGAAATGAATACAGTTTTCGGATTGCCTTGTGATCTCAAAACAAAATGAGATTTCAAACAAAGCGGCTTCGTTCTCAGGATTTATCCTGATCGCCTCTGTAAGATATTTGATGGCTTGCTTATATTTTCCAAGGTTCTCATATTCAAAGGCCAGGCTAACGTAAATGTCATCCTGGTCCTCGCTGCTTTCCAATGCATTCTTGTAAGACTGAATTGCTTTCTCGGAACGTTCGAGCTGGCTGTACAGGTTCCCTTTCTGGACCTGGAATTCAGAATCGGAAGCCTCGGAATGATCGAGTTCCTCAAGGAGGGTCAGTGCTTCATGGTCTTTCTTTGTATGGATGAAATACTGCACCTGTTTAAGAAGGATCAATGGGTTATTCTGGTGCTGTCGCAGTGCTTTTTTCAGGCATTGAAGGGCAGAGGGGAGGTCGTTGAGATAAAGATAGTAGTCAATAATATCTTCGTATTCAAAAACATCAAAAAAATGCTGTTCCTTATGGTTGATCATGTCCTCATAATTCCTTACAAGGGCAATCAGCTCAGGGTCGAACTGTGATTCAAAAGGATCTTCCATAAATATTACCTCAGAGAAGCGCAATAAGCAAATTCCATGCAAAAATAGTAAATTCCGGCATGCGCTGGCTTATTGGGGCAGCTGCATTATTTTTCAGGCACTGGAAATTTTTGAAAACAGGATCTTTAAACAGGGGCTAAGGCCGGAGGTTTCATAAGCTGATTTTGCTAATTGGTTTAAGTTCAAATTGTAATCCTGTTGATAAATAATTATATCTTTGAGGCATAATTCACTCGACGTTCGAATTAAATATACGCATATGGATAGGTCATTACGGGCGCCCCAGGACATTAAATACATTGTCGAAGAGCTTGACAATATCAATGAAACTGTTAATCTTGAGGCAATTAGCAAGTTGCATCGTATTGCAAAACATTCGGAAGAATTTCGTCCGACTGTTTTTGACAATTTATGTTCGTTTGTGCGCAAAGTGACTTCAGAGGAAGAATACCGCATGCGGGAGAGGCCCAGTTTTAAGATTCAAAATATTTTGAATCTCCTGGTTGCCGATGAAACAGAAAGAGTAATTTATAAAGATATACCTGCAGATTTGCACGAGAGCTATCTCCAGAGGGCTATTCTGAAAGGGGCCGATCTGAGGGGTGCCGACCTGAAGGCGGTTAATCTCAGCAAGTCGAACCTGAAAGGGGCAAGCCTGAGGGGAGCCGATTTAAGCCTGGCCGACCTGAGGGGAGCCGACCTGAGGGGGGCTGACCTGAGGGGGGCATATATCAAAGGGGCTGACCTGAGTTCGGCAAACCTGAGCAAGGCGACCTTAGGAAAGGCAAACCTGAAAGGATCAAACCTGAGTAAGGCAAACCTGAGTGAAACCGATTTCAATGGAACAAACCTGAATGGTGCAAATCTTTGTGAAGCATACCTGGGGGAGGCAAACCTGAGTAATGCAAACCTGAACAGGGCCGATCTTAGCCGGGCTGATCTCAGGGCAGTGAATTTAAGCAAGGCAAACCTGAATGGCGCCAACCTTGCAGGGTCCAATCTCAGGGGAACAAATCTGAGCGAGGCCGACATGAGTAAGGCCAACCTGAGCCAGGCCAACCTGAGAGGGGCGCTTCTTATCAGGACAAACCTGAGTGAGGCCAATCTGAGCAGAGCTGAACTGAGCAAAGCTTCTTTGAGTAAAGCTGACCTCAAAGGGGCTGATCTCAGCGGGGCAACATTCAGGCTGGCAATCATGAGCGAGGCCGACCTGAGCGGGGCCGACCTTAGTGAGGCCGATCTTACCGAGGTATACATGAACGATGCAAACCTGAGTGAGGCCAACCTGGAAAATTCCTGCCTTACCGGAGCGAAAATGGGCTGGGCCCTGCTTATCAGGACTAATCTGAGCGGGGCTAACCTCAGTAAGGTCAACCTCGGCGGTGCAATTCTCAGCGGCACAAACCTAACCGGGGCGAACCTTAGCGGTGCAAACCTGAGTGAGGCCAACCTGAGTAAATCAGACCTTAGCAAATCAGACCTTAGCAATGCCGATATGAGAGGGACAAACCTGAGCCCGGCAAACCTCAGCGAGGCATTTATAGACCGTCCCGACTGGATATCCAAATTACAAGACTGGAAGTGTACCGGTATCGAGGATATAGAGCGAAAATACGAGGTGATTGAAAGCAAGAAGGACGGGCAAGCTCTTTACAGGATAAGAGAGAAGGTGAAATTGAGCAAGACTTCCGGCAAAAAGCCTGCCCGAGCCGTTAAAAAAAAACCGGCAAATAAATAGCCTGGAAATAAATTGAAAAATATATTCTATGACTTTAATCAGTTCGATTAGTGGAATACGCGGAACCATTGGTGGAAAGGAAGGGCTGGGGCTTACTCCGGTTGACATCCTGAAATTTTCCTGTGCCTTTGCGCAATGGGTCAAAGAAGATTGCAGGAAAGACGCTCCCCTGATCATTGTCGGCAGGGATGCGAGGATTTCAGGTGAGATGGTCAATCACCTGGTTTGCGGAACCTTGATGTCTTGCGGAGTCGACATTATTGATATCGGCCTTACTACGACACCTACCACCGAGCTGGCAATAGGTTTTCATAATGCCGACGGAGGGATCATCCTGACGGCAAGCCACAATCCCATCCAGTGGAATGCGTTGAAACTGTTGAATTCTAAAGGGGAGTTCCTGACGGCTGCCGATGGAGAAAAGATACTCGAACTGTCGGCCAGGAAAGACTATAAATTTGCCGAAGTCAGGAACCTGGGGATTTGTTCATCCGACGATTCCTGCATTGAAAAGCATATTGAGAAAATACTTGAACTTGAACTCGTTGATACAGAGGCGATTAAAAAGGCTCATCTTACGGTCGTCATCGATGCTGTAAACAGTTCGGGAGGCATTGCGGTACCCTTGTTACTTCATGAGTTGGGAGTACATAAAATAATTCCGCTGTTTTGCGATCCAACCGGGGATTTTGCCCATAACCCGGAACCTCTTTCTGAAAACATAGGGGATCTTTGTGAAATTATAGTTAAGAACAAGGCGGATGTCGGGTTTGCAGTTGACCCTGATGTTGACCGCCTTGCCATTGTAAACCAGCTTGGCGAGCCATTTGGGGAAGAGTATACTCTTGTTGCCGTGGCTGACTATATCCTGGGTTATAAAGAAGGTAATACCGTATCAAACCTTTCCTCCACCCAGGCACTTAAAGTAGTTACCGAAAAGCATGGTGGAAAATACTTTGCCTCGGCCGTGGGGGAGGTCAATGTGGTGGAATGCATGAAAAAGCACCATGCCGTGATAGGTGGTGAAGGAAACGGCGGAGTAATTTACCCTGAATTGCATTACGGAAGGGATGCCCTTGTCGGGATTGCCTTGTTTTTATCCTACCTGGCCCGCTCGGGTAAAAACTGTTCACAGCTCCGGGATCAGTACCAGAACTATTTTATTTCCAAGAATAAAATCAATGTTACTTCGGAAATGGATATTGACAATATCCTGAAAAAGATTGCCGTACGTTATAAGAACCGCCCGGTTTCAGCTATCGATGGGATTAAAATTCATTTTGACGGGGAATGGGTCCACCTCCGAAAGTCAAATACCGAACCCATCGTAAGGATATACGCAGAAAGCAACATGCAGGAAAAGGCTGATCATCTTGCATTGAAACTGATGCATGATGTTGAGGAGATCACCAAGGGAAATGAGTAAGAAAAAGAAAAAAAAGGCAGTGAAATACAAGCAGGTGACGATCACCATCTCTGCACGCCAGAAAAAATCCCTGATGAATTTCTGCAAATCCAGGAAGAGTACTCCGAATAAGATCATTAAAAAAGCGATCCGCCCGCTGCTTGAGAACTATGAGAACCTGGAGGTGAACCATGTCTCCTCAAAAGTTAGCCAGCTCCAGCTCTTCAGCATGGAATAATGCTTACTGATTTTTTCTCTGAATAGTATTCTCGTAAGGGGTACGGTTTATAATTGAACGCCCCAGCGTGACTTCGTCGGTGTGCTCCAGTTCGTCCCCTACAGAAATTCCGCGGGCAATAGTGGTAACCGGGATGCTTGAAGCATGCAGTTTTTTGTAAAGGTAAAAATTCGTTGTATCCCCTTCAATGGTGGTGGGCAGGGCCAGGATCACCTCCGTTACCCGGCCTGATTCAACTTTTTCTACAAGCCCGGCTATGTTCAGGTCATCAGGGCCGATATTTTCCATAGGTGAGATGATCCCGCCAAGGACATGATAAACGCCTGTGTACTGACCGGTATTTTCAACAGCAATGACGTCGCGGATATCCTCAACCACGCAAACTGTTGATTTATCGCGCTTAGGGCTCCCGCATATTGAGCAAAGCTCTGCGTCACTTATGTTCCCGCACTCCAGGCAGTAACGGATCTCATTATGCATGCGGATTATGGACATGCCGAAGGACTCGGCGTCTTCCTTTCTTGATTTCAGGAGGTGCAGGGCCATCCTGAGAGCGGTCTTCCTTCCGATACCGGGAAGTTTAGCCAGTTCATTTACTGCAGCCTCAAATACTCTTGATGGTAGTGAATTCACTAAAAATTGTTTATTTTGCAAATGTAATCTTTTAGCTGTTTCATGATGAACCGCCTGATCTTGCTTTTTCTCCTTTTAGTAATGAATTTTCTTGCTTTCGGCCAGGAAGGCATTAACTTTACAGATGCCTCCGGCCTCAGGCAGGGGGCCTGGAGAAAATCAGACAAGGACGGACATAAAATATATGACGGGCAATTCAAAAATGGCATCCCTTATGGAGAATTCAGGTATTATTATGCAGACGGCAAACTTAAAACGGTTTCTGAATTTACCGGTGATGGAAAAACGGTGAGAACTGTTTCTTATTCTGAGAATGGACGCAAGATAGCTGAAGGCAACTACAGGAATGAAAAAAAGGACAGCACATGGAAATATTACAGCGACTATGACGGTGCGATGTTATCGGAAGAAACTTATTCCTCGGGATTGAAAAACGGAACCTCTGAAACATTTTATCCCAATGGCAGCATAGCCGAAGTGGTTAATTATCGACAAGGCAAAAAGGAAGGGGAGTGGATCCAGTATTTTGAAGACGGGAAGATGAAATTTAAAGGTTGGTATTCCAATGATGAGAATGATGGCCCTTTCGTTGCTTATTACCCCGGTGGACAGGTCAATCTGTCAGGAGCATATAAGGCCGGTCACAAGGATGGTACCTGGACATTTTATGAAGAGAATGGCCAGGTGATGAGATCCGAAAAGTACTCCGAGGGGGCACTAATAATAGAGAAAAATCAATAAAACCGCTTATGCAGGTAAAAACATTCAGCACAAATTCGGTCAAAGGCTTCCAGCAATGCTGGGATCAGATTACTGACAACGGGTTGCGCCCTAATGCAGCGATAATTTTTTCATCTGTTGAACTCCGCCTGGCTGAAATTATCTCATTCCTGGGCCCCAAAGGGGTCAGTGTATTCGGCAGCAGTTCCTGCGGTGAATTCCTTTATGACACCGACGGGAAAACCATCAGCGAGGGGGGCCTGGTTTGTTCCATGCTGGAACTGAAACCGGGTACATTCGATCTTCAGCTATTCAACGGCAAAGGGCTGACTTCATTTGAACTTGGGATGTCAGCCGGTACATGGGCTGCAAAAGCATACAAGGAACCGGCAATCCTGGTTGTTGCCAGCGGGCTTACGATTGACGGGGAGCAGCTGGTGCGTGGGATCCAGGAGACAGCAGGACGGAATATCACCATGTACGGTGGACTGGCAGGCGACGATGCCCATTTTAAAGAAACATTTGTTTTTACGGAGGATTCCTTAGAATCAAACGGGGCGGTACTCCTGGTCCTTGATAAATCGGCTTATGATGTTCAGGGAATTGCAACCAGCGGCTGGGTCAGTATCGGCGCCGATAAGATCATCACAAGCGCCGAGGGTAATGTTGTATATACAATAGATAATCAGCCTGCCCTTGATGTTTATAAGCATTATCTGAATGTTAACGATGAGGACCTGCCTGAAATCGGAGTTGAATACCCTTTGCTGATCAGGAAAAATGATCCAGATTTCATACTGAGAGCCGTGCTTAATGTTGACAGGGAGAAGAAAGCTCTCATCTTTGCCGGTACCGTCCCCAATGAAGCCGTTGTGACCTTCTCGAGCTCCCCCGGTTTTGAGATCGTGGAATACACAAGGAAAAAGGTTAACGAATTTTATCAATATAATTCCGCGACAGACCTCCTGGTACTTTTCTCATGCATGGCAAGGCATATTGCCTTAGGCCCAACAATATCAGAGGAGATGGAAGAAGCATGGATGAAATGGGAAAAACCACTGATTGGATTTTTTACTTATGGAGAGATCGGGAACAATTATAAGAGTTCATGTGATTTTTACAACCAGACCTTCACCCTGGTTTCATTAAAGGAAAAATAGCATGTCGGTGGATTTTCAACTGCTGATTGATGATCTGCGGAGACTTCGATCGCCGGAGGAGTTTACACAATACTGGGATAAAGTGCAGGAAGAACTGTCACTGGTCGGATCGGAATATTCAAAGCTGAAATTCAAATATGAACGTTCAAATAAGGAAAAGAATATACTGTCTTCCCTGTTGACACGTACTTCCGCAGACCTGAAAAAAGTTTCAGAAAACCTTAAAGTCAGGGCTGAAGAGCTTTCCACCATTCTTTCCACCATTCCGGCGTATGTTTATTTCAAGGATGTAAAACTAAATTACATTCTTGTAAACCAGAGTTTTGCAGAACTTGTTGGTGTCCCTGCCGAAAAAATCCAGGGGAAAAGTCTTAAAGACATTTTATATAATTACAAGAGCAACGGGTACATTGAAACAGAACAAAAAGTAATTGATTCCGGGACAGCTGTTTATGATATTGAAGAGGAATTGGAGTTCATGGGAAGATTACTCTGGGTCAATACAAATCTTGCCCCTATCCGCAGTACTGCCGGCCAGATCATCGGCCTCATCGGGATTTCATGGGATATTACGGAGCGTAAGCATTATGAATCTGAATTAAAATACGCCAAGGAACTCGCCGAAGCCGGGACCATGGCAAAGAACGAGTTTATTGCCAGCATTTCCCATGAGTTCAGAACTCCGATGAACGGTATTCTCGGCCTTGCCGAAATACTTAGAAACACCTCCCTTGACGAGAACCAGTCGGAGCTTTTAAAAGGTATTGTTTCTTCGGCCGAAAACCTCCTTGTCCTTGTCAATGACCTTCTTGATTTTTCGGCTATTGAGGCCGGAAAAATGGAACTGGATTTTCACCCTTTCATGCTTGAGAGGGTGTTGGAGGACGTTTTTCAGATGCTGAACATGAAAGCCCTGGAAAAATCCCTTGATTTTAAGGTGAGCATCAGTGACAATGTCCCTAACCATCTTGTTGGAGATTCACAAAGGCTCAGGCAGATTATCATAAACCTGGTAAACAATGCAGTTAAGTTCACCGACCATGGTGGAATAAGCATCCATATCAGTCTCCTGAACCGTACGATAGATCATGCCTTGCTCAGGTTTGAAGTTAAAGACACCGGAATCGGGATTCCGCCGGAGGCGTTAAATTCTTTATTCAGGGTATTTTCAAGGATAAGGCAAAAGCAGCACAAACTTATATCCGGCACCGGATTGGGGCTTTCGATCTGCAAGAAGCTCACCGACCTGCTTGGAGGGGAGATAGGGGTTGAGAGCGTGCATGGAAAGGGGTCAACGTTTTGGTTTAATCTGCCTTTTGAACTGAGTTCGCCCAGGGCCCAGTCCCCCAATAAAACTGATGAGTTTTTCGATAATTTATTTACCGGAAAAAAAGTCCTGGTAGCCGAAGATAACCTGATCAACCAGAAAATCGTCAGCTTTCAGTTGAAACGGATGGGTTTTGATGTCAAACTTGTTGATAACGGACAGTCGGCGCTTGAGGAGTTCACTGCAAACAAATTTGATCTGATCATTCTTGATATTCAAATGCCAGTGATGGATGGGTACCAGGTTGCAAAGGCAATCCGTAACCTGGAAAAGAGCATCTCAGCGCATGTTCCCATTATTGCTCTTACCGCAAATGCAATGAAAGGCGACCGCGAATTGTACCTGGATGCCGGGATGGATGGTTACGTAAGCAAACCTTTTAATATAGAGACCTTGCAGAAAGCCATAAAACTGGCAAGTGAGGTCGCTTTCAGGTATTATCAAGCCTGAAGTAAATTGATATCCGGGTTAAAGTATGGTAATCAGGGTTTTGTTTTTTTTCGCTTCTTTTTTTCCTGGTCTTCAATTATCATTCTTTGGATGAGGGCTGTTCGTTTTACATTGAGTTTCGCTGAAACAAGGTCATACCATTGCACAATCATATCCACATTTGTCCCCTCCCAGCTTTCCTTATAAAAAAGGAGTACGCTGTCGCGTAGGTTGCCGAGTTCTTTTTCGTATAGGTTCCTGAATTCGTTCCAGGGGGTCCCGGCCCCATATTGCATGGTATGAAACCGGTTTAAAATCTCCCGCCTTTTCAGTTCGTACAGGTCAAAGATGACATTCATAAAAGCTGTTGCCCTGTAACTCTGCCTTTCACTCATATAGGATGCCCGGGCATTGACCAGGGTTACGGAACTCAGGTGAAGGCTGTCGCTGACTTCAACCGGATTGATAAGGATTAAACCCAGGATCCGTGAACCTTTCATAGGATCGTTATTGCCGGAACCGCTTGGGATGTAGACTCTTTTTGATACAGGGGGGGATGTCCCAAGCTCATAAAATTCCAGGTTGCGTTCGGCGGTCCAGGGAATATACACTGACCTTACATAACTGTTCAGCCCGGGGGAATAATTCAGCAATACTCCGTTAGACCTGAAAAAGTTCCTGAACTGTGTTTGTTTCCTGCTTTCGGGGGTTATCCCCGGATTTATCCAGAATACAGAATCATAGGGTATGCTCATTACCCTCTGGTAGTCGTTCGGCTGGTCCCCTAAATAACCCAGGGTGTTAAGATAAGGTTTGCTGAAATCATAAAACAGGAGTTCAGCGTTAGCCGAGAGGTCGGTCTTACGGTTGTCAATTTTTTCAAGATACTGAAGGGAGTAATCCAGCGACATCCTGGCTACTTTCGGATGTTCTTTATCGGAATTGTCAAAGACAACCGACCATGCCAGGTTTACCGAATCAACCCGGTCGCCCTGGACAGGAGTGCGGAGATAATAAAAATCAATATTCCTGACCGAATTGTCAATGCGGTCAATTGTGTTTTCACTTTCATTAAGCCAGACCGTGCTCTCAAACAGCTTAACACTGTCGGACTTCGGGACAAGCCTGAGCACATAATTGATGTTTTTTCCTTCACCTGAATGTTTTACCAGGTTTACATAGTAAAGGTCTTTGAACCGGTGAAAACTGAAATTCCCTGCCGACATCGGGATTGTATAATGCCCGCCACTGGCAAATGGAAACAGGTGCCTGAAAATGTCAGTTGTGTTAAGGCTCCAGAAATTTCTGAGTGTCAACCCGATTCTCCCGTTTTTAGGTACCAGCTGATCTATGCCGGCTGCCGTTGAAACCGAGGCATTAAAATATGTCTCAATGAGCTCAAGTGGTTCTCCATTGCATTCACTCAGGAATGTGAAATATGCCTTTGTGAATAATTTCTCATCGGTTTTCCGGTACTTCTGGCAGGCATCGTAAAACAAATGATATAAGTAGTCCGGCTGTCCTTTTGCAACAATGCTGATTTCCTTCAGGTTGTAAACCATCGGATTCAAACCGATATTGGCAGAGTCCTTTAAAACCCTGACTGGGATCTTCCTGCTGTTATATCCCACGCAGGTGACGAGTATTGTATCTGTTTTGAGAAAAACACTGGCAGGCAGATAGTACCTGCCATCCTCATTGGCGATCATCCCGCTTTCTTTGCCCAGCAGCCTGATTGTGGCATAAGGGACAGGCTCACGGGTCTTCACATCAAATACCAATCCCTTGTAAGCCTGCTGTGACAGTGCAGACAGAGAACAAACAAGGAGACTATAAATAACAATATGCCGTATTAACAGCATTTGGTTGAATTATTCAGAAATTGTTTACATCCCCCCGCCGAACATGCTTTTAAGTTCTTCCTGGGTCGTGAGTTTAAAATCGGCAGGGATCTCGAAGATGCTGTCGGATAAAGCCTTTTTCTCGACTTTTGTAACCGAATATTTCATCGT
This sequence comes from Bacteroidota bacterium, assembly GCA_037138335.1. Classification (GTDB taxonomy): domain Bacteria; phylum Bacteroidota; class Bacteroidia; order Bacteroidales; family FEN-979; genus CAIRDP01. Next base: position 54,880 of record JBAXIO010000011.1, read on the forward strand.
GAGGGTCCGTTCCTGGAAGGAGAATTCCATAAGCATGCCATCGATATCCTGGTAGAGAGGATTCCCGAAATTACTTTCCCTGCCGCCAAGTTCGCCGGTATACCATACATCAAAAGTGGTTTTCTTTCCGTCTTTCTCCAATGTGATAATTGCTTTTTTGCAATGGTAACCTGCAATATCCCTGGTCTCAGTCGTTACCTGGATTGAGGGCTTGGGTTGTTTCCCTAAATCATTATTAATTTCATCAAGGGTCTTTTTGATAGCCAGTTTTTTACCCATCATATCAAGAAGTGTCACCGTGAACTTCTTATCGTAATTAGTGATCTCAATCATATTCCCCATAGCCGATGCTGATTCATTCCGGGAATTGTTACCTTTTACCGAAACAATGGATTCCTTTGGGAACATGGCAAGCTGATCAGCAGGCAGGGTGCTGTTTGGGAAGCTGATACTATAGGTGATAACGCCTTCAAAATGCCCGTTTGCGGCTTTGGCAAGCATAGGACTTATCAGGCTAAGCGTAAAAATCAAACAAAATAATGCAGTTGTTTTTTTCATGGTTGTGGTTTTAAGTTTTGAGGAGATAAATTTAAGGATTTTATCGGGAAACGAAAGAACTCCGCTAATTGGTTTGCAGCAATGAAGGAATTTAATTGAAGTTACCCGGATACAGCGTCCAACCGTAAATTTCAGACCGGTTAACGGTTTCTTCCCAGGGTTCAACCGTCAATGTCAGACCGGTTGCCGGTTTCTTCCCGGTGGGCAAACCGAAACACAAATCCCGCATATCCTGGTTTCATTCATAAAAAGCTCCATCCCAAACCGTCCGCATTGTTCACGGCATTTTTCCGCATCGAGAAAAAGGTCCCGGTCGGTATGAATATCCCATAACCGGCCGTTTGCGGCATGCGCCGGGCACTTATCAACGCAGACTGTACAGCTCCCGCAGCGGCTTTTATCAATGGGCCTGTTTTCGGATTTAAGTTTCCGGTCAATAAGTATGCTTGCCAGCCTGAGCCGGGGTCCGAAAGCTTTTGAGACAAACAGGTCGGTTTTACCTATCCATCCCAGGCCGGCCCTTGTTGCCACCATTTTATGAGACAGCTTATACCGCAGTTCTTTCAGGTAGGGCCTGAATTCTTCGCTGGTCATGACCACCGTTGGCGACACTTTCATGCAATTGACCTTATTTTGTCTCAAATCAACGCAGATGGCATCGATGATCTGTTCCAGCGCCAGGTTCATTTCCCTGTAATGCTCATAGTACCCAAGGGTTGGACCGGTTTCAATAGAATCCAGGATGTTGTCATCAAGCTTCTTTCCTATGGATATGCCTGAAGAAAATCCCGCGAACTCCGGGATAAGTAAGCCCCGGAGATCGGCAAACCCATAAATGAAATGTGAGGAAGGGAGCAGGTGTTTTTGTACAATCTGCTCAATGCCGGTTTGAGAAAGACTTCCCATAACAATGGATGGCCGGTTCGTTTGTTATTTCCTTCCCAACCTGTTCCCGCCGAGGAGGCCCCAGCCACCTCCGCCGAGGATAAAGCCAAAGGAGTACCATGCGCCGTTATTATTCTGGGCGAAAACGGTTACGTCATCATAGATTAACATCCCTATCAGGTCAAAAGGAGAGATCAGCCCGTGCCATAAACCGCCCCAGAAACCATAAGTATGCCCCTGCAGGCAATGGGTCACGATCTCGCGATGTGCACATCCTGTAAAAAGGAGGAGGGCCAGGACTGAAAAACCAAGCAGTCCGAAGAAAATCTTTGTTTTCATAAATTATTTTTTTGCAATGGTGTTTATATCGGTACATTCAAGATGGTTTTTCCCATAACCACCAAGGGCGACATTGATCATGGCCTGGCCAACTCTTACTGTATCTGTCGCGTATTTTGGCATGGCCCTGAAGATTGGGAAAAACGGCCTGAGGATTATGTAAAGCGTGTTATACAGTTTCGTGGCTGACCTTATGCCTTTTAATGGTTCGATAAACCCGGGCCTGAACATGTAAGCGGCTTTGAACGGCAGTGCAAGCAAGGCATTTTCGGTCCGGCCTTTGACCCTGGCCCACATAACCTTTCCTTTTTCTGAAGAATCAGTTCCGGCGCCTGAAACGTAGCAAAACACCGAACCGGGGTTCTGTGAAATGAATGTTTTTGCAAAAGTCAGCGTCAGCCCGTATGTCAGACGGGTGTATTCCTCTTCCTTCATACCTGCCGAAGACACACCAAGGCAGAAAAAGCAGGAATCATACCCTTTCATTTCAGATGCGACAGGCGAAAGGTCGAAAAAATCACTATGCAGGACTTCCTTCAGTTTAGGATGCTTCAAGCCCAAAGATTTGCGGTTTATCACCAGTACTGATTCAACATCAGGGCTGTCGAGACATTCAAGAAGGACACCTTTGCCAACCATCCCGGTTGTTCCCGTTATTACAGGTTTTATTTTCATTTGGATAATTTAAATTAAAAGCATTTCAAAAGTAAGCGAAATATGTTTGTATTCAGGCATTTAAAATGCCAGGGCCCCGGTGGGCCTAATGAATGATGAGGACCTTTTGGGAATAAACCCTTCCGCCTGCGACAATCATTACTTCATAAATCCCGTTCGGGAGGAAGGTAAGGTTCATGCCCGGTTCCTCTTTTCTTATTCCATATTTACTGAAGATCCTTTCTCCGACGGAATTGTAAACACTCAGGCTGGTTATATCAATTCCGGCCCGGGTGTTGAACTCAAAATGCAAATCCCCGTTGGAAGGGTTAGGGATTATTGTTAAGGGATCGGCCGGGGCAGTCTCAGCCATGCCACCTGTAAATGCGACACAGCCGGTGTCAGACTGAAGTGTGAAGCTGTAAACGGGGGGATGAAAATCACTTTCAATTCCCGCCACCGTCGTTGCCAGGTCAACATTGACCATTGCGGCCTGTGCAGGGGTGTTGAGAAATGAGTTGGACTCAACGCAATAACTGCTGCTCCCCGAAGAGTTCATTTTAATTATCCCGATCTGGGGATTATAGGTCGGGCTCATCCGTACACCCATAATAGGTCCGTTCCCCAACGCGATAATACCGCTGTCATATGCCTCGAGCGCCAGGCTTGGCAGGAACCAGATATTCTTTGCCCAGACCGGATCAGCATTTGAATCGACTTTTACCAAAGAACCGATCGGACCAAAGAATTCGGCCGCATTCATAAGGAGGTAGCCCCCGCCGGCCGTCTTACACATTTTTCCACCCGGCCTGGAATATACCAATGACCCATCATGCCCTACATCCTTTGACCAGATTACGTTGCCCGATGTGTCGGTTTTCATCAGGGCCATTGAACTGGTATAGTCGGTAAAATAGGATAAGATCCCGTCGGGCAGCACTAACAGGTCATTGCCTTTTGACTGGTAGTTATTTGAAATAAAATGTTTTTTGGACCAGACAATTTCACCTGAAGAGCTTAGTTTCATCAGAAGAAAGCTGCTTGAATACCCGCTGCCATTTCCTACAGAGCCCGTGATGATGTAATTTCCGTCGGGGAGTTCAACTGCAGCGAAAGCAGTGTTATTGTAATTCCCTGAGGAGAATCCCCTGCACCAGCTTAAGTTACCCTGGGAATCCAGTTTCAATACAAAAGCCTTGGGATAGGGGGGGGCGTTGTCCTCAAAAAAGCCCCCGCTTATAAACCCGTTGTCGCTGGTTTGGCTGATGAAAAATGCAGAGGCAGACTGCCCCATGTTAATTAGTTTAGACCAGGCAGTGTCACCATCCTGGTTTATTTTAATAAACAGCAATTCCGATTGGGCACCGTTATAATTAGTGATGTTGCCGGCCAGGAGGAAATGCCCGTCATTCGTAGGTGTTACACAGAATATGTTTCCTGTCGTATCACTGTAACTCCTTCCCCAGATAATATTTCCCGAGGGATCCATTTTTATGGCAGAAGGCCGGTGGTCTTTATAGCCCCCTATAAAGTAATTGCCATCGGTGGTTGGAGCTGCGCAATAAACCTGGGCGGATCTGCCGGGCAAGGGATCGTAAAATACCCTGGTGAACTCCGGCTGCTGGGCGAAAACCGGCAACAGTCCATCCAGGTAAAAAAGAGCTGTAATTAATACAGCAGGTATGGAAAACTTTTTCATGGCAACGAGTCAAGGATTTTTATCAACTCCTCCCGCTTGATATTTTTGGCAATTATAACTCCATTCTGATCAACCAGCAGTGTCAGCGGAAGAGAATTTGTATTATAAAGCATAGTAATATGGATGTCAGGTTCCGCCCTCAGGCTTATCCAGGGGATACTGTCATTCGCATTTGCCCTCAACCAGTTCTTGCTGTTTTCATCTATCGAAATGCTGACTATTTCAAATCCTTTCGACTTGTATTTTTGATAAGGACCGGTAAGCTGGGTTGTAAGATACCTGCAGCGGCTGCACCATGATGCCCAGAAGTCGAGCAGTACCAGTGTTTTTCCTTTGACGGCGGATGACAGCCTGAGAGATTTTCCGCCTGGGGTCTGCAGGAGGGTATCAATATACTTCTTCCCGGTAAGCATCATCTTTTTTCCCCTCAAATATTCTTCTATACCCTTGTAATAAAATGAATTTTGCATTGATACATTGATGTGGGAAAAATAGTTCTCTATGACAGCGTCATCGAATCCATAGTCGCTGTTAAGGCATTTTTGATATAAATATTCCACGGTAATTATCGAATTGCCCATGGGTAAAAGGTTTTCCTCATAGAACCTTTTACTGCGTTCAATATTCTGTTTTTTATACAGATTATATAAACTGTCACTTTCTTTTATATTACCGGCTTCACCTGCCCTGACCACCCTGGTGTAAAGTGAATCAAGCCCTTTATAATAGGCCCAGGATTTATGGTTCAGGCTGTCGGCTTCGATATTGAGCCTGCCTTTTAAAAACTTAAACATGCCAAGGGAGTCAGGCAGGGCTGTCAGTTCAACCTCTTTTTCCAGGAATACCTGGAATATCTTAGTTATACCATCATTGTCAAGCAGGTCCTCCTCGTATGAAATAACTGCTTTTTCGCAGGTCGGGTTACTGCCGCTGAATTCGAATTTTCCGTCTTTTATTTCAACTATTTGCCGGTTTGCCTCATCCTGGCTGGGGATCCTCAAAGAAAGCTTTTGCCCGTCCTTGCCAATTGCCTGTCCCGATATATGATAAGCAACAGCCGGGTTTGTAAGGGCCGTAAGACCGATTGCTGAAAATAGCAGTGCTGCAGTGAATACAATGGCAGGATGTGACTTCATAAACACAAAGTTAAAAAACAGTATGTTGATCCCAAAACCAAATTTAATATAAAAATCTATTAAAATGAACCTTTCAGCCTGATGAAGACCGAAGTCTGGCATGAACTGACCATGGCCGGGTCATAGGTCTGGAAGGTCTGTGAGATCAGCGACAGGTCCAGGTTATTCATGAGGGAAAAAGTGAAGGTGGGGATGATAAAGTACATTTTGTTGGTTGGATTGAAAATGCCTGCAAGGGCTATGCTGATCAGTGGCGTGACAGGGTAGGAGATATTGCCGAACATCGAAAAGCCGGTGAGGAAAGGGTTCTTCGCATTCAAAAGCGCGGGATTGAACTGGTTGACCAGGACATTGGCTGAATTCGTATGGTTGGAGTTGTAAAATCCTTCAAACTGCAGGAAGATGGAATTCCTAAAGGTATAATCATATTCAATCGAAGAAAGAAATACCCCTGTTGTGTCCCCGAAATGTTTGAGTGGCTGGAACCAGCTCATTTCCCCTTTAAAACCTCCCCCTGCGATCTGGCCTGCCCATCCAAGGCCCAGCACCAGGTCACTCTGGGTATAAATCCCTGCCAGTCCCTGGAAATCATATTTCCATTTATTGAAACGATAAAGCCCTGCAGCCGTGACCTTTTTATCCTTATCGGCCTTGACGGCGATTTCCACCCTTGACGAAGGGCTGGTAAAATACTGCAATCTGATTGCATCGCTGCCGGGCTTTTCTTCATAGTCAAAATCAAAATATGAATAAGTGTTGAAAATATCGTTGGGATTCCAAACGAAAGTCTGGCTCCAGTTGATCCTCTGGCGGCCCAGGGTGACCTGGAATTTGTCACGGGTGTAATCGAGCCATATCCTGTCAATTGCGATGTTCAGGACATAGGATTTCCCTGAAAAAATATTCCACGACATGTTTACCAGGCCATTGTCATATGCAATGAAATCGGCGTATTGGGGGCTTATCGCAGTAAGGTCCCCCCAGTAGAAGCGGTTCCTCTCCTGCAGGCAGAAAGTGAAACTTCTTGAGATATTCCATTTAAAATTATTACGGTTATGGATGAGATTATCGGTCACCCACGGTTCATCAATCTTATGAACGATCAACGTTTGCATGTCTTTCACATAGCCGTTGAATGACCAGGATCTTTCTTTTTTCACTGCGGATGAGTCCGCTGCGAGGGGCCCGGCGCTGTCGGCGGTTTGCGAGTATGAAGCCTTGGCGCGGGGGCCGGGAGGATTCCCCAGTGAGATGCCATCCGCAGTCAGCAGAAGGATAAAAAATAGTGTTAGGGTATAAACCGCAACGGGTTTCATAATGGGCTCAGTTCTTTGAAATGTCGCTGACAATTTTACCGTCTTCAAGTGTGACCACCCTCCTGGCTTTTGCTACGACCCTTGAATCATGGGTTGAGAAAATGAATGTAATATTTTCTTCCCTGTTCAGTTTTTCCATGATCTCAAGCAGGTTTTCGGCCGATTTCGAATCGAGGTTTGCTGTAGGTTCATCGGCCAGGATGAATCTGGGTTTTGAAGCCAGGGCCCTGGCAACGGCGACCCTCTGCTGCTGCCCGCCCGAAAGCTTGGCCGGCCGGGTATTGATCTTTTCTCCCAGCCCCACCGATTGCATCAGTTCCAGCGTGCGTTTGTCCCTCATGTCTTTTTTTACCCCCTGCAACTGCATGATGAATTCAACGTTCTCTTTTGCGGTTAGTACGGGGATGAGGTTGAACGACTGGAAGACAAAACCGATATTTCTAAGCCTGAAATCGATGAGCTGCCTGGATTTAAGGGAAGTGATATCGGTATCTGCAATCCTGATCCCGCCTGAGCTGGGGCTGTCGAGCCCGCCGAGGAGGTTCAGCAGGGTGGTCTTGCCCGACCCCGAAGGCCCTACGATACAGGTGAATTCGCCCTGTTTAAAGGAAAGGTCCACGCCGTTGAGTGCGTATACCGGTATTGTCTTTGCGTCGTATACTTTGCTCAGGTTTTTAATTTCGATGATGTTCATATTCTCACGTTATTAATTATGTCGCTCGTATCTTTGCATCGCCGCTACGGTGTCTTAGGCTCGCAGCCATACAACGCTGCTGCGCGATACGCTCGCAGCCATACAACGCTGCTGCGCCTACTGCGTCGCATTTATTTTAATTGTAGTTTCTATTCATTTTCCAGGCTCCTTGTAGCCAAGGCAGCTTTTGTATGCTGCTTCGCTTTTTACATTCCATATCCCGCATCTCGTATCCCGTATCTCGTATCCCGTATCCCACATCACTCAATCCGCATCGCTTCCACCGGTTTCAGCTGCAGGGCCTTGCGGGCGGGCATGATAGCCGCCAGCACTCCGGTGGAAAGTATCATGATAGTCAGGTTGATATAAAATTCCCTGGTGATGAAGGGGTAAATCTTTGAATCGACGCCGTAAGCTGCGAGCCCTTTGGCCATGGCCGAGAGGTCTATCCCGAAACGGTGCAGGACAGCAATAAGCACTGCGCCCAGCGCCATACCGATTACACCTCCTATGAGTGTCAGGAAGATTGTTTCGAGCATGATCATGCCAAAGACCCTTGACTTGCTCATCCCAACAGCCATAAGCATCCCGAGCTCCCTCGTGCGCTCGAAAACTATCATCAGCATGGTGTTGACGATGCCGAAAGCCAGTGCGAACAGGATGATCCCGAGTATCACATAGATTTCCACGGCGATAACCGAAGTAAGCAGCCCCATTTCGGGTTTGATCTCCATCCAGTTCTGTACCAGGCTTGCAGGGAAAAGTTTTTTCAGGCGGGCTTGTACCTGGGGTATGTACCCTATTTCGTTCAGCAGAACTGCAATTTCGTGGATCCCGCTGTCGCCGCCCGTGATGGCATCGAGGTCGGTTTTCTTTACAAAGACAGTGCTTTCGTCGAACACCGAGTTGGAAGAGCCGAAGATCCCGCCAATGCTGAAGGCTGCTTCATTCAGGTTGCCGTCGGTGCCCTGGAACCTCAAAACGATTTTGGACTTCAGCCTTACTTTCAGTTTCTCGGCCAGCTTATAACCGATCATGACCTGGTTTTTACGGCCGCCAATGAACCAGCCCCCGCTGCTGTCGGGGATGAGTTTATACAGGTTGGTCACCAACCTTTCCTGTTCGGGATCTACTCCCATGACCTGGACGCCTGTGGCCGAATTCGGGGAAGCAGCCATTCCTGTGAGGCGGGTCCTTGAGCAGACCGACTTTACTCCCGGTAATCCTGAAATTTTCCGCATCAGCTCAGCGGGTTCGGCGATCACATAACGGGCTTCGTAATTTTTCAGGAAGGAAGGGTTGTGGAGTTGTATATGCGAAAGCTCGGTGTTGATGACCGACCTCACTTTCTGGTCGATCATGCCTGTCATGACCGCGGCAGCCATGAGCCCGCCGGCCAGCCCCAGCGTGATAGCCGTGATCACGATAAGGCTCCTGACCTTGTTCCTCCATATGTTCCTGAATGCGATGAGAAAGATCATACGATTATTATTTGTGAAGGGCTTCAGCCACTTTGAGCCTGAGAACCCTGCGGACCGGGAAAATACAGGTGAACAGCACGATGACAAGAACCACTGCTACATTGGATATGATAAAGCCTGGCTTCAGAGCTAACGGGAGAAGGGGTTCTATGCCATAGGCAATATATGTCTGGGCCATGCTTCCCCATAGGTGTATGGGGTTGAAATGGTACCAGGCCATGATGGGAAGCGCCCCGGCCACGCCGCTCAATGCACCGGTGAGGCCAATAAAGACCATCTCCAGCACAAGTATCGTGGCAAGCCGGCTTTTCTGCATCCCCACCGAGACGATCACACCGAACTCCTTTATCCTTTCGTTGGTCATCATGATCACGGTGCCGAAGATCCCGAAACCCACTATCATATACAATATGGAGATGATGATCATGCCGCTGGCCGTTTTGACCCTGAGCTGTTGCATAACCTCCACCATCAGCTCGTCCCATGGCATGACCTCGAATTTTTCAAGGTTTACCGCCGATTTCAGATCGGTAAGGGTAAGGTCTATTTTGTCAGGATCTTTCAGGCTGATAGAGAGGGAAGTGATCCTGTTTTCGGCGCCGAAGAAATCCTGTGCCGAAGGCAGGTTCATATACACCACCTGGTTGTCGAGCAAGGGGGAAGGGAGGTGAAGTATCCCCCTCACGGGGAACTTGCCGGCGGCACTCACACCATGGAACCCCTGGCCGATAAGGATAAGGGTGTCGCCGGCATGCAGCCCGAGGAAGCCTGCCAATCCCTGTGAAAGCACGACGCCTCTGCCCGGCTCATCGAGGTAAAGCCCGCTGAGCATTTTAGACTTCAGGTGGGTAAGTGCATTTTCTTTCAGGGGATCAGTGCCAATGATCATAACACCTTTGGTTTGCATGCCCGTGGAAGCAAGGGCAAAATATTCAAGCCTTGGCACGGTAACCACTATATTTTTCCTGTTGCTCACGACCCCTGCCATGGAATCGTTGTAAAGCATGGTATTATCGATGGTTTTATCGTCCCAGTAGCCTTTTTTATGTACCTGTATATGGCCCGTATGAGATTCAATAGCAACCTGGATGAGATTGTCGAAGAGCCCCATTTGCAGCGAGCGCACCATCAGCGCCAGGAACACTGCGAGAAAGATCGAAGCGGCCGTGAGAAGGGTCCTGCGCTTGTTCCTCCATATATTGCGCCATGCCAGCCTGATATCACCCATCTTACTTGATCTTTTTCATGTTCTGTTGTGAAAAGAAGCTTTCGTCGATACCTGTATTGAACTTCATCTCATCGATATGCATCACGGTCTTCTGGCCTTTCTTGTTCACCGGAACCATTTCCAGGCGTGTGGGGATCTCACGGTCGCCCATCCGCCGTATGTCATAATTATTGGAAACATTCACCAGTTTGCTGTCTTCGTCATAATATTCGGCCATCCACATGTCGAAGCCGCTCACTGTTATCCACATGATCACCTTTCCCCATACAACCGGGGCATCGGGCAGGGGAGTGAGCCCGATCTTGTAACAGTCAATATCCCTAACCTTTTCGCGGCCCAGCAGCGTATGCGTATAATCCACCACGATCGACGACTCTTTCACAAGGTCGTCGTTGGTGAAATCAGAGCCCATCCAGCTTTGCAGCATCATCGAGGGCGGGATCTTAATGGTTTTGTCTATTGAAGGCATCCAGTTCCACATCTCGGTCTTTATCTTGAGAAACACCTGTCCCTTGTCCCTGGCGGGTGCGGTGATCAGCACAAGAGAATATTCCCTGCTCTTCGACCAGGTCTTCATGGTGATGGTCCTCGTCCAGTCAGGCCGTATCACGGTCATGGTCATGATGCCCTGGCTGGAAAGGCCGCGGTTCTTGTCGTCGGTCTTCTGAATGATCTCTTTTGCACTCAGGGCCTGGGCGAAAGTGGCCTGCATTGAAGCCAGCATCAGAATTGTTAAAACCAGTTTTTTCATTTTTTTATTTGACTGCGGATGAGATCTCAGTATAAACCAATAATTCGTTGTTTCATCTTATCAAGAGGGTAATTCAAGGGATCAGCTATATATTCATACATAACACCGCTGGTAATGGTGCTCAGGAACGACACTTCCAGGGCCGGCTCCTCATATCCCTGCTTTGCAAAATACCGTTCAAGCATCTTCAGGGGCTGATCGGAAACTTCGATGATATCTTTCTCAAGGATCTGCAATACTGCCGGCTGACTGAAAATGGCCATGTACATCTTCCATAGAGTAAGACTGGAACTGAGATGGTCAAAAAACCTGTTCATGTAATTCAACAGGATAGCCCTGTCAATCTCCCCGGCTTGCCCGGGATTGAATATCCCCAGCATCTCCTCCATAACCTCTCTGAAAATGGTCTTAAGTAATTCCTCCTTGCTGCTGAAATAATTATACATCAGCCCTTTTGAGATCCCTGCATGTTTTGCAAGGTCGCTGATCGACACTGAATGATATCCTGAAGTGGCAAAACATTCGATGGCGGCATACAGAATCTGCCGGCGCTTGGTGTCGCGGATCTCTTCAAACTGTTCGCTGGTTCTCGGGCACATATTTTATGACTGAACGGTCGGTCAAAGATAGGACAAATAGGATTCACCAAAACGAATTTTAAATAATTCTTTAAATTCTTGATAGTTTTACAAAAAAAATAAGCATTTGATGAAAGCAAACTTCCCGGCATTTTTTCTGTTGTTGTGTTCATTTTATAGTTCAGCACAGACCTTCGTTATCCCAAAAAGCGACACGGCCGAAGAAAAAATATGGAAACTCGAGGAGGTCTATTTTACAAACCTCTATAAGGCCGATTACAAGGGTGTTTTATCTCTTGTGGATGAACAATTCCTTGGCTGGCCAGGCACACAATTAAGGCCGATCGACAAGAACGAGAGCGCAGTTTTCATGAGGAAACTCATCCCCGGGCCTTCAAACTGCAGAATTAAAATTGACCGTCAGGGGATACGGTTGCTTGGGGATGTTGCTTTGACCCAGTATGTCATAAAAGTCGAATGCCCCGACGATGCCGGGGGGATAAAAAAAGTCTCGTCGCGTATAACGCATACCTGGATTAAATCAGGTTCCTGCTGGAAACTGCTCGGAGGCATGAGTTACGATATCCATCCTTAGCAGGCGATATCAAAACATCCTTCAGCCAATTTCAGGAATGATCAGTAATTATCCTCCCTTACCTGCATATATGCTTTCGGATGCAGGCAGGCCGGGCAATTTTCCATGGCTTTTGCAGATTCATACACATAACCGCAGTTAAGGCATTTCCACCAAACCTTGCCGTCTTTAATAAACACCTTGTCTTCTGAAACGTTTTGCAGAAGTTTCAGGTACCGGCGTTCATGCTCGGCTTCAACTTTTGATATCATTTGAAAAGCGACGGCGACCTCCATGAACCCTTCCTCTTTTGCAACTTCTGCAAAGTCAGGGTACAGGTCTGACCACTCTTCGTGTTCCCCTTCAGCTGCGGCTTTCAGGTTTTCTTTTGTAGTCCCGATAATTCCTGCCGGGTAAGATGCCAAAATTTCGGTCATCCCGCCTTCCAGGAATTTGAAGAAGCGTTTTGCGTGCTCTTTTTCCTGGTTTGATGTTTCCATGAAAATGGCAGCGATCTGCTCGTAGCCTTCTTTTTTTGCGACGCTGGCAAAGAACTCATAGCGGTTCCTGGCCTGTGACTCTCCTGCGAATGATTTCAGCAGGTTCTGTTCTGTTTTTGTGCCTTTTATCGATTTTGACATGGTATGATTATTTATTCATTCTGTTAAACGCTTTTTTAAGGTCTTCAGGCCCTGCTTTGGTCATGGCTTCGCTGAATCCGAAAGTGATCTCGTTCTTCCCTTCTTTGAGTTGTTTAAAAACAGCTTCAATGAAATCACTTACAGGTGGAGAGGGGCTTCGATATTGATCTTTATTTCTTCCTCCGCCCTTTGAAAAAAGTCTGTATCGTGAACCCCCATGATCTGCTGAATGCCGGCGTTATTGATCAGCACATTCAGGTCGTCATGTTCGGCCGATATCCAGTTGAAAAGCCCTTCCCTTCCTGAGACTGTCGAGAGATCGCAGGCCCTGGTAATGATTCCGGGAATTTTTTCCGAAACCTCAGTTAAGCGGGACTTACGTCGTCCGCAAACAATAACGGTATTATTTTCTTTGACGAAGCGTTCGGCAAGCCCCAGGCCTATCCCTGATGCGCCGCCTGTGATAAGGATTTTGTTCCCCTTGATTTTCATTTTACAGGTTTCAGGTACTTCGAATTCAGTTCATCGTAAATATTGATAAGCTTTGTGGTGGCTCCCCCGCGGTCGAAAAGTCCGCTCCAGCTGTTGAGCGGTTCCCATATGCAGGCTCCTTTACCCATATCGTCCGGCAAGGAAAAAATGATATCATGAACTTCACGTTTGAAGTCGGAATATTCAACCACGTTAAGCGGCTTATGATATCTTTTCAGAAGATCGTTCAGGTTGAATTTAAGGTCCTCCGGGGTTCCGTGCCAGCGCGGATAGTAGGAGAGCCCGATGATGTCGAATTTTACCCCCCTGGCTGTCATATTGTCGAGCCAGAAAACAGCCTCCTCGTTTTGTCCGCCCAGGGCAAGATGCAGCATCACCGGCAGCTTCGGATCAACAGCCTCAACTCCCTCTATACCCGCTTTAAGCAGGCCTGCAAGCTGGTCAGGATTGCCAATATGCCCGTCGGGCCAGAGGATGCCATGGTTGATCTCGTTCCCGACCTGTACCATTGCCGGAATGGTTCCCTGCTTTTTCAGGGCAAGCAATACATATGATGTATAAGCTTTGATGGAGTCTTTCAATGTTTTAAAATCCAGGTTTGCCCAGGCTTCAGGTTTGAACTGCTGCTGGGGGTCGGCCCAGTAATCGCTGTAATGGAAATCAAGAAGCAATTTCATCCCTGCCTCGCTGATTCTGCGGGCCATTGCTAGGGTGTGACCCAGGTCGCAAAATCCTTTACCGGGGGAATATCCTTTTTTGCCGGCCGGGTTGACAAATACCCTTAAACGGATGTAATTGAACCCGTTATCCTTTAATAATTTTATAGCATCTTCCTCTTTCCCATTATCGGAAAATTTGCTCCCCCTCGCCTCGATCTCAGGGAGGAATGAAATATCTGCTCCTATCATTTTATCAATTCTCTTAGTGGTTCGAGGCAGTTGGTCTGGTTTTGGTTTCATCAGATGAAAACCGGCCGTAAGCGTATGAATTTCATGGGACCCCGGCCAGAGCTTACCCGAGCGGGCTTCAATCTTGACTTTCCCCGGAACGGTTCCTGCAATGAATATAAGATTCAGGACTCCTTTTGAAAGGCAGCATGCAGCATACCGGTTACCGGCAGTATCGTTGCGATATACCAGAATATTACCTGCTGTTGCCTTCAATTTTCCATCTCCGCTGACATAAATGCGCACAGAGTCACATGATGATTTGATTTCCCTGGATAGGCTGTCGGTAAGGGCTATCCTTAGCCTGGTCTGGTCCCTGCCATTGGCTAAAAGGGTGGTGCTGTAGCTGGTAAGCATGACCGACACTGGCTTGCCCTCTTTGCCATTGCTATTGGTTTCGCCTGCTGTTGCACCTGCAGTAATCGGGTTCGCAGCAAAAGCCATAACGAATGCGAAGAAGGATATTAAACGGGTTAACTTCATGACAGTCTCCTTTCTGACCGTGTTATCATAAGTTCAGGTTTTTCAGAATAAACCCCATGCAATCCTCAGTTATCGGGGAGTATGATCTTCTTGTATTGATTATGGATCAGCAATAAGATCACTCCGAATAATACCGCAGCGACGATGAGGATAGTATTTAACAGCCCATCCGAGCCAAAAGAAAGTTTTATCAGGATTGTCGATATGATAAACCCTGAATTCCGTATTACCTTATTGAATTTATCGGTATGGGAAAAAGAGAGTAAAAGCAATAAAACATCAGTAAGGATCAGTACAGTAAAGAATTCATTAAAAAAGATTGTGTTGACATCTTTCAGGGAAGTCACAATCTGGCTGATTGAAAAAAAACTGCCATGTATCCAGTGGAACAACCCCCATACAGCCAGGATCACAAATATGGGGATCAAACAAATTGCGATGATGTTCTTCATCCTGATGAATTTCAGGATTTCATCCGACAGAATGTTTTTTTCCTGATGCTCTTCGCTTTTTCTCTCGTTGAGCTTATAGAAAACATAGATCAGGAAAAACAGGATAAGTGTAGCCGCAAGATCGTAAGTGAACTTCAGGTCATAGCTTACATTAAACCAGTCGCGTGTGAATTGAAGGTTGGCCAGGTCCTTGAAAATACCCCGTATCAGGATCAAAGTTATGATCTCGTATTGCTTGCCAATATATATCGTTGTTGACTTCGGCAGGTAGTAGACCAGGAGGTATACTTCATAGATCAGGATAAATGAAAATGGGGTGTATATTGCAGAGATCGGGTTGCTGAATAAATGGGAATAATCGTTCAGCTGCAAAACCCCAAAGTTTACCAGTGCAACAAGCAGCAGGTGGACTATAAAACTGATAACAGCAATAGTGATGATAACTCTTTCACTCTTCTTCCTGATCTCTTCAGAGAGAAGCCTGGTAAAAAAGAACTGTATGGTTTTTTCACTTTTTATCATGGAAGAATCATACTGTAGGCTGCAGATCGGCTAAAAGTTATAATTAACCGAAACGCCGTCAATTGTTCCGCTTACGCTGCCGCCTGTTCCGTTTGAGTTGAGAATTATAGTTAAATTGATGTTGACGGTTTTATCAACGCCATTTCCGGTTACTTTAACTCCTCCCCCTATCTGCATGCTGGATGCTGAACCAAATTTGCCCCCGTTTACCAGGGTGAATGTACCGGAAAGCGATACATACGGTGCCCCGTTCATTACATAGGTCAGCCCGTTTGATTTAAATGCATAGGCGTTAATCGTCTCAGTGAGGCCCAGCAGCATGGTTCCGCTGATGATTGCGCCTGTGTGGTCGTCCATGGTCATCGAGCCGGTTACGCTTCCGATTACATGGATATTACCGCCCTCAGGCCCGGTTTTCGTGTTGTCAACACTGATGTTGATCGGGTAAACCCCTTTTAATGATTTTGTAGGGGTGTTCCAGGCCATACCAGCCTGGAATATCGCATTTACGATATCCTGGTTGTTCAGACCTGTCGGATCGGATGATGATGAGTCTTTTTTACAGCCGCCTGTTGATACAAGGGCGATTACACTAATGAATAACAGGATTTTTTTCATTCAACTTGTGTCAGTGATTATAGTGCTGACCCCGCACTCTTAAGTTCTCCCGGAGTTATATGGACTTTATAGTGAGCAATGTCAAAGTTACTCTTTTTGAGAATTTCTGCGGCTAATGGTATAATTTAAATTTCGGCCATTCTTTTTCCATTGAAAACTTCGGTCCCCTCATAACATACACAGGCACCCTGTGTTGCGGCCTGGTGCAGTCGGGGCAAAGGTAAACTGAGGCTTCCTCAACGCTGTTGAATCTTGGGAGAACATCCTCAAGATCAATAAAAACTCCGATATATGTTTGAATGCTGTCGGATGGAGGCCCCCAGGAATGAAAGCTGTTATGTGTTGCGAAAACTGGGGGCAGGCCATATTCGGAACCATAGAGTTCAAGTGCCCCGGCTTCTCCGTAATTGGTAGATATGATTGCTGCGTTGCGTTGTTCGGCAGGTGTTAGTGAATGATAAACCAGCGACACCTCTGCCGCCATTTCGGGCCACCCTATGCGGTCGGCCAGCCATTGAGGAATGGGTTCGCCTTTCTTCCCTTCTTCGATTTCCAGGTGAAGCCCGAGTCTGGCAATATGGGTTTTTAATGCAGCAGGTGGCAGCACAGGACAAAATACCGGCGCCAGGATACAGCCGCCGGCCAGCATGAGTGCAGCTATTGCAATTTGAGCGGTGGCTCTCCACGTCTTTTTCAGGTACTGCTCTATAGCCACCGCCCCGTAAGCAAAAAAGAATGTATAGATGGAACTTATCCTGTCGGGTCTGCTCGAATGTCCCAGCATCATAATCCCCAATAAAAACAAGTAAGCAAACAACATGAATCGGTAGGTCCTGCCTTTTGGGAAGATCAGCGCAATGATCCCGGTGATCCATAACGGGAAGGTTGCCGGGTTTGCAAAAATGATCTGTTCAATAAACACCTGCAAATACGATTTGATTATATTTTTGGAAGAAAATGAGTTCCTGTAAAGCTCCAGGGACGGGAAATGACTGACGACCTGCCAGAGGATGTTGGGGAGGATCAGGAGGAACGCAAACAGCAGGCCCCAGAGTATCCACCTGTTAAACAGCAACCTGCGTTTATCCGAAACCAGAAGTCCGAAAAGGAGGGCTATGCCATACAGAACTATGGTATGCTTCATTTCCATACCGATCCCAAATAATATCCCTATCCAGAGCCAATAGCGTGGATCATCCTCCTGCACCATTTTTACGGAAAAAAACGCAACCGAGGTCCAGAGAAGAGGCTCATAAGCATTCATGGAATACAGGCTACCGAATATCAACAATACAGGCATTACCATAACGGCCATGCCTGCGAGCAGCATACTTGAAAGGCCTCCGCCCAGGCGTCGTGCAATCAGCCCGGTAACAAATACTGTTGCTGCTATACTTAAGGCTGGCAGGATACGCACTACTGTCATGCTATGTCCAAGAAGTACTTGTATCAGGGCTAAAAAAGCAATCGAAAGAGGCGGTTGATCAACGTACCCGAAAGCCAGGCGTTTGGCACAGGAAATAAAATAAACCTCATCGATAAAGTAGCCATATGGCCTGACAGTACTGCTGATCATAAAGAAAATGAAGACCGTTAATGAAAGCAGTGCAAGAAATAATAAACCGAATGACGGTTTTTTTGTTTTCAACTGAGGCAGCATTATAGTTTGCATCTTACCAGTTTCCAGTTTTCATTCAATCCCTTATTCAGAAAATAAGCTTCACCATCGTATATCTCAATTTTTTCAGGGTAGGGCAGGGGCAATATGGTCCCTTTATGCAGTTGCCCGGTTTCCAAATCAATCCGGTGGATCCTTACCAGGTCATTCTTGAAGAAAAGAGTATACATGTCGCGGTTGTTTTCATCAACCAGTATCATCGTGCCCCAGCGCCATCCCGTTTCCGGCAAACTGACCCGGGTGGCAGAATCGTATTTCGACATTGACCCCTTGTGGAAGGTAATGGGGATTTTGTTAAGGATTTTGCCATCCTTATCCATCATTTCAATCACGTCGCTGCCGAAATTGAAAAATGCAATGGAATTGTACTTTGTCCTGATGACAGGGAAAGTCATCTTAAAGTACTCGAACACATGAGCTCTGGCTTCGCTTCTATCGTAAACTCCCCCGCTGGTATCACCAACTGAAAAGTCAAATGCCTGGTCTGTAATAATAAATCCATCTGAAGCCGGTCCGCTGAAGTTCTGCTGGGCAGGATAATTGATATTCCACCTCTGATAGAAAACCTGGTCGTCAAAATATTCTGTGATCTTTTTCTTGTTTATTACCTGGCGGATGTACTTTTTCCCTTTTCCCGGCTCGATAAAACCGAAGCTGGTCCCAAATTCGCCATAGATCTTTTCCTGGAAATAAATGTGGTCATTTAATTTAAAAATAAACGGTTTGAACAAAGTTTGAAGGGAGTCAAGCCTGGTCCTGAATAAGAATTCAAGGGACTTAATATCCCGGTCATATGAACACTGGTATGCATTTCCCTGCTTTGAACAGTAATGGATATTGCGGAGGAAGTCCTTATACAACCGAGCGGATGGGATCTCCGGCAAAGTTGAAACTGCCAGGGTGTCTCCGGTCCGGTTAAGCAGAACCAGCCGGGACTGGTTTAACAGTGTACGGAAGACGAGTACGAGCACATTCTCCTCCGCCAATTCGTAATCCAGAACAGAATAATCCCGGTCTTTGAAGAGAAATGAATAATTGTTTGCAGTAACATTCATTTCCTTAAGGTTATAGGCTTTGGACCGCATAAAGAATTCGATCTGACTTGCAGTGATCTTGCTGACCCTGAAATTCTCTTCCTCATATCCGACGCAGGAAAATACCAGTGAAACAGGTATTTTCCCGAATCTCAATGCAAACCTGCCCGATTGATCGGTTGCCGTCCCCGTGTTTGTTCCTGTCACTTTGATATTGACATCGGGAATGGGTTTAAGGGTTTGTTCATCCCTGATAATGCCTTTAAATTCAAAAGTCTGTGAATAAAGAAAAAAGTGAAGGAACAGCAGCAGGGCTGTCAGAAAGAATTGCCGGTGGTTAGGATAGATGCCTTTGAGATCCATGTGCATTGGAATGCTGTTTACCGTGACATCAGGAGAAAGTATTAACAGGAGAGCCTCATCATCATTCCCTGGCGTATACTATGCTGCTATTGACCTGGACCCATGCTCCTTCTAAGGGATTGATGATCCGCAGTGAAATTTCATGTTTACCGGGCTTAAGATCGTAGTTCCAGTAGATATCTGTTTTACGGTCATGGAATGCGGATGGCATAATGGCGGTATCTGAAGGTCTCCCGTCGATGCTGATCCCGATCTTTGCGGTATAACCTATAAGGCTGGTTACATCGGTTTTCGCTTCACCCCGTATTGCTATCCCGCAACCATTAAAACTGAGTTCATAGCAATTTTGTTTGATGCTAAGCCTGTAACTGTCCCATTGGGTACCTATCATAGCGACGGGTTTGATCCCTTCAAAACTCTTCTCAAACTTCACGGCTTTGGGAACCTGTACAGCAATACTTATTTCGTTCCCGTTTATACTGCCTCCGTTCCTTTCAACAGACTGCAGGCAGTGTTTCAGTGTGGTTTGATATACCTCATTCAGGGAATAAGGCGTGAAGATCTGCTTTTTGTTTTCGATATATTTCAAAGGCTCAATGAATTTCGACGGGATTTTATCGTATCCGATCATTGTTCCCAGTATTCCCCCTGCATTGGCAGGATTACAGTCAGAATCCTGTCCGCAGCGTGTGGCAATGTCAATAGTCCTTTCATAATCTCCATGTCCGAAAAGAAGCCCCGTGACGATATAAGCTGCATTGAGCTTGGCATCGATATCCAATCCTGAGAAGACTCCATCGGGACAGCCCTTATCTTCAGTCCATCGTTTTTCAACTTCATACCAGGCTGCTTTCCAGTCCCCCGGGTTTTTTTTGTAGCAGTCAATCACTGTTTGGATACATTTTCTGAAATCACTCTTGGCAGGGATAGTTTTCAAGGCTTCTGTAACAACAGATTCCATATCGTCTGAAATGAAAGCCATGGAATACATGGCTCCTACAAACACTCCTCCATACCATCCGTCCCCGTAATTCATGATATGGCCGATTTTATCAGAGATCTCCGATGCATAGTTAGGCATCCCGGGAGACATTAATCCGGCAAAATCCGATTCGATCTGGTAATCGATATCATCGGCATGCGGGTTATTTTTCCAGTACCCCGATTCAGGAGGCATCAGGCCATTCAGTATATTGTATCGTCCGGCCTGGTTGGCGTGCCATAGCCCATATCCGGCATGGGCGAAAGCCATGGCAAACGAATCAGCGGGAGCGTCGGGCCCGAGGCGGTCGATCACACCAACAAAAGTGAGGTCCATATAGATGTCATCGTTATTATAATACTTATTAACGGTGCTGCTGTCGAACACTATGGGGAAATAGTCCTGGATCAGGCTGTTAAACTTGAACTCCGAAGGCCCTCCGTAACATACCCCGATAGTTTGTCCGGCCCAGCCGCCCTTGATCTTGTTGAGCAACTGGTCCCTCGAAATTGTCAGGGTCGCAGGGGATTTGGATTTCCTGTCCCCTCTGTTTGAGCAGGAAGAAATTACTGCAATGAAAAACAGCCCCCAGAACAGCTTGTATTTCATCCTATTTATTAATAACCAGCTTCCTCACCAACAGTTTATCTTCAAAACGGATTATAACCTGGTAAGTCCCTGCTGATGCCGAAGTGAGATCAACTTCATACTCCTTTTCCCCGCTGAAACTTCTCTTCAGGATAAGCCGGCCGTCCATATCTGCAACCGTTACCTCCATGTTGGCGGCATAACCGGCCGGAGTAACAATACTGAACCTGCCTTTTGTGGGATTTGGTATTATCTTCAGGTTATTGTCTTCCTGTTCACCAATTCCGGCGGGCGATTTCGCCTGTGTAACCGTTACGGTGCGAACCGGGAGGCTGTCTGCCGACACCGAGATGGTGGCTGAACGGGCGAGGGTTGTGGTATTTTCAAGGTAATTTGCGACAATAGTCCCGTTCCCGCTGCCACCCGGCGCGACTGTGCACCAGGCTACATCGCTTACAACGGTCCAGTCAGTATTGGAGGTTACGGAGAAATCTGTGCTTCCCTGCACATAAGTAACGTTTTGGCTGGATGGGCTTATGTCAAGCACCGGTGTTGCACCCGCCTGGACTACGGCCACCTCAACAGAACCGATGCCGGTTGCGGAAACCTTGATGGTGGCCATTCTGCCGCTTATGATTGTGTTCTCCGTAAAAGAAACATGGATAGTGTCATTTCCGCTACCTGACGGGGTAACTGTGATCCAGCCGGCATCGCCCGTAACAGTCCAGTTTGTATTAGATGTCACCAGAAACGTTGTATTCCCTGATGGGCTGCCTACGTCACGGGTGGGAGGGTCAACAGAAAGGATCACGGGGGCCCCTTCCTGTGTAACTGTCACTACCTGCGAAGTTACCCCGGTCCCGGAAACGGTGATATTGGCAATTCTCGGGGTTATGTCCAGGTTCTCAGTATAGTTTGCAAATATGGTATCGTTGTTGGAGCCTGATGGTGTCACATCACACCAGGATGCGTCGGAGGTGACAGCCCATGATATATTGGAGCTGACATAAAACTCAGTTTTGCCGGAGGCAGTGCTTACATCCCTGTAAGGTGGAGCAACTGTGAGTATAGGAAAGATTGTTACAAAATGCAGTGTATCGCCAATATAGGTGCCGGAAGCCGTTGTTCCAACAATGCGGAAGAAATACTGGGTGCCGGGAGTAAGGCCTGTCAAAAGTGCGTAAACATATACTGTAGTTGACCCTGATCCAACAGGAAGGCTGGGTGTTGAATTTCCAAAAGCATTCGTGGTCCCCCAGTCAAAATGGTAAGAAGTAAAGAACCCCATGGGGTTGACTGTCCCGTTCAGGATTGCCGAGTTTACCGATACACCGGTGGCGGCATAGGTATGCACAACCGGCACAATGTTCGGGTCAAAACCGCCCAGGGTATCATCTGCAATATTGGTCGGATCCAACCATTCTTTCAACCTGGAGGAAGATGTGGACCCATATTCCCATGACATGGCAAATTTTCCGTAGAAATCCCATTTCTGGGAGGCAGTGCATGAAGAAGGGCCGCCATGAAGCTGTCCTATGATATGATGATCCTGGTCAAACATCGGGGAGCCGGAGGAACCTCCTTCGGTTATCCCGTCGCTCCAGAATACCTGCCAATGCGAATCGGCAGGAGTACCGCTCCATGAACTTGAAACAAACGCCTCATTTGAGTAGGATATTTTCTTTATATCTCCCGAAGGATGATGGATCCCGGCGCCGGAAGTTGCTGCAACATCAGCCTTGTTCCAGCCGGCATAATATGCACTGTAATTGACAGGAGGCACTGAACTCATCTGGACCAGGCAGAAATCAGAAGCGTCATTCCTTGCTTTCAGAGTTGCCCCTGAAATTGAATTATATGGAGGAGAACTTGAAGGATTTGTGCAGGTAGGGCTCTGCCAGTTGAACCAGAAAACCCAGCTTGCCGGGTTGCTGTAACAATGGTTGGCAGTAAGGATATAAGGGACACCATCCTGGCTTGTATTATTCACAAGGGCCCCCGAACAAAACCCACTTCCGCCTGTAACAAGCATGCAGGCCGACCTTACCTCGCTTTGCCAGCTATTGGCCTCCGGGCATTTCACATTGTTATTGCAGGAACCCGATTGACCGAAGGATTTGATATAACTGAAGCCATCCCTGTAACCGTGAGTGACCCTGTTCAGATGAAGAATCCCCTGAAATGCTGTTGAAGCTGGTTCAAAATACTCAATAGTGATCTTGTCCCCCGGTAATAAGGTTGTTGCAAAAACACTGTCGTCCCTGTTGTTAAAACCGGTGAAGGCACCAATAACAGCTGACCTGTCGGTATTATATACAAAAAGTGTCGCCCCCAACGGCAATACATAATGATCAAATGTCAGGTTGATGGAAAAAGCTCCAGGGCAGGCTATGCCAAGACGCCAGACCCTGTCGCCGTTTGACAGTACATCCCAATGGCCTGAATTATTCAAACCCAGGTCTACCGCTATATTCTCTCCAAATCTCCAGGGAACATCCTTATGGATATCATTCAGGGAGTCTTCACTTACCAGGCGTTGAATATCAACAGCCGGCATGGTTTCAACGGGTACAACAGCCGCCAGGCCTTGAGGATTCTGAAAACTTAATGGGAGGCCCCCCTGGCTGATTTGTGAAAAG
This sequence comes from Bacteroidota bacterium, assembly GCA_037138335.1. Lineage (GTDB taxonomy): Bacteria > Bacteroidota > Bacteroidia > Bacteroidales > FEN-979 > CAIRDP01. The sequence continues at coordinate 78,212 of JBAXIO010000011.1, forward strand.
CCTGCAAGGCTTGAAAACAGTAATATGATCAGAACGCTGCTGATATGAGATATTTTCATAATCCTAATGTTGTCAGGTTATTATACATTAAATTTCAAATACATATATGCTTTACCAGATCGTTATCCTGATTGAATCAGAGGCAGTCACTTTACATCCGAAAGCATCTGAAAATTCCTTCATCAGCGGAAGTGTTGCATTAATCCTCCATCGTGCAGGAGAATGTTCGTTGGTCTGAACCTGATTGATAAGGCTCTCATTGGTTATATTCTCCCTCCAGACCTGCGCCCAGCCTAAGAAGAACCTCTGCTGGTATGTAAATCCGTCGATCTTTTCGGGTTTCTGTTTGCCTTCGAGGGATTTTTCAAGGGCATAATAGCCGAGAGTCAACCCCCCAAGGTCGGCGATATTCTCACCAAGGGTGAGTTTGCCGTCAATTTTAAACCCTTTGGTCACCTCGATGGAATTGAAATATGCTTCCATCTTTTTCCCGAGTGCAATAAAGTTCTTTGAATCTTCCGGGGTCCACCAGTTGCTTAAGTTCCCGTTGCCGTCATATTGTGCACCCTGGTCGTCGAAGCCGTGTGTCATTTCATGTCCTATCACGGCTATGATAGCCCCGTAATTGATAGCATCGTCGGCATCGGGATTGAAGAACGGAGGCTGAAGTATAGCTGCTGGGAAAACGATTTCATTATTGGTGGGGTTGTTGTATGCATTGATGGTTTGGGGCGACATTCCCCATTCCTGTTTATCAACCGGTTTCCCTGCTTTTTTAACCATGTCATTATGTTCCCACAAAGCAATATTCATGCTGTTTTCGAGCAATTTGTCGGGTTGGATATCGATGCTGGAATAATCTTTCCATGTATCGGGGTAGCCGATTTTCCATGTAAAGGCAGCCAGCTTCTTTTTTGCTTTTTCTTTAGTGGGGGCGCTCATCCATATAAGTTTATCGATTCTTTCACTATACACGGCACGCACATTTTCTATCATCCCGGAGACCTTTTTCTTGGAAGATTCAGGGAAATATTTTGCTACATATAGTTTCCCAAGGGGCATCCCCAGCCTCCTGTTAACACTCATGATGGCACGTTCTTCACGGGGGCGCTGGGCTTTTACCCCGTACATTACGGTACTGAAGAAATGAAACGATTCTTTATTGAATTGTGACGGCAGTAAATTGGCAACTGCTGAAAGAAGTTTCCAGCGGAAGTAAGTTTGAAGTACATCAAGAGGGGTTGACTTGATGAGCAGACCGAGATTTTTAAGGTAGTTCTTATCCTGGACAATTATGGTATCGGTATGCAAACCATAGTTTTTATAATAATCAGCCCAATTAATAAAGGGAGCCAGTTTCTTCAGTTCTGTAAACGGGATCTTATTGTAGATCTTCACGGGATCACGCATTTCGAAATTTTTTAGCTGGATAAGGGCAAGCTTTGTTTCGAAATCGAGAATGGTTTGCCCCGGGGCCTTCACATCCCAGGATGCCATCGAGAACATCTTATCCACATGCTTTACAAATTCGGCCCTGATCTTAACCATCGATGAATCCTTGTTCTCGTAGTAATTACGGTCACCCATCGACAGACCGTCCTGACCCATAAATACTGCATTCATTTTACTGTTGCGGTCATCGGCACTAACATATACATCGAAGGGGCCTGAAATATTTACAATAGCCAGTTCCCCGGCAAGAGCCATCAGTTCAGCATTGCTTTTTGCTGCCAGGATCTTATCCGACAAGGGGACGATAGGAGTAATGCCGCGTTTGGCGATTGTGAGGGTGTCAAGGTAGGAGCGGTAATACCCGGTAATGAGCTGGGCCTCGCTTCCTTTAACAGGGTTTTCCTGTTTCAGGAGATCAGCAATTATACCCTTGATCTTTACTTCACGGTTTTCTTTATCCAGGACTTCAAAAGATCCCCAGGCGCCTTCGGTCGAAGGGATTGGATTATGCTTTTTCCAGTTGCCGTTGGCAAAACTATCGAAATCACTGCAGGCCTTTTGAGTTGAATCGATGCCCGAAATGTCAAAAGCGACAACCCTGGCTTCGGAACTCTTTTGTTTGTTGTTGTTACACGATAAGGCCAGGATCATGACCGTTAGCGTCATCATCAGAAATACAAGTTGTTTTTTCATCTGGTAAAGTTTTGTATTTATCAATTAATCTGTTTTTTGTTCATTTCATGCAACTGATCCTGGTAAGGAATGGTAAAATAAAATGCAGAACCTTTTCCCTGTTTGCTTTCCACCCATAGTTTCCCGCCAAGCATTTCCGCATAGGATTTTGCAATGGCCAAGCCCAGTCCGGCTCCCTGCCGGGCCTGAACATCGGCTACATCGGCCTGGAAAAACCGTTCGAATATGGCTTCATGGCGGGAGGCAGGGATTCCTATACCTGTATCTTTGACGAAAAATATAAGCTCAGTTTGCATAGTCTCCGGGCCCTTCAGCCCAGCCGGTCTTAACAAATACCCGAATTCCACTGATCCCTTATCGGTATATTTGATGGCGTTTTTTACAAGATTTGAAAGGATAGCATACAATTTTTCTCCATCCGTTTTTATAACGGACTGATTATCAGTCAGGGTTGTTGTAAAGGATAAACTTAATCTCTTACTTACAGCATCTGGTTTAAAAAGGGTATAAACATATTCAATCTGCTCGTTTATATTCGTATCCTGGTTGTTAACATCCATCAGCCCGGATTCAATTCTGGAAATATCCACAATTTCATTCAGTATATTCAGCATGCGTGAACCGCTTCTCTGAATTATCCTGATATACTCCGCCTGGTTCTCACCAGTCAGCCCGGGTTCACCCAATAAGGATGAGAAGCCGAGGATGCCGTTCATGGGCGTGCGTATCTCATGGCTCATATTTGCAATAAAGGCCGATTTAAGCCGGTCGCTTTCTTCTGCCTTGTGCTTTGCTTTCAATAACTCCTGGCTTTCCTTCTTTAACAGGGCCTGCAAGGTTCTTTCTTTAATAAATGATTCGTTCAGCTGATCAACAAGTGAGGCAACTGACAGCACAGCAAGGGCATTAAAGGCGATTAAATTGATCCCTACCGTTAACCAGGATATCAGGGCAAATTCCTGGAAAAATGTCAGGTTGGTTGATGTTACCGGTACTATCGCCATCAATAACAGGAATATGATTGCATTCAGGGCAAGGGAGATCAATCCTGCCCTTTTGCTTTGATAGAGAGTGATAAGCACTGAAATGCAAAGAAGAATGATTATACTCGGTCCTTTTATACCAAAATAATTGATCAGGATGACCGACAAAATGTAAAAAGTGGCAGAGAACGTAATTTTTTTCGCCTTGATCCTGATCCTCCTGTTGAAAAAAATGAAAATAATGACCAAAAAGGCAAGAGAGTCGAAAATCGCAATAATTGTTTGATGTGTTTTTATGGATACAATTATACTTGGTACAGCCACCAGTACGAGAATGGGAAAACTTATAAGCAGAATTGAAATGAACAGCTTATCCCTGAGATATGGCAATCCGTCTTCTTCATTGGATTTCAGGGAAGAAAAGTGATACTGGTAGTATCGAATGTAGCTATCCCAGAATTTGATGAGGTTAATTCGCATTAATGCAATACTTCTTTGTACAGGGTTAAAGGTTCCTTGCGGCTTCCAGCCATATTTCCTGATTCTAAGGACAAATATCAGCAAAATATTGAAATAAGAAAGCTCTTTATGCGCTTGATATGGTAATTATCTTCATTCTGGTTTATTATTTTTACATTTATGCCTGAGAAAGAGAAAACAATGGATATGTATAATATTCAAGTATTGCATTTATGAAAACCAGTATTTACATTTTTATCATTTTACTCATTTTCCAAAGCCTTTGGCTGGATGAGCAATGTAAAGCACGGGATTTGCAGGGGACCGGCAACCTCCCCCTGATCTCCGGATTAACTTACGGGAATATCTTGCAAAGCGGTGTAAGCGTTTATTGGACCACCGATTCACCGGCTGATTCCAAGATCCTGTGGATGGTATCAGATTCAAATTACCAGCCGCTGGTCTTCACCGATTCATTGTACTTTTCAACCGCAGTCAGCAGTCACATTGTACCAATCAGCAACCTTCAACCCGCAACAATATACAAGTACAGGGTTATTTCACGAAATGCCGGCGGAGCCGCAGCCGACTCGGGATATTTCATCACCCAGTCTGCATCTACAGGAAAAACAGTGGTTTATTTTAACCATTCCGTTGACACTACGGTAAGTACAGGGGAAAAGGCAAATGGCAATAAAGATTTTTCCGCCTTCCTTATTGACCGGATTGACAGTGCAAAATACAGCATCGATATAACATTATGGGAATTTACCTATTACACTGCTGTTTTAAATGCGCTCATCCACGCGAAAAACAACGGAGTGAAGATCAGGTTCATTTATACGAATAATACCCCTGATTCGCCTCTGGTCGAATCACTGGTTGCAAATGGGATCCCGGTCCTGAAGCGAAACTACGATACCACCCATTCAATGCATAACAAGTTCTGGATCTTTGATTACAGGAATAACAGCGATGCCGGAATTAAATATCTCTGGACGGGCTCCGCCAATGTTTCACATGCCCAGCTGCACCAGGACAGGAACAATGTGATTGTAGTACAGGATGAGTCGCTTTGTGCAGCTTACACCAGGGAATTTGAAGAAATGTGGGGTTCCCATAAAGACATCCCGATTAAATCAAGAGCAAGGTTCGGTGCGATCAAAGTAAACAATGTGCCCCATGTATTCAATGTGGCCGGAGTACGGATGGAAGCCTGGTTTTCTCCTTCCGACAGTGTTACAAGATATGTATGCAACCTCATCAGCTCCGAAACGACAAAGAGCCTGTATTTCTGTATGTTTAAATTTACACTTCATGATTTTGAAGATACACTTCATTCAATTTTTCAGCATGGAATGGAAATCAGCGGTGTTTTCGATTCGTCAAATTCTGTTGATGCAGGCTGTGCGTACCCGAGAATGAAAGGCGCTTCGGTCCCGGATGCGTGGAACCCGGCAGCTGATGTCTTTATCGACACTATAACCGGTCTTCTGCATCATAAATACTTTATTGTCGATGCAGGCCCGTCAGCGGGCAATAAAATTACCGTAACCGGGTCGTTTAACTGGGAGCCTGATGCATCTCTGAAAAATGATGAAAATTCGCTGATCGTCTTCGATGCAAGGGTAAATAACCTTTACTACCAGGAATTTTATAAACGGTATAAAGAGTCGGGAGGTACTACTGTCGGGATACACAATGCAGGTTCAGCTACCGGCAGGACTGAGCATCTGGGACAAAATTATCCTAATCCATTCAGCCTTTCTACCGTTATCCCTTATAATTTGCCGGCTGCTTCATTCGTGAGGCTGAGCATTTTCGATTCCCATGGTATCGAAGTAGAAGTGCTTCTGAACGCTCCCCAAAGTTCAGGAGCCCACACCTCGAGCTGGAACTCTTCGCTTTTTCCGGCCGGTATGTATTGCATAAGACTGACAGCCGGCGGGTATACGGAAACCAGGAAGATGACAGTTATGAAGTGATTGGAGTTTTTCAAAAATGCATAAAGGCTGTGTATCCCAATTCGAAACAGGATTTGTAATTTTTCCCGGCTGTTACTAATTGAAAATGGCTTAATGAGTTTACTGAACATTACAACAACATGAAATCCCCCGAAAGCATAATCCCGGATCTGAAAGAACTCGGCGGTTTAATACTTGGATTCTTACCCTGGCTGCTGTTCCTGTTCCTTTCCGGCAACACCCTTGGAAGCCTTGAAAGAGCTATTATAATAAGCCTTGCGGCATCCATTCTGTTTGGTTACAGAGAGCTGAAACAGGGATTCATACTTACCTGGGGAACCCTTGTTTTCTTCAGCTTCTGTGCTGTCAGCATCAACCTGTTGCATGTGATGTGGGTGGCCATGTACATGGACCTCCTGTCCAACTCGGCACTAGCCTTCGTGATGTGGCTGACACTGGCCCTGGGCAAGCCTTTCGTTCTGCAGTATGCAAGAAAAGGCCTCCCGGAGGAGAAATGGAATGAAGCCCATTTCGTTCATGGCTGCAGGCAGATGACCATCGTTTGGGCTTCGCTGATGAGCCTGTCGGTTTTACTGAGCATTGTCAAAAGGACTTCATTGATGCACCTTCCCGGATGGGCCTGGTTCGGCTTAAGCCTTGTGATCATTGTCTCAGGACTGGCATACACTACAGTGTTTAAGCGTCATAAACGGCTGAAGCGCCTGAGAGAACAGGAAATCAGCTGATTTTTTTATGACTGCGGATGAGGGAGCCGATTGAAATAAACCTTCTTCCCGTTACATTGAATTTCAGGGCGCCCCGATGATTTCAATTGCTTTCAGCAGCAATTCGTCTTTATTTGAGATAATACCTTCGATAGTGGGTTTGACTTCGATATCAGGTATGATGCCTACCCTCTGGGTTTCCCTGCCATCGGGATAGTAAACGCCTATCCCGCTTATCATAGTGCTGATGCCACCCGGCAATCGGAATGCTGAAACATTTCCATCGGCTCCTGCAGTAGTCGATCCGATCACTGTAGCCCGGGGGGCTACCCTGAATGCCATAGCTGTATACTCTGCCTGGCTTTGAGTGACCTCATTCACAAGAATGATGACCTTTCCCTTGTAATAGTCTGGATTGACTTCCCCCACTTTGAATAGTTGTCCCATCGTAAAAAGCCCGGGTTGGACAATACTTCCTGATGAAAATCTGACAAAACCCGTGCTTTCTGGTACCAGGTATTGTCCGAAGCTGAACACGATGAAATCAGAAGGATAACACCTCAGGTCGATAACAAGTCCTTTTGTTCCTTTGATTTGTTTCCACAGCTCCGGCAGGTAAGCACTCTTGACAGTCCCTGGGTTGAAATAAGCGATATCAGGAGCCAGCATCCTGAAGCAGCTGTCTTTTCGATGGTAGAAGGAAGTAAAATCAATTTTGTCAAAGGGATATGCATGCAATGTAACTGAAGTTGTAATCCCTTTCCTTATATACCTGACAGGGATCACTGTATCGTTAGTGCGCAAGAGGTTTCTTGCTATTTCCCTTAACTGGGTAGGATAGTTTGAAGCTGGTGTGTATTTCAGCCTTGACTGCACAATGCTTTCAACATTCTTCCCGCTTATCTCTGTGATTATATCACCGGGTTGAAGATCGCAATGATCCCCGTTTTTTGCATTATAAAAGCCTGTGACAACCGGTTTGCCTTCAGTAAACGTAAGCTGGGCGATTGAGAAATTCTTTCCACGGTAAGAAGCCAGCACGGCTTCCTGGCTCCATATATTGGCATGTGTATCGTGTACCCTTGCAATAAGCTCCAGGGCTGCAAGCTTATATTCCAGCTCATTGTTTGCATTAACGAACCTGGGTATGAATTCGGCAAGCACCGGTTTCCAGTCTTCCCCAATAAGATACTTATAAGGAAAGAAGTATTGAATGATGTTCCAGTATCGGAATAAGGCCAATATTCTGAAGCCTGCATCAGGATAGCTCATCAAGGCATAATTTTTCTCATTTGTAAATTCGGGATTCAGTACAAACTCATTAAGCCCTATATAGTAATTTTCGCCGGACCTGCCTGCCTTGCGGACCTTCTCAAGGGCTAAGGAAAGCTTAGGCGACAAGCCTGAAGTTACTATCCAGCCAAGGTCAGGATTTAGTTTTATTTCACCGGGGTTTGCAGTATCCTTGCTTCCCCCGCTGACCTCGCCAAGTTTATTGATCCATTCAAGGAGTATCTTATCCCTTTTTTCAGTGTTCCCTGCAGCCAGGATATCCGGCAGTATCCTGAACATTTCATAATCCCAGTTATAAGTACCTGCAGCGACTGAAGGATGGTAATACTTCAGAAATCCCCACACCATTCCAAGAACCCTCAGGTTTTCGGTCTTCAAAGGCGTAAGCTGTATTGAAGCAATGCCGGAACTTTTGTCGAATACAGTGTCCTTTTCAGCAGGAAAGATCCTGGCGGGAACAGGTTCCAGTTCACTTATATCCTTACCATCAATGCTGACTTGCAGATCATCCATCCATAATTTGCCTTTACCAACCAGCAGTCCGCCCACAACGATCTGCCTGGTCTTAACGGGATTCATTTCCAGGCTTACCTCATATTTCGTCCATTCGGTTGTCCCGGTGATTCCCCTGCTACCCATATTATCGAAAGCAATTGAGGGATCGATGCGCATCCAAAGCCCGGCATAACCGTCCCTCACATTTTCGGTCCTGATGAATCCGCTGAGAGTGATCATCTTCCCCGGGTAGCTTGCAGGAATAGTATATGACCATGCCCCGAATTGAGGATCATCCCCGTTATATTCAATGACAACCGAGTACCTGCCGTTGTGGATCACTGTTGAATCCAGGTACAGCCGGTATGCTGAACTCCCCATGCTGTCCCATTTCAGAGGTTTGTTTTTCAGCACTTTTTCGAATCCGAAATTGAAGGTTTCGCTGCGGGCTTTTTCCTGCGTAAAGGACTGAATGGAAAAAATAAGGAGGCAAGGGAAAAGCAGTAATCGCTTGAACGCATATCTTAAAAGGGCGGCATTTTTCATAGAGATAAATGTATTATTTGATGTAAATATAGCAAAACACTGAATCGGGATTACACGCCCTGGGTCTATTTGTTGATGCATGCAGGTGAAGTCAGGAATGAGGTTGACCCCGAATAATACGGTTTATTTTATTAAATGCAGTAATTTTGGATTCAATCCTTTTTTCAACCCTTGAAAGTGAAGATTGCCATGGCCACAAATAAAAATTTCATTGAATTCATCACCGACCAGCTTGAAAGCGCAGGTGAGGTAAGCAGCAAACTGATGTTTGGCGAGTACGCCGTATATCTTGATAGCAAAGTCGTTGCTCTGGCTGCCGATAATAAATTTTTCGTCAAGCCTACTGAAGGAGGAAGGGCGTTCATCGGAAATCCTGTTGAAGCACCTGCTTACCCCGGAGCTAAAATGAGTTTTCTCATAGAAGATAAGCTTGAGGACCGGGAATGGCTTTGTGAGCTGATCAGGATCACAGCCAGGGAACTTCCCGAGCCTAAACCCAAAAAGAAAAAGGCACAAAAGTGAATGGAAATTGTTAAAAAAAATGATGAGCAGCGATCGTAAGGAGGAAATCAAAAACTGGGCGGTATATTTTTTAAGTGCGATGGCTGCGGTTTTCATACACGAGACCGGGCATTGCATACCGGCATGGCTGCATGGCTATCCGGCGGTTCCTACCCCGGCGATGGAATACATACTTCATCCTGTAACGGTGGAACAAAACCAGTGGATCTCGCTTGGTGGTTACATTGGAACAGTTTTGTACATCATGGTCGTATTGATTATTTTCCTGTTTACTGATTTCAAATACAATTCGGCCCTGTACGCAGGAGCTGCCGCCGTATCGGGAATGTATTGCGCGTTATTTTTTATCAATGGGAGGGGGCATGGCGGACATGAATTCCAGGAGGCACAGGCCGCCCTGGGGTTTAGTTATTCAGGACATTCGCTGGATGTTTTCTTTCTCACAATATTCACCTTTTTAACTGCTTTATGGTTTATAAGGACCAGGCCGGGTTATAAGATTATCCCGAAACTTCTGACAGCTGCAATAGTGACATTTTTCTTTTTCATTGCCCTTGAATGGGTCAACAATTCCATTTTTGATCCTCTGTTCAAGGCTGGTGCATTTCCAAGGAATTAAACCTATCGGGCAAAACCGCTTTATCTGTTATCCTTATTGGGAATCCCGGAAAGTATTCCCTTATTTGCATAAATTGGTCGCAGGTATTTCCTCAGGGATTTGAGGTTCAGCCCAAACCAAATGGCTGAAAATAAGGTAAAAATCCCAGAGATCAGAAATGTATAAGGAATGCCGATCACACTTGCAACGGCACCTGAGAGCAGGTTCCCTAATGGGGCGGTCCCCATCAGCGCCATGGCATAAAAGCTCATCACACGGCCTCTCATGCTTTCCTCAGCGATGGTCTGTAACATTGTATTCATGGATGCCAGCGAAAGGATCATCGAACATCCGCCGACAAACAGTGTAATAAGTGACAAATATATTTTTCCTGAGAAAGCTGCAAGGGTTATCGATATTCCCAGTATGACAATACTCATGAATATGATTTTCCCTAATCCGAGTATCGATTTACGTGAGGCCATATAAAAGGCGGCAGTGAGAGCACCTGCTCCCAGGGCCGACATCAGGTATCCCAGGGTGTCGGGTCCCCCATTCAATGTGTCTTTCGCATACGCAGGAAGCAGAATGATAAACGGGAACACGGCCAGGCTCAGAAAACCCAGCATGATGATCAATGTACGAATGGGCATCGAGCGAAAGGTATAATTGAATCCCTCGCGGAAGCTCTCCCTGAAATTAGCAGGATAACCTGGTGTCTGTTTTTTTGGAATTTTTATCTGCAGCAAAGCAATAATCACAGCGGCAAAACTGAGGGTATTCAACAGGAAGCATATCCCTTCACCAACCATGGCGATGGCAATCCCTGCGATAGCCGGACCCACTAAACGGGCGCCATTGAAGATGGCTGAATTCAGGGCGATTGCATTACCCAGATCCTGGGGGTCATCGATCAGGTCGATCACCAGCGATTGGCGGGCCGGCGCATCAAAAGCCGTGATGATCCCAAAGATAATGCTCAATGCGATGATATGCCATACTTCAACCAGGTTAAACAATACCAGGATCGTTAAAGTCAACGCCTGCAGCATAAAAAGCACCTGGGTCACCGTCATGATCTTCAGTCGGTTGAACCTGTCGGTAAGCACGCCTGAAAACGGAGTAAGTATGAAGGTGGGGATCTGGCTTGTAAAACCTATAAGCCCTAAAAGAAATACTGAACCTGTGAGCCTGTAAACGAGCCAGCTCATGGCAATATTCTGCATCCAGGTGCCAATCAGCGAGATGCCCTGCCCGGTAAAATAGATCCGGTAATTTCGTGAGCTGAGTGATTTAAAGATGGCTTTCATCGGATCAATGAAATAACGGGCAGGTCAGGTTTACCGGCGGCGTTCATTATTTATGCTTCAACTTTATAATATACTTTGTAATATTTCCCTTTTTCATCTGAGCCCTGCTCGATCAGTTCGCGGTTGCCATGAATGTAGATATGGAAGTTCTTATCGAGTTTGATCACGCTTTTAAAGACCCTGGCCTGCTTTTTAACTGCACTTTCGGAAATATCAAAATTTTCGGCAATATCTATATCCTGGTCACGCTGGTATGAGTCTTTGAAACGTTTAAATGATTCGATAACCTCGGGGTTTGCTATCACTTCATTTGAAAATTCCTTCATGTCGAAGCTCTCATTCTCTTTGAAAAATTTCACCGATTTATTGAGCAGGTCTAGCTGGTCGGCTTTGGAAACATCAAACTGCCGGGGAAGTTCTTCTGTGACGAAGTTCTTGCATAACGAAAGCACATTACGTGTGTTGTAATACTCATCTTTTCGCTGCCTTACATGCAGAAAGTCGTCAATCCAGTACTGTGCCTCAGCTCCCTTATTGGTGTTATCAATAACTGAAACGATATAGCCCTTTTCCCTTTCTTTGTTGAATACCAGGCATCCCTTATCAAGTTTATTGATGTTTATCCCCTGTTCGCTTTCGATCCCGAAACCATCGCCACGAGGAAATACTTTAAGGTAGGTGTCTTTATTTTCAGACTTGAACAGCCCGATTGCATCCAATCTTTCTCCATCCAGGGAGCAATCCCTGAAAAAGACCGTGTAAAACTCTCCTCCTTTAATCTTCGGATGAGTGCTTTTTTCATAAAGATGTTTTGCCAGGGAAACTGAGTTTATATAAAGAGAGCCGGGATCATCGAAGATCCGGCCGGCGTATGTATAAACCTCATTCAGGCCCAGCTCGCTATCGTGATACAGGTTAAAATATTCATGGTTCTTAAACGGAGTTAAAAAGTAATCCAGGAATAAACCGTCCAGCTCTTCATCAGTTTTAAACAACGATTTCGACAAATGAAGCCCCTCGTTTAATTTATTCCCCACCTTATGAATTGCCATACCTGTTATTGAAGCAGCATCCTTCAGAATCATTTCCATTTCTAGCCGTGTTTTAAGACACGCAAAGTTAGTAAACGTACGATTGTATTAAACCAGGAAATGACTGCGGATGAGGGAGGGGAGGAAGCCGGGCATTAATTGTTGCCAGCGCTAAGCAGGGTTGACAGGGGAGATGAACTTAAAAGCATCTCCCCTTTAATATTTGCCATTCGTTATTTATTGCAACAAATTTGCAGTAAGCATATTAAACAACAGAATAAAGAATTAACTTGCCTGATGATTATATCTTTCGGTATAAAATCAAATGAGTATGAATATTAATGAGTCCGGAGGTCCTGAAAAACCGGCTTCAGTTCATGATGACCTTTCATTGATAGAACAAGCCCTGGAAAGGGAGCGTTACCTGATGGTTGCGCTGATGGACCATGTACCTGATCATATTTATTTCAAGGATATTGAAGGCAGATTCATCAGGAATAATATGGCTCACGCGGTTTCATTCGGGTTGAAGGACCCTTCGGAAATGGTCGGCAGGACCGACTTTGATTTCTTCATGGAGGATGTTGCACGTCAACAGTATAATGATGAACAGGAGATCATCCGCACAGGGCTGTCGATGAACAAGGAAGAACGGACCATCAGGAGCGACGGTTCTGTTAACTGGTACAGTACGACTAAGATGCCGTTGAGGGAGAAAAACGGGAAAATCGTTGGAACGTTTGGCATTTCAAGGGATATTACCAGGCGGAAAGCGACTGAAATTGAACTCATCAAACTTTCAAAAGCGGTTGAACAAAGTCCTGTGAGTATCATAATCACTGATCCTGATGGCGATATCGAATATGTAAACCCGAAAGCCTGCGAAACCACCGGGTATTCACAAAAGGAATTGCTGGGCCAGAATCCGAGGGTCCTAAAGTCGGGGGAGACCAAGGCTGAAGAATATTCATCCCTGTGGGACTCCATCCAGGCGGGCAATCAATGGAAAGGATTGTTCCACAATAAAAAGAAGAACGGCAAGCTTTACTGGGAATCGGCGACCATAGCCCCCATCAGGGATAATGCAGGAAATATAACTCACTTCCTGGCAGTCAAGGAAGACATTACCGAACAGCTGGCGGTTGAAAACGCCCTCAGGGAAAGCGAAGCCCAGCTGCGGTTAAAGAATGAGGAACTGGTCAGGATCAATGCCGAAAAAGACAAGTTTTTCTCCATCATTGCCCATGACCTGAGAAGCCCGTTCAATTCGTTCCTCAATCTTACAGAAATGATGGCGGATGAGGTGCATGAAATGAACCAGGAAAAGATCCGGAAACTGGCAACTTCCATGAACAGATCGGCCGGCGCCTTATATGCCCTGCTTGAAAACCTGCTTGACTGGTCCAGGATGAAACGCGGGCTGACAGGTTTTGAACCGGAACAGATTCGCCTGAACGATATTGTAAACAGCATTATTCACCTGACTGCAGGTATGGCAGTTCATAAACAGATCGGAGTGAATGTCCTGATACCTGGGGAACTGGAAGTGTATGCAGATAAACAGATGCTTGGGACCACCCTGAGGAACCTTACCACAAACGCGATCAAATTCACCAAAGAGGGCGGACAGGTGATGATCAGTGCAAAAGTCAGCGCGGAAGGGGACTCCGTTTTGATTTCGGTTCGCGACACCGGCATAGGCATGGACCAGTCCCGTCTCTCCAGGTTGTTCAGGATTAACGAAGACGTAAGCCGGAAAGGCACAGGAGGTGAATCGAGCAGCGGGCTCGGGCTGCTTCTCTGTAAAGAATTTGTAGAAAAAAACGGTGGAAAGATATGGGCCGAAAGCGAGGAGAACAAAGGTTCGTCGTTCAGGTTTACCGTTCCCGTTGCAGTCAATGTGTGAACTGTCAGAGCAAACATTAAGCAGACGAGTAAAATTTGACATGAACATAGAAGAACAAATCAAACAGTTTATCGCCGGCCAGCCTGAACCAAAACGCAGTGAAATTCAAGAATTGCACCGGCTCATACTTCAATTGATACCCGGATGTAAATTATGGGTCAGCGATGGTAAAAACAATGAAAACCGGACTATTAACAATCCTACCATCGGCTATGGGTTATATACCATAAAATATGCTGACGGGAAAACCAGAGAGTTTTTTCAAATCGGGATCAGTGCAAACAAAACAGGGATCTCTGTCTTTATTCTTGGCATCAAAGATAAGACCTACTTGCTCAAAACGTATGGAAAAATGCTGGGCAAGGCGAAAGTGACCGGGTATTGCATCAGGTTCAAAACACTGAAAGACATAAACATCGGGATACTTGAAGCGGCCATACGATATGGGGTCGGGACTTCGAAAGGTTAGTAGTACTGCAGCGTGTCTCCTGCCAGGTTCTTGAATTGTTTGTATTGTTGAGTGGTAAAACCGCTCCACGCACTGGTTATTTCATCGGTAAGAATTGCAAATTCCTGGCCCTTTTTAACCCCTCTGTTTTCCCATTCATCGGTCAAGTCCTTTCGTACTTCGATGCTCTTTAGCCTTTGGTTGATCCACTCCTTTGAGTATCCTTTACGAAGATACGTTTCCATCAAACGGTCAATCCCCTTTTCAGGATCTTCGATCTCTTCGATACGCTCGCTTCCTACCCTTGCGAGCCAGAGTTTGAAAGGTTCCGCTTTGGGGGATGGAATGATTGGATTAAACGGAATAACTGCTCAGTATCAGCAATATCAGTTTTATAATACTTACCGTCAGATGAAACCAGTTTCAGTTGGTTACAATTTGTAACCAACTCGATTCCCTTGTCACTGTTTGATTTCCTTTTATTATATTTGCATCTATGGAACTGTTCGACAATCATATAGATGAGCTGATTTTACTCTGTGAAAAGCATATTGTTGAGGAATTATATGCTTTTGGATCGGTGCTTAATGAATCATTTACTGATGAGAGTGACATCGATTTTCTGGTAAAATTCGGAAAGGTTGACCCAAAGGAATACTATGACAATTATATTGATTTCAAGCAAGCTCTTGAGAAGTTATTCCTCAGAAATGTCGATTTGATAGAAGTGCAAACGCTCAAAAATCCCATTCTCAGGCAATCTATTAATAAGAACAAAATGGCAATATATGAACGAACGGATTCTAAAATGGCTGTTTGATATTCAGGATGCCATCATTCCTATGACAACATTTCCGACGAAATTATCTGGGCTGTTATCTCCAAGCATATTCCCCTGCTGAAGGAAGAGGTAAACAGGCTTATTATGAAAGCTAAGTGATTATCAAACATCAAAACGACAAGTTCTTACTTCTGTTTATGACCAAATCCTTGAAACCTGGAAGGTCTAACTTTTCAGGAACCCCAGTTCATAGACCATGGGCTGAAGTTTTTCGGTGAGGGTTTTGTAGGCGGTCTCGAAGGGTTTGAAGCTGACGGGCGGGTAGTCGCCGCCTGCGTTTCTGGCCTGGAGGGCTTTACGCAGCTGGTACCAGCCTACATCGGCGCGGTTGAGTTTGAGTTCGTCGCGCACTGCACGTACGTCGGTATGGGCAAAGTAGGCCTGCCATAAAGTTCTGCCTGCTTCCAATACCTGGTTTGCTTCTGTGGATAAGGTTTTCCCGGAGAGATACCTTACAATAAAATCCGATTCAAAGCGGTCGGGTGCTCCGACTTCGGTTTCGGTGAAAGGAATAAAGTGGTTCACGATGGACCACTTTTTACCATTCCATTCAAGATCGTTGGCGCTGGCCGTGAGATTGCTGCCGTTAAACAGCATCCAGATGAGGCAGCCGTTCTTGAATTCTTCGGATAGGGGAGATGTGGGCTGAAGGAATTGGTCGCGATCATTGAGCCAGGTAGGTTTGACAAGGCGGCGGACGGAGAAAATGATAGCGGCTTGCCAGAGATTTTCTTGAGTTACAAAGAAACCGCCGCTATGACCAATACTATGAACAGATGAAAACAATGCTGTCATAGTGCTTGAATGCTGCAAATCATTGCTATCAGACAAAAGATGTCCAATACCACCATCAGTCCATTTCGTTCGTCGAACTCCTTGCGTTTTTGTAGTTGGTGTAATTGCATTTATGAGTGGTAATGCATCAATATTATTTGGTTTCTGTCGTTTTATCCAGTTTGTAAGCAACTGAGAATTTGGGAGATTGTAAAATGATTTTTCACCAATCGGATTCACATTTTTATCGAATACCTCAGTTACTATTTCGGTAATCAGTGCTTTATCAGTGGTGTTTTGAAGAATTCGCCAAATTAAAAAACCAATAGGAAAATCACCATTTAATCCATCGAAGGCTTGACTGTGAACGATAAAACCACCTAAGTACTTTGCTTGCCACAACTGACGGAATTTTTCAAAGTTAGGTGCATTAACATATTTTAATGTGCTAAACATTGCCAATGTTGCCATTGGAATTTCTCTGGTGACTCTGGTTACAAATTGTGTAAACAATTCTCTTGATGCATAACCATAATCACCCATACTATTTGCAACTTGTGTTGTTGCAACATCCGTTTTTCCCTCGTTGCCTAATGTATTTGCAGCTTCCGCATATGGCGGATTCATCAGCACCAAAATCTTTTTCCCCTGGGCAATTGCCATCCGCAGACTATCAGGAACCTTATTCGTAAGACCGTAGTCAATCCTGCCATCCGCAGTGATATCTTCATTCAGGTAATCATACTGAAAACGCTGGGCTCCTACGCAGGTCCTGGTGGCTCTCATCACATCCACATCGGCCTGGTCGAGGGTGCTCATATAAATGTTCCGGGGATTGTTGTGCTTGACTTCGAGGTTGCCTACACCACAACACATATCCCAAACAATATATTCGCGCTGCCAGTTGTCGCCAAGGGTTTCGGCGAGCTTGTCGTAAGCCTTGTCCACCACGGCAAGAGGAGTGTAATAAGCGCCTTTGAAACTGCGTTCGTCGAGAGGGATCAGGCTGTCGCGGCGTTCGAGCAGGTAGTCCCGGTATTCCTCTTTAGGCGGCCGGTGATAGATCGCCCAGAACTGACGGTAACCTTCCTTGTTGCTGAGTTCATACACCTTTCCGCCAAGGAGGAAAACCGGGGCGTTGTTCTTATGCATGAGTTCGGCAGGGAGATTATCGTGGGTGGAAACCGTTCCGTCGTTCATGATATCGGCGAAAAACAGGAGGGCATAATCTTCTTCGGCAACTCCTTTGATCTCGTTCCCTATCATCTGCACCCATTTGTCAAACACTTGTTTCAAGTTGTTGGGCGTGATCTGTGTGCGGATGATATCCCCGTTCTTTATCGCATTCTTTACGGTATTGATGAATTCCTCTTCATGGGTCTCAATTTTAAATGAGACGAAGTGGGTACCGATATGGGCTGAGATGGCATCCAGGGCTTCCTGGGTGTAATTGCTTGCCGATTTACCCCAGCGGATGGTCTTTTTAGCAAGAAAAGGCAGAACATCCTCGCTTTTCATCAGGGCAGCCTTCTGTGTATCGATAACGGCCAGGAAAGGCGGAATGTAGTCTCCTTTATTCAGGGCATCCTGAACATAATGCATAAGTTGGGTGAACATGGCATAGGTGGAGATTTTTCCGCTATCCTTAGCTTCGAACCAGATCTCTTTGGTCTGGATATCGATGAGATTTTTGGAATAGCCTTTCAATCCAAGGGCTTTGATGTAGGCATCCTTGACGTCTTCTTCGCTTTTGGCTTTCTGTAGTTGCTCGTAAAGGCTCATGGAGGATGGACTGATTATGCGATAAAGTTACATACTTTTATGAATTTTCATTGATCGTTCAATCCCTTGCCATTGAGAATTTGCGAAACATATTTTTCTATCCTTGACTCCCGGGTTTTGGATTGTTTGGGTTGAGAAAAATAAAACAGGTATGCTCTTTGCCGCCCCGGTGTCAATGCCTTAAAAGAAGCTTTTAAAGAGGCGTTTTCATCCAGCTTGTTCTGAAATTCTAATGGAATGGGGTATTCTGAAGTCTTTTTCAATTCCACTTTTAAACCGGCTTTTTCAACTTCGATGGCTTCATGAACAAAGGCTTTCAGGATAGACTCCAACTCAATAATTTCCCGGATACCTGTGAAGCGGACCTGTCGGGATGCCTGCACATTTTCAGTTTGCCTGATAAGGATACCATGGGTATCCTTTAACAAGGCACCCTTGAAAAACAGAAGCGCACAGTATTCCTTAAATCCATGAATTAAAACCAGGTTTCTATTCTGGAATGTATAACAGGGAACACCCCATTTCAGTTTCTCTGTCAGCTGACTGTCAAGAACGATCATTCTCAATTTTTCGAATTCTTCCCGCCATTTATCGGCTTTACTTAGAAATATATCAACCTTTGGATTCATGATATTTAAGTAATTTATTAGTGGATACTGGCCAGGCTTTGGATTTATTTGCCTCGCTCTGCAATCAGTGTCAATGCTTTTCCTTCAATGATTATTTCCTTTACCCGGAAGCCTGTCAAATTCAAAAACAGTAAGATCTCATCCTTTGTAAATGCGCGCAGGGTTGTGATATCATTGTATTCCGATATCTGGTTTTCCTGTTCAATAATATACCTGGCATGCCAGTCATAAGTCCAGCCGGTTGAGAGGTTTTTATTTAGTTTGCTTATCCTCCTGATTTTTTTATTTTCGTGCTCGATGGTCTGTTCAAAATCATTGAAATTGTCAAAAATCCCATTTGCTTCGAAAACACCAAAAATGAACAATCCATCAGGCCTCAGTGCCCTGTGAACGCCGTTTAATGTGTCAAGGATGCCCTTGTTTTCTATGACATAAGCGATTGAACGGCCGGTTATGAGAACAGCGTCAAATTGCCCGTCAAATCTTAGGTTTCGCATGTCACATCGGGTAAACCTGTCTGAATTTGTCTCCTTCCTTGCAATGTCCAGCATTTCATCAAACAAATCCAGACCAAGATAGTCATATCCGCTTTTCAGGAGTCGGCGGGCAAGCATGCCCGAGCCACAGCCGATCTCCAGAATTTTCCTGCAGTTGCTGCTTTTCAGAATTTTATCATAAAAATCAAATTCCTTATCATAGTCAAAAACATGCCGGTACATTTCATGATAAATGCTTGCCAGTTCCGAGTATAGTCTTGTCATTTCAATCAATATTTATTACCGGTTTTGTTTACAGCAAGGGGTAGGCGAAAAGCCGCCATTTCAGTGGTGTTGCGAACAACAAGGATATTTCCGGCCAATACCGGGTGATTCCATGTCTTGCCTTTGATTGCAGTGAAACGTGCAACTTCTTTGTATTGGTCAGGGCTTGCATTAACCAGCGCAAGATCTCCTTTCTCTGAAAGTACCAGGAGAAGATCCTGGTCGGCAAGAAGGAGGATCTGTCCGCCATAATGCCCGCCTTTCCAGCAACGTGAGCCTTTTTCAATATCAATACAGGCAAGGCTGGGACCGGCAAATCCGTAAGCATGTCCTTTGTGAATGACAAAGTCGTTAAAGTAGGGGTTTACGCCGGTTGACTTCCAGCGTTCTTTAACAGACCATTTACCCGATCTGCTGCTGACAGAAATACTCTGCATTCCCTGCATATCTCCTGAGCTTATAAAAATATCGTTTCCATTTGCAAGTGCCGGCTGAACGATCTGGCTGCCTTCCATCGGCAACCTCCAAAGCTCTTTGCCATCGGCAGGTGAGAAGCCAGTCGCGCCTGATCCGTTCAGGAATACGATTTGTTTGATTCCATCAACAGTCAGCAGATGAGGGGAACTGTAGCTTTCCCCGCCGTCAGGGCCCGACCAGCGCTTATTCCCGGAAACAATATCATACGCAAGGAGCTCACCTGCTACAGGAATAAAAACCAGGCTGTCGTCAACCAGGGGCGAACCAGTGTAACCCCAGCCCGGGAGTTTCACTTTAGTATCGTTTGCTGCATTGCGGGACCAAACCACTTTTCCGTCATAAGCATCAAGCACGTTAAGTATTCCCGTGGCGCCCAGGGTATAAATACGGCCCTTGCTGATGGCCGGTGTGGAACGGGGACCTGCTCCGGCATGTGCATCCCAGAAACGGGCCGGATCACTATGCTGCCAAACAGGCTCTCCGGTATTCAGGCTGTAGCAGGTTACCATTTCATATTCACCACGCTGTTCCTGGGTGTAAAGCAAAGAACCCCGGATTGCGAATGAGGAGCAGGCCGGTCCGACAGCTCGCCGCCAGATCTCATGCGGAGGTGAATTATTCCAATCGGTTTTGATCTCCAATCCATGGATGACGGCGTCGCGGTGAGGCCCCCGAAAGCCTGGCCATTCAGCTTCTTTAGCCATTGCTGCCGGATCAATGGGGACCGGTTTTAATTTCTCTTTAGACCGGGAAAGGAGTATTTCCTCTGAGGTTTTGGCCCACCTCCAGGCAAAATCCTGGTGGGTCTGACCGTCCATCCCATCAGTACGAAGTAACGCCCAGAAACCTGAAGCAAGAAGGATTACAACGGCCATGCTTAAGCGCCGGGGAATATTGGGGAGGCGGCTGCAGGTTAAAGCCCAGATAACAAACACTAGGCAAAGCCAGGGCACTGCATAAACGAAGAACATCAAACCCATCATCGCTGTTGCCATTGACTTGTGGAGGAACAGTGATGTCGCGGCAATGGCTGCGATCATAAGGACTACACCAAACCATCGGTCAAATCCTGGCGCCCTGCTGAAGAAAGCCCACCACACAATGATCAGCAAACCGCAAACGAGTCCGCCGAAGACACCAATTATTGTTGCATCGGGTATGAAAAAAGGCATGATAAACCTTACAGACCATAGAAGTATTACGATGACGACACCGGGCCATAACCTCAGTTGTTTACGTTGTGTTGAAGCTGTGGTTTCTTTTTTTTTCGTATTCATGATTTTTCTGCTGTTAATTTGGTAATCAGATAATCACACGATGATTCCCTGTTATTTATCTCTTAAACAACGCACCGAGAACCCAACCCATTTGGGATGGGTGCTGCGGTTAATATCTTCCACTCCATAGATCATATTCCTGAACCAGGCTCCCTGCTCGTTATACATGGTACCGGTCCACCAGAATCCGCTTCTTCCCCTGAGAAAGTAGCGGCCGTTGCTTCCGCGCTCGCCGCCTGGCAGAGCTGCGAAACCGAGATCATCAGAGCCGTTCCCTCCTGAACTCCAGCCTGAAACGGCCATGAGCCGTTGTCCTGCATCATGTCCGCGCCCTGCAGATTTGTCCCAGACCTGATTGCCGATTCCGAAGCGTGTATCGGCACAACCTTCGAGAATCTTCCATTCTTCATCATCAGGGACTCTCCAGCCATCGGGGCAAAGCAGGCCGGTGCTCACAGCATACCAGTTGTAAAGCGCCCCGTAGGAAAGGGAATAGTTTTCATTATTGTTGTACCAGCAAAATGCACCGGTGACCAGAATTGGCCATGCAGTGCTGTCGCTGATACGGGGAATTTTTTTCCCGTTATTGTATGTTGCGGTTTTAAGATTCTCAGCCATCCATTCGTATTGGCCGATTACTACGGTTTTATAGGCATTGCCGTCAATATCAGTCATACTGTCTTTTTTAACGACCTGGGCATTGAGTGAAATGGTGCTAAGAAGGAGGACTAAGGATATCATACCCGGCAAAAACCTGTGTGGTTTCTGCTGAGATGAGCCTGTCGTTGTGTTATGAGTAATCATATTTCCAGGTTTCGGGATGAACCAATACATGAGTTTTTTTTATTTTGTTTTTGGTTTCCGGCTGGTGAGCCAGGCAATGAGTGACTTCACCTTCATCGGATCACTATTCATACCGTTTTAAGGTTGTAATATAATTCAGAAAGCAAAGGAGCAGGGTAAGCCCAATGATGATGGGGATACAAATGTTCATAATGAGATTATAATCAATTGCATAAGGGATAATCCTGGCTTCAGTTTTACCTCCATTATTACTCATATACTCCCTTATGTTTTCTTTATAGGATTCACCAATACAGGAAGACCTCCTTAGCAGGGTATCCTTAAAATTATAAAACATATACGGGAAGCCGTCTGTCTGTATGTGCTGTTCCAGGGGTTTGTAAAAAATAAATCCGGTAAACACATCTTTGTACTTTAATTCGGATGAGGAATTCCAAAGAAAATCGTCAAAGTTATCGTTGCCGAACGGGCTGTTTCCAAAGTCGAAACCAGCATCGGGATTCCCCGCCAGCTCAAAGGCTTTATCCCATTTTCCATGCTGTGCCGGACCGAAAGAAGTACTGAAAAGGCCAAGAGGAGCCCGGTTGATGATCACATTGCAGACCTTCATGGGAAGGGAATCCATGAGGATGGCCGTTGTATAATGCTTATTGAAGTAATGGCTGGTCTTTACTCCGTTCCCGTCCCTGATGAGGCCATAACCGTGCATCCAGTTCATGATCACAAGTCCTTTTTTCCTCTTTTCATTATTTGTCTCTTTATACCTGTATATGGATGTAATACGGTCGGCCATTATCTTGTCCCTCTTTTCCTTTCGGGGCAGGTCCTTATATTTTGATGCGTTCATTTTAGCCCAGTCCATGGGGATGTCGGTACAATACCAGTTGATCTTTAAACTGTCGGCTGAATGCGTATTGATATTATTCACAAATTTCAGGAAATCAAACAGGTTGGTATTACCCCATAAAGGCCAGAGGCCGTCGGTATTGGTTTCCAGCCAGGCAGTGGCTTTGTTCAGGGTATCCTCGTTCGGGAATACAGTGTTCAGATAATGCGTTAGGCTGTCCTGGTAGGATTGAGAAATCAATTCCGTGTAAATGTTGCCAACATTAACGGCAAACCTGGGATCACCGACTATTCTGGATATCAGCTCATACTGGGTATCTTCGGGATGTATCCTTTCATCCAGCACCACCAGGTCGTATTTTTCAAACAGCCTGAAGACATATTCCACAGGGTCGGCCGATTGCGTTTTGATAAAAGCCGCATACTCTCTGGTTTCTGCATTAACAGGAAATCCGGGTATATTTCTGGTGCGGAAGTATTTTCGTTCGCTGCCGCAATAGGATATCTTAATGCAGATGGTAAGAACAAATATCCCTGCAATGGCAAGGAATGAGGCCAGGCGGACGAGCCCGCGGCTTTCCCTGTTTTTAATTGTTTTCGTGGAAGATATCAATTCCCACCAGGGTCTTTTATAAATAAAAAACAATATCAGCATGGCAACAACAACAATAACCACAACTGCCAATGTGGCCCATACCTGTGACTTTACATAAAAATGCTGACAGTGGATGAGGTAAGAGGGGATAAGAAGCAGGAGGACAAATTTGCACACCAACTCACGCATCGCAATTTGCCGTGGGTTTGCGATTTCACCATCCCGGGCAACGACCTGTAACCCGGTGATCGCTTTTGCGAAAGTCCTCCCGCTGAAAAAGCGGTAACAAACAGTATAGTAAATTATCCAGGTTATGGCAAATACAAAGAAAGAGTCAAAAAATATCCACTGCATCAGCAGCAGGTGAGCAAGGAAGGAAAGGCAATAAATGAATTCCAGGTCGATCAGGGCTGAAAATGCCCTCCGCCAGAACATGGTTTTAAAACTATGCAGATTTTGCAAAGCTTATTTTTTTACTTTCTTTTTCAGAGGCGTAATCCTGAATATAAGGCCCAGGTGGGTGCTTATATTATTCCATGAATATGTGGTGATCCAGGAACCTGAATTTGAACCAGGACCGTCGAGTTTATACCCGGTCTGGGAGATCACGTAATCGAGGGTATAGTACAATCCAAACCGTTCTTCAGTATCAAAATATAAATTGTATCCCAGACCGATGACGTTGTTGATATACATGTCGGTTTCGGTGTAGTGATCAGAAGGGATGCCCGATGCTGATGAGATGTCATACCCTGCTTTAAATCTCAGGTACTGGAAAGAATAATGAATGAAGAGGTTTTCCCTGCCATAAGCATTAAAGACGTAAAATTTATAAGCTGCAATGGCCCCCAGGGATGGATAAATGCTGTTATCGCTGAAATACAAGGCACTGGTTGTCAAAGGGCAAACAAGTCCTGCTGAGAACTCATGCTTGCCGACCTGGATATACGGAGCAACATAAACCACGCTCATATATTTTGAAAGGTAATCCTTATTGGCAGGGAAGTTTGTAAATCCGCCTGCCGTGATTCCAAAATCCTGCTTAACGGGGTCTGATTGAGAAAAGAGCCGGGGCGATATGGCAAGCAAAAACACTGAGCTGATAAGAAATGCTACTGTCCGTTTCATATATCTGAATTTCACTGTAATAACGATTACAAAAAATCTTTTATTATATATGTCGGCAAGATAGTGAATTACTTTTTTAACGGCCCTGTCGGAATAAACCGCGGAACCCGCTTCTGATACTCGGGGTATTCAGGATATTTGCCTACACTGATCTCTTCGCTGAAGCTTGAACTGCCCTGGAAAAGCACTATCAGCAGAAGGCATCCGGCAATGCTCCAGTTAAACCATTGTGATCCTGCGGCCACGCTGAAAAGGTAAAAACATACCCAAATGGATTGTTCCGCAAAATAGTTGGGGTGGCGGCTGAATGCCCACAGGCCTTTATCCAGAAATCCCTTTTTATAGTCTCCGGTAAGTTCTTTTCCTGCTTTGATCATTGCATGCTTCTTGCTTTGAAAGTTCCACTGCTGGATATCGGCTATGGTTTCATAAACGATAAAAAAGAACATCAGCGCTGCCGCTATGTAATCGAAAATGCAAATTGGCGTATTGATATTCTGAAGGGCGACAATGGCCGGCAGGGTGAAAAGCAGAATCAGAACGAGCTGGTAGCCCGAAATGAAGAAGAGGTTGAACAAGGTCCATTTCCAGCGGGGATTAAACTCCGGCTTTTGGCGTAATACGAGCCAGCGGTAGTCTTCCTCCCCGGCCCAGAAGCGCCAGCTATAGGCTCCTTTCATGGCAAAATTAATGGTCAGCCTCAGTCCCCAAAGGCTTACCAGGATGCTCATCACGAGCAGCCGTGGTGCAAAATCTCCGTATGCGGTAACGATCCATGTATAGGCTATAGGCAGGAGGCTCCAGAGTTTGTCAACCTGGCTGTTGTTTCTTGTCAGTTCACCAACGATAAAAGAGTAAGCGATAACGATAGCTGCAATGATGATGAGAGTGTGCAAAGCTTTCCACTCCGACTCACCGAGTGCTGTGCCGAAGAAATAACTGAACACGGGAACTGCCAGCAAGGTAATTCCCAATAAGATTGCGGTTGTTATGATTTTCATGCGCCTGAATTTCTGTCTGTTGAAAAAGGGCGCAAGATACTTCATTATTCGTTACGGAAGATGAGTTTGCCGTTCTTAGCGTCAAGCAATATCTCTGCCTCCTTATCCACATTTCCCGAAAGTATCATCTTCGACAACTCGTTCAGGACTTCGCGCTGGATCACCCGTTTGATCGGCCGCGCACCATACTGAGGGTCGAAGCCGAGGGTTGCGATAAGGTCAATGGCTTTAGGGCCTACATTCAGGTGGATGTCATTGTTTTCGAGCGTCTTCTGTACCTGTTTCAGCTGAAGCTCAACCACTTTCATGATTTGCTCTTTAGTAAGGGGTTCGAACATAATGATCTCATCCACCCGGTTGAGGAATTCAGGCCTTATGCTTTTCTTCAGCAGTGCAAAAACCTCATCACGGGTGCGGTTGAGAAGTTCCCCGCGGTTCTTTTCATTGACCGTTTCGAGGTTCTCCTGGATTATGTGGGAACCTATGTTAGAGGTCATAATGATGATGGTGTTCTTGAAATCGACCGTCCTGCCTTTGTTATCGGTAAGCCGTCCGTCGTCGAGTACCTGCAGCAATATGTTGAACACATCCGGATGGGCTTTCTCGATCTCGTCGAGCAGCACAACGCTGTATGGTTTACGGCGGACGGCTTCGGTGAGCTGCCCGCTTTCTTCGTACCCCACGTAACCCGGGGGTGCGCCAACCAGCCTCGAAACGGTATGCCTTTCCTGGTATTCGCTCATGTCGATCCTCACCATGCTGTTCTCGTTGTTGAACAGGAATTCGGCCAGGGCCTTGGCAAGTTCCGTCTTTCCAACCCCGGTAGTGCCTAAAAAGATGAATGAACCTATTGGGCGTTTGGTGTCCTGCAATCCTGCGCGGCTGCGGCGGATGGCATCACTCACGGCAGCAATCGCTTCCTCCTGCCCGACAACGCGCATATGGAGTTCGGTCTCGAGGTTCAGCAATTTCTGGCGTTCACTCTGAAGCATCCGGCTCACCGGGATACCGGTCCAGCGGGAAACGATGTCGGCAATCTCCTCTGCCCCGATCTCTTCGTTCACCATGGGGGAGTCTTTCTGGATCTCCTGCAGTTTGACCTTGAATTGCTCGATCTCCTTTTCAGCCTGGGGGATTTTTCCATACCTGATTTCGGCGACAAGCCCCAGGTTCCCGCTGCGGTTGGCCTGTTCGGCTTCCAGCTTAAGGTTCTCGATTTCCTTTTTACTCGTCTGTATATGTTCGGCTATCTCTTTCTCGGCCTGCCACTTCGAACGAAGCTGGTTGCGCTCGTCACTTAAATTGGCAATCTCTTCACTCAGGCTTTTGAGCCTGACGGCGTCATTTTCGCGCTTTATGGCTTCGCGTTCGATCTCCAGCTGGCGGATCCTGCGTTCAATAATCTCAAGCTCTTCAGGTAAGGAATTTATCTCCAGCCTGAGTTTTGATGCAGCTTCGTCAATGAGGTCGATAGCCTTATCAGGGAGGAAGCGTTCGCTGATATACCTTTGCGAGAGTTCTACGGCAGCAATGATGGCTTCATCCTTAATCCTTACCTTATGATGGGATTCGTATTTCTCCTTGAGTCCCCTCAGGATTGAAATTGCATCCAGGGTCGAGGGTTCGTCAACGATCACAGGCTGGAACCTGCGCTCCAGCGCCTTGTCTTTCTCAAAATATTTCTGGTATTCTTTAAGGGTGGTGGCGCCGATAGCCCTTAATTCACCCCTGGCCAGGGCGGGTTTTAAAATATTGGCCGCATCCATCGCCCCTTCGGTTGCGCCGGCTCCAACTAAAGTGTGGATCTCGTCGATAAAGAGAATGATCTCCCCGTTGGCATTGATGACTTCTTTGACTACCGATTTCAGCCTCTCTTCGAATTCTCCCCTGTACTTTGCCCCGGCCATCAATGCTCCCATATCGAGCGAAAAGATCTGTTTGCTCTTCAGGTTCTCAGGCACATCCCCGTCGATGATGCGGTGCGCCAGCCCTTCGGCAATAGCAGTTTTTCCCACGCCCGGTTCACCTATAAGGATGGGGTTGTTCTTGGTTCGCCTGGTTAAGATCTGCAGTATACGGCGGATCTCCTCGTCCCGTCCAATCACCGGGTCCAGCTTTCCGTCCCTGGCCAGTTCATTAAGGTTGCGGGCGTAACGGTTAAGGGCGTTGTAGTTCTCCTCGGCATTCTGGCTGTTGACGGTACTTCCCTGCCTTAACTGTTTGATGGCCGATTTGAGTTCTTTTTCAGTCACACCTGAGTCTTTGAGCAGCCTGGAAGTTGCATCACCCGCTGCCAGTATCCCGAGCAGCAAATGCTCTATGGATACGAATTCATCTTTCATCTCCTGGGCCACGGCCGTAGCTTTCTGCAAGGCCTTATTGGATTCGTTCGACAGATAGATCTCACCTCCCGTTACTTTGGGATGGGATTCAACCATCTTGTCGAGGGCTTTGGTCAATACCCCCAGGTTAACATTGAGTTTTTTAAACAGCCATGGGAGGACGTTCTCGTCGACATTGAACATGGCTTTTAAAATGTGATCCGGTTCAATAGGCGGGCTTTGAAGGGCATTGGCAATCTCCTGGGCCTTTTGCACAGCCTCTTCTGCCTTTAATGTAAAGTTGTTAAAATTCATATATTATTTCTCCTTTCTGATAAAGCGCTCCGCGCCGATGTCTGGATAACTGGATATGGCGCTTCGCGCCGATAACTTGATAGCTGGATTTGGCGCTGCGCGCCGATAACTGGATATCCAGCTATCCAGCGATCCAGTCATCCAGTCATCAAACCCCCTGCCACTTGTATAAATCTGCATATTTGTCATAGATCCGGGAAAAATTCCTGCCAGTTTCTCCGGAATTGTTAATTTTGTAACAGTAATTTCAAAAGGCTTTGCATCAGAGAAAGACATTGGTTTTAGGTGCCAGCACCAACGAGGAAAGGTACTCTTATCTTGCAGTGAAAAAACTGCTTAAGTATGGGTTCCCTGTATGTGCCATCGGTCTCAGGGAAGGGGAGATAGACGGAGTTAAAATCCAGCTCCCGGGGACTCCTTTCGAAAATATCCATACGGTAACCATTTATGTAGGGGCGAAAAACCAGCAGCCATATTACGACTATATCATCAGTCTGGCGCCAAAGCGGGTTATTTTTAACCCGGGCACCCAAAATGTCGATTTTGAGAAGAAACTCCGGGATGCAGGAATTCATGTGACCCATGCCTGCACACTGATCATGTTATCCAACCAGCTCTATTAAACAGGATGCCGGTGCTTCGCGCCGATAGCTGGATAGCTGGGTAAGGCGCTTCGCGCCGATAGCTTGATATCCAGTTATCCAGTTATCCAGTCATCCAGTCATCCAGTTATCCAGTAATCCAGTAATCCAGCATCCCGTATCCCGTATCCTTCATCTGTAATATTTCCTCAAAATTTCCGTTAATATTCTTAATTTAGTACCCGATTTCTGATCCTGATGAAGCGACTTGTTTTTATCTTGTTTTTTTTCCCCTCACTGGCTTCCATGGCCCAGATGACAGTTACTGTAACACCTACGGGGACGTTCACCTGGTGTTACAGGGACAGCGTTGGTTATACGGCAAAAATTTCAGGGACGGATACGTCACAGGTGGCATACCGCTGGCAGAAGAACGGGGTGGATATCCCCGGGGCCGATTCCTCATTACTTTATTTCCCGCATGCAAAACCTTCCGATACCGGTGAATACCGCTGCATAGCAAGCAAGTGGGCCATGATCGATACGAGCAATACTGTTATCCTGAAGATGCATCCAAAGATGCAATTCGACCAGCTTTACCGTTATAATGCCCTGGCCTGCCCGCTTCAATGCAAGGGACAATTCAAAGCCCTGGTTTCGGGCGGAACGCCTTTCAGTATCTATCCGCCATATATGTACAACTGGCATGGGGGCCATAGCCAGGATACGCTCTGTTTTGGCCTTTGTCCGGGTAAGCACCGGCTTACCGTAACAGATTCCCTCGGGTGCAGCATTGACAGCATCTATTTCGTGGATGTGCTCAAGCTTCCGCCGGTGCGCTATACCATCCTTCCGTCCGACACGATCTATCTCTCAAATCCAACGGCCACACTGCAGTTCAGCGATACTGTAAGAAAATACATTTCCAACTGGAAATGGTATATGTATTTTAATGTTGACAGCACCATTACTACCTCAAATGTCAACCCTGTATCGTATACCTACGACCGCAGCGGGCAAATGCTTACACAGATGAGGTACCGCGACAATAACGGATGCGACACCACTTTGCAGGACACACTTACTGTTAAAATAATCAACCTGTTCATCCCAAATGCAATGACCTCCAATCCGCCCAACGATAAACTCACGCTGAAAGAAATTGCAGGGGAAAAGAGTTACAGGGATATCACGCTCAGCGATGTTTACCTTAGTAACGAATTATGGATCTATGACCGCTGGGGGCGCAAGATCTTTAACACCGTCAATTATGTGAACAGCACCTGGGATATCGGGAAACTGCCCGATGGCACC
This sequence comes from Bacteroidota bacterium, assembly GCA_037138335.1. GTDB lineage: Bacteria > Bacteroidota > Bacteroidia > Bacteroidales > FEN-979 > CAIRDP01. The sequence continues at coordinate 108,083 of JBAXIO010000011.1, forward strand.
TACTTCTATGTTTTCAAGGGGCACGGATTGTATGGGGATGACATGCACCACGGGTCGATCCAGGTATTTAAGGAGTAAGCCTGGATAGCTGGATACTGCGCTTCGCGCCGATGGCTGGATAACTGGATAACAGTGATCCAGCAGTTTCGGGTCTCCTTAGTGACGGTCATACATATCGAACATCAGTGTTCCCCCTTCCATAAGGTCTTTATGATGGATTACAAGCCCGTCAAGGGGTTTACCGCGTAAACTTACAGATTTTACATAAATATTTCTTTCGCTTAGGTTCTTTGCGATGATAGTGAGGGTTTTCCCGTTAGGGAGACTGATGCCTGCCCTGGAAACGCAGGGGCTGCCAATGGAATAAGCATCAGTGCCGGGGCAGACGGGATAAAAGCCCAGGCTGCTGAAAATGTACCAGGCGCTCATCTGTCCGCAATCATCGTTCCCGCATAATCCGTCCACGGCATCTTTATACATTGAGTTGATGATCTTATGGATCATGGCCTGGGTTTTCCATGGCTGGGAGGTCCAGTTGTAGAGATAGGGGATATGGTGGCTGGGCTCGTTGCCGTGCACGTAATTCCCGATCAAACCTTCCCTGGTCACATCCTCGGTCTCTGCAAAATATTTATCGTCAAGGTGCATGCTGAACAGGGAATCCAGGCGGGTAATAAAAGCCTTATCCCCTCCCATCAGGCTGATCAGTCCGGGTATATCCTGCTGCACGTGAAAGGAATAGTTCCACGAGTTCCCTTCCACGAAACCCTGGTTGGAAGTGCTGAGCGGGTCGAATACCTTTTTAAACGTGCCATCGGCATTTTTAGGCCGCATGAAGCCTGTCTGGCGGTCGAACACATTCCTGTAATTCTCCGAATGTTTCTGGTACCTTGCAATTTCGGCGCCGGCAAACATCTGCAGCATGGGCCCAGAAGCCGAATCGTCGGCAACCGCATCGGCAAATTTTGCAATAGTGAAGTCGTCGTATGCATACTCCAGTGTCACCGAAGCAGCGCTGGCGCTTTTTTCAAGGGGCACATACCCCAGCCTGACATAGTCGCTTATTCCTTCATAATACTTGTTTGCGGATGTGGCGGTACAGGCACGCAGGGCTTTTTCCGGATCAAAGCCCCTTACACCCTTCACCCAGGCATCGGCAATCACCGCAACGCTGTGATAGCCTGTCATACACCAGTCCTCGTTCCCGTGGAAAGACCATACGGGGAGCATCTTTTCGGGGCTCTGGTCGAAATGGGCCAGCATGGATGAGATCATGTCGCTGCTTTGCCGGGGATAAAGCCAGGTATAGAGCGGATGAAGGGCGCGGTACGTGTCCCAGAGGGAAAATACTGTATAGTTGGTGAACCCTTTTGCCGTATGTACTTCCTGGTCAATCCCCCTGTATCTCCCGTCAACATCCTGGTAGATCACAGGGTTCATGAGAACATGGTAAAAGGAAGTATAGAACGATGCCATCTGCGACCGCTGGCTGCCGGGCGTTGGACCCGGCGCTTCAATCCTGATGCGGGAAAGCTCATTCTCCCAGTTCTGATGGGCAAGCCGGCATATCCACTCAAAATCCCAGTTCGGTATCTCTGCCTTCAGGTTCGTAAGGGCGCCTTCCATGCTTACCGCCGAGAGGCCGATTTTAAGGCATACCTGTTCACCTTTTTCTGTACTGAATCCGAACCAGGCCCTGATCTTTTTACCCGCCATCTCCGGAAAATTGCGGTACTGGTTGAACCTGCGCCAGAAACCACGGTAGACGGGTTTATCCGAGTTACGCCATCCGCATTCAGTAAAAGGCCTGGAAAAAGCCATTGCAAAATACATATACCTGGTTCTGCCCCAGCCGCTGGTAATCCTGTAACCGGTAATGAGGGTGTCGTTGACCACGCGGATATAGGCCCACAGCACTTTGCCATCATAATTGTAGATGCCGTGAAGCATGTCGAGGATGATGCGCGACGAATCGCAGGCCGGGTATGTGTAACGGTGGAAGCCACAGTGCAATGTAGCTGTGAGCTCTGCTGTCACGTTCGGGTCGTCGAGATGCACCTGGTAATAACCCGGTTCTGCTTTTTCGGTTTCATGCCTGAATACCGAACGATACCCCTTCTCAGGATGATCGGCAGTTCCCGGGTTAAGCTGCAACGGCCCGGTTTGGGGCATGATGAGGAAGTCGCCAAGGTCGGAATGCCCGGTGCCGTTGAAATGGGTATGGCTGAAGCCGACGATGGTCTTGTCGCCATACTGGTACCCGGCGCAATACCTGTAGACAGGCGGATTGTATTTCCCGTCCATATCGTATGGGATGGTATCGGTATCGGGACTGAGCTGGACAAAACCGAAAGGCAGGCATGCCCCCGGAAAGGTATGCCCCATCTCTTTTGTCCCGATAAACGGATTGACAAAGGAAGTGAGAGGCTGGGAGAAAGCCCCGGGGGAGTGGAAGAAGAACAGGGCGAAACAGAGGAAATTTATTAATGTTGCAGGAAAGGTGATGCAGGATACAGAATGGGGGATAAGGGATTGATGAAGTTTTATCATGGGCTGGAATTGTATTATACAAAGGTAGGGAATCACGTGATTTTTTTAAGTAGAAGATACCGGATAGTTTCTGTTGTTCTTATTCCTGTTAAGAACCTTTTCTTGCTTTGAGCGGTTTCAGTTATTATATTTGTATGTTTTATATAACTCCATGGTTCCGGTTTCTCAAATCGCATACCAGATGAAAAAGTTTTTCATTTTCCTCTCCGGCTTTTTGCTCACAGTGGTGGCGTCCGCCCAGCCTTGCCTGCACGAGGGGAGGGGCTTTTATTCTCAGGATGACGTCGACCTGTTTCATCGTGATAATCCCAATTGCACCGTGATCCAGGGGGATGTCATTATCAGCGGGGGCGACATCAAGAACCTTGACAGCCTTAGGGGGTTGGTTGCCATCGAGGGCTACCTCGACATTTCACATACCGAGCTCCTTGGCGACCTGTCAGGGCTTGACAGCCTGAGATCTGTCGGCGGCCATTTTGGAATCTATTCCAATCTCAATCTTCGTACATTGAAAGGGCTGGGGCACTTGCTGGCGGTTGGCGATAACTTTGAGATATTTGACAACCCCATTCTCAGGGACCTTAAAGGCCTGGATACCCTGTCGACTGTGGGAAGGAATTTCTGGGTAGGGTCCAATCCCGTTCTGGATACATTGAAAGCTCTTACCAACCTCAGGTTAATAAGCGGCCTTTTGCAGATCAATGACAATGCCGCGCTGAAAAGCCTCAGTGAACTCCGGAACCTGAAGAATCTTGGTGAGGAACTTTTAATTTATTCCAACCCATCCCTGCAATCACTTAGCGGGCTTGACAGCATCCGTCCAGGGATGATCCCTGCCATTTCCATTTATAATAACCAGGTCCTCTCGGTTTGCGACGTATACAGCGTATGCAAGTACTTTGATGTCACCTGGGGAAGTGTGACAATATATGATAACAAGGTTGGCTGCAACAACAAGGCTGAAGTGAAAGCAGGCTGTGATACCCTGGGTGTTCCGGCCATGCCGCCGGGCATGCCTATTCTAATTTACCCGAATCCAACCAGCGGCACATTGAGCATACAGATAACAGGCAGCACTCAGCAGTTTCTTGCCAGCCTCACAGATGTCACAGGCCGGGAAGCGCTCAGCCTTTCCTTAACCGATCCCGAAACACTGATTGATATAGGGAAATTGCCGGGCGGCGTATACTTTTTAAAGCTCAGGTCGGGGAGCCGGAACTTTGCTTCAAAGATTGTTAAATACTGAAGGCCCGGCTGACACGGCCTGTTACCGTTATCAATTATATCTCCCTCATCACGATCCCGGTTGGCAGGCGGCCGCAATGATCACTGGGCCTTCACGAACTTTCTGTACTTTTACAAAAAAATCAAATTCATGCGCCAGCAGGAACGCTACTCTAAAGTCATTGAATATTTTCTCGCCCACCGCCCCACGGCCGAAACCGAGCTCGTTTATACAGACCCATACCAGCTTGCGGTTGCTGTGATCCTTTCGGCCCAGTGCACCGATAAAAGGGTGAATATGATCACTCCGGGATTATTTAAAAAATACCCTACATCCTTTAGCCTTGCGGAAGCGAAGCATGAGGAGGTGTTCGAACTGGTCAGGAGCTGTTCTTACCCGAACAATAAAACGAAAAATATTATCGGTATGGCCCAGGCCCTGGTCAGGGATTTTAACAATATCATGCCTTCGGATGTGGATGAATTGCAGAAACTTCCGGGTATCGGCCGCAAGAGTGCGAATGTGCTGGCTGCTGTGATCTTCAATAAGCCGGCAATGGCGGTGGATACCCATGTTCACAGGGTGAGTGCGAGGATTGGGCTTACCATAAATGCAAAGAATCCCTTTCAAACGGAAATGCAGCTTGTCAAGAATATCCCCGAAAACCTTATCCCAATCGCCCACCACTGGCTTATCCTGCATGGGAGGTATGTATGCATGGCGCGCAAACCCAAATGCGGGGAATGCGGGCTGAAAGGGATATGCAAGTACTACCAGGGGCAAAAAAGAAAGGGGATAGCTGGATAGCTAGATAGCTGGATAACTTGATATCCAGTAATCCAGTAATCCAGTAATCCAGTAATCCAGTTTGTTGAAAACTAAATGCTATTCCGTCGGGGAATCCGGAAGGGTTTTAATAATTTTGGATAAAAATTAATCGTATGGGTTCTTTAAAGGTTGGTGACAAAGCCCCTGATTTCCAGTTAGTCGACCAGGACGGTACGCCTTTGGGCCTGAAAGACTTCCGGGGTAGCAGGCTGATATTGTATTTTTATCCCAAGGATGATACCCCCGGCTGTACTGCCGAGGCCTGTAACTTGAGAGATAACTATCAGGTATTAAAGAAGAAAGGGTTTAAAGTGTTAGGTGTAAGCTCCGATTCGGAGGCTGCCCATAAAAAATTTATTGCAAAATACGTATTACCTTTTACCCTCATCCCGGATAAAGAGAAAACCATTCTCAAGGCATACGGGGCCTGGGGCAGGAAGAAACTGTACGGTAAGGAATACGACGGCATCATACGCACTACTTATGTAATCGATGAAAATGGAATAATTGAAAAAATCTTTACCAAAGTTGATACTAAAAACCATTCGCAGCAGATCCTTGAGGAGATGGGCTTATAAAATAAAGGAGGAAAAATGTCACAGGAAGTAAACAAAGAAAAAGTTAAAGCTCTTCAGCTAACGCTCGACAAGCTGGAAAAAGCTTATGGAAAAGGTACTATCATGCGGCTTGGTGAAAATGCCATCGAAGCTGTGGATGTGATCTCTACAGGATCTATCGGCCTGGATATTGCACTTGGTGTCGGAGGATTGCCTAAAGGAAGGGTAATCGAGATCTACGGTCCGGAATCATCCGGAAAAACGACCCTGGCGTTGCACGCCATAGCTGAAGCCCAGAAAACGGGTGGCATTGCTGCATTTATTGATGCTGAACATGCTTTTGACCGTTTCTACGCCCAGAAGCTGGGTGTGGATGTGGAGAACCTGCTTGTTTCCCAGCCTGATAACGGGGAACAGGCCCTTGAGATCACCGAGAACCTGATCAGATCGGGAGCCATCGATATCATAGTGATCGACTCGGTTGCCGCCCTGACACCAAAAAGTGAAATCGAAGGGGAAATGGGCGATTCGAAAATGGGTTTGCAGGCACGCCTGATGTCCCAGGCCCTGAGAAAACTCACTTCGACCATCAGCAAAACCCAAACCTGCTGTATCTTCATCAACCAACTGCGTGAAAAGATTGGTGTGATGTTCGGCAATCCGGAGACGACTACCGGCGGAAACGCTCTGAAATTCTATGCCTCCGTGAGGCTCGACATCCGCAAACAAACACAACTGAAAGACGGAGAAGAAGCGATTGGGAACCGTGTCAGGGTAAAAGTTGTGAAGAATAAGGTCGCTCCTCCTTTCAGGAAGGCTGAATTCGACATCATCTTTGGGGAGGGGATTTCGAAATGTTATGAAATCCTTGACCTTGCAGTTGACAATAACATAATTAAAAAGAGCGGTTCCTGGTTCAGTTACGGGGATACTAAGCTCGGGCAGGGAAGGGATGCAGTGAAGAAGCTGATCCAGGACAATCCCGAACTGATGGAAGAACTTGAAGTCAAGATCAAGGAATTACTCAAAACACAGAGGTAGTATGAGATTTTCAGCGTTTTGGGCAGTTTGCCTGTTGCTGATGCTTAGCCTTTCCTGCAGCAGGGGAGGAGGAGTACACGGTAAACTCAGCAGGGAGGATTCACTGAGGGTGGAACTTGAGAACCTGAATAAACAGATCTCCGGGCATGAAAAGGATGCAGGGCTGCTGCACAGCAGGGCAAAACTATACATCTCGCTGAGGGAAATCAACCAGGCCCTGAACGATATCAACAAAGCCCTGCAGCTGGATCCGAAGAAGGCCGATTATTATCTTACCCTCTCAGATATCTACCTGATGATGGGCCAGCCCCAGAACTGCGAGGAATCCCTGCTGAAGGCCGTTTCTGTGGATCCGAAGAATCTCAATGCCAACCTGAAGCTTGCAAACCTTTATCTTATAGTCAAGGATTATAAAAAAGTGGATCAGTATGTGAAGGAGGTGCTCACTCTTGACAAGGCTAATTCTTCGGCCCGGTTTACACGCGCAATGGCTTTAATAGAAACGGGAGATACGGCCCATGCCATTGGCGACCTGATGGAAGCTGTAAGACTGAACCAGCAGTTTTTTGATGCCTATATGCTGCTGGGCGAATTGTATGCCACTCACAAAGATCCACTGGCTGCAGGTTATTTCACCAATGCGCTGAGGATCCGCCCAAACAGCAGGGAAGCTTTATACAACCTGGGCATGTTCTATCAGGAGAGCGGTCAATACCCCAAGGCGATAGGTACTTACGAGGTGCTTTCGAGGGTGGATACGACTTTTAAAGATGCGCCTTACAACATCGGCTACATAAACCTCGTGTACCTCCAGGATTTCAAAACAGCTGCTGAGTATTTCTCAATGGCTATCGCAAGGGATCCGGCATATGCCGAAGCATGGTATAACAGGGGACTGAGTTATGAACAGCTGAAAGAATACAGGAAAGCCTATGATGATTACCAACAAACCCTCAAACTAAAGGTCAATTACGATAAAGCGGTCGAGGGATTGAACAGGTTGGATAAATTGGTGAAGAAGTAATCAGCTGCACTCTTCGCGACCCATGGGGAATCTTAACAGGCAGGAACGGGTGAGCCGGGACATGCTATTTTGCGCCCATTTCGGTTTTTAATGAATTAAGTTCTTCCAGCAGCTTCTCAGAAGCAGATTTAAGCTCTTCAAATACCTGGTTTAACCCTGCCGACTGCTGGTTCTTAGCCATTTCATCAAGTTTGCGCGACAATTCTATGGTTAGAGGATCCTGGAAGTTTGCCACAACCCCTTTCAGGCTATGGGCGTTAAATTTAAGTTTAGCGAAATCGCCTTCCTTGATATTCTTTGTAATCTTTTCAACACGATCAGGATATTCGCTGAAGAAGATATCGATGATCTCGATAATGGTTTCCTTGTCGAAATACTGGAAGTTCTGGTTTAATTTCTGCCGGTCAATCATACCTTATCGTTTAATGCAAATATAAGTAATAAATTTTTTTGAAAGCAACTATTGTGTTAATGAAATAACATTTGGGGCAAGGGGGTTATAATCCTTCATATGAAGATTGGGAGTCTCTGAAAAATTCATTTGCAACCAGGGTACGCCAACTTCGGGGGTGGGATAGAAAATCGCGCTGATTAGAAAAGTAGGGAAGATCAGGTTATCGTTTTTGATCAGCAGGCCCACCCCAATACCTGTATAAAACCTGGTTTCGAAAAGTTTTGAGACCCCATCGCTTTTGAACCCGCCAGCAAACATACCTGTAAAGGCAAACCTGAAACCATATAAATACCAGGGAGTGAAGGCTACTGTGGAAAAATACCAGCTGATCGAGTTAACCCCTTTGAACACCGTGTCGGAACTGAAATTGCTGATGCGCATATCCTGGTTTATATATGCAAAGTCATTATTGTTGGGGCGCCGCAGGAAACCCTGCCTGTAGGTTGTGAATACATATGTCCTGAATTTATACCGTTTGTCGGGTGTGAAATACAGGTAACTCATATAATTCAGCCTCAGGTTTAGCACCCCGTCTTCTATGGTTCGGTGATTATAAAAAACACCCAGGTCAAGGCGGCCCTGCAGGTACCCGAAATTTTTGATAAAATTTCCCTGGGCATAGGAAAACCCTGTATACAAACGGGTGTAAAAGTTGGTGAACTGGGGGCCAAAAGTCAGCTGCATCAGCCTGCCATAGGGAATATTCTCGGTCTTGCCGAAGTTCAGGAAGTAATCAATCAGGTAGTAGTTGTTCCTAGAAAAAGCCACGCTTGCAAGGAAATTGCTCACATCGTAATAACTCCTGTTCGAATCAATGCTTATCTGCGGTCTCTGGCTGTATGATGTAGCCTGGAATGAGGATAATGCGACAAAACGGGTAGGGACCTTGTATTCGGCGATCTGGTATGATCGTCCCAGCCAGATATACCCTGAATTTGCTTTACTGTAACTGGGATTTGTTTCAACAGGCCCGTATGCGAGTTTGTTATACTGGTATGATATGCCCCCTGCTAATTTGGTTCGGTTTGTGATAAACGGGCGATCCAGCCAAAAACCAACATTAGCCTGCTGAAGGTCGTCCTTATAATAATTAACCGTAAGGTCAGTGAAGCTTCCCAGTATGTTTGTATAAGTATAAGAAACCCCGTCGAACCTCATAAAGGGGGCACGCTGTGATGCAAAAGAGAAATTCAGTGCAAGACGGTCCCCCAGGCCTGCAAAGTTGGCGTCGAACAGGCGAATACTCATTTTTGTCGTAGTAACGACAGGTACCACAACACCAAGGGACCACACATCCTTGGTTACCACGACCACATCCACCGAATCCGTTTCTTCGGCAGGAACGACTACTACCCTTGCATCGTCGATATAATTCAGCTCTTTCAGAATGCGTTCCTGGTCGGCCATCACAAAGGGGTCAAGGGGCTGGCCTTCCCTGATCAGGATCATCTTCCTGATAACAAAAGGGGCGCTCTGGATATGAACCACATTCAGGAATTTGCCAAAGCCTGTTGTAGGTTCCCTGGTGGTGTCGATAACGGTAGGGCCGAAGGGATCTAATGAAAGGACATGGATCCTGCGGATTATTTTCCCTTCGTATTTTTTATAAATATTTTCACTTGCAAGGGCCTGTACCGTGTCGGGCAGAGTGCTTATCTGGGGAGAGACAAATGCGAGGCTGTATAAAAGTTTGGTGAATTTATGGCGGTTAAACCTCTGAAAAACCGAATCGTAAAAGACTTTTGTGCGGACCTTCGATTTTTTTCCGTTATAAAGACTGTCTTCCTGCGGAGCCAGGAGGGACTTTTCTTTTTCAGGGAGCTGGGCGAGAATCGTAAGAGGGAAAAGAAAGCATAATAAGAGAACGGACAGTGAAAAACAGCCTGGTACTTGCCTGCCCTTGCGTCTCATGGCGGTATGCCGGCTTTACATTAAATTGAGGGATGTGATGATACCCTGGAGCTTCTCGTTAAGCAATTTATCGGTCTCTTCAAAAGCCGAAATGCTGCTTAGCTTCTCGCGTATCCCGAAGTAGAATTTTATCTTGGGCTCGGTTCCCGAAGGCCTCACACTGATCACACTTCCGTCCTCAGTAAAAAACTGAAGGACATTCGATTTGGGAAGGTGTATCCTGTTTTCCTTTCCGCTCAGCAGATCCTTTTCCAAACTGCTGTCATAGTCTTTGATCTTAACAACCCGGCTTCCGTTGATCACCTTCGGTGGATTGGCGCGGTAACCAATCATCATCTCTTTGATTTCCATAGCCCCGCTCTGCCCTTTGCGGGTCACCGAAAGCAGGGATTCCTTATAAAAGCCGTATTTTACATAGATTTCAAGGAGGAGCTCATACAGGGACTTTCCCTGGGACACTGTCCAGGCAAGGGTCTCGGCAATCAGCGCACAGGCACCCACTGCATCCTTGTCGCGCACAAAATCTCCCGCGAGGTAACCATAGCTTTCTTCTCCTCCTATGATGAATTCTTCCCGGCCTTCAGTTTGCCTGATGATGTCGGCAATATATTTGAACCCGGTGAGCACATCGTAATACTTCAGGTTGAATGAGACAGCAATATCCTTGAGCAATTCAGTAGTGACAATGGTTTTTACAATGAACTGCTTACCATTAAGCCTGCCGTTCTCCTTCCATTTGGTGATAACATAATAAAACAGCAGGGCGGCTGTTTGATTCCCGTTCAGTAGGATCATCTGGTTCTTGTTGTCACGCACTGCAATCCCAACTCGGTCGGCATCAGGGTCAGTAGCCATGACCAGGTCGGCATTCAGTTTCCCGGCCAGTTGTATTGCCATATCGAGAGCCGAATGTTCTTCGGGGTTCGGACTTTTTATTGTAGGGAAATTGCCGTCGGCAATCATCTGCTCCGAAACCGTGTGGATGTTTTCAAATCCAAAGCGTTTCAAGATCTCGGGAACCAGGGTCCTCCCGGTTCCATGCAATGGAGTATAGACTATTTTAAGGTCTTTCTGCCGGCGGATGATATCCGGGGAGAGCGACAATGTCTTGAGTTTGGCAAGGTAAGCCTCATCAATCTCCCGGCCGATACTGATAATATTTTCGGGATTCCCCTGCCACCTGACCTGGTCGATGGAAGAAATGCTTTCCACTTCTTTGATCACATTCTCATCATGAGGTGCAATGAATTGTGCGCCATCATCCCAGTATGCTTTGTAACCGTTGTATTCTTTTGGATTGTGAGAAGCTGTGATCATGACCCCGCTCTGGCAGCCGAGCTGCCTGACCGCAAAAGAAAGCTCAGGGGTGGGGCGGAGGTCATCAAAAAGGTAGACGATGAACCCGTTGGCTGCGAGGACTTCAGCAGTGATGGTTGCGAAATACCTGCTGTTGTTACGGCTGTCGTGGGCGATTGCCATTTTATGGCGTACTTCCGGAAACATCTTCATCACATAATTAGCAAGGCCCTGGGTAGCCATGCCTACAGTATATTTATTCATGCGGTTGGTGCCATCACCCATAACTCCCCTAAGCCCGCCGGTACCGAATTCGAGGATACGGTAAAAGGAGTCGGCCGTTTCGCCGGGGTTCTTTTCAATCAATTCCTTCACCCTGGACTTTGTTTCTTCATCGAAGTTGCCGGTAGTCCAGACTTTTGCTTTTTCTAATATGTGTTCGTCCATAATTTAATGTAAATTCTTTATTGGTGACTGGTGACTGTTAGATCCTACTGTTCACTATTCACTGTTCACCATTCACGGTTCACGGTTCACTATTTATTTTAGCCGTTTTATACAATCCCCCACACTGTCTTTCCAGTAAGGTATGGCAAGTCCGAAACGTTCCTTGAACTTCGTCTTGTTAAGAACTGAATAAAAGGGCCGTTCGGCTGGCAAAGGATAGTCTTTGGTCTCAATAGGATTGATGGTGCATTTGATGCCAGAGAATTCAATGATGGTCTTTGCAAAATCATACCAGGATGCCACTCCTTCATTTGCAAAATGAAATATTTCAATTCCTTCATGGTCCAACACCTGTGGTATTATTTCCAGGATGGCCCATGCCAGGTCTTTGGCATATGTAGGACAGCCGATCTGGTCGAATACCACGTTGAGGTTACCTCTTTCCTTGCCATATTTCATAATGGTCTTTACAAAATTATTGCCAAATGCCGAATACAGCCATGATGTGCGGAGGATGATACCGTTTTTGCAACTGCTCAGCATTTGTGTCTCCCCGGCATATTTTGATTTGGCATAGCTGGATGCCGGTGCAGGGGTATCAGTTTCCACATAAGGCCTGTATCCTTTCCCGCTAAAGATATAGTCGGTGGAGATATGGATGAGGAGGGCGTTAAATTCCCCGCAGGCATTCGACAGGTTTCTTACGGCCAGTGCATTTATCTTCAGAGCCATCTCTGGTTCCTGCTCTGCTTTGTCAACTGCAGTATAGGCTGCGCAATTCACAACGACATCGGGATGAAGGATGTCAAAATAAGCAGAAACCGCCTGCATATCTGAAATGTCCAGCTCATCCACATCGGTATATGTGATCTGGTAGTCGGCAAATTTCTCCCCAAGTATTTTAAGTTCGTTTCCAAGCTGGCCCCTGGCCCCGGTGATCAGTAGTTTCATACTATGGTTTTAAAGTATTCAATCGTCCGTTTCAGGCCCTCTTCCAGGGGAATCGTCGGCTCCCATCCAAGTTCCTTCTTGGCAAGGGTGATATCTGGTTTCCTTTGAAGGGGATCGTCGGTCGGAAGAGGCATATGAACGAGTTTCGATTTTGAACCGGTCAGCTTCAATACTTTTTCGGCCAGTTCAATCATCGTGAATTCCCCGGGATTCCCGATGTTTACCGGGCCTGTGAAATCTTCACGGGAATTCATCAGGCGTACCATTCCTTCCAGCAGGTCGTCAACATAGCAGAACGACCTTGTTTGCGTGCCTTCCCCGTATATTGTAATGTCTTCGCCTTTAAGGGCCTGAACGATGAAGTTCGATACCACCCGCCCGTCGTTTGGGTGCATCCTTGGTCCGTAAGTATTAAAAATCCTGATGATCTTGATCCTCACTTTATTCTGCTTGTGATAATTCACAAAGAGCGTCTCGGCAACTCTCTTTCCTTCGTCGTAGCATGAGCGGGGGCCAATCGTATTCACATGCCCCCAGTAGCTTTCAGTCTGGGGATGTATCTCGGGATCCCCGTAAACCTCGCTGGTACTGGCCTGGAGCACTTTTGCCCTGATCCTTTTCGCGAGGCCGAGCATGTTGATGGCACCCATTACGGAAGTTTTTACCGTCTTGATGGGGTTATACTGGTAGTGCACGGGTGAGGCCGGGCAGGCCAGGTTAAAGATTTCATCCACTTCGATGAAGAATGGCATGGTCACATCATGCCTGATCAGTTCAAAATACGGGTTCTTAAGAAGGTGGACCACATTCTGTTTCTGGCCCGTAAAGTAATTGTCCAGGCAAACTACTTCATGTCCCTGATTCAGAAGCTTTTCACACAAGTGGGAACCCAGGAACCCTGCACCGCCGGTGACTAGAATTTTCTTTTTTATCATACCTTAAGGATTTAAATGAAAAGACCTAACAGCGGTGATTTAACTGTTAGGCCTTTTCGAGTTCATGTTTTGCTTACTTGGTTGTATTTACTCCGATGCAGAAATAATCGAAATCTTTTTTCCTGATCTCATTGACGTCATAAATATTACGACCGTCAAAAATGACCGCTGTTTTAAGCAATTTCCTCATAACGTTGAAGTTCGGGAATTTGAATTCAGGCCATTCGGTAATCATCAGCAGGCAATCGGCATCAATGAGAGCATCGTACTGGTCGGCGGCATATTCGATCTTGTCGCCCAGAATCCTTTTGGTCTCAGGCATCGCAACAGGGTCATAAGCTTTTACTTTTGCACCTGCATCCATCAGTTTTTTAATGATGACAAGGGAAGGGGCTTCACGCATATCGTCGGTCTGGGGTTTGAACGAAAGCCCCCAGAGACCAATGGTTTTGCCTTTCAGGTCCCCCTTGAAATAAGTATTGATCTTATTGAACATGACCGACTTCTGATCCTCGTTTACAGCTTCAACAGCTTTAAGGACCCTGAGTGAATATTTATTATCATCGGCAGTATGAATAAGGGCCTTAACGTCTTTAGGGAAACAACTTCCGCCATAACCTGCACCTGGATAAATGAATTTGTTCCCGATACGGGAATCGGAACCAATCCCTTTACGTACCATATTGATATCGGCTCCAACGATCTCGCAAAGGTTTGCAATATCGTTCATGAAGCTGATCTTGGTAGCAAGCATGGAGTTTGCCGCATATTTTGTCATTTCGGCCGAAACGATATCCATGAAAATAACAGGGTGCCCGTTAAGTGTGAACGGCTTGTAAAGGGCTTTCATCAGTTCTTCGGCCCTGGCAGAGTCGCAACCCACCACGATACGGTCGGGCTTCAGGAAGTCGTCCACTGCTGCTCCTTCTTTCAGGAATTCAGGGTTTGAAGCGACGTCAAATTCGATCTTGACTCCTCTTTTATCCAGTTCTTCCCTGAGGGCTTTCCTGACTTTTTCGGCTGTGCCGACCGGAACGGTGCTTTTAGTAACTATCAGGAGATAGTTGTCCATGTACTTTCCGCAATCCCGGGCAACAGAGATCACATACTGGAGATCGGCGCTTCCATCCTCATCCGGAGGGGTTCCTACTGCACTGAATACCACTTCACAGTCGACCAGGGCATCTTTCAGGCTGGTAGTGAAGGAAAGCCTGCCTTTTTTAACATTTCTGTGAACCATTTCTTCCAGACCTGGTTCATAAATTGGGATGATACCCTGATTCAGGTTATCGATTTTCTTTTTATCGATGTCAACGCATGTGACTTCAATACCGACTTCGGCAAAACATGTCCCGGTAACAAGGCCAACGTAGCCTGACCCAACGATAGCGACTTTCATAGACTTATGGTTTTTAAGTTAGGATTGTGGTTTTATCATAGCAAATGTAAATATAAAACAAAAACCCTGTAAAAGTCAAAATAAAAAAATTATAGCTGCAAACGGGTCTGGATCTGCTGTACGTCTTTTTTAAGCTGTTTGACGGTTTCCAGCAGGACTTTATTTTCATTCTCCTGGTTTTCAGGAAGTTTAGGACTGATATAATGAACGAACTGCCAGATTTCCCTGATGTTGTTGGCAGGCAGGTCATAGGGCTCATATAAGGGGTTCAGTGAATGGAGCCTCAGCGCACCGTACTCTTTCAGCTTATTTTCCAGAACTTTAAACACTATTCCCTCATCCGCAGTCAAAATAATATAGGCATCCTTGTCTTTAATGGAATTCCAGTCCTGAAGGAACATGCCGGTCACAAATGCGCCGTGCGGGATAGGCAGCATGGAGTCGCCGCTGACCTGGAAAGTTCGGTATTTCTTTTGTTTTGAGAGAAAGGGCATCCTGAATGTAGGTAAAATGCTGATGTATTCGGGATCGGCAAAACCTGTAGCATAGCCTGCCTTGGCTTTTTCGGTGACCAGCTCTATGTTTTCCTCGTTATCGCCGCCAACCGTGGTAGTTAGAATCCTGAGGTTCGAGCCCCTGATATAGACGTCGTACCCACGTTCAAGCTGGCGTACCTGGCTTTCGGGAAGGCTGCAGAGGTCGACCTTGATCAGTGTGTCGATGGCTACGTTGAAATATTTCGAAAGGATGATGAGTGCTTCGAAACCCGGCTGGGCCACGGCATTTTCGTAACCACTTAAGGTTGATCGCTTCATTTCCAGTGTGTCAGCTACGTCGTCCTGGGTCAGTCCGCGGCGACGGCGTAAAAATTTAATGTTTGAACTAAAGAACATGGCATAAAATTTTGGCATTGCAAATATAATGATTATATTGTAATCGCAAAAATGATTAAAAAATAATCATGATTATTTTTAACCGCAACATTGTCCATTTTGACCTCGACACCTTCTTTGTGTCGGTGGAAAGGCTTGTCAATCCTGCATTGCTGGGGAAACCGGTGATCATAGGAGGGACTTCCGACCGGGGGGTGGTGGCGAGTTGCAGCTACGAGGCGAGGAAGTTCGGGGTGCATTCGGCCATGCCGATGAAAATGGCCCGTACGCTTTGCAGGGATGCCGTGATCGTTCGTGGGGATATGGAGTTGTACTCAAGATACTCGCATGATGTGACTGACATCATTGCGGAAAAGGCTCCCATGTATGAGAAGGCATCCATCGATGAACATTATATTGATGTGACGGGGATGGACCGCTTTTTCGGCACACTTACATGGACTCATGAGCTCAGGCAGAGCATCATCAGGAATACCGGGCTGCCTATCTCTTTCGGGCTTTCGGTGAACAAGACGGTTTCGAAGATCGCTACGGGCGAGGCCAAGCCCAACGGGGAGCTGCAGGTGCAGCGCGAGGCTGTGAAGCCTTTCCTTGCGCCCCTTTCGATCAGGAAGATACCTATGATAGGGGAGAAGACCTACCGGCTGCTGAGGTCCATGGGGATCGTGACGATAGACACCCTCAGCCAGGTCCCGGTGGAGATGATGGAAAGGGTGATGGGCAAGAACGGGATCATGATATGGGAGAAGGCCAACGGGCAGGATTCTGCGCCTGTGGTGCCGTATTCTGAGAGCAAATCGATCAGCACAGAGACCACCTTTGAGCAGGATTCCATAGATGTGGTGAAGATGAAGGAGAAGCTGGTTAAGATGGTCGAAAAGATCGCTTTCGAGCTCAGGGACCAGCAGAAGCTCACCTCCTGCGTCACGGTGAAGATCCGCTATTCCAACTTCGACACCCACACCCTGCAGAAACACGTGCCTTACACGGCGTTTGACCATATCCTGATCCCCCTGGTAAAGGACCTGTTTGACCGGCTCTACCAGCGCCGCATGCTGATCCGCCTTATCGGTGTGCGCTTCAGCGGGCTGGTAGCAGGCAATCCGCAGTTGAACATGTTCGAGGACAGCAGTGAGATGATCAGCCTGTACCAGGCCCTCGACAAGGTCCGCAACAAGTACGGGCAGAAGATCGTGAGGAGGGGGGTGGCGTGTACCTGAACTGCCACTCATATTACTCCCTGCGCTACGGCACCCTTTCGGTCGAAAAACTGGTTGAGGAGGCCGTACGCTGCGGGGTGCAGGCCCTGGCGCTTACCGATATCAACAATTCCACGGGCATCATGGAGTTTATCCAGGTTTGCACCGACAAGGGGGTGAAGCCCATTGCAGGGATAGAGTTCCGTCGCAATGACGAACTGTTGTATGTGGGCCTGGCGCGCAATAACGAGGGGTTTAGGGAATTGAACGAATTCCTGAGCCGGCATAATATCCGGAACCAGCCTTTGCCCGATAAACCGGAGGGGCTGGAGAATGTGCGCTGGGTAGTTTCTCCGCAGGTCAGCGAGAAGCGGGAAACGAGAAGCGAAAAAAGAACTGATCTTTCACTGCCTCACAACCCCGCTACCTCGCTGCCTTCTACTTATATAGGTCTCCCACCTGCCTCCGCGAATCGTTTAATACTTTCGCGCCATCGCCACCTCATGGACCGCATGGTGATCTGGCAGCCCGTGACGGTGCTGGATGAAAAATCGTACGAGCTTCACAGGAATTTCAGGGCGGTAGATAAGAATGTTTTGCTGAGCCGGCTGGAGCCGGGGCAGCTGGCCTCACCTTCGGAAGTGATGATGCCCATAGATGATCTGCTGGAGCCTTACCGTGAATTCCCGGGGATCATCCGCAATACGGAGAAGCTGATGGAAGACTGCAGCATAGGCTTCGACTTCAGGGAGTGCAAGAACAAGAGGAGTTTTACCGGTAATGTGTATGATGACCAGGTCCTGCTGGAGAAACTCGCACTCGACGGCTTACAGTACCGTTATGGCTCAGGAAATACCGAAGCCGTCAACCGGATAAAACACGAACTGGGGATCATCAGCCGCATGGGTTTCTCAGCTTATTTTCTCATCGCCTGGGATATTATACGTTATTCGATGTCGAGGGGATTTTACCATGTGGGCAGGGGAAGCGGAGCAAATAGCATTATTGCTTATTGCTTGAAAATCACAGATGTTGACCCGATTGACCTCGACCTTTACTTTGAGCGTTTTATCAATCCCAAACGAACCTCACCCCCCGACTTCGACATCGATTATTCCTGGAAGGAAAGGGACGAGGTACTCGACTATATATTCAAACGGTATGGCCATGAACATACAGCCCTGCTGGGGGCCATGTCGACCTTCCGCGACCGCTCCATCATCCGTGAACTGGGAAAGGTTCACGGCCTCCCCAAGCAGGAGATGGACCTCTTTATCAAGCATCCTGAGGATGCCATCCACAATAACCATATCATAAAGAAGATCAATGAACTGGGTGAGATGATGGCGGATTTTCCGAATATGAGGACCATACATGCCGGGGGCGTGCTCATCTCCGAACATCCCATCACCTGCTATACATCCCTCGACATGCCGCCAAAGGGCTTTCCAACCACCCAGTTCGATATGTACGTGGCCGAAGATATAGGCTTCGAGAAACTGGACATCCTGAGCCAGAGGGGGATAGGACATATATACGAGACGGCGGGAATTGTGCGCAGGAACAAGGGGGTAAGTGTAGATGTTCACAGGATCAATGAGTTCAAGGCGGATGAGGAAGTGAAGAAACTCCTTCGTATCGGGAAGACCATCGGCTGTTTTTACGTGGAAAGCCCGGCCATGAGGGGGCTCCTTAAGAAGCTGCATTGCGACAGTTACCGCAGCCTGGTGGCGGCAAGTTCAATTATCAGGCCGGGGGTGGCACGTTCGGGGATGATGAAGGAGTATATCTTCAGGTTCCATAACCCGGGGAAATTCAAATATATGCATCCCATCATGGAGGAACAGCTGAAGGAGACTTACGGGGTGATGGTGTACCAGGAGGATGTGCTGAAGATCTGCCATCATTTCGCGGGCCTCGACCTGGCCGATGCCGATGTGCTGAGAAGGGCGATGAGCGGGAAATACAGGTCAAAAAAGGAGCTGCAGAGGATAGTCGACAAGTTCTTCGAGAACTGCCGCAGGTTCGGCTACCCCGAAGAGGTGACGAAGGAAGTATGGAGGCAGATCGAGTCTTTTGCAGGCTATTCCTTCTCGAAGGCGCATTCGGCCTCCTATGCGGTGGAGAGCTACCAGAGCCTGTTTTTAAAAGCGCATTACCCGCTTGAGTTCATGGTAGGGGTCATCAACAATTTCGGGGGATTTTATCCTTCCTGGGTATATTTCAACGAGGCAAGGAACTGGGGTGCGAAGATCCATCCTCCCTGCGTGAACCGGGGTGAATACAAGACCTGTATCCGGGGGGAGGATGTGTATGTGGGGTTCGTTCATGTTAACGGACTTGAGGCGGTGGTAGGGAAAGCCATTGCGGGAAACCGGGAGCCGGGAACCGGAAACCGGATCACGAGTCACGAGTCGCGGATCACCGATCGGAAAGCAGGAAGCGAAAATGAATCATCCCGCATCCTGCATCCTGCATCCTGCGGTGAATACAGGGACCTTGAGGATTTCATTGAACGTGTGCCGGCCAGCCTCGAACAGCTCATCATCCTGATCCGTGCCGGGGCCTTCAGGTTCACGTGCAAGCCAAAGGCCCTGCTTCTGTGGGAGGCGCATATGCTGCTCGGCTGCCGGAAACAGGGAGTGGGGAGCCGGAAACAGGGAGCCGGAAACAGGAAACAGGAAACCGGATTTTTGGTCCCGGTTCCTGATTCCCGGTTCCCGATTCCCGTTTCCCGTTTCCCGTTTCCCGGGTCCCCCCTGGGCCGGCGCCATGTAAACAAGGAACATTCGCTGGTTACCGACCATCCGGAAGCATATTTTTCCCGTTCCCTTCATCCTGCCGCGGATATCCCGATGGTTGCCGACCAAAGCCTCTTCAATACGCGGCCGAAAAAATTTGAACTTCCTGCCCTGGCTCAAAGCACCCTGGAAGAAGTCTATGACGAGATAGAACTCCTTGGCTGGCCTGTTTCAAATTCGTATTTCGAACTGCTTGAAACCCCGTTCAGGGGAGAGATCATGGCCCGGGAAATGATGGGGAAATCCGGTAAAAAAGTGCGTATGCTCGGGCTGCTGGTCACGATCAAATATGTACGGACGGTGCGGAAGGAATGGATGCACTTTGGCACTTTCATCGATTTCGAAGGACAGTTCTTCGATACGGTTCATTTCCCCAAGGCAGTTGAAAAATATCCTTTCAGGGGTGAAGGGGTATACCTGGTAATGGGTAAGATTGTTGAGGAATTTGGCTTTCCCAGCCTCGAAGTCGAAAAAATGGCAAAGATGCCGCTTAAGAAAGACCCGAGGAGCTGAAAGCCTAAACTCCGGTTCCGGGTTCCTGACTCCCAGTTCCCGGTTCCCGGTTCAGGGCTTTGTCCCGATGATATACTGGGAACCTGAAGGAGCTTCAATGGTCCTGATATCTTCCAGACCTGCCGACTTCATCCAGCTGCTGATCTCTGCAACGGTATAAGTGTCACCGCGCGGAGTGCCAACGAGCATATTAATGGCAAATACCGCTCCCTGGAAGGGTTGTGTGCGGTCGTCACTCATCAGGTGATCCATAATCACAAGCTGTCCGCCCGGGTTCAGGGCATCTGCACCCTTTTGGATCAGAAGCTCATTCTCCCCTGGATCATTAATGTGAATGATTGCGAACATCAGAACCATGTCGAAACCCGATCCCAGGCTGTCGGCGAGATAATTCCCCCGGGCAGTTCCTGCCTTTTCATCAAGTTTATACCTGCTGATGTATTTCCGGGTGATGGGCTCAACATTGGGAAGATCGAAAATCACGGCGGTCGCCTGTGGGTTTTTCTTTAACAAGGCAAAGGAAAAGGCTCCTGAACCTCCTCCAACATCAAGTATACTGTTCACTCCCTCAGGATCAAGCAGGGTGGCCAGTTCTTCAGCCTGGGAAACGGCGCGGGTATGCATGGCGGCAATGAAGGCCTCAAGCCAGGTATCGCCTCTCTTGTTGATGTCCATCTCGAATTCGACTGCAGTGCCCTTGCAGACTGCCTCGGTAAGTGTGTTCCACCTTCTCCAGAGATCGGAAGTATGACCCAGCCCTCCGAGAAAAGCCGGTGAAGATGATACCATATATTTCTCGGAAAAAGCTGAGTTCGTAAAGAGACCGTGCTTTTTATCCAGCAGGCCAAGGCCCGTCAAAACGTTCATAAGCCTGTCAGTGGCTCTTTTATCGGTATTGATGAGTGAAGCGAGATCGGCCGATGAACATGATTTCCCATCCAGATGGTCGAACACCTTTAATTCATAAGCCGTCAGGATAATTCTGCTGAGCCTGAATCCATTCACAAGCTCCATAAGCATGGCAGGGGTTTCTATCTTCATCATTTCAGCCCCATGGTTGTAAGTCCCTGTTCATAGATAATATCAACCGGAATATTGGCACTGCTAAGCCGGCTCAGATCAGTCGCAAGTTTCTCATTGATTTTCCCGTTTTTGGCCAGGTAAGCTTTTGTTCCTTCATAGTTGCCGTCCCCTTCGAACATCAGGACCTTGGCAGCCCAGGCATCAATTGCGGTTTTGATTTTAGGGAAATCAACTTTATAACTGCCATTCCCGTCACGCTGAAAAGCCCCGTTCTCTTCAAAGAAATTCAGGCACATCATATTGGCTTTTCCGTGAGCGCTTGCTGCCCCGAAACGCACAGAGCGTATCAGACTGGCCATATAGGTCACATAGCAGTCTTCTTCGCTTATCCCCTTTATCTCTCCCTTTGCTATCAACTGGGTGGCCAGGAACAAGCCCAGGATATCAGCTTTTGCTTCTTCAAAAGCCGAATACTGTTCTTTCAGCGCTTCACGTACATTCCCTTTGCCGTTAATGGTGTTTTTCAAGCCAAGTCCATGAGCCACTTCGTGGAACATTACATTCGAGAAGAACGCATCAAACTTCACGTTGGACCTTTGTGCCGGGTCAATCAGCATATTTGCGATCGGCATCAGGATATTATCGAATTTCGCTTTCATGGCATTTTTTAACTGAAGCCTTCTTGATCCTTTTTTCAGCTGAACGTTTTCATCGTTAGGCAGGTTGATCGCGATGGTTTTGCTTCCGGCATTGGAAGAACCTGACACATATAAAAGATCATATGCATTAAGATCAGAATCGGTACCTGGTTTTTCTTTCTTGTATTTTGCATCCACCGGTAATTTTGATTGAAGCTCAGGAAGAAAAGCTGCAAACTTTTCAAGTTTTTTGCTCCAGCTCTTGTCTTTTATTAAAATAGCCCCTTCAAACGCGGTTTTATAACCGAAAAGCTCATCTTCGTAATTCTCGATGGGACCCATCACAATATCGATGGTATTTGTTTTCATATCCATCCAGGCCATATCACTGGCAAAATAATCATCCGACAGAAGTGCTTTGGAGCGCAGTTCAAGGTATTTTTTCAGGCCTGCGTCTTCAGCAAGTACTGCAGCTTTCTCAAGCAAAGAAGCGGCCTTTTGAATTTCATCCTTGTATGCTTCATGATACCATACCGATTTCAGGACCTTGTCGGCACCCCTCACAATAACAGTATACTGGCTTGCCTTGTTTTTATCGTTCCACTTTTCAAATTCTTCCTTAGTCATGTCCTTCGGATAAAAATTCACCCCCGCAGGCCTCTCCCCAAACCCCGCAATAAACGGTTTGTTGCCGTTGAGCCTTTCCCATGGGCCGTAATTGATTTCTGCAAACTTTCTTACCAGGCTGTCCTTGATAGTGTCCATAAAAGCCTTTTTATCGCCAATAGTCTGTTTCCAGTATATACCATCAACAAGTTCAGCGGCTTCAACCAGGAGCGGGATCATTTCCTTTTCTTTGGCCGTAAGGGTGCCGGGATCTGTGGTTAGTTTCACTACGGCAAACCCGCCTATCCTGGCCTGCATAAGTGAATCCTGTGAATTCACTGCCGATTTGTTGTTCTTTATATTGCATCCGGAGAACAAGATTGATATCAGGATCAGCACGCCTGATAATCTGATGTAAGTGTGAGCCATAACGTTGTTTTATTTTATACAAATTTATACATTTTCTTGTTTAATTGCCTTTTTCGGTGTAGGTTTGAAGTGCAAAATCAGTAACCTTCAAAAACCAAAAAACATGGAAATACCCGTTTTATTAGTTGTCGGATTAATTCTGCTTCTTTTTTTCGCAGGTATCCGTATTGTACGACCGACCCATCGCGGTTTGGTAGAGCGTTTAGGAAAGTACAGCAGGTTCGCAATGCCTGGTTTTCACTGGATCATTCCGGGAATCGAGCAGATGTACCGGGTGAATGTCACTGAAAAGATGATCAATGCCGAACCCCAGGAAATTATTACCAACGATAACCTGAATGCAAGGGTTGACGCCCAGGTTTATTTTAAGATCAAATCAGACGAGGATCATGTTAAGAATTCCCAATACAATGTTAATAGTATAGAATACCAGATTGTCAATCTTGCTCGTACGACCCTGCGTAATATTATCGGGACGATGACATTGAAATCGGCTAACAGCGAACGCGGGAAAATAAATAAGGAACTGCACGGGACACTGCATGAAGAAACCCTGAGCTGGGGTATTGAGATTATTCGTACCGAGTTGAAGGAAATTGATCCTCCCAAGGATGTCCAGGAAACCATGAACAAGATCGTTAAAGCCGAGAATGAAAAGATTGCCGCTGTGGATTATGCAACTGCAACCGAGACCAAGGCCGACGGGGAAAAACGTGCCGAGATCCGCAGGGCTGAAGGTATTAAACAGGGAGCGATCCTGCGTGCCGAAGGCGAAGCCCAGGCCATTCAGCTTGTAAATGAGTCTGCGCAAAAATATTTTGTCGGAAATGCCCAGATGCTCAGGAGGATACAGGCGATGGAAACTTCACTCAAGGACAACAGCAAGGTTATTGTTCCAAATGGTTCGGATCTTGTGAATGTAATGGGAGAGATGTCGGGTGTTGTTCCTATTGTGAGGAAATCCGACGATAAAGCCTGATCCTGGTTTTAATACATCCCTGTAAATTCTCCTCTTCTGGAGCCGTTTACGGGTATGGGGCTCTTTTCTGGAGTCAAACCGGTTAATCCCTTCTGATCAGGGGGAGGAGGAACTCAATCATTTTATTTGTTGAAGCTTCAATTGAGAGCAGGTCTGTACGGATTTCCAGCGCCGGATGGAGAGGAGTATCATACGGGGCATCGATACCCGTGAACTCCTTCAGTTCACCGTTTCTCGCTTTCTGATACAAGCCTTTTGTGTCGCGTGACTCACAAACTTCAAGAGGGGCGTTGACAAAGATCTCTATAAAATCCGCGGAGCCTATAATGGTTTTTGCCATTTCACGGATTTCGTTTGTCGGGCTTATGAAGCTGGCGATCGTAATGACACCGCAGCTTACAAACAACTTTGAGACTTCAGCAACCCTGCGAATGTTCTCATACCTGTCGGCTTCGGAGAATCCCAGGTTTTTATTGATCCCGGTCCTTACATTATCTCCATCAAGGGTCTGAACGAAGTGCCCCATCTTATGCAAAGAAGCTTCGAGGGCATAGGACAGAGTGGTCTTGCCTGCTCCTGAAAGCCCGGTCATCCAGATGACTTTGGAGCGCTGATTCAGCTGTTTTTCCTTGACTTCCCTGTCGAGCTTAAGTGATTCGGTAGGGTAGATGTGCAGTTGTTTCTCGTTCACGTGATATTGTTCTTATATGGTCATAGCTCCTTCAGTTTCATGACTGGCTGAATTCAGGAGAAAGGCCTGGTTCAATTAGTTTCTGCCCGCAGTTTGCTTATTATCTTTAGCAGGAGGTTGTGATTTGCCCGCAAATATACGGAATCCCGAAAAACCTCAGCCACTTGAATACACTGCATAACCATAATGGCGTGCAATTGATTCCCCGAATATTTTGCTTTTTCCTTTACGGTCCAGTAGTTTTATGAAATAAAAACGCGTCAATCGAATGATTGACGCGTTTTTTATTCACTTCGGAGCCGTTTTGTGATCCGCCTGGGGCTTGGACGATTTTCTGCTTTGCCTATGTATCTAAGGCTTCTAAGGTGTCAATTTTTCACGGTATCAGATTTTCGTTATTTGAGGGTACTGATATAGCTTACGTTTCAAACTTCCGAAGATCTCTCCATGATACAATTTTAAATCCTTTGTGATTGAAAGTGTCATCACCGCCATATACGATTGTTTTATTATCCTTTCCTGTATCCTCGTTTTTATCAAGGAACCGAAAGGTGGAAAGGAAATCAGGAGAGAACGTCCGGGAGGATTTAATTTCTATCCATTGGAGATGTTCATTCTCCGATACAACATCAACTTCGTTGTGATTACTGTCTCGGAAAAACCAGATATCCTGGGGAATTCCATTGTTAAATCGCTGTTTTAACAATTCCAGAACGATCAGGTTTTCGAACAAAGCGCCTTTCAGGTAATGCGTTTTCAATTGCTCAGCGCTT
>JBAXIO010000012.1:0-132261 GCA_037138335.1 Bacteroidota bacterium
AAATGGTGGAACTCCGAAACCCAGTCGAACTGGTGGGATGGATATATCCGGAATGCTTTTCTGCTTGATGATCAACAGGCGATTGAAAAAGTAAAAATCTACATCACTCGGATTCTGGCTACGCAGGACGCAGATGGTTATATTGGAATTTATGACAAAGAATTACGCTATAAATTTACCAGCGAAAATGGCGAATTGTGGTCAAAAACAACCTTGTACCGCGGATTGCTGGCATATTACGAATGCACTCGCGACGAAAATGTTTGGAACGCACTGGTCAGGGCGGTTGACAATGTGATGCAAAATTACCCGGTTAACAAATCGCAGCCTTTTTTTGCAGGAAAAGATTTTTCAGGAGGCGTGGCTCATGGATTAACATTTACCGATGTATTGGACCGGATGCATCAACTCACCGGCGACCAGAAATATTCGGATTATGCAGCTTTTTTATACCTGAATTTCTCCGAAAACTATTCTTCAGAAAAAGATGCCCAACTCCATAATATTTTAGACCCAAACTTTAAGATGCAATCGCATGGAGCACATACCTATGAACATTTGCGACCGTTGATCGTGGCTGCGTATGCTAAGGGGACTAGAGAATTGAATAACGCTTTGCGAATTTATCTTGAGCGGATTAAAGTTTGCACCACCCCAACAGGCGGCGCTATTGGCGATGAGTGGATTGGCGGACGACAGGCAGATGCCACGCACACCGGATACGAATATTGTTCGCTGCATGAACTCATGGATAGTTACTCTGCATTATTTCAGAAAAATGGCGATATCAAGGCTGCTGAGGCAATAGAAACCATTTTTTACAATGCCGCGCAGGGAAGCAGAAATCCCGATCATTCGTGTATTGCCTATCTGAAAACGGATAATTCGTTTGAAATGACCGGTACCCGAAATGGTGAAGTGGAACCCGGTCGAAAACAAACGCGGTATAAATACTCACCTGTCCATCAGGACGTGGCTGTTTGTTGTGTTCCTAATGCCGGCCGAATTTCGCCATATTTCCTGCAGTGCTGTTGGTTTAAAGAAAGCGAGAACACTCTGTTAACTGGGGTTTTAGGCCCGAATATTCTGGAAACAACCATTCAAAATGTTCCGGTTAAAATTGAAGAAATAACAGAATATCCCTACCAGAATCACTTTATTTTCAGAATAAAAACCGGGAAAGCCGTTTCATTTCGACTAAAGATCAGAAAACCGGAATGGGCCACATCCATACAAACCAAAGAAAATTACCAACTTGAAGATGGATATCTTGTTTTTGACAGGAAATACCTAACGAATGATCAGATCGAACTGGAATTTAAGGCTGATGTTCAGGTCAAAGAGGATTTGAATCACGAAAAATACTTCAGCTACGGAGCTTTGATTTATGCTAAACCCAATAAAGCCATCGAGCATACAGGAAAAGTTTATGCTCCCGGATTCATAGACTTGACTTATTCTCCTACTGATTCGAGCAGGTATGAGTTTATCATAAATCATCAGGCTCGCTTTCAGGATGGGAAAATCAGTATTTATCTGAAAAACAAAACCACAAAAAAAACGGAAAAAATTGAATTGATTCCTTTGGGAAAAACTATTTTGAGACAAGTATCCTTTTGATAATAAACGAACTGTTTATTTAAGACTAAAATACCGATAAGAATGATTTCAATACCAACCCTCTCTCAATTTATTGTTTCCGGTCAGGTTCTTATTCTGGACGGAGCCACCGGTTCCCGGTTGATTGCTTCCGGATTGCAGCCCGGTTATTGTCCCGAACTATGGAATATTGAGCAGCCCGATAAGGTTAAAAATGTTGCCAGGACCTATTTTGAAGCCGGTTCCGATGCTGTGCTAACCAATACTTTTGGCGGTTCCCTGCTTAAACTCAGGGATTATGGCCTTGAAGGCCGGGTGAATGAACTTAATGCAGCAGCTGCAGAGCTGGCTTTATCAGTGAAGCCGTCAGGGAGGTTTGTACTTGCTTCCATGGGCCCATGCGGGAAATTCATGGAACCTTTCGGAGAAGTTACGAGGGATCAGATGATCCGGTCCTTTGCTGCACAGGTAAAGTCGCTGTCAGGTTCCGGCATCGATGGTTTCATGCTTGAAACCTTTATCGCGCTGGATGAATTGCTGTGCGCCATACAGGCCATAAGGGAGCATAGCAGCCTTCCATTTTTTGCATCCATGACTTTTGAATATTCATCCCTGGGCTTCAATACCATCATGGGAACTTCACTGGCGGAAGCAGCGGAAGAACTCTCCCGGGCAGGTGCTTTGGCCGTGGGTTCAAATTGCGGAAATGGTCTGGAGAAGATGATCAATGTCGGAAAAGAATTCCGCTCACTGAGCAAGGATCTGCATATCCTTATCAAATCCAATGCAGGGGAACCAGCCTATACAGATGGATGTACAATTTACCCGGAAGATTCAGGATTCCTGGAAGCCCATGCCGATGAACTGTTCTCTTTCCGGCCTTCAGTGCTGGGAGGATGCTGCGGTACTGACCCTGAATATATCAGGTGCCTGAGAAGGCTCATTGACTTGAAAAAACGTTCATTTTAATCAGCATTCGCCGGAAAAATATGAACACCCCAGTTTATAGATTGCCAATAGGTTAAGGTGGTCAGATTCTCCGCTTTGTCCAATTTGAATACCTATAAAATCTCTTTTTATGTACTCGTTTGGGACCCGAAAAAACAAAAGCCCTCATTCCACTGCGGTTTGAGAGCTTTTTGAGTACACTTAACTGACCAATTATCTAACTTTAGAATCATTCCAGATTACCTGAAAGTTGCTGATTTTATTGAGGAAATAGTGCCCTAATGAACCCTAAGATTCAGATAAATAAACCATTACTTAGTCACAACCATTTTGACCACCTTCATAGTATTACCGCTGGTCATTTTAATTAAATACATCCCTCCCGATAAATTTGAAGTATTCAATTCGAATTCATATCGTCCACAACTTTTATAGTCATGAACAAGAGTTTCGATGGTTTTCCCGACTCCATCAATTAATTCTATGGTTACAAGCCCGTTCTGAACAATTTCATAATCAATTTTTGCAGTAGGATTCATATTACCCAATGCATAAACCGACAAAGAACATTCCAGCTTAGGCGGACCATCGCCAATTCCTGTAGAAATGTTTTTCCATACAGTTTCAATACCAAACCATAGTGATGGGTTAGTCGTCTGATCAATTGAAATTGTATACAGATTCCCATTTGCCGGAAAGTAAACTTTTTTACTTCCCGAAGCCTGCCCTTTTACATCCAATGCATTTACCCTGATAGAATCAGCATGTATTGTCAGTTGAAAAGCCAGAGAAGCAGGTTCTATAATAGTGGGAGCTGTACCAATATTCAAAACCCTTGATTTATCAGCATTCCAAACTGTGTTTGTATTCTCCTGTTTTGTTCCTATGGTAAGCAGGGATTTGGTCGTTTCCTTCAGGTTATTATCCGTCAGACTGATCCAGGTAAAACCTCCGAAAACATTCCCGCTAATCATTTTTAAATTCCCGATCTCCTTGTTCGGATAATTCTGAAGGAAACCAACTGCAGCAATAAATTTCGGAGTGTTGATAGTGAATATTCCATTTTTATCCCAGATCAGTTCCTGGGTATCGGAAGTATAAGGATTGCCTGGTTCAGGGGGAATTGTATTCCCACTGAATGGTGTTGAACTGTTGTAATCTGAAACCACTATTTTATGAACCAACCCGAGAAGGTCTGGGTAAGCAGGAGGGTAGAGTTCCCATTCTGGAGTAGTAAAAGGTGTCGAAAGCAGATCATTATTTGTCATTTTCATCTCAACAGGCTGGTTTGATACGGAAATCAATTTATCACGGAAAGCTTTTGAAAATGAAGGTGCGAACGCCATTTGAATATTATTCCTTGCAAAATCCAATTCGCTGTTCACAATATCTTCCTCCATAGACTGAGGGGCACTTGCATAACAAAAAAACATCATTGCATCCGCATCATGCAAGGAACTGTATGCCGTTAAGTAAAAAGGTGTTTCGACATAATAGTCCGTGAAATAGGGATGATTATATTCACCGACTGCAAAGGGTTTATTTTTAAATGCAATACCGCGGAATAAGTTTTTAACTGTGCTTCCTTCCGGATCTTTCACCATTGGCTTGTTATCAAAAAGAAGCTGTCCAGTATAATCAGTAAGAGGTAGCTTCCAGTAGTTGTGATTATCAATATAATCAAGCCTGCTCTGGATTTTATTATCGGGCGCACCCATAAGGAAATTCTGACCCGAGATCGGAACCCGAATACTGCATTCATTTCTCATGAAAGAATAAAACTCGTCAAAATACTTCTCTTCCAGATCAACGTAAAAAGCCACTTCATCGGTTTTTCTTTTGCTGGCGAATTGCGCCAGTTCACTTTTCTGGAATCGTTTGATATTCTGAGCAGTTAACGATTCACCGGCCAATAAGTCAACTCCTCCATATTTGCGTAAAGTTATATTGTCAAAATAAACGGAGCCCGTATCAGCTCCCAGGCTAAATGACATATAAGCATCCAGTAAATTGCTTTCACCCGGGGTTGCAGTAAAACTATATTCCTGCCAGGCAGTTGTTAAAAAAACCTGCTTATTTCCATAGATGGTATATGGGGAGCCAAATTTTGAAAGCGAGGATAATATTGAAATATTTTTACTGGCCTTTGCCCAGAATTTTACCTGATAGATAGTATCTTTCTCAACGGCAAAACCCTCCTGGTAAAATTGTACATGCCAGTCTGTTCCTGTGCTGGTCGTGATTGTTATTTTGCCGCATTTATTTCCGCTCACACCTGCCCCGTTGTTGAATTGTAAGCCTGCGGCTGCACCGTTAAGAACCATCAGTTTCCAATACTGGCCGGGAGTACTGTTTTCAAATGAACTGTCCTGCAGGATATTGACAGAAGAAACACTGCCGATATGCCAGGCATTCCGCAATCCCTCATCAGTCCCGTATAGATTTGCAAGATATTGATTCCACAAGGTGTCCAGTTCCTGGCTATAATAAGATGGCAGGGTCCCGCCATTTTTTATGGGCTTTAAACTGTTATTTAAAAAATCCAGGAACAACCAATCTTCATTAACCACTTCAACTAAAGCAACGGCAGGATCATCTTTCAATGCCAGCCCCGTATAAGGATTTACCCTGCTAATAAAATCCTGAAAAATATGTTTACGGGCATTGATCAGTTGCCTGTTGTAATAATCACAAATTGCATGTGTTCCTTTCACTGAATCCTGAACAGGGATGCCTTCTTCAGCCGTGTGTTTGAGCTCATAATTCCAGGCAAGAACAACCCTTATCCCCTGCTTTTTCAACTCATTTACAAAATAAAAGTATTTATCAAGGCGGTCTTCATAATACAGAATGTTGGGGCCACCAAGTTTTTTTAAACCCCATATGTCATTTAAAAATGAATTATTTCGTACTACATTAAATCCGAATTTTCGCAATCTTCCGGCAATCAAGGCGGCTTTGTCTTTATCCGGATAAAGCCCGGGATCAGACCAGATATTATTCCCATAAATCCTCAATTGCTTACCGTTGACTTCAAAATTCCCATCGGCAGTTACCGTTACAAAATCATTCGCGCCTATAGGTTCTATGGGAAATGACGGTAAAAATTCCTGTGTAGTAGTATCGTAAGGCGGCAGATAAAAATTAAATCCGTTCTGGATTGATTGCCCGAAAGCATTAATACTTAACAGGCAGAGGAAGTAAAGAATCTTTTTCATCTTAGAAGTTTTTGTAGTATGAAATATAAGATATTCATAGATATATGCCTCTAAGTTAAAATAAAACAAAAGAATATGGACAGATTGTTAGACTTTTTTTAGGTCGGTGGACAAAACGCTCAAAGTAAACGGTTCCCGCCGGAATAACTTGACCATCTCATTTTATTGATTGTTAAGAAGATATCATGATCAACCAAAATCGGCGGAGGGTGGTCAGGAGCTCCGGTTTTTCCACCAGCCCCCATACCGGCCCCTAATAAAAAACATAACCCCGTAAACCATTGATTTACGGGGTTTTTGGTTTAAAAATGGGTACCCGGAGCCGGAATCGAACCGGCACGAGTGTTACCTCATTGGTTTTTGAGACCAACGCGTCTACCTATTCCGCCATCCGGGCTTGATTGGTGTCGAAAAGGGCTGCAAAGATAGGGAAAACTTTCAATGTTGATAACCTTTCCTTGCTTCGCTTCCTTGAAAACTTTATTTTAGCAGTTCACTAACAAAACATGCGTTATGGCAACCAAGGTCAAGATCTTTTCAGGCCAGGTCTCGAGATACCTGTCTGATAAAATTGCCCAGAGTTATGGTATGGAACTGGGTAAAGTCACATTCCTTAGTTTTGCCGACGGAGAGTTCCAGCCATCCTTTGAAGAAAATATTCGTGGCACTGATGTGTTCCTTGTCCAGTCAACCCACCCGCCTTCAGATAACATCCTTGAACTGCTCATGATGATCGATGCGGCCCGCCGTGCCTCTGCCCGTTCCATCGTGGCTGTTATCCCTTACTTCGGATATGCCCGACAGGACCGCAAAGACAAACCCCGCGTTTCCATCGCTTCCAAACTGGTTGCTAACCTGCTTTCTGCAGCCGGCGTGAACCGGGTCATAACACTTGATTTGCATGCCGACCAGATCCAGGGCTTTTTTGATGTGCCGGTGGATCACCTCTACGCTTCCTCTGTCTTCATCCCATACCTTAAAACCCTGCATCTGAACAACCTTACTTTTGCATCCCCCGATACAGGTGGTACCCGCCGCGCCGGGTCGTATGCAAAGTACTTCCATACCGATTTCGTCATCTGTTACAAGCACAGGTCAAAACCTAATGAAATTGCAAAAATGGCCCTGGTGGGTGATGTTAAAGGAAGGAATGTG
This sequence comes from Bacteroidota bacterium, assembly GCA_037138335.1. Classification (GTDB taxonomy): domain Bacteria; phylum Bacteroidota; class Bacteroidia; order Bacteroidales; family FEN-979; genus CAIRDP01. Next base: position 6,921 of record JBAXIO010000012.1, read on the forward strand.
ATCCTTCTCGACGATATCGTGGATACCGGCGGCACTCTCTGCAAAGCAGCCCAGATCATCATGGATAACGGGGCAACTTCGGTAAGGGCCATGGTCACCCATCCTATCCTTTCGGGTAAAGCTTATGAACAACTGGAGGCTTCCGCCCTCACCGAGCTCATCGTTACCGACACCATCCCGCTTAAAAAAGAAAGTCCGAAGATAAAAGTTATCACCACCTCGGACCTTTTCGCGGAAGTCATCCGCAGACTGAAGAAGAAAGAATCTATCTCTTCTCTGTTTAAGTTTTAGTGTATTTTCTTCCCCTCGTGATCACCGTTCTGATGCAGGATCAGCTTGATTACCTTGCCGTCGGCATCTGAGATGAATTCAACTTTTGCATCAACGATCTTTAAAAAGAATATTGAAGGTGTTTCGGCAAACATCTCAAATATGGACTGGCCTGTCGCCTGTCCCATCAGGTGGCCGTCGTCAAATGTGACTTTGATCGTAAATCCCGGCGCAAGCTCGTATTCTCCCACGAATTTCTGCATCTGCTCTGCCGGTAAACTGATCTCAGCATGAGCCGGGATCGGTTTATCGGTGCGGGCCCAGGTGGAGGAGGCCTGGCCCAGGTTCTGGAAATTAACGGCAGTGACGTTGCCTTCTTTATTCATGATGAATTCATAATAGGCCATCCCGTCATTAAACGAAAACCTGTTTGGGGCATAAGCTGAAAGCTTGAATTGCTGCCCCCCGGTTCTCTGGGAATAAAGCTGTTTGTCATTAAATGTAATCACCCTCTGCTCGTTCTGCCCGTTCTCATATACCCCGGTATATTTCTTCAGGGTTACCGTATCCAGGGTGATCTCTTTAAACCCGGGCATTTTCCCGCTTGCAATGGCTGCAATTTTAAAAGCTGCATTGTCGGGGGAAATCGCGTCGCAGTTTGAAAATACGGCCACGAAAACATCCTCAAGGGGCAGGTAGATCCCAATGCTGAGGAAACCGTTTATTCCGCCGTTATGCCATATGACTTTACTTCCGAAGATCTCGCCCGGTACAAGTCCGTACCCGTAACCGGTGGCAGATCCGTCTTTAAGAACATACGATGCCTCTGCTTGTGCAAAGGTTTCAGGTTTGAGGATCCTGCCCGAACGAACACCTTTGGTCCAGGTGTAAAGGTCATCCACCGTCGACAATAAAGAACCTGCCGCATAAGGCTGGGTCATGCTCAGGTAAGGCGAATTCATGTAGCCGGAATCGGCTTTGCTGTACCCTTTCACCCTGTTTATAACAAGATCGGCCGTGTTGTCATAGCTGGTATGTTTGAGTCCCAGGGGTTTAAAGATGTGCTTTTCAAGATATTGAGGATATGGTTCCCCGCTTGCTTTCTCGATGATATAACCCAGCAGGATATAACCTGAATTGTCGTACTGGAATTTTGTTCCGGGTTCAAAATCCATAGGCTGGTCCTTGAAAAAATCCACAATCTCCTTTGGCGTCATGTCTTTACGCTGCATTTCCCCTGTCCATTCCTTCATACGGGTATAATCTTTGACCCCCGAGGTATGCGTTAAAAGCTGCTCCACGGTGATCTTATACCCGTGGGTGGGATAGTCGGGTATGAACTTCGTGATCTCGTCCTGGAGCGAAAGCTTCCCCTGTTCTTCGAGCTGCAGTATGGCAACTGCTGTAAACTGCTTGGTAATTGAACCTATTCTGAAGATCATATCGGGCCTCAGTGGCACATTCAGCTCAAGGTCGGCTTTTCCGAAACCCTTGCGGTAAACAACCTTTCCCTTTTCCATGACCAGGGCGGCGCAGCCCGGGCCATCGGCTTTGAACTGGTCCGACAGTATCTTATCAAATGCGGCAGTGTTACTATTTTGCGCAAAAACCCCGGTACCAGGGACCAGGAACATGCTCATCAGCAAACAGATATAAATGTATTTTTTCATGATTTCATTTTTTTATGAGACCTTGAGACGTAAAAGGGCCAGTGAAAGTTACAAGAAAATTGGATGCAAGAAGCAGGAAACGGGAAGAAGGATATCCAACATCCTGCTTCCCGTTTCCTGTATCCCCTTGGATATTCAGAAATAATTCTTAATTTTGCAGCCCATTTAAAAAAAAACATAATTATGAAAACGGTATCATTGAGCGGCTCCCTCAGGGGAAGCGTAGGGAAAAAAGATGCCAAATTACAGCGCCGGGCGGGTAAAATCCCCTGTGTACTGTATGGTGGAACCGAACAGATCCACTTCGTGGCAGACGAAAAAAGTTTTTCCAAAATCCTGTTCACACCTGAAGTCAATATTATAAAAATAACGATTGACGGTAAAGAATACGACACCATTTACCAGGAGATCCAGTTCCACCCGGTAACCGATAAGCTGTTGCATGTCGATTTCCTGCAATTGTCGCCCGACAAACCGGTGACCATTGCAATCCCGGTTAAATCAGAAGGAGTGTCACCTGGTGTTCTCAAAGGCGGACGCCTTGAGAAAAAATTGCGCAAGGTGAAGATCAAGGCTCTTGCAAAAGACCTGCCTGAATTCATCATGATCAACATCAGTTCGATGGAAATCGGTGATTCAGTGAAGGTCGGTGACCTTAAGATCGATAACGTAACATTCCTTGATGCATCGAATAACGTGGTCATTGCAGTTCGCACTGCCCGCCAGGTTATCGAGGAAGTTGTTCCTGGTGCTGAAGCTGCTGCTGAAGGCGCTGAAGGTGCTGAGAAGAAAGAAGAAGGGAAGAAGGAAGAAGGCAAGAAGGAAGGAAAGTAATCCCTTATTCAAACATAATACTGTAAAGACGCCGGGCGAAAGTCCGGCGTTTTTGTTTTATCAACCTGGCAGATCTAATTCCTCGGCTTCCATGCCCTGTATTCAGGGGCTTCGCCGAATTGTTTGGGAACCTCACCTTTATGAACTGATTTCCCCAGCAGGTTCTCTATGGCCTGGAATTTCCTCTGTTCTTTCGGACTGATGAATGTGACAGCTATGCCTGAAGCCGCGGCACGTGCGGTTCGCCCGATACGGTGGATGTAATCCTCGGCGTCGTGGGGCACATCGTAATTGACTACCATGTCGATGTTTTCGACGTCGATCCCGCGGGATACGATATCGGTCGCCACAAGTACATTCAGGGTTCTGTTGCGGAAACGGTTAAGCACCTCTTCCCTCTCCTTTTGTTCCAGGTCGCTGTGTATCTCCGATACGTTAAGCCCCATCTGCTGAAGGGCCCGGCTAAGTATCTTCGTCGAACTTTTGGTTGAACAGAACACGAGAACAGTGCGCCCTTTTGCCCCCTGCAACAGGTACTGGGTCAGGGGCAGCTTCTGGTTGTCGTAAACCGAATAGGCCAGCTGAAGAATCTTCTCGGCCGGTTTTGACATCGCGATGTTGATCTCGACAGGGTTTTTCAGGATCTTCTGGGCCATCTGCCTGATCCCTTTGGGCATGGTTGCCGAGAACATCAGGGTTTGCCTTTCTTTCGGCAGCAGGTTCACGAGCTTCATGATATCATCATAGAAGCCCATATCGAGCATGCGGTCGGCCTCATCAAGGACCAGGCATTCCACATTGGAGAAATCCACATAACCCATATTCACATGGGCGATCATCCTTCCCGGGGTGCATATCACCAGGTCGGAACCCTCGGTTAGCGCCTGTTTCTCGCGGCTGAAGACCATGCCTTCGGTACCTCCGTAAATAGCGATGGAACTCACAGGGGTGAAGTAGGACAGCCCTTCCATATGCTGGTCGATCTGGACTGCAAGTTCACGTGTAGGCACAATCACCAGGGCTCTCACATTTCCCTTGCTTTCGCCTGTCATTATTTTCTGGATGAGCGGAAGAAGGAAGGCGGCCGTCTTGCCGGTCCCGGTTTGCGCAGTACCGATCAGGTCCATTCCCTGAAGGATCACAGGTATAGCCTGTTCCTGAATAGGGGTGGCGTTTTCAAATCCCAAAGCGCGGATTCCTTCACGCAGGTCAGGCTCAAAGCCAAATTCATCAAAATTCATACGTAACTGTTATATGAGCATATCTGCTCTTTGTTCTTCCGGATCTTCTGCCGTATTTCGGTTTTTGCAGGATAACCAACTGTTATGATCAGCTCTGCCCTTTTCTTTTTAGGAATACCCAAGAGCTGTTTTACTTTCGATTCATCAAACCAGCCCATGATACAAGTCCCCAGTCCTTCATCGGCAGCCTGGAGGCAGAAGTGCTCCGCAGCTATCCCTACATCCATCAAAGTGTATGGCTTATCCTTTAAAACGGTGCCGAGTTTTGAAGTGAGGTTGGGTTCTTCCCTTACAATAACAACCATCACAGGTGCCTGCCTGGTGAAATGGTTAAAACCGAGCAATTTGGCCGAAGCCGCATCGGCAACTTTATTTTTAAGTTCAGGATCGGTCACAACAACAAGCTTCCATGGCTGTGCATTGCATGCCGAAGGGGCAAGCCTCACCGCTTCGATACAACGTTCGAGCTTGTCGGGCTCAAGCGGGCGGTTCGAATCATAGGCCCTTGTACTCTGGCGTTTGGAAACAAGTTCAAGAAAAGTCATATGCAAAGATACGCTTTTCAGCCTGAAGATCAATCAAACAAGCCCGGGATGGTGAATCGTGAACAGTGAACGGTGAACAGAATGATCTTACAGTCACCAGTCACTGTTCACTGTTCACGACCTGAAAACAACTTCCCTCACAAGGTAGGTCTCTATCGTTTTATAATCCAGGAAAGCATTGGTATCCTTATAAACCTCTATCATCCGGGGAATGATGATAACAGGGTTTCCGAAAAACCTGAACGGGTTAAGCAGGTGCATCCGCAATTTGAAATGCTCTTCAACAATTCCTTCCCAGTGCTCGTTGCTTTCAGAATGTGAATCCAGCACCACATTACGGTTGTAATGCCATAAGGGATGTACCTTCAGCGACAAAGGCGTGTGGCTGTTATGCCAGAGGTCAAGAAAGGTTTCACGGCTTATTCCTGGCTTCCTGCTGAACAAAGTCAGAAGGCAAACTCCGGGTGTTATTTCAAGATCAGGCCAGGTCTTCCGGTATTCGACCGGCAGGACTTCCTCCACAGAATAAACCCCTGAAAGCCGGCCCGACGGGCTGACTTCATCCGACCTGCAATAGGCGATAAAATTTTGAAGTTCTTCACCGGAAAATCCGCCTTCAAAATAAATTGAAAGCATACCGACTTTACTTTTCCTGAAAGGGATGATCGATGCCACAGGCGGGGCTGCATCGGTAAAGGTGATGTGGAGCCGGGGCGGATGGCAAATTTCATCAGCCTTCCCTGCGATCCGGAGCATGAAATCGGTAAATCCCGAGTAGGACATCCGGTACTGGCCCCTGAATATGATCATCAGCTTCTGCATAATTTTAGCTTCAATGCAAAGATAAAAACAATGCAGAAATCTGAAGGGTCTTAAACCTTCCTTCCTTACTTCTTTGAGAACCTGGCTGTGCATAAGGATCCCCCTCCGGGAGAATTCAACGCCACATTAATTTATCAGGCCTGCCCCTAAAGTCAATATTTCTGTTAATTTTGAAAGCAATTCTGATCTTTAACTCAGATCGTCTGCGGATGACATTAATCTTTTTATACACATGAAATACCTTATCGTCGGGCTCGGGAATACAGGGGATGAATATGAAGACACCCGCCACAATATTGGTTTTATTGTTGCCGACGCCCTCGCACAGGAAGGCAAGGCGGTATTTAAAGCCGAACGCCACGCCGCAATGACAAAACTGTCGGTTAAAGGTCGCATCATGGTTGTGATCAAACCCACGACTTTTATGAATCTCAGCGGAAAAGCCGTAAGATACTGGATGCAAAAGGAAGATATCCCGCTTGAAAATATCCTGGTCATTGTGGATGACCTGGCCCTTCCCCTGGGCGCCCTGAGGATGCGCAAAAAGGGCAGCGACGGGGGGCATAACGGACTTATAAGTATAATCGAACATATCGAATCCACTGATTTTACCCGTATAAGGTTCGGCATCGGGAATGATTTTGCCAAAGGATACCAGGTTGACTATGTGCTCGGCCGATGGACCGGTGAAGAAACAAAGACACTTATCCCAAGGGTGAAAGAAGCGGTTGAGATGATCAGGAGTTTTGTGCTGATCGGCCCCGAAGGTACGATGAATGTGTTTAATAAACGGGGGGAAGGGAAAGACCCCAAGGAGTGATTTACGATTGACGAAGGATTAAGTTTTAACAATTAGAATGGTTCTCGGGTTTGTACAGTTTGGCCCGGTTTTCGGGGAAAAAGAGCAGAACTTCAGGGTGGTTGAGAAACTGCTGACCGGCTGCAAAGCAGAACTTATTGTGCTTCCCGAACTCTTTGCCACCGGATATGCTTTCCAGAGTAAGAAAGAAGCGGCGTCCCTTTCGGAGGTTCATTGTGAAGAAACAAGCCTTTTTCTAAAGCATATTGCAGGGATTTGCAATGCAACGGTCGTGGGAGGCTTTATCGAACGGGAAAACACTGAGCTTTATAATTCCGCCATGATGGTTGATGCTACAGGGATCATCGGCATATACCGTAAACTTCATTTGTTCAATAAGGAGAAATTATGGTTTTCTCCCGGGAACAGGGCTCCCCGGATCTTTACCGTAAAGGGTGTGAACATCGGCATGATGATCTGTTTCGACTGGATCTTCCCTGAAACCTGCCGCACCATTGCCCTGGGAGGTGCCCAGGTCATAGCCCATCCGTCAAACCTGGTGCTTCCATGGGCCCAGCAGGCTATGATCACCCGCTGCCTTGAAAACAGGGTATTCGCAGTTACAGCCAACCGCACAGGAAGGGAACAAAGGGGAGAAGATGATTTCACCTTCACAGGCCAGAGCCAGGTAACCGGCGTCAGGGGCGAAGTCCTTGCTCTTGCCGATGATAATACGCCCTGCGTATTGATGGCCGGGATAGATCCTAAACAGGCAACCGATAAATCGGTCAATCGGTATAACGACCTGATCGCCGACCGTAGAAGCAATTTTTATCAGCTGTGAAAAATCCGGACTGCCCTCGGGGTTTGTCAGCAGTCTTCAACCACCAGTCACCATTCACCATTCACCATCTTGCTCATATCCACCCCTGAACCCAGTAATATCCCAGCGCAAACATTTCCCTTAAAAGAAGTTCCTCGTAGTGCAGCTGTGTCCAGAACTGGTACCTCAGGGTGATATTGCTGCCTATGTCGGGAACCCAGCGTCTCCCTCCCAGCCTGCGGCCCTGGAAGGAGAGGTCTGATTCAATGGCTTCTTCAAATGCAGGAATAGCATCAATCCTCATAAATCCTGCTTTTTTAAATGTAAGCACCGCGCGGTAAATATGCTCGGGAGAAGATACAAGGAGAATAGAAGGATTGAATGTCGAACATTGAACATTGAGTGTTGAATGTTGAAATAATTTGCTTTTCGATATTCGTTGTTCAATGTTCGATATTATTTTCAAGATGTTCAATGCCTCGGCCCTGGTGTTTGTCCCGCTGTCTTCAAGCAGTATACGCTCAGCAGCGATGCCGCGGATAGTAAGCTCTTTTTTCATGCCGTTGATGGAACTCAGGCTGTCACCGGTTTTTCCCGGAAGTGCAACAATTACTTTTGCACGTGTAAAATAATTCGCAGTTTTCGCTGCATACCAGCAACGCATCAGTCCGCTCTCGCTGGGCATCCCTCCCCCTCCCAGCACCACTATATAATCGGGAGGCCTGTTCACCCCCGCCCTTGACATGCTGAGCCCGTACCACATCCAGAAAGGGGCTGAAGTAAACGCAAGAAGGATGAACAGGGTGAACACGCTGCCCATGCTGAAAATAATAATCCTTAAAATTTTAACAAAAACCTTCATCCTAATAGGTATAATTCCCTGTTATTTGCATCTGTTTCCCTGGTCACCAGTTCCAGTCACCAGTCACTGTTCAATATTCACCTGTCACTGTTCACCATTCACGTTCTTCCCCCGTCTTCAAAGATAAAAACTTCCTCGATAGACTTCCCGAAGACCTTTGAAATATCGAAAGCAAGCTTAAGGGAAGGATTATACTTGTTCTTTTCAAGGAACACTATGGTTTCCCTCCTTACCCCAACCCTCCTGGCGAGTTCGTCCTGGGTGATGTCAAGCCTGAGGCGAAGTTCCCTTATCCGGTTATTCATCTCTCAGCCCCCTGATCCTGATCACTACCGCTGAAATGATATATACGAATACCATGATCAGCACCCCTGTGCCAAGGATGCCCGAATGGAACCTGACCTGGTGGTTTTCAGCAATCATCAGCCCAATCCAGACCCAGATCGATATATAAAATGAAATGGACGATGCCTTTACCCTGATCTTTCGTGTAAGTTCATCTTTCAGGGGATCGCCCTTCCATGCCGACCATGCAGCCGATACTCCCTGGTAGAGGCCGAAAAGGCCGACGATGCTCATGAGAATGCCCTGGACCAGGTCAACCCATGTGTTTTTCACCATTGGACTTAACAGCATATATAATCCGTCAGCCAATATAAAAAGGGAAAGCCAGGGAAGAATAATATATCTTTTCATGCCTGATAGTGTTAAATATTTCTAACGCAAAGTTAGATATTTCTAACATGTAAAGTCAAGCATTTTGAAAAATATTTTTTTAGATCCTGAAAATCAATGTAATTGTATGCCCGGCCAGAATCCGAAGGAGCATATTCAGGAAAAACTTCCTGCAGATCCAGCTACCCAGTTATCCTGCTATCCAGCTATCCTGCCCGAAACAACCGCAGAAACCTGTTCCATGGCTATCCTCTCCTGCTGCATGCTATCCCGGTCGCGGATTGTCACGGTATTATCCTGAAGCGTCTGGTGGTCAATGGTGATGCAGTATGGAGTCCCAAGGGCATCCATACGGCGGTAACGGCGCCCGATCGTATCTTTTTCTTCGTAGAAGCAGCGGTGGTCGTACATCAGCTTGTCCATGATCTCCCGGGCTTTTTCGGGGAGGCTGTCTTTCTTGACAAGCGGGAGGACTGCCACTTTGATGGGAGCCAGTTTTGCAGGGATCCCCAAAACAACGCGGTCGGAACCATCCTCCAGTTTTTCTTCACGGTAAGCGTGGCTCAGGACCGCCAGGAATGTACGGTCGAGGCCTATTGAAGTCTCCACCACGTAAGGCACATAACCTTCATTCTGTTCGGTATCGAAATACTGTATCTTTCGTCCCGAAAATTTCTGGTGGGCCGAAAGGTCAAAATCGGTGCGGCTGTGGATCCCTTCTATTTCCTTGAAACCAATAGGGAACTCAAATTCAATATCGGCGGCGGCATTGGCGTAATGGGCCAGCTTGTCATGGTCATGGAAGCGGTATTTGCTTGCGGGGATCCCCAGTGAAAGGTGCCATTTCATCCGCTCTTCCTTCCAGTATTCATACCACTTCATTTCTTCTCCCGGCCTTACGAAGAACTGCATTTCCATCTGTTCGAATTCGCGCATGCGGAAGAGGAACTGCCTTGCTACGATCTCATTCCGGAAGGCCTTCCCCGTTTGTGCAATACCGAAGGGGATCTTCATGCGGGCGGTCTTCTGGACATTCAGGAAATTCACAAAAATACCCTGGGCGGTCTCAGGCCTGAGGTAGATCTCGTTGGCATCCTCATTCACAGAACCCATCTGGGTTGAGAACATAAGGTTGAACTGCCTTACTTCGGTCCAGTTTTTGGTTCCTGAAACCGGACAAACGATCCCCAATTCTTCGATCAGCAGTTTCACATCGGCCAGGTCGTTACGCTCAAGCGCAGGGTAGAAGCGGTTTTTGACGGCATTGATCTTGTCCTGGTATTCCTTTACCCTGGGATTGGTCTCCCTGTACATTTTCTCATCGAAGGTTTCCCCGAAACGGCCCCTGGCCTTTTCAACTTCCTTTGAGATCTTGTCTTCGGTCTTCTGGATATGATCCTCGATAAGCACATCGGCACGGTAACGTTTTTTCGAATCCCTGTTATCGATCATGGGGTCGCTGAAGGCATCCACATGCCCCGACGCCTTCCAAACCGTGGGATGCATGAAAATCGCAGCATCCAGGCCAACGATATTCTCATGGTACTGCACCATCGATTTCCACCAGTATTCACGGATATTGTTCTTTAGTTCGACACCGAATGGGCCGTAATCATAAACCGCGCTTAATCCGTCATACAATTCGCTCGAAGGGAATACAAAACCATACTCCTTGGCGTGTGAAATGATCTTTTTGAATAATTCTTCGTTATTGGCCATTGCTCAGATAAATAGGGCGCAAAATTAGGCTTTTTTCTCTAAATTTATCCGCTCATTTTGATCCGGCTCATGAAAACCAACCGACGTAATTTCTTCCGGACTGCAGCTGCGGGTATTGCTGCTGCCTCCCTTGCCGATTTCAGCGCCTTTGCTTCCACTGAAAATCACATCCGCCGACCTGAACCTGAAAGGAAAGGAAAAAGCGTGATGGGGCTGGCCTGTGAACCTCTGAAGACCGTCAGGATCGGGCTGGTCGGACTGGGCATGAGGGGGCTGGATACCCTGGAACGGCTGATGTTCGTTGAAGGTGTTGAAGTCACGGCCATCTGTGATGTGATCCCGGAACGTGTTGCGAAAGGAAAAAAGGCTGTCACCAAAGCAAAAAGGAAAGAACCTGTTGGTTATTCCAAGGGGGAGGAGGACTGGAAGAATCTCTGCGAAAGGGATGATGTGGACCTGGTTTACAGCTGCACTCCCTGGCTCTGGCATACCCCGGTTTCGGTGTATGCCATGAAACATGGCAAACATGCCGCCACCGAAGTCCCGGCTGCAATGACCGTTGAAGATTGCTGGGAGCTTGTGAATACGGCCGAGGAAACCCAGAAACATTGCATGATGCTCGAGAATTGCTGTTATGATTTCTTCGAGCTGAATACCCTGAACATGGCCCGCAAAGGTGTGTTCGGCGAGATCATGTACGGTGAAGGCGCTTATATCCACGACCTGAGATGGTTGAAATTCGACAGGGTGAACGGCTATGCCGGCATGTGGAGGCTGAAATACAATATGACCCATAACGGGAACCCTTACCCCACCCACGGGCTTGGCCCGGTTGCCCAGATCATGTGCATCAACCGCGGCGACCGCATGGATTACCTTAATTCCATATCGACCAACCAGGTGGGAATGACCCTGTATGCTGAAGAGAAATTCGGCAGCCTGAGTCCGGATGCAATCCAGCCATATGCACTTGGCGATATGAATACCACGGTCATCCGTACTGTGAACGGCAAGACCATCATGGTGCAGCATGATACCACCAGCCCGAGGCCATACAGTCGTATCCACATGATCAGCGGGACCAAAGGCATGGCCAGGAAATGGCCTGTGGAGCAGGTCGCACTTGAACCTAAAGCGCATACCTGGCTTAAGAAAAAGGATTACGGCAGGCTGATGAAGGAATACGAGCACCCCCTCGCCGCTAAGATCGGCAAGACTGCAAAGAAAGTCGGGGGTCACGGGGGGATGGACTATATCATGGATTCCCGCCTCAGTTATTGCCTCCGCAAAGGCCTGCCCCTCGATCAGGATGTGTATGATGCGGCAGCATGGTCATCGGTGATCGAGCTGAGCAGTCTTTCAGTCAATAACCGCGGAAATTCGGTTGACATGCCCGATTTTACCAGAGGTGAATGGAAGGATGCGAAACCCCTGGGGATTGTGACGATGGATTGATGCATTTCGCCGATTATTGTTGGATTTTTTCTTCTTTCTTGATATTTTTACAATCTATAACCCCATTATTATGAAAAATTTGATCGCCCTTTTAATCCTGGTTCTGCCTTTCCAGGCATTATGCCAGCTCCGTTTTCATCCCCCTGTCACCGAAAAAAAACCTGTAGTTGATTCCCTCCACGGGTATTACCTTACCGATGATTATCGTTGGCTGGAAGACAAGACCGACCCCCGGGTCATCGAATGGACCCAGGCCCAGCATGATTATACCCAGCTCTACCTGCAGGCAACCCAAAAGGTGCACCAGGGCCTTCGTGAAGAGATCACCGCCTATGTTGACCGTGACTACGAAAGCCCCCTCGACAAGGAAGGCAAACGGAAGTTCCAGACAATTAAAAAGAAAGGCGATAAACAGTCCACCCTCTATACAATACTCGACACAACCAAAGTCCTTATATGGGACCCTGTCAAACTTGACAGTACAGGTAAAACATCCACATCGGGCGTGGCCTATACCTACGACGGGGAAAGGGCTGCGGTAAATGTGCAGCAGTCAGGTTCGGAGATCACTACCACATATATCATTGATACCAAAACCGGCAAGCCGCTCTATCCGCCAATTCCAAATACCTTCGGCATTCAGTGGACCAAAGACCAGCAGCATCTGTATATCACCCTTCGCAGTCCGGAAGACGTGAAACTCCAACGTCCTCTTAAAACCTGGCTTTGGAGAGTGGGTGCTCCTGCCGACAGCATGAAATTCCTTGGCACTACAACTGATGCCAAGAACTCCTGGTTCATTTACGACAACCGTTACAGCGATATCAGTTTTTACGGGACAGGCAATTTCAATTCTGATTCCATCTGGATGAAAAAGACCGGGACCGACGAGAAGGGTGTCCTCGTTTATGCAAGTACGAAATACCAGGCTTACCCTATGGCTATCAGTAACAAACTCTATATCCTTAGCAATGACAATGCACCGAACAAGCGTTTCATGGTAGCCGATATGGAAAAACCGGAGTACAAGGACTGGAAAGTCCTGATCCCCGAAAGCGAGACCGTAATCGAGAACGTGGAAGTACTGAAGGATGGGCGACTGGTAGTCCAGGATAAAAAAGACATTCAGAGCCGGGTGACTTTGTTCGACTCTTTGGGTAAAAAGATTGGCCCTGTCGAGCTGCCCGAGATCGGGGATATCACGGGCTTCGGCTATGACCGGGAAGAAGATTCGGTGTACGTCAACATGAGCTCTTTTACATCGCCTGCCAAAGTTTATATCGCATCACCCAGGGACTTCAAATGGAGGCTGTTTTATGAGCAAAAAATTCCCATTGATATGTCAAATATCGTAGGGGAGATCAAATTTTACTATTCAAAGGACAGCACCCACATTCCCGTGATCCTGGTCCATCGTAAAGACATGAAGCTTGATGGGACAAACCCCTTGCTGATTACAGCATACGGCGGATTTAACTACGGCATCAAGCCTGACTATTACGGCGGATATGCTGCACTGATAAACCGTGGTGCAGTGGTTGCTGAACCCGGGATAAGGGGAGGTGATGAGTATGGTGAAAAATGGCATGAAAACGGAATGCTTTTACATAAGCAGAATTGTTTTGACGATTTTAATGCCTGCACCGAATGGTTGGTCAGGGAAAAATATACCACCCCGAAAAAGATTGTCGCCTGGGGCGGAAGTAATGGCGGATTGCTTATGGGCGCCATAGCAACACAGCGTCCCGACCTCTACAAAGCTATTATCTGCGCCATGCCACTGCTCGATATGATCCGTTACCACAAATTCCTGATCGCGAGGTACTGGATCCCCGAATACGGAAGTTCCGATAATGAAGCCGATTTCAGGAACCTCCTGCAGTATTCACCTTACCAGCACATCCGTGCAGGTGTGAACCATCCTGCTATGCTGATCAGAACGGGAGCGAACGACAGCCGGGTCGATCCCCTGCATGCCAAGAAATTCACGGCAGCCTTGCAAAATAATCCCGGCCAGATCAACCCGGTCATGCTCTATATCGATTATAATGTGGGTCATGGCTCAGGCCAGGCGACCAAACAGAGGATTGAAAACACTCTTGTAGATTACGAATTCCTGCTTAACCAGCTGGGATTATAGTTTGTTCTGTGATCCTGCAAGAGTTGCGGGGAGGTTCAGCTCAAACGTTTTTGCAGATGGGAATTCGAAGGAAAATCCCTGTCCTTTGACCCTTGCAATACCGTCATGACAATTCAGATGGGTACCTTGATATTTTAATTTTATAACGTTCAGGAATGTGATCGCCTTCTCGAAACCATCCCCCCTCATGTAATTCACAACCTCGTCGGGCAAGGCAAGCCTGTTGCCTTCATAGATGGATTCATCCGGCCAGGAGCGCAGCTCCGCGAAAACCTCATCCGCAGTCTTATCTTGAAAATATGCAATTGAAACGGGGTTGCGTTCGAAAACAGCTTTCAGAAAAGGCTTCCAGTCGCAGGAATCCATGAACCTCCCGGCATAAAAAGCAAGATCGGCTGATTGATTTATCGAACGCATGGAGCCGACTTTCGTAATGATTTCTTCACGCGTATCGGATGGCAAAATTGTAATATGATGGGCCGATGAGAAAGTCCTGTTCTCTGAAGGGATACGCGGCACAAGGTGTACAAACTTTTTCATGTCGGTGATGAACTCATGGTTGTCTTTGAGGGCAGGGTATTTATCAAGGAATAAATTGATGAACTCCTGGTACGGCCTTGTGATAAATATATCATCGTCGAATGTAAAAATAAGCCGGTTGGGATAGGCGGTGAGGTTCATTTCCTCTTCATCCATCTCGCAAAGCAGCTTCCTGCCGGTCTTGTCGCCCAGCCTGTTCTTGCTTCCATGCTCATAACCGTAAGCCCTCTCGAGCTTGATGAACTTATTGGTCCCCTGGCAGAAAAATGCGATCTGGAACAGCTTCTGGTAACGGCTGTAATCCCTGAGGAAATTAACGAAGATCTCTAAATTCACCTGGGTTTCCAGGTACTTCGAAAGTTTATCCCTGAACCTTTTATACGAAGCCTTGTCGATGCTTGCTTCGGGATATACCGAGTGAATGTATCCGCTGGGATGGGCCACAATCGTAACCTGTTCATGCTCCATGGCGCGGCGGGCAAGGGCCGAAAGCTCTGTGCCGTTGTACCACATGCTCTTGGTCACGATCCTTCGGTTGTTTGTGATCACCCCTTCGTCGATCAGTACAAAATTCTGCGAATGAAGCGGTGTCCCCATCATGTAAATATCTTCAAGGGGAACCCTTGCAACGATGAACAGGGCTGCAACATACAAACAGGCAAGGGAAACGCATTCCCCTGCCCCGTTCTGGTGGGCCGGCTTGAACCTGAAGGCATTCATGGCTTCTATCGTTTCGGTCTTCCAGTATGGGATTATCTCGGTGTCGAATTTATCAAGCCCGAAATGTTTGCGGATGTCAAGATCGAAGTAGTACTTATCGCCTTCATAGCCAAACAGGGCATTGGACCTGGCCAGTGTGTCCATGTCGATGAAATCCCTGAAGCGGTTGATCTCGGTCTGCTTGTCGGTAAGCCCCCAGGTTTCAAGGTCGAGGTTGAAATCATAATGCTCCATTACATACTGCTTTACACGGTGAAGCTTTTTGAGGGGACCCATCTTTTCGATGCCTGCAAACCATGGGTCATCCCTCCACTTCCAGATCTCGGGCGACATGATGTTTGCATATACCAAAGCGTAAAGAAGTTCAGGGAATATGAAGATCTCCATGTCGGATAATGTAAAGGCCGAACTGTATTTTTCAAGATCCCTTGAGCTGAATTCCCTGGTTTTGAGTTTTTCCATTTTCTTTCCGATAAAAATATTCCTGCCTTTTCCTGCCGCGCCAACCCCCGACCTTAAAATGCCCGCAAATTTACCAAATAAAAAAACCCGGAGGGCCCGGGTTTTTTTATTAATCAATCAAATACTGTTTTATTCAAGGATCAGTTTGAGTACCTGCGCATTTCCATTTTCATTAATACGCATGAAATATAGCCCAGGTGTTAAATCCGAAAGATCCAGTTTGTATTCCCCGTCAAGGTTAACCCCATCCCTTGTGAGGACCGTAAGCCCGATTGAATTGGTAACTGTAAGGCTTGCTTTCATGGAATGGAAAGGAATGACCTTCACATTCCCTTTCGCCGGGTTCGGATAAATACTTACAAGCCTGGCCTGGTCTTTTTCATGGATACCGACAGCTCTTTCTACTATGATATCGAATTCATTCGAGAATGTACCTCCACCGCAGGTATTCACACCCTGAACAGATACTTTGGCCGTTCCAACCCAGTTAGGGTCCCATGTGACAAGGCTTGTTGTATTGCTCCCGCTTATAGTCCCGGCTGCTGCAGGATTCAGCCGCCACGAATATGTGGTTGCGTAATTCCCTCCTGTTGTCATATAATCAGTGGTTGGGGTAATAGTGGTATAAACATGGCCCGGGCCGCTTGGGTCACCGGGAGTGGTAGGAGGTGAAGGATCGATGTTAATATAAACATTCCCGTTCATCAATTTACTGCAGGTAGTACTGGCAACTGTCCCCATTACCGTGTAAACTCCCGATGCTGTCTGGTTCCCGAAAGAGATGGCACTGCCTGTACCAGGCACCGGATTTGAAGCCGGCATTCCTGACAGATAAAGGACATAGTCGGTTCCGCTCCTTGAACTTTGCAGCCCGACAGGCACCCCGCTGCCACCCTGTCCGCAGTATGTCCCTCCCCCGCTCACACTGAATAAGACCGGGGCGGGATTAATTGTAATAGTAGTGACATTCGACCAGGGACCCTGGCAGCTATTGGTGATAGCAGCAGCCTTGAGAGTAACGGCGCCTGACCAGCCGGTTGCCCAGTTGATGGCAGCAGAAGTCCCTAAATTGGTCAGGATCCCGGCATTGCCCGGGGAAAGTTCCCACAGATAACTTGTTGCCGTTGGGATCGCCGGGATGGTATAATCCGAACTGATTGTATTTTCGCATACAGCTGCTGGGCCCGACGGGTTTGAAGGCATTGCAGGGGGATTTGAAATTGTAATGCCCAGGTCGGGAGACCAGCTGCCTGCTCCGCAGCTGTTGCTCGCCTGTACTTTCAGTGTCGCCGCTCCTGTGAATGATGGGGAATAATTAACTGAACAGCTTGTCCCTGAGGGAGTCAGGGTCCCTGCAGAAGGAGGAGTAAGGGCCCAGGTATAAGAGTCAGCATATTGGGCCGGAGAAATTGTGTAAGCCTGTACCCCGGGATTGATGCACATCGCACTGCTCCCCTGCGGGGCTGACAGAATCACCGGCGCCATGGCAACTACTACATAACCTGCTTTTGTATGCGTTTCCTTGCAAACCCCGTTGCTGATCTCCAGGCTTACATTGTTTGTTCCGGCAAACGTATAGGAAACCACTGGGTTTGTAGCCGTTGAAGTGGATGGAGACCCTGAAGGAAAAGTCCAGGCGAATGAGCTGGCTCCTGTGGAAGTCTGTGAAAAAGAGGTGCTGAAAGGCGCACAGCCGCTGGTGGGCGTGCCGGTAAAATCTGTAAACGTCATCTGGGTTGAAGGCAGGCTGTTCAAATTGCATTTAAGCCCGTTATATACTGTCTTGGATGTATTATCCTGCACAAAAACAACAACCTCACAATGGGAAACATTCCATGCAGGATCCTTTGTAAAGTTCAAAGTGAAATTCTGTACATCCCCGCCTGCGAAACTGAAGGAAGTTCCGTTTGCGCTCGGCACCATCAACCTGGTAACGAAATTTACTTCGGTCATACAACCCTGCCAGGCTTGGGTTATATGGGATTCCGTGAGAAAGAGGTGTAACCTGAGATCATTGCCCGACACAGCAGCAAGTTTCGTTACGGTGACATTCATGGTGTAATTATTCCCGGTATTGGTCCCGGAAAAACAAATATTGACAGGAGAAAGAGTTGCAATGGCAGAATTGTAAAGCGGAAGGTAGCTTGAATAAACATTCCCGCTGGGGCATGCCCCCCCTCCTTCAAATGGTGTTGTTCCATTGAAAATGCCCGTCGGATAACCCGAGACAGAATAATAGCTGTTCCTTGTATTGGAATAGGTGTTGGCATAAATGTCACCGTTGTGATTTTCAATCACTGCAATTGCTTTTCCTTCAGAAACAAGCTGATCTGCGGCATTTGATGCGCCCGGACAATACTGGCACCAGGTTCCGGTGGCGACTTCCAGGATCACTACGTTTCTTGGTATTGATTGCGCAAGCAGGAAGTAAGACGATAAAATAGCAAATAGTGTAAAACAAATCTTTCTCATATACCGTAATTTTATGTTAGGGAGATTAAAACAGAACAAGTCTTCGCAAAATTACTAAAATATCTATCATCTTAATACCGTTTGTGAAATTTTTGTTAGGTTATTTGTTAATTGTGCATAAATTAACAGCAAGTCCGGGCATGATATTTTTTTTCATACTTTTGCATGACAAAAACATACATTATGTATTACTCGGGAAAAGAAATCGTTGAAATCGCAGTCCGCATTGAAGAAAACGGTTATGCTTTTTACATTGCTGCCGCTGAAATGATACGGGAGCCAAACGACATTAAAAACCTCTTCCTCGACCTCGCTGAACAGGAAACTATGCATACCGCATCTTTTCAGAAGATGTTTGAGAAATTCGAGCCCGAAGATTATGAACAGGACGATGAAAATTTCTCTTCCTATATCCAGAATCTTGCCGATAAACATATCTTCGGCAAACCCGAAGTCGGAGCCGCAATGGCCAAAACCCTGAAAACCCCCAGGGAAACCCTTGAGATGGCCTTCAAATTCGAGAATGACAGTGTGGCTTTTTATAAGGAACTTTACAGCAAAGCCAAAAGCGATTCAAAAACCCTCATCAAGCATATCATCGCCGAGGAAGAAGCACATGCTGCAAGGATAAAAAAGTTCCTGTAGGGAACCTGCGGATTCCAAAATCTCCATTCTTCATACGTTTATCATGACGCTGCAGCCGGGATGAGTATATTCAGGCCCGGTTTCACTTACCTTTGCAGAACGAAATTATTTGCTATGAAAAAAATCCTTAAACGTATCCTTTACGGATTCCTCATTTTTATAGGTATTATTGTCCTTCTTGCGGGCTATCTGGGGTTCAGGTTCTGGTACGGTACCAGGGATATGTGCCCGGCCGAAACACAAAAGCTTAATGATTCTGTCTTTGTCGTCAAAGACAAATTTGTGAATGCTTACTTATTTAAAACCAGCCAGGGGTATGTGATGGTGGATGCAGGGGTGAACGAAGAAAACTTCAAAGCCCAGATGGACAAACTGGGAATTCAACCCGAACAGGTGACTACTATCCTTCTTACACATACCGACTCGGACCATATAGCTGCCATGGCCTTGTTCAAAAATGCAAAAGTCTATATGCATAAGGAGGAGGAACAAATGGTCAACGGTAAGAACGGCAAGTTCTTCTTCCTCCGGGTTCACTGGAAATATGGTCCGTACATTTTGCTTAACGACCGCGACACCCTGAATATAGCCGGGCTCAGGATACAGATCATCCATACACCCGGGCATTCACCCGGTTCCTGCTGCTACCTTTTCAACCATGAATACCTCGCCACCGGCGACAATGTGGCCTATAAGAACGGGAAGTTCATACATTTCGGCGATTTCGCCAATATGGATACGCCTACCCAGGAGGCGGCTTTAAAGAAACTTCCCGAGCTATACACCACGCCGGTTATCCTTATGGCCCACCATGGGATCGTGCGGCAGAAGCCATCCGCAGTGGAAATTAATAAGATGCAAAACACCTACTTCCTTGTGACGATAGACCTTACAAGGCTTTCACATAAGGAAATGGGCCGTATGTACGGTGAAAAGATCAGGCAGGCCATGCCTTCCTATGATACCGTGATGGACGCCATGATGAAGGACCAGTTTGACCTTTTGAAACAGGCAGGGCTCAGCTTTGAAGTGGTCAAACAGCGCGCTGTTGCCCTGCTTCAGCAGATACGGCCCGAATACAGGGATGAGATCGAAGGCATGGCTTCGGTGTTTTTGGGCTCAAAAGACGAACCCGGCGACGGCCGGTTTTCACGAAATGAATTCCTCGTCTGGCAATTTTATGCCGATGTCGTGAGGCCAACCCAGTGTTCTGCATCGGCAGCATTTGCTGATGCTTCAGCCTCAGGTAATACTATCGTGGGCCGCAACCTCGACTGGTATGCCCTGAGAGATAACAGCCTCGCAAAGATCCACACCATCACCCTGATCCATAATGGCAACAAATCCATTTCCTGCATTAATTTCCTCGGACAGCTTACTCCGGTAAGCGGTTTCAACGATCACCATGTGTTTGGCGCCATACTCGACTGCGAGACGGGAGCCGCATATCCGCCGGTACAGGGAAAACAATCCTACCATTTTGACCTGCGTTACGCACTGGAGAATGATTCAACAATTGAAGGCCTGGCCAACTTTATGAAAGATAAAGACTATACCTTTAACCATCTTATTTTTCTTGCGGATGAGCATTCTGCCGGGGTTCTTGAGGATAACCTCGGGAGCAAGGCACGCGGGCTTCGCATACCCTCATCCGGGGTGCGGCCCGGTTCCGAATGGGGGATCCCGAATACATTTGCCACAGTCAACGACAACCGCCTCCCGGGTAATTTCGTTGAAAACCCCGAAGGTCAGAGCAACCTCAAACGCTGGGCCAGCCTGAAAAGCCAGTATTCATTACAGTTGAAATCAGGCAAAATAGATATCGAAAAAATGAAACTGATAGCCGGATTTTCTTCCGGCGACGGGAATGCAAAATCTTCCGGAGCCCTGTTCCGTTCAAACGACCATGCCCCGACATTACAATCAATCGTCCTGAAAATGGATACTTACGAACTCTGGGTCGCTTTTGCGCCCCAGGGAAAACTTCCCATGAAACCCGCTTACCTGCAGGTCTTCAGAGGAGATCCTTTCTTACAAAACTAATTTTCAATTCATGATTACAGTCTCAAACCTGGGCATCCAGTTCGGCAAACGCATCCTGTTCCAGGATGTGAACATGGTGTTCACACCCGGTAACTGCTACGGGATCATAGGGGCCAACGGAGCCGGCAAATCCACATTCCTGAAATTGCTGTACGGCGAAATGGACTATACCAGTGGCAGCGTAACATTCGGTCCGGGCGAACGGCTCTCGGTACTTAAACAGAACCATGCCGAATTTGACGGCTATACTGTGCTTAACACGGTCCTGATGGGGCATTCAAAGCTCTGGGAGATCATGAATGAAAAGGATACCCTCTATGCCAAGCCTGATTTTTCGGAAGACGACGGCCACCGGGCTTCGGAACTGGAAGAGGCATTTGCCAATTTCGACGGCTGGAATGCCGAAAGCAATGCAGCCAGCCTGCTCAGCGGACTGGGGATCAAAGAAGACCTGCATCATAAGATGATGAGGGAATTGAAGGGAAGAGACAAGGTGAAGGTGTTACTGGCCCAGGCGCTGTTCGGGAAACCTGACAACCTGCTTCTCGATGAGCCCACTAACGACCTCGACCTTGACACCGTGAACTGGCTGGAAGGTTATCTTGCTAATTTCGACAATACGGTACTTGTGGTTTCCCACGACCGCCATTTCCTCGATTCCATCTGCACCCATATCGTCGATATCGATTTCGGGAGGGTTCAGCAGTTCCCCGGGAATTACAGCTTCTGGTACGAATCGAGCCAGCTGGCCCTGCGGCAGCAATTGGCCCAGAATAAAAAAGCGGAGGAACGAAAAGCGGAACTCCAGGAGTTCATCCGCCGTTTCAGCGCAAACGCTTCAAAGTCGAAACAAACAACAAGTCGCAAGAAGATGATCGAGAAGCTCAATATAGAAGAGATCAGGCCTTCGACCCGCAAATACCCCGGCATCATCTTCACCCCCGACCGCGAACCGGGCAATACCATACTCGAGGTTCACGACCTGAGTAAAACCATGGACGGCACCCTCCTCTTTAAGAAGGTCAGTTTTACCATGCAGAAGGATGATAAAGTGATCTTCCTCTCACGTGATCCCCGGGCCATGACCGCCCTCTTTGAGATACTCAAGGGCCATGAAAAGCCTGATGCAGGGACCTTTGTGTGGGGGCAAACCATCACCAAAGTATACCTGCCCCTGGAATACGAAAAACTCTTCCAGACCGATAAGAACCTGATGGAATGGCTTGGGCAGTATTCAAAGGATACCACCGACAACTACCTCAGGGGCTATCTGGGCAAGATGCTGTTCTCTGGCGAAGAGATCTATAAAAAAGCCAGCGTCCTCTCAGGCGGGGAAAAAGTCCGTTGTATGATCGCCCGCATGATGATACGAAATGCCAACGTGATGATACTCGATACCCCCACCAACCATCTTGACCTCGAATCCATCCAGGCTTTCAACAATACCCTGATGAAATTCAAAGGCAACCTGTTGATGTCGTCTCATGACCACGCTTTCATCCAGACCGTTTGTAACCGTATCATCGAGATCTCCCCTAAAGGAATGATCGACAAACGCATGGAATACGATGACTATGTGACCGACGGCAGGATAAAGGAGCTGAGGGAGAAGCTGTACTAAGGAGTACGTTAAACCGTTCATATCAACCCGCTGATCAGGAAAGGCAAAACCCCCAGCAGCAGGATTAGAATAGTCAGTACCAGGATGTGGGCCTTGTAAGTGCGGCTTGATTTAAGGATTGTTCCCTGGTCTTCCCTGAAGTACATGGCAATGATGGGTTTGAAGTAATAACCCACGCTGATGGCCGAACCTGCAATGGCTATAATGACAAGCCACAACCATCCCTGTTCGATAGCGGCTGCGAAAAGAAAATATTTTCCCATAAAGCCGGCAAGCGGCGGGATCCCGGTGAGGGACAGCATGGCAACAGCAAGGGTAAAGGCTTCGATGCGGTTGTTCCGGCTCAGTCCGTTAAATGAGCCAAAATAATCGTTGCCCCTGGATTCTCTTACAAGTATGAGGATCGCAAAAGCTGCAATGGTTGCAATGGAATAGGCAACTGAATAAAACAGCAGGGCATTGGCTGTGCGCCCCGAGAATGCCACCATTGCCAGCATCATGTATCCCGAATGGGAAATGCTGGAATAAGCCAGCATCCGTTTAAGGTTTGGCTGGTACAGTCCGGTTACATTCCCAATGACAATGGTAATGCCGGCAAGAATGGCTATCGTCATCTCCCATACCCCGTGAATCCCGAAGAACGTTATGCTGAAAAAGCGGTACATCGCGAAAACACTCGCTGTTTTTACCACAGTGGCCATGAAAGCGGTAAGCAGGGTGGGTGTGCCTTCATACACATCGGGGGCCCAGAAATGGAAAGGTGCAATCGCGATCTTGAATGAAAGCCCGATGATCAGCAGGAACAGTCCCGCTTTGAACATGGGGGGCAGGCCCTCATGCATATGCTGCGCAACATATGTATGGATTGCATACAGGTCAAAGGAACCGCTGGAGCCATATAGCAAGGCTATCCCGAATAACAGGAACCCTGAAAGGAAGGAACCGAGAAGGAAATATTTAAGCGTTGCTTCGTTGGATGTAATGGCTTCTTTATGACTTCCGGCTAATACATACAAGGCAATGGAGAGTGTTTCAATGCCAATGAACAACATGATGAGATTGCCGAAATAACTCATGAGTACCGCACCCACCAAGGCAAAGATCATGACGGCATAAATATCGTCGAGGGGCCTGGTTACCTTGCGGTAATATTGTGCAGCGAACATGAATATCAGGAAAGTCGAAAAGATCATCACCGCGCTGAAGGCTACCCCCGGGTTGTCGATGATGAGCATGTTGTGGAACAGGCTGCGGTTCATGTTCCAATGGAGAATGGTCATCACCAGTGAAACAACCAGGCCCAGCAGGATCAAGGGCAGCAGCCAGGTCTTCTTCTTCAGGATACCGAGAAAAAGCACCAAAACACCAAGGACCGATAAAGAAATTATACTATTCATAATTTAAGCCATGAGTGATGAGCCATGAGTAATCGGTTGATAAGTCCAGTTGCTTCATTCAATATTTATCTTAGGATTCCAATGATTTGCCCCGCACCGTTTTCGGCTAACTTCATAAACATTCCCGGGGCAACGCCTATCCACAGGACCATGATCACGATGCCGATCAAAGGTATCATTTCCTTCCAGCTGAGATCGGTGAAATTTTCAGTGACCGTATTTGTATTTCCAAGCATAACCCTCTGGTACATCCACAACATGTATACTGCGCTGAGAATTATCGTCAGCCCCGCAACAGCTGCATAAAGCCAGTAATATTTAAACAGGCCCAGCAGAATCAGGAATTCTCCCACAAAGCCATTGGTCAACGGCAAGGCCAGGCTTCCAAGCAATATGATCATAAAAATTACGGCAAGGCGGGGCGCTTTGAGGGCAATGCCTCCAAGCTCAGAGATACTGGTGGTTTTTGTCCTTATTTCGATAACCTGAATAATGATAAAAAGTCCGACAATATTGATCCCGTGCGATACCATCTGGATCATGGCCCCCTGCATGGCCTGGGAATTCAATGCCATGGCGCCTGCCGCAACCAGTCCAAGATGGGCGATGGAAGTGTAAGCGACAAACCTCTTCAGGTCATCCTGCCGGATGGCAATCAGGGAAGCATATACAATCCCGACAAGTGGGAAGATAATAAAAAGCCCGTCGGTCCTGTTCAACACCGAATAAGTTATCGGTATCATCCAGCGGATCATTCCGAACAATCCCATTTTCGACATCAGTCCGCCCAGCAGCATGCTTCCTGAATATGGCGCCGTTACATAGGTATCGGGCTGCCAGGTATGGAACGGGAAAACGGGAACCTTGATGGCAAAAGCGATAAAAAAAGCGAGGAAGACCCAAACCTGTTCCGCCGGGTTAAGGTTGTTGGCATAAAGCCAGATATGATCGAAAGAATGGGGAAGCGGGGTGCGGAAATACAGGAAAATAATGGCTACCAGCATCAGCAGGCTGCCGCTGAAGGTGTAAGCGAAAAATTTTAATGTTATGCGGATGCGGTTCTCCCCTCCCCAGTAGGCTGCTATGAAATAGGCGGGTATCAGGGTAAGCTCCCAGAAAATGTAAAATACCATGCCGTCGAAAGCAGTGAAAACACCTACCAGCCCGGCCTGCATCAGGATGATCAGGCTGTAAAAAGTTGAAGACCTGGCAACTTTCTGGGTGAAAGAAGTATAAATAATAATGGGTACCAGGAAGGTTGTCAGTAAGGTCATCAGCATGCTTAGTCCGTCCATCCCGAATTTCAGGCTGATGCCATAACCTGACAGCCATTCAGAACGGAAGAGCAACTGGCAATGGCAGTAAAGGAAATACTGTACAAGAGCTGCAATGGAGATGCCGAACTCGACCAATGCTGCCGACAGCGCAAGGTTCCGGGCCCATCTTTCATTCCTGACGAAGAAGAGGGAGATCGAGGCCAGCAACGGCAGTACTATCAGTATCAGGGTCAGCATCAGAGAATAATATTAAAAAACAATATAAGTATGATTCCGATGATCATGAAAAACAGGTATACCCCAACATTGCCGGCCTGGAGGTAACGGATGATGTTGCTGAATTTAATTACCGTGTTTCCCGTACCGTCAACAATGCGGTCAATGAACCTGATCTCCACAAACCTGTGAAGCGAATCGGAAAGCCATAATACCGGACGAACAAATGCGGCATCATATATTTCATCAACATAGAATTTGTTTTCGGCCAATCTGATTAAAACGCTCTTTGATCCTGCTGCCTGCATCCCGGATCCTGCATCCCGAAACCCGAATTTCCTGTAAGACATGAACGCTATCAGCAGAACAAGAAAGATTACCAAAACGATATTGAACCATTCCCTTCTTTCCGGGACAAGCAGGTGCTGGACCTGGTTGAGCTTGACAGCATCAGCGAATACCGGGGCCAGGAATTCCTTGAGGGCTCCTCCCCCTCCCATAAGTTCCGGAATGTTCAGGAAACCGCCTGAAAATGCAAGGGCTGCAAGTATGACCAGGGGAAAGGTCATTGCTGCAGGGGATTCATGCAGATGTGTTTTCTGATGTTCATTACCACGGAAACCTCCGTAAAAAGTGAGATAAAAAAGGCGGAACATGTAGAAGGCTGTCATCATGGTTACAGCCAGGGCGATAATCCACATCGATTGCCCTGCACTGAACACACCGGCCAGTATCTCATCTTTGGAGAAAAATCCCGAAAGCGGCGGCAATCCGGCGATTGCGAGCGTGCCGACAAGGAAAGTCCAGTAGGTATTGGGCAATGCATTTTTCAGTCCGCCCATTTTGCGGATGTCCTGTTCCCCGCCCATGGCATGGATCACGCTGCCTGCGCCAAGGAAAAGCAGGGCTTTGAAGAAAGCATGGGTCATGAGATGGAACATGGCTCCGGTAAAAGCCCCGACGCTTAGGGCAAGGAACATATATCCCAGCTGGCTGATCGTTGAATAAGCCAGCACCTTTTTAATATCGTTCTGGAAAATGGCTATGGCCGCGGCAAGGAACATGGTTGCAAGAGATGCAATTCCGATGACTTCCATAGTCACTGGCGCAAGAACGTAAAGAACCGATGAGCGGGCCACCATGTATACCCCGGCAGTGACCATGGTTGCGGCATGGATGAGGGCCGATACCGGGGTCGGACCGGCCATTGCATCAGGGAGCCAGGTGTACAAGGGGATCTGGGCACTCTTGCCCACGGCTCCAACAAAAAGCAAAAGGGTGATTGCGATCATGGTTGTTGAGCCGGGAGCCATGGTCTTCGCAAGGTCGAAGACGCTGACATAATTGAAACTCTTGAAATTTGTAAAGATCAGGAACATCCCAAGGAGGAATCCCAGGTCGCCAATGCGGTTCATGATAAACGCCTTCTTCGCCGCATTGTTGAACTGCTGGTTTTTAAACCAGAACCCGATCAGCAGGTATGAACAAAGCCCTACCCCTTCCCACCCTATGAACATCACTACATAATTCGCACCCATCACCAGAATCAGCATGAAAAAGATGAACAGGTTCATATAGGCAAAGAAACGGTTGTAGCCTTCGTCATGCGACATATACCCTGTTGAATATACATGTATGAGAAAACCCACCCCTGTAATGATCAGCATCATCAATATTGAGAGCTGATCGATAAGGAAATCAAACCCCACCGTGAAGCCACTGAAAGAGAGCCAGGGGAATAAATGAATATTGAATATTGAATATCGAATGTTGAACAGGAGGATGATCGACAGAATAAACGAAAGAAATGTTGTGCCAGGGCCGAGGATGGAAGCAACACGCTTTGGAATGCTGCGATAGCCCAGGCCCAGGATGATAAATCCAAGAAGAGGAAGTAAAGGAATTAGTGTAATCAATAACGTCATTTCAATTCATTGTATTAAGCGAGCATTTTGAATAAGCCGCATCAGGTGCAGCGAGCGGGCAATTTGCACAAGTTGCGTCAGGTCGAGCGAGCGAGCATTTTGCACAAGCGGCCTTGGGTGTAGCGAAGCAAACCCCAGCCGCGATGCAAAGATGCGAGCGAAGCGGAACCGTAGCAGCGATGCAAAAATGCGAGCGACTCACCATTTCAGTTTATTTAAAACATCAATATCTATCGAATGTGTCGTTTTATATATCAGCACAATGATAGCCAGCCCGATCGCCACTTCCGCAGCTGCGACCACCATGATAAAAAATACGAAGATCTGCCCTGCCGGATCGTTCGAATATGCCGAAAAAGCTGCGAGAAGCAGGTTGATGGAATTTATCATCAGCTCTATCGACATCAGGATCATAAGCGCATTCCTCTTGATCAGCACGCCTATCACGCCGATGCAAAACAGCATGGAGCAGAACATCAGGTAGTAGCTTATCGGTATGGAGTTCAGGGCGTTCATCATTCGTTGTTCAATATTCGATATTCATATCTGCTCTTTTTTTCCCAACAACACCGCCCCCACCATCGCTGTCAGAAACAATATGGAAGAAACTTCAAAAGGCAGCATATAATCCCTGAATAAAATTTTCCCGAGTTCTTTCACAAGGCCAATCTGGGTTTCCATGGGATTCTGGACAAGGTGCAGGTCGTAACCCCTGAAAACCCCGATCAGCACTAGTCCCAGCATGGACCCTGCTATGATTGCCAATGCTTTCACCCACACTGGCTTAGGGGACCGCTCTTCCTTATTCAGGTTCAGCAGCATTACGGTGAACAGGAACAGTACCATGATAGCGCCGGCATATACGATTATGTGCACAATGGCCAAAAACTGGGCGTTCAGCAGGATGTAATGACCTCCAATGGCAAAAAACGTCAGGGTCAGGTAGAGAACACTGTGTATAGGCTTCTTCGACAGAAGCACCATTACCCCGCTGTATAAAGCGAGGGCCGACAGGAAATAGAATATATAATTAGTGAACATTATGCTTCTGGTTCTTATCTTTCTTAAACTCCAGCACTTCAGGTGTCTGACGCTTTGTTACATCTATCCTCTTCGTGGGATCGGCCGGCTCTACCAGCAGGTCTTTCCCGTAAATGAATTCATCCCTTTCATAACCGGCTTTCACAATTTCTTTTGTAAGGAATATCGCTTCCTTCGGACAAGCCTCCTCGCATAATCCGCAGAAAATGCACCTCAGCATATTGATCTCGTAGGTAGAAGCATACTTCTCCTCCCTGTACAGATTTTCCTCACCTGGTTTGCGTTCAGCCGCAACCATGGTGATGGCTTCGGCCGGACAGGCCACAGCACATAATCCGCAGGCGGTGCAGCGTTCCCTTCCCTCATCATCCCTCTTGAGAACATGCCGGCCACGGTAGATCTCCGAAAATTCGCGTTTTTCTTCTGGATAACGAATGGTGGTCTTCTTTCTGAAAAGGTGGCCGAATGTGATCCACATGCCGCCCAGGATGGCAGGCAGATAGATCTTCTCCCAAAAAGACATCTTTTTGTTCGAAACAACCACGCTCCTTTTCGTCAACCCGCTCACGGCTATTATTGGTTTAATAATATTACAACTCCTGTTATCAGTACATTCAAAATCGCCAGTGGGATCAGTGCTTTCCAGCCCAGCCTCATCAGCTGGTCATAACGGAAACGGGGCAGGGTCCATCGTATCCACATGAATATGAACCCGAAAAACGTGATCTTGGCAAACAAAACCAGGAAGCTCACAAAGGCAAACACATTGGGGGAAAGACCCAGCCTGTCGATGAAGGGAAAATGATATCCGCCCAGGAATAAAGTCGCCATTACCGCCCCTGAAATGAACATGTTGATATATTCGGAAAAAAGGTAGAACCCAAGTTTCATGCTGCTGTATTCGGTATGATAGCCGCCAACGAGCTCTGTTTCGCATTCAGGCAGGTCGAAAGGAGAGCGGTTGGTTTCGGCAAAGGCGCAGATGAGGAAGATGAGGAAGCCGAGGGGCTGGTACCAGATGTTCCAGTTGAAGCCCTGCTGCTGGTTTACAATATCCCTCATGCTCAGAGAGCCGGTCATCATAACGATTGTGATAATTGACAAACTCATGGCCAGTTCATAGCTGATCATTTGCGAAGATGCACGAACCGCGCCGAGCAATGCGTATTTGTTGTTCGAGGCCCATCCGCCTATCATAATACCGTAGACACCAATGGAAACGATCGCAAAAATATAAAGAATGCCTATGTTAACATCGGCCATCTGGAGGCTGAAAACCTGTCCGTTGATGACGATATCGGGCCCCCATGGAATGACGGCGCTGGTAAGGCATGCGATAAGCATGGTCAGCGAAGGCCCGAGTATATAAAGGAATTTATCGGCTGTGTTGGGCATGAACTCTTCCTTGAAGAACAGTTTGATGCCGTCGGCCAGCGGCTGAAACAATCCCCATGGGCCGGCCCTGTCGGGGCCAAGCCGGTCCTGGAAGAAGCCGGCGACCTTACGCTCGATCAATGTTGAATACATGGCAACCACGAGGCTCAGCAGTAAAACGGCCGAGGCGAGCAGGATCTTAAATATCAGCATTGTGCCCATTATTCCTGTGGTTCTGTTGTTCCTTCAATGGGATGGATGATGGATCCCTTTTTCAGGTGTTCGTAATGATTACCGCTGATGACCGATTGCCGTTTGATCTTGCGCTCACCTTCGATAACCCAGTCATTAATGTCTTTTTTTTCAAACCTGCATTCGTTGCAGATAAATTCTTCCACTTCCCCGAACTGGTCTTTACGCCCGGTGACCCGGTATATCTCGTTGCCGAACATCCATGCCGTGACCCTGCCTCCGCATTTGCTGCATTCGCGGCGGGCATTCATGGGATTTAAAAACCATACCCTGCTTTTAAAGCGGAATGTCCGGTCGGTAAGAGCTCCCACGGGGCAAACATCGATCATATTTCCCGAAAAGTCATTTTCGATCGCAGTCTGGATAAATGTACTGATTTCAAGCGTATCTCCCCTGTATAGCATGCCGTGGGCGCGCTTTTTGGTGAGCTGTTCGGCGGCTAGGACGCAGCGGTAACAATGGATGCAGCGGTTCATATGAAGTTTTATCAGCGGTCCGATATCCACCACGGGATACTCCCTCCTGGGTTCAACAGTGCTGGTCTCCTCCATTCCGAAACCAAAGCTGAGGTCCTGGAGGTCGCATTCCCCGGCCTGGTCGCATACAGGGCAATCGAGGGGATGGTTTATCAGAAGGAACTCAACAACGCCTTTGCGGGCTTCCTGCACTTCGGCCGACAGGGTGTTTTCAACCACCATCCCATCCTGGACCGGGGTGCTGCATGAAGCCACCAGTTTGGGCATGGGGCGCGGGTCTTTGGCGGAACCTTTGACCACCTTCACCAGGCAACTCCTGCACTTCCCCCCGCTTCCTTTCAGCTTGCTGTAGTAACACATGGCCGGTGGCACGACTTTGCCGCCCATAATGCGTGCCGCCTGGAGGATGGTGGTGCCCTCTTCAACCCGGATCTCGATGTTATCTATGGTTACTTTTAACATTGGGTCATTTTATATGCGCCTCAAACTCCCTGCGAAAATGCCTGATCGCACTGGCAACAGGCCAGGCTGCGGCATCCCCGAGCGGACAAATAGTATTCCCTTCAATATTTTTTGCAACCCTGACCAGCAGGTCAATATCGCTCATACGGCCATTTCCGTGCTCGATGCGGTAAAGGATCTTTTCCATCCATCCTGTACCTTCCCGGCAGGGCGAACACTGTCCGCAGGACTCATGCCTGTAAAACCTTGTCAGGTTCCATGTATTCCTCACGATACAGGCATCTTCGTCATATACGATAAAACCGCCTGATCCGAGCATGCTTCCGCTCTCAAACCCGCCTTCGGCTAGGGACTCGTAAGTAAGCAGCCTTGCTTCCCCCCTTGAAGTGTTAAGGATCAGGTCGGCAGGCAAAATGGGAACAGATGATCCGCCGGGTATCACAGCCTTGAGCATCCTTCCGTTTTTAATTCCGCCGCAGTACTCATCCGAATAAATGAAATCTTCAACCGGCAACCCCATCTCAACCTCGTAAACCCCGGGTTTGTTGATATTCCCGCAGGCCGACATCAGCTTGGTGCCGGTGCTTTTTCCAAACCCCAGTTTTGAATACGCCTCGCCTCCCATGCCTATGACAGGGGCAACGGCAGCGAGGGTTTCAACATTGTTGACCACGGTCGGACAATCGTAAAGGCCTTTGTATGCCGGGAATGGCGGCTTGATCCTGGGGTTCCCGCGCTTGCCTTCGAGGGATTCGAGAAGGGCCGTTTCTTCCCCGCAAATATAAGCCCCGGCACCGGGATGGACATAGATCTCAAGCGAGAAGTCTGTTCCCAGTATCTTCTCACCCAGGTAATTATTTTTCTTTGCTTCGCGGATGGCTGTTTCCAGTATGCCCACCAGGTATTTGAACTCTCCCCTGATGTAAATGTAACTGGTCCTGACACCAAGCGCATAGCTGGATAAAATAAGGCCTTCGATAAGCAGGTGGGGCAGCTTCTCCATGAGGTAACGGTCCTTGAAGGTGCCGGGCTCGCTCTCATCGGCATTGCATACGAGGTAACGGGGCCTGGTTGATTTCCTGTCGAGAAAACTCCATTTGAGCCCTGTGGGGAAGCCTGCGCCCCCCCGGCCGCGAAGCCCCGATTTGATCACCTCCTGCTGTACCTGCGCAGGGGTCATCTCCAGCAAGCCCTTGCCGGCCGCATTGTAGCCGCCATGGGCCCGGTAGACCCCGAAGGCCCGGATACCCGGTATATTGGCCTTATCTAGGAGAATTGCTCTGCCCATCCTTTTGACGATCCTTCTTCTTCAGTTTTTTGCCTCAGGTCTTCTATCACCTTCTCAACCTGTTTGGCTGTCATATGTTCATAAAATTCAGTGTTGACCTGCATTGACGGGCCGCTTCCGCATGCGCCGAGACATTCGACTTCTTTCAGGGTGAACATCCCGTCGGGGGTGGTTTCGCCTGTGTCGATGTGAAGATAATCCTTAATATGCTGCAACACTTCTTCGCCTCCACAGATCGCACACGGACCAGTATGGCAAACCTCAAGTACGTATTTTCCCACTTGCTCAAGATAAAACATTGAATAAAATGTAGCCACCTCGTAAACCTCCATCGGATTGAGGTTCAGAAGCAAAGCCACATAATCCATAACGTCAACACTCAGATAACCCCCAAGCTCTTCCTGGGCAATATGCAGTACCGGCAACAAAGCCGATTTCTGCCTGCCTTCAGGATACCGGCTTATAAGGGATTTGACTTTCTCCAGCGTTTTGCCGGAAAATGCAACGGATTTGTTCTCCCTTACGAACAGATGATGTTTTATCTTATTATCCTGCATCCAATTATCCTATTCCAGTTATCCAGTAATCCAGCTATCCAGTAATCCAGTAATCCAGTTATCCAGTTATCCAGTAATCCAGTTATCCAGCTATCCAGTTATCCAATTATCCAGTAATCCAGCTATCCAGTAATCCAGTTATCCAGTTATCTCCTTCACGCATCCAATTCCCCCGCTATCACATTCATACTGCTCATCGTCAGGATGGCATCCGACAGCACCCCTCCCCTGATCATCTCGGGATAGGCCTGGTAATAAATGAAACCCGGCCTCCTGAAATGCAGGCGGTAGGCCGCTCTTCCTCCATCACTCACAAGGTAAAATCCCAATTCGCCGTTACCGCCTTCAACTGAATGGTACACCTCGCCAACAGGGGCATCTATCTCACCCATCACGATCTTGAAATGATAGATCAGGGCTTCCATCTTACTGTAGACATCCTGCTTTTCGGGAAGGTAAACATGAGGCGCTTCCACATGATAATCCCCCTCAGGGAGGTTCTCAAGTGCATTCCTGATGAGTTTCAGGCTCTGCCAGATCTCTTCCTGGCGCACGCAGAAACGGTCGTAAGTATCGCCCTGGGTGCCAACAGGTATTGTAAATTCAAAATCATCATAGGAGCTGTAGGGTGTCATCACGCGAACATCGTAATCGACACCGGCCGCCCTCAGGTTCGGACCGGTGAACCCGTAATTCAGGGCCCTTTCGGAACTGATAGGCCCGACGCCGATAGTGCGGTCCATGAAAATACGGTTCCGCATCAGGAGTTTCTCAAACTGATGCAATACCCCGGGAAGATGGTCAAGGAATTCCCTGATCTTCCTGTAAACTGCGGTATTGAAATCCCGCTCAAACCCTCCAACCCGACCGAGGTTTGTCGTAAGCCTGGCACCGCTGATCTCTTCATAGATCTCGTACACCTTTTCCCTTTCCTGGAATACGTAAACAAAACCTGTGAGCGCCCCGCTGTCAACGCCAATCACGCTGTTGCATACCAGGTGATCGGTGATCCGTGCAAGCTCCATCACGATAAGCCGCATATAATCAATGCGTTTGGTAGTCTTAATCCCAAGCAGCTTCTCAACGGTCAGGTGCCATCCTATATTATTGATAGGCGATGAACAGTAATTCAGGCGGTCGGTCAGGGGAGTGACCTGGTAAAAGGGCCGGCGTTCGGCAATCTTTTCAAAAGCACGGTGGATATACCCTATCGTTTGTTCCGCATCGAGAATGATCTCCCCGTCCATCTTCAGCACGTTCTGGAATATCCCGTGCGTGGCCGGATGCGTCGGTCCCAGGTTAAGGGTGGTATATTGCTTCTCTTCTTTCATCCAGCTATCAAGATCATCCAGCTATCAGTTTGCTCTTCATCTTCCAAAGTATCGATTGTCCTTATCCTCCCTCGTCGGATCCTCCAAAGGATATTCCTTCCGCATCGGGAAATAATCAAGGTATTCAACATTCAAAATTCTTTTCAGGTTGGGATGCCCTTCAAAAATGATCCCGTAGAAATCATAGGTTTCCCTTTCCATCCAGTTGGCTGCCGAAAACAGGTCGCTGACTGTTCTTACATTCGGGGCATCGCCGCTTACAAAAGTTTTCACCCTCAGCCTTTTGTTTTCATAAAAGTTGTGCAGGTGATAGATCACTCCGAAAGCAAGGCCCCTGTCGGGATAATGTATCCCCGTGAGGTCAGTCAGAAAACGAAAGCCCAGGCTGGGATTGTCTTTTAAAAATTCAATCACCAGGTAAGAAACGGGGGAGGCAATGGTAATAGTAAGGATATCGAGGCTGTCGTCAACATCCAGGATATCCTCTCCGAACTGTTTGCGGAGCCTGTCGGTGATGAATGAATTTTCCATTTTATTTATCGGCGGATAAGATTCTCCCTTCTCCTTTCATCCAATATTCAATATTCGATATTCGACATTCTCTTTATGTTATTTTAAGTATCCCGTATTTGATCAGGAGTTCCCTGTATTCCTGCGAATACCGTCTTCTCAATGGCTCGCTGGCTACAAGATCCTGTATCCTCATGAAGCCGTCGATGATTTGTTCCGGCCTGGGCGGACAGCCAGGCACATACACATCCACCGGCACTATCCTGTCGATCCCCTGAAGCACGCTGTAAGTGTCGAATATGCCGCCGCTGGAAGCACAGGCGCCAACGGCAATGACCCAGCGGGGCTCGGCCATCTGCTCATATACCTGCTGGACCACGGGCCCCATCTTCTTGGCAATGGTGCCCATAACCATCAGCAGGTCGGCCTGGCGGGGACTGAAACTCAACCTCTCTGAGCCAAACCTCCCCAGGTCGTAATGCGCCCCCATAGTCGCCATGAACTCAATGCCGCAGCAGGAGGTGGCAAAAGGCAACGGCCATATGGAATTGCTCCGGGCCAGCCCGATCACCTTGTCGAAGGTGGTGGCAAATACCCCCGGCGCTGAATATCCTTCAGGCGGATCTGCTTTTGTATATATCGGTTTACCAGTCATTCCTTAATCGTAAATCGTAAATCGTAATTCCTCAATCCTTCTCAGTCCTCCCAGTTCAACGCCCCCTTCTTGTAGATGTAATAAAATCCGAAGAGCAAAAAGAAAAGGAACAACAGCATCTCGAAAAAGCCATCCCACCCAAATTCCTTGAAATTTATAGCCCAGGGATAAAAGAAAATAATTTCAACATCAAACAACACAAACAAAATGGCTATAAGGAAATATTTCACCGAAAACGGGAAGCGGGCATTGCCCTTTACTTCTATGCCGCATTCAAAATTTTCATCCTTCCTCAGGGTGCGGATCCTTTTGCGCTTCCCGCCGATAATATGGGTAAGCACCATCGTGACCACTACAAACCCAAGGGCGACAACCGATTGAATAACAATGGGAATATAATCGGATGGGATGAATGTTCTTTCCAAGTTTATTTAGATTAATTCTTTACAAAGATACGGTTTCCCGAAATTATTGTTACAAATTAAACAATTTTCTCCCAATAGCCGGAAAGAAAAAATCAGGGGGTCTTTTCCCCCCGTGATTTTTCAGGCTTTCAGAAACAATGGAAGAAGATCAGCAGTTTACCGATCCAAAGCAGGGAGATAACCGATAAAAGAGATGCAAGCACCCATTGCCTCTTCAGCAGGCGGTCGGCCAGGAGAAAAAATTTATAAAAACTTTCTTTCCCGAAAGCCAGGTCGGCGAGGATCCAGTAAGGAATGATTAAAACGATGAGGATCCCTAAATATCCAAGAGGGTTGTCGGCCAGGGCCTGGCGGAAATTTCCATGTACGATGGAAACAATGGAATGAACCGTTCCGCAGGAAGGGCAAGGCAGGCCGGTAAGCCTGTTAAAGATGCAGGTATTGAATGCTTCTTCCTGCTTTTCCAGTTTGATATAACTGTATGCAATCCATAGTTGACCGGCCAGGCCGAGAAAAAGGGCCAGGAAGTATAAATTCTTTCGGGTCATTTAGCCAAGAAGCATCCTCAGCTTCTCGAAATTCACTTCCCTGGTGCGTTCCATGATAAGGAACCAGTCAACGATAGTCCAGATCCCAAGCCCCCCGCAGGTCAGAAGTTTTGCAACTCCAAGTCCCATATCGCCTATAATGAACCTGTCGATCCCGAAATGGCCCCCGAGTATGGAAATGATGAGCATGAGAACCGGTTCCCTGTATGTCAGGGATTGAATCGTCATCCATTTTGATTCGTCGGTCTGCAATAATTTTTCCCGTATGGCGGGAATCAGGTGAGGTTCAAAAAACTTTGCATGGGTCATGATGAACATGTCGGCTTTCTGTGCATCCATAAGTGTTGATTTTTGGTTTATACCATGATTTGATACTGTTTCGGGTTTTAAGTTACAGCATCAGCAAGTAAATATACAAATTTTATACTTTTACAAACTCAAACTAATTCACCCCCGATGAATGCGATGCCCCTGGTGCTTGGCGCACTGGCGATTTTTGCCCTGGCTTACCGTTTCTATTTCAGCTTCATCACTGCAAAAGTCCTGACCCTCGATGATACCCGGGCCACACCGGCTACAGAATTTTATGATAAGCAGAATTATGTGCCGATGAGCAAATGGGTGCTTTTCGGGCATCATTTTGCCGCCATCGCAGGCGCCGGCCCCCTGGTCGGACCGGTCCTCGCATGCCAGTTCGGGTATTTCCCCGGCTTTTTATGGATGGTGCTGGGAGCCGTGTTTGCCGGAGCAGTGCATGATGTGGTGATACTTTCTGCTTCTGTCAGGCATGAAGGCAAATCCCTTGCCCTGATCGCCCGGGAAGAGATAGGCAAGGCCACCAGCGGGGTTACGGCATCTTTCGCAACGTTTATAATTATCATCATTTCACTTGCAGGGCTGGGCCTGGTCGTTGTGAATGCCCTCACCCGTTCTCCCTGGGGCACTTTCACCATCGCATCAACAATTCCCATCGCCCTTTTGATGGGCTTCTGGATGTTCGTCTTCCGCAAACACAAAACAGCAGAAGCTACCGTGATAGGCGTTATCCTGCTGACTCTTGCAGTTATTTTCGGGAAATATGTTCCTGGCTCTGCAATCTCCTCCTGGTTCAATTTTGATGCCAAAACCATGACACTGCTCCTGGCCGGCTATGGGTTTTTTGCTTCGGTCCTCCCTGTATGGCTCCTCCTCTCGCCCCGTGACTACCTGAGTTCAATAATGAAACTGGGCGTTGTAGCCATGCTGGCCGTCGGGATCATCATCGTTGCCCCGGTGCTCAGGATGCCGGCATTCACGCCCTTCGTGTATGGGGGCGGACCGGTTATCCCCGGGACCCTCTTCCCCTATCTTTTTATCACCATTGCCTGCGGGGCCATATCGGGCTTCCACTCACTCATCAGCTCGGGGACGACCCCAAAGATGATCATGACCGAATCCCATATCAAACCGATCGCCGTTGGCGCCATGCTCTCCGAAGGACTGGTCAGCATCATGGCCCTCATCGCCGCAGCAAGCCTGTTCCCTATGGATTATTTCATGATCAACGTGCCGGCCGAAAAACTGGCCCATTACCTGCCTATGCTGAAATCCATGGGGTTCACGGCCTCCGACCTCCCCCGCCTCCAGGCTGAAGTGGGTGAAAACGTGACAGGCCGAACCGGGGGCGCTGTCTCACTGGCCGTTGGAATGGCAAAAATATTTTCTTCAATCCCGGGTTTTAAATCCCTGATGAGCTACTGGTACCATTTCGCCATCATGTTCGAAGCCCTGTTCATCCTTACCACCATTGATGCCGGAACCCGTGTTGCAAGGTTCATCCTCCAGGAAATGCTGGGGAAAATTTATAAGCCTCTGGGGCGGAACGAATGGCTGCCTGCAAACCTTCTTGCCAGCGGGATCGTGGTCTTTTTCTGGGGGTATTTTATCTATACGGGAAGTATCTCAACCATCTGGCCTATGTTCGGCACGGCCAACCAGCTTCTGGCTACCATCGCACTTACGGTAGGCACTTCCTACCTCATCAATAACGGGAAAGTCCACTACGCCTGGGTTACCATAATACCACTTGTGTTTGTCGGGGTCACCACACTTACTGCCGGCACCATGAATATCATCGGGATCTATATCCCCCAGCTCAGCGTCGATAAATCGTATGTCAAGGGATTGATCAACCTGGTTATGACCGTTGTGATCATGGTATCGGTGATGATCATCCTTAAAGATGCAGTGCCCAACTGGATCAGGGCTTACAGGAAATACCGCATGGCGCCTGCAGTTTAGCGGCAACTTTTACTTCAGGCCTGCCTCTGTAAGCTTCAGGTCCAGTTCACCGGGGGTTCCGTGGTGGCAATAACGGTATCTTACAATGCCTATGCCGGGAACAACATCCATAGTTATATCGTCGGCAATTGTTTGATATTTCAGGGTGAAGCGGTCGAATGGGCCATGGATCTTCAATCCCCTTATTGATGAAGGCTCGAATGCATGTTTTTCAGTCACCTTCCAGAAATAGTTTCCATCGGCCCTCGTAAGCTGTGCCGCTTCTCCAAAAATCTGCCCGGTATCATACAATGCCTCCATGAAAAGATCCGCATCGCTTACCAGGGACGACTGAATACTTTTACCGTATGACAGGGAACCCTTAATTGAATCTATCCTTGTCCCTGTTACCTTATAATAGTATTGCCCGCTGCCAACGACCAGCAAGCCCCAGTCAGTACCTTCCCAATCCTGGCCTCCCAGTATGTCAGTCGGAAAGCCGTTCACCACAGCGAATGCCATGCCTCCATGTTTCACGACATCTTGCATTGTAATCCTGAACGAAACCGGTTTCCCGTTATAGCTCCCCCTGTATTTCCAGAAATTCCCCTTGTGAAGGGGCAGCAATGCCTGATTGTGTTTTGACCCGTTATTGCATGATGCTATGACGATCACTGCCAGCAATAACAACAGCTTGATCCTATGATTAATAAATCCCAGTCTCTCCATCGCACTAAAAGAATTATAAGCTAAAATAGGAGTTTTAATAATAAGATGCTAATTTTAACATCGGGTTTAAACCTTAAAAGCAACCCCGGGAACATATGTTTGTCTATAAATATATGTCGGCGTTGCTGACCCTGAATTAAAGAAAAGGATTATTGTGAAAAGGGCAAGATATTTCTGGTTCTGGCTGTTACTCTTTCTTCCATTGATTATGGATGGACAGGTCCGGCTGCTTGCTGGTCCCGGCATGAACCAGGGAATTCCGTTCAATACGGGGAACCAGGATGGGAGTTTAAACCCCGGAACCAACGACTGCACCTTTACACCGGTTATTATAGGACCAACGACTGCCTGTGCAGGAAGTGTTTCTAATGTGTATCAGACCGATCCGGGCGGTACATTTTATACCTGGACTATTTCTGCGGGGGGCATAATCACCTTAGGCCAATCAACAAACACCATTACCGTAACCTGGAACACTGCAGGCCCTCAGTTTGTCACAGTGGATTTTACTGATTTTATGGGCTGTACCACTACAGGCCCTAAGGTTTATGATGTAACTGTGAATCCCAATGTCCCTGTCAGCATCAGCATTGCCGTTTCCGCAAACCCGGTTTGTGAAAGCAACCCTGTGACCTTTACGGCAACACCCGTCAATGGCGGTTCATCTCCTTCCTATCAGTGGAAAGTCAATGGTATCAGCGTAGGCACGAACAGTCCAGTGTATTCATACATTCCCACAAACGGCCAGCAGGTAATTTGTATTCTTACTTCAAACGAAGCCTGCAAGACCGGGGACCCTGCGACATCCAACCAGATTGACATGACGGTGAACCCCGGCCTGCCTGTAAGTGTTTCGGTTGCCGCTTCAGCAAACCCGGTATGCCAGGGCGCCACGGTAAATTTTACTGCAACGCCCGTCAACGGGGGATTGGCTCCATCCTACCAATGGAAAGTCAACGGCCTGGCTGTGGGAACGAACATTCCTGCGTATTCCTATGCTCCGGCGAATAATGATATTGTCACCTGCGTGCTTACTTCCAGCGAGACCTGCGCAACAGGCAGCCCGGCGACTTCAAACCAGGTGGTCATGGCGGTGAGCCCGACCCTTCCGGTCAGTGTCTCCATCTCGGCCAATCCTTCGGGTGCAGTCTGCGAAGGGACCCCGGTAACCTATACGGCAGTTCCGGTAAACGGAGGCTCGGCTCCCTCTTACCAGTGGAAAGTGAACGGAGTCAGCTCCGGTCCTAATAATTTCAAGTATACTTATACCCCGGTAAACGGAGATGTGGTGAGTTGCGTGATGACATCCAACGCCCCCTGTTCAAGCGGCAGCCCGGCCACATCCAATGCAATAACCATGGCGGTCACCGCCAATGTCCCGGTAAGCGTCACAATCGCATCCTCGGCAAATCCGGTTTGTCAGACGGCCCTTGTCACTTTCACCGCCACCCCGGTAAACGAAGGCTCCTCCCCTACCTATCTCTGGTTTGTTAACGGCTTCAGTGTCGGCACAAACAGTCCTTTATATACCTATGCGCCTGCCAACAGTGATGTTATTGAATGCTACCTGATCTCAAGCATTACCTGTACTTCCAACAACCCTGCAGTTTCCAACCAGATCACGATGACGGTGAATCCCAACCTTCCGGTCAGTGTTTCAATCTCGCCTTCAGCCAATCCGGTTTGCCAGGGGACGGCAGTTACATTTACCGCCACACCAACCAACGGAGGTTCATTGCCTTCTTATCAATGGTGGGTAAACGGAACATCGGCGGGGATCAATGGTCCGACCTATTCCTATACCCCGGCGAACGGGGATGTGGTTTCCTGTGTGCTTACCTCCAATGCAACCTGTGCTACAGGCAATCCGGCTGCTTCCAACCCGGTCACTATGAGCGTAAGCCCCAATGTGGCCGTGAGCGTCAGCATCGCAGCTTCTTCAAATCCGGTATGCCAGGGCAGCTCGGTGACATTTACAGCCACACCGGTCAATGGAGGGGCTGTCCCCATCTACCAATGGAAAGTAAACGGAACAACAGTAGGTGGAATAGGTGGAACTTATTCTTATGTACCGGTGAACGGCGATGTGGTTACCTGCCGGCTTACATCGACGGTCAGCTGCGCCACAGGCAACCCGGCCATGTCGAACACCATAACCATGAATGTCAGCCCGGGCCTGCCGGTAAGCGTCACTATTGCGGCTTCGGCCAATCCTTTCTGCCAGGGGCAGGCTGTCACGTTTACTGCTACCCCCACAAACGGCGGCCCGGCTCCTTCTTACCAATGGTATGTCAACGGGATCAGTGTCGGGGTCAACAGCCCGACACACGTTTATGTCCCTTCAAATAACGATGTTATTATCTGTATTCTCACCTCGAGTTTTTCATGTGCCACAGGCAATCCGGCCACATCAAACCAGGTTACCATGGTTGCCGATCCGGTCCTGCCAGTCAGTGTCACAATCGTGGCTTCTTCCAATCCCTCATGCCCCGGCCAGTCAGTTACTTACACCGCCACTCCTGTTAACGGCGGACTTACCCCTTCTTACCAGTGGAAGGTGAACGGGGGCAATGTGGGCACCGACAGCCCCATATATACCTATGTCCCGAACAACGGTGACATCATCCGGTGCCAGCTTACATCCAGTGCTTCCTGTATAACGGGGAACCCGGCAAACTCAAACCAGATCATTGCTACAGTCAGCGCTGTCCTTCCTGTCAGTGTGACCATTGCAGCTTCAACAAACTTTATCTGCCTTGGAACCCCGGTAACCTTTACCGCAACACCGGTCAATGGGGGAACTGCACCTGTTTATCAATGGTTTGTAAACAGCCTGCCTGTTGGGACAAACAGTAATACATATACCTATTCCCCGGTAAACGGTGATGTCGTCACATGCCAGCTTACTTCCAGCCTGACCTGTGCCA
Organism: Bacteroidota bacterium; assembly: GCA_037138335.1. Taxonomy (GTDB): domain Bacteria; phylum Bacteroidota; class Bacteroidia; order Bacteroidales; family FEN-979; genus CAIRDP01. Next base: position 48,928 of record JBAXIO010000012.1, read on the forward strand.
GCGGGAACCCGGCCATGTCAAACGCCATCACGATGGTCGTTTATGCCTATGGGATCGTCAGCGTTATCATTACGCCATCTGCAAACCCTTCCTGCCAGGGTTTACCGGTCACATTCACGGCCACGCCTACCAACGGAGGCTCATCACCGTCTTACCAGTGGAAAGTGAACGGAACAAATGTTGGGACCAATAGCAATACCTATACATATACCCCGGCTAACGGGGATGTTATTATATGTATTCTGACTTCCAATTATCTTTGCCCTCTCGGCAATCCGGCAACCTCCAATACCATCATCATGACAGTTCTTCCCAATCTCACTGTCGGGGTGACCATCACAGCTTCAGCAAACCCGGTTTGCCCGGGGACACCTGTGACTTTTACGGCAACACCGGTAAATGGAGGCACGAGCCCGTCTTACCAGTGGTTTGTGAACGGGGCTCCGGTCGGGACCAACAGCAATACATATACCTATATCCCGCTCAACGGTGATGTTGTTACCTGCCAGCTTACCTCCAATACGACCTGTCCGATAACAAACCCTGTAACTTCCAACCAGATCATCATGACAGTCCTGCCGAACCTACCTGTCAGTGTTACAATAACCGCCTCGGCAAACCCTGTTTGCCTTGGTATCCCGGTAACTTTTACGGCAACACCCTTCAACGGAGGGACTGCACCGGTTTACCAGTGGTTTGTGAACGGGGCTCCGGTTGGCACCAACAGCAATACATATACCTATACCCCCGCCAATGGCGACCAGATTTATTGCATCCTGACCTCCAATGCGCCCTGCGCAACAGGAAGTCCGGCTACCTCCAACACTATCATTATAGTGGTAAACCCCAACCTGCCTGCAGGGGTAACAATAACAGCTTCAGCCAACCCGGTCTGCCAGGGCACCCAAGTAACGTTTACGGCAACGCCATCCAACGGTGGCCCTGCACCCACATATCAATGGAAAGTCAACGGGGCCAATGTCGGAACCGGCCCCACATATACATACACCCCGGCAAACGGGGATGTCATCGTATGCATAATGACTTCAAACTATTCCTGTCCGCTTGGCAACCCGGCTACTTCAAACACCATCACCATGTCGGTACAACCGAATATTCCTGCCGGAGTGACTATAACACCTTCCGCTAACCCTATCTGCCAGTCAAGCCCGGTTACTTTCACCGCAACGCCCTCAAACGGGGGGGCATCTCCTTCCTACCAGTGGTATGTGAACGGGGCCCCGGTGGGGACTAACAGCCCCGTCTATACATATTCTCCTGCCAATGGCGATGCAATCTACTGCCGGATGACTTCAACCGCAACTTGCGCCACCGGGAATCCGGCTTTATCAAACACCATCATCATGGTCGTTAACCCCAATCTGCCTGTAAGTGTTACGATAACCGCCACGGCCAACCCAATATGCCAGGGGACCACAGTCACATTTACTGCACACCCGATCAATGGTGGTAGTTCCCCGGGATACCAGTGGTTTGTGAACGGGGCGCCGGTAGGGACCAACAGCAATACCTATACTTATAACCCTGCAAACGGTGATTTAATTACCTGCATCCTCACTTCCAATGCCACCTGTGCAACCGGGAGCCCTGCCACTTCCAACACCATCGCAATGATGGTCAACCCCAACCTGCCTGTAAGTGTGACCATCGTCGCTTCGGCCAACCCGGTTTGCCAGGGAACCCTGGTCACATTCACCGCGACACCGGTTAACGGGGGATTGTCGCCAACCTTCATATGGAGGGTCAACGGTGTCGTTTCGGGAACCAACAGCTCAACCTATACCTTTGCACCTTCCAACGGCGATGTTATTAACTGTGAGCTGATCTCCAGCGTGCCATGCCCTACCGGATACCCTGCAATTTCCAATAGCATTACCATGTCGGTCATCTCAAGCCAGCCGGTCAGCGTAATTATTACGGCCTCGGCAAATCCGGTCTGTGCATTAACCCTGGTGACTTTTACCGCAACACCCACCAATGGAGGGGCTGCTCCTGTATATACCTGGAGGGTGAATGGCATTATCGTCGGTGCAAACAGCCCGACTTACTCATATTTTCCAGCTAACGGGGATATTGTTACCTGCAACTTAAACTCAAATGCCCTTTGCCCAACCGGGAACCCGGCATCCTCCAATACAATTACCATGGCCGTACTCCCATATCTTGCAGCCAGCGTTTCCATCACCGCTTCGTCAAACCCGGTTTGCCAGGGTACACTGGTTACTTTTACGGCAACTCCTGTAAACGGTGGAACTTCGCCATCCTATCAATGGAAAGTGAATGGGGGCAATTCAGGCACGAACAGTCCGGTATTTGCAATTACTCCTGCCAACGGGGATGTCATCCTCTGTGTGATGACCTCAAATTATTCATGCCTGCTGGCCAATCCGGTTACGTCCAACAGTATTATTATGGCAGTTAATCCAAACCTGCCTGCAAGTGTAAGCATTACAGCTTCGGCAAATCCCGTTTGCCAGGCAATCCCTGTAACATTCACTGCAAACCCCGTAAACGGTGGCCTGTCTCCGTCCTATCAATGGCAAGTCAATGGAACAAATGCCGGGACAAATACTTCAACATATACGTATACGCCGGCAAACGGCGATCTGGTCCGCTGCATCATGACCTCCAATCTGGCCTGCCCGACAGGAAACCCTGCTGCTTCCAATACTATAACCATGACCGTAAACCCGAATTTACCGGTCAGCGTGTCCATCTCAGCCTCTGCAAACCCTGCCTGCACAGGGGCTTCAGTTACCTTCACTGCCACCCCTGTGAACGGTGGGAGCTCGCCGGCCTATCAATGGTTTAAAAACGGGCTGTTGGTACCTGGCGAAGTATTAAACACTTACACCCCGGCTTCTATTGCGAACGGTGACCAGTTTTATTGCATACTTACCAGCAATGCGGTTTGTCCAACCGGAAGCCCCGCCACATCCGCTGTTATAACAATGACGGTCGACTCCTTCCTGCCGGTCAGTGTTTCCATTTCAGTAAGCCCTACCGGTCCGGTCTGTGCCAATGTTCCCCTGACCTTCATTGCTGCTCCGGTTAACGGAGGGGCAAGTCCTTCCTACCAGTGGTTTGTTAACGGTGTTCTTGTTTCGGGAGTTACTTCCGGCACATATACCCCGGCAGCCCTCGCCACCGGGGATGTGGTCCGATGCATTCTTAACAGCAGCCTGCTATGTACAACAGGAAACCCGGCAACATCCAATAACATCGCCATGACGATTCTCCCAATACCAGTGGTTAGCTTTACTCTTTGTAACCCGGTCACAACCCATGACGCCCCGCCATTCACTCTCAACCAGGGCATTCCGCTGGGAGGTGTTTATTCAGGAACCGGGGTTGTGGGCAATACCTTTAACCCTTCCCTGGTCCCGCCCGCGCAGAATACCGTTACGATAACCTATTCATATACTAATGTTGCCACCTGCACCGTTTCCGCCTCCCAGGTTATAACACTTTACCCGCCGGCAGGAAGTTTTGTTTGCGGACAAACTCTTACCGATGTCAGGGATGTTCAACCATATACAACCATTTTGATCGGTTCGCAATGCTGGCTGTCCCGGAATCTGAATTTCGGAACCTATATATCGTCTTCATCTTACCAGACCGACAACTGCCTGGCCGAAAAATATTGTTACTCAGATGATCCTGCAAATTGTGCAACAAACGGCGGCCTTTACCAGTGGGACGAATTGATGCAGTACCATACAAACCCGGGCATACAGGGCCTCTGCCCCCCGGGCTGGCATATCCCTTCACAGGCCGAGTGGTCTGTTTTGGAGACAGCACTGAACGGCGCGGGCAATGCAGGGGATTCCCTTAAAACAACCGGTACTTCAGGTTTTAACGCACTCCTGTCAGGCGTGCTTTACTCCAAAACCTCCTGGACATTTATCAACTTCGCTTCGCTCTTCTGGACCTCCACCACCGCAACCCCTGTTCAGGCAATCTCCCACGGACTGAATATCAAAGACAACAGTGTTTCTGATTACCAATCGGGGCGCCATAATGCCTTCCCGGTGAGGTGCATCAAAAATTAATTATTGTTTTACCTTCTGTTTTATAAAGGCAATGACGAGCAGGACCTCCCCTTCTCCCCGGTTTGTCACAGTGTAACTCCCCGCAGCAGCAGGAATGGCAAATGTTTCGGCATAATTGAACTTCATTCTCATCCCATTCTGTGTTTCAACAAGTATGCTTTCACCTTCAACCAGGTTCAGCACATGGCATTTATTCTTTGTCTCAATGCATGCGGATGAGTTTATATGGTACCTCCACACATCATAATAATGCAAGGCATGGGTAGGCAGGTGGAATTTTTTCCAGCCAGGCCCTTCTTCAAGCAGGTATGGCTTTGAAATGAAATCACGCCGTATGATATCCCCCTTCCTGCTGAAATCAAGGTTTTCCATGGCCCTTGCAATATTCAGGTCCCTTGGTTTCCCCTCCAGGTCCATCCTCAGCCAGTCATATATTTTAAATGTAAAAATGTATGGAGTTGTGCTTATCTCGAGCACCAGGTTGTTGGAACCAGAGCCGTGAACAGTCCCTTCGGGGATGAGGAAAAAATCGTGCTTTGAGGCGGGATGCTGCTGCACGAATTTCGGGATGTCGACAGGAGTTTTTTCTATAGCGCTTTTTTCCAGATTTTTTTTAAATAGTCCAGGGTCGATATTTTCATCGAAACCAATATTTACCAAGGCTTTATCCTTAGTGTCAAGAATATAATATGCCTCCTGCTGAGTGAAGTTTTCTCCGAATATTTTTTGAATATATTCTTCCTGCGGATGGCATTGTATTGATAAATTCCCGCCATCGAAAGTGTCGAGGAAATCAAAACGGATCGGGAACTCTTTTCCAAAGCGCTCATGGCAATCACCCAGCACGGAAGCCGGTTCATTGAACATCAGCCAGTCGAAGCTCACCTCAAGCCTGTTGCCGCTGCTTTCCAGTGTAAGACCGTTTTCAGGCACAATCATTTCAAATGACCAGGCATAATTGGGGACGTCTTTTCTTAAACCGGGGATATGGTTTTTTATCCAGGTGCCGCCCCAGGCGCCGGGCTCAAACCAGGGTTTCACTCGGAATACATTCCGGCTCATGGTGTACAAAGCCATCCGCAGGTCATCGCCTTCCATCCACCTGATCTGGTCTGCTTCTTTTTCGTCAATAACGATATCCACCCGGCCCGAAAGTTCATCTTTATGCTTATTCAGCAAAATCCAGTCGGCGAAATAAAATCGTTTGTACATCGACTTCTGGTTCCCGGGCCGCCCGGCCCCGAGGTTGGTGATAAGGCCTTTTCGGGCCCTGTATTGCATTTCGTTTTTTGGAAGGTCAATATACAGGAGGCATCCATTCCATCCTGCCAGCGATGCCCCCGCTCCGTATACAATATTCAACCCTGCCTGCAAATCCGGTTGTATGCCGCCCAGCTTTTCCTTATCGAAAAGATCCTTAAGGCCAAGGGTGCATCTTGTTCCGAATAAGGGATCGTCTCCGCCGAGGAAAGGTTCGATCAGTTTATCAATTTCGGCGGATGGCAGCATGGCAGATCCTGCATCCTGCCATCTTGCTTCTATCCCGGCATTCTCCAGCTGCTGCGACAGCTCCTTCCTTACGGCATTAAAGTAAACACCATGATAGCCGTCGATGATCACTGTCTTCTCACTCCCTATGCGCCTTGCAAGGCTTTCAAACCCCGGATGGATCTTGCCATCCCCTATTGGAAAAACAGGATCGGTATTGTACATTATTTCCCCGAAATAAATGGCAGCCGTGAATAAAATGCATCGTCGCAAAGCCTTGCAGCTCCGGCAATACCGGTCAATTCGCCAAGTTCTGAAAGAAAAACAGGGATGATGCAGCCGTGTTGTACAAGAGCCAGCCTGAACGGTTTCTCAAAAAGCGAATATGAATTTGCAATATTACCTCCAATGACAAGGCATTCAGCACCGAATCTGAGCAGCCAGGGAGCTAGAAAATTTCCCATGCCAGTCCCAAACTCAGAGAAGATGCGGGATGCAGGATGCAAGATGTTTTTTTCAGGATCACGGATCACGATTTCAGGATCACGGTTTAGGATTCCTGCATCCTGCATCTTGCATCCTGCATCCAGTTCCGCAATTTCCTTCACCCCTGCAATATCTTTCCCTGTCACTTCCTTGTACCTGCTTACAAACCATCTTGTCGAAAAATGATCGTCGGCAATGCTGCCACCGTATGGCAGGTGGTATACGCAGCCCGATTCGGGGACCTCAGGGCCGGACTCCACGGGGATGCCATCCGCAATAAAGGCAGAACCGAATCCTGTGCCTAATGTAATGGCCATGCTTCTTCTGAAACCCGATGACCTGCCAATCCATGCCTCCCCGATGGCAAAACTGGTTGCGTCGTTTAAAAACCTCACCGGCACGGAAGCGTCCAGCTCCAGCCGTTGACGGATTTCCTCACGTACATTGATCCCATATAGGCTGTCGTATTTCTGAACCCCTTTAAACCAGGCGATGCCCCCGGGGTAATCGAAAGGCCCGGGCATGGCAAAACCGATCCCGCCGAGATTCTCTTTTCCGACCAGGCTGATGAGTTGCGAAAGCGCTTCAGCCCAGCCCGCCAGGATGAAATCTGCAGAAGCCCTGCTGTCGACTACCTTCCTGGCCTTAAACACATCCGAAATACTGTGCCCGTCGGGATCTACAGCCATGCAGGTAATATGGCTGCCGCCGATATCAGAGCCGATCAGCATTTTTGTCATGTAAGATTGATTTTAAATAAAGGCATAATTTTTGACGCTTAAAATTAGCAAGTATATGCTTACCTTTATTTCACTAAATCTGAGAAAATGGAAAATTTGAACATGCTGCGTCCGCTGGGTAAGACCAATATGATGGTAACCCCAATAGGATTGGGCTGCTGGCAATTCAGCAAACAAAATAATATGGCCGGGAAATTCTGGCCCACCCTCGAAGATGACCTCATTACCAAAGTGGTGGCCCTTTCCCTTGAAGGCGGACTGAACTGGTTCGATACGGCCGAAATATACGGCAACGGGGCTTCCGAAAAAGCCCTTTCAAAAGCCTTGAAGGCAGCAGGGAAAAAACCGGGAGATGTGCTTATCGCAACAAAATGGTGGCCCATATTCAGGTTTGCTTCAAACATTGCCAAAACCATTGATGAACGTATAGAAGCTTTGTCGCCCTATCCCATCGACCTTTACCAGGTGCACCAACCCTGGGGATTTTCGAGCGAGAAAAGCGAAGTGGCGGCCATGGCCGAACTCTATAAGCAGAAAAAGATAAAATATATAGGCGTGAGCAACTTCTCAGCCGAAAAAATGAAAAGCGCCTGGGAAGTCCTCGATAAAAAAGGGATCCCGCTTGCATCGAACCAGGTTCCTTACAGCTTGCTCAACCGCAAGATAGAAACCAACGGGACCCTGGCCATGGCGAAGCAGCTGGGAGTTTCAATCATTGCCTATTCACCCCTGGCCCAGGGACTGGTCACGGGTAAGTTCCACGACAATCCCGAATTGCTTAAAAATATCGGCTTTAGAAAGCACACCTCCCTGTTCAAACCTGCCGGTCTCGAAAAAAGCCGTAAACTCATCACGTTGGTGAAAGAGCTTGCTGCCAAATATAACGTAAGCCCGTCACAGGTTGGATTAAACTGGCTTATAAATTATAACGGGAATACGGTGGTGGCAATCCCGGGCGCAACTAAGGAATCCCATGTAAAGGAAAATACAGGTGCGCTTTCATTCAGGCTGTCCGATGAGGATATGCTGAAGCTGGATAAGGGAAGTGAAATGTTTAAATAACTTCAAGAATTTAAGTTGAGATCCTGATCCTATAAAGATTTCAGCGCCTCTTCAACTTTAATCAGCATGCTGTCGGTAAAATCGAGGTGGGTGACAAATCGCACCACCTGCGGTCCGAGGGGCATGGCATGGATATCCTTTTCTTTCAGCCTGGCAAGGAAGTCTTTTTCGGAATATTTGCCTCCCAGCCTGAATATAAGGATGTTCGTTTCACAGGGCATCACGTTCTCAACGTACGGCAGGCTTTCAAGTACTTCGCCGATATGCCGGGCTTTATCATGGTCTTCCTTAAGGCGGACGATATTTTGGTCGAGTGCATAAATGCCGGCGGCGGCGAGATATCCCACCTGCCTCATGGCCCCGCCGAAAGCTTTCCTGACCCTCCTCGCCCTACTGATAAAGGCCTTGTCGCCAATGATGAGCGACCCTATGGGCGCACCCAGTCCTTTTGAAAGGCATATCGAAACCGAATCAAAGAGTTTCGCATATTTCTCAGGGCTTTCGCCGGTTTCGGCCAGCGCATTGAACAGCCTGGCCCCGTCGAGATGGTATTTCAGGTTGTTCTCCCTGCAAACCCCGGCGATCTCTTCAAGGGTTTCATACTTGTAGACCGACCCTCCTCCTTTGTTCATCGTATCCTCAACCTCGACAAGGCTGGTGACCGGGCGGTGGATGTCGGATTCGGGATTTATATGGGCCCGTACATCCCCTGCATTGATCTGTCCGCGCTCCCCCTCCAGCAGGCAGACCGATACGCCTGAATTGCGCATCATCGCCCCGCCTTCATAATAATACACATGGGAGTGCTTATGGCAGATCACCTCGTCGCCGGGCCGGGTATGCACATTCACGGCTATCTGGTTGGTCATAGTGCCCGACGGACAGAACAGGGCCGCTTCTTTTCCCAGCATGGCTGCCGCTTTTTCCTCGAGCATGATCACGGTGGGATCATCATGAAAAACATCGTCGCCCACCCTGGCCGAGACCATGGCCTCAAGCATCTCCTTTGACGGGCGTGTAACGGTATCGCTTCTTAAATCAATCATACCCAAAATTACGAATTTCCCGGTTTGTATATCCGCCTTAAAAGAAAAGAAAAAGAGCGGACCTTTTGGATCCGCCCTGGAGATATGAAGAGCAACATTACCATGTAAAGAGTTTAGTCATTAAAATCGGCACAGGAAATAGTAACAGGAGCAAGGGAGGTAATGTCGGTATGTACGAGTTCGGCATCGCTGAAGTCAGCCTCGGAAGGGGTAAGTGGGGCAAGACCTCCAATGTTAGCATCATTATCAGGAGTATCGGTAAAATCGGCTTCTGAAGGAACTGCCGGAGCAAGATTTGAAAAATTCATGAGGTTCAGCTCGGCATCATTGAAATCGCAGGTTTCAGGGCTTACCGGGGCCAGGCTGGCAAAATCGGTTGCATTCAGTTCTGCATCGCTGAAGTCGGTTGATAAAGGGGCAGCAGGGGCAAGTATGGTTATAAGGTTATTCATGTTAAAAGAAGGTGAAGGAACAATATTATTTCTTTCTGCTTTTGCTGAAAGAACCTGGAAGAAAAAGATGGCTGCGATTAAGATCAGGCTTTTCAGAATATTGTTGGTGATGGTATTTGTTGCTTTCATGTCGTTTGGTTTTGTTGTTGTTGATGAAGCAAAATTAATGCGCCACGAAGGCAGGGGAAAGCTGTTTTCGGCCTGGAACCTTCACTGCCCGTTAAACTGATGGATTCTCCCGATGAACAAACCGGGAAATTGTTTCACCGGATTCGTCGGGAAAAACAGGAAATCTATTGTCGATAAAGGATAACATGCTGAAATATAATAACTTCAGAATCTACAAAACATAAAAAAGGCAGGCATTGATGAAATGCCTGCCGGGGAAATGAAAAAGATAATTTTACTTTTCGTTGTCAAACCCGAACTTCCAGACCAGGGCAGCAATAACAGCACCTAAAATTGGAGCCACAAAAAAGAGCCATAGCTGCGAAAGGGCATTTCCTCCAGCGAACAATGCAGGACCGAGGCTGCGTGCAGGGTTTACAGAAGTACCTGTTACGGGGATTGTAACAAGGTGGATAAGCATCAAAGTAACACCGATAGCCAGTCCGGCCATGGCTCCGTTCCCGAATTTAGAGGTTGTCGCAAGGATCACGAAAACAAACAAGGCGGTCATTACTGTCTCTATCAGGAAGGCACTGCCTGTTCCGAATGCGCCAAGGTAACCTTCCCCCCAGCCGTTGGAACCAAGACCCCATTCTCCTATCTGCCAGCCTGGTTTCCCGCTCATGATGGCATACAGAACAAAGGCACCGAGGATTGCACCCACACATTGTGAAATAATATAGCCGGCTGCATCCTTAACACTCATTTTACCTGCCGTTAACACACCAATGGTAACTGCTGGATTTATATGGCAACCCGAAATTCCGCCTATGGCATAAGCCATTGCGACAACTGCAAATCCAAAAGCTATGGCAATCCCCAATAGCCCGATCCCGCTGGGCCCGGTCTGGGAAATGCCGGCAATCACTGCTGAGCCGCATCCGAAAAGGACCAGGCTGAATGTTCCGATCAATTCTGCAATGTACTTTTTCATGTTTTTTGGTTTTTGGTTGATACTGTTAAAGGTCACTAAGTTATTCAATTCTTTTGCATTGCCGGATTTCCTTCGATAAGACGTATTGTCCAGAAATCGTCTGAAAGGTTCTCGTTGAGCAGGTAATCGTATGGCATGGTAAAATACCCTTTAATGCCCCATTGATTGCCCCAGCTGTTGCGCACCAGGAAGCGGCGGCTTGTATCGTCGTAACCAACTGCAAGCACTGCATGCCCGCCTGCAACATGTTCCCCTGGAGCCGGCAGTTCAACAATTCCTGTGCCTGCCACCTCGGCACTTTCAAAACTCTCATACACCGTAAAACCGAATACCATGGGAAAGCCTTCGGCCAGGCTTCCTTTGATCTGGCTGAGTACCCGCGGTACGCGATGATACGACAGCACCTGGTGCTCCAGGGCCTTTGAATAGCAATCCGGCCCGGGCTTCTGTGCAAACCTGGAAATGATATAAGGCCAGTCTTTCTCCGGGCAAACCCCTTCATGGTTCACTGTCTTGATGCCGTCGCGTATCATGGCCCCGCTGTCGTTGCCGACCGAGTGCTCGATCACCCTCTCGTTATAATAAATGAACAAACGTGAAGGCATGAAAGCAGGTGCATCCTGTTTTATCAGTCCGAATTCAAAGGCTGCGCCTATTGCATTGGCGGTGCAGCTTCCGAGTTCACCCTGGTCGTAAACCGGCGGACAGCCCGGCCTGAGGTCGGTCTTTTCGGGTAATTCTGATAATACTTTAGGAGAAGCAGCATAACGGTAATCCCTTTGATCGGGAAGGTCGGGCTGCCAGCCGTAATGGGATACTTTGAAGCTCATATTCCCTGTAATTTGGTTTTATACTGGTCTGCGGATGGCATGAGGGAAAACCTCATCCGCAGTCAAAAAATTCAATTATACTACCACCGCTTTATCCTGTGACCAGCTGGAAAAGCGGGTGAATATAAGAGCAAGGACCAGGAATAATACTCCTATGATAAAAGCATTTCTCACGCCCCCGATGTTCTGCTGAATTGTAGGATTGGCATTGTCACCTCCGGTGGTAATCGAAAAAGCCAGCTGGAACACCGAAACGCCGATCACTGCTGCAACCGAGGTGAAGGTGTTCGAGGTGGCGGAAACGATGCCGTGTTTGCCTTCGGTAGCCATGTTCATGATCATAGTGTTGTTGGGAGAGAGGAACAGTCCAAGAAAGGTGCCCGACAATAAGAGGAAAACTATAGGGACCCATACCTGCAGGGTCCCCAAGGCCGTGGAAAAGAAGGAATAGTCAATTATTCCTACGACCAGGGCGATGGAACAGATTTTCACAGGATGTATTTTATCTGACATTTTACCTGCTATTGGGGCAAGCACCATGACGACCAGGGAAGAGATCAGCAGGAGCATCCCTACGATATTCGAAGTAAGCCCGAGGTCCTTTTCAAGGTAAAACGGCATGATGTAGGCATACCCGAAGTTGGCGCTGCTGGCAAGAAGGCTGGCAATAAGGGCAAAGGTCAGGGGTTTGATGCTGAACAGGCTGAGATCAAGGATTGGATGCAGGGCTTTCTTTTCCCTCATGATAAAGAAGTAAAACAAAAGTGCTGATATAAGCAGAGCTCCGTAAGGCATCGCAACCTCAAGCCCCCTGTTGTCAAAGGAATTGAAGGCCAGGATAAGGAAGGTGAAGGCAAACAGGGCCAGGAGGGCGCCGCTGATATCGAACCCGCTGAATAAAAATTTCTCCTTCTTTTCTCCGGGGATATATTTTGCCGAAAGCCAGATCGCGGCAATCCCGATAGGTACATTGATGAGGAAGATCCAGTGCCAGCTTGCATAATAGGTGATGAAGCCGCCGAGCGGGGCGCCAAGGCTGACTCCTATCGACGAAATGGTTGTAAGAATGCCATAGGAAGAACCCACCTTGTCGTGGGGCATGAACCTGCCGATGATGGCCAGGCAATTGGCAACGAGCATGGAGCCGCCAAGTCCCTGTATGAAACGGGAAATGACAAGTGTGACTATCCCGGGAGAGAGTCCGCAAAGCAGGGATCCCAGGGTGAACAGTATGAAACCTGAGATGTAGATCTTTTTCAGCCCGATGCGGTCGCCCAGCATCCCGAACAGCAAGAGTGTGGCTGTGCTGGCCACCAGGTAGGCCAAAAGGACCAGGGCGACGACGTCGCGGGAGCAGCCGAAATTCTGGGCTATCGTGGGCAGGGAAATGTTTACGATAAAGGCATCCAGCTTGACCATCAACATGGCAAGGGAGGCGCTGATGAGGATGAGGGTGTAGGATCTTTTTTCGGTCATGCCTGTTTCACTTTTTCTTCTTGCTTGATTTCGCCCTGGGGTTGTATTCGAGGGCAAGCCTGATCCAGTACTCCAGGTCATTCTCCATATCGGTGCCTTCAGGATCGACAAATAAAAAACCTTTCATTGTCTTGCCGGTAAAATCCATCAGCCTGCAGCCATTTTTCTTAAGGGCTTCTGTTGTGCCTTCGGGATCAATGCGTACCATAAGTTCATTCTTCACAACCCCTGTGCACATTTTGTCGTCCACCAGATGGCATACACCGCCCATCATGAACTTTTCCTCAAGGGATATCCCAAGGGATTTGTAAATCCTGTTTACTCTTTCAGCGAGATATTTGTCGAAAGCCATTGTCTTAAGATTTAATTATACTTCCGTTTCAAGGTCCAGGTTTTTTGCTTTCTCCAGGTTGAACTCCCCTTCCCAGCGGGCGATCACTACCGTGGCCAGGCAGTTGCCGATAACGTTTGTGGCCGTTCTCGCCATATCCATCAGCTCATCAATTCCAAGAATAATGAAAATCGGCCAGGTTGGCAAACCGAAACTGGCTGCCGTCCCAAGCAAAATCACAAGCGATGCACGCGGCACTCCTGCCACGCCTTTGCTGGTAAGCATAAGTGTGACCATCATGATGATCTGGGTTTCAAAACTCAGGTGGATGCCGGCCATATTCGCCACGAAAATGGAGGCCATGGCCAGGTACAACGTGGTGCCGTCGAGGTTGAAGCTGTAACCGGTCGGGATCACAAAGGCGACAATCTTCCCGGGTACCCCGAATTTTTCCATATTCTCTATTGCACGGGGGAGAGCCGATTCACTGCTGGTTGTGGCAAAGGCTATGGTTGCAGGTTCTGAAACGGCCCTGATGAAATTCCTTATCGGTATTTTCAGGAAAACCAGGATAGGAAGGAACACCAGTATCATAAAAGCGATAAGCGACACATACAAAGTCGCAAGCAGTTGAAACAGGTTTAAAAGCACTTCAAGCCCCATATGCCCTACGCTGTATGCAATGGCCGAAAACACTGCGAATGGTGCAAACAGCATGATCATGTTGGTGAACTTGAACATGACGGCCGTAAGGGATCCTGTGAAACGGAGCATGGGTGCGCGGTACTGCTCTTTGACCATGGCCACAGCGATGCCGAAGAGTATGCTGAAGACCACGATCTGAAGCACCTGTCCCTCGGCAATTGATTTGGCTATGTTTTCGGGGAATACATGCAGGATGATATCCCGCCAGCTCTGGCTGTGGACTTCAGGCAGGGTTCCCTGGGTCATCGCTGCAGGGACAACCACACCATGACCGGCCCCGCTGATATTGATTGCCAGGAGACCAATGAAAAGTGCTATAGTTGAAACGATTTCAAAATAAAGAAGCGACTTCCATCCCATCCTGCCAACCTGTTTGAGATCGGCATGCCCGGCAATGCCGGTGACTAGTGTCCCGAACAGGAGGGGGGCGATGATGGTCTTCACAAGGTGTATGAAGATCTGGCTTACCAGGTTCATTTCTTTGGCGACAACCGGAAGGTCGTATCCGAATTCAACACCGGCAAGCATGGAAAAGAATATCCAGGTGGTAAGGCTTTTCTTCTTCGCGGCATACAGCATGAAGATAGCGATCGGCAGCCAGCGAAGGGGTATGAGAAGGGCTTCAGGTGCATTTAATCCGGTGTAATGGTTTATCAGGAGGAAAACAATAACGAGTGTGAAACTAATAAGGAATCCCAGTAACAGTCGTCTTTGCGAGGGCATAGGATAGGGGTTGGACAGGTAAATTTAATAAATAAATTAACTTTGCTCCATAAAGCCATGATTATGTTCGCATTTCATTCAAAATATCTCGCCCCTCTCGAAGAGGTTGACAAACACCTCGAAGCACACAGGGCATTTATAAAAACACTGATCGCTAAAAACATCCTCGTTTGTTCCGGCCCCAAGGTACCCCGCAACGGTGGCTTTCTCCTGCTTAATGCCGCAAACAGGGTTGAAGCTGAACTCATCATGGCCGGTGACCCATATGTGATCAACGGCATTGCGAAATATGAAATCATAGAGTTTGAACTGAAAAGCTGTGCTGAAGGCTTAAGGGACATTCTGAAATAATCTTATCACAACCTTACCCAAACCCATGGACCTTCTTCTGACAGGTATATTTATTTTTTTCGTTTTCCTGATAGGGCTGCTACCTTTCCCCCTGCTCTACCTTCTTTCTGATTTCGGGCAGTTCTTCCTCCGAAGGGTAATGGGTTACCGTAAAAAAGTGATACTCTCAAACCTTAAAGGAAGCTTTCCCCGGCTGACCGACAAAGAACTTGATGTCGTGGTTGGAAACGTATATAAGAACCTGGCGGATATCCTGGCGGAAGGGATCAAGGGTTTTACCATGCTTCCGGCAACCGTAAGGAAGCGCCATTTTATTACAAACCCTGAGATCATAGAACCATGGCTGGCAAAGGGAAGGAGCGTTATCGCCCTGCCGGCCCATTACAACAACTTTGAATGGGGGAGCATGTCGCCGGGATTATTCACAAAACACCCCATCATTGCCTTTTACAAACCCCTCAGCAATAAATATATCAACCGCTTCATGAAATGGAGCCGGGTTAAATTCGGAACAACCCTTGCCTCGATTTATGAGACATTCCTGGTATTCGAAAGGAATGCACAAACCCCTTCGGTCTACATCATGGCTGCCGACCAGAGTCCCAGCAATGCTGAAAAATCGTATTGGGTCGAATTCCTGGGCCGGCAAACTGCCTTTCTTCATGGTCCGGAGAAATATGCCCGAATGTATAATTACCCTGTGGTCTATGTAGATGTGCAGCGCGTAAAAAGAGGGTATTATACAGTTGAAGTTACACTGCTTGCCGATGAACCTGCAGCCCTCCCCGAAGGCGAGGTCACAAGAAGGTATGCCAAAAAACTGGAGGAAGCCATACTGAAAAGCCCGGGAAACTGGCTTTGGTCACATAAACGCTGGAAACTGGCCCTATAGGTACATCACCTCGATCTGCTCTTCATACAGGGCTGAGATCACTTTACGCTTTAGCTTCAGGGTACTTGTCAATGCCTCATTCTCAATGCTGAACTGTTCATGCAGTAAGGTGAATTTTACAACCCTTTCATACGGAACGAGATCTTCCTGGATAAGTTCAAGGCGTTTTCTGAAGAAATCAACGACAGAGCCATCTGATATCAACAAGGCATCCTCATTGTGTTTCCTGCTGATCTCAGGAAACTGTGACCTGAGAGCGGCAAAGGAGGGCACAATGAGCGCCGAGATGAATTTACGGTTGTCGCCCAGGACAACTACCTGTTCGATGAAGTGATCATCGCCCAGCAGCAGTTCGACTTTCTGGGGAGAGACGAATTTTCCGCCCGAGGTTTTAAAAATATCATTGATCCTGTCGAGCATGATCAGGTTACCGGCTTCGCTGAATGTTCCCTGGTCGCCGCTGTAATACCATCCCTCTTTCAACACCTTGGCGGTTTCTCCGGGCTTTTTGTAATAGCCTTTGAAAACAGTCGGTCCTGAAATAAGGATCTCCCCTTCATTGCTTATTTTAACTGTAGTGCCCGGCATCACCGTTCCGCAGGATTCAAACTCATATATATCATCCCTGAAGCAAGAAACTGTAGCGGTTGCCTCGGTTGAACCGTAGCCGTAATTCACAAAAAGTCCGGCGGCATGGAAAAACTTAAGCAGTTCCGGCCTGATGGCCGCGCCTGCACAAGGCATGAAGCGGATATTTCCTCCGAAAATTGACCTGAGTTTTTTCAGTACCAGTATGTCGGCTATCCCTCTCCTCAGCCTGACGCCTAAGGGAGGTCTTTTATTGTTTTTAAGGTAGGCCGAATATTCATGACCGGTTAACACCGCCCATTCGAATATTTTTCTTTTTCCCGGGGCCCACCTGGCTTCCTCGCTCCTGATCCCTTCGTAGGTCTTTTCAAAAAACCTGGGGACTGTGCACATCACGCTGGGCCTGACTTTTGGGAGCTCCTCTATAACAGTTTTCGGATTCTCCAGGTAAACATTTACTGCACCTTTGTATAGCATGTAATAGGTCCATCCCCGTTCAAAGATATGACTGAGGGGTAAAAAGCAGAATGATACATCCTCTTCGGTAACGATGAGACGCTCGTCATGGTTTTTAAAACAGCTGAAGAAATTATCATGGTCCAGCATGACACCCTTGGGCTCTCCTGTTGTACCGGAAGTATAAATGATAGTTGCCAGATCTCCAGGTTCTGCCGATTTCAATATCTGTTCCAGGCCAGGTCCTGACGTATAAGTTTCACCTGTTTTGAGAAAAGCATTCCAGCTTAAACAACGGGGATCCTCATCCGCAGTCAGTTCATTATTAAAACAAACCACCAATTTCATGGAAGCAGAATGGCTGAAAAGCCACAACGCCTTGTCCATCTGTTCCCGGTTACCGACAAAGATCAGTTCCATCAGGGTCTCATCTGCAATGTATTTCAGCTGCAGCTTTGAAGCAGTCGCGAAAAAGGGAACTGTAACGCCCCTGACAGCGAGGATCCCCAGATCGGCAAAGGTCCACTGCGGCTTGTTATCGCTGAAAATTCCAATGTTTGATCCGGGCCCGAAACCCAGGGCCAGCAATGATTTTGCAACCCGGTCGGTGATGGAAACAAGTTCCTGCCAGTTATAGCTCTTATATTCTTTCGCACCAGGTTCCTTATACCGGAATACCTCGCGTGCGCCATAACGAGCTGCTCTGTTACGCATCATCTCTACCAGGTGTTTTTCCATCAAATGTTATGTTTTGATCTGCAAAGCTGCGACATTTCACCGGAGTTACAAAATGACATATGTTATATATGTTTAATTGTTGGTCACAGGCAGGTTGTATTTTGCGGTCCCTGATTTTGTTTCAGAAGGTTTTTGAAGTATTTTTGAAGTTCTTTAATACTGGTTCTGAAACAACTCCTGTGCCGGAAAATATAATTGAAATCAGGAATCTTTCAAAGTACTACGGTCATTCCCGGGGTATAGAGGATGTGAGCCTTGAGGTCAAACAGGGAGAATTTTTCGGGTTTATCGGTCCTAATGGTGCCGGGAAGTCCACTACCATCCGCATTCTGTTAAACCTTATATTCCCGAGCTCGGGAAGCGCAAAGATTTTCGGCATGGATGTGGTCAGGAGTTCAAAACAGATACGCAGCCGTCTCGGTTATGTGCCGTCCGATGCCAGCCTTTACGATAAAATGAAGGTTCATGAATTCCTGAGGTTCGGAGCTGCATTCTATGGAGGGACCGGGAGCGAAGACAGGATACGGGAACTGGCAGGCATCCTCGACCTGAACCTGGAGCGCAGGATCACTGAGCTGTCAACAGGCAATAAAAAGAAAGTGAACATCATCCAGGCCCTGGCCCACCGGCCCGACCTGCTGATCCTTGATGAACCCACCACCGGGCTGGATCCGTTAATTCAGTCAAAGTTGTTCGGCCTGCTGACCGAAGAAAACAAAAGGGGCGCCACGGTTTTTTTCTCTTCCCATATCCTGAGCGATGTTCAGGTACTCTGCCGGAGGGTTGCAATTGTAAAGGATGGCAGGATAATCAGATCGGATGAGATTGCAGTTCTAAGGGAGAAACAGCTGAAAAAAGTCAGGATCCTGTTTACGGAAAACGGAATTCAGGATAATATTGAGATCACAGGTATGGAATCATTCCACAGGGAAAGTCCGAGAAGTATCGTCTTTATGTTTTCGGGCGATATCAATGAACTGATAAAACGTTTATCGGTCTGCTCTGTGGAAAGCCTGAGCATTGAAGAACCACCGCTGGAGGAGATCTTCCTGCATTATTACCAGTAACCCGGGGCAGTATGATAAACACCATCTTGTTTCGTATGGAATTCCGCAGGAACGTAAGGAGCCTGGTCCTCTGGTCGGCGGTCATTTGCGCCCTTATCTTTTTTACCATGTCGTTATTCCGCAGCGTACTCGAGTACCAGCAGCAGATTATGGGAATGGTGAAGATAGTTCCTATGGCAGCTATGAAAGCCCGGGGCTTCGGAAATATCACCGATATCTTTTCAGGGCTTGGTTTTTACGCGGCAAACAACATCGTGTACATGATGCTCCTGGGCAGCATTTATTCAATGGTGCTTACATCAAACATCCTGTTAAAGGAAGAATACGGGAAGACCGCCGAATACCTGATGTCGAGACCGATAAGCCGGGATGAGATCTTCACCACGAAATCTGCTCTTGCATGCCTTAACGTGGTGCTTTTAAATATCATTGCCTGCCTCGTCAGCTATATTTCACTGGAGGTTTTTAAATCGGGGGATTTCAGGATACAGCCATTCATGGTACTTACACTGTATACCTTTCTGCTTAACCTGTTATTCGGGGCCCTGGGGCTTTTGGTTGCATGCCTTATAAGAAGAGCAAGGCCGGTGACATTCTTTTGCGTGGGGCTGGTTCTTGTGCTTTATTTCCTTTTTACCATTTCGCGCCTTAGCGGCGTTAAGGGATATTTTGGATTTATGAGTCCTTTCAAATGGGTGAATGTTGAAGTGCTAAATCCTTCATACGGTGCGGAATTCTGGAGAATTTTTCTTTTCCTGGGACTCACGGTCCTTCTTGTTATTCTTTCAGGGTTCCTCTACCGTAAAAAAGATATTCTTACCTGATAAAAATTTGGCCGGCAGGGGCAATGCCCCTGCCGGCCAAAAATAAAACGGTTGAATCAGTTGATACTTCTTATTGAATAATTGACCTGATCTCCGAATCGTAACTTTTTATCATATCCATCCATTCGTCCATGGCTGCCTGCCATGAGCCCGCACCGTATATTTTTTCATAGTTTCCTTTGAGTCCCGGGTCTTTCTGCCATTCATCGAAGGAATTGAAACTCCAAATCAGCCCGACATCTGCACCGTCCCTGGAATGAAGGTTGTTCTCGAGGACAATAAATGAAGTTGTTCCAAGAGATTCATACCCCTTCTTCAGCTTCTCACATAAAGCCTTGAACCTGTAATACTGCTTTGGTTTCAGTTCAACGCTCCAGATCTCATAATGCTTCGACTTCTTAAAGATATCCCAGCCATATGAAAGCTCTGAATTGTAATTCCACAGACCGGTCCCGCCATATTCCTGGACCAGGGGATCAATCGTTGCACTCCAGTCTGCATCATGTCCGCTCTCCTTTGAAGGCCGTGTATCAAGGGAAGTATAAGCAACCGGACCCATAACCCATACATACCATCCTGCCTGGGGGCCGTAATCAATCTTCCGCAACCCTGCAACATAAGGGCCGTCCTGGTGAAACTTTTTATTATGGGCAAGCACTGCTGCTTCAAACTTATCCTCCATCCCTCTCTTGGGAAGCATCGCCTGGCTTTCAATAACCAAAGGGGTGCTGGCTGTACCTGTCTGGGCATAGGCACCAATTGCACAACTTAATGTCAACAGCGCCATTAATATATATCTTCTCATGTTAATGTTGTTAAATTGATACTTGATTAATTGCAAATAATGGCGCAATATACAATAATTCTTTTGTTTATTTAATCTAAATTAATTTTTAATGCGTTCGCAATCAAGTCGGTTGGGAAGTCTTTCATTTTGACCTCCCGATAAAGCCCCCTTTCGTTGAACCCTTAGAGACAGAGTAAGCGGGAGAAAATTCAGGAATAAACAGGTTTTACTATAAAAAAGTTTCGCATTTTTGCTCTTAGTCACTGTGTGTCATATGAATAAATGAAAAGGCTGATCATTTTCCTGTTTTTTCTACCTGTGGTCAGCGCCGGGTTGAACGCCCAGGTACTCAAAACCGGCCTCTCGTACCAGGTTCCTCCAATGTATTTTAATCACCTGAATAAGGAAAATGGCTTGCCTTCCAATACGGTGTTCTGTGCTATCCAGGATTTCCAGGGGTACATCTGGATTGGGACGACCAACGGGCTCGCACGGTATGACGGGCATGACGTGAAAATCTTCCGTTCCCTTCCGGGGGACAGCACTTCCATTGTTGATAATAGAATATATGGTCTTTACCAGACGTCCGACTCCCTGATATGGATTGGGACAGATAATGGCCTGAGCATCTATGACCCACTTACACGGACACTTAAGAATTTTCCTTTCGATGTAACCAAAAAAGGAGGATTTCCCTGCAGGGTTATTATCTCATTTTATGAAGATAAAAACGGGGCTGTGTGGATTGCTACGGATCACGGGCTTCTTTATACAGACAGGCGTGGGAACCATTTCGATCAGTTTTTACTCACAAACTGCACCAATCCAAGGGAACATGAGTATTATTACAATATTGTACTGAGTATCATACATGATCCAAGGAATCCCGGCGCTTTATTGCTGGGCACCAATGCCGGCCTGGTCAGGTTTAATCTGAAGAAAAAAACCATAGACCGGAAGTATGATTGTCCTCCCAAACTTGATATGTACGTCAAGGAAATGTACCTGGACTCGAACATGCAAATCTGGGCCTGTGGATGGGGAGTCGGTGTTGGTTGTTTTGATCTCAGGACAGAACGATGGAAAATTTATACCCCCTTTGACCGGGTTATCACGAGCCTGAAAATCACTCCGAAAAACGAGAATGAATTCTGGGTTGCCACCGATGTCATGGGCCTCGGCGTATTTAACAAACAAACCCATACTTTTTCCTTCTACAGGGCTGATGCCGGAAATCCCAGGTCACTTTCGTCCGACCATCTTTTAGGGGTCAGCTATTTCAATAATGGTCAGGATTTGTGGGTATGGGGTGACGGCATCGATATCGAGAATAAGGAATTTTGCTCTTTTAAACAGCAGAAGGTTCCTTATAAGATTGCAGGGATCAATGACTTTTTCCTGGACCCTGACTCGGGCAACTTGTTCCTGGGGGGATCCCAGTGCAAGGGAATGCCGGTATATGAGACCAGGACAAAGACCTGGCGATTGGTCAGGTGTGATCAGCCTTTATCCCAGGATGGGCTGTCTATAAACCAGTTTTATCTTGATTCGCAGAAAAGGCTTTGGGTAAGCACAAGGAACAACCTTTGTTATTATGATCCGGTCGCAGACATCCTGAAGATATTCAGGACTCCTGACGGGAATCCTTTGAAATTATCGGAAACCAAAGTCGTATATGCATTGCAGGAAGACGCTGATAAAAACTTATGGGTGGGAACACGTTATGACGGGGTTATCAGGATTGATAAAACCAGGAAAAATGTCACCTACTCTAAGAATATTCCGGGTAATAAGAATTCCCTGATCGAAGGGACTCATTTTTTATCCATACAAACAGATCAGCTCAAAAGGGTTTGGTTTGGATGCAGGTTCGGTGTTAGCATTTATGATCCGGTTAAAAATATTTTTGACAATACCCTGATCGACACCCTTAGGAAATATGGAATAAATAAAAAGTGGGTCAATGGTATGGAAAAGGATTCCCTTGGAAGAATCTGGCTTGCAATTGACGGGACGGGTCTTGTGAGGGTTAATGTCAGCCCGAATGGTTCATTCGGGATAAAATTGTTTCATACGGGAAATGGCATGAACGACCAGCTTACCGCAGGTATCTTCAAGGATAATGATGCCAATTTCTGGGTGATCAATAACGGCCTGCTTTACGTTGACCCTTACCGTGAGCAATTCCGGGTTGTAGATAATCAGAACGGCCTTCATGAGATCCCGGGAAATTCATGCAGGATCTATTTTGATAAATCAGGAAATATCTATTCCGGTGATTCTGCAGGGTATGAGACAAAAAACATCAGGGATTTTCGTGAGACAAGGAAAAACCTGATGAACCTTGTTCTGGAGTCTCTTGAGATCAACAGCAAAGTGAGTAAAGTAAAGATTTCCGAGAAGCATCCAGGCAAATTAGAACTTTCGGCTGATCAGAATAATCTCACATTCCGTTATACGCTTATTTGTTTTAATCATACAGGCCAGACCCATTACCGTTACAGGCTTAAAGGTTACGACAGGGACTGGATCAATGGGGAAACGTCAAGGGAGGCCCGTTACACAAATCTTCCGCCGGGGAAATATGAATTTATTATCAGCGCCACACTCGGCCAGGGCTGGCTTGACGGTCACGAATCAATACAATTCATGATCACCCCGTTTTTCTGGCAAACCTGGTGGTTCATTGCGGTTTGCCTTATCGCATCTGCGGTTGTTATTACCCTTATATACAGGTACAGGCTTAACCAGCTCCTTAAAGTTGAACGTCTCCGTACCCATATAGCAACCGACCTGCATGATGACGTCAGTTCAACCCTGAGCAGCATCTCCATACTTAGCTCCATCCTTTCAAAGCGGGCCACCGACCCCAAATCCACTGAAATGCTCTGGGAAATCGGGACCAATTCCAGGAACATGCTTGAACGTATTGACGATATTATCTGGGTGGTAAACCCGAAAAACGACAGGTTCCAGGATCTGAACCTTCGTATCCAGGAATATGCCATCCCTCTCTTTGAGTCGAAAGGGATCGTGTTTCAGATCGACATACCCGAGTCGCTTTCAAAAGTAAAAATATCCATGGAGGTCAGAAGGAACATTTACCTTATAGCAAAGGAAGCCGTCAACAACCTCGTAAAATATGCCGAATGTACAGAGGCTTCCATTGTATTCAAGGAGGAACAACCCTGGCTTACCATGGAAATTGCAGATAACGGAAAAGGATTTGACACAAAAACAGGGAGTTCCAGGAACGGCATCAGGAACATGCACCTGAGGGCAGAAAAGATCAATGCCCTACTTAATGTTTTTTCTGCTGCCGGAAAAGGAACAAGGATAAGCCTTAAAATAAAAATCATGTAAATATCTGATTGCGGAATGCAGGAATTGCGCCTACTTTTACATATTCAAGTCAATGCTCACTATGTCCATTAAAGTAGCAATTTACGAAGATAACGACCCCCTGCGTAAAAGCCTTTCCCACCTGATCATGGGGACGGAATCCATGGAATTTTACGGAGCCTGGCCCGACTGCAGCTCGATACTTGAAAACTGCTCCGATCAAACCCCTGAGGTAATCATAATGGATATTGATATGCCGGGTATCACAGGGATTGAAGCCACAGCCATGGTGAAAGCCAGGTTCCCGGAAGTTAATGTGCTTATATTTACTGTTTTCGAAGACCGCGATAAAGTTTTCAATGCGCTTTGCGCTGGTGCAACAGGCTACCTCCTGAAAAAGGCAAATGCTGTCCAGATCATTGAAGCTATTATCGAATTGCAGAAAGGGGGATCGCCAATGACCGGTGAGATCGCCCGGATGGTAATGCAGTTCTTCTCAAAGACTTCCGCCCCGCTTGTAAATGATTATGCCCTGTCGGCGAGGGAAATGGATATCCTGAAATGCATCGTAAAGGGAAACAGTTACAAGATGATTGCCGATTCATGCTGCATCTCCGAAGGCACTGTACGTACCCATATTAACAATATTTACAAGAAGCTTCATGTCAATTCCAAATCCGAAGCTGTGATCAAGGCAATGAAGGAACGCCTCGTTTAAGAATAAGCCCTTTCCCAAAATCATACTTTTATCTGATTGCATAGCCCAGGCCATGGGAATAACTTTGCTTTGATGCTTATAATGAACATTGAAGCGATGAAAAAAATTCATGCAATTCCCGGTCTGGTTGTCCTGATTGCCTGCCTTTGTTTATTTCAGGCTTGCAAGAAAAAAAATGATGAGACCTCAGGTTCCGGAAATATCCCTGTAGTCCAAACTTCCGGTTTTAACAACCCTTTACTCAATACTATCGATTTTAACGGGGTTGTGACTGATGACGGCGGTTCATTTGTAACGGTCCGCGGTTTTTGCTACAGCAGCACCGCGCAGAATCCAACAATCCAGGATTCAAGGGTTGAAAATGGAGTTGGTGCCGGCACATTTACTGCCACGTTAACAGGGATGAAAGGTCAAACCATGTACCATGTCAGGGCCTTCGCAACGAACAGTAACGGAACCGGCTATGGAAGTTCGTTTGCTGTTCAAACAATTGACAGCATCCTTCTTGATGTGACAGGACGAAGCTACCCGGTCATCCAGATAGGAAGCCAGGTATGGATGGGTTCAAACCTGAAAACCTGGAAATTCAATGACGGTACATTGATACCTTCCTGGAGTAACCCCAATATCTGGGATACCCTCGTAATCCCTGCAATGATCTGGTATGACAACAATGCCTGGATGGATACCACCTTCGGCTGCCTTTACAATTGGTATGCAGCCAATACGGGCAAACTCGCACCGGCTGGCTGGCATGTGCCGACAGATTTTGAGTGGACGACCCTGGTCAACTACCTGGGAGGCAGCGATGTCGCAGGAGGATTAATGAAATCGACAGGTATTCTGGGAACAGGAAACGGATTATGGACTACTCCCAACTTAGGGGCAACGAACTCAAGTGGTTTTACCGGGTTGCCGGGAGGCGACCGCGGACATGACGGAAACTACTATGACCTTAATGGGTTCGGATCGTTCTGGACATCAACGGAAAATGATGCAAATACGGCCTGGTACAGGCTTCTTAGTTATAACAATACAGCGGCAAGAAGGATAAATGAAAGCAAGAAATTCGGCTTTAGCGTGAGATGCATAAAAGATTAATGTACACCTAACTTTAATAATTCATACGACATGAAAAAAACTACTTTGTTCATTACGTTGGCTCTGCTGGGATTATGTTCAAGCCTCAGTGCCCAGGATCCAAAACCGGCCCGGGAACCTGGCAAGAGCTATTTCAAATTTCAGCCCCGTATTAAAATAGGTATAGGCAAGAACTTTACTGCCCTGCCAATGAAATTTGACGACTTTACAATGACTTACATGGGAAAGGTCACTCAACCCGTGCAGGGCGCAACCAATGATTTCCTTAAAACCAAATGGGGGATCTACGGGGGAGCCAATCTTGATTTTTACCTGCATCCGAATTTTGGTTTTGGCCTGGACTTCGATTATTTCAACAATAAAATCAAATTTATCACTCCACAGGCTCTTGTGGATTATACAAATTCACATCCGGTGACACATCTCATAGAAAGCGACCGAAAGAACCAGAGCCTGATCTTTGTTGGTATCGGCCCTAGCTTTAAAATTCTGACCACTCCAAAGTGGGACCTGGATGCAAACCTCCGCGTAGGGTTAAGCCATCTTGATATGGGATCCCTAAGCGTTTCCGTGGATTCCCTTGATAACTCGGATATCGTCAGGCCACGGAAGTCAATCCTGGTTTTTGACTACCACAAGGCTGTTAATACAATTGGGATTAAGGTGGGGATTTACGGAAACTACTGGTTCAATTCATTTCTCGGCATTACATTGGGAGTCGAATATATCCATTCATTCGTTTCAGCCAAAAAAGTTAATGATGATGCGACGTATGTGATGAAATATAAAGACCCCCAGTATTATAAGGACGGTAGCGGCAACTTTGACGAGTATGCATATTTCAACTCAGCCACGCCGCTTGACAACTACCCGGTTAAATCCTTTAATGTAAATCATATCGCTGTTTCGGCAGGTCTGGTTTTTAAAATAGAAAAAGTAACGGTAAAAAAAGTCAAGGAAGAGTTCAGGGATATCATCGTACTGGTGAAGGATTCATTGACAAATATCCCTGTTGCAGGGGTCGGAGTCAACCTGATAGATAATCAGGGTAAAACCATTCATACCAGCATTACCGAAGAGAATGGCAAGGTGACATTTGAGCACGTTCCGCAAGGCGACTATACATTGTTTGGCCGCCAGGGAGAGCTGAAGACCAACCGCGCGGTAATTACAGCCTCGGAGTTCTCGAAAAAAGGAACAACCATTTACCGGGAGCTGCTGCTGAGCGACCTGAGGTTTATTTTATCGGGCGTTACCGTTGAATGCGACCAGAAAGATAAGACCATCGGCAATGTCAACGTAGAACTTACCAATACATCAACCGGGAAGTCAGAAAAAACCATTTCAGGGCCGGAGGGTAAATTCACCTTCAACCTTGAACCAAATTCCGATTATACTATTGTTGCCAGTAAGGACGGGTACTATTCAGGTATACAGGAAATCTCGACCAAAGGCCTCGACCGCAGCAAAACCCTTTATGTTAAACTGGTCCTGTGCGTGAATGAACTTAAGGTCGGATCAACGTTTGTCCTGAACAACATCTATTATGATTTTGACAAATGCAATATCCGCCAGGATGCCTCTGTGGATCTTGATCACCTGGTTGAGATCATGAGAAACTATCCTAAAATGGAAATTGAACTTTCTTCCCACACCGATCAGCGCGGTACCGATGCATACAATAATAAACTCTCACAATGCCGCGCCGAAAGCGCCGTGGATTATATCGTAGGGAAAGGGATAAGTAAAGCCAGAATTACTGCGGTAGGATACGGGAAAACCAAGCCTATCGAAGATTGTACAAAGATCAATGGCTGTCCCACAACCTCACAGGGCGACTGTCCCTGCCATCAAAAGAACCGCAGGACGGAAATCAAGATCCTGAAAATGTAAGTGATGAAAAACCCATATTCAGAAAGTAAAAACACCTGATATGAAAACCGTTTCAAAATTTTCTCTGACCGTGATGCTTCTTGCAGCCCTGGGTTTGCTCCCAGGCTGCAAGAAAAAAACCGAAGATCCTCCTGCCAACGGACCGGTTCCGGTAGTATCTACAATCAATTACTCCAATGTGCTTCTCAACACCGCTGACCTTTCAGGGAATGTCACTGATGACAGGGGTTTATATGTATCCAAACATGGTTTTTGCTGGAGCAATACCAACACGAATCCAACTATCCAGAACGACACCATGGTGGCAGGAGACGGGGCGGGATCGTATACAGGGACAATAACAGGCCTGAAAGGCCAGAGGAAGTATTATGTCCGTGCATTTGCCACGAACAGTAATGGGACCGGTTATGGCAGTATTCTTACTTTAACCACCATTGATACAACGATAACCGACATCGATAACAACCGTTACCTGATTGTGCAGATCGGGACCCAGGTATGGATGGCCGAAAACCTGAAAACAACCAGGTATAACGATGGCGTTGGCATCCCCCTGGTTACAGATGATGTAGAATGGGCCAATGAACAAATTGGCGCATATTGTTACTATAACAATGACCCTGCTAATGCAGCCGTCTATGGAGCATTGTATAACTGGTTTGTTGTTCAGCGTGGTAATCTTGCACCAGCCGGCTGGCATGTGCCCACTGATGGAGAATGGGTTACCCTGTTAAATTTCCTCGGAGGTAAAAATGTAGCGGGCGGCAAAATGAAAGAGCAGGGTCTTGACCACTGGTCTGATCCAAATACCGGGGCAGATAACAGCAGCGGTTTTTCAGGGCTCCCTGGTGGCGAGCGTATTTGTATTCTCCAACTTGTATTTTATGATGAAGTTCAGATTTTTGGAAACTGGTGGTCGGCAAATGGGAATTCCGGCGAAAAAGCCTCGTTTTTTAGCTTATATTATGTGAGTCCATTTGTACAAAGCTCTATAGTGGGTAAAACCACCGGGTACAGTATCCGTTGCATAAGGAATTAAAAAATCATTGGGTATGAACTTCCGGGCAAACCCGGGGTCCGGCCTTGCCCAGGGGAGTGGTGGATGCGGATACGGGAGGCTGAAATTAAACCACCGCCACCCCTTGGTTTAGAACTCGTCGGGGAGGGCTTTCAGTTGTTCATAGGTGAAAACAGGCCCATCCTTGCATATATAGGTGCTGCCGATATTGCAGCGGCCGCATTTACCCAGCCCGCACTGCATTTTCATTTCCAGTGTCGTGATCACATCCTTTGGCGCAAAACCAAGACGGTCGAGCGACTGAAGAGTGTACTTGATCATGATCGGTGGTCCGCAGGTGATGACTTTGGTATTTGCAATCTCCGGTTTCACCACTTCTTCAAGGATCTTGGGAACCACGCCTACATTATCTTTCCAGGTTTCTTCAGGCTTGTCGATGGTAAGCACAACCTTGATGCTTGTATTTTTCTTCCACTCCTCTATTTCTTCCTTGTAACAAAGGTCTGCGGATGTGCGGGCACCGTATAGTATCGTGAAGTCCTTGTAATCTCCGCGGTTGTCGATACAATACTGTATCAGTGAACGCAGGGGCGCCAAACCGATACCTCCGCCCACGAAAAGCAGGTTTTTCCCTTTGATGTCATCCAGGGGGAACCAGTTGCCGTAAGGACCACGGATCCCGACATCATCTCCTTCCTCAAGATCGGTATGGATATCGGCAGTAACAACTCCCGCCCTTTTTATGGAGCAATCAAAATATCCCTTACGGGTGGCCGATGATGAAATACAAAAGGTGCATTCCCCCGAACCCAGTAATGAAAATTCAACAAACTGTCCCGGCTGCCAGGAAAATTTCTCGGAAATACTGTCGTCTTTGAATTTCAGCCTGTAGGTGCGAACATCAGGTGTTTCCTGGATAATCCGGTCAATCTTGGCGAGGGAGGGAACTAATAATGCTTCCATAAATATTTTACTTTATATTTTTTAAACCGTGATTCTGCGGGTATTTCACAGGAGCCGCATCAGGTGAACGGAATGGAACCGTTACGGCGGTGTGAAAATACGGGTAGGATCACACTTCCATCGGTGCTGCTGCAACGTGGTTTACTACCTCAAAGATGGAAATGTTCACCGGGCAGGATATCGCGCAATGGCCGCAGCCCACGCAGAGATTTACGCCGAACCTTTCCTTGTAATACACGAACTTATGCATAGACCTTTGTCTCCAGCGGCGGTATTTGGCAGGGCGCGGATTATGGCCGCCTGCCTCCAGGGTGAAGTACACATTGTTACAGGAATCGTAACTTTTGTACCTCACTCCCGTGTCTTTGATTTTCTCGTCACTGATCTTGAAACAGTGGCAGGTCGGACAAATAAAGGCACAGGTGTTGCAGCTGACGCAGTTTCTTGTAGCTTCCTCATAAGCTGTTGAGTCAAACCGTTTCGACATCTTTTCATTGACGTCCTTATAATCCATTTTAAGGCGGAAAGAAGCGGCAAATGCCCCATATTGCTTCTTCATTTCATCTAACGCCTGCTGACTGCCGGCTGCAGACTCCTTTCCGAGGTTTTCCTTAAGAAAATTTTCGCCTTTTTCGGTTCGGGCCTGTAAATAAACTGTTCCTCCGGGGCCACTCACCACGGCTACGTCCAGGGCATCCAGGTTTTCCAGGTCATAGTCCAGGGAAGTGCAGAAACACTGGGTGTCGGCCTTGTCGCAACGCTTGGAAAAGATCACCGTGTTGGCACGGCGATTCAGGAAGTCGCTGTCAATATAATCCCACTTGTTCACTGCTTCTAACACCTGCAATCCGCGTGCATCGCAATGCTTCACGCCAAGGATCACCCGCGGGCCTGAAAGCTGGTCCTGCCCGGTTTCATGGATGCTGGTGCCTGCGCTGGTCGCTTCATACTTCATGATCTTTGAAGCACGCGGGAAAAACAAGGGCTTCACGCTCATGGTCATGGCAATTGGCGAATCAGGGTCGCATTCCTTCAAAGATGAAACTTTTTTATAATCATACTTCCCGAATTTCTCAACGGGAGCATAGGTTTCATGTTTGCTGATAATGGCTTCATAGAGTTTCTGCAAGCCATCTTTATCGGTAACAAAAGTTGAAAAGCTCATAATCTGTCGTTCGGATTACAGTATAAAATCATCGGGATCCTTAAGGCTGTATTTGTAGAAAGCCCCGCGGTCACCTTCTTCGACACCCGCCAGGTGGTTCTGGAAGTTGTCATAAATCACCTTCTCGTTCTGTTTATGCAGAAGATGCAGCGGCAGGTGGCTTGGACAGGCTTTTTCGCAGTTGCGGCAGTCGACGCAACGGCCCGCCAGGTGCAGCGACCATGTCATCAGGGCATGGAAGGCGCTGGATGCCGTGTTTGAACCGTTATAGATCGTTGCCGTTTCCTGGTCTATGCAACATTTGGCGCAGTAACACAGCGGACAGGAATGCCTGCAGGCGTTGCAGCGGATGCAGTTATCGAAGATCTCTTCGAAATATTCCCGCCGTTCAACGAGGCCTTTTGCGGCAAGGTCAGCGATATCTGCATTTATGATATAATCTTTCTTCCCCCTGGGGCTGCCCAGCATTTCATCATATACCACGGCATCAGGGACGATGCACTCAATGCAATTCTGCATTTTCTGCCCCTTGTCGTCGACAACCCCTTCGCAGGCAATGCCTATGATGTAAAGATTATCGCGTTTTACCTGGCTCTCGGTAAGAAGGAGGTTGAGTGAACGGCTGTCGCAGCCTTTCACAACCAGCCCAACCCTCTTATTCCGGGTATGGTCGGCTTTCAGGTAGTTCGACAGGTTGAACACTGATTTTTCGGTAAAAACCAAGGCCGGCACTTCCTTCGGATCGTTGATCACGACAGGAACCTGGTTGTCGTCAAAGCCGTTCATACGGTAGCCGACAAACACGTCGATCTTACCTTCTGCAAACAGCTTCGCGGCAATGTCCTGGATCTGTTTTGAATAGTCCATTATTTGCTGAAATTTTCTTTTTTATACAAATGAAGGGGGCCGAGCTTTACAACATCTTCGGTCACTTTTTTAACGACCTGGGCGAATTTGGCGCCTTCGGCAGCCGATACCCAGCTGAACTGAACCCTGTGTTCATGGAAGCCCACCATCTTCAACAACTCCTTGGTCACCAGGAAACGCCTGCGGGCATAATAATTCCCGCTGATGTAATGGCAATCGCCCGGATGACAGCCCGAGATCAGCACGCCATCCGCAGTGGTCTGCAAGGCTTTAATGATAAACCAGGGATCTACCCGCGAAGAACAGGGTACGCGTATAATACGGATGTTCGGCGGATACTGCGTACGCGAAGTACCTGTGAGGTCCGACCCTGCGTAGGAACACCAGTTGCAGAGAATGCCCACGATCACCGGCTTCCATTCGGGAGGGGCAATCAATTCGGGCTTTTCAATGCTTACGATCTTGTCTTTTACTTCTTCCATCAGATGGCAACTATCTCGTTAATGATTTGTGGATCTGTAAACCCGGCCAGGTTAATGGCCATGGAACGGCAGATGGCTACGCAGGAACCGCAACCCTGGCAAACGCCTTCGTTGATCTTGGCCACAGTGCGCATTTCTTTTGCGCCATGCCCGAGGGGGATATCTTCTGTAACGATAGCCTGGTAAGGACAAACCTTTACACAGTTCTGGCAGCCGCTGCAAAAATCCTTGTTCACTGTTGAGACCATCGGGTCTTTCTTGATGGTATCTCCGGCAAAAAGTCCGCACACCTTGGCTGCACAGGCCGATGCCTGGGCTACCGTCTCCGGGATGTCCTTCGGAGCCTGGGTACAGCCTGCAAGGAAAATGCCTGCCTTGGCTGTCTCAACCGGGCGTAACTTCGGATGGGCTTCGGAAAGGTAACCGTACTTGTCGTATGAAATTCCAAGAAGCCTTGCGAGGGCCGGGTTTTCCTTGTCGGGAATAATGGCCGTGGCAAGAACCACGAGATCGGCTTCGACTTCGACTTCCTGTCCAAGTTGACCGTCTTCCCCGCGGACCATAAGCTTCTCCCCTTTCTGGTAGATCTTTGAAACACGGCCGCGGAGGTATACCGCCCCGGTCTCAACCTGAGCCCTGTTCACGAATTCCTCGTACCCCTTCCCTGCCGCGCGTATATCCATATAGAAAATATAAGCCCTCGAATCATGCACTTTATGGTGCAGGAGGATGGCATGCTTGGCTGTATACATGCAGCAGATCTTCGAGCAGAATTCAATGCCCTTGGCCTTGTCGCGCGACCCGACGCATTTGATGAAAACCACGGTCTTGGGGACTTTCCCGTCGGATGGCCTGACAGGCAATCCCCCGGTAGGGCCGTTGGCCGATACCATGCGCTCGAATTCCAGGGAGTTGATGATGTCCTTGTAACGCCCGACCCCATATTCTTCATAAGGCGTGGCATCCCAAAGGTCATAGCCGGTTGCAACAACAACGGCGCCTATCTCCCTTTCGATGACCTCATCCGTCATCTTAAAATCAATAGCGCCTTTTTCGCAGAATTTTGCACAGATCCCGCATTTCCCTTTCAGCAGCATTGTGCAGTGCTTTGCATCTATAACAGGTTTGTTAGGAACCGCCTGGGGGAAAGGAGTGTAAATGGCTTTGCGTGTATCGATCCCCATATTATACTCATTCGGGACTTTGACCGGGCATTTCTGCCAGCAGGCTCCGCAACCTGTACATGACTTGAAGTTCACGTATGAGGCTTTCTTCCGGATCTTGGCCTTGTAATTGCCCACGTAACCGTCGAGTTCAATAACTTCCGAATAGGGGATAAGTTCAATAAAAGGATGTGAGGCTACATCCACCATCTTTGGAGTGAGGATGCACTGTGAACAGTCCAGCGTTGGGAAGGTTTCATCGAGCTGAGCCATGCGGCCCCCGATTGACGGGCTTCTTTCAACAAGGGTCACCGGGATGCGTGCATCGGCAATGTCCAGGGCAGCCTGTATGCCGGCAATCCCGCCGCCGATGACAAGTGCTCGTTTGGTAACGGGGACCGAGATCTCGTGCAGCTGTTCGTTGGCGATGGATTTGGCAACAGCCATTCTCACCAGGTCCCCTGCTTTATCGGTAGCAGCTTTTTTATCTTTCTGGTGGACCCAGGATGAATGTTCGCGGATATTGGCCACTTCCAGCAGGTACGGGTTCATCCCGGCATCGCTGAGCGCCTTGCGGAAGGTCTTCTCATGCATGCGGGGGGAACAGGCCGCCACGACGATCGATGTAAGCCTGTACTGCACAATGGCGTCCCTGATCATCTGCTGTCCGGGATCGGAACACATGTACTTGTAATCAACGGCAAACTTGACTTCCCTGATCTTTTTGGCTTCCTCAACAACGGTCGGGACGTCCACAAAGTCGGCAATGTTAGCGCCGCAGAAACAAACGAATACTCCTACTCTTGCCATTATTCAACCTCACTTTCTGCCTTTACGGCTTTTTTGCCTTTGGCGGGTTTTTTTGGTTCTTCTATCACTTCGCCGATATGGGCCAATGCACCGTCGACAGGGACGATATGCTTGGAAAACATCATTTTATCTTTCGGATAGCCGAAAGCCATAGCCATCAGCTGGGTGAGATAAAAGATCGGGAGATCATATCTGACTTTAAATTTCTTCTCAATATCAGGCTGTCTCATATCGAGGTTCGACTGGCAGAGCGGGCAGGCTACAACAATGGCATGGGCCCCGCTTTCTTTTGCCATTTCGAGGATCTTTCCGCTAAGCTGCAGTACCACATCGGTATCGGAAATGGAAAAAGAAGCTCCACAGCATTCGGTCTTGAAATCGAAGGGCATTGCTTTTGCGCCTAAAGCCTCCACTATCCGGTCCATCGACATGGGGTATTCTGGTGAATCGAACTGGGTGATGGCTTTTGGCCGGGTCAGAAGGCAGCCGTAATAGCAGGCGATCTTCATCCCGCTGATAGGACTGGTAACCTTGGTCTTGATGGCTTCAATCCCGACATCCTCATAACAGTACTGGAGCATGGATTTTACAGCTACCCTGCCCTGATACTGGCCTTCGCCTACAACAGCGGTATTGATCTTCCTGGCCAGTTCAGGGTTCTCATCCATATGTATTTTAGTGAATTTCATGCGCTGGTAACAGGAAGCGCAGGGGACGGTCATGGTGTCATTACTGAGTTTTTCGGCAAGCACCAGGTTGCGCAAAGGCAGGGCATATGCCAGGCTTTCGTTCATGGTGTGTGCGGATGTGGCGCCGCAGCAATTCCAGTCGGGGATCTCTTCCATCTCGACATCCAGGGTCTTCATGACCATTTTAACGGTCTGGTCAAACTCCTCGCTGGTGCCGTGTGCAGAACAACCCGGGAAATAGGTTACTTTTTTCATCTTTAACTTCTTATTTGCTCTGTTGTTCAAGTTTATCGGCCATTTCGTACATTTTCTTCATGGCTTTTGCACTTTTCATTGATTTCACTCCCAAAGGAATTTTTCCTTTCAGCAGGGCCTTGGGGGCAAGGTGCATATCCTTGAAAAGATTTCGCGTACGGATATTGAATTCGGCCATCATGCGCAGCTCATAATTCCTGCCGTATCGCCTGATCATATCCAGGAAGATCTCGTGGAATTTCCTGATGTTCTTTACCTGTTTTGAATCCGGATGGAAATTCTCCTCAATAGCCATGTGCCGCACAGCTTCCATGACTGCAGGGATATTGATCTCCCTCGGGCAGCGGCCGGAACAGGCAGAACAGGTAAGGCAGAACCAGGTGGAGTTAGCCATCTGGCATTCTTCCTTAAGTTCCAGCTTGATCATCTGCATGATCTCCCTGGGTGGAAAATCCATGAAATTTGAGACCGGGCAGGTCGACACGCATTTGCCGCACTGGTAACATTCCAGGACGTCTGAGCCGCTCTTTTCATTCACGGCTTCCAGGAAGGTGTTTTTCCCTTTGTATGAGAGTGTTATCATATAAAAACCTCGTGCTGTTAAAATATTAACAGCCCAAAGTTACTAAAGATTTCTTTTGGATAGAATCTAAATTACAGCTGATTTTCAAGGAAGAGAATTAAACCCTTATCTAAGTTTCCAGTCACTGGTCACTAGTCGCTAGTCACATTCCCCTTCCTCCTGTCAGCATACCGTAAATCCTTGGTGCCAGGCTCCGGATTATAACACCGCTGCCGATGCAAAATACAAGAATGGTCAGAGGCAGCAGGATGTAAGCGAGGAGGGCCGGAGCCTGCAGGGGGGAGAGCAGGGTGAGTGCAGGGTTGATAAGGTATGCGACGAGCGGGGCATGCATGGCATAGATCATGAAAGCGAAAGACGACAACCATGTAAACCAAGGGCGTTCCATGCACCATGCTGCGAGGGGATCCAACCCGTACCAGCAGGCGATCAGCCCGCTCAGGACCACGGTCTTATGCATCAGGGTCAGCACGGGAAACATCGCATTTTCCAGGTATGCCTGCCCCTTCAGCGCAATCAAAGTCTTTATCAGTGCAAACGAAATGAACACTATGCCCCAAACAGCAGGTTTCAGTCCGCGTGATGGATGCTCGATATTGAAACCTGTCTTTTGCATCCAGATTCCAAGGGAAAAGAACAGCAGCCCCTCTCCTTCGATTAGACCCAGGTTGATCGTGGCAAGCCACATAAGAATGGTGAACGAAAAAAAGACCCAACGGCCAACCCTGTTCGTAACGCACCAGCGTATTGCAGGATAGGCAAGGTTGTAAATAAACAGTACACGGATGAACCAGAGCTGGTAGGGCACGGGCAGCAGGATCCAGCGGGCAAGCAACTCATACCATTGATAATCATGGATCAGCATCCTGGTATTGTCAATCTGGACCACATGCGAGGAGGACACCAGCTCACGTGTATACGGGAACATCTCAAGCCCGTATGTGAAGGCCAGTCCCAGGGCACTCCAGATCAGGTAAGGGAGAAACAGGGTGCGGAACCGCTTTCCTGCCCTTGCCTTATAGGGCCGGTCGTCGTGCATCGCGAATAAAAATCCTGAAATGATAAAAAGCATAGGTATCCTGAAACGGAAGATCCCGTTAGAGAGGAAGTATTCAATGAAACCTGTTATTGACCATCCCTCGTCAGGAATGGTCCATGGTTGCAGGTAACGCTCATGCATATTATACCCGTGCACAAACACGAGTAAAGCCATTGAGATGAATGACCAGAATTTGAATTTGCTGCTGGTGAATGACGACAGGATCTGTGATGTCATTTCATTATGAAAAAAAGAACCCTTAATTTTTCTCCTCTACCCTCCATAGTACATGGAAAGTTCGGAAAAATCAAGGGTTCCTGGTTAAGTTTGTTTCAGGTTTACTGCAACGTAAACTTGATTGGTAAGTTAAACTGTACACGCACAGGTTGTCCGCGCTGCTTGCCTGCAGCCCATTTGGGCATGGCTTTCACGATACGGATTGCCTCTTCGTCGCAGCCGCCGCCGATACCACGTTTCACAACCACATTACTGGTCGATCCGTCAGGTTCAACAACGAAAGCAACGAAAACACGTCCCTGGATGCCAAGTTCTTTGGCTTCTTCAGGGTATTTAAGGTTTTCGCCCAGCCATTTGTACAGGGCAGCTTCGCCGCCAGGGAATGTTGGAGGTTCCTCAACGATGAGGAACACTTCAGCTTCCACTTTCTGTTCGATAACCTGGGTCTTTACCTCTTTCTCTTCCACCTGGACTTCCTCGCTGGGTACTTCAGTGTTTCCTTTCTGGGCAAGCAGGTCCTGCTTACCGAAATCAGATTCCACGTTGGTGTCTTCCACAACTTTAGGCGCAGTGAACTTTACCTTTTCCACAAGTGCTTCAGGGGGAGGGGGTGGCGGCGGAGGTGGTGGCAGATCTTCCTTGGGCATGTTCAGCATTTCGGCCGTTACTGATTTTTCCTTTTCCCTGAGCAATTTTTCCTTGTTCAGGTATGCATTGATTAAAGGATAGGCAGCGGCGGACATAATGACGAGGAGGCCAATGATCAGGGAAATCGTAAGATACCGGCGGTACTTCTTGCGAAGCACATAAGATCCGTATTCCTTGTTACGATTCTTGAAGACGATTTCCTCCAGCGATTCTACACGCTGATTTTCAATTGCCATACGTTATATTTTTAAACGTTCATTAAAACTTATTTAGGAGCATTTTTCAACATATCCTTTTCAATGGGG
Organism: Bacteroidota bacterium; assembly: GCA_037138335.1. Classification (GTDB taxonomy): domain Bacteria; phylum Bacteroidota; class Bacteroidia; order Bacteroidales; family FEN-979; genus CAIRDP01. The sequence goes on from JBAXIO010000012.1 coordinate 86,423, forward strand.
CTCATATCTACAATTGCATAACTGGCAATATTGCAGATAGCCATTTCGTCGATAATGTTGACAATGTCCTTGTACTTTGCTTTCTCGTCGGCCTTGATCAGGACGATAGGGCCTTTTTTATCGTCCCTTTTCATCTTCTTGATCTCGTTCTCGAGTGTAGTATCAGCCACCACAATTTTTCCTGTAACCCTTTTATCGCGGTATTCGGCAATCTTAGTAAACAGGTCGCGGTTCTTGTCCAACAGGATTTTACGGATTCCATCCTTGCTGAAGTTTGTTTTAACCAATGCAGGCAGAGGGGGCTTTTTAGGGTCGGCCATACCGATGTAATAATACACCTTGTCGCCTTCTGAAAGAATAATGTTCAGGGTACGGAAAGCCGAGATCTGGGGCTGATTTTTATCCTGATTTTGATTATCCTTTTCAGGCATGGTAATGACCATTACTTTAGCCTTGCTGAAAGCGGTAGTTAGCATGAAAAAAGTGATCAGCAAACACATCAGGTCGACCATAGGGGTCATATCGATGCGTGTGCCATGCTTCTTAGGCCTGCGTTTACCACCTTTTTTACCTTTTTCTTCTTGAATTATTTCGGCCATATAGGATTTTCTTTAACGTTTGGTTTCTCTTTACTTGGTTGCAGGCGGAAGATCCTTCAAGGCAACTTCTTCCTTTTGCAGGTTGGTAACGAGATTAAATTTATTCACCTTGTTGTCCTGTAACAAGTCCATGACCTTCTTGACTAGTTTATAGTCAGTGTCAGCATCACCCTTGATAGCGACTTCAGCTCCGACATTTGTAAGGCGCGCCTCGCGTACCCACCATGCAAGCTGGTTATCTGTTGAATCCATTGGGATGCCTGTTTGCAGTTTCTCCTTCTCTTTGGAATCTTTCGAATTAAGCCATGTTTTCAAGTCCTTAATAGGTAATCCAAATGACGACATGGTTCCAAATTTGGCAATTTCCGCTTTGGTGAAAGTGATCTTATACTGCTCCCCGATTTTTCCCAGCAGCTTGCTGCGGAAATGAGTCGAAGTATCTCTACCGTTGTCAATATTGAAATAGACCTTACCATCCTTTGCAATGAAGATGGTCATAAGGTCTGCATCAGGGGCCTGTTTTTCCGAGATCGATTGAGGTGTTGTAATGACAGCAGCCTCTTGAGGACGGAATGAAGCCGTAAGCAACAGAAAGATCAGTAGCACAGAAAACAAATCCACCATGGGTGTCATGTCTATATGCGGTGTTCTAACCGGTGGTTTTATCTTTGGCATGGAATTCTGGTTTTAAATTATAAATACACAGTATTATGTACATAATTTGTTGAAACGCCAAAAATATTACTTGGCAGAAGCTGCAAATGACTGTACAAGGCTGAATCCTGCCTCATCAATTTTATAGGTAAAACTATCGATTTGTGTTGAGAAACTATTGTAAAGAACAATGGCCAGCAATGATCCGGTGATACCGAAAGCAGTATTGATAAGGGCCTCAGAAATACCGGTTGCAAGTGCAAGTGCATCAGGGCTGCCGGCCTGGGCCAGAGCTCCGAATGCGCGGATCATCCCAAGTACTGTTCCCAAAAGTCCGATCAACACTGAGATTGAAGCAATGGTTGAAAGGATGACAAGGTTCCTCGAAAGCATCGGAAGCTCAAGAGCTGAAGCTTCTTCAAATTCCTTCTGCAGGGCAACGATCTTCTGGTCTTTAACCAGGGTTTTATCGTCCTGGAGAGAGCGGTAGCGAACAAGACCAGCTTTCATAACATTTGCCAGCGAACCTTTCTGCTTATCGCAAGCTACGATAGCATCTTCGATTTTGTTGGAATCCAGAAGGCCCTGTAAGTTCTTTACAAATACATTGATACGGCCCTTTCCCTGTGCACGGGTCAAAGTAATCAGACGCTCGATTGAGAAAATGATCAGGATAAGGTTAACAGTCATCAGGAGAGGCACGATCATTCCCCCTTTGTAAATGATCCCGAGATAGTTGCCAGGCAGCGGAGTGCCATTATGGTTTCCGCCTTCGAAGTTGATAGGGTTACCCATCACATACTTGAAGATTAAGTAAGATACGATAAGGGCTATGATCATTGCTCCTAACGTAAACACCGATCTTAAGGCGTCCATTAATCCGCCTTTGCTGCTTTTGTTGCTCATCGTTAATTGAATTTAAGTTATAAAATACTTGAATTTATTAGTTTTTTGTCATCTTTTGCTTGGTCACAAAAGTATAAAAATATTGATTGATTACCAAAACACTCTAATTCACAAATTTTTTCAGGTTATCAATGATCTGTTTCGCTTTATCGGCCTTCTCGTCTTTCGGGTCTATTGCCAGCACTTTATTGCTGAATGCAATTGCCGTTACAGCGTATTCCTTATTCTTGGTCCCGGCATACTGAAGGAAATTATAATATGCAAGGTAATAAAAAGCTTCTATGCGCTCTTTGGCATATTTTGCCGTATCGCTCTGGGTCTTGGCAATAATGGTTTCATAGATGGGTTTTGCCAGGCCCTCTTTGCTGGTTGAGTCAATATTCGACCTGGTGCGGGCCCTCCAAACAAAACCTGTAATATGATCAGGCTGCAGTTGATTGAAAATTGCCAGGTTTGTATCGGCCTGCTGAAAGTCCCTGACATTGTAAAAGATCTTGCCCAGGTTGTAGTAATCCATCGGCACTGCTTTTTTCAAGGTGATCTTCTTTTGATAGGTTTCAATCGCTTTGTCGTACTTTTTTACCTTGGTAAGGCATAACGCTGCTTCAGATAAAAGCTCAGGCTTGGTCGAATCAAGTTCAAACCCCTTAAGCAACTGCTCATAGGCCTGCTCGTCCATTTTATTCCTGGCCAGTATCCTGCCATAGTAAATGTAATCTGCTGCACGGATCTTTTCAGGCTTCTCGTTGGTAATAAATTTCTTGATATAATATAATGCTTTATCGTATTGTGAAGTTTCAAAATATGCGTAGGCAAGAGCCCTGTTCAGGTCATTGTTTGTTGAATCGACCTTGTAAACTGCATTGAGCTGGTTGATGGCTTCTTTGTATTCCTGCAGGTCGAACAGGATATTCACAAATTGGATCCTTGCAGTGGTATTTCCGGCCGAAAGCTTAAGGAACTTTGCAAAGTCCCGCTTGGCATCATCATTCCGGTTGGCCTTTGCAAGAAGGAATCCTCTTTCCCTGTAAGCGGGAGCATAACTGGAGTCGATTTTAATGGCTTCATCATAATATGTGAGCGCGCTCTTGTATTGCTTGGCTCGCATCCAGAGCTGCCCTATGCGTACTTTGGCGAAAGGTGACTGGGGATTGAGGCTCTGTGCAATATTATAATTGGTGATCGCATTGGAACCGTCATTCAGCAACATGATATATGCATCTCCCTTGACTATAAACAACAAATAGTTTTTTGGATCAAGTTTTTCGGCAGCCTTTAATAAAGAAAATATCTGGGCAGTATCTTTTATAAGGGCTTTTACGTATCCGTTGGCCATCCTGATAAGGACATTGGCTTGTTTCACAGGCTCCATGACAATACTTTTATTTGCCTTGCTCGGCAGCAAGGCTGAAGCCTTTGAATAATAATCCTGGCCGGCGCTCTTATCTTTATTAAGAAATGCTATTTCCCCCATTCCTACAAGGTTAAGCGGATTGGCCGGATCTTTCTGAATGCCAAGCTGAAAGATGATCCTGGCTGAATCTGAGATCTCTTTCAGCGAATAATTCGAAGTGTCGGAAAAGTATTCGTTGATGAAATTTTCGCCATAATTGTAATATGCATCCCCATCAGCCGGATTCTGTTTTATCAAGGCCTTATATGCAGAAGCAGCTGCCTTAAACTGTTCACTGCGCATAAGCCATATAGCGGCTTTGAGATCCTGGGCACGGACTTCCGTCAACAAGGTGCAAGCAAGCAATAAAATGATAACCAGTCCTGTCTTTTTTAAATTGCTCATCATAAAATAATTTCTACAAAGTTTAATGTTTAATTTGGACTATCCTAACCGGCATGGCTGCTGGCACCATCCCGGATCTTAATACGATCAGCTGGCCTTTCTCCCCCGCAATGAATGAAGACAGCCCGAAGGCAAGGCCATGGTATGTCTGCCTGTTGATACAGTATACATTCCTTGTAAATGGGTAATCTCCCTGCGCAATATACGCCTGGTAGGGTTTGTAAAAGCTGGAACCGGGATCATTGGTACCCGGAGTACTCACACCTGCAACTTTCACCTGTTTCAGGAAACGGTTGGAAACAGTATCTTCCTTGTCACTGATCCAGTTCACGCTGATAACACCTATGGCATTAGGGTTGTTTGTGACAAATGAAATGACATCGGCATTGGAATTCACGGCAAAACAACTTGAAGGCAGGTTGGATAGATTGAATTTTTCTTTGATATACCTTGGGTTACATGACTTATAATTATCAAATACCACCTTGATATCCCCCAGTTTTGATTTTGGGTTCATCTGTTTCCATGTCCTGACCTCTCCTTTGAATATGCCTTCGATTTTATCATAAAAGAGGTTTGTGTCAGGATTTTCCCGATTGACGATAAACACAATCCCGTCATAAGCGATCAGGGTTGTCTTTGGAACGAATTGCCTTTCGTTCAGATATTTCTCTTCCTCAACCGAAAGTTTTCGGCTTACAATCACCAGGGGCACCGAATCTTTCATGAAAAGGTTGATAATATCGGATTCGTTACCGTAAACCGCATCTACCTTCGCATATTTATAGATCACTCCGAAAGTATAGATTTCGGTATCCAGTAAAAGGCGGTAGGAATCGTCAATACCAACTTTGATACTTCCGTGCGTTGGATTGTCGTCGGCCTGCTTGATTCCGCTCCCTCCTCCGCAGGAAGCAAAAAACAGCAGGATTATCAACCCTGCCGCTCCGATTACAATGGTCCCGGTTTTTTTCGTCTTCATCAGATCATTAAATGCTTAAAATCAGCATGTTTATCAAAACACAAACACAAATTTATAAATAATATTATTGCGTCCTTAAAATTAATAGGCTAAAATAAACGGAATCAGCTGAAAATGCAAGAAAAATCGGTCATTCATCCTCTTCTTCCCGCGAGTTGGACCATATCCGGGCCAGGCGGAAAGCACCATACAGGAAAAGAAAAACAGCGAAAATGACTTTGACTGTCTGTGGAAGGTATTTGAAATAAGGACTTGTGAAAACAAAAACTGCAAGTACAAAGTACAGGGCTGCAACAGTGTAAGCGAAGTATTTATAGTATTTTTTCATCTGGATTGTTGAGAAACTTTTTGGTTGAATATTGAAGATTGATCACGGTTCGGCGAAGCCGTAATGAACACCAATTATTTTAACAATTTCGTGAATAATTCAGAATGTTGAATTTCTTATACTTCAACATTCAAAATTCAATATTCGTTATTCGAAATTCAATTTGGATATTATCTCTGAACCTGGTAATAGGGAATGTCCCAGTCCTGGTCGGGCCACTGGTTCCAGTAAGCAGGGTTGAGCACATGGCCGTCTTTTCTTACAAGCCTTCTTTCATACAGGTTGATCATGGCGTTGAAAAGGATGTCGGTAACTCCGATCACTGAAGTTGGCAGGGTAGTGCCATCCTTTGCTTTTTCTTTTTCGGTTTTCACCACAAGGCCGTTAACCTCCAGTATCCCTTTCAGGAATGTAATCCTGTCTTCTGAGGCGCCTGTCTCAACAACAGTACAACGTACCCCTTCAATTTCTGTAACCGTATGTTTCCCTTTAAGCATAATATTGTTATTTACGAGTTCCGGTTTACGATTTACGAATTAATCCCGCATCTCGTTATCCCGCTATTTTAATAAAGTCCGAAACTCAGTCCGTTGATCATCTCGAATACTGCGCTGAAGATACCGATTGCAAATATGCCTGCCAGGCAGAGAATGAGGCCCAGGCTTGAATAGAAATCGCTTTTTATCTTAGGTATCGGCCTGTCGCTGCGGTTCAGGAACATTGCCTTGATGACCAGCAAATAATAGTATAATGAAATGATGGTATTGATAATTGCGATCAGGACCAGAATATACAAGCCGTGATTGGCGGCGGCGGCGAAAAGGAAGAACTTGCCAAAGAAGCCAGCTACCGGGGGGATCCCAGCCAGTGAAAAGAGTGACAGCATCATCACCATGGCCAGCCTGGGGTTAGTCCTGTATAAACCATCGTAATCATTGATCGTTTCGAATCCTGTACGGTTCGAAATGATGGCGACAACACCGAAGGCGCCAAGATTTGAGAAGATATAGACAAGTACAAAATAGATCACGGTGGCCATACCGTATTGGCTCTGCCCTATAATTCCAAGCAGGATGAAACCGGCCTGTGCGATTGACGAAAACGCCAGGAACCGTTTAAGGTTTTGCTGGCGGATGGCAAAGAGGTTACCCAGGGTGATGGTGAGAATAATGATGATGTACAGCATATTGCTCCACATCAGTGCAATCTTGCTGAATACGGTAAATAAAAGAATTGTTAAAATAAATGCAGCTGCTCCTTTGGACACAACCGATAGATAAGAGGTAATATTTACCGGGGCGCCTTCGTAAACATCGGCAGTCCATAAATGGAACGGAACCAGGGAGATTTTAAATGCCATACCTGCAAAGAAGAAGATAAATCCCAAAACCTGCAGTGGCGTGCCGGTGAAAGCCGGTCCGACTTCTGCGAAATACAAAGTGCCTGTGGTTCCATAGACCATCGACAGTCCGTAAAGAAGAATGCCCGAGGAAAGAGCTGATGAGAAAATGAGTTTCACGCCTGCTTCAGCTGATTTTTCTTTTAAACGTTCGAAAGCGGTAAGCGCGGCGAGGGGAATGGTTGCAAGTTCCAGTCCGAGGTAGAACATCAGGAAATCTCCCGAGGAGATCATATACTGCATCCCGATAAGAGTGGAAAGCATCAGGATGTAATATTCGCTGATCTTTTCTTTGTTCTCGGGTTTCCTGAGCCAGTCGGCGCTCTGTATCATAACGATCAGCACCCCGATGTTCAGGATATTCTTAAGCATCAGGGTCAATGCCGTGGTCTGGTACATCCCGCCGAACAATATCCCTGTAGGCCCCGGAATAAAACCCAGGATCAGAACAGCCGTCATCAGGAGGATGGCTGGTGTAATGATGTTGTGCTTTTTATCAGCGGGAAGGAAAATCTCAACAAGCAAAAGAATCACCGTGATGGCAATCAGCAGTAATTCGTGTCTCATGATCAACATGGGTCAGATATTTATTTGTTTCTTACTTTTTTCGATTTAATGAAGAATGGGACCTGCCAGTAATATTCTCTGCATGACCGGTACCAGTCCGTTATTGATCATATCGCTCAGCCAGAGTGGCGCCATCCCGATAGCCGTAATCCCCAGGATGAGGGTCACTACGCTCATACGGTCAAACCATTTTGCATCAATAATATGATTGAATTCAGGGTTTTTTATTTTACCCAAAAGCAGGATTCCTACCACACGCAGAATATAAACGGCGGTAACAACAATTGAAGAAGCTGCGATGATGGTACATACCCTGTGGAATACATCATTATGCTGGAATGAACCCACGAAGATGGTCATTTCTGCGACGAATCCACTGAATCCGGGAAGGCCGAGCGAAGCGAGGCCGCCGATCACATAAGCAACACCGAGAAACGGCATGACTTTCATCAGTCCGCCCATTTCGTTGATAAGCCTGGTGTGAGTACGCCCGTAAATCATGCCGATTAATGCAAAGAAAAGGGCTGTCATGATACCATGGGAGATCATCTGCATAATGGCCCCGTTCATTGCAGTCTGGTTCATCATCAGTACTGCGAAAAGGACGAGTGCACAATGGCTCACAGAGGAATATGCGTTGATGTATTTAAGGTCTTTCTGCCAGATAGCGCCGAATGCTCCGTAAATCACGCCGATAGTTGTAAGGATCAGGAATATCCAGGCCATTTCATGTGCTGCTCCCGGAAGAAGGAATACGGCAACACGATAGCAACCGTACCCCCCGAGCTTCATCAGAACGCCTGCATGAAGCATTGATACGGCGGTGGGTGCCGAAGCATGACCGTCGGGCGACCATGTGTGGAACGGGAAAAGAGCTCCAAGAACCCCGAATCCTATGAAGAGAAAGGGAAAAAAGAAGCGTTGTGCCGGCATAGGAATAGCCACTTTGGATATCTGGATCAGGTTGAAGGTAAGAGGACCTCCCCCGGGGGCAGAATTAAAATACAGGCCAAGTAAACCCAGCATGATCAAAGCCGAACCACCCATCAGCATCAGGGTTAGTTTCATGGCCGAATAATGCCTCGGGCCGCTTCCCCAGATACCAATAAGCAAATACATAGGGATCACTGCAATTTCATAAAACAGGAACAGGGTGAAGAGGTCAAGAGAGATAAAAAAGCCGAACACACCGGCAGCAAGAAGGATAAGTGAAGTAAAAAATTCCCTGGGCAGATCCGTGACATCCCAGGAAGCAAAGATCCCTGCAAAGATCACAATCGAAGTCAGGCCTATCATAGCGACCGAAACTCCATCCACCCCGATGAAGAAATGTATGTTCAGGTTCTTGTACCAGACCATATCCTGGGAGAAAAGGATTTCGGCAGTATTCCCTGCAGCCCTTGCAGCCAGGAAAAGATAAATGAGAAACCCGGCCAGGATCAGCTGACAGCTCATACCGACAACAGCAGTCCATTTTACCTGCATATGGGTCTTGCTGAAAAATATCCCGATGACAGTGAGGACAGGGATTACGATGAACAATAACAGAAAGCTCATTATCTTATCGTTTTAATTGGTCCATAAATAAATGAATAACAAAGCAAGGGCAATAACCCCCGAAATGAAAGCAAGGGCATACTGCTGGAGCTGCCCGCTCTGGAATCCCTTGATCCTGTCGGAAACCACATTGGTGACATAGGCAAACTGGTTCATGGTCCCGTCGACAATATGGCGGTCGAACCATGCAACCGGGCGGGATACATAGTTGAACAATATTTTTTTGGTAATGAAAAGATATACCTGGTCAATATAAAATTTGTTGAATGCCGCTGTGTAAAACCCGCCGAGAGCCAGTGAAACTTTTTTCGAAGTTTCTGATTTCTTCTTGTACAGCATTGTGGCAATACTTATGCCTACCAGGGCAATAAAAATTGAAGGGATCGCAATGCCCCATTCGGTATGGGCCTCGAACGGCATGCTATTGGAAGTTACAAGTTTGGTAAAGGGAATAAAACCTGCAAATGTTGAACCTATAGCCAAAACGATCAGCGGCAAAGTCATGGTCACCGGGGCTTCGTGAGGTGCGTGATGATAATGCTGGTCTTTCCCCCAGAACACATTGAAATAAAGGCGGAACATATAAAAGGCCGTCATGCCTGCAACCAGGTATTCCATGGCAAATAAGGCTTTGTTGTAATGGAAAGCCGCAACCAGGATCTCGTCCTTGCTGAAAAAACCGCTAAACGGCGGTATGCCCGAAATGGCCAGACATGCGATAAGGAAGGTCGCATGGGTTATGGGCAGGTATTTCCTCAGCCCTCCCATCTCGTTCATATAATTCGAATGGACAGCATGGATTATAGCGCCTGCGCCGAGGAAAAGCAAGGCTTTGAAGAAAGCATGTGTGAACAGGTGGAACATGGAAGCCATATAACCCAGGCCTTCTTCACCGCCATATCCTGAAACACCAAGCGCAACCATCATTAAGCCGATCTGCGACATGGTGGAATAGGCCAGGACGCGCTTGATATCATACTGGGTGCAGGCTATCACAGCTGCAAATAATGATGTAAACCCTCCTACCCAGGCCACAATCTCAAGAGCCGATTGTTCATGATGGAAGATCGGGAACATGCGGGCGACAAGATAAACACCGGCAACAACCATGGTTGCCGCATGGATAAGGGCCGAAACAGGAGTGGGGCCTTCCATGGCATCCGGAAGCCAGATATGCAATGGGAACATGGCCGATTTACCGGCGCCGCCCATAAAAATAAAGAGCATGGCCCAGGTCATGGTTGACATGCCCAGGAACATGATACCCTGCCCTGATGTGAAAGCAGGGCTGTTCGGACCAGTCAGTGTAATAAAATCAAAAGTGCCTGTCATGTATGACAGGAGCAGGATGCCGATGAGAAATCCCAGGTCGGCAAAACGGGTTACAATGAATGCTTTTTTGCTTGCAGCAACCGCCGAATCTTTTTCATAGTAAAAGCCTATCAGCAGAAAGGAAGAGACCCCGACAAGCTCCCAGAAAATATACATCTGGAAAATGTTGGTTGCGATAACAAGGCCAAGCATAGAAAAACTGAACAGGGAAAGAATCGAGAAGAAACGTGCAAATCCTTTTTCCCCTTTCATATATCCTATGGAATAAATATGCACCATGAACGATACGGTAGTGATAACGATCAGCATCATCACCGAAATGGGGTCAAGCAGAACACCTATGTCGATATGGAGCTTATCGGTGAGGTGAAGCCAGGTGTAACTGATCCCGATCACTTTCTGAAAAGCGCCGTCTGCCTTGTCGAGTACGAAAAAATATTTGTAGGCTGTAAATAATGCAAGGCAAAAATTGATACCCAGTCCGGTGGTACCAACAATTCCCGTCACTATGGGTTTAAACCTGTTGCCGGTAAGCCCGGTGATCACAAATACCAGCAGGGGTATCAGCAGTATCCAGATGGTGTAACTGAAATCGATCATATGTTGGTTAAATTATGCGTTAGTCATTTTTATTTGAGCCATGGGTAATGAGTGATGAGTGATGAGTTTTTGCTAATGGCTCATGGCTTATAACTCATCACTAATACTTCATTTCATTCATTTCCTCCACATCAATATTTACCAGACGGCGGTATATGTTGATGATAATTGCTATTGCTACGGAAGCTTCAGCGGCGGCAACAGCAATGATGAAGAGTGTAAAAAACATCCCTTCCAGGTGCCCGGGGAAGAGGATTTTGTTAAAGGCCACGAAATTGATACAAACCGAATTCAGTATGAGTTCGATCGACATCAGCATGGTGATCAGGTTTTTCCTTACCAGGAAACCGTAAATCCCGATAAAAAACATCGTCGTGGACAACACAAGGAACCATTGAATAGGTACGCCTTCAAACATAGCGGTATATTTTTAAATTAATCTTTTCTTTTCTTTGCCAGTATAATAGAGCCGATCATGGCTGCCAGCAGCAGTACGCTGATAACTTCGAAAGGCAGGGCATAACCGTATTTACCGGTGCTCAGCATGCCTTCCCCTATAGTCCTGATATTTGTTCTTGCAGGGTCAAAGGTCTTTTGCACAAACTCCGTCTGCAGGATGGTAAGTATGCACAAAATGGCGCCTGCAATGGCAGCAACAGCGGCATATATCCTTTTCGTTAACGGTGGAATGGAGAGTTTGTCGTTGATCTGGCTGGTAAGCAGGATAGAGAAAATGATCAGGACAACGATACCCCCCGCATACAAGGTGAGCTGGATGGCTGCAAGGAAATTAAACCTGAGCAGAAAATACAGTCCCGATGTGGAGACCAGGACGAAAAGCAGGAACGTAGCGGCCCTGAGGATGCGCCGGCTGGTCACTGTCAGCAGTGAAAAAATCACAATCACCGCCGAAAAAAGCAAAAACATGAATTGATTGTTCGTCATCACTCTACACCTTTAATAATGGATGAACCGGGTTGATTTAACACTTTAGTCAGTTTGGAACGGTCGAAAACCGCATGCTCAAACTCCTGTCCGAAACCAAGGGCATCGGAGGGGCAGTTCTTAACGCAGAGTCCGCAGAATGTACACATACCCAGGTGGTATATGTGCTTGTCGATCACACGTTTCGATTTGCCGTCCTCACCGGTGACTTTTGCCGGGATGACCTCGATTGAACCGTTAGGGCAGTTGTTTTCACAAATACCGCATGCATTGCAGCGATGCTGGTTGTTCCCGTCGTGAAGCATGATGACCTCACCCTTGAACCGTTCGAACATTTGCAGGTTTTTCCTGTTTTCAGGATATTGCTGCGTTACTATCTGCCCGGGGCTGAAGAAATACCGGCCCGTGACCGACATCCCGATAAGCAGGGATTTCACCCCGTGGAAAATATCTGAGAAATACTTAGTGAAGCTGTTCATAGTATGCTAAAAATGCCAATGCATTAATACTAAAAATGCCATAAATAGAATGTTGACCAGGTTGATCGGAAGAAGATATTTCCACTCCAGCGTCAGAAGCTGGTCGATACGAAGGCGGGGGAAGGTCCACTTGAACAACATCATCAGCCAGATGATAAAAGCGGTTTTACCGATATACCATATGAAAGGCGGGATGTAATCCATGATAGTGTTGAACCCTGCCCATCCTGAAACATGGAAAGGCATCCAGCCGCCCCAGAATACGGTGGCGGCGATTGATGCAACCAGGAACATATTCATATACTCGGCCAGGAAGAAAAACGCAAACTTGATCCCCGAATATTCGGTATGGAAGCCTGCGGTAAGCTCCGATTCGGCTTCGGCAAGGTCGAACGGCCCGCGGTTTGTTTCGGCGGTACTGGCGATCAGGAACACAATAAAGGCGATAATTGCAGGGATATGTCCTTTGAAAATGAACCAGCCGTTTCTTTGCATTTCAACTATCTCAGAGAACTGCATAGTGCCTGCAAGAACGATGATGGTTAACAGGGACAGGCCAACCGAAAGCTCGTAACTGACGATCTGGGCGCCGCTTCTCATGGCGCCGATAAGCGAATATTTATTGTTGGATGACCATCCTGCCAGAAGGATACCGACAACCCCAAGGGATGAAACAGCGATCACGTAAAGTATACCGATATCGAAATCGATGGCATGAAGGCCTTTGGCAAAAGGCACGGCCGAAAGGGCCATAAAAGAGGCGATGATCACGATAAAAGGTGCAAGGTTGAACAGGAGTTTGTCAGAATCCTTGATATATACCAGCTCTTTCATCAGCAGTTTGATAAAGTCGGCAATGGTCTGGAAAATGCCGTAAGGCCCCACCCTGTTTGGCCCGACACGGTTCTGCATGAAAGCACAAACCTTTCGTTCGGCATATACCAGGAAAAGGCCCACAACTGCATAAAAAAGCAGGAAGACTACGCCGATGATAACCCACTCGGTGATCAATGCCCAGGTAGGTGACATGATGCTGTTCAGCCCCTTGTCAATCCACTGGTTGAATGATGTAAAATCGTAAATATTAAAGGCCATATTACCTACTTTTTATCTGTCAATATCCGGAATAACTAAGTCAAGAGAGGCGCCGATAGCCACAAGGTCGGCAATTTTCATACCGCGGCTGATATGGTCAAGTACGCTGAGGTTGGAAAAGCTCGGGGTGCGGAATTTCATCCTGTAGGGGGTCTTGTTACCGTCACTTACAACGTAAAGCCCGAGCTCACCCCTGGCCGACTCAACCCTCTGAAAATATTCACCAGCAGGCAGTTTAATCACCGCCTTCATTTTGGCTGAATGATCCCCTTCGGGAATGTTGTCGATGAGCTGTTCAATGATGTTCATCGACTCATGCATTTCCTGCATCCTGACCATGTACCTTGAATAGGTATCACATTCGTAACGCAGTACCTCATTGAACTGCACCTGGCCGTACATGCTGTATGGCTCCATTTTGCGAACATCACAGGACCAGCCAGAGCCTCGTCCCGAAGGGCCGGTGACCCCGTAACTGATGGCGTCTTCTTTTGAAAGAACACCTACTCCCTGGCTGCGGTTCTCGAAAATCACATTACCCGAAAGGAGGCGGTCGTAATCTTTTATTTTTTTCTTGAATGTTTTAAGGAATGTGTGAACTTTCTTCTGGAAATTCGGATGAATGTCCTGCATCACGCCGCCGGGGCAGTTGTAACTCTGGAGAAACCTGCTTCCTGTTGTTTCTTCCCAAATGTCAAGGATCATTTCACGGTCACGGAGGCCATAAAAGAAACAAGTGAGCCCCCCGAGGTCCATCCCGAAACTGGACCACCAGAGCTGGTGAGATTGTATCCTGGCCAGTTCATCCATGATGGTACGGATATACTTTACACGCTCGGGCACTTCAACTTCCAGGGCTTTCTCAACAAGAAGGCAAACAGCATGGTTGTTGATGTGAGCCGAAAGGTAATCTATCCTGTCGGTAAGGTGAATTACCTGGGGATAAGTGTCTTTTTCACACATCTTCTCAATTCCGCGATGGATATAGCCGCAATGAGGTTTCAGGCTTTTGACCATTTCGCCCTGGAGGGAAACAAGCAGCCGCAGAACCCCGTGAGTGGAGGGATGCTGGGGACCCATGTTGATATGGTATTCCTCCTCCTCTATATTGCTGACCGGCAGGTTTATTATCTCTTTCATAGACTAAAATTCAACGATGTTTACTTCATCAATATAATCCTTACGGAGGGGGTAGCCTTTCCAATCTTCCTCAAGGAAGATCCGGCGCATGTCGGGATGGTTGTTGAACCTTATACCGAACATATCGTAGGTTTCACGCTCATGAAATTCGGCGGTGCGCCAGATATCGCAAACCGTGTCGAAGTTCGGATTTACCCGGTCGTCGGTCTTAACCTTGATGACCAGAGCATGCTTGTGCTGTGTGGACCTCAGGTGGTAAACCACCGCCAGCTGCTTGATGTAGTCAACCCCGCTGAGGCAGAACAGGAAATCGAAGGCGAGATCCGGGCTGTTTTTAAGTTTAATGGCCAGATCATGCAGCCTGGCTGCAGGCAGAAGCAGTGTCAGGAACTGCTTGTTTTCCTCCTGCTGTGCGTCAGGCGCAATCTCAAGGATCCTGGCTTTTAAGGTTTCGTTATCCATAAATATCAAATGGTGATATAGTGAGATAGTGTGTTATTGTTTTCCTAAGATCATGGTTTGCTCGGGACGTGTGATGGTTTCCAGTTTGATCTTTCTCTGGAGCTGCATGATCCCGTAAAGCAGTGCTTCCGGACGGGGAGGACAGCCGGGGATATACACATCAACCGGGATGACATGATCCACACCCCTTACGACATGGTAGGAATTATAATAAAAAGGCCCGCCGGAAACTGCGCATGCACCCATGGCAATAACATACCTGGGCTCCGACATCTGGTCGTATAGGCGCTTGAGGACCGGGGCCATCTTGTTCACGATGGTACCTGCAACAACGATAACGTCGGCCTGGCGGGGACTGGCACGGTAAACTTCAATGCCGAAACGGGCAAAGTCATGCCGGGATGCACCCGTAGCCATCATTTCGATGCCGCAACAACTGGTTGCAAAAGTGAGAGGCCAGACTGAATTGGATCGCCCCCAGTCAATGACGGCATCAATTGATGTCATCAATACATTTCCTCCTGTCCTTTTAAACAAATCAAGGGTTTCGTTATCACGGAAATCCTTTTCCTTCATGCTTTTTATTCCCATTTCAAAGCTCCTTTCTTCCATGCATAAAGCAATCCGATGCCTAAAACGAAAAAGAAAATTACAATTTCGATAAAGGCTGTCATCCCAAGGGATCTCATCATTACAGCCCAGGGAAAAATAAAGACGGTTTCCACATCGAATACCAGAAAAATGATTGCAAAAAGATAATACCCGACATTAAACTGCAGCCAGGTAATCCCTTCAGTGGGGATTCCGCACTCGTAAGCTTCTGCTTTCTGGGGATTTGTTGATGTAGGTGGGACTAAACTCGAAAATAGCAGGGCGATGCCAACTAAAAATGCCCCGACTATGAAAAATAGAATCAGGCTTTCAGCACTCATAATGTTAACTTGTTAACAGATCTGGGCGCAAAATTAAAAATTTATCTGACTTAACCTAACCCATGGCAAACATGAAACTATGTAAATAAATAGTATTGTACTTATTCACAAGATAATACACAATCACTTCCGTAATATATCATTAGGGGGATTGAGATTTGTCAACGGCTCCTTTCGGTCAGCGGTAAAGACAGAGGTAAGCTGAGTCGGAATTAATCCTGAGATTGAATTTTGAATCTTTCGGAACAACAAAGGTATCGAAAGGTTTAAAGACCTTCCAATCAGTTTCACCAGGGAGTTTAACCGTCATCTCGCCTGACGTTACAGTCATGTATTCAACCGAGGAAGTCCCGAATTCATACTCCCCGGCGGCCATGACCCCTATTGTTGCAGGCCCGTCGGCTGTTGTAAAGGCTATGGATTTTACCTTTCCTTCAAAATATTCGTTTGTTTTGAACATATCATAAATTGTTTTGGTAAACAGGACTGCAAAATAAAACAAAAAACGAAAGGAGTTGAAAGAGCCGGGATGAAGTTTCCCATTCATTCTTAAATGATGATCAACAACGGGTTTGTATGTTGTGAAAAAATAAACTAACTTTGGATTTCATCAAGTTCTGATCAAATGAAAAAGGTTTTCATTGCTTTGCTTTGCATGCTGTGTTTTGCCTGTACCCGGCCTGACCTTACCAGCCAGCTTCAGCTGGCGGTCTGGATCGACCTGACCCATGATTTTGATTCCACTACGGTTTACTGGCCTACCGATGTGAATTTCAGGCATGACACCGTTTTTTGCGGACTGACTGATAAAGGATATTTTTATTCGTCGTTCAAATATGCAGCCGAAGAGCATGGCGGGACCCATTTCGACGCCCCTATCCATTTTCACCAGGGCGGGAATTCCATTGAAAAAGTTCCTGTAACACAATTGCACGGTCCGGCTGTTGTAATCGATATCAGCGAAAAATGTTCCGCGAACAGGGACTACCTCATCACAACCGATGATGTGAATAAATGGGAGCACCAGCACGGGAGGATCCCCAAAAATGCGATCATTCTCTTGTATACAGGGTATGAAAAATACTGGGGGGATCACCTCAAATATACAGGCACCCTTAAAAAAGGTCCCGAAGGGGTTGCAGAACTTCATTTTCCCGGTCTCTCCCCCGAAGCGTCTACATGGATCACTGCTAACCGGAAGGTCAATGCGATCGGGCTGGATACACCGAGTATTGATTTCGGACAGTCAAAAGATTTTCAGACCCACTGTATACTTACCGCTGCAGGCCTAAGCATGTACGAAAATCTTTGTAACCTCAGCCAGCTCCCCGCTACAGGGGCATATATCGTTGCCTTGCCGATGAAAATCAAAGGCGGAAGCGGTTCTCCTCTGAGAATCGTAGCTATCATTGAAAATACAGATAAATGATCCAACTCGATAAAACTATCATCTCTGACGATATACGTGACAGTTTTTTCTGTTGCGACCTTCAGCAATGCAAGGGGGCCTGTTGCGTGGAAGGAGATGCCGGTGCGCCATTGGAGGAGGAAGAGATCTCCCTGCTCGAAGACTACAGGGAGTATATCATACCCTATATGCTTCCCGGCGGGGTCCTGGCAGTTAACACATCCGGAGTTTTTGATTATGATGCCGAAGGGAATTTTGTTACCCCCCTTGTCAATGACAAGGAATGTGTTTTCGTATATTATGAGAATGGCATTGCACGCTGTGCAATTGAGAAGGCGTTCATTGAAAAAACCATACCTTTTGCGAAACCTCTTTCCTGCCACCTCTATCCCATCCGCATCAAACAATTGTCAAACGGGAATGAGGCTTTGAACTACCACAAATGGTCCATCTGCAAAAAAGCTCTCGAAAAAGGAAATAAGGAGAAACTTCCCCTGTACCGTTTCCTTGACCAGGCCCTGATCAGGAAATACGGGCGTTCCTGGTATAACCGCTTATTGAAATTGCTGGAGTAGGCCCTTACTTTGCCTGGGTCATCCCGCCGGCTGCCGCTAATGCAGCACGTTTTGTCACAGCCCGCGTACTGAATTCTTTATCCATAAGGAAAAGCCCGCCCTTTTCTGTCCCGGCCAGCTTAATCTGGTCGAGTATGCTTCGTACGGTGCTTTCTTCCTCAACCTGTTCGGTAATATACCATTGCAGGTAGTTTGCCGTAGTGAAGTCTTTTTCCTTCACGCAGATGGCATAAAGTTCATTAATGGATGCAGAAATAAATTCCTCGTGTTTCAATACGTTCTGGAACACATCCAAAAGGGATTTAAAACTTGCTTTGGGTGCGTCAAGTGCCGGGATTACGGCATTTCCGCCGCGGTCGTTCAGATAATGAACCAGCTTAAGCATATGCAGGCGTTCTTCCTCGGTTTGGGCATAAAGCCAGTCGGCCGCTCCGGGGTAACCGGCACGTTCAGCCCAGGAGGCCATTGCTAAATAAAGGCGTGAAGAATGCTCTTCTCTTTTGATTTGATCGTTCAGCGCCTTTTCAACATTCTTTGTGATCATATTCTTGGTATTTAAAATCATTATGAATTGGAAAGGGGAATGTTTTCAGATCCCATCATCCGCACTTCAAAATTCAATATTCGAAATTCAAATTCTCTATCCCTTCAGGGCTTCAGCCCCCGACACGATCTCAATAAGTTCGTTCGTGATCTGGTTCTGCCTTGCCTTGTTGTAAGTGATGTTGAGATTTTTCAGCAGTTCTCTTGCATTGTCGGTTGCCTGCTGCATTGCTGTCATCCTGGCTCCCATTTCGGCTGCAAAGGAATCCAAAACGGCTTTAAACACCTGGATGCGCAGGGTTTTGGGGATAAGTTCCCTTACAACTGTTTCATTATCGGGTTCAAAAATATAATCGGCCGATGACTGGTTCTTCACTGCCTTCCCCGGTATGACGTCCTGAACTACAGGAAGGAACTGCTCGTTGACCAGTTTTTGTACAGCGGCATTTTTAAACTGGTTATATACAATTTCAATCCTGTCAAATTCCTTTTTAACAAAAGATTGCATCAGGTATTCGGCAAACGGTGAAATGTTGGCAAACGTGAGATTGTCAAAGAATTCATCATGATGGCCGACTACTTTAAAGTTGCGCTTCGTGAAATATTCAGTGGCCCTTTTGCCGATGGTGATAAGGTTTACATTGCCTTTATCGAACTGGGCCTGGTATCTTTCATGGATCAGGGCCAGGGAGGCCTTCATGATATTGGAATTGAATGCGCCGCAGAGGCCCCTGTTTGAAGAGATCACTATGATCAGGATCTTTTCGGGTTCCCTTTGCTCAGAATAAATGCTCTCACCCGAATCCCCTATACTGCCACTCAGATTTTGCAGAAGTTCTCTTAGTTTTGCAGCATATGGCCTGAGTTTGATGATGGAATTCTGGGCCTTTCTCAGCTTGGATGCAGCCACCATTTTCATGGCAGAAGTTATCTGCTGGGTCGATTTTACCGATGCAATACGTATTCTGACTTCCTTAAGTCCGGCCATGAGCTTTCCTTATTTCTTTTCTTCGTATTTCTTTGAAACATCCTTTGCCGCCTGTTCCAGCACCTTCAAATCTTCATCAAGCAGAAGGCCTTTTCCCAGGTTATTGAGGACTTCCTTATGCATTGTTTCCATATGATGCAGGAACTCGACTTCAAAATTTGACACGCTCCTTGCAGGAATATTTCTCAGGAGGTTTTTTGTACCGCAGTATATGATTGCGATCTGCTGGCTGACATGCATTGGGGAGTACTGAGCCTGTTTCAGGATTTCCACATTACGCGTGCCTTTTTCAATAACCTGCTTGGTGGCAGGATCCAGGTCGGAACCGAATTTGGCAAAAGCTTCAAGTTCGCGGAATTCAGCCTGGTCAAGTTTCAGTGTTCCTGCGATCTTTTTCATGGATTTGATCTGCGCGTTTCCACCCACGCGGGAAACCGAGATACCAACGTTGATGGCGGGCCTGATCCCGGCATTGAATAAGCCGGTCTCGAGAAAGATCTGCCCGTCAGTGATGGATATCACATTCGTTGGGATGTATGCCGAAACGTCACCTGCCTGGGTTTCAATAATTGGCAGAGCGGTCAGGGAACCCCCTCCTTTGACAAGATGCCTTATCGAATCGGGAAGATCGTTCATCTGCTTTGCAATTTCATCCGAAGAGATAACTCTTGCGGCACGTTCAAGTAACCTTGAATGCAGGTAAAACACATCCCCGGGATATGCTTCGCGTCCGGGGGGGCGCCTCAGGAGAAGGGAGACTTCCCGGTAGGAAACTGCCTGTTTCGACAGGTCATCATAAATTACGAGCGCCGGACGCCCGGTGTCCCTGAAAAATTCCCCGATGGCAGCTCCGGCGAAAGGCGCATAAAACTGCATGGCAGCAGGGTCGGAAGCGGTTGCAGTAACGATCACCGTATACACCAGGGCTCCTTTGTCTTCAAGTGTCTTAACAATGTTAGCAACCGTTGAGCCTTTCTGGCCTACAGCCACATAAATGCAAAAAACGGGTTCGCCTTGTTCGTAAAAATGTTTCTGGTTGATGATGGTGTCGATGGCAATAGCCGTTTTACCTGTCTGGCGGTCGCCGATGATCAGCTCACGCTGTCCGCGTCCGATAGGGATCATGGCATCAATTGCTTTTAAACCCGTTTGAAGGGGCTGGTTCACAGGCTGGCGGAAAATAACCCCCGGAGCCTTGCGCTCCAGCGGCATCTGGTAAAGCTCACCTTTAATAGCACCTTTCCCGTCGATAGGCTGGCCTAATGTATTAATTACACGCCCCAGTAATCCTTCTCCCACGTCAATGGAAGCAATCCTGCGGGTTCGTTTTACCTTGTCACCTTCCTTGATATCAGAGTACTCGCCAAGAATCACCGCCCCTACGTTATCTTCTTCAAGGTTAAGGGCTATGCCCATTACGCTGTTCTTTTCAAACTCGATCAGTTCGCCTGAACCTACATTGTTCATTCCGTATATTCGGGCGATCCCGTCGCCCAGCGTCAGAACGGTACCAATTTCTTCAAGTTCGGTCACATTCTCGTACCCTGCAAGTTCCTTGCGAAGGATCGCGGTGACTTCAGCGGGTTTAATGTTTGCCATGTTCTATTCCTTTTACGTATAAATTAATCCTTGCCAGGCCCTTTTTCATTCTTTCAATCTGCTTGCGGATGCTGGCATCATATTGTTTGTCTTCCCAGCTTAAAACAAAACCACCGATCACGGTTTCATCGATTTCTTCAATGATCTCAATATTGGCCCTGGTATAACCGGCCATCACGGCATTCATCTGTGAACGCAGGTCGGCGTTAAGAGGGACAGCTGTTCTAACCCTGAGAACGATAATATTTTTATACAGGTTATACTGTTCAATGAATTGGGTAACAATCTCAGGTATTACCGACTCCCTCCTTTTTTTTATTAAAAGGTTGGTAAAGGCGACAGTAACGGGATTGAATCCTTTAAGGATCTCATCCATTGCACTTCGCTTTTTACCGGGGTTGATAATAGGTGCCCTGAGAAACAATTTTAATTCCCTGCTTTCCCTGATAAGACCTGCAAGGCGGATCATGTCCCCGCCCACTTCCTCCAGGGCTTTTTGCTCCAAAGCCATTTCAAACAAGGCTTTGGCATAACGTTCGGCGATAAGGGTAACGTTCATCTCCGTATTCTTAGTTAAGCTTTATTTCTTTCAGGAGCTGGCGTGCAAATTCTTCCTGCTTCTTCGGATCTGACAATTCCCTTTGGAGTATCTTGGTTGCAATTTCCAGAGAAAGTTCTCCCACCTCGTTTTTCAGCTCGGTAAGGGCAGCCATTTTTTCATTCCTGATATTCTCAAGCGCGCTGGCCATGATGTTACCGGCCTCTTCACCGGCTTTCAAACGGGCTTCATCTATGATCTTGTCCTTGATCTTCCTCGCCTCGTTCAATATGCTGTCCCTTTCGTTCTTGGCTTCTGACAATAACTGTTCATTACTGAACTGAAGCTGTTTCATTTCCTCTTTCGCCTTGTCGGCGGATGACAACGCATCGGTTATCGCGTCTTCCCTCTCTTTCAACATCTTGAGAATCGGCAGCCAGGCAAACTTCTTCAGCAGGAAAAGCAGGGCCAGGAAGACCAGGGTCATCCAGAAAATCAGGCCCAATCCGGGGGTAATCAGTTCCATAATCGTTGTGTTTTTTTGTTTGATTGAGGAACTCTGCTGTCGTACCAACCGTACTGCAGCAGAGTTCCTGCCGTTTGCTCTATATGAAAAGGATAAGCAGGCAAACGACGATAGCAAAAAATGCTACTCCTTCGACGAGAGCGGCAGCGATGATCATGTTAGACCTGATATCGCCTACTGCTTCCGGCTGGCGGGCAATAGATTCAAGCGCGCTGCCGCCGATCTTACCGATACCGATACCGGCACCGATAACTGCGATCCCTGCGCCCAAACCAGCTCCCATCTTTGCGATCGGAACCAAATTGGCTGCGACCTGAAGAATAATTGCTAAAAGAGTCATGATGTTTGTATTAAGGGTTACTACTGAAATTACGATTTAATGTTATTACAAAACTTCATTCAACATTCAATATTCAATATTCGAAATTCTAATGGTGTTCCGGTTCAATTGTTGCCAATCCGAAATACAGGGCCGACAACAGTGTGAAGACATAAGCCTGGATGAAAGCAACCAGCAGTTCCAGGAGGTTCATGAAAATCATAAAAGCTACCGCCCCTACCGAAACGCCATAACCCAAAACCACATTCATCGCACCGAAAATGAAGATCAGGCTTACAAATCCCAGGGCGATAATATGCCCGGCTGCCATGTTTGCAAAGAGTCGGACCATGAGGACAAAAGGTTTAGTTATAACACCTATGATCTCAACAATCGGCATCAGCGGGATGGGAAGTTTGAGCCACCAGGGAACCCCGGGGGTATTTATTATATCCACCCAGTAATGCTTGTTCCCGCTGACCGTAGTAAGGATGAATGTGAACACCGCCATCACCATGGTGACGGCAATATTCCCCGTAACATTTGCCCCTCCGGGGAAAATCGGGATAATCCCGAGTACATTATTCAGGAAAATGAAGAAAAAGATGGTGAGCAGGTATGGCATATATTTTTCATACTTCTTCTCGCCTATGGAACTTTTGGCAATGTCGTCACGCACAAAAATGATCAGGGGTTCAAGCATTGATTGCATCCCTTTAGGCGCCTTGTTCAGGTTGCGTTTGTAAGCCCTTGCCACCGAAATAAATACAAACAGCATGATGAAGGCGCTGATAAATATGGCAAGCACGGTCTTCGTAATCGAAAAATCATACACCTTTGGACCTCCGGACACAGCAGCCGTCCTTACGATCTTGCCTTTTCCGGGTCCCTCTTCAGGAAGGCTGAAGCCTTTGTAGGAACGTTCCTCATTATGAAACCTCGATGAAGAAAAAGCATAGAGCTTCCCATCGTAATACAGGATTATCGGCAATGGGATCATCAGCTTAAAACTACCTATCTCCAGAATATGCCATTCATGATTATCGACCACATGTTCCATGATCATGTCGCCGGCATTGAAGCCTTCTGCCTTTTTCTCTTTGGCCTCTTTCGCAAAAGTGCTGTCACTGGCCGGGACCAGGCTTACATTCTCCTGGGCCGAAGCAAATGAATTAATTCCATGAAAAAAGAAAAACAGGGAAATCAGGACAACACTCCTGTAAGAGAACTTTGCAAATGACGGGAAATGTCTTCTCATTTTTAGCATAGAAATCAAGGCTGCAATGATAAGAATTTTTCTGATGTAAAAGAGCTATTTTTTGGAACCCAGAGGGTTATTTACGTAAAGGATAGCCGTTTGGTCGATCCCGGCATAAACCTGTGTTGCCCCGTAATTTTCCCAGTGCTCGGTATCATAAAAGGTAATTATCGGTGCCAGGTCATGAAAATATGCCCTGCCGTTGGCATCCGTATAAAGTGAATTCATCCAGATATGATTTTTAAGGTTCTGGTAGCTCGTGGCTATATAAACCAGTTCATTGGGGACTACCGTATTTGACATGTAATCATATACGATAACGGTGAGAGTACCGGTGGATGGGTTCTTGGAATTGCATCCCGAAAACAGCATCAGCGAGGAAAATGTAATGGCGCTGAGCACCATAAAAAAACTTTTACGCATATCCTTCAATTTTAAAGTAGAAAATCCAACAAACCAGATTCAAGCATTGTATTGAATCCTATAACAATAATAGGGATTTTTTATGTTCCTGCAAAATTAAAGATTTTTTTGCGGGGTGCAAGCCATTTCTGTAACCTTTAACTCAAATTCACGTCTTAATGTACCATTCACGGGAAATTGACTAATTTTGAGGTTCCCATTCCTTGCTTAACACTTTATAAAATCAAACGTAATGCGGGTAAATAAAATTTTTAAATCGGGCATTTTTGTACTTGCCTTTCTGATGGTTACTGCATTCCAGGCCCGGTCTCAAAAAATCTGGACGCTGGAGGATTGTATCAACTATGCCCTTGAAAACAACCTGGATATCCAGAAACAGATCCAATCGGTAGAATCCAATAAGGCAAACCTGACCCAGAGTGCACTCAGCATGCTTCCGAATCTGAATGCAAACGGTTCAAATTACTGGAATTTCGGTCAAACAATTGACCAGTATACCAATACTTTTGCAACTACCACCGTACGCTCAAACAATTTCTATCTCTCCAGCAGCATGGTGCTTTTCAACGGCCTGCAAAAGCTTAACACCGTGAAACAATATAAGATCATGGTGCTGGCCAGCCAATATGACCTGGATGTTATCAAGAATAACATTTCCCTTTCCGTGGCCGGATATTACCTTGACATCCTCTTTAATAAGGAACTCCTGGATGTGGCTAACGAACAGTTAAGGATAACCAAGCTGCAGGTCGACCGTATGCAGAAAATGGTGGACGCCGGTTCATCGGCAAAGGGTGACCTCCTGAATATCCAGGCCCAGAGGGCGGCAGAGGAACTCTCACAGGTACAAGCCTCAAACCAGTTGTATATCGCTTATCTGTCTCTTCAGCAACTGATAGACATCCCCGTTGCCAAGGATTTCAATATTGAGAAACCGGCTCTTAAAACAGTTGAGGCCCCGAAGCAGCCAGTTACCGCTGAGGTTATTTTTGAGCGTGCACTGAAAACCCGGCCCGAGATCAGGGCAGCTGAACTGAGAGTTGACGCAGCACAGAAACGCCTGGCCATTGCCAGGGGGATCATAACTCCCACGCTATCAGTAAGCGGGTCCTGGGGAACAGGATATTCAGGTGCGGCCAGGGAGATCGACCCTAATGTCAATCCGACCATCTCCAGCTATAATATGGGGATCACCCAGCTTTCACATGATACTGTTCTTGGGTACCAGGTGAATTATGCCACCCGTGTCAAATCTTTCGGAGACCAGCTTAAAACCAACAACAACCAGAGCGTTGGCTTCAACCTGAGCATCCCTATCTTTAACGGTTGGCAGGGCCGGACCAATATCACCCAGGCCAAAATAGCAAAAAACCAGGCCGAGCTCGACCTTGACATAGAAAAAAGGTCGCTTCGCAAACTTATTGAACAGTCATACGCTGATGCGGTTGCTTCACTTCAGAAATACAATTCCTCCCTTGAAAAGGTTAATGCCCAGACGGAATCGTTCAAATACACCCAGCAGAAATTCGATGTGGGGCTGATGACATCCTTCGATTATAACAACAGCAAAAAGGACCTTACAAAAGCCCAGTCTGACCTGCTGCAGGCAAAATATGACTTTATCTTCAAAACCACAATTCTGGATTTCTATGCGGGCAATCCGATTCGGATCCAGCAGAATTAGTACTAGTTTAATAAGTAAAATACTCTTTGCATGAGCTCATTAAAATCAAAGAAAAAATTATGGATCATCATCGCAGCGGTTGCTGTTGTAGCGGTTATTGTAATTTTCGCCGTTCTGAAGGGAAAAGGAAATGATGCCCAGAAGATCTCAACCGAGAAAGTGATCAAACGTACCATAATACAAACTGTATCTTCTAACGGGAAGATACAGCCCGAAAAAGACATTAAGATCAGTCCGTATATCTCGGGTGAAGTGGTCGAACTAACTGTAAAAGAAGGAGAACAGGTGAATAAAGGCGACCTCCTGGCAAAGATTGACCCCGAAATTTATATTTCCGCTTTTGACCAGAGCGAAGCTTCAGTGAATACGCAGAAAGCGAACCTGGCTAATGCCAAGGCAAGGCTTGCCCAATCAAAAGCTACATTTGAGAATGCAAGGTTGACCTTTGAGCGCCAGGAAAAACTTTACCAGCAGAATGTAATTTCCAAAGCCGAGTATGACCAGTCCAGAGCATCTTTCCAGGTATCACAGGCACAGGTAGCTGCAGGGGAGCAGGACATCAATGCGTCAGAATTCATGGTGAAAAATTCAGAAGCTGCATTGAAAAGGTCAAAGGAAGACCTGACCCGCACGGCAATTTTCGCCCCGAATGACGGAACAGTTTCAAAACTCAGTGTTTTAAAAGGTGAACGCGTGACAGGCGCATCCCAGTTTTCAAGCGGTACCGAAATTATGAGAATTGCCAACCTGAACGAAATGCAGGCTCTTGTTGAAGTCAACGAAAACGATATCGTCAGGGTGAGGATGGGTGATACTGCCCTTATTGAAGTCGACGCATACCTGAACAGGAAATTCAAAGGTATAGTTACCGAAATAGCCACTTCCGCAAATACCACCGGTGTTAGTGTTGACCAGGTCACCAATTTCAATGTTAAAATCCACTTGCTGAAAGAAGCTTACCAGGACCTGTTGGACCCTGCAAGACCTGATTTTTCTCCATTCCGGCCGGGCATGTCGTGTACAGTGGAAATACAGACTGAAACTGCTGTCAATGTGCTTTCAGTTCCTATCCAGGCTGTGACGACCAGGGTTACCAAGGACAGCCTCGATAAAATGAATGCGAAGACCCAGAAGACCCAGGATAATGGCGATGATAAAACTATTATCGTCAGTTCGAAGAAAAAAACTGACGAGGTCAAGGAATGTGTATTTAAATTTGTCGACGGCACGGCCAAAAAAGTTGATGTAAAAACCGGCATCCAGGATAATACCAACATCCAGATACTTACAGGCCTTAAAGAAGGTGATGAAGTTATCGTTGCACCCTATTCACTTGTCTCGAAAACCCTTAAGGACGGGGATAAGGTGAAGAAAGTCGACAAGAAAGATCTTTTTGAAAAGGAAAAATAGACTATGGGCTCTGTCCTTTGTCTTGAAACTTCCTCGGGCGTTTGTTCTGTTGCCATTGGCAAGGATGGCGTAATAATCAGCTGTCACGAATCGGACCAGAAAAATGCCCATTCCTCCCAGCTTACATCCCAGGTTGATTGCGCCATGCAGGATGCCGGTTTAACCTTAAACGAGCTGGATGCCATTGCAGTGAGCATGGGCCCGGGTTCATACACAGGATTAAGGATCGGGGTCGCTGCAGCCAAAGGCTTTTGCTACGCCCTGGGCAAGCCCATGATAGCAATCCCCACCCTAAAAGCCCTTGCACTCGGGATGCGTGAACTGATCAAAGATGAAAGCCTTTTCATGCTCTGTCCCATGCTTGATGCGAGAAGAATGGAAGTCTACACTGCTGTCTACGACAGTAACCTTGCAGAGATAAGCCCTGTTTCGGCTGAAATCATAACCGGTGAGTCATATGCCGATCTTCTCAATTCCTTCACTGTAATTTTTGGCGGAGAAGGAGCTGAAAAATGCAAACCTCTTCTGGGGTTCATGAAAAATGCCGTTTTCATTGATGATTTCAAGCTATCGGCCCGTTTTTTATATCCCCTGGCACTTGAAAAGTTCAGGCTTGGGTCTTTTGAAGAGCTTGCTTATTTCGAACCGTATTATCTTAAAGATTTTATTGCCGGGAAACCGAGGGTGAAAGGGCTGAAATAGTCTTCCCGCTTGCAACCTTACATCGCGTCTGCGCCTGTCGCTCGTATAAATGCAACGCTGCTGCGCCTTCTGCGTCGCTCACATTAGCATTCCCCATTTAGAATCTTTTTTCAGGTTCGCTCCTTGAAGCC
Organism: Bacteroidota bacterium; assembly: GCA_037138335.1. Taxonomy (GTDB): domain Bacteria; phylum Bacteroidota; class Bacteroidia; order Bacteroidales; family FEN-979; genus CAIRDP01. Next base: position 114,302 of record JBAXIO010000012.1, read on the forward strand.
AAGGCAGCTTATGCATTATACTTCGCTCATCACAGTCAATGTAGCTTTTGCGTACTGTATCGCTCAATAAATTCACTACTTTTGTATCATGTCGGTATCAAAATACAGCAGGTTCAAGACCCGGGTCGTTGACATCGGAGGGGTTCCAATGGGCGGCAACTATCCCGTCAGGGTGCAGTCCATGACCAATACCGATACACTTGACACCCGTTCAACGCTTGCTCAGTGTGTGAGGATGATAACTGCGGGATGCGAGTATGTGCGCATTGCGGTTCCGGGGATAAAGGAAGCCGGAAATCTGAAAAACATCAGGAAATTACTTAAGAAAGAAGGGTTTGACACCCCCCTGATAGCCGATGTACATTTCAATCCTGCAATTGCAGAACTCGCCGCCCGTATCGTTGAGAAAGTCAGAATAAATCCCGGGAATTATACCGGTAAAAAAGGGAAGCCGGCCGAGGCGGGATACTGGATGGAAGAGAAAAATTATAACAGGGAATTAGAGATTATTTCTGAAAGGATCTCTCCTTTGCTTAAGATCTGCCGGGAAAACGGTACTGCGTTGAGAATAGGAGTCAACCACGGCTCCTTATCGGAGCGTATCAAAACGAGGTTTGGCGATACTCCGAAAGGGATGGTTGAATCGGCCCTCGAATTTGCAAGGATCTGTGGTTTTCACGGCTTTAGCAAGCTGGTGCTTTCACTAAAAGCCAGCAACACCAGGGTTATGATACAGTCCAACCGCCTTCTTGTTAAAGAATTGAAATCGGCCGGCATGGATTATCCTGTTCATCTCGGTTTAACTGAAGCCGGATCGGGTGAAGACGGTCGTCTGAAATCGGCTATCGGCATTGGAAGCCTCCTCTCCGACGGCATCGGGGATACGATCAGGGTTTCAATAACTGAAGATCCGGAGTTTGAAATCCCCGTAGCTTATGGCATTCTTCAGGCTACAGGGGTCAGGATCACACGTACCGAATTCATTTCATGCCCCTCCTGTGCAAGGACTTTGTTTAATATCCAGGAGGCGGTGGAAGACGTTAAAGCGGCTACAGCCCATCTTAAAGGCCTGAAGATCGCAATCATGGGATGTATTGTGAACGGTCCGGGCGAAATGGCCGATGCTGACTACGGTTATGTGGGTGGTGCGAAAGGGAAAGTCATGCTCTATAAAAACCAGGTCCTCTCAAAGAAGAACATCCCTGAAAGCAATGCTGTGGAGGAACTGGTAAAGCTGATCAAAGAAAGCGGCGACTGGGTCGACCCGGTGAATGCCTGAGGCCTAACCAACAACGGTCCTTATCCCCAATGGTATAATATCAAATGTAAACGGGGTATGCCCAAGTGACTCCCCGTCGGTTTCCAGGTAAATACTGCCTGTTGAACGAATCCTGATCTGTTTTCCCCTGAATGTTTTGACTATGGGCAAATCAACAAGCGAACCGTCATAGAGTTTACGGGCATGCTGTATCACTATGTATTTAGGCGCTTTCTTGATCAGGGTAACATCGAGGAGCCCGTCATCCGGAATGGCAAAGGGCACTTGTTTCATACCCCCTCCGTTAAATTTACATATCCCAACATTCATCGAGAATATCTCCCCTTTGAAAACCATTTCCCCGTCCACTTCAATTACGGCTTCCATGAAATTATACTGAAAAAGGCTGGCAAAGACAAAATAAAAATAGGTGAATGTGCCGCCCCTTCCTTTTTCTTTTAAAACATTTGTCTTTTTTGCCACCAGGGCGTCATAGCCCAGTCCTGCGACGTTCATGAAATACCTGGTTTCGGGCTTGTCATGATGATAATGGATTACCTTTCCAACATCCTGTACAAAAGTCTTTCCATTTTTGAGGACTTCCAGGGCTTTTTTATAATCAAACGGTATATTGAACGACCTGCACCAGTCGTTTCCGGTTCCAACAGGTATCATCCCAAGCAGGATCTCCTTCGGATCGGCCGCCTTCTGGATATAAATACCGTTCAAAACTTCATTCAGGGTTCCGTCACCTCCTACAACAGCGATCCGCCGGTAACCATTTTTGATACACTCGGCGCTCAGGTCGATAGCATGTCCGCGATGGGTTGTAAGGACCGTCTCATAAGAAAGGCCCGACTCCCTGATGAGCCTGGCAATCCTTGGCCAGTCGCGGACCCCTTTCCTGCTTCCTGCATTAGGGTTGACTATAAAAAACCATTTTGTTATATCTTCTGGCATAAAACCTGCAGGTCAATTTTTCAAACGGTCGGGCAAGTTAATTATTTTTTATTTTACCTTTATGGAATAATTGGATCCCTATGGTTAAAATCCCGCTTACCGGCTTACTGACTGCCGCTTTTATTATTCTTTTTCTGAGCGCTTACTCCCAGGAAAGGGACACTGCCTCCAACACCTTAAAATACTTTAACAAAACCGAGTTGGGGGTTTCGTTCGGGATAGGTTCCTTCAACAGTAATGTCTATTCAGGCTCCAACGGGTATACATCCAAGGTCAAGAATACCGAGATCCCTTTTACTTTGCAAACGGTAAACGGTGTTATGTATAACCGTCGCTGGATGCTGGGCGTCAGTCTCGGCGTTGAGAAATGGCAGGGCGGATTGTTCTGGCCCATCTACGGATACCTTGGATACAACTTCACGAGGACAGACAATACATTTTTCGTTAACATTTACCTCGGTTACGGAATAGGAACAAGATATGCCACCAGTTATTACAACCAGGGCAGTGGCGCTTTTGCCCTGATGCTGGGGGTTGGGTACCGCATGAAAGTGACCAGGACACTGAAATTCGGATATGAACTATTTTACAAGTACCAGGCGGTTAACTCAAGCTACAATATTTACAGGAATGTCACAACTGACAGCCTGCATTACGAATGGAAGCAATACGGCACTTCCGATAATAAAATAGGCCTGAGTTTTGCCGGCTTTAAGATCGCAATCTTTTTCCCCTGATAAATTTACCTTTTTCTAAATCCGGTCATACTCTTTCCTTCCGAACAGGAAGAAACAGTAGAAAAATGTAAAGAAGGTAACACCCATCTGGGATTCCAGGGTATCTTCAGTAAGCATCGACAGGGTCGCGATGATTATAAATACCAGGAAAAAATAGTCGTTAAACCCTCTCAACCTCCAGGCGGGATAAAACAATGCGACGATGAACCAGATAAATCCAAATATACCGAACCCGACAAATATTGAAAGGAACTGGTTGTGCGATCTCCAGCGCTGGTCGGGGGGCAGCTTGGAATTCATTTTTACATACTGTTGCTGAAAAGCTTCATTCATGTCGCCTGTTCCCACCCCGGTAAGCCAGTGTTCGCCGATAATACCAATTGAAGCTTTCCAGAATTCTATTCTTTGCATCAGGGTATAACCTGTGGGATCTCCTGTTCGCTTGTACATTTCATACCCCCAGAGCAGTTCATATATCCTTGAGCGCATGCTGAACTGATCGAGGAAAAGATAATTCGGCACCCCTCTTTCGATGGCCAGGATCTCTTCAGGGCTCAGTGCATTCACCCCGTCGGCATCTTTTCTCAGGTTTTTGGAGGTAAGAAAACGGATAAGCGTAAATGTGATCTTTTCGCCGTTGACGCCATTGCTGTCAAATGGTATTTTGCTTCTCAGGTTCCATGCATCCTTAAGCTCCCCGAACTGGCAGTATAGGTAAAGATAGTTCCCATTTTCGGTCATATCGCTTAACCTGTTATGCACATAAGGATTTCCCCTGGAAGAAAGGCTGTCGAGCCGGGTTTTGTCAACCGGCCTGACTGCATAAAAATCCCTGACAACTTTTTGCATATAGAACGCCATGCCCAGCGGAATCAGGATCATCGCGACCGCAAGCAGCACCTTCAGGCCTGGCCGTTTTTGCCTGAATACAAGTACGGGAAGGAGTATGATGGCCGTAAAGGCAAAAACGGCCAGGCCGGTAAACGACCTGCTTTTAAAAATATAAAAAATAAACCAGGCCGAAACCAGGAGAAAAAGGACCTTGCTCCAGGCAGGAAATGAACGCCGGAAGATGAACCAGGCCATGATAAACAATCCCAGTGCCAGCTCCAGGCCCAGGATTATATGGGAAACGTTTCTTGAAACATCCCTTATATCGATGTATTTCAGATGGTATATTTTCCAGGAATACATCAGGGTGCCGATCACCAGTGCAAGCAGGAACAGAAAGATGTATGAATTGAACAGGTTCCTGCTGACAGGTTTTGAAGTCCCCAGGAACAAAGGGATAAGAAAAATCGGGGCCTTGGTCCTGAGGTCTTTCAGGGCATAATCAAAATCGGTTGTAAAGATCAGCCCGGCAACATGCAGAAGGTACAGGGATAAAAACACAAGGGCGGGCTTGTTCCTGTAAAGATCCCTGAAACCCCGGCCAATGCCTTTGAAAAGATACATCAGGGCGCAGGGAAGTAGTAATCCTATCCTGGCCGGCACTGATTGCTTCTTTAGCAGTCTCCCCAAACCGGCGGTATCAAACCTCTGGAGTATCCATGATCCCGTAAGCACCATTTCCGACATGCTGATCACATACTTCGAAAAAGGCAGCATGGAAATCAGCCCGGCAAGGGCTAATAGGAAGGAGAACCGGCAAAGATCAGCAAATGTTATTTTCATGCTTTCTCAGGCAAAGATCTTGGCCCTGCCTTTCCTGAGTTTTGTTTTAAAAATAAAAAACGAATCCGTCCCCTTGATGTCAATCCTCTTCACCTCATACTTCTGTGCTAAAGGAAAAGGATTTATCCGGTTCCCGATACGGAACGCAAATTCAATTCCCGATTCACTCAACACTCCGAACATCTCCTTTTTAAATATAAGGTCTTTCTTCGGGTAAGAACCGTACGGATAAGCCAGGGCGCTGAAATAAGGGATCTTGTAATATTCGAGCGACTGCCTGCAGTTTTTCAGGTCTTCCCGTATATCATCGGCGTTCATCTCATTGTAAGAACGGTGGAGGAACGAATGCAGCCCTAATTCTATATGCGGATTTCGGGATACTTTTTGCAGGGATTCGGCTGACATAACAGGAACGCCACCATCATCCCAAAGGTTGGATTTCCCTATAAAAGCCACTGGCACAAACACAACGGCAGAGAAACCATACCGTTCAAGAAGGGGAATAAGCTTGTTCTCCAGGCTCACATACGAATCATCGAAAGTCAGTAAAAACGAGCGTTTTGGAAGCTTTCCCCCTGTATTCATCAGGACCGACAACTGGTTCAGCGATATACTGTTGTACCCTTTCTCCTTCAGGTACATGAACTGAAGTTCCAGTTCGTTATAAGGAATGTTCAGCCCATCGGCCTTCCCTTCAGAAATATTGTGATACATCAGCACGGGCAGGCCTTTCTTTGGAGGGATCAGCAGGCTGTATTCTATGGTCAGGTAAACAAGCGCCAGGAAAAATAAAACCGGTATAATAATTTCCAGTAAGGTCATTTTGTTTTCTGTAGTTCGACGGTTTTCACTATTTTCAAAGTGGTATAGAAAGCCGCAAGATAAGACCAGACAAAGCCCGGATAACCGTCCAGAATACCTCCCTTAAGAAAATAATAGATAAAGAAGCTGAGAGGAAACTTAAACGCAGCGGAAAATCCGGAATATCTTTTACCCCTTTTCGTAAGTTCTTCTGCCGCCTGTGATGTATAGATGTTTATCTTGTCAAGATGATGGCTGATGTCCCTGTAAGAATAATGCAATATGCGGTTTTTAAGCTTGCCTGCAGTCCCTTCACATACTATGCCTTCATGAACGGCGGTGGTGGTAAATCTTCCTTTGCTGCGGTTGAACAGCCTGAGATGCATTTCATGGCCAAGCCCGCTATGCTTCATTATCCTTCCCAGATAGACCAGTGAGAAGGGTATTGAATAAGCATCGTACTGCAGCCCCCCCGGTCCTGACATCCCGGCAAGTTCTTTCTGAAGCCCTGGGGTAAGAACCTCATCTGCATCTACCGAAAGCACCCAGTCATTGACAGCATGGTCAACAGCAAATTGTTTCTGGCTTCCGTAACCGTCAAATTCCCTGGTAAACACCCGGCATCCCTGCTCACGGCAAATCTCGGCCGTGCGGTCTGTTGACCCGGAATCCACTACCACTATTTCGGCAGCAAATGATTTCAGCGAATCGAGGCAGCGCCTGACCTTATCCTCTTCGTTTCTTGCTATAATGACTGCTGAAATCGATGGCATATAACTAAAGTTCTATTTTAAACCTGTCCCAGTCCATTCCAACTGTAAAAGATCCCCTGTATACTTCAAGGTCCTGCTTTGAAAGTGTAACAATATTCACCGCCTCTTCCCCCAGGGGTGCTGACGAGAGAATATTCCCTTTGCTGTCAACAGCCATTGAATCTCCTGAATGAAATGTGCCGTGACCGTCTTCCCCTATCCTGTTAACCCCGATACAGTAAACCTGGTTCTCCATGGCACGGGCGGCAAGAAGTGTTTTCCATACATGCGAGCGGCTTGCAGGCCAGTTGGCCACATACACAAGTACATCATATTCGTACTTGTCGTCAGTATACGAATTCTTGCTCCATACCGGGAACCTGAGGTCATAACATACAAGGGGGCGTATATTCCAGCCTTTTACTTTCACAACCAGCCTTTGACCCCCCCCGCTGATGATCCTGTATTCTTCGCTTAAACGGAACAAATGCCGTTTATCGTACATTTCCACTTTCCCTCCGGGATGGACAGCAACAAGGCGGTTGAAAAATCCCTCTCCGGTTTTTACAAGAAGACTTCCAATGATGACAGCATCGAGATCCCCTGCTTTTTTCAGGAGATAGGCGACTCCTTCACCCTCCATACCCTCTGCAAAGGCTTCAGGGTTGATCGAGAACCCGGTATTGAACATCTCGGGCAGGATGATCAGATCGGCCTTTTCATTCAATTTTGCAAAATGCCCATCGAAACGTTTCAGGTTAGCGGTTTTGTCTTCCCAGCTAAGCCCGGTCTGAATATAGGCCACTCTTAAATCAGGCATGAAGAATTGATTGAATTTCAGGGTAAAATTAAAAAGATATGCATTGTGCGGGGTAAAAATTTTAATTTTGCCGGAGTTTATAAAACTAATACTATGAAAACTATTGATGATTTTAATTTTGCTGGTAAACGGGCGCTGATCAGGGTCGATTTCAATGTTCCCCTTGATGCCCAGTATAATATAACAGACGGGACAAGGATAGATGCTACTATCCCCACGATCAACAAGATCCTGAGCGGGGGAGGTTCGGTTATTCTCATGTCGCATCTTGGCAGGCCTAAAGGCGGCCCGGAAGAAAAATTTTCCCTGAAGCATATCCTTCCTTATTTGTCGGATAAACTGAAACGCCCGGTTCAGTTTGCCGATGACTGCATCGGTGAATCGGCTCTTAAGCTTTCAGCCGCCCTTAAACCCGGAGAGGTTCTTCTTCTCGAGAACCTGAGGTTCTACAAGGAAGAGGAAAAAGGCGACGAGGCCTTCGCAGGCAAACTCGCCAAGCTGGGCGACATGTATGTGAATGATGCTTTCGGCACAGCCCACCGTGCACATGCTTCCACGGCCATTATCGCCAAATTCTTCCCTGAAACGAAAATGTTCGGGTATGTTATGAGTAGCGAAATCCTTAATCTGGATAAATGTGTAAAGGATGCAAAGCGCCCCTTTACTGCCATTCTTGGCGGTGCCAAGGTTTCTACCAAAATTGAGATCATCAATCACCTGATGGACAAAGTCGACAACCTGATCATTGGCGGCGGGATGATGTTTACATTTATCAGGGCCCTCGGCGGGGAAACAGGAGCCTCCCTCGTTGAAGACGAATACATAGAACTTGCAAAGAACATCATTGAAGGTGCCAAATCGCTGGGAGTGAACCTGTATATTCCACCGGATGCAATTATTGCCGATGCTTTTTCCAACGACGCCAATAAAAAACTGGCCAGCGCTTATGATATCCCGTTACCATGGCTCGGCCTTGACATCGGACCTTCATCTATCGCGAAATTCCGTCATGTCATTGAAAAATCCTCTACCATCTTATGGAATGGCCCGATGGGTGTTTTTGAGATGACTAATTATGAAGAAGGTACCAAAAGCATTGCGCTGGCCATCGCGGAAGCCACTGCGAATGGTTCATTTTCACTCGTTGGCGGAGGGGATTCCGTGGCTGCCGTAAACAAATACGAACTGGCCGACAAAGTCAGCTATGTATCTACAGGTGGCGGTGCCATGCTGGAATACATCGAAGGCAAGGAATTGCCCGGCATCAAAGCGATACTGGATTAAAGACTCCTTTTTTTTACCTGGGATTTCCGGGTTTCATCTCATCATTCAGAAACGGGAAATGAATATTTGTTCCCAGTCCTGACATTATCTTAGGAAAGACCTGTTCGACGGTAATCATTGTCAGGGACCCTTTGCGGTCTTCAGCCGTGATCCATTTCTGCTTTTTATCTATGGCAAAGAGGATGAACAGGATGATGCTTGCCAGGACAACCCCTTTGACCAGCCCAAGCATAGCACCGGCCAGTTTGTTTATGAACCCCATGCCGACAAGATCCACGATCTTTTCCATCACTTTGGCCACCATAAGCACCAGGATGACCACGACCAGGAAAGTAAGCGAGAATGAAAGAATCGGGAGCCAGGTCCTGGAAGGATGAAAATTGTCCTGCAGCAAGGCCTGTATGAAGTTTGAAAAATGGACCGCGAGATAAATCCCGAGGATGAGCGCGGCCAGTGAAGCCAGGCTGATGATAAACCCTTTCCGGAAACCGTTTATTACAAACAAGGCCAGGAAGCCCAGGATAAGAACATCAAAAAAATTCATTTTCTAAGTCTTTTGGTTAGCTCTGTCCCGAATACAAAATCATTCAATTCCTTATTCCCCATATGGAGTATCTCCTCCTTGTTACCCGACCACCAGATCTGGCCCTGGTAAATGAATTCAATGGAATCCCCGATTGAAAGGACTGAATTCATATCATGCGTATTGACAATGGTGGTAATACCGTATTCATAGGTAAGCTCCTGGATCAGCAGGTCGATCACATTGGAAGTCTGAGGATCGAGGCCTGAGTTCGGCTCATCACAGAAAAGGTATTTCGGGTTCATGACTATCGCCCTTGCAATTGCAACACGCTTTTTCATTCCACCGCTCAGTTCCGAAGGCATCAGCTTATTCCTGTTTTCAAGGTTGACCCGTTTCAGCACGAAATTCACTCTCTCAATTTTCTCCTCTGCCGGTTTTTTCGTGAACATATTGAGCGGGAACATGACGTTTTCTTCGACAGTCATTGAATCGAACAATGCGGCGCCCTGGAACAGCATTCCAAGTTCCTGGCGGATCTCCTTTCTCTGTTCAATATTCATAGCCGAGAAATTCCTGCTGTCATAAAGCACCTGGCCGCTGTCGACTTCAAACAGGCCCACCAGGCATTTCATCAATACGGTCTTGCCCGAACCGCTCTGGCCGATGATAAGGTTGGTCTTCCCGGGATGGAATGTACATGAGACATCCCGGAGCACGTGGTTGTCGCCGAAAAACTTGTTGATGTTCCTTCCTTCTATCATCCCAGCAGGAGTTGAGTGAGCACAAGGTTGAACAGGATGATTACGATACTGCTGACTACCACCGCTTTGGTACTGGCCTGCCCTACTTCAAGGGCTCCCCCCTGGGTCTGGTAACCAAAAAATCCGGAGACCGTGGCGATGATGAAAGCGAAAAAGATCGTCTTCGTGAGAGCATAAAAAATCGTGAAGGCCTCAAAATCAATCCGGATCCCGTGAATGTAGTCATGCATGCTTACCAGTTTCGAAAACATCATGGCGGCCCCTCCGCCAATAATTCCAAGCCACATGCTGAACACGATAAGCACCGGGTATATCAGGACGGAAGCAACGACCTTTGGAAAAATAAGGTAGTTGGCCGAATTTACCCCCATGATCTCGAGGGCGTCGATCTGCTCGGTAACCCTCATGGTGCCTATCTGTGAGGCTATGCGCGACCCGACTTTGCCGGCCAGGATAAGACAGATTACCGTGGGTGAAAACTCGAGGATAATCGATTGCCGGGTAGTGAATCCAACCATCGACATAGGGATGAGGGGGCTGTCGATATTGTATGCCGTTTGAATGGCAACGACTGCGCCCATGAATACTGAGATGAAGGCTACTATGCCCAAAGAATCCAGCCCGAGCTGGTCGATCTCAAAAAAAAGCTGCTGCCAGAACAGCTTGCCTTTCTGGGGCTTTGTGAGAACGCGCCGCATCAGCAGCACGTAACTTCCTAGGGTTGAGAGGGGCCTTAACATAAATCCACTGCTAAGATACCATTTTTATTAAAATTAACGTTTTAATGGGGAATCTGGTATTTTTATACTGTTGATAAACTATGCGGAAGTTTTTTATTCAGTGGTGGTTTTTCCTGATCTTTGCAGCGGTGCTCATCGTTGCGGCTTCTTCCTGTTCCTCCCGGCGATACCCATCCCGTTCTAAACAAAAACATCCGAAAAATTGCAACTGCCCTTCATTCGGCTATTTGAGAGAAAGGCCGACAACCTTTACCTGCTGAGCCCTGCCAAAATCGAAAGACTGTTCGGGAACTTTATCCCGGAGGCAGCCATGGATATGCTCATAGTTTGCCTTCAGGGACATTCCCTTGATTGCAGGGTTGTCAACAAGAGATCCACAAAGGCGGGGGATTTTCGTCAGCCACGAAACGGCCAGCCTTCCAGGATCACTGTTAACGGGGATCTCAATCGCTACGCTTTCCTTTTAACGCTGATTCATGAAATAGCCCATTTCTTCGTTTACCTTGATACTGAAAAGGCCAATACTTTTTTAATCCGCAAACACAGGCCCCTGCCTCATGGGAAGGAATGGAAAAAACGGTTTACCGGCCTGATCCAGCCATTTTTAAGCATGAATGTATTCCCGCTGGAAGTTGAAAAAGCCCTCGTCTCCTATTTTGAGGCCCCTAAAGCTTCAGCTTCTGCCGACAGCAGGCTCCAGAGATTATTGCAGGCTTACGACCCCCCCGGTGAATTTATTAGGATCACCGACATTCCTGAAGGCGGGCTGTTCATGACAGGATCCGGAAGGGTTTTCGTAAAAATGGACAGGTTGAGAAAGCGCTACCGCTGCAGGTGTTACAAATCGCGGAAGATGTATCTTTTCAGCCCAGAAGCAATGATTTTGCCGGTAAAAAGCGAGAGGGAGGAAAAATATTGTAATTCGTCGGGATAATAATTAAGTTTGCAATAGAATAACAGAGGATATGGCAAAATCTAAGCACAATTTCTGCGTGATTATGGCCGGCGGTATCGGCGCCCGCTTCTGGCCCATGAGCAGGACCAGCCACCCTAAACAGTTTATCGACATACTGGGTACGGGGGAAACCCTGATACAGCAAACGTTCAGGAGGTTCAAGAAGATCTGTCCCCTGGAAAACATTTATGTCGTTACAAACGATATTTATTTTGACCTCGTAAGGCAGCAGATCCCCGAGATGCTGCCTGACCAGATCCTCCTGGAGCCCTCACGGCGAAATACGGCTCCTTGCATTGCCTATGCAAACTACCGTATCCTCTTGCGTGATGAGGACGCCAGGATTGTCGTGGCCCCTTCCGATCATATCATCCTCAAGGAAGATATCTTTATAGCAAACATCAAATCGGCCCTGGAAGCTTCTTCGGATCATGACTGGCTCCTGACGCTGGGGATCAGGCCAAGCCGTCCCGATACGGGTTACGGATACATCCAATACCTCGAAGGGACTGTTTATCCGAAGGACCCGCATATCAGGCGTGTGAAAACATTTACCGAGAAGCCCGATCATGGCCTTGCCGTAACTTTCCTGAAGTGCGGTGACTTCCTCTGGAACTCGGGGATTTTCATTTGGTCGGTTAAAAGCATAATGAAAGCCTTTGAAGAACACCTTCCCGAGGTGGACATCCTGTTTAAAAAAGGGGCCAAAGTTTACAATACCCCAAAAGAAAAACCCTTTATCAGGGACACTTATACTGTCTGTAAAAGCATTTCCATTGACTACGGCGTAATGGAAAAAGCCAGCAATGTATATGTTCTTGCTGCAGATTTCGGCTGGTCGGACCTGGGGACCTGGGGCTCTTTATTTGAGAACCGGCCCAAGGACAAGCATTCGAATGCCGTTGTCGGGAAGAATGTCATTCTGTACGATTCCACAAACTGCATAGTGAACCTGCCTAATGACAAGGTTGCGGTCCTGGAAGGCCTTACAGATTATATAGTGGTGGAAGCCGACAATGTGCTTCTTGTATGCCGCAAATCGGATGAGCAGCAGATACGCCAGTTCGTAAACGATGTAAGGCTGGAGAAAGGCGAGAAATACGTTTAGGATGCCGGGGCTCCGGGGAAAAATATCAGGGGCCGCCGCGGATTCCCGCGGCGGCCCCTGATATTAATTCAGCTAAAACCAGCAAACTATTTTTTCAGGTGTTCCCCAAGGAACTTCTCCATCCCCCTGTAAAAATCAAAACGGTTCTCTTCATTGTGGAAACCATGGCCTTCATTGTCCTTTACCATGTATTCTACAACAACGCCTTTCTTTTTCAAAGCTTCAACCATCTGGTCCGACTCGGCCTTGTTGACCCTTGGGTCGTTCGCACCCTGGGCGATGAACAAAGGCGTCTTGATCCTGTCGACATGGAAAACAGGAGAAACCGAAGCCAGCAATGCACTGTCTTTCTTGGGGTCCCCTACCATCTCGTGGAACATGTCGAGCATTGGTTTCCAGTAAGGAGGAATCGTGTTCATAAAAGTGAACATGTTGGAAACACCAACATAATCAACAGCTGCAGCATACTGATCAGGGTCTTTCACTATGCCCATCAAAGTTGCATATCCACCGTAGCTCCCACCATAAATGGCAACCCGTTTTGGATCTGCAATGCCTTTGTCAACCAGCCACTTCAGCCCGTCACTCACATCGTCCTGCATAGTCAGCCCCCATTGCTTGAACGAATCTTCCCAGAATTTCCTCCCGTACCCGGTGGAACCCCTGAAATTCATCTGTAGAACAGCATAACCGCGGTTTGCAAGGAACTGTATCTCGGGATTGAACCCCCAGCTGTCGCGGGCCCACGGGCCTCCGTGAGGGTTGACTACCACGGGAAGGTCCTTCGCATTTTCCATGGTATACCCGTTCGGAAGGGTCAGGTAACCCTGGATGGTAAGGCCGTCGCGAGATTTGTACTCGATCGGGACCATCTGCGCAAGTTCTTCTGCCTTGAGCCATGGCCCGATATCGGCGATCTTTGTGAGTTTGTCGGCTGTTTTGTCGTAAATGTAATACGCCCCGAGGGACCTGTCACTGTATACCCTGACGATAAACTTATCTTCAGCTTTCGTGCTCCAGGGAATATTCACGCTGAGATCGCCTACTTCTTTCTGGACGCGATCGTACACTTTCCTGGTTTCTTCGTCAAAGAAATACCTCTCCGCTTTGGAAGATTCATAATCGGCCGATGTGAGAACCTTGCGTTTCTTCGAGTAATTCAGTCCCGTCACATCAAAATTGGGGTTTTCATAAAGCGTTTTGATCTCCTTGCCATTGGCAATATCAAATTCGCAAACCACAGCCTTGTCCCTGCCAAGATTTGAAATTGCATACACATTCTTGTTGTCGAAGGTGAAAAATACAGGCGATACGTTTTCTTTAAAACTGGTTGTAAGAACCGGTTTGAATTTGTCGGTTTCTTTTTCCCTGTAAAGGATTTGTGTGTTAACCCCATCAACAATTGCAGTAGCCACGCGGAGTTTCCCTTCATGGTCCATCATCCAGCCCTGGATGTTGCCGGGGTTTTCGGCAAGTTGTTTCATGTCACCCGTCACGATGTTCAGGCGGAAGGGGTCAAAAACCTGGGGATTCCTTTTATTCAGGCCAATGAGCACTTCATCGGGGAAATTCTCCATCTCGTCAAAAACCTCAGTACGAACCTTTGGAAAATCAGTAAAGCACTTCAGGTTGCTGCCGTCAACATTTACCCCGTAAAGACGGAAATTCTCATCCCCTCCTGTGTCCTTCAGGAAAAGGATACGGGTGGGATTCTTCCAGAAATAATTGGAAATATCGCGGTCGGTCTCAGAAGTCAGCCTCACGGCGCTGTCTTTTCCGATCTCCTGTACGTAAATATTCATCCTTTTCTGATAAGGTGCCATATAGGAGAAGTATTTCCCGTCGGGCGAGATCTGGTAACGTGCTTTCTCGGGATTCTTAAAAAAGTCCTCAAGCTGGATCTGGCGCACCTGCGCAGGTTTACCCGGCTTGCATCCCTCCATCATAAATGACAGGGCTAAAATCCCTGGAAGTATCAGGGACAACATGAATTTTTTTCTCATAATCGGTTCATTTTAAGTTCCTGTCACAAAAGTAAATATATTTGTTTTCCAATTCATTATATCCTCTGGAAAAAATAAAATGGGTTTTCGGCCGTTATAAATAAAAAGCAAATAGTGGATATTTATCTTAGAAAACGACGCTGGAAGCTTATCCTTTTTACGATTGCAATAGTTATCGTGGCGGCCTCATTGTATTATACCAACATCCTGGTGAACGAGATCCGCAAAGACGAGCGTAAAAACGTTGCGATCTGGGCCGATGCCATCCACCATAAAGCTGATCTTGTTAATGTTACAAATAAACTTTTTGAACAGATCAAGGATGAGGAAAGACGAAGGGTCGTTACTCTTGCCGAGGCCCAGAGAAGGATCATCATGGCGACTTCCAGTGAAGACCTGAATTTTTTTCTTGGTATCATCTCTAATAATACTACTATCCCGGTCATCCAGACCGATGATAACGGAATCATAGTCAGTTCCCGAAATATCAGGCAGGGAAAAGATTCCCTGATCGGTCTTGAGGGGAAAAAACTTGACGGGAAACTTCTTAAGGATTTCAGCAAATACGCTCCTATCATTGTAAATTATTACAAGGAAAAAAAGATCTACCTGTATTACAGGGATTCAAACATTTTCACTGAACTTAAAAAGGTCATTGACGAACTGATCGACTCTTTCTTTTCTGAAGTTGTGCTGAATTCTGCTTCAGTCCCCGTTATCGTTACCGACAGCACGGGAAAAAACTGGACCAGTTACGGCAATATTCCAAAGAAAAAAATGGAAGACCCGCGTTTTGTTGAAAAAACGCTTAATTCCATGGCTTCTGAAAATCCGCCCATTGTTGTAAACCTGGCCAATACCGGTGTCCATTTAATTTATTTTGAAGACTCCTTCCTCCTGAAACAACTGCAATACTATCCCTATGTTCAGCTTGCAGCGATTGCTCTTTTCCTTTTCATTGCCTACCTGCTTTTCAGTTATGCCAGGAAGTCTGAACAGAACCAGGTTTGGGTAGGGATGGCCAAGGAAACAGCTCACCAGCTGGGAACTCCGCTTTCATCAATGGTTGCATGGATTGAGCTGCTAAAATTAAAAGGTCTCGATAATGAAACCGTTATTGAAATCGAAAAAGACGTGCAACGGTTGGAAACCATTACCGACCGGTTTTCGAAGATAGGATCTGCAGCCAAACTTGAAAAACTGAATATAGTCCAGGTTGTTCATCAGGCTGTGGGATATATCAGTACAAGAACATCCCAGAAAGTGAAGTTTGAGGTCAGCCCTCCGCCTGTGAAAGTTATTGAAGTCCCCCTGAATCTTCATCTTTTTGAATGGGTCATTGAGAACCTCTGCAAGAATGCGGTGGATGCCATGGAAGGGAGCGGACTTATCAATGTTGAAATAACCGACGATGTTGACCATATCCATATCGACATCAGCGATACCGGCAAGGGAATTCCCAAATCCAGGTTTAAAACCATCTTTCATCCGGGCTTTACAAGTAAGTCAAGGGGATGGGGGCTGGGGCTCACATTGTCAAAAAGGATTATCGAAAACTACCATACCGGCAAGATCTTTGTCAAATCATCCACCCTCGGAAAAGGAACCACTTTCCGTATCATCCTGAAAAAATAGCATTGTTGATTTTCAATATCTTATAATATGTTGTTTATTATATGTATTTGATTTACAATAATTTATAGTTGTATGATGTTTGGACGATTTTAGACGATTGAACTTTTCAAGATGATAAAGTTGAAACTCTTTGACGATTTTAAGACGAAATTCCATCCAGAAATGTTTTAGATTGTTTTGACGACCTGACAGGATCTGTTAATGATTACAACCTTCCCACTTGAGAGATGAACTAAAACGCTCTCTTTCTCTTCCTCAAACCAATCTGCTCTAACCGCATCGCCTTTTGTGTAATAGGTTCTTACTCTTTGAGCACTCATATTATATAATTCCACTTTGCCCTTGACTACCTTCAATAAACCTTTCATAATTGACCCCCAATATCATTTTGTAAATACTTGATTTTGTTTATTGTAGAATAGGAACAACCAACTATCTTGCTGATTTCATTATACTTATATCCTTTAGTAATATAATGGAGGATTTTTTGACTGCTGGCTTTCCTTAGGAACTTCTCTTTTGTTTCTTGCGTTCCCACTTTTCTTCCTCTGTATAGTCCCTTTTCTTTCGCAATCTCAATACCCTCTCTTTGTCTTTCAAGTATCATTTTTCTCTCAAAATTCGCCATTATTGACAAAATTGAGATAATCATTTGTGAGACTTCATCTTGTGAACCGTCACTCCTGAAATTCGTTAGATTTGGATTTCTACAAACTACTTTTATTCCTAATTCTGTGAGTTCTTGCCAGGTTTTCAGAACATCAATTGTGCTTCTGCCTAATCTATCTATTGAGTGGATCTCTAAATGTGTCAATTTCCCGCTATCTATGAGTTCTTTAATTTGAGAACCCTTTGGACGAGTAAAAAACTCAATACTCCCAGAGCAAGTGTCCGTGAAAACATAATCAAATCCATTTAGGTCCTGTAATTGTCTTTCAGAGTTCTGCTCTTCAGTTGATACTCTTGAATAATAAACTTTCATAACGATACTATTTATAGGTGGTGTAATTATGATGCTAATATAGTATCTTTTCCCGTATAAACCAAGGAATTTTTAATCTTTTTTTGATACTTGTTGAAGTATAGTCTAAATGAGTATTATTGAGAAAACCTCAATAATGATATTATTGAAGATTTATTGGTTCTCACGAATTTAGACACGAAGATGTGGCCACATCTAATTTTCAGTTTCCGGGCAAGAATTCTCTTTAGTAATTATAGGTTATATTTTTTAGTGTCTTGTATCATTTCAAACTCATCTTCAATACTCTTATCGATACCATCAAGTTCAGATTTAACATATTCTGTGTCAATATTATTATAAGTCAAATCCTTGTCCTGAATATATTCATCAACAGCCTCTAAAATATTATCATATTCATACTCTTCTGTCTTCAACCAATTCATAAAAGCCTCAACATCAATAGTATAAAGCAAATAAGTTTTCTCCTCTTTTTGTAAATAAAATTCTTTTGCCATATTGTTTCTCCTTTTTATTTTGTTTCAATTGTCATTGGGATTATTGGTATTAATATGAAAGAAAGTGAATTCACTTTCTTTCATACTTATACTCATCAGTTATTTCTTTACTCTCTTTGAATAATGGATTTCAAGAATATCTGTAGGAAGATTGTGCTTTTTCAGCAACTCATAGCAAAGATTGTGAAGAGAGTTTGTAGAGCCTTTCGTATCAATGTAGTAATCTGTATTACCATCCAAGAGAGGCAGAATATCACTCATTTTTTTCTTGTTCGGATGATACATTGAGTTATTTATCAAACATCTTGTAGTGTTAGGATTTGCTTTGTATGGTAAATCAAAGAGCAAGTTGATTTTGGTTTTACAAACGAGGTAGTTAAGAACGATTTTCAGTAAGTATCTGTTTGCTCTGTGGATAAACCAGTTCATTTGACCAGTCTCTGCCGATCCAAATTGACCACCCATTT